>CAWCZP010000001.1:0-119330 GCA_963800055.1 uncultured Acidobacteriota bacterium
GGTTTTTCTTGCACACGCCGGTATTGATAAGGTACTGGCAAAGAAGCTCTATCATTTACTCGCTAAAAAATATTCTGTGTTTCTCGACTCTGAAACGCTGATTCCAGGGGACAGATGGAATAGAGAAATTCCGAAAGCACAGAGCGAATCGTGGATCACATTGGTGCTCGTCTCGCAGGGGACTGATGAAGCTTATTTTGAGCAGGAAGAGATACTAGCTGCTATTGAATTATCTCGTTCGGAGAATAATCGTCATCGGGGTTGTGCCTGTTTATTTGGGTTACATAGAAATACCAAAAAAAGTACCGTATGGACTGCGCCAACTTCATGCTATTTTCGTGAGCAAGAATACAACTATTAAAGAAACAGCTCAAAAGATTCAAAAAGCTGTAAAACGAATCGAGACCTTAGAAAAAAAACCTGATCCTTCGAGAAAAAAAACCATCGAAATGGAAAGACGGGTTCTGATGGTTGAAAATAAGATATCATCCATCATATCTCAAATTCGCCCTCGAAATGTGCCTATTACTGTAATCTTCGGTGACCTCGACAATTTTTCTCAGATAAATAATAAGCACGGAGTAGAGGTCGGCAACTCCGTCATTCAAATCATAGGCGAGTTCTTTAGTCGAACGCCTGCCCAGCGATACTCAGAGCGAATAGGAGGTGACGAGTTTGTAGCCTGTCTAGTTGGATTGAATGAAACACAGGTTCAGATCGCTGCTAGAAAACTAGTGGAGAAGATACAAATGTATCCTTGGATAAGGATTGCTCCTGAGCTGTACGTTACGATTAGTGTCGGAATAACGAAACGAGAACGTGATGATCCGGTTCAAAGATTACTCTTAAGAGCAATTCGCGGCTCAGTTCTTGCTAAACGACTCGGCGGTAATAGAGTTGAGATGGAAATAAATATTCCCTCACTAAGAAAAGATCCAGAAACGGAACGTCAAGAAATAATGGCGAGTCTTGGGGAGTATGAACGTGGCTGAAGTGTGGGGAGATCGATTCGTATTAGTCACCGCCCGATTCTCATGTCAGCAAAACTCGGTAGCATCTGTAGTGTTACGGTACCGCTCATTTTCATCTCGCATTAAGTTGAATCAAGACTCTACTGACCGCGAACACTCACCGCGACGTTACCGGTTGCACTGAAATTCCACCTCTAGACTATTTATGTATGAGAAACTAACAGCCGTTTCCTAAGCACGCCAGTTGTCGAAGTCATCTCTCACTCCACATGCGCAACTATGTTTCTGATTCTGTTGAAAATTCGAATGCCAGATTCTTCATCGGAGAATGAGAGATCTTTCTCCTTCCTGTACTGAGCCCATGGAACTGATGATTGATATAGCTCTCGATACACCGCGCTGAGATCTTTAATGCGATGTGAATCTAACATCAGCGACAAACCGCCGGCGGAAAGATCGGCATCTGTACCTTGAAATTCTAATCCTAGCGCATTGCCATATAGAGCGATCGACGTTTTTTCTTTGATTACGTCCTCCAATGATCGAGGTGAAATCACTCTGATTTCAATCCCAAGACGTGAATGACTTTCCATCTCTTCTAAAAACGGGCGCGCTATACCCGCAGGCGTTTCTAACTCTAAGGGACATATTGCTATTCGGACTGGGACAGTTGTTGGTTGGTGATGTTTCAACTTCCGGATCTGACTAATCAAATAGTCTTCACCCTCTTTCGACTTCCAATAGCCCCATTCTAAGGGCCAAGTGACACTCATCACCGTAGTGTTTGGTATTGACTGATAGAGTGCAGCATCTTTAGAAAACTCCCAGTAGGGGATCGCAGAAATCCCAAGCTGCCTCGGAAAATAAAACGTAGAATCATTCCGGCGCTTCACGAACTCAATTATGTTCTTTTCGATATTGAATCCTATTAGGTGGTATTTCCGGCACGACGACGAGTCCGTAGCTATGTCAAGCTCGATGGTGTTTGGAATACATCCAGGGTTTCTCCACTCAAACGGTATTCGCTTTCGTTGCAGATTGCCCGTTGTATTCTTGAGTGAGAAAGCGTGGACCTGGAATGTGATTATTCTGCGGTTCTCAGATAATGAATAGTCAGGACGAGGAAATGATACTGAGGGAGGACCATAAGTAACTGTAACGGAACTTCCATTATGATGCTCGGGCGGAATGGCATACATCGACGAATCGAGGTGAACAGTAACAGTCGCGAGCCCAATTCTACTATTAATTCTCCACGTGATTTCTAAAACCGGGTGGCGATCTCCATCAGTAATAACAGTTTCGTCGGGCAAAATGCTAATCATGTGATTCCCTCCACGCGATGTTCGCGCTATTTCTTTTGATGCACTGCAATGGTGTAAAGGATTCCCTTGCCCATGGGCAGGAACTACAACTTGCTTGCGCGCCACAAGCATTTTTCAGATACGAGTTCGGCTAGCGCAAACCGTTACTCATGGTGTTACTCAGATATGAGGCACTGCCACATTGCACGACAAAAGGAATTATTTGACAAACAAGCTTCCGGGAGAATGAACGCTTGAAACGTACCCGTACAATGAGTGCGCGGCAGTGCGAGATAGCTGCTGAGTCCTACGCTGCTTGTTTATTGGCACAATCGGGCTATGACGTTCTGGTCCAATATGGCCCAAATCAGCCCCACTTTGATCTAATGGCGGTCAAAGGCGAGCGCAAACTGCCTATCTCGGTAAAAGGCAGTCAAGATGGTGGTTGGATGTTAGGCACTGCTTTCAAAAAGGGGGTGACATATCACATCGCCATCGACCGATGGCTGGCGGCTCAGCGAAGTGATGTAGTTTATATCTTTGTCGGATTTATGAACGTCGAGCTTGGGCAAGCCCCGCGAGTGTATGTAGCGCGTCCCTCTGAGATAGCGGCACAGTTGAAACTTAGGTGCTTGGGGCGAGGGCACTGTTCTTTAGAAGAAGACACGACCACCTTCTATCCGCGGTCGAAGTACAAGGACAAAATCCCGTCAGAGTGGCGTTATTCAACCGAACGAATCGATACCATCTAGTGGCAGGCGGACTTACTTCCACTCTATACGGTGTATCGGTTGAATTCTTCTTGCGAAGCGACCGAGAAATTCAGAGAGGCCCATGAGGTGCTCCAGATTGTAACGGTTAATGTCAGCATCGTGTTCGAAAGGGTAACGAGTCGCCATGAAAGCCCTCAAGCTCCGCGAACACGCTCTGGAGATCGGTGTTCCAGCGAGCCCTAAGCTCGATGTCGAAAGCGTTAATTAGTGATCGACGGATCTCGTTAGGCATCGCATTAAGTAGAGCCACTAGGCCATGTCCGTGACCACTTGGGATTGTTGGTGCCGCATACACACGGGATACCTCAGGCATGTGTTTATCCTCGACATAAATTAGTTCAGCGGAAAGGCATTTAAGATATAGTTCCACGGCCACAGCCGCAGCGTTCATGAGGGAGAAGCACGCCACTACCAGGAGGCTGTTTCGCTAAGAGCTTTCTAGCTTCTTCGTATTGATCCGCCGCGTCCAGAACCTGTGCGTCTGGGATTTCCTGACGTTTGCTCCATGGTACGTTCCCTCTACTCTGAGGCCTTTTTTTCATTGCTATCTCCTCACCATGATGTCAGGTCGAAGTTCAAAGACTGGCGCTTTTTCCCTTACAACCTCGTTACTGCACCTTGTTCCAATCTCCCGCTATACTATGAGACCGCATTTAATGCTTCGGATGAAAGATCCTCTCTAAAGCGCCAAGCGTAGGAGTAGCGCGTCCTTTCAGGACAACAGATTTCCGGCGCGTGATTTCCGCAGTTGTAGACCGATTTTTTCAGCTTAGATAAAATTCGCTTTTCCCTAGCTAAATATCGCAAAATCAAACTATGGTCCGAACTGAAGTATCCGCACTATTCAACCTGAAGCCTTCGAGTCCTCCAGTGGTACGCGCTCATATTGGAAGTGGAGTAACTATCCAGATGATCGAAGATGGATGGTTGGAAGAAGTTAAGAACAGTGCCCAAAGGTTGAGGCAAGAGAACTGATTGAATGGAACGGCCCTTATACACATAGACTTTTCTATTCAGTAGAAGAACCACAAAAAGACTGGATCGAAGAGGGCATTACGTCGAGTGAAGAAAAGCAGTTAATTCTAAAGGCTATCGTTCTGTCCAGATTGGTGAAACCTACTTCCATCGGTTATGGCAGCATATGGGTTAAATCCTTCTATCGCACTGATGGAACCATCGCACACTTAGGGTCTCCCCAAATGTTGGACAGAAAAACGGCTTGAATAAGGTGGAGGTCGGCACCTTTGAAATGGGACGGATTCTAGTCGATTTCCGCTCCCGGTTGAAAATCACATCATCTGCCTCACTCAAAGGTCCTACCCCTCACTTGGACCAGACCAGAAAATCGTTTACAGGGCGAATACGCGAGCTAAATTTCCGCCGTTCGTTCAGCAATCATAGTTTTAGAATCCGAAATGGATTTTAAGGAGCTTTGCTCCTTAACTACCTCTGAGCCGGAGCGAGGCGGCAGTCAAGGGCGCGCCGCGTAGCGGCTCGAGCGAAGCGATCCCTTGATGGCCGCCGCAGCGGAGGCTATGGCCGTCTCCCAAACTGGCCCCCATTTTCAACCCTGATGATAAACCGCCGCCGGCGTCCGGTACCCGAGCGCCGCATGTAAACGCTCGTCATTATAAAAAGTGAAGTAAGCATGCAGTCCCAGTAACAACTCCGCCAGGCTGCGATACTCTTTCAAGTAGATGTCTTCGTATTTAACCGTGCGCCACAAGCGCTCCACGAAAATGTTGTCCAACGCGCGGCCGCGTCCATCCATGCTGATTTGAATCTGCTGCGCCTATAACCGCTCGGTGAAGTCGTGGCTGGTAAACTGCGCGCCCTGGTCCGTGTTAAAAATATCCGGTCGGGCCAACTGTAAGGCCCAATCCAGGGCCGCTACACAGAAGTTCGATTCCAGCGTGATCGATACTTCCCAACTCAGCACATAACGACTAAACCAGTCGATAATCGCCACCAAATAGACAAATCCCGGGTGCAGGCGAATATAGGTAATGTCGCTGCTCCAGACCTGGTTCACGCGCGTGATCGCCACATTGCGCAGCAGGTAAGGATAGATCCGATGGCCCCCCAGCGGTTTGCTCAACTGGGGTTTCGGATAAACCGCTTCCAGTCCCAACTGGCGCAACAAGCGGCGCACCCGCTTTTCATTTACCACTTCGCCCTGGCTGCGCAACCACTCCGTCATCTTCGGCACGCCATAGAACGGCGTGCGCGTGTACTGCTCATCCAGCAGTCGCAGCAAGTTCAAGTTCCGCTCACTCTCACCGCGCGGCTGATAGTAATGACTGGAGCGCGCCAGACCCAGCAGCTGACATTGCCGCACTACACTTAGTTCTGAATGCGCCGGTTCAATCAGTTGCCGCTTCGTTCAACCGAGCAGGCCAGCTTTTTTTTTCAACCAGTCCAACTCTACTTTGAGTTGTCCGATTTGCTGGTACAGTTCGTTTTGCAACTCTGTTTCTGCGCGCTCAGCGCGTTTGCGCCCATCGCTAAACGCTTCCTGCAAATGCTCGAGGGCTTGTTTCTTCCATTGCCCAACCTGGTTTGGGTGCACCCCGTAGTGGGTGGCGATCTCGTTCGCGCTGCGCACACCCTTGATCGCTTCCAGCGCCACTTTGCTCTTCAAAGCCGCGCTATACTGCTTCCGCTGTTTGCTCATCGGTCCTCCGCTACGGGGCCGATTTTACACCTTATTCACCTGTCCAGTTTTTGGGGAGATCTATAGACTATCACGATCAAGTCATTAATAATCTAAACGTGGCTTTCGTAATTCCGCAGCTTCAAGACTGGAACACGATCACGTTAGAAGACGCGAAGTCAATGTCTGAGCTTTGGGATTCATTCAACTTCTTATTTGATAATGAGCTGAAATACCGGCGCGTTGTTCGCGCTATTAAGACGAATGAGATCGCATGTTCAATCTACTTTCCCAAGATGGCTCACACGGTAATGCATGCAGCGTTGGAATCGCTTATCTGTACTGGACATCTAAACAACAGGGCACAGGTCACGCAGCGCCTAACGCAACTTGTCGCTTTCGTAGACCACGATGCGGCGGCAGACACTTATACGTTATGTGCCGGATTCAAGCATTCAGCAGAAGCCATGTTGCAGCAGTCAGTATCGGCGAGCGGAATCTATGCCCCAAGCGATCAACGAAGAGTCGATGCGGTAAAATTGCTAAGGCGAGCAATCCGAGATCTTTTGATTCGCGCTTTAAGGGACAGATCATTTGCCGACCTACTAGCTGACAAAACTCTGTTGAAGCAAGCCTATCCAGTGTATGACCGAAAAGGCAATCTTGGGCAGTAGAGCTTCGGTAACCGAACTTCCGCATTACCATGCGTTTCTCTGATTTCAAAATCTTGACATTTAACTCCAAACAGTAATAACCTCCGCTCGCTTTCGATAGGACTGACCTCGAGCCTCTGCGTCCTCGCAAACTCGCTAAACCCAAACGTTCAGTAGCCGGTTTGCCCGAGATGGCTCACATACATGGCCTTAATTCAAGGATCTGGAAATCAAGATAATTCGTTCCTAATGTTCTTCGGGACTCCAATCTTTTGACTACCGCGACCGGAGTACTCAGCAAGGCGTGCCACGTAGATCAGCAGCGCCACTTACCTAGAGGAGAAAGAATGGATACGAAGATGAAAGAAAAGGAATATGACACGCTACGTCAGGAAATTATGCACTGGCAATCCCGCAGGTTCTCTGTGGTGACGGGAAGTTTGGTCGTTGTCATAGCAATTCTCGGCTGGGCTATAAACGCTCCTGACAAATGGTCATGGACAATCGTTTCTTCAATTCTACTCGCTATACTTTCGATCGCTGGTTATATGACTTGGCTCATAGGGTTATTAACATCGCGCATTAGTACGTACCTTGAGGTATTCCATGAAGCTAATTCTGTTGAGATTGGCTGGGAACGAAGACATCGAGCACCCAAGAGGAATTTTCTTAGTAGCAAAGGTGCCTATTCGCTCATGTATCTTGGGGTTGGTTTCATTTCTTTCATAGTGTCACGCACAGTCTGTCAGGCTCAACCGAGCACATTAAGTTGCGTTCTCTTTTTTCCTATTGCAGCATCTTTTCTCTCAATGGTGAGTGTATTAGCATTCGGTAAACGACCTTGGAAGAGATATGTCGAGCAGTGGGAGCAAATCAAGAACCTAGAGAGCATTGGAGGGCCCACCAAAACAACCGACGAAGCTTTGAAAGCAATTGAAGGAACGTCGGAGAAGCGTATTTCTGAACCAACCGCATCTATTAATGAAGGCACCCAATTGCCACGAAAGATTGATGCCCGAATCCTGCCCGACGCAGAAGGCCCCGGTTCGTAACGGAAAGCAGTCTGTCGGGGATCGGTTCCCTCGAAAGAATGAAAAGAGTGGATTCTAGGAGCCTTAATCTAGCGAGCCATATTCTCTTCAAGAGAGCCAGGAAAGGAACTAGACCATGAGCACTACATCGATAATTGTTGAGATGTTGATTATAGGTTTCTTTACGGCTACTTGGATGTTTCTGATTTGTTTACGTCTTTCAGTCTTTGACATTCAAGAGGTGAAAACCCTAGCTTCACAAATCGGTTCGTGGGCCACCCCTATACTATTCATAGCCGCCGCCGTTTTCTATCAGCTAGGATTGATCATGAATACTATGAGTTACAAGATAACAGAGCCGTTTGCTGACAAAAAAATTCGAGATCAAGTTGTTCCGGGTAAGGTTTATGAACACGTGAAGTCTGCTGTTTGGCAGGAAGGCTCAACCAACATCATTAGAAACCTAGAGCTCAATCTTACCTTCGTGCGATTAGCCAGATCGGGAATAATTAACTTTCTGTTGATCGCAATCGCGTCGTTATCTTTTGGCGGTTCTCTCCTTTGGCTCAGTGTAATTTCATCAGTGATCTTTATCGGGTGCATACCATTATGGCGTAACACGTATCGCTTCTACTATAAGCGGATGGGATTTGCTTATGAAGTTATTGCAGATAGCGAACTCGCTAAGGTCACCTCATCAAGTCCGCAAGAATCTTGTGATTGACTTACTTGAGTTAATAACTTTGCGTTCCTGAAATGAGCGTTCAGGTTATTCAGTGGAAAACTAGAAATGGCGCGAATTTACTTTTCTTTTGCTGCTAAAGACCGCGACCTTGTTGTCAAATTAGCCCAACGATTAGAGGCGCGAGGACACGAATTCGTGATGGAAGTGAGCAGACATATTAGAGTGGCCCAATGGAGGGAAAAACTCCTCGAAGCTCTTACACGCACGCGACAGGAGACGGCATTCGCCGTGCGATGCAGTTACTAACACAAACTGGAGTGGGGAAGGGAAACGGTAAGGTTTTGCAGCTTCAAAACTGGACCGACACAAAAGTCCCCACATCAAACGGGAACGGGCAGCATGCGCTGCCCGTAAGTGCTTGAAAGTATTGGTCGGGGCGAGAGGATTCGAACCTCCGACCTCACGGTCCCGAACCGTGCGCTCTACCAGGCTGAGCCACGCCCCGACATGGTTGGGATGATAGGGAAGCGAACCGAAGCTGTCAAACCCGCTTCACGCTGGCTTGTTTCAGAAGGGTGTTGCGTGGATCGAGTTCGATGTTCGTCGGGGTTTCGCGCAATTGGATCGTTTCGATCAATTGCGGTCCACGAGGCTTCAGGATGATGTCTCGTTTGCCGCTGGCGGTTGTGATCGTGATCGGGACGGGATCGAGAAAAGCTTTGCCCGGTTGGACTTGCTTCAGAGTTAGTCTCAGATCGCGTCTCCTGAACCACTGCCATGTCAGCTCATACTGCGGATGGCCGCTGTCGTACACCCAGCGCGTGAAGAACCAATCGAGATCTTTGCCGGAAGCTTTCTCGAGCGCGGCGCGCAGGTCTTCGGTGGTCGCGACGGAGTTCTTGTGCGCTTCGTAGTAGTTTCGGATGCCGCGAAAGAAGACTTCATCGCCGAGACTCGAGCGCAGCATGTGGAGCACCCACGCTCCTTTTTGATAATTGTTCGCGTTGAGCAGGTCGAGAAGATTCTCTGTGTCGCGATCGAAGATCGGCGTGCGCTTCTTGTTTCTCATACTCAAAGACCCTCGCAGCCGCGTTCTTCATGTACGTCTGAAACACGTCCTCGCCTTCGTAACGCTGTAGAAACAGGCCCGCAAAGTAAGTCGCGAAGCCTTCACTCAACCACAGATCCGCCCACGTTGACTCAGTTACCGAATCGCCAAACCACTGATGCGCGATCTCGTGCGCGATCAAACTCACATTCCCCGCGGGAATTCCGTACGTCTTGCTCAAGCCTTCGGGTCGCGATCGTGTCAATAGACTGGTCGTGAAGACAATGGCGCTCGAGTTTTCCATGCCGCCATAACGAGTCGCGCCTACGATCATCGCGAGCTTCTCGTATGGATAAGGAGCGACGGTTTGCGTGAAAAACTCCAACGAAGGAATCGTTGGTCCGAATCCTTTTTCCGCGAGGTGTCTCTCTGATTGCGGCACGTAGTATGAAAGCGGGGTCAGTGCGCGCGCCGAGGGTTCCACACGCGCAAACTGGCCCACACCGATGATCATGCAGTACGGCGGAATCGGAACGCCCTCGGAGTAGGTCCAGGTGCGTTGGCCGCCGGCGGTTGTTTCGACGTGGTCCAGGCGGCCGTTCGCCACCACTTCCTCGCGTGCAGGCGCAGTGATGTTGAATGTGATCGTCGCTTTCGCAGACGGATGGTCCAACGTCGGAATCCAGTGATGAACTCGATCGGGCCAGTTGTCGCCGACCGCCGAAGGCTTGCCGTCTTTGTCGTTGGTGAGAATCAAACCGTCTTTTGGTTTGCCGCGGTAGTTGACCGTGACGACGAGACGCGTTCCGGGGTTTGCGCGTTCCGGAAGGTTGATCTGAAGCTTGCCGTTTTTGTGTGCGAAAGGAACGGTTTGCGAGTTTAGGGTGACTGTGTCTGTTGTTAGATCTCCGAAATCGAGATCGATCAGATTTGTCGGTTTGAGGACGAGAATGTTGATCCGAGCGCTGCGCTGAAGTGATTTCAGAGAGTTGATTGTTCAGCGTGATGTTGACGAGATAGTGTTCCGGGCGCCATGTGTCGATCAGGCGTTCGACACGAGCTGCGAACGCGGTGCGAGTATAAAAACGGAAAGTAAAACGAGACTGAGAAAGAGTCGCTGGAGTGTTGATGGATTGGTCATTTATTGAACACAAGAAGCACAAAGAAAACCGAATTATCGAATGCCGAGCATCAGGAGAGCTGAACGATCAGAGACAGGGCGATCGCTGTTGAGCCAATTCCTGATAAGCGACAAGTTCGTCATCAGTCACCGGGCGATTGCCGAGTCGAGCCGCGGGAGTGCGCTCGAAGGCGCGATTCGTAAGAGCCATGTGCGCTTTGCGAATGGGCAACGGGGTCGCGCGCGCCAAGGCAGCTTCTGCTGATTCCACGTCAGGGAAAAAATCGTCATACGCCAGCAGGTGCCACACCGTGTCCGCGCCTTCGCCTTCGACAGCTAACACGCGAAGCAATCCGAACCCGCTCTCGAGTTGAAAGATCAGGTCATCACCGGGATTGAAGGAGCTGGACATATCACACTTTCATAAGCTTCAAGAACTCGATCCGCCATGTTCGCCGCCGAGTACTGTTCGCGCACTCCGCGAAAACCGTTCGCGCTCAATTCTTCCGCGAGCCGCTTCTCTTTCACGATCTTCAGAATACCTTCAGCAAGACTCCGCGGATCGTCAGGTTGGACCAGCAGCCCGCCGCCGGTGTTCTCAACAATCTCCGTGAACGAACCACGCCGTGGTTGGACGAAGGGAACACCGCACGCCATCGCCTCCAGCAGAGAAACCCCCTTCGGCTCATCATACGTCGCAGGCACCGCCATCACGTCAAGCTTCCGCAGAAACGCGATCTTCTCAGCGCGATCCAACACGCCACGATAGTGAAACTCACCGTCGAGCCCAGCCTCGCGCAAACGTTTTTGAATACCGTCGAGATACGGTTTGGCGTCAGCAGCCATGTAGCCCGCGGCTTCGAGCCTCGCCTCCGGTAACTCTCCCGACTCACGCATGATTCGATATGCATCCGCCAGCACGTGCAATCCTTTCTCCGGCGCGATGCGAGCAAAAAAACCAACTGTAAACGGAGCGCTGCGCTTCGACTCTCGCAAGTCAAAACCCTGCGGGTTGATTCCCAAAGGAACGACGCGAATCTTCTCGCGCGGAATACCGAGATAGCCCGACATAAAATCGGCGTAGTACTGGCTCACCGCAAGAAACGAATCGACGTACTCGATCTGATCCCGAATCAACTTAAGCGACTCACTGCGATACGGTTCCTGCAAGTTGTCGAGAAAGAGATCTTCACCTTGTAACGTGCAAAGAATCGGCACGTTCAACGCGCGCTTGAGTGGTCCAGCCATGCCGAGCAGCAGCGAGTAAGGAAGATTGATCACGTCAGGCGTATCCTGAACACTGAGCCACTCGATCAGTTTGTCGATCTCTTTGCGCTGAAATCCGTTTTCGCCTTTCAACACCGAAACCGTCATCTCGCCAAGCATCTGCGGGTTCGTCGAGATCGATCGTCGTGTCGCAAGGTTCAAAACAGTTTTTGAATCCCAGATGCGATCGAGCCAGCGCGGCGTCTTTCGAAATATCGGAACATACTGTTCGAGGTATGCGCTGATGCCGCCTAACGCTACGTGATCGTTGCTGACGTTTGGTTCGTCAGTAAGCGTCGGCGTGTAGACAGGCAGGAGCATCACGTCGTGACCGCGCGCGATCAGCTCCGTCGCCATCGCGTTATCGCGCAGGCAACTGCCGCAATACATCCGGCCCGCTCCGCCTGTGAGATAAAGAATTCTCAACTCAATTCCTCAGACGGCAACAGCATGCTGAAAAGCGCGGCGCGCGTAAAGATGATCGAAGAGATTGCCTTCGTGCGGTTGATCCCAACTCACCTGGTTCGTCGGCAGCGCGCCGATGTTCAGGCGATCGATGCGCGGCGAGTTGACCAGGGTTTGAATCAGTTTCGGATCTTTGGTGATGGCAGTGACAACGAGAGTTGGTCCAAGTTGATTTGGAATATCGTCCTGATCGACTTTTACGACGCTTGCGAACGGAAACAAAAACTCTTTCATCGCGAGCGGATGATCCTGCTCGCAAAGCAGAACTGTCGGAAGCAGGTACGAACAGTTGTTCCAGGTGGCGAGCCGCCCGCCGTCGCGATAAGCGGCGGTAACGTCACGCGCGCCTGGTTCGGTCAAACCCTGATCGATCATCGCGTTGATACGAGTGGCGACTTGCGGATCGACAAACGGCGCGAGTTGGGCATTTTCGTCGTCAGCAGCGCGCGGAACGATCTGGGCGAGTCGCTTCGCCAGCGCTTCGCTGATCTCTTCGACGTGCGCGGGCGCCCAGACCGCCGAAGCGTTCACACACGAGCGACCGCCATTATCAGCAATCGACGAAACGATAACGTCGAGATACTGTTCCCAGTCATCGACGCAATCTTCGCCGATGATGACTTTACTGTAGCCTGGTCCATGTATCTCGACTCGCGGATCGTTGGCCCAAATGCCGGTCGTCGATGAATCGCCGAATAGCAACGAGCGGCCACAGCCGCGCAAGATCTCGCCCGCGCCGGCGTGATCGGTTGGATAGAAACTAAATGCTTCTCGCGGCGCGCCTGCTTTGATCAACGACTGAATAATCCGGTAAGGCGTCCATGGCTCAGCGCTGCCGGGCTTCAACACGAGCGGAATGCGGAGTGGAAACGCCGGGATCCAAAGTGAATGCACGCCGGGTGAATTGTTTGGAAGAACGGCGCCGAGTGATTGAGTGCGTGGAAAGAAACTCAGCGCACGACCGTCGAAATTGCCAAAGCCGCGATCGAGGATTTCCCAATCAACATTGCGCGTCAGACCGTTGAGCACGCTTTCCATGTTGGTAAACATGCTTTTGATTTTCAGCATGTTTCGACGCGCGAGAACATAGGGTAGGCCGGTCGTCGCAGAGACTTGCTTCACGTAGTCGTCGGGAGTTTGCGTGCTGTCGCCGATGGGAAGGGAATCGTTGGTGAAGTGCTCGCCGGCGCGAGAACAGATGTCGATCAGATCTTTGGTTGAGAATTGCTTGAGACTTGATTGCGCGATGTCTTGTCGTGATAAATCGCGGCGAATCAAGCCGGCGTTGGCCTGGCTTACTTCGACGAACGGTTCGCGGGTTTGATGATGCGCGACACGCGAGGTGTCGAGGCTGATATAAGGATTGCCTTGGCGCAAGATTGGAATCTTTAGCATAGACAGGATTATCAGGATTTACAGAATAAACAAATCGGCAATTGACAATTGGCAATTGCAATCAGTACACTCCTTCGACGACCGATGACTGAAAACGGGAGAAGGGGCGGACGTTGCGCACGCCGTCCCATGGATAGAGATCGCATGGGGGTTCGCGCTCGGCTTCGTCGCGTTCGAGAAAGCGTGGCATGAAGAATTCTTTGGTTAACGTTGTCAGGCGCACGCGGCCGGTTTCGCCGTATTCGACGATTCTGTCAGGTTGATCGGGATCGACAACTTCGACCACCGCGCGCGGCACCGGCGGATAGTAAATGATCGCGTAGTTGTCTTCGACCTTTCGTGGCTTGTGGACCGCAAGACCCATCAGCGTGTTGCCGTAGGTCGGCGCGAAATAAGCACCCTCGAGCAGTTCTTCGACTGCAAAGCGATGAAACTGCGGCGTCATCTCGGTGCCACCACAGAACACGCCCGTGATGCCCATCTTCTTCAGCGACACTTTCTCACACAGCGCTTCCAGTAACTTCGGAGTCGTGAACAGGCAACGAATGTTGTCGTGCGCTTTGAGCAGCGTGAGTCCCTGCTCGACCACGTGCTGCTTGTACTGCTCGGCCATCTTTGGTTGGCCCATCTTGAGCAGTTTGATGACCCAGCGCGGATCGAGGTCGACCATGAAACAGATCCCGCCACGATGTTGGGCCAGGTGCTCGACTGCAAGACGCAGGCGGCGTGGGCCAGTTGGTCCAAGTGACAGCCAGTCGGCGTTGCGTGGGAAATACTCTTCCGGCAGGGTTTCGCTGAAAGCTTCGTAATCGAGGCGGAAGTCTTCGATGTTGATGCGCGACTTCGGCACGCCCGTGCTGCCGCCCGTCTCAAACGTGTAGACAGGTCGATCGGCAAAACCTTTCGGCACCCAACGACGCACCGGACCACCGCGCAACCACTCGTCCTGGAAAAAACCAAAGCGCGAAAGATCGTCGTAAGTGTGAATCTCTTTGCGCGGATCCCATGAGAGATTCTTTGCGAAGTCTAACCAAAACGGACAGCCAGTTTCGGGATCGAAGTGCCACGCGACAACTTCGCGTACCCAGGCGTCTAACTCTTCTCGATTTTTCATACGGTACACAAATACACAAATTACGGAATCGTCTTCTCAGTCTCTCTCATCAGATCTGCAAAACGTGGATCGGATCGCAACTTGGCCAGGTGCGGATCGACGCGCACAAACGTAAAACCGACTGCGTGCTCGCGCTCGGCCTGTGCGAGCCAGCGAAATGCGTTGTCCAGGTCGCCCAACCAGGTATAGATAATCGCGATCTCATACGCTGTGACCCAATTTTGGTTTCGTTTGGCAATGATATCGTTCAGGATCAACTGCGCTTCTTCGCGTTTGCCGGTTGCCGCGAGCACGTGAGCGCGCTTCGCATGCGTGGTCGGCGTATCGCCGGCGAAACTTCGCTCCTGCTCAAACGCAGCCATCGCTTCGTTGTGCATTCCTTTTAATTCGTACGCCCAACGAAGAATCGTATGCGCTGCAACTGCGCCCGCGTCGAGATCGAGTGACTTCTTCCCCTGGGCCACAGCTTCATCAAACTTGCCCGCGAGAAACAATACGTTCGCAACGGCCGTCGCGATCACAGCAGACTGCGGCGAAATCTGGCGCGCGCGCTCGATCTCGGCATAAGCCTCATCGTGACGGCCCATGGCCGACAAACTGTACGCGTACCAGCGATGTGCCACCTGATTGCCCGGCTTGAGCTCAATTGCTTTGCGCAACTCACGCTCGGCTTGCACCCAATCGCGATCGTAGTGAAGCCTGACGAATCCGAGCGATGCATGTGCCTCCGCCAAATCCGGATCCGCATCCACCGCGCGCAACGCTGAATGCTTCGCGCGTTCCCAGGCTCCGGCCGGAGGAGGCTCGACGTACCAGTTGAGCAGCGCATAGCAGTCGGCGAGTTCCGCATGAGCAATCCCGAATTCCGGATCGAGTTCAACCGCACGCTCGAGCCGTTCGATTGCCTGCCGCAAACCTTCCGCTGTTCGTCTCGTCGAATAGTAACGTCCTGCGGTGTAGAGTTGACGAGCCTCTTCGTTCTCTCCCGACTGAGTTTCGGGCGACGGAGTCAATATCGCCGTCGTTATCGGTGCGATGCGTGCTCTCTGTCTCCTTTTCTTTTCCGTTGCGGCCGCTGGCCGCCATCTTCGCCAACTTGCGGTACATCGCTGGATGTCGCATTTCGCGCAGAATCTCTTCGAAGCCAGGCTCACCACGCAGCGGATCCCATTGCGGTTCGACACCCAGCCACACCACCCACGCGTCCCTGATCGCGTAAGCGTTTTGAAGTAATTCGAGGGCACGGTCGCGCTCGCCGAGATGCAGGTGGATCAACGCGAGGTGATAAGGCGACACGTACGCGTGTACGGACAGTTGGACCAGTTGGTCCAGAACGGCGCGCGCGTCTGAATGCCTGCCGGCCGCTGCATACGTTCCACCCAACACAGAAAGATAGAACTGACTGCCGCCCGCAAGCTCCAACGCTTTCTCAGCAACTTGAACGGCCCGATCAAGCTCGCCCGTGTGTCTCAACGCCCAGGAGAATGTGACTAGACCATAAGGAAACTCAGGCACGGCTTCGAGCATGTTTTGGAAAGTCAGGATTGAATCGTCGAAGCGACGCGCGTGGTAATAGCACCAGCCGAGTGCCTGTAGAACGCTTGGCGAGATCGGATCGAGTTCGCGCGTGCGCAACATCTGCTCGATACTTTCTTCGAAGCGTCCTTCCATCATCAGATGAAAGGCGTACCAATGATGACCGGTTGAATAATTTGGATTGATCTCGATCGCGCGACGGTGTTGACCTTCTGCGACGGCCCAATCGAAGTCATGACAAACAGTCGCAAAGCCAAGCGCGCTGTACGCTTCCGCAGAACCCGAATCCAGTTCCACTGCTTTTGCAGCGTTCTGTTTCGCAGCGGCTGAAGTTTCTGCGAACGGTTTGATACCGAAGACGCCGAGCCAGTTGTAGTAATCGGCGATGCCTGTGTAGGCGAGCGAGTAATCGGGATCCAGCGCGATTGCCTGCTTGTAACACTCGAGCGCCTTCGCGAGACCAACCTCGGTATACGAGCTCCAGTAATAACGACCACGCAGGTAAGCTTCGAATGCTTCAGAACTGTCCGTGCCGCGCTTGGATAATTGATGCTTCTCGTCGCGCGTCAGTTTCGGCAGCAATGCCGATGCGACTTTTTCCGAGATCGAATCTTCGATCTGAAGTACGTCGGTTGAGTCTTCGTCGAAGTTGTCGGCCCAGCGCGTCACGCCTTCGCTGACGCTGAGCAGTTGCGCTGATACGCGAATGCGATTGTTTACACGTCTGACAGTGCCGTTGATGACGTAATCGATACCGAGATCGCGTCCAGCCATGATGGGATCGATCGCACCGCCGTGGTAACGCAACACGCTGCTGGTCGGACGCACGATGAGACGCTGCACGTTGCTGAGACGAGTTATGAGCGCGTCAGTCAGTCCGACGCCTAAGTATTCGTCACCCGTGTTTTCTCCCGGAGGACCAAGAATTTTGAAAGGCAGCACCGCCACCGATTCCTGACCCGTAATGAACTGACCTGAAATCGCGGGAAGTGCGGCAAGCCGATGGTCCAACCTGCGCATGAGATCGTTATAGCGCGGGTGACCGTGAAGTGGATCAAGTTCGGGCTCGACTCCGATCCACATGATCCTTGCATCACCAGTCTCATACGCTTTTTCGAGTAGATCGAGCGCCTCCTCTTTTCGACCGAGAGCGCAATTCGCGACCGCAAGGTGATAAGGCGAGACGTAACGTCTTTCGGCAACTGCTTCTATCTCGTCAAGCGCATGTTGCGCAGCTTCCATGTTTCCTGCCGCGGCATAAGCTGAGCTGAGCCGCGACAGCGTGTGCGAAGCTTTGCCCATCAACTCGACGACCTTTTCCGATGTCTCGATCGCCTCGTCATGACGGCCCAGACCAGTGAGCACAAAACTCGATGCATAGAGCATCAGCAAGTTGTTGGGTTCGTTCTCGAGCGTTGAGCCGGCGAAGCGATACGCCTCGTCAAAGCGGCGTGCGTGGTATGCACACCAGACCACTGCGAAACGCGAGATGACTGCCAGCGGATCGAGATCCCTACCGAGTTGCGCTTCGCGCAATGCTTCCGTAAAGCGGCCTTCCTTCACCAATTGCATTGCATAGAGCGTATGGGCCGGCGCGTAATTGGGATCCACTTCAATCGCACGGACCATGTGATGCTCGGCGCTGGCCCATGCAAAATCGCGGAAGAGAATGGCCTGGCCCAATGCCGTGTGCGCTTCCGCTAAATTGGGATCGAGCTCGACCGCCGTCGAAGCAGCTTCGTAAGCGGCGGCGGCGCATTCGGCAAACGGCATTACACTGAACACACCGAGCCAGTTGTGATAGTTGGCCACTCCCGCGTACGCCAACGCGTATCGCGGATCGAGCGCGATGGCCTGCTGGTAACAGACGATGGCGCGCGCAAAACCCTCTTCAGTAAACGTGTTCCAGTAATAGCGACCGCGCAGGTAAGCTTCGTGCGCCTGCGGATTGTCAGTGCCGCGTTTTGCGAGCCGCAGTCGCTGGTCCACCGTCAGGTGCGGAACGATCGCTTCGGCAACGTGCGACGAGATCACGTCTTCAAGATTGAGAACGTCTGTAAACTGCTCGTCAAACTGTCCTGCCCACGCCGTCGTTTCGTCGCGTACGTTAAGCAACTGGATCGTCACGCGAATGCGTTCCGCGGCGCGTCTTATTCTTCCGTCTAAAACGAATGCGACTCCGAGTTCGCGTCCGGCGCGCAGGGGATCGGCGTCCGTGCCGTAACGAAGCACGCTGCTCGTTGGTCTAACTGGAAAACTCCGAATCGCGCTGAGTCGCGTGATGAGCGCATCCGCCAGGCCTGTTCCGAGATAGTCTGGACCAGTTTCCGGCTGGTTGATGTCCATCAACTTCAACGGCAGCACAGCCAGTGAATTCTCGGTGGATGAATCCGACTTCATCGGCGTGTGCGGCGGGTCAGGAAGATCCAGGATCGGGCGGCCTTCGAGGAAGCGCGTGATGTCGTCGCGCAGATCGGCAGCGGTCTGGTATCGCCACTCCGGTTCCTTGCGCAACGCCTGCATCACGATGTTGTCGAGATCGCCCGAGAGCGCTCGACGCAGCGACTCGAGAGTTCCACCGCGCGTGGTGTAGAGCCGTTTCAGTGTTGTTGATTCGTCGCCCTGAAAAAGACTCGGCAGGAGATCTTCGGCGCGCGTGATGATGATGCTCGGCGGCGCCGGAGCTTCTTCGCAAATCACACGCGCAATCTCGTGCGGTGCGCGATTAACGAGTCGATACGGACGGTGACCGGTGAGCAACTCGTAAAGCAACACGCCGAGTGAATAGACGTCGGTGGTTGGCGTTGTCGGCGCGCCCTGCACTTGTTCCGGCGACGCGTATTCCGGAGTCATCAAACGCATCGCAGTTGCCGTCGGATCGTGAGTGATGTCGCCGGCGAGCTGCGGATTGAGCAACTTCGCGATGCCGAAGTCGAGAAGTTTCGGAACGCCATCGGAAGTTACGAGAACGTTTGAAGGTTTGATGTCGCGATGCACAACCTGTTTCTGGTGCGCGTAGTGAACCGCATCGCAGATCGAGCGAAAGAGTTTCAGACGTTCAGTGATGTTTAGGTTGTTGTTGTCGCAGTAGCTGTAAAGAGGCTGCCCTTCGATGTACTCCATCACGAAGTAGGGCAGACCATCTTCCGTGGTTCCTCCATCGAGGAGGCCGCCGATGTGTGGATGATCGAGTGCGGCGAGTATCTGTCGTTCTTTACGAAAGCGACGCAGGATGAAGTCGGTGTCCATGCCGCGCTTCACGAGTTTTATCGCGGCTCTCTTGTTGAACTCATTATCGGCGCGTGAGGCTTCGTAAACCGCGCCCATGCCGCCGCGCCCGATCTCTCGCTCGATGCGATAGGAGCCGAGGCGACGCCCGAGCATCGGATCCTTTATCTTCGACGAACGACTCGAGCATGCTCATCTCAGTGTTCCCGTAGACGGGTGCTTCGAGAAGTTCTCCGGCACTGTCGTACTGCAACAGCAGCGACTCGACGTCGCGCTTGAGAGCAGTGTCTTCTGCGCAGACCTCTGACACGTAGCGCGGTCGATCTTCCGGCGTCAGATCGAGCGCCGCCTGGAAAATTTCTTCAACTCTTTGCCAGCGTTCAGGGGTCATTACGCTCTTATTGCCAATTGCCGATTGGCAATTGCCGATTGCAAAACGAAATCGGCAATCGGCAATCGGCAATTGGAAATGGACAGATTGTCGGACTTGCTGCGTGCATCAACTATTTCTTTTGCATTTCCCCATGAAGCCAGGCTTTGGCTAACCGCCAGTGACGTTTGATTGTTGTTGGAGTGACACCCAGAACGTCTGCTGTCTCTTCAATGGAGAGGCCGCCGAAGTAGCGTAACTCAACCATGCGTGCTTTTTGTGCGTCGAATGTGGCCAAAGTCTTCAGCGCATCATCAAGCGCGATCAGTTCCGCGCTTCGTTCCACCGCACGATCGATGTTTTCGTCCAGGGAGAGTTTTTGAAAATCCTGGCCACGCTTTTCCGCATTGTGTTTGCGCGCATGATCCACAAGCAGGCGACGCATGATCTGCGCAGCAACCCCGAAAAAGTGAGCGCGATTTTGCCAGTTCACCCTCGTCTGATCGATGAGCCGCAGGTAAGCCTCATGAACCAGCGCAGTCGGTTGCAGAGTGTGATCCGGACGTTCGCGTCTCAGATAATTCGCCGCGAGCTTTCGCAGTTCATCGTAGATGACGGGTAACAAAAGATCAACCGCGCCGCGATCTCCGTTAGAGAGCTCGATAAGTAGACGCGTTACGCTATCTGCGGGGTGCTGACTCAATCGCTAACTCTCCAGACATGGGGCGTTTACGGCCCATTAGTATAAGGTAACAAGACCGAGGGCGGTAGCGTTGAAGTGACCCAATTCGCCTGTTCTTTGCGCGTTACCCTGTGACGGTTAGTTCTGAAGATTTGAAAGGTGAAGAATCATGCAGGCGTTGACTGGAAAAATTACTAACTATTATGGCGCGGGTTTTTGGATGCAGACATGCGGATCTCAGCCGGCCGTTTTCTCATGGTGGCCGCGCTTACAGAACGTGCCTGGGCTGTGGCGCGCGGCGTCACTTTAATCTCGGAAATTGGGAGATGCAGGGTCGATTTTATTACCAGTAATCTGTGTGAACTTGTTTCCTTTAGCTGAATAGATATAACTATCTCGAGCTTTCACCACCAGATCCGCTTCCGTAGTCCTCACTTTTATCTGCCGCCGTTCACCCTCTTTTCCCGCGTTTAGGTTAACAGACAGGAAGGAGACACTAAGAAGCAGTATCAATACAGTTTTCTTCATGGCTGACCCTGGTTTTGGATGTATGCGTTTCGGGAGAGTGTTTTCGGTGGAGGATAGTGCTCGCGCCTTGCGAAGGGTTGTTGCGTGCAACCTGCGAAGCAGGTGGAAGCGTATAGCCTGGGGTGGAGCGAGGCTTTGCGAGCGAAACCCCAGGATAGTTCAATAATAACGGGCTGAGCGTGGAAACGGGCGACAGAGGTTGCGCGATCCCTCGCCTGTCGCCCGCTACGCGGGCTGAAATTTCTTTTCTTAACGGCTACCTAGGGTTGCGCTCGCAAAGCCTCGCTCCACCCTCGGCTAGATGCGATCACCTGCTTCGCAGGTTGAAATGCTCGTCGCCTGCTTCGCAGGCTGAATGCTGCAGGATCTTGGTGGTTGAAACTTCCAGCGCGCGTCAACTATAGTGCCGCCAATTCAATTAGATCCCGCTTCCCAGGATTAAGGATTGTTCACGAAAGCCATCGTCAGGCCGCCCGGATCGAATTTCGCCGCGGGACTGACGAGTGTCGATTTAGGATCGCCGGATCTTAAGCGCGCGCTCAAGCAACACGAGGCTTATTGCAATGCGCTCGAATCGTGTGGTCTTGAGATAATTCGACTCGCGCCGGACGAAGAGCATCCGGATTCAACTTTTGTCGAAGACACGGCCGTCTTGACCCCTCGTGGCGCGGTCATTACGCGGCCCGGCGCGGCAAGCAGGCGAGGTGAGATCACGTCGATCGAACCGGCTTTACGGGAGCATTTCGTTGACGTTCAGTTCATACGAGAGCCGGGCACGGTCGACGGCGGCGATGTTTGCGAAGCCGGTGAACACTTCTTCATCGGAATCTCGGAACGCACTAACGACAGCCGGCGCGGAACAACTCGCTCGCGTGCTGGAATCGTTCGGGTACATTTCGAGTTTGATAGACATCCGCGGCACGAGTAATATTCTTCATCTGAAGAGCGGTTTGGCTTATCTTGGCGGCAAACTCCTCGTGATAATTGAAGCGTTTCGAGAGGTCAGAAGAGTTTTCCGGCTACGAAGTAGTTTTCGTTAACAAGGCGGAAGAGTATGCGGCCAACTGCTTACAAATTAACGGCAAGGTGTTAGTAGCAGCCGGTTTTAATGAGACGAACATGGACACTTGAGCAACTGGGTTACCAAACGATAGCTCTGGAATGTCGGAATTTCAGAAGATGGACGGCAGTTGCGCTCCGTAGGAGCGCCTGTCTGCTCTAAGGAGCGAATTGGAGCGGCACATTGCTATAAACATACGCTCCTAACGGAGCAAGGATACTGATCTGACGAAGCAAACAAACGGAGGAAAAAATGTCTGAGGAAAACTTCGATAAAGCGGCGGCAGTGAAGCTTTTGAATCAAATCATGGAGGCCGAGCTGGCCGGTGTCGTTCGGTACACTCATTACTCGTTGATGGTCTTTGGTCACAACAGAATTCCGATCGTGAGCTGGTTGCGCAACGAGGCTAACACGTGTCTTTCACACGCCAACGAAGCCGGCGAACTCGTCACGCATCTCGGCGAGCACCCGTCGCTGAAGATCGGTGCTTTACTCGAAACACACAAACACGGCATCAACGACATTCTGATCGAATCCCTGGCAGCCGAGAACGCCGGGCTCATGCTTTACAAGCAGTTAATGAACCTCGTGCGCGACCGATCAGTGCTGCTGGAAGACTATGCTCGCCGCATGATTGCAGAAGAAGAACTGCACGTCGGCGAAGTAAACAAGATGCTTCGAAAGCCAGGTGAAATCACCCAGTTTGAAGCATGAGATAAGATCTATCCCCCAATTGCCACGAACACACACAACATCAGATCACACAACTTCTCGCTCGAGTGGAGCGAAGGAAATCAATCCGCACTCGACGAGTTGTATCCGCTGGTCTATGAAGAACTGCACCGCCTCGCGCGACGCTACATGAGCCGCGAGCGAAAAGGCCACACACTTCAAACCACCGCCCTCATTAACGAAGCTTACGTCCGTCTTGTCGATCAGAGAAATGTGCGCTGGGCTAATCGTTCGCATTTCTTCGCCATTTCGGCGCAAATAATGCGACGCATTCTGATCGACCATGCACGTCGTCACGCGTATGCGAAGCGTGGTGGAGGAGCTCAACAGGTCTCCCTCGAAGAAGCTGCGATAGTCGTCCCCGATCAGGCCTCGGAGTTGGTGCGGTTGGACGAAGCACTCAAGAGTCTGGCGAAAATGGATGAACGACGCTGCCACGTGGTCGAGTTGAGATACTTCGGCGGACTATCAAACGAGGAGATCGCGGGCGTGTTGAAGGTTTCCGAAAACACTGTGACTCGCGACTGGAACCTGGCGCGCGCATGGCTTTACCAACAACTCGCGGAGGGCGGAGCTAATTGACGCCCGAGCGATGGCAACAGATCAGTCGGATCTTCAAATCGGCAATGTCGCTCGACGGTGAGGCGCGTGACGATTATTTAAACGGCGTCGATAGCTCTCTGCGTGACGAAGTGGACAAGCTGCTCGACTCGCACCGTAAGGCGAGCGACGAGAAGTTTATTGACGGAATTGCCGCTGAAGCCAATGCAGCGTTGCTGATCGATGAGGATGAACTTAGCGAACAGCACAGCCCGCGGCTTAATAAAGGACAGCAACTCGGTTCCTACGTCATTCTCGATGCGCTCGGCGCAGGTGGAATGGGTGAAGTCTACCTCGCCAAAGACACACGACTCGATCGAACCGTCGCATTGAAGGTGCTTTCCGAGGACATTGCTTCCGACGAACGACGAATGCAGCGCTTTCGACAGGAAGCGAAAATTGCGTCGTCACTGAACCAGCCCAACATCCTCACAATCTTTGAATTTGGTGAAGTCGAAGGTTTGACGTTTCTGGCCACCGAATATATCGATGGCGAAACACTGCGCGAATACCTGCGCGCGAAGAAACTCAAAATCGCAGAGATTCTCGACATCACGATCCAGGTGCTGGCCGCACTCGATGCCGCACATGAAGCACACATCGTTCACCGAGATATCAAACCTGAAAACGTGATGATCCGGCGGCGGGACCACGTAGTGAAGGTGCTGGATTTTGGTTTAGCTAAAGCGACGGCGGAGCGAAAGCCGTCCACATTTACGATGCTGGAATCCGAAGCAGCAACTGAATTCAAAACTGCTCCTCACGTCCTCATGGGGACAATCAACTACATGTCGCCCGAACAGGCACAAGCGCACGCGGTCGATGTGCGCACGGACATCTGGAGCACCGGCGTGATGATTTACGAGATGGTCTCCGGAGTGATGCCTTTCAAAGGCGCCACCGTCAGTCACACGATCGTGCAGATCCTCGAGAAAGATCCTGTGCCCTTGACGCAATTTGCCAAGCGCAAGGCGCCTGAGGAGTTACAGCGGATCGTGTCGAAGGCGTTGGCGAAGAGTCCTGATGAACGTTATCAGACCGCGAAGGACATGCTGATCGATCTGCGGAACTTGAAGAAGCGGCTGGATGTTGAAGCAGAGATCGATCGCACGTCGTCGCCGGAGACGCCGAGAGCCACTGTCGTCCAGTGATGAAGTTGATCGTGGACCGCAACAAGAGGCGAGTGTCGCTCTCGCGTTGATCGGAATGGCGGTGGCGACTGCCGCGATCTTTGCGTTTTAGCATGTGGCGCTCTTCGCGTGCAACGACTGATCGTACCTATCGCAACTCCGCCGGCGGCTCCGGCTCCAGTTGAGGAGCGCACACTCACTTACTGGATCACTGTGCAGAAGTACAGGAGCGAAAAGCCTTTTCAGGATCCAGTTCACGTTACCCGGAGAGGTGATTTTCGAGGCGGATTACCGGATTCGTGTGAACGTTCGTAGTCCGCAGCCGGGTTACTTGTACGTTCTGAACGAAGGACCGCGGGAAGCTTCTGCATCGCCGGAGTTCGTTATGTTGTTTCCGTCATCGACTGCAAATAAGGGTTCGCCTTTTTTGACCGCCGATCAGGTGGTCCAGATCCCGGAACAGTCCTGGATTATATTCGACAAGCAGCGGGGAACTGAAAAACTCTGGCTGGTGTTTTCCAAGCGACGCGGTACCGGAGCTCGAGGCCGTTAAGGAATTCGCCGGTACTCAAACCGCCGGCCTTATTAACGATCCCGCTCGAAATACTGCCATTCAGAACTACATCATCGCGCACTCAGCTCAAAAGCCCAGCGCTGAAAAAGGCGACAAAGACACGACTGTCAAGGGCACAGGTAAGGTTCTCATTCACACAATCAAGCTCGATCACTACTGATAAGAAATCTTTGTAAACCCTGCAAACCGCCTCTGACTTTTGAGGCAAGGAGTCAGGATACGCTTTGCTCAAAAAGTCGATTGGTCAGGCAGTTATTCTCTGCGGCCCTCTGCGTATCTCCGCGTTATCTGCGTTTAATAGGCCTTTCAACGCAGAGGTCGCAGAGATACGCAGAGGGCCGCAGAGAAAATGAATCAGATTTTGGACTTTTTGCGCAAAGCTACAGGATTACAAATCCTATAAAACTGCCTTTTCTCTAAAACCATTTCAGCGTATTATTGCCGCCACTTAAACGCGTCGAAACTTTGTCAGGCTTTCCGATACTTAAGCGTTTCCCTCTCAATTTGTAGCAATGCTTTACCGGACCGACCGTGGTCGGAAATGGTGGTTTTTCTAAGAAGTTCTCGCGTTAATAGTTGAACAGTGCGGCGCACGCGAGCCTTGTTGAAGGCCGGCGACGTTCGCTAAGCCCAGAGCACAACGGCCGTTGCGGTTGTGTTTAACCCGAACAAGCCTCGAAAGGAGAAAGCATCATGGGATATACGATTAATGGTGTGAGTGGAGATCCAGATGGAGCCGTTTTGGAGAATTATCAATTTGTGCCCGTAGCCGGTACTAACCCTACTCAGTACCAGTTCCGCACCCCCGCTACACCCACCAACCCCAATGGGAACCAGGTGACCACTACTCCCGCTTCGTTCACCAACGGCGAGGCGTTCACGTTTTACGCCGACGGCGTCGGCACTCCCGTCACGACCTACCATTGGACAATCAAAGACTATGACCTGGGAACCACAAACCCGGGAAAATGGCACAACAACCATAAAAAGCCCAAATTTGCGGAAGACGACGATACGGAAAAAGGAACCTTCACGGCTCAGTCGGGCATAGAGGAGGACGCTAAGGGCAAGCCGGCAAAAGCCTACTAGGTCTCGCTTTGTTTTTGAGTTTTGGTGGGCGTCTGGATCAACCGAGTGCCATTTGTATCCAGGCGCCCAGCGCCCATTTGCTTCGTCAGAAAAATGCGAAAAAATCTTTCAAGTCTTTTGTTGTGCCTGTCGACCGCACTCGTGATTTGCGTGGCGCCGACGCTCGGTCAAACGCCAGACCCTCCGCCGCGCTTGGCTCCTGGCGAGCGCGAGCTAAAGGGTGGGGAGACTCATTCATTTCGAATACAGCTTGCATCAGGTCAGTTTTTGCACCTGCTCGTCGAACAAGAAGATATCGACGTGATCACCGCCTCCTTTGGGCCTGACGGTAAACAACTTACCGAGTCCAACAGTCCTAATGACCGCTGGGGGACAGAGCCAATTCTCGTTATCGCTTCTGTCGCTGGGGAATATCGCGTAGAGGTCCGCTCGTCAAACAAAAAAGCTCCGGCCGGTCGTTATCGAATAAACGATCGTGGCTTTGCGTGATGCGACCCCTGTCGATAAAGGGCATGCAACCGCCCAGGCTTTATTTGACGAAGCAAGGAAACTAAGAGCGCAGCAGACTGCGGCATCGAGGCGTGCGGCGATCGAGAAATGCCAGCAGGCATTGCCGCTCTTTGAAGCAGCCGGAGACACGTACCGGCGTGCCCTTACCCATATGGCAATCGGTATCGCTTATTTCCCACTAAACGAATACCGCAAGGCGCTCGACTATTTCAACGAGACACTTGCTTTAGCTCAGCAGCATCGGTGATCAGAAGAATGGAAGCCGGAACGGAAACTTTTATCGGCGGCATGCTTGACATACTTGGTGACATTGGCAAAGGCGCTGGACCACTATCAGCGGGCGCTCAAGTTTGCTCGCGAGGGCGGCTGGCGCAAGCTGAGGGAAGCGCGCTGAGTAACATCGGCAAAATTCACAACGATGTTGCCGAATGGCAGAAAGCGTTGGAGTTTTACGGGCAGGCGCTGCGGGTCTTTCAGAGCGATTGGTAGAAACTCAATCGAGGCACTCACACTTAACAACATCGGGGTAGCTTACAGCGACTCAGGCGAACAGCAAAAGGCGCTCGAATATTTCCAGCAGTCGCTCCCATTACTTCGCGCAGCGGAAGATAAGACATTCCGAAGCTTACACTCTCCTAAATATTGGCCGCGTCCACAGAGCGTTTGAATGAACAATAAAAAAGCATTGGATTATTACAATCAGGCGCAGGCAATTCAGCGACAAACTGGCAATCGCGCGCAGGAAGCTGAGACACTTGATGCGATCGGGTAGTGGCTTCTGCCGACGGGCCAGTACGAAAAGGCTCTCGAATATCACCAACAGGCAGTTGAGATTCAACGAGCGGTCGGAAATCGTCCGTCGCGAGGCAATCGCGCTCACCAATATTGGCGACGTTTACAATCTCTCGGACAACCTGACAAGGCACTTGAGCATTTTACAAAGGCACTCTCAATACTCCGCAGTATCGGCGACCTGAATAACGCTGCCGGAGCATTGGAGGGGATCGCGCGCGCAGAGCAGAAACGCGGAAACTTCGAGGACGCTCGCAAAAACATTACAGAGTCGCTCGCACTCATTGAAACGGTACGTGCTCGTTCAGGAAGTCTGCAATTGCGCGCTTCTTACCGGGCGACGATGGAGAGGGCTATACGAGTTTTATATCGACGTGCTCATGCAGCAGCACGCAAAGAATCCTTCGCAGGGATTCGATGCTGAGGCTTTGAGAGCGAGTGAGCGAGGTCGTGCACGTAGCCTTCTGGAGAGGTTGAGCGAGGCGCCAATCGATATTCGACAGGGAATCGATCCGGCGCTTAATCGAGAAAGAACGCGATCTCAAGCGAGTGATGAACGCCAAAGCGCAACGTGAGATGACGCTCAAGGCGCGCAAAGGCAGTGCCGAAGAGATCGCTACGGTTCAAAGGGAGATCAGCGCGCTCGAAGATGAGTATCAACAAGTGCAGGCGGCAATTCGTAAAAACAGCCCGCAGTATTCAGCCCTGACTCAACCGCAACCGCTCGGTCTGAAAGAAATTCAGCAGCAACTGGATCCGAACACTTTGTTGCTCGAATACTCATTGGGCGAAGCGCGTAGTTACTTGTGGGCGGTGACGCCAGATTCTTTGAAGACTTTCGAGCTGCCGAAGCGAGAACAGGTTGAGAAGGTTGCGCGAGAGCTGTCTGAGTCGCTCATGGCTCGCAGTGTTGCGAAGTCGCTTGAAACACCCGCGCAACGACGGACGCGAATCGCAGAGGCAGATGAAAACTTTCAAAAAGCGGCCGGTGAGTTGAGCCGGATGATACTCGCGCCGGCGGCGGCTGAGTTTGGCAAGAAACGTCTGGTAATCGTGTCGGACGGGGCTTTGCAGTACGTGCCGTTTGCAGCCTTGTCGGTGTCGTCGAATCGTCCAATCATCCTCGACCACGAACTCGTCAGTCTTCAATCTGCTTCGGCGTTTGCGATTCAACGTCACAATCTGGCGAATCGTGAACTGGCGCCTAAGGCTGTTGCGGTGATTGCGGATCCGGTGTTCTCGACAAATGATGCCAGACTGAAATCCGGCACCCCGGCTAAGGAATCGATCGCGCAGGCTTCGACTCGAATCATCGAACACACGTCCGGAAGTGCGAGTGGTCAGCTTTCGATTCCACGACTGCCGTTTACGCGATGGGAAGCGGATCAGATTCTTGCGGTCGCGCCACGTGAATCCAGTATGAGGGCGCTCGACTTCCGCGCAAATCGCTCGACCGCCACGGGTGAGGAGTTGAGCAAGTACCGCTACGTGCATTTCGCAACGCACGGCTACCTCGACACCACGCGGGCAGGTCTCTCCGCAATCGTCCTTTCGATGGTGGATGAGCAGGGAAAACCTCAGGACGGTTTCCTGCGCACGCACGATATTTACAACCTCAAGTTGCCGGCTGAGCTGGTGGTGCTGAGCGCGTGTGAAACAGGACTCGGGAAAGACGTCACGGGCGAAGGCCTCGAGGGGCTGACACGCGGGTTCATGTATGCCGGGGCGCGGCGTGTAATTGTGAGCCTCTGGAACGTTAACGATAAAGCCACGGCCGCCTTGATGCAGCGTCTTTACGCCGGAATGTTACGTGGGCAATAAGAACTCCGGCCGCCGCGCTGCGGGCTGCGCAGGTCGAGATGCTGCGGATGCGGCCCTGGCAGTCGCCTTACTACTGGGCCGCATTCGTGGTGCAGGGCGATTGGAAGTAAGCCGCAAAAAAATCTGTTCTTGGAGTGTGGTGGTTTTCCCAGGTGGTTCTCGCGTTACTAAGTGAGAGGTACTTATGAGAGTGATTGCGAGTTTTGTGTTGTTAACCATGGTGGCGCTGTCGCCTTGCCTGGTGGAGCCGCGATCGTTGGTGATGGCCCAGAAAGCCGACGATGCGACGAGAAAACTTTGGGATACCGCTTTTATTGCTCCTATTAACAGTAGGAAATCATCGAAGCGGCGATCCCGTTATCGCGTAGCAACGCCGAATGTACCCGTTGACAACGTGGCCCCCGACACGGTTGTTGGCGTGACGATCTGGCGGCTCCGCCCGGCAAATCGCTCCGACTCAGGTGAACGGTTGATCGTTCACGACGACAACGCCACGAGAGAATGGCTGCCTGAACGCATCTCGGCAAACACAAGACTGGTCCAGGGAGATCGACTTCGAATCAGTGTTGAGGCAGTACGTGCGGGTTACCTGTACGTGATTAACCGGGAACAGTATGCGGACGGAAGTTTGGGAGAGCCGTACCTGATCTTTCCAACAACGCGGACCGGTGGCGGCGACAATCGCGTAGCTGCGGGTCGATTGCTTGAAATCCCGGCACAGGACGACAGTCCACCGTTCTTCACGATGAGGAAGAGCCGAGCGGACCACGTTGCCGAAGTTGTTAGCGTACTGGTGAGTCCGAACCCGATTGAAGGACTGGCGATCACTGACAAAGCGCAAAAGCTTTCGGAGGATCAGGTAGCAAAATGGGATAGCGCGTGGGGTTCGAGCGTCGGCCGGCTGGAGATGGCAACGACCGGACAGGCTTGGACCAAAGAAGAAAAGGATTCTATGACCAGGGCGCTAACTTCCGGCGCGCCAGCACCACAGCTTTTGTTTTATCGACCGATGGTTAAGCCGCTGGAACCGATGTTCGTGAAACTGAAGCTTCAGTACCGCAAGTAGTTTTCTCGCAAACCTTCTCTGCGCAACTTCTGTGTTCTCTGTAGAAGCCTCTGTGGGTCGTCGTGTAGTGGCGAATAAGCACCATAGAAACTTGGAGAACGCAGAAGCTGCGCAGAGAAGGTTACCTAGCCACAAAAAGGCACAAAAAGCACATTATCAGTTTGTGTTTTTTGTGCCTTTTGTGGCTGCTATGTCATTCCTGAGAAGCGGGGATTGGCCCATAGAACTTCCAATTCGTCACGAAATCCCGCGTCAACTTCTGATTAATGATCGCCGCGCGCAGCATCTCTATCGGGATGCGATTCTCCTTCAGCAACGCGTCGTTGTAAGCCTTGATCGACATCTTTTTTGAAACGACCAGGTCTTTGTACATCGCGTATTGCTGTAATCCGCCAATCAGATACGCGATCTGGTAAAGCGGACCGTAGCTGCCGTCGAAGGAACGTCGCACCTCAGCAGTTGCATTATCGCGTTCATGCCCGACTTTGTTCACCAGCAAGTCGATACACTCCTGCGGCGTCATCTTCTCGAGATGAAAACTGAGCGAAAAGATGATTCGAGCGCAGCGGTGCATGCGCCAGAAGAGCATGCCGATGCGGTTCTCGGGCGTTTTCGGAAAATTCAAGTCCCACAGCAACAGCTCCCAGTAAAGCGCGTTTCCTTCGGTCCAGAATGGCGTTCCAAACACACCTCGATAGGGCTTGTTTCGTGCGGCCATGAAGCCCTGTAGGTGGTGACCTGGAATCAGCTCGTGATGAACAGTCGCGCGCGAGAAGTGGATGTTGTTGCCGCGCATGCTCATCATCTTTTGCTCGTGGGCCATCGTGTTCGTTGGGAAAGAAACTTGAATGACTTCTCCGCCGAGGAAGAAGGGACTCACGAGCTGTCGCTCCGGACTCAGCATTTCCATGCGCCAGCTTTCACGCGCGAGCTCGGGAACAGTCACCAGATTGTTGTCTTCCACAAACTTGATCGCCTCGAGCGCGAGATCGCGAATCATCTCGGGCTGCTTGCCGGGCTCGACGTACAGGTTCTTGACGTGTTCGAGCGCCTTGTGCCAATCGTCGCCATAACCGAGGGCGCGCGACGCCTTCTTCATTTCGTTTTCACACCACGCCATCTCCTTGTAGCCGATCGCGATGATTTCTTCCGGCGTGTAGGGAATCATCTCTGAGCGCAACTCGCTCAGTAGCGCCTCGCGGCCAATCGGATCGCCAACGATGTCGCTCGCATCGCCGGGTCGCGCGGCTCCGGTCGGTCGTTGGAAGCCTTGCCCACCGCCGCCGCCACCGCCGCCCGGTCCGCCACCACCTGGGCCACCACGCGTTTGTCCTGCTGGTGCTTGCCCGCCCTCAGATCTGATACCAACGACTCGCTCGCTAATGAAGGCGGCGTAGGTGGTCAACGCCTGATCGAGTGACCGGTAAGGTTCTTCATTCCACCATGTGAACACCGGATCGTAACCGTTGTAGAACGTGTACCAGTTTCGAAGGTTGTTACGAAGTCCGTTGAGCGCCGCTACTGCCCGATTCGCCACCGGCTTCTTTACGCGCAAAGGTTCGACGCTCGGATTCGCATCGCCGCCACGGCCATCCGGCCGCAAACCGAGTTCTAAAGCGCGTCTCCGTTCATCAACCTGTTTTCTCAGCTCGGTCAACGTCGCAGCGACTTTCGCTGAGTTGATCGGCTCCATGCGGCGCCGTGTTTCTTCGAGCTCAATGATTTTCGTGGCGAAGGGAAGTAGCGGCTCGATCTCGGTGATCTGGCGCGACTGGATATCAAGCTGTCGCAACTCATACTCGAGATGATTCCTGAAAAGTATGTAATCGATCTTCCCGTCCTGGCTCATCGAGTCGAAGTCGAGACTCTGCAATGAGTTCAGCCAATCGGTGTAGAACTTTTTGAAGCGCTCGCGGCGCGCGCGCGACACCGCCACCGGATACGAGCGCGCCAGACTGCCACGATCGACGGCGTAACGTTCGATCCCGCTGCGCATCTCGCTGACAGGCGCTCTCGCTCCGTTTTGTGCTGGTACCTGTATCGCAAGACAGAGTAATACGAGGACAGTGATCAAAGTCCGGGGTAGGCTCATAGTCTGTTCTCCTAATCCCGGCAGATTACACAAATTACACAGATTTTTACAGATCCAAATCTGAATAATCCGCATACCGTGTGGTTGCGCCTTTGGGACGGGCTTGCTAGAATCCCGCTTTGTTACTGTTAGGGTTTCAAACTTTTGATAGGATGCTCCGGAAGACCTTCGTCATGAATCGAACTACTACTCGATTCTTTACTTTTTGATTGCCGACCCGCACTCGCGGGCGCGCGACGAAGGCGCTCCTATCGAATCCGATCGACTGAAGTAACAATATTAGTGAATCGAAATTCCAGGTAATCGTCTTCGGCCTTGGGACCGCAGGTCTTTGTTGTGGTCCCCGCGTCCCGTTTTTTGGGCGGCTGGAGACATGAAAATGAGCGAGATCAACGTACAACTCAAGAATGGTGAACCAGTGCCCGTGCCGGATTCGGCAACGGTTGCTGAGGCTCTGAAGAAACTAGATCGCGACCTCGCTAAGCAGGCGCTGGCAGCGAGAGTTGGCGGACGTGAGGTTGACCTCACCGCCCAACTCGACGAGCTGCGTTCAAACGGCGAAGCGGTCCAAATCGAACCGATCGTCCCGCAAACGCGCGACGGCCTCGAAGTGCTGCGTCACTCGACCGCGCATCTGCTGGCAGCGGCCGTTCTCGATCTGTTTCCCGGAACCAAGCTTGGTATTGGACCAGCGTTGCTCGACGATCCGCGCTACGGCTTTTTCTACGACGTCATCGCGCCGCAGCCGATAACGGAAGCCGATCTGCCCGTGATTGAAAAGCGGATGAAGCAGATCGCGAGTAAAAATCTTGGCTATCGCCGTGAGGAGATCTCCAAGGCTGAAGCGTTGCGTGTTTTTAGCGAGCGTGAAGAGCCGCTGAAGTGCGAGCTGATCGACGAGAAAGCCGGCGAACAGGTGAGCGTCTATTACATCGAGGGCTCGCCGTTCATCGATTTCTGTCTTGGCCCACACGTTCCGAACACGAACAAGCTGCGCGCGTTTAAGCTGCTTTCACTTGCGGGCGCGTATTGGAAAGGCGATGCATCGCAGCCGCAGATGCAAAGGATCTACGGCACGGCTTTTTTCACGCAGGAAGAGCTCGATGCGTGGTTGAAACAGCGTGAAGAAGCTGAGAAGCGCGATCACCGGCGTCTCGGCCGCGAGTTGGATCTGTTTTCCATTCAGGAAGAGTACGGGCAGGGTTTGGTCTTGTGGCACCCGAAGGGCGGCGCGATTCGCAAAGAGATGGAAGACTACCTCCGCGAGCAATTATTGTTGCGTGGTTATGGTTTGGTCTTCACGCCGCACATCGCAAAACGCGAGTTGTGGTTCACGAGCGGGCACGAAGTTAATTACGCCGATTCGATGTTTTCGCCGATGGAATTTGAGGAGCAGGAATATCGAATCAAGCCGATGAACTGTCCATTTCACATCGGAATTTACAAAAATGCGCAGCGCTCGTATCGCGATTTGCCACTTCGGTATGCGGAACTCGGAACGTGTTACCGCGCCGAGCTCTCGGGCACGCTTCACGGGCTGACGCGCGTACGCGGATTCACGCAGGACGACGCTCACATCTTTTGCACGAAGGATAATGTGCGGGCTGAAATTCTCGGCTGTATCGACTTTGCGTTCAACGTGTATGAAGTCTTTGGCTTAAAAGACATCAAAGTCGAATTGTCTGTGAGAGGCGATGATCGTAGTGCTTACCTCGGTTCAGACGAGGATTGGGATCAAGCGGAATCAGCGTTGGTCGATGCTTTGAACGCGAAGCAGATACCTTACCAGCGCGTCGAGGGCGAAGCTGTTTTCTATGGTCCAAAGATCGATATTCGCGTCGAGGACGCGATTGGACGTCTTTGGCAGTTGACGACGGTCCAGTTCGACTTTAATTTACCGCAACGTTTTCAACTCGAATACATCGGCGAAGACAACAAGCCACACCGTCCGATCATGATTCATCGGGCGCTGTTTGGGGCCGTGGAACGGTTCTTCGGTGTTTTGATCGAGCACTATGCGGGAGCGTTTCCGATGTGGCTGGCGCCGGTGCAAGTCGCAGTGCTGCCGATCACGGATCGTGTGAACGAGTATGCGGAAGAGTTGTCGAATGATCTGCGTTTAGCCGGTTTTCGTGTCGAGGCGAATCTGCGCAGTGAAAAGATCGGAGCAAAGATTCGCGATGCCCAGTTGCAGAAAGTGCCGTTCATGCTCGTCCTCGGCGATCGCGAGATGGAGCAGCGGACGGTGGCGGTAAGAGAACGTGCGCGGGGTGACATCGGTGTGATGTCGGCTGAGGAGTTCAAGGAGATGGCGCGGCGATTGGTTAAAACGCGCGCTTTGACGAATAACTAGTCGAGGGGAATAGGTTTTATAGGGTTTATAGGACCTATTTCTTCGAAGACTAAAACCTAGGAGGTGCAGCAATAGCTACAGGCTTTCGAGGTCGCGGTCAGCGTCCTGACAATCGGCGTGTGCCGTCGGTTCGTGTTAACGAAAGAATTCGCGTGCCTGAGGTGCGCGTGATTGGTGACGAAGGAGAGCAACTCGGCGTCATGGATGTGCGCGACGCTGTGCGCGCGGCCCGCGAGAAAGGGCTCGACCTGGTCGAGGTGGCGCCTAACGCAGATCCCCCGGTCTGCCGGATCATCGATTTTGGAAAGTACCAGTACGAAGCGAAGAAGAAGGCGAACGAGGCGAAGAAGAAACAGGTAACGATCACGGTCAAGGAAGTTAAGTTTCGCCCTGGAACTGACGATCACGATTACGATTATCGCATGAAGCATGCGCGAGAGTGGCTACAGGAAGGCGACAAGGTCAAAGCCACGATCTGGTTTCGCGGCCGCGAGATGACCCACCGTGAGTTGGGGGCGCGGATCCTGGAGAAACTGGAGAAGGATCTGGCGGATGTTGGCGAAGTTGAAGCACGGCCACGCATGGAAGGGAACCAGATGTTCATCATCCTCGGGCCAAAGAGACATAAGGGCGGAGCGAAAGAACCGCAGCCAAGCCAGTGAAGTTTATTGACGATTTCCGATCAGCAATGGAATGAAAACTAAATTGAAGGGAACTAGAGATGCCAAAACTAAGACACATAAGGGCGCAGCCAAGCGATTCAGGCTGACCGCCACCGGAAAGATCAAGCGTGGCCATTCGCACGCGCGGCACATACTGACGAAGAAGACGAACAAGCGAAAGCGTCAACTGGATATCGACGTGCTCGTATCCCCATCGGACCACGAGCGCGTGATGTCGATGTTGCCATACGGAAGAGATTAATCAGTCGGCTAAATTGGCATTAATAAAGGAGGTAATCATATGCCCAGAGCAAAACGTGGCAATAAGCGTCTTGAGAGACGCAAGAAAATATTAAAACTGGCGAAGGGTTATCGCGGGACGAAGTCGAAGCTGTATAGATCCGCGAAGGAATCGGTTGAGCGAGGGTTGAATTTCGCTTACACGGGACGGAAGTTGAAGAAGCGCGATTTTCGCAGCTTGTGGATCGTTCGCATCGGAGCTGCCGCTCGTTTGAACGGTCTGAATTATTCGCAGCTCATGCACGGTCTGAAGCTCGCCAATATCGAGCTCGATCGAAAAGTGCTCGCAGATCTCGCCGTGCATCAACCGGAGTCGTTTGCTCAAGTTGCATCACAGGCCAAGGACGCACTCGAAAGTGAACAGCGAAACAAGGCCGCCTGAGTATTTTTGAAAGGAAATAATCTAGTGAAGACGATCAAACTTACCCTACTCACCGTTACGTTTCTGCTTGAGCAGCATCATTGCCTTTGCCCAGACCACCGCTCCGAATTTGTCGGGCACTTACGAAGGAACAGTGAAGACGCCGGACGCACGTGAGGTGAAAGTTACGCTTGATTTGAAAAGCGAAGGCGGAAAAATATCGGGACGTGTGGTTCTCCCTAATCAGACCGCGGACTCCACGGACGGAAAACTTGAGAACGGCACGCTCACGCTCAACTTCGGCAACGAGCGAATGTTGGTCGTGAAAGTTGATGGCGACAAGCTTGTCGGTGAAGCAGTGGAGGGCACGCAGAAGATCCCGATTGAGCTTAAAAAGGTTACGCCGGCTGCTGCTGCCGCTGCTCCTGCGCTCCTGCTGCCGGTGCGGTGAACCTGAACGGCAACTGGGAGGCGGTTGCGGATGCGAATGGGCAGCCCTTTCCGTTTTCTCTTACGCTCAAAATTGACGGCGAGACAGTAACCGGCGGCAGTAGTTCGCAACTTGGTGATTCGGTGATCAAGTCGGGAACATGGAAAGATGGCAAACTCGCCTTCACGCTCGAAGGTCAAAACGGTGTTGTGACGTTGAGTGCCGTCGTGGTCGATGGAAAACTTTCCGGCGAGTTTGATTACTCAGGACAGTTGCAGGGCAAGTGGGTTGCAGTGAAGAAGAACTGACAGGAATCCTGTTAACTTGAAGTCACAGTAATCTTCTTACAGGATCAATCACCTCAAGATCAAGTGGAAGCAGCCAGCAAAGCGTTCGAGCAAGAGTTCGAACGCTTTGTCCGCTTTACTGGTGATCCATCGGCGCTTACCGCGCTCGATCTCGACACCGCGATCGTGGAAGAGCGTGCGCTAGGCGAGTTGCGTACGCGTCATCTCGGAAAGAAGAGCGCGCTGGCGGCCGCGAAGAAGCTGATCGGTCGTGTCGCGCCCGAGGAGCGGGCTGCGTTTGGTCAACTGGTTCAGTCGATGAAGAAGCATCGCTGGTCCAGGCAATCGAGAAAGCCGAGCAGAGTCTTAAGACGCACATCGAACAGCAGCGCACTGCTCGCGAAAGTATCGACGTCACGCAACCGGGCAGGCGGCCTCGCTCAGGCCATCGCCATCCGATCACGTTGATGCGCGAGCGTCTCGAGGGCATTTTTGTCTCACTCGGCTATGCGATCGAGGACGATCGCGAGATCGAAACTGATTTCTACAACTTCGACGCGCTGAACATTCCGTTGAACCATCCGGCGCGGGCGTGGCAGGACACTTTCTATACAACAGACGGGCTAGCCCTTCGTTCGCAGACTTCGACCGTTCAGATTCATGCGATGCAACGCCGTGGCGTGCCTGTCCGGATGATCGCTCCGGGCCGCGTCTTTCGGCGCGACACTCCCGATCCGACCCACAATCCAATGTTCTACCAGGTTGAAGGCTTGTGTGTGGATCGAGGCATCACGATGGCGCATTTGAAGGGAACTGTCGGCGAGTTTTTGCGACGGATGTTTGGTCCCGACACGGTCACGCGCTTTCGACCGTCGTATTTCCCGTTCACTGAGCCGAGCGCCGAGTTTGATTTCAGTTGTTTCAAGTGCAAGGGGAGTGGTTGCCGGATCTGCAAGAACTCGGGTTGGATTGAGTTGGGAGGATCGGGCATGGTCCACCCGAATGTGCTGCGTACGGTTGGCGTCGATCCCCAGGAGTATTCCGGCTTCGCGTTTGGACTCGGGATCGACCGGATGTGCGCGTTGATGTACGAACTCGATGATATTCGGCTGTTGTTCGAGAATGATGTGAGGTTCTTGGAGAAGTTTGAGTAAAACCCGAGCTTTGTACTTGGAACTTTGTGCTTTGTTGAGGACTTGAACACAAAGTACCAAGTACAAAGCACAAAGTACAAAAGATGTTCATTAGTTATAGCTGGCTTAAAGAGCTAACAGACACCAACCTCAGCGCACCGGAAGTGAAGAGAGCGGCTGACCATGGTTGGTCTGGCTATCGATGCAGTTGAAAGCCACGGGCAGGATTTCGTGATCGATGTTGAGGTTCCGTCAAACCGCCCGGATTGTTTATCACACGTTGGTATCGCACGTGAGGTAACGGTAATTCGAAAAACTGAACTAACCCACTGAGATTCTTTTCGAAAGAATCATCCTTCGCTGATGAAACTGAAAAAACGCTGGCGTTAAAGACGGAGGGGCGGTCAGCAAGTCTGACTTCAGTCGAAATCAAAGACCCGGATCTTTGCCCGCGATACGCTGCGCGAATCGTGCGCGGCGTGAAGATTGGTCCGTCTCCCGACTGGCTCGCGAAACGTCTTGAGACAATCGGCCAGCGGCCTATCAACAACGTGGCAGACATCACAAACTATGTCCTCCAAGAGCTGGGCCAACCGCTCCACGCATTCGATTTTGCCAAGCTCGGCGGTCATCGCATCATTGTTCGTCGCGCAGCGGCGGGCGAAAAACTGACAACGCTTGATGGCATCAAGCGAACGCTCACCGGCGAAATGCTTGTCATCGCGGACTCTGAAAAGCCCGTCGCGCTGGCCGGTATCATGGGTGGAGAAGACTCCGAGATCTCCACACAGACCACAGACGTGCTGATCGAAAGCGCTTACTTCGATCCGCATTCTGTTCGTCAAACTGCTCGTCAACTGGGCATGGACACTGAAGCATCGAGAAGGTTCGAACGCGGAGCTGATGTCGAAGGTGTTCGGCTCGCACAGCAACGTTGCGTCGAGCTGATCTGCCAGCTTGCAGGAGGTGTTGCAACGGAAGATCCAATCGACGTTTATCCAAAGCCATTCCAGCAGCGTGTCGTCAGTCTTCGTCCGGAGCGTGTGAAGGAACTCACTTCGCTGGCGGTTGAGTATGGGCAGGTTACGAAGATACTTAAGCGGCTGGGTTTTGAATATGAAAGTCAGTCAGCGAAGGGGATGAGTTTCAAAGTTCCGTCTTGGCGCATCGACGTCGAGCAGGAGGAGGATCTAGTCGAGGAAGTTGCACGGCATACAGGTTACGACCTTATCGGATCTGAACTGCCGCCGGCGAGCGTTGCAGGTGAATATCAACCGAGCGAGATGCAGCAACGTTCGTTGCGGCGGGCGCTGAACGCTTTCGGTTTTGATGAAGCGATTAATTTTAGTTTTATCCCGGAGGAAGATCGGTTCGAATTGATCCCGTCAGTTGCCGGTCATGAAGGGAAGCAGCCGCAACTCGCGAATCCTATCATTGAGGATGCGGCATTGATGCGTCCGACTCTTCTCCCGGGCTTGCTCAGTTCGTTGCGACACAACCTCAACCACGGGACTCGCGACGTTCGTTTGTTCGAAATTGGGCGAATTTTCGGAGGCGTTAACAGAACCGAGCGCGGTAGCGCCGGGTCGAAAGCTCCAACCAACGATTTCCCCGGCGCTACCGCGCTCGGTTCCGATTTGCCTCCAGAACCGCTCGCGCTCGCTTTCGTTGCAACCGGTGGAGCCTTGGAAGAGAACAGGCCGCAAGCCGAACGCGAGCTCGACTTCTTCGATGTTAAAGGCGCATTGGAAATGGCTGTCGAGTGGATGAACTTGAGTCCATTGAAATTCACGCCGGCGAGTGTTCGACATCTGCGCGAGGGGCAAAGCGCCCGTATCAAACGCGGCGATGGAGAAGACATCGGCTCAATCGGCAGGCTCGCGGAGAATGTCGCTGCATCGTACAAGTTCCGGCAACCTGTTTACACAATAGAGTTGGACCTCTCAGCGCTTCTTAGTGGTCCTGTGAAAGTGATCCAGTATTCACCTTTGCCGCGGTACCCGTCGGTGGTCCGCGATCTTCTCTCCTGGTAAATCGCACCGTCCCGCTTGAAGAGATTTTAAGCGCGATCAGCGCACAAGGTGTGGCTGATTGCCGCAGCGTTAAATTGGTCGGCACTTTTGAAGGTGGTAACATTTCGTCGTCGAAACGCTCCGTCACTCTTCGTCTCGAGTATCGCTCTGACGACCGCACCTTGCGTGACGAGGAAATTGAAGAGCGACACTCGCGTTTGACGTCATCCTTGCTCGAGACTTTCGCAGCGGAGCAACGCTGACGGCGCGCGCGCAAACAGAACCGAGCGTGGTAGCCCGGGTCAAAAAAATAAATCGCGCATGATTGCAGAATGAGTCTTGCGCTAGCACGCGCGAAGGCGGATAATCGCTCTCGCGATTTTCATTTCAATCACGTCGGGAGAAAATGATGGTAGGTCTTTCAGGCTTGGAAAAGTTTTCTCATTTAGAAGACAAGATCTATCGGACCATCGAACTTACCAAAACGCTGCGCCAGGAAAAAGAGAACTTGGAAAAGGAACTCTCGCTCATGCATCGTGACATGGGTAGCGTGCTCAACGAAAAAGAGCGACTTGAAAATCAGGTCGAGAAACTGCTCGCCGAACGTGAGACCATTCGCATGAAAGTCGAAGCTATGCTTGATGCTGTCGCCGCTCTCGATCCGGAAATGGTAGAGGAGTTCAGATGAGTTCCGGAATCGGCCGCATAATGAACAAAAGTAGCATGGAAGCTGGTACAAGTAGTCCCACCATTCGCGTGGAGATCTACAACCAGACTTATAACATTCGCTCTGACGGCGACACGGAATACATCATCCAACTCGCGGAATTCGTCGACAGCAGGATGAGAGAGATCTCGTCGGGCACACTCACGGTCGACTCGCTTAAAGTCGCGATCCTCGCCGCGCTGCACATCGCAGATGAACTCCACCGGCTGAAGAACATGCACGAACAGGCCGACTCGCAACTCGCCGCTCGCAGCGCGGAATGCGCGGAGATGCTCGATCGCCTGTTGAAAGTGCGAACCACGCTCGAGCACGAACAGGGCGGCGCCGGTAAACTCACCTTAGGCTAGCCACAAAAGCTTTAGCCACAAAGGGCACAAAAATCACAAAAGAGATTTGGATTAATTTGTATTTATGTTTTGTGACTTTTGTGCCTTTTTGTGGCCTGAATATGCTACTATCCGTCGCGGCGGAGGGATACGTTCTGCGGTGTTCGTCACCGAGTGTACGATGATTGAGCCAACGCCGTTGATTAGGGAGACCGAGGTCGCCTAGCCAGTGCAGTTCTTCAACGTTAAGAACTGCCAGAGGCTGCGTCATTAAGAGGTCACCCACCTGTCTATGCAGGTTCAATTGCGGCTTCGGAACGGCAAATGCGGATCTCCCTCCTGCCAATACCGCAAGTCGTGAATCGATCAATCTCACGATTGTCGATCCAGGATTTTGCGGCTTTTTTATTTCAAAGCACATTATGAAAATCCTCATGATCGGAGATGTGGTTTCCAAGCCCGGGCGCATAGCCGTGCTCGAGCGCATCCAGGATCTGCGGGAACAGCACCAGATCGATCTGGCGGTCATGAACGCCGAGAACCTTGCGGGCGGATTTTCCGTCACGCCGCCGTTGTGTGAGCAGTTGTTTTCAACCGGCATCGACGTGATGACTTCCGGTAACCACATTTTCGATAAGAAGGAAGCGATTGATTACATCCGCAAGCAACCGCGACTGATTCGCCCGGCAAACTATCCTCCGAACACTCCGGGCAATGGTTACTGGGTTGGCGAAGTGAATGGAACGAAGGTCGCCGTGATGAACGTGATGGGGCGAGTTTTCATGCCGCCTTCCGACGATCCATTTCGTGTAATTGAGGGCGTGTTGGAGTCGATACCGGCTGAGACTACGGTGCGGATCGTTGACGTGCATGCTGAAGCGACGTCAGAGAAGGTTGCGATGGGCTGGCATCTCGACGGCCGCGTATCAGTCGTGGTCGGCACCCATACTCACGTGCAGACCGCTGATGAAAGAATTCTTCCGGGCGGCACTGCGTATCTCACCGATCTCGGAATGACTGGAAGCTATGCGGGCGTGATTGGTATGAACAAAGCGGACGTGATTGCGCGCTTCACTTCGGTGACAGCTAAGCGCGCCGAGCATTCGAGCGGTGAAGTTCGCATCTGCGCGGCTGTGATCGACATCGATGAGAGTACGGGCAAGGCGAGAGAGATTCAGCGACTAAATCTCAGTCACGATCAATAGGTCCTATAGAACGTATAGGACCTATTGTCAGTAAGATTTTATTCCGGTGGTTGGCCGATCCGGCGCAGGTGCTTCGCCAGTTCGATGCGTGGATCGAGATCGGTCTTTAGCTCAGGCCTCAATCTCAGGCATTCAGCAAAGTCTTTTTGGGCTCGCGCATCCTCGCCCAGGTACACCCAGATCAACCCGCGATTAAGATAGGCCCAGGCGATCTTTGGATCCAGTTCGATTGCGCGGGTGAAGTCGTCAATGGCTCGAACCATTTCACCTTTGTACATCCATGAAGTGGCTCGGCCTTGAAATGCCCAGGCTTTGGTTGGCTCTAACTCGAGTGCGCGATCGAAGTCAGCGATAGCGGCATCGAAGTTTTTCAACTTAAGGTACGTGTAGCCGCGGTGATAAAAAGGTTCGCCGACTTTCTTGTTCAGTTCTATCGCCCGGTTGAGATCTGCTAGTGCTGCATCGGCGTCCCCGCGATCAAGATACAGGCTGCCACGGTTGTTGTAGGCGTGGAAGAAGTCTTGTTTGATTGAAATTGCTTTATCGAGATCTTTTATGGCCGCTGTCGTATCTCCACTGGCGCGCAGGGCAGCAGCACGATTCAGATAGGCAATGGCAAGACCCGGCCTGATTCGCAGCGCCTCATTAAAGTCTTCGATCGCTCCTGTGTAGTCGCCCTTCCGGTAGCGCGCGAGACCGCGGTTGCTATAGGCGTTAGCAGTGAATGGATCGACAACCGTTATTTCCTCGTTCGAGGGGTCGCTGCTTGATGCAAAAGAGTTTCCGGATTTCTTACCGGAGGTAAACGTGGAGCTCAACCTGATCGCTCTGGTGTAGTCTTCGATTGCTCCATCGAGGTCGCCATTTCCGCTTTTCTTTAGAGCGTTCTTGAAATGATTGATCGCAGCTTCAGGGGTGCGTCCCTGGGCGAACGCGGTTGCAGGAACCAGTAGGGAGACGAGGGCAAACAGGATCGCATAGCGGCGCATGGAAGGACCCTCCGTGGTTGAAGCTCGCCACCATGTGCGCTAAGATGCGGGTCGTCGATGATGCAACTCTCGGCGCTGCGAGGCGATCGAACTTGTGTTGTCATCTAAGCCTCGTTGCTATCGCAAGTAGCAACGAGGCTTTCAATTTATTTCCGGTGTTCGGCACCGGCTTCTGAAGTTAAAACGACCGAACTTGAAAAAAGTTACAAAATAAAACTCAAGGGACTCTGGATTAGTAACACCGTGGAAAGAGGAGTTGTGGCGAAAAGAAATACTCGGCCGCAGAGTTATTCGGGTGCGGTTTCGCTGGGAACGATCGACCCGGAATAAGTTTTATTCAAAGGCGGGGACAACAATCGCTTTAGGTATCCTTCGGGCAGTGAGCGAACGCGTCCGGTCGAATCAGTAACTACGTGTCCTGTCTCACCTTCAGCAACCACTTGTCCGTTGGACGCGCGCACTATCTCATATCCGAAACGCAGTGAACGCTTACGTAATTCTGTAATGTGTGTACGAACTATTAGTTCATCATCATAGTAGGCGGCGGCTTTGTAGCGACAATACGCCTCGGCGACGACGAGAAACGCGTCCTCGCTCTCTTCCATGTCGCGGTAAGAGAACCCGCGCGCGCGGCAGTAATCGGTCCTCCCTATTTCGAACCAGACCAGATAGTTGGCATAATAAACGATGCCCATCTTGTCCGTTTCGGCATAACGCACGCGCAAGGTCGTTTCGTGCCAAACGCCGAATACATCTTCAGGGGCCGGGCTTGTCATCTGAGCAAAGCCTTCCGAACTCATAACGAGAGGGATAAACTCCGATCCTGGTTAAGCTGTAAACGTTTAGCGGACTATAAGAGTGAAAGCCAATTATGTCAAAGAAAATTAGCGCCGCCCTGGCCCTATTAAGCCTGTTTTGCCTGGTTGCAGGCAGCTTCCTGCCCTCGGGCCAGGCCCAATCGGCAGCGGTGAGCCCAGCCCGAAATGCGGCCATCGTTTCCACAACTGCGGCCGTGCTCAAAGAGACGAGCGAGCTCAGAGAGCTGTCGATATTGAAAGAGGTCAAAAGCGGTACCCAGTCGCGCGACGACATTCAACGAATGATCGTGAAGAACCTGGATCGAGACACAACGCCTGCCGAGATGCACGCTGCCGACGTCTTTTTGAAGGCTTTTGGGCTGGCGCCGGAAGAGTTTGCGTATCGCCCCTTCTTGATCAAATTACTGACGGAACAGGTCGCGGGTTATTACGATCCAAAAGCACAGCAGTTTTATCTCGCGGACTGGATCGAGCTTGAAGGTCAGAAGCCGGTGATGGCCCATGAGCTGACTCACGCTCTTCAGGATCAGCACTTTAATCTCAAACGATTTGAGAAGTGGCGCAAGGGTGATTCCGACGCTGAACTCGCAGCGCATGCACTCATCGAAGGTGATGCGACATTGGCGATGATGCACTACATGACGAATAATCCGTTGATAGCTATCGCTTTTATGCGTACGCTCAGCGGTCAGGAAGTAGCTGCAGAACAGTTCAAACTAGCACCGCGCGCTTTGCGTGAATCGCTGTTGTTTCCGTATGAAGAAGGCTCGCAATGGGCTGGGCAGCTTTACAAGCGTGGTGGCTGGGAAATGGTTTCCAACGCGTTTTCAAAACTTCCGCAGTCAAGTGAACAGATTCTTCACGCTGAGAAATATTTCGCGTATGAAGCTCCGCAGAAACTTACCTTGCCAGGGTTCAGGAGTGTTCTTGGACCAACCTGGAAACGCATCAACAATGATGTAAACGGTGAGTGGGGATGTTATTTGATTCTCGACGAGTTTTTGAACAACACCGCGGAATCAAAACAAGCGTCGGCTGGCTGGGGTGGCGACCGTTATGCGCTGTATGAAACGGGAAAACCGGGCGAGATCTTTGTCGCACAGTTGACAGCGTGGGATACGCCGGTCGACGCGCGCGAGTTTTTCGACGCTTACGCGAAGCGCACGTTGAAGCGGTATTCTGAAGCGAAAGAGAGTAAGTCAAATAGTGCTAACGGCGAGCGGATAACATGGGAAACTGCGACAGGACGAGTCGCGATGGAGTTGCGCGGTTCCCGCGTCGCTATTCTCGAAGGTATTCCTGCAAAGAAGAACCTAAACAGACTGCTGCGCTTGATGTGGTAGCGTCGGGTTTAGTCTTGCCTTATAGTTTGCTCAATCTATTATGAAAAAGTCTGATAGTGGCCCGGCAACGAAACAACCGACGCGTTTAAGCGAACTCACCGATCAGCTTCAGCAACTCGAAAACAAGCTTCGTCTCGGTGGTGGTCCAGACAAGATCGATCGCCAGCATCAACAGGGGAAGCTGACCGCACGGGAGCGCATCGAGCTTCTACTCGACAAGGATTCTTACGTGCAGGAGATCGGACTGCTCGTCGCCTACGATCGATATGACGGCGGAGCGCCGGGAGCAGGTGTCGTTACTGTTGTTGGACGTGTCGAGGGTAGAGAAGTCGTCGTCGTCGCAAACGATGCGACGGTTAAAGCCGGTTCATGGTGGCCGGAGACGATCAAGAAGATCTTACGCGCACAGGAGATCGCAATGCGCTCGCGTGTGCCGATCATTTACCTGGTTGACTCGGCTGGCGTGAATCTTCCTTATCAGGGCGGAGTTTTTCCGGGTCAGTATGGCGCGTCGCGAATCTTTTATTACAACTCGATCATGCGCCGGTTTCTGAAGGTGCCGCAAATTTCCGCTGTGATGGGACCATGCATCGCGGGCGGCGCGTACCTGCCCGCGCTATCGGACATCATCATCATGGTTGAGGGAACTTCGTTTATGGGCCTGGGTGGAGCGAACCTCGTTAAAGGTGCAACCGGACAGACAATCGACAACGAAACGCTCGGCGGAGCTCGAACTCATAATGAGCTGTCGGGAGTGGCCCATTACCGCGTTGCCGATGATCAGGCGTGCATAGACAAGATTCGTGAGTTTGTGTCCGAGTTACCAAAACCAACCGGTGCTGCAAACGAACCAGCGAACGAGCCTTTAAGATCTCCGGACGAACTTTACGAAATCATTCCCGAAGATCACCGACAGCCTTACGACGTGCGAAAGTTGCTCGGGTGTTTGCTTGACGAAGGTCGCCTCGACGAGTTTCAGGCTGACTATGCGAAAGAGATGATCACGGGCCACGCACGTCTTTGCGGAATTCAGATAGGAGTGATTGCGAATCATCGCGGCATGATCCGCACGACCGCCGGCAAGCCGCCACGCTTTGGCGGGATCATCTATACCGAGTCGGCGGAAAAGGTCGCTTACTTCATCGAAACTTGCAACCGTCATCGAACGCCGATCTTGTTTATCCAGGACGTTTCCGGATTCATGGTTGGACCAGATGCAGAACACTCCGGAATTATTCGGGCCGGCGCACAGTTTGTAGAAGCCATGGCGACGGCGACTGTTCCCAAGATCGTTTTGACAGTAAACCACGCGTCGGGAGCGGGGTATTACGCGATGGCTGGGCAGGGCTTCGATCCGGATTTTATTTTTAGTTGGCCCACAGGAAGAATGGGTGTGATGGAAGGCGACTCCGCAGTGCAGGCCGTCTTCGGGAGCCAGCTCGAAAAGTTGAAGAAGAACGGCCAGTCGCCCGACGCGTCCTTGACCGCTGAGATGGACAAAGTCCGCGAGACTTATGACATGGAGCTCGATGCGAAGTACGCCGCGGCGCGTGGGTTTGTTGATGCGGTGATCACACCTGAGTCGACCCGGCCCGCGCTCGAGCTTGCTCTCCGCACTGCGCAAAACTATTCCGGACCACATCTTGGGCAGTTTGTATTGCCACGCGACCTTGTTTAGTTACCTAGAGTGGGAGATGCTTTATTACATCCCGAAATTCTTCCTGCGAATGACACGCGATCACCAGCTCAAGATCTTCGATTGCTCGACCGATTGGCATGTGCTGGGGCACGACAATCACACCCGCCATGGGCTCACCACGTTGGATCAACTCTGCGGCGAAATCCGGCATCGTTCTCCGGTCTCTAGTAAGAATGGTCCTATCGTTTTGAGCGGCCCATCTGAGTAATACAGGATCTTTTGCTCCACCAAGACCGACCTGCCGAACCAGGACGAAGTCAAGATCGGGTAAACGGGATTTCACGCCGTGCAAAACTGGATGGCTGAAGTTTTCGTCGATGAGGAGACGAAGCATGTTGCGTGAGGTTTGTTAGTTGTTAGTTTTTAATCAGTTGTTCGTTGTGCTCGAAGTCTCAGCTCCTTTTCTCTAAGGGCGATGTTCTGAGGCCAGCTCTCGATCTCTAGACGCAGCTTTTCAGCTTCAACTTCCCCTTCCCTAATGTACTCGTCCACCTCCGCTCGGTTAGCGAGATACCAAGCGATAATCGAATTGATTTGCTCTAACGTAAACCAGGGATACTTATCTTGAATATCTGCTGGAGTATCTCCCATTTCCAGCCAACCGACTATGATATCGAGTGTAATGCGTGAGTCGGTCACGCGAATAGCGCGGTCACGATATTGGAGAGGAACCGTGTCCGGGAAGTTGAAGCGTTGAATAGTCATTGGGTCTGGATTCTAAACCCTTTATACAGTTAAAGAAAGACCCAAAAATCCCCAACCCTTGTACACTGCCGCACTCAGGTAATTCCTGATTGTTGGATCAGGTAGATCCTGCAATGATGCGTCCGTCAACCCAGCGAATGGTTTGTATTTGTTTAAATTCTCACTTATGACCTTACCAGACCCCGCACTGGGGAAAAAACAAGGCTGCGCAACCCGATGAAGACGATTCGTGTGCTAATTGCCGACGATCATGCGCTCGTGCGCGCGGGCATCCGCGCGCTCGTGGAAAAGATAGAAGGCGTAGTCGTCGTGGGAGAGGCTGGAACGGGCAGCGAGGCTCTAGCTTTAATCAAGGATCTCCACCCCAACCTGGTCCTGTTGGACCTCACGATGCCGGAGGGCACCGGCTTCGACGTTCTCAACGATGTGACTAAAAACTTTCCCGAAATCCGTGTGATCGTGTTGACGGTCCATGAAGCCGGTGAATATGCGATCCGTGCTTTGCGTGAGGGAGCGGCAGGATTTCTACCCAAGAGTGCCGCAAGCACCGAGTTGGAGCAAGCGATTCAAACCGTCGTTCGAGGCGAGCGTTATATCTCCGCCGAAACGTCGCGGAAGACGTTACTCGAATATGGTGGCAAGAGTACAAAGAGAGATTTACTGGCTACACTCAGCCCGCGCCAACGTGAGGTCCTTCGATTGATCGCCGAGGGACGCACTACCAAACAGATCGCGCAGCTTTTGGAAATCAGTGTAAAAACTGTTGAGACACATCGAGCACAGTTGATGGAGCGTCTCGACATTCATGACGTCGCCGGCCTCGTGCGCTATGCGATCATCGTTGGATTGATTGAAGTCGAATAGGCTGCTGGAAACTTTGCTCAGGAATTAACTGACCTGTTGTCAGGATTCTCCCCTATTGCGCACTTTCTGCATACCGCTTAGCCTCCCAACTGAACATGGCCCCGTTGATGGAGCAGTTTTTCCGTTTGCCAACCTCCTTGGCAACCTCATATCAAGAGAAAAGGCTGTGTGTGGGAGAAGAAAAGTTGACGTGTGGCCCAGTTGGCTAACACTGAGATGAATTCTACGCGACGGGTGCGTTTCAAAACGGGGTAAATCCTCGTGCGTGGAAGCGGGCCGGCGACCAGGGCGAGGTCGCCGTCCCTCCTCAAGGCAGACGCCAAGCATGAGTAATACAGTGGACGAAAATCCTCAGTCGTTTTTTACTGAAAACGAGCAACCTCAACGATCCTCACCCACACGACGCGTGGCTGTGGACCAGTCAGACCTCGAGCTGACGGAACGCAGCCAGGCGTTTATTGAAATAATGAAACAGGTGGACGGCGCCTCGAATTCAAACTTGCCTGTGCTTCTCATCGGTGCGCCCGGTACAGGCAAGCAGTTAGTGGCGTGTGCGATTCATCAACGCAGTGCACGAAGCGATCATCCGTTCGTCGCTCTCAACTGTGGCGCTATTCCTGTTGACTCAATCGACACAGAACTGTTTGGAGCGGATCCGCCGGATCCCGATCGACGTGGAGCCTGGGAGCAAGCTGATGGCGGCACTCTGTTTCTCGACGAGATCACTGAATCCGATTCGTCACTTCAAACCAAAGTTTTGCGCGCACTGCAAGCAGGTGAAATCACTCGTCCCGGCTCGGACGAAGTGAAGCAGGTGAACGTCCGGTTGATAGCTGCGAGCAGTCACGACCTGGAACGGGAAGTTGGAGCGAGTCGATTTAACGACGATCTGTTTCATGCGCTCAGAGCGATGGCGATCGTTTTGCCCCCACTGCGTAAATCCCAACTCATGGATACCAACCAGGGTCATGATCAGCCGTTGGGCGAAGAGTGGGTCACGTTGTCTGAAATCGAAGGTCGCTACGTCGCTCGCGTACTCAATCACACAGGCGGAAACAAGCAGGCAGCCGCGCGGGTCCTCTCCGTCGATCGAAAAACGCTAGACCGGATGATCAAGCGCCATCACATCATCTATCCTCACGCGCGCCAGCGCGCCAAAGCCTCCGTAACTTCCTGACTGGCCTCTTTTTGTTCTTTTTTGCGCGTTAATCTTCTGGGTGCAGTTAGCACCGTAGATTAGAACATTAGAGGGAGAAAAGAATGTCCACAGCGGTTTTTGAAATCGTAGAATCAACCACCTCACAACCAGTTCCCGTCCCGCCAAACGGAGCACCCGCAGAAACGGTTTTAACTCAGATCTTAATGGGAAGTCTCTCATCACAGGCTCTCTATGTCGCAGCTAAGTTGGGTGTCGCTGACGTACTCGTCGACGGTCCTAAGCCTGTTGATGAGCTGGCCAGGGCGACTGAGACCGACGCGCCGTCACTGTATCGCGTGCTGCGTGCACTCGCGTCGATCGGTGTGTTTGAAGAACAGGACAATCAGGTGTTTGCGCTCACTCCGACTGCCGAGCCGTTGCGCTCCGATGTACCGAATTCACTGCGCGACGTCACGATCTTCTGGGGTGAGGATTGGCATTGGGAAGTTTGGGGAAAGATTCTTTACAGCGTGAAGACCGGCAAGTCTGCCTGGGCTCAGATCCACGGCGAAGATGTGTTTGATTACTTCGCGAAGAACCAGGAAGCAGCGAGAATTTTCGATCGCGCCATGTCCAGTTTTTCGAGCGTGGCTATCAAAGCAGTGATCGAAGCTTACGACTTTTCAGGTATCGAGACATTGATTGACATCGCCGGCGGACACGGACGTTTGCTTAACAGTGTTCTCGAAGTGAATCCATCCATGCGAGGCGTGTTGTTTGACTTACCGCACGTGATCGAAAGTGCGAAGCAGACGACGAGCGTCGGTTATCGATGTGAATACGCAACGGGCGACTTCTTTGCCAGTGTCCCCACGGGTGGCGACGCTTACATGATGAAGCACATCATCCACGACTGGGATGACGAACGTGCAATCACGATCCTGAAGAACATTAAAGACGCGATGAATCCGGGCGGGCGAGTGCTGGTAATCGAGTCAGTAATCGCCGAAGGAAATGGTCAGGACTTCGGCAAGTTGCTCGACATCGAGATGCTGGTTTCGCCGGGTGGTAAAGAGAGGACGGCCGCCGAGTATGAGGACCTCTTCAGGCGCGCCGGTCTGCGTTTGACGCGAATCGTTCCCACCAAATCACCGTACAGCGTGATCGAAGCTGTCGCGGCATAAATAGTCTGTTCACAGACAGCACCAGAAGGCGCTAGTGAATATCTCACTTGCGCCTTTTGTGCTTTTTTGCGACACTTTCTCGCCCAAAATGAAAAAGCTCCTGCTCGTTGTTGCCGTCGTAATTCTCTACATACTTCATCAGGACATCTGGTTCTGGCGAAGCTCCTACCTGGTTTTTGGTTTCATTCCAATTGGACTCTTCTATCAAGGGTGTTTCTCAGTGGCCGCATCGGTGGTGATGTGGTTGCTTGTCACTTACGCCTGGCCGTCGCACCTTGAAAGGGAAGTAGAAGGATCAAATCCCAGGGAGGACACAGCGCGTTGATTCCCGCCATTGTAGTTTTTCTTTATCTCGCGGTTGTTCTTTACATCGGCATCTTTGCTTTTCGTGTCTCCGGGCGTCAAAAAGCCGAGGATTATTTTCTTGCCAGCCGTTCGCTTGGTCCATTCGTGTTTCTGTTCTCACTCTTTGGCACGAACATGACTGCGTTCGCGATCCTCGGATCGTCGGGCCACGCCTTCAACAATGGAATCGTGACTTTCGGCCTCATGGCTTCATCTTCAGGCCTGGTTATTCCATTGACGATCTTTCTGATTGGGACGCGCATGTGGGCGCTGGGTAAGAAATACGGCTTTATGACGCCGGTGCAGATGTTCAGAGATCGTTGGGAGTGCAGCCACATCGGAACGTTCATCTTTGCCGTCCAGGCTGTGCTCTTAGTTCCGTACATCATCATCGGGATCATGGGTGGCGGCACAACGCTCTCCGCGATCAGTGGCGGCGTCGTCCCATTCTGGTTTGGCGGTGCGATCGTCGCGATGGTGGTGATGAGTTATGTCTTCTTTGGCGGCATGCGCGGCACGGCATGGGTCAACACATTTCAAACGGTGCTCTTCCTGTGCTTCGGCGCAATCGCATTGATTGTCATCGGCACTGGAATGGGAGGTTTCGGTAGTGCGGCGCAAGCAATGCAAAGCTCGCCGCTGTCGTATCTTCTTACGCGCGAGCGAATATCACCTTACTACTTTTTAAGCTACACGTTCATCCCATTGTCGGCTATCGCGTTTCCGCACATCCTGATCTTTTGCTTGACGGCGGAGAAGATGGCCCACTTCAAGAAGACGGTCATCTTCTATCCAATCTGCATACTCGCGATCTGGTTGCCGTGCGTGTTTTTGGGGCTGATGGCAAACCGTGTCACAGATATTCCGCAAATCCGCGCTAAGCAGGAAGCACGTCGCGTACTGGCGACACAAGGTCGAAACATGGAGCCCGAGCAGCGTGACCAGTTGCGTGAGCAGGCGGCAGGTGACGATACCATCATGCTACTGCTGCAACGCTATGCACCGTTGTGGCTCGCAGGTTTGCTGGGCGCCGGTATCATGGCCGCGGTGATGGCGAGCGACTCGCAGATTCTCGCGCTCTCAACCATGTTCACAGAGGACGTCTTCGCCTTTTACGGCGGAAAAACGCGCTTTGGTGAAACGGTGCAGATCATGACGGGACGCATTTTCATTATCCTGATCACGCTCTTCGCCTATGCGGTCGCATTGCGCGCGCCGGAGACTATCTTTGAACTCGCTATTCAGTACGGGTTTTCAGGGTTCGCTGCGTTGTCGCCACTTCTAGTCGCTGCTTTGTTCTGGCGAGGAAGCACAAAGTATGGCGCGCTTGCGTCGACTGTTTGGGTAGCGCTTGCAGTCGCGGCTGTTGCGATCTTGCAGGAAGTGGTGCCGGCGCCTGCGCCTGGACCAGCGACGGTCCTTTGGGCGCCCGGAGGTGTTGAAGTCTTATCGAGGACTCCCGGCGGAACGGCGGTGCTTGGCTTTATGCCCGTTGTTCCAATGGTTCTGATCTCTGCGTTATTGATGATTGTTGTTTCGTTGGCAACGAAGAAACCGAGCGCCACGACAGTGGCGAGATATTTTGGAGATCGAAATCGATGAAAAGAATAATCCTGACATTCGTCGCGATCGTTTGTGTCTTTGTTTATGCCGTCGGCCAAACTCCTGCACCGAGTAAACGCCGCGTGGTTAAGACAGGACCTCCGAACGGAATCTTCTCACCCGCTATCATCGCTGGCGATTTAGTTTTTACTTCCGGTCAGATCGGACTCGATCCAAAGACGGGCCAGTTTCCGGAGGGTGGGTTCGAAGCGCAGTTTCATCAGGTATTCAAGAACCTTACCGCGGTGTTGGAAGCATCAGGCAGCAGCGTCGATCACATGGTGAAAGCGACAGTGTTTCTTGCCGACATGAACGACTACAACGCGATGAACGATCTTTATCGCAAGCAGTTCAAAAGCGATCCACCGGCCCGCACGACTGTACAGGTCGCACGCCTGCCTCGTGATGCTCGGGTTGAGATTGAGGCCGTCGCTGTTCTCAAATAATTTGTGTAATTTGTGTACGGGTTTTATCCGAAGCAATACAAGCGCCCATCCTGTGATCCAATCACGATTCTCCCGTTCGCGATCGCCGGTGAAGCGGACAGCGGCGCGCCGGCATTGAACTCCCAGAGCTTCGCACCGGTAGTCAACGCCAAAACATAGAAGCGCCCATCATTCGATCCCACGTAAACACGTCCACCAGCAATCGCAGGCGATGACTCAACACGCGCACGTGTCGTAAAAGTCCACGCTGCTTTGCCGTCCAACGTCAATCCGTGAACCAACTTGTCGCGCCCGCCGAGAACCACGCGATTCGCCGTCACTGCCGCCGACGAGTAGTACGGAAATTTTCGCGTCGGGTGCTCGTACTCCCACGCAATCTGCCGTTTCTCCAGATCCACGCTCAACACCTGGTTATCGAAAGTCCCGTAATAGGCGACACCCGATCGCACCGCCGGCGAAGCGCCCGTGTACGCGCCGGAACTGACAGTGAAAACCTCTTGTCCATCCGAAACACGAATCGCGCGAAAGACTTCGTCACACCCGGCCACGAAAGCCATGCCATTGAAAATACCTGGAGTGGAATGCACTGGCCCGTTCGTCTTTGCCTTCCACAGGACAGAACCATTGCGAGCCGACAGGCAATAGAGATTTTCGTCGTAAGAGCCAATCAAAACTCGATCGCCGACCACGACCGGAGAAGATTTGATCTCGCCGCCAGTTTTGAAAGCCCACAACTTTCGACCGTCCGACGCATTCAGCGCGTTCAGCCAGCCTCCCAGATCGCCAATGTAGACCACACCACCGCTGTACGCCGGTGACGACTCACCAATCGGCGATCCAGTCGCGAATTTCCAGTAAACAGATCCGTTTTCAAGACTCAGTGCGACGAGCTCGCCTTTTTGTGAGCCGACAAAAACAGTGCCACCAACGATCGCCGCTGATGATTCGATCGATTCGCCCGCTTCCCACGTCCAGAGTTGCTTCAGCGACGTCGAAACATTCGAATTCGAAACCCCAGTCAAACTGTGGTTGCCTCGGAATTGAGTCCAGTTATCTGCCGGCGTGTCCTGGGCCATCACTGAAACAGCGAGGCAAAGAATGACAATTAGAATTCTCAATACACGCATTGGTAGACCTCGATCGCCCCTTCCTTATTAAAAGGTCTTGGGTTAAAAGTACCCGTCCATTGTTCAGCCGCTTCTGACGCGAGCTCAGTCAATTCGCTCTCTTGCACTCCTGTTTCACGAAGGCTCGTGCGCAAGCCTCCCGCTGCCACGAGTTCTTCAAGCCTCCGCGCCAAAGCTTCAGTTGGAGAAAGATCGCCATTTCTTCCGTTAACGCTGGACCAGTTGAGAAACATTGCATATTGATCCGCGGCGACACTTTCATTCCAACGCACAACCGAAGGAAGCAACATCGCGATAGCAGCTCCGTGAGCAGTGCCATAACGAGCAGTCAGCGGGTTGGCGCAGGCGTGCGTCGCGCCGAGCATCGAATTCTCGATTGCAACACCTGCGTAAAATGCGCCCAACTGCATTGCCCCTCGTGCTTCCAGATTATCAGGCTCGCTCAACACGCGTTCGTAGTTCGGCTCGAGCAAACGCCACGCTTCTCGCGAAAAGATTTCGGAAACAGGAGTGCGTTTGGTTGTAACGAAAGTTTCCACTGCGTGAGCGATCGCGTCGAAGCCCGAAATTGCGGTGATGCTTCGCGGTTGCGAAACGGTGAGTGCGGGATCGAGAAGTGCGACTCGAAATGAAGCTTTTGCATCGCCACACGCCATCTTGACGTGCGTCTCTGCGTCGGAGATCAAAGCGTAACTCTGTGCTTCGCTTCCCGTGCCTGCAGTAGTTGGAATCGCGATCATCGGCAACATCGGCTGTGTTGCCTTGCCGTATCCGCGATAGTCAGACATGCGACCGCCGTTGGTGAGGAGAAAATTGATTCCTTTGGCGCAATCGAGTGAACTGCCGCCGCCGAGTCCGATGATCGAGTCGATGTTTAAGGTGGAAACGAACCTGGTCCCTGCTTCAATCATTCGCGTGTCGGGATTGACTTCGAAATCATGAAAGCGAAAGACCTCGACGCTGGCTTCTTGCAGAGGGCTAACGGCTTCGTCGACGTGACCTGACGCAATCATACCGTGGTCTGCGACGAGCAAGGTGCGCTGAAAGTTCAGTTCGCGCGCCAGCTCGCCGAGACGATCAATTACTCCTGCGCCAAAGATCACGCGAGTACGAGGTTGAAAGTCGAAAGACCTCATCTCGGTGGAGTCGTTGGCTTCGGTGGCTGCGTTTGGCTTCTGCGCAGTAGTTGGTGGCTTCGGAGCAGCAGCTTCCGCCAATGCGTACAGTTGATTGCGATTGGAAATGTAAAGTGCTCCGTTTGCTGGAACAGGGGTCGAATAAACGGAGCTGCCCATGTTCAGTTCAGCGAGCACCTTCAACGTTTTACCCTCCTGCATGATCACTATGTCGCCATCTTCGTCGCCAAGATAGATCTTGCCGTCAACGAGCAATGGCGAACCCCACACAGCCGCGAACAGATCGTGCTTCCAGTAAAGCTTGCCTGTTTTCGCGTCGAGCGCGTGCAGGAAGCCGCTGAAATCGGGCTGATAAACGATTCCATCCTTGATCGCCGGGGTGGAGATCGAGCGACGAATTTGGTCGTAGTGCCAGACGACTCCGGTCTTGGTGATGTCGCCACGTTTTGTAGCGTCGATGCAGTACATGTGACCGACGCCCTCGCCGTGCTCCGGATCCTGACCATTGGCGAGGTAAACAAGATTCTCGTAGATCACGGGTGTGCTGATAATTTCGTTGCGCGTCTTGGGCCAGACTGATTCCTTCGGATTCGTGTCAAACTCCCAGAGCTTCTTTCCGCTAACTGCGTCATAACCGCGGACCCAACCATCGCCCTGTCCGTGAATGACCTGGACCACGTCTCCGATTTTTCCAACTGTCGGAGACGACCACTGGCCGTGAAGAATCTTGTCGTGTACGGAGTTGTCTTCCCAGGCGAGTTTCCCTGTCTTCTTGTTGACGGCGATAATCGCGGGCGCTTTTGGTGACGGAACGTTGACGTGGCTTTCGTCCTGACCGTTGGAAGTGCTGACGTAGATCAGATCGCCGTGAGCGACCGGCGATGAGTTCGCCAGGTTATGTGGCAGCGCCCCGACTTCTTCGATCATGTCATAGCGCCAAACAACGTCGCCGTCGGCTTCGCCATTCAGTTTTTCATCGGTGACTGGACCATCGTTCTCTTTGTCGCGGAACCCTTGCGCGTCGAGACACACGAGCTCAGCACGATTCGAAACGTAATAAACCCGATCTCCTTCAACAAACGGCGAGGAAGCGACGCCCTGATACGGCCAGTCGTTTACGCGTCCCGCGGCGAGCTTGTCATGGACCATCTGCCACAGGAACGTACCGTCCGACTCACGAAAGGCCATCAGAATGCCTTTGTCGCCTGTGATTTTCGGATTTCGCAAGCCCTCGTTGTTTGTACCGACGAAGACGACTCCACCAGCAACGACAACATTACCGTAAGTTTGCGAACCGAGTTGGGCCACCCACTTTACGTTCTTCTTGGTCTTGACGTCCCAACTTGTCGGCAGGCCCTTCATGTTGGAGATCATGTTGCGATCGGCTGTTCCGCCCCACATGGGCCAGTCACCCGAACCGGGATCTGATGCGGAAGCGGAAGGCGCCACGCTGTAAGCAGCGACACTCAGCAGAAGAAGCGCTAACACGAGCACGCCGGGACGATTTTTGGAGTTCATACTTTTCACTTTCATTTGTTCGCGTAGACCTTTACGTTGTCGAAGTAGAGTTCAGCGAGACCGTTGCCGAATACTCCCGGCGCTCCTTGTCGGTTAGGAATCGGGTCGATGCGTTCAACCATCCACGCGGCAGGTTCAGGCTCGCCGACTGCCCATGCTTTCCCGCGCGCGCGTGTTTTTCCATCCGGCAGATTCTCAACTTGTAGTTTAAGGTGATACCAGGTGTCGGGCTTCCATGCAAAAGCTACCGACTTAGTGCGGGCAGTTTCAGGCTGCCATGGTTCAAGATGCAACATCTGGCTGTTGCCGTAAAGCGTCAACACGTATCGTTGCGCAATTACACCGGCGTCGCCTTGCTGCCGGCGTTTGGTTGTGGCGAAGACATCGGACTCGATCGTGTAGTTGGACCAGTCGGATGGTCCCATGTAGGCGCGCGCGCGGCTCAGCAATGATGAGCCGGTAGTTAACTTCGTCAGTACCTTGTTTCCATTCTGTTCCTGCACGGCAAACTTCATCGTGGTATTGACCCACGTCGGCGGCAGTGCATTCAGCCGCATACGAGTCAAACGTTTCGCTCCACGGGAGCGGAGGAAACACGCGCACACCCGCCGTGCCACTAATTCCACCCACCGTCGCTTTCACCAATCCAGCCTGAGCGGCTGGATCACTGCCGGCAGTAAATTGACCGTTCTCGACAGTGCCTTTCAAATTCTCGAGCGACCATGCAGCCGCAGCCTCTTCGCGAATGAAATTACCTTGAGCGTCAAACAAGCGGGCGCGAAATTTCACTTTGTCGCCGGGTTTGAGAATGAGTTCAGTCGGCACGACCTGCACGTGCGTTGCGGGATTTGAGCTGACGCTCGTGCCAACGGCCGCGGCAGGCCGGTCAGAGGAATTCTGCGTCGTTTTTTTGCCGAAGCAGTAAAGAGTTGACTCACTCACGACAAAAACGCGGCCGTTCGAGATTGCCGCCGAACCTATGATCGCTTCCGGATGCATTTCGGTTCCCAACAAATCCTCATCGAGAACCTCGACTCCGCTCGCACTCGGTTTCAAGATGAAGAATTTTCCATTCTCAGTGCCGACGTACAGCTTCCCATCGGCGAGGACTGGAGAAGCCTTCTGAATCGTTCCGAGATTGTGTAACCAGAGCTGCTTACCGGTATTGACATCAAACGCCGCGATGTTGGCGCCGTTGTCGATGTGATAAATGCGATCGCCGTCGATCACTGGCGATGAGAATCCTCCCTGCCAACCAAAGTTGGTCCACTTAACTTGTTCCTTCTTGATGTCGCCTTTCGCCGTCGCGTCGACGGCGACCATCATGCCCATCTCATTTGACTCGAGGTTCTCCTCGCTGTGAGTGATGATGGCAGTCGTTCCGTGTACTACCACTCCGGTGTTTAGTCCACGCTTACTGACTTCAATTTTCCAAACCGGTTCGCCTGTCTGTGGCTTAATTGCATGGACGACGCCGTCGCTCGCTCCCTGAATGAGCAGGCGCGTTCCATTGACGTTCGCAATGATTGGCGGAGCATAAGTCGTGTCGTACGGACGCAGTCCGGGAAAACTCACCCAAACCGTTTCGCCTGACTTCTTATCGAAAGCCATGAAGCGATGTCCGCCGCGTCCATGCTGGCCCCACATGAACGTCACTCCGCTGACGATAACCAGATCGCCATCGATGATCGGCGAGACAGTGCGGCCGCCGTGAGTGGTGAGCAGTGCGAAATCTTCACCGAGTGAACGTTCCCATAGAACTTTTCCATCGCGATTGAGGCTGATCAGATTGCCGCCGACTCCAAACACGTAAACATTTCCTGTCGAAGGGTCTCCAACGGGCGATGCCCAGCCGACGCGATGTGGCGGCACGTCGCTCAAGTAGATGTTGAAGCGATGCTCCCACAGGAGTTTTCCGGTGTCGGCGTTAAAGCACATCACGCGTTCCTGTAAGTCTTCGCCCTTGCCTGCTGAATTCTGAAGATAGACTCGATCACCCATTACGATCGGCGCGGAGCGACCACCATGCGGCACTTTCCACGCGAGGTTCTCACCGCCTGGCGACCACTTCACTGGCAAATTCTTTTCGGGCGACACGCCATCGCGCCCAGGACCACGCCACTCAGCCCAGTCACTCGACGCTACCAACGAGAAAGCAAGGCTTAAGTTCAAAAAAATGGAGATAAAGTTAGTCATTTTGTAGACCCGTCTTCAAAACTGAATCAAGTGCTTCGGCGTCCGCAAAAAAGTTGGGACAGGGATCACAAGTCAATGCGCGCTTGCAACCTTAAGGATGTACAATACGTAAGCTCACGTTGCTGCGTTTACAAATTTTCTGGTAATTCTAGCAGGTTCCGTCCTCATCCGTTAATCTGTGCTGATTGGGTTCGTCATCTGAGGTGAAATCATGTTCGTTTTACAAAAGGTCTTCCCCCTTTTACTCCTAACTCTGTTGTTCGCGCAGACGCCAGCCCCTTCGAAGCAGGAGCTGAACGATCAACTTTTTGACGCTGTTCGCAAAGGAGACGCGGCGGCGGTAACGGCTGCGTTGGATCGTGGCGCGGATGTGAATGCAAAGTTTCGATACGGCGCGACTGCACTCTTCAAGGCTGCTGAACGCGGCAATGCGGACGTCGTGAAGGTGTTGATTGATCGCGGCGCCGACGTGAAAGTGAAAGACACTTTCTATCAGGCGACCGCGATGACATGGGCGCTCGATGGCAATCACGTAAACGTCGTGCGAATGCTGCTCCAGAAGGATGGAGAAGGCGTGGATGACGTGTTGATGACCGGCATCCGCGAAAGCAAAGAAGAGTTGGTCAAGGTAGCGCTTGACCGTGGCGGAATCAAACCCGAGACGTTGACGATGGGCCTTGTCGTTTCGTCCGAAAATGAGAAGGGCGCCGCCATCGCCGACCTGCTTAAAAAAGCCGGTGCGACTCCTCCAATCGAAGTTGATGCCGCCACACTTCAGTCATACGCCGGCAAGTACAAAGGCGAAACCGGTCCGGAGGTAACATTCACAGTCAAAGACGGAAAGTTGCTTGTCGCTGGATTTACCCGCGAGCCACAAACCTTAATGCCGTTTGAGCAAGACCACATTTGTCCCGCCTGCATTTGCTCGAATATCGCTGACGTTCAACGTCGATGGTGGCAAGGTGACCAGCATGACTTTCAAGCAGGGACAGACCACAAACGTAATGAAACGGCTCGAGGTAAGTCAGTAATAGATCTATCCGTCCTATCGGCCTTATTCGAAAGAAAGACAAAGATGAAACGCTTAACACTATCTCTTCTTCTTTTATCCGCGGCCTTCACCATTGCTCATGCGCAGAATTGGCCGCAATTCCGAGGGCCTGGCGCCACCGGAGTAGTCGAAGGACCCGGACGCCCGGTCAAATGGGACGCCGCGAAATCTGAAAACGTCCGGTGGAAACTCAAGATTCCAGGCTTGGCCCACTCGAGTCCCGTGGTCTGGGGCAACAAGGTGTTCGTCACCACTGCCATCACAAGCGGCGCAAAGGATGAAACCAAGTTTGGACTCTACGGCGATGTCGCGCCGGTCAAAGACGATCCTAAACACACCTGGAAGGTTTACGCGATCGACAAGACAACAGGAACGATCCTCTGGGAACGCATCGCGTTTGACGGGATGCCGAAAGTGAAGCGGCATCCAAAGTCGACACACGCCGATTCCACGCCCGCGACCGACGGAAAATATCTAATCGTAAATTTCGGTTCGGCTGGTCTCTACGCGTATGACTTAAACGGAAAGCTCAAGTGGAAACAGGATCTCGGCGTACTCGATGCCGGCTGGTTCTACGATGCTGATTACCAGTGGGAATACGGAAGTTCGCCAATCATCTACAAGAACCTCGTGATTGTGCAGGCCGACCTTCAAAAGAACTCCTTCATCGCCGCCTACGACCTCAAGACAGGCAAAGAACTTTGGAAAACGCCGCGCGAAGAGATCCCTTCGTGGGGTTCGCCGACTGTCTATGAAGGCAAGCTGCGCGCTGAGTTGATCACAAGCGGACCCAAAGCGATCCGCGGATACGACCCTGCGACAGGAAAAGAACTTTGGCGGCTTGGTCCAATGTCGGAGATCACGACTCCCACACCTTTCGTCGCGCACGATCTGATCTTCGTCACGAGTGGTTACGCGCCAATTCAACCGATCTACGCGATCAAACCAGGCGCAAACGGCGATATCTCACTCAAGGACGGCAAGGAATCAAACGACTTCATCGCGTGGAGCAAGCAGCGTGGTGGTCCATACATGCCGACTCCGGTCGTCTACGGCGATCTGCTTTACACCTGCTCCAATCAGGGCGTGCTCACTGCATACAACGCCAAGACTGGTGAACGGGTTTATCAGGAGCGATTAGGTGGAACTGGCGGCGCCTTCACTGCTTCACCCGTCGCCTCTGATGGAAAGATTTATCTCTCGAGCGAAGACGGCGACGTCTTCGTCGTGAAGGCTGGAACGAAGTACGAACTGCTCGCTAAGAACCCTGTTGGTGAAGTCATGATGGCAACGCCGGCCATTTCGGATGGCCTCGTGATCGTGCGCACGATCTCGCACCTGTTTGCTTTTGGAGACTCGGCTACGTCGAATAACAAGTCAGCGAAATAACAGAACCGAGCGCGGTAGCGCCGGGTAAACGATCGAAAAAAGGAAAGACTACTGTGAAACGAATCGCCCTAACTCTTACCATCGCAATCTCATTGGCATCCGCAAGTCTCAGCTTTCTTGCGGAAGGCGCAGCAGCAGGAGACTGGCCGCAGTGGAGAGGTCCAGACGGCTCGGGCATCTCCAACGAGAAGAACCTGCCATCCGAGTGGAGCCCAACGAAAAACATCAAGTGGAAAACTCCGATCGAGGGGCGCGCGCATTCGTCGCCGATCGTCTCGGGCAAAATGATTTTCCTGACTACTGCCATCGAAGGCGCTGAAGTTCCAGGCGCCAAGGCCGCGAAGCACATGTTGGGCGACAAAGAGTTCGTTCACCCCGACAGCATCGGCGCAAATAAAAAACATACTTTTAAGGTGATCGCGCTGGATCGCGATTCCGGTAAGATCGCCTGGCAAGCGACTGCGTGGGAAGGTACACCCTACGACGATCGTCACCGCAAAAGCTCTTACGCTGCGTCGACGCCCGCCGCTGACGGCAAGATGGTCTATGCGTTCTTCGGCACTGAAGGTCTCTACGCGTACGACTTCAAGGGCAAACTTGCATGGAAAGCTCACGTCGGAAACATCGCAACTCTAGGCATGGGCGCTGCCACGTCGCCGATCCTTTTTGAGAACCTCGTGATCGTGCAGGCTGACGAGGATAACGGAGAAGCCTCCTTGATCGTCGCTTTCGACAAGAAGACAGGCAAAGAGGTTTGGAAGGGGTCGCGAAAGGGACTGCAGGTCAGTTGGTCCACTCCGTTGCTGGTGAAAACAGCGACACGGACAGAATTGATCGCGAGCGGAACCGAGTTTGTGATCTCATACGATCCAGCGACTGGCAAAGAGCTCTGGCGGCACAAAGGCGTGGAGAGCAATGCTATTCCTTCGCCGGTGGCGAATAACGAATTCGTTTACCTCGTCGCGGGCTATCCGGCGAAGATCGCAATGGCGATTCGTCTCGGCCAAAATGGTGATTTGACCGGCACGCCAAACGTGCCCTGGAAATATCCAAAGGGAACTGCGTATGTGCCGTCGCCGATCCTGTATGGCGACTATCTCTATCTGACAACGGATCGTGGAATTCTCACGGCTCTTGATGCGAAAACAGGTGAAGTGAAGTACGAGGGCGGAAGAATTCCAATTCCCGCTACTTTTACGGCATCTCCCGTCGCGTTTGAAGGAAAGATTTTGATGACGAGCGAGGACGGCGACACGTTCATGATCAAGGCCGGTCCGAAGCACGAGATCATCGGCACCAATTCGATTGGTGAGGCTGTTTACGCCTCGCCGGCAATTGCTGACGGTCGCATCTTCATTCGGGGCGAGAAGCACCTCTACGCCATCGGCAGCTAATTCATTAGCCACAAAGAGGCACAAAAGGCACAAATGTGTTTTTTGTGCCTCTTGTGCTTTTTTGTGGCTCAAGTTAATAATCACCGCTCAGCGGCGTTCATAGATCAACTGGAGGTTCTAGTATGTTTCAGCGATCCCTGATGTTGTCGATAGTTGGATGCGGCCTGTTGCTTGGCTCAGCGTGCAGGTCAAGCAATAATGAATCGCATTACGCACAACTCGAAAAGCACCGCCAGGATCAAGCCGCTCAAGCAGCGCCAAGCGCAGCAGCGGTGGCGTCTCCAAGTCCTTCGCCGACAGCTAGTGCAACGGCGTCGCCTTCTCAAGCGGCCGCTGCGCCGGCCAGTCCAAGCTCCTGGACCAACTTCCGTGGCCCAAGACGTGATGGCAAGTATGACGAAGCATCTGTTTCGACAGCCTGGCCCGCTAACGGCCTGCCTGTGATTTGGAAGCAACCCGTCGGCGTAGGCCACGCCTCGTTCGCTGTCGCTGACGGCAAGGCCTATACGATCGAACAAAGACGCGCCCAGGAAGTTGTCGCAGCCTACGACTTGGGAAACGGCCGCGAGCTCTGGACGCAAAAATGGAACGCTGAGTTCAGGGACTCCACGGGCGATGGCCCACGCGCAACGCCGACATGGGACCAGGGTCGTATCTACGCGCTTGGTGCGACGGGTGAGTTGCGCTGCCTCGATGCCAGTAACGGTTCAGTAATTTGGGGAAAGAACATTCTTTCGGACAACGGCGCCGACAATCTCCAGTGGGGCGTGGCTGCGTCGCCGCTCATCGTCGACGACAAAGTGATCGTTCTTCCCGGTGGCACGTCAGGGAAATCGGTTGTTGCATACAACAAAAATACGGGCGCTCCAGTTTGGAAAGTGCTGAACGACACGCAGGCGTATGTTTCACCGATGTTGATGGAGTTGGCAGGTCGCCGCCAGATAGTGGTCGTCAGTTCAAGTCGCGTTGTTGGACTCGTGCCTGAAGATGGAAAGCTCCTTTGGAGTTATGCGTGGGATACAAACAACGGCATTAATGTTTCGCAGCCGATTGTTGTCGATCAGAACCGCTTCTTTATTTCGTCGGGTTATGGAAAAGGCGCTGCGCTCGTCGAGGTGAAGGGAAGCGGAAATAGTTACACGGCCACGACGATCTGGGAAAACAGCGCGATGAAGAACAAGTTTAATAGCTCAGTTCTTCATGACGGTTACGTTTACGGTCTTGATGAAGGCATTCTCACGTGTCTGGACGTGAAAACCGGCGAGCGTAAGTGGAAGAATGGACGTTATGGTTATGGGCAGGTGCTGCTCGCGGGTGGGCACTTGATCATCACGTCTGACGAGGGCCAAATTGCGCTAGTGAAGGCCACGCCGGCGGGGTACACCGAAGTGGCTCGCTTCGAGGCCTTGAAGGGCCAGACGTGGAATTATCCTGCGATCGCTGGGGGGCGGCTGCTCGTGCGCAACTCAACCGAAATGGCGGCGTACGACATCTCGACGAAGTAATTCACACTATGCAGCGGGGGCAAGCCCGCCTTCCTGACTTGTTCTATGTCTTACTGCTTTATTTAGAACAAAACAGCGCGCAGTCAGGAAGGGAGGCTTGCCCCCGCTGCTTTACAGGCATTTACTGCTTCGTAAAGATGCGCTTCGCTTCGAACGAGCCGTTTGGACCATCAATAAACATATCGATGACCAGCTCGCCCGCACCCGAGATGGTCCACTTTCTCACCACCTGCGTGGTGGCCGGCCCTTTCGGAGTTTCAGCCGTCGTAACTTCAGTTACCATAATGCCTTTGTCACCCGGCAAAAAGGTCACTGTGCGCTTGCCTTTCGGTGGTGTCTGATTGGGAGGCGCCTGCGGAGTGAACTCATATTCCTTGCCGTCGAGGTTGTAAGTGTCCTTAACAGTTCGCTCGTTCCCCGGCTGAATGAGTTTTGTTTCCAGCTCGATCTTGTCGGCTGTTTGAGTGATCGTGAGGACCTGGGTCATGTTTCCAGGAAGACCGAAGCTACGCGGTCGATCCATTGTCCAGGTGCCGCTGAAGTTTGGTTTCGTCGCGGCCAATGCAACTGTTGCTACAGCGATGGTCGCCGCTGCGCAAAGCAATAACTTACTTGACATGTTATCTCCTTACCCGGCGCTACCGCGCTCGGTTCTGTTGCTTTACCAGTGAAAGAAGTGGTCCCGTCATAAACGTCGTGACGAGCGCCATCAAAACCATCATTGCGAAAATACGTCCGGAAAGAATACCCAAATCATACCCGATATTCAGCACGACTAGTTCAACTAATCCTCTGGTGTTCATGAGTGTGCCGATTGCAAACGACTGCGACCAGCTCATTCCTGTCCAGCGGGCCATCAACATGCTGCCGCCAAGCTTGCCCGCTATCGCCACGAGGATGATCACGCCGCACATGAGCCAGTCGTTCAAATCGGTTAACAACCCAATTTGTGTGCGCAATCCGGTGAATACAAAAAAGAGCGGCAGCAGCGCGTATGAACCGAACGCCTCGAGCTTATCTTTGAGAAAGATCCTGAACTCTGATGACGGAGGCATCACGACCCCCGCCAGGAACGCACCAAACAGCGCATGAATGCCGATCGTTTCAGTAATCAGCGCGCAAGCGAGCAGAAACGCAAGGATCAGCGGAATCAGCCGGCGCCGGTGTTGCAGCGAGTCGGGCTCTTTTATCACTCGAGCGAGTTGCGGCCGCACTAAAAAGAACATCGCGCCCGCAAATAACAACGTCAGGATGATCGTAAGCGCAGAGATTTCGACGCCAGTTGCTTTCACCAGCGCAATGACCAGCGCAAGGATGCACCAGGCAGTTACGTCGTCAACAGCAGCGCAGGTAATGGCAATCGCGCCGAGATGCGTTTGCGATAATTTACGATCTTCCAGGATCCGGGCCAATACCGGAAAGGCCGTGATGCTCATCGCAACACCGATGAATAACGCAAAAGCGTGGAAAGAGGTTCCTGGCGAAGCAAGATCCCGGTACAGAAAAATTGAAAGTCCCGCGCCGAGAAGAAAAGGCACGATGATGCTCGCGTGACTTATCATCACAGCCGAAGTTCCTTTTTCGCGCAGGTGCTGGATGTTCAATTCCATACCGACCAGGAACATAAAAATCACGACACCAATTTGACTGAGCAGTCGCAGTGTTTCCAGCGATGCAGGGGGAAAAAGGAACAACATCGCCTCAGGAAACAGCAGTCCCAGCACAGAGGGACCAAGGACGATCCCCGCAACCATCTCGCCCATGACCGGCGGCTGCGCCATCCATCGGAACAGCTTTCTGAATAATCCGGCAAAAATCAGGATGACGATGATCTGGGTGAGCAAAATGCTCAGAGGAGTTCTGAAATTTTCCCACAGAACCCCACTGAAGGAGGTCTGAGCTGCTGCCGGAGATGCCGCCGTCGCAACCGGACCGGCCGGATGGACCCTCGAACCTGTGGCAAGGATCAGCCATATGCCCGCGATGAAGAAGGCGATAAGCAGGAAATACGGTAGATAGTGCCGAATGTGGGAAAAGCCAGATCTGGGAGCAGGGGGCATCGTGATTCTATACAACGAGCTTACCGAACTACGCAACTATCAAGAGATACACCAAATGGTTTATAGGCAACGAGATACACGAAATGGTCAATTGGCAATTCGCGATGACGATGCTAACTTGTTTGATTCCATGGCAGTAGATATCACTCAAGCCAAAACCGAAGTAGGAAATTACTTCGTATCGAACTATCCACCATTTTCCCAGTGGAAGCCCGAGTTTATCTCCCACGCCCTAAAAGCGCTCAACCAGCCGGCGCGAGTTGACGATCCGCTAGGTCTTTACATTCACATCCCCTTTTGCCGGAAGCGCTGCCATTTCTGCTATTTCAAGATTTACACAGACAAAAAATCTTCCGAGATCGAGATCTATCTCGACGCGCTGATCAAAGAGAACGAGATCTACAGCCGCATGCCTGCTTTTCAGGGGCGCAAGCTTCGCTTTGCTTATTTCGGTGGCGGCACGCCCTCTTACATCAGCGAGAAGCAGTTGCATTATCTCGTCGATGGTCTAAATCGTCACGTCAGCTGGTCCAATGCTGAAGAGGTGACTTTCGAGTGTGAGCCCGGCACGTTGCAGAAGTCGAAACTCGAAACACTCCAGCAGATCGGAGTTACGCGGATCAGTCTCGGTATAGAACACTTTGACGATGAGATCCTCGCGGCAAACGGGCGCGCTCACCTGTCTCCTGAAATCTATCGTGCGTACGACTGGGTCCGACAAGTCAACTTCCCGCAGGTCAACATCGATCTGATTGCGGGGATGGTGGGTGAGACCGAAGAAAAGTGGCGCGACGCGGTGAAGCGCGCCATCGATCTCGAGCCCGACTCCGTAACGATCTATCAGATGGAGTTACCCTACAATACCTCCATCTCACAAGACATCCTGAAGAAAGGCATGGTCTCTCCGATCGCAGGATGGACCACAAAACGTCGCTGGCTCGACTACGCTTTTGAACAGTTTCTCGCGCACGGCTACGAGATTGCGGGCACTGACATCGTTGCGACGAAGAAAAAGACCTGCCGGTTTATTTACCGGGACGCGTTGTGGCATGGCGGCGACATGATCGGGATCGGCGTATCGTCCTTTTCGCATTTCGGCGGTGTCAATTTTCAGAACGCGCACAACTTCGAGGAATACGTGCGCATCCTTAACGAAGATCGCTTGCCGCTCTTGCGGGCCGTCTCCCTGACGCCGAAGCAACGATTAATTCGTGAGATGGTCTTGCAGTTAAAGAGCGGCTGGCTTGATACCCGGTACTTTCAGAAGAAGTTTGGTGTGGATGTTTGGAAAGAATTCCAGCCTGTTTACGAGGGTCTGGAAGACATGAGTTTATTGCAACGCGACAATGGAACGATCACGCTGAGTCGTCGCGGGCTTTTGCAAGTCGATCATTTTCTCCTCGACTTTTTTGAACCTGAACTGAGAGCAGTGCGCTACGCATGAATACAAATAACAAATACGACGTCATAGTAATGGGTGGTGGACCCGCAGGGAGTTCGGTGGCCGGCATGCTGGCCCGTGAGGGTCGCCAGGTAATCCTGTTTGAGAAAGAAATTTTTCCGCGTCATCACATCGGCGAATCGTTGATGACTGATACTTATTGGACCTTCCGTCGCCTGGGCCTGCTCGAGAAGCTCAAGGAAAGTCCTTTCGTGCGCAAGTACAGCGTGCAGTTTGCGAATCCCGCAGGCAAGGAGTCGCGGCCGTTTTATTTCTTCGAAGCCGTGCATCACGAGAGCGCTGTGACGTGGCAGGTCACGCGCGCGCAATTCGATCACATGCTGATCAATCACGCTGCCGAGCAGGGCGCGGTTGCGCATCAAGGTGTGCTGGTCAAGCAGGTGCTGTTTGAAGGAGACCGTGCGGTTGGTGTTGAAGTGCAGATGCAGGACGGCACACGCGAAAAGTTCTACGCAAATGTAGTCGTCGATGCTACTGGACAGATGGCGATGCTCTCAAACAAGTTTCGCTGGCGCGTGCGCGATCCGAAACTTAAGAAGGCGGTGCTTTATTCGTACTTCAAGGGCGCGCACCGCGAGCCGGATCTCAATGGTGGCGCAACCCTTGTGCTGCGAACGGAGCATGGCAGTGGCGGATGGTTCTGGTATATCCCGCTGGAAAACGACATCACCAGCGTCGGCATCGTTGCGAATCCCGAGTACCTGCTAAAGGGTCGCGGTCAGGATCTCGCAAAGATCTTTCAGGAAGAGATCGACAAATGTGAACCGTGCCGGAAACGTGTTGCGGAGGGAACTCGCGTCGATAAGATCTATTCGATTCTCGACTACTCCTATCGTTCCAAACACAATGCGGGTAACGGATTCATCATCATCGGCGACGCGTATGGCTTTCTCGATCCGATCTATTCTTCGGGAGTGTTGTTAGCGCTGAAGATGGCGGAACTGGCTGCTGATGCGATTCACGACGCGTTCAATCACGACGACTTCTCGGCCGCGCGACTTGGCCAGTACCAGGCAAAACTGGATCGCGGCATCGAGTCGATGCGCAAGCTCGTCTATGCGTTCTATAACGATGGCTTCAGCTTTGCGGGCTTTCTGCGGCAGTATCCCGAGGAGCGCGTACACATTATCAATCTGCTGATCGGCGACGTGTTCAAGGAAGGCGTGGACTCAGTCTATGGCCCAATGTCCGAATTCGCCGAAATCCCTCCACCGCTCTACGAACAAGTGGACGGCTCAATGATCGCGCAGGTTCCCACGCCGGAGGAATCAGACCTGCTTCTGTCGGCACAGTACAAGTACTTCGACGACCGGGTAGCGGCTCCTGACTCGGGAGACTAAGAAAAACCGCCCTAAAACAAAAGCTTCAACCCAAACTGAATATGCCTCGGATCGCGTGCTGAAGTGATCCGCCCAAACGTCGGCGAGCCGAGGAAGTTGTCCGGCAGGTTGAAGTTTGGGTGATTGAAGAGATTGAAAGCCTCTGCACGGAACTGTAGATTCACGCGCTCCGCGAAATGAGTGTTCTTCACGAGCGATAGATTCACGTTCTGAAATCCCGGACCATCGAGAATATTTCTTCCCGCGTTTCCAAACGTTCCAGGAGCAGGGAAGGCGAACGCGGCGGTGTTGAACCACTGCAACGTCGTGGGATTCGAAAGCTCCGGATTCGCGACGAGGTTCGGGCGATCATTCGCACCAAAGCCGAGGATCGAACGGCCCGTTCCACTGTTATCAATCTCAGAAAGCAGGGCCACTGTGAACGGACGCCCGGTTTGAAGCGTTATGATGCCGTAGGTTTCCCAACCGCTCAACAGAGTCGAAACCCACCCGTCGTCCGCAAGATATTCTCGGCCCTTTCCAAGCGGCAACTGGTACGAATAACTCACCGACAATCGCTGACGAACGTCGAAGTTCGAACGCCCTCGTTCGGCTCCGACGTCAAGGCTGTTCTGTGGAAAGTTTGGATCGCCAGCACTCGTGAAGAAGTTCGAAGCATCGTCAATTGACTTGGACCACGTGTACGAAGCAAGCGCCGTGAAACCACGCGAGAGTCGTTGCTGGTAACGCGCCTGTAGCGCGTTGTAACTAGAGTTCGCGCGCGATTCGAGCAGATCGATGTCGTCGAAGCGCGGATCGGGTCGAGGCACAAACGGAAGTCCTGGCGGCAGCGCGCTCGGTTGCGGTTGGTTGATGTCTCGCGCGGTTAAGAGTTTCGTGCCTTTCGAACCGACGTAAGCGAGCTCAATTACTCCCCTGTTTCCGATTTGGCGTTCGACATTGAAGTTCCAGTGCTGCATGTAACCGGTGCGCAGATCCCGCTGAATTGCCAAAGCAGAGTCGGGCAGTGCAAACGGGAAGAACGCAGGAAACGGATCGCTCAGCGTGAGCGGAAGACCCTGCAGCGGGAAGAAGATGTTGTTATCGAAGAATGGTGCGTTGAAGTAAATTGCTTCGGCCGGCGCGAGGGCCGACTGATCGTAATAGATACCGTAACCCCCGCGGATAACTGTCGCGTCGTCTTCGCCAACAGTCCAGGCAAATCCAACGCGTGGCGCAAAGTTGTTCTTGTCGGCGTCGAAGCCGCTCCGCGGGAGGCCGTTTGTACCTACTCGCACGAGATTTCGTGTCACGGTGTCGAAAAGATTCGCACGATCGTCAGCGTCCACAGGTGGCGAGTTGTACTCGTAACGCAAACCACCGACGAGCGTTAACCCTCGCGTAATACGAAAACTGTCGTTGATGAAAAAGTTGTAACTTTCGGTGCGGACCCGTTCTGGATTATCGACGCGGGCGACGCTTGTAAATAACGGGAAGCCGAGCAAAAGATCGGCTAAAGCGTTGTTGGTAAGCGTAAGAAATGGTGAAAACTGGAGCCGGCCTCGTGATTCAATGTCGCGAAAGGCATTCTGCTGCGAAAAGCGAAAGTCAACACCGAACTTGAAGAAATGATCGCCGTGGACATAACTCAAAGTGTCTAGAAACTGGTAAACGTTCGTGACACTGTCTTGGGGATTGTTACCTTCGTCTCCCAACGGCGAAAAACCAGTAATGGTGATAAAGCTGAGTCCCAGGTCACGCTCTCGTGGTGAAATTGTCGGGAGGCCAACATCGGAATTGAGCACGCTTGCTTGCTGTGTCACCGAAGCAGCGACACGACTAAAAGCGAATCGCGTTTCGTTAACTGTATTCGGTGTCAAAAGCCAGTTCAACGCAGCCATAGCGTTTTGGCTTCGGCGTCTTACGGTGTCGCCAAATCCCGGAACCACTGAAAACGATGGACCAGTGAAAGGCTCGAACAGGTCGCGGTCACCAAAACTATATCGATACGTTAGGTTCGCTTTATCTGTCAGAAGATGATCGATGCGCGCATCAAAACTGTCGTTGTCATCTCGCAGTACCGGAGAAGAGACGAAGTTTTGAAATGGAACGTTACGGTTTGGTAATGGATACAGCGCCGCGATTGCGCGGCCCACGGGATGGATGAAAAAGTCGGGAACGATGCCGTTGTCGAATGGCTGGCCGGTGAATGGATTCGTCGGAACTCCGAAAAGACTCTGCGAAAAGTTGCCAGCGCGTTCGAGCGCCGTGGGAACGTTTGTTATGCGTGTAATGCCTTCACGCGAGCGGGTACCTTCGTAGTCGGCGAAAAAGAGCAAGCTGTCTCGTTGGATTGGACCACCGATCGCCCCGCCAAATTGGTTGCGGATGTACTTCGGCTTTGGCTCAGATGCGGGAGCGAAGAAGTTCCGTGCGTCAAACGCGGCATTGCGATGAAACTGGAATAGTGAACCGTGAAAATCGTTTGAGCCCGACTTCAGTACCACGTTCACCTGCGCACCCGGATTACGTCCGAAGGACGCATCGTAAGTGCTGGTCAGCATTTCAAACTCTTGAATCGCATCGACTGACGGACGCACACCAAACGTGTTCAGTTTCGGATCGATGTTGTAAACGCCGTCGAGCAGGAAGTTATTGGCGTCTTCACGAGCGCCGTTGACGCTGAACGCAAAGTCGCCGCGAGCGGATCCGGCTGAACCTTGCGCGGGCGGAACAGCGCCGGGCACGAGGAGGCTGAGTTCGTAGAAGTTACGACCGTCGAGTGGTAAGCCTGTAACGTAACGATTATCGATTACCGAACCGAGCGAAGCGCCATCCTTTTTGAGCGCATCTTCGAATGTGGATTGGACCATGTACGGATCTGTGGTAGCGACCCGCAACGTGGTATCGTAACGTTTCTCCTCGTTCACGCGGAGCTCGAGATTGTTCTTGAAGGTGGCGAAGCCATTCATCGCGACCTCGATTTCATACGCACCTGGAGGAACCGATGCGATCGTATAGAGGCCTTCGTCACTGGTCGTCGTGTTTCTCGTCTCACCAGTAGCGATGCTTGTCAGCTTGACCGAGGCTCCGGCGATTACTGCCTGCCTCTCGTCGTAGATCGTTCCTCGCAGAGAGGCGCGATGAGTTTGCGCGCTGACGGCAACTGACGCCAGTAGGGGAAGAACAATTAGGAAGAGAGTGCGAAAGTTCACCTTCAAGATTTAAAGCTCCCGTTCGAGATTTTGGATGGACCTGTTGGTTTCGCGAGACCTTAACAAATCACTTGCTGCTATGTCTAAGGCTCAGATGTTAGAATGCCCAAAACGATGAAGAGATTACGGCGAAAGTCTCTACTGAGTTTCAGTGTGATTCACAACGCAAAGGGGCAAAGGCGCAAAGAAAACAAGCTTGATTTTACTATGCGACTTTGCGCCTTTGCGTTGAAAAACTCTTTAGGTCGGAGGTTCTTAATGCTCTGGATCCTTTTCGCTCTCGGCGCCGCGCTCTCATGGGGACTTTACGGTCCTGCATTGCATCGCGGGCAAGTGGAGCTTGGCAATCCTATGCGCGCCCTGCTGTGTGTGGGTGTTGCTTACTTTTTGATCGGCGTTCTCGTTCCGATAGCCACTCTTTCGTATCAGGGTGAGCTCGGCGGGTTCACGATGAAGGGCTCAGTCGGCGCGACGCTCGCGGGAGTATTGGGCGCCGCGGGAGCCGTTTGTATTATCTTTGCGTTTCGCTCAGGCGGGTTGCCGACGTATGTGATGCCACTCGTTTTTGCGGGGGCGCCGCTGGTGAATGTTTTGTATTCGATGTGGTTGCATCCTCCGAAAACTTCACCTAATCCGTTGCTCTATCTCGGCTTTGTTCTGGCCGCAGTCGGCGGTGGTTTGGTGCTTTATTTCAAACCGCAGTCGTGACAAGAACCTTTCGTGTCTCCCCATAAAAATTTCGCTCGGTACACGAAGGAGATGTAAATGAAAAGCACGCGGTTATTGCTTGCACTCGTATCGTTGCTCTGCCTTGCGGGCCAGGTTATGGCCCAGGCCAACGCCAACTGGCCGCAGTGGCGTGGTCCAAATCGTGACGGCATTTCGAAGGAAACAGGATTACTGAAACAGTGGCCCGCCGATGGCCCGCCACTGGTTTGGAAAGCCAAGGGCGCGGGTAGTGGCTACTCTTCGTTTTCAATATCAAACGGCAAGCTCTACACAATGGGCCTGCGCGGCGATCGCGAATTCGTTGTCGCTTTTGACGTAGCGACCGGCAAAGAGGCATGGGCCACGGCGCACGGTGGAGCGTTTCGCAACGATCGAGGCGACGGCCCGCGAGGGACGCCGACAGTCGACGGCGATCGTGTCTATGTGCTCGGCGGCAATGGAGATCTATCTGCTCTCGACGCGCGCACCGGCAAGGTCGTCTGGACCAAGAACGTTTTGGAAGAGTTTGGCGGTTCAAACATCACCTGGGGTATCAGCGAGTCGCCACTCGTGCTCGGAAACAAACTCCTCGTGAACGCGGGTGGACCAGGCGCATCAATCGTGGCTTTGAATAAGAGCGATGGCAAGCTGATATGGAAAAGCCAGAGCGACCGGGCTGGGTATTCTTCCGCGATTCCCTTGACCTTGAACGGTCTTACGCAGGTGGTGTTCTTCACTGGTCAACGTGCGGTAGGGCTGGATGCGTCAGATGGCCGTTTGTTGTGGGAGTACGCGAAGCCTTCGAACAGAACTGCGAATGCCGCGACACCAATCGCGCGGGGCAACCGTGTGTTTATCTCTTCAGACTACGGCACTGGCGGCGGTGTGGTTGAGATCAAGCCGGACAACAAGGCAGAGGAGCTATGGTTCAATAAAGACATGCGCAATCACCACAGCAGTTCCGTGTTGATTGGAGATCACCTTTACGGCTTCTCGGGTGGAATTCTAACGGCAATGAAGTTCGACACGGGTGAAACAGCATGGCGGGATCGCAGCGTTGGCAAGGGCTCGCTGGTTTATGCTGACGGGCATCTCTACGCCTTCAGTGAAAATGGTGTGGTTGGTCTCGTTGAAGCAACGCCCGCGGGGTACAAAGAAAAGGGACGCTTCCGCATTCAGCAAGACTCATTGCCGACGTGGTCGCATCCTGTAGTTGCCGGTGGCCGGTTGTACTTGCGAGATCAGGATACGATCTACGCGTTTGACGTGAGGGAAAAGACTTCCTCAAGATAATGAGCCGCTTTTCTCTGCGGCCCTCTGCGATCTCTGCGTTGAAACGATCATTAGACGCAGAGACCGCAGAGAGGGCCGCGAGAGAAGAACTCACTGTTTTCTCAGATAGTCACGAGCCTCGCGTAATTCAGGCAGGCCCTCGTCTGCCTGTTTCCACTGTTCAAGTAGCGTCGTGTAAGCGGCAGTTGCGGCGGCGTGATTTCCGCTTTGTGCTGCCGCGCGTGCCGCGCCCAGCAGCGAGCGTGCGCGATTCGGTTGGCGAAGCAGCGCTGTTTTGAATTGCTCTGCCGCCTCGACGGGTTTTCCTGCACGCAGAAGAATCTCACCGAATAGTTCGTGTGTAGGCTTGATGAGCGTGGGTGGACCATACGGCGCAGTCATCTGCTCTTCTTTGGCGGTCGCTTTCTTCATCAACTCAATTGCTTTGCCATGATCCTTTTGCATGGAAGCGCTGAGCGCCGCGATCTCCAGATCTTTGATGGTGTCCGAACCGGCATTTGAGGCTGTTGAACTCGAACCACTAACCACTGCCGCGAGGCCGCGAACAAGAAGCGGTAGCGTCACGCTCGCTCTTGACGTTCGCACCGTTGCGGTTCCGTCTACAGTTGGACCACCACCACCGCCATGTCCGCCGTGACTGCCGCCCATCGTAGAAGGCTTTTCTTTACTCTGACCCTGACCCGGCGCTACCGCGCTCGGTTCTGTTGGAAACAGCTCAGCCGCGAGGTTCCATCGTTCCGTTTCGACGACAAAAGCCGCCGCCATGTGCGCGTAGTTGTTTTCGTAATAGTCCGGGCGCAACTTGTTATCGTAAGTCGATTCCGACATCACTTTCTTCATTAGCTTGAGCAATTGCTCAGCCTGGTTGTAACGACCTTGTTGCAGGTACGCGTACAGCAACCAGTGCAGACTGTGATAGTCGCGAACGCTAAGCGACAGGTTCTTGCGCTTCATCCACGTGTCAGACGCTTCCCAGGCCGACTCATTCGAAGCTGCGGCTTCGGGCCACATTCCGAGTTGCAGGAAAATGTGCGACGGCATGTGACGCGCGTGATGCGCTTCGGGAGCGATGCTCGCGTAACGGCGAGCAGCGGGAAGTGCAATAATCGCATGTTCCGGGTCGTCAAAGGCGTGGATGATGTAATGCGCGGCGCCGGGATGGTTTGGGTTCTTCTCGTAAACTTGCAACGCGATCGCTCCGGCCCTTGCCTGCAAGCGATAACTCTTGTCCTGACCAGTCACTCGTCCCAGCAACGACAACGAATAAAACGCTGCTGCATCGAGATCGTCGGGATAGGCGTGATAGACCTTCTCCATGGCAACCGAATAAGCTGCATCTCGAGTTGGCTTGTCGCCGTCTCCATAAAGAAGCCGGAGAGCACGGATGTAAGCACGCTCTCGATCCGTCAGCTTTTGTGTTTCTTTGATCTTCGCCAGGACCTGGCGGGCCGCGGAAATGTCTTGTTCAGACCAGAGCGGGTGATTGTGGGCCATCGCTTCGCCCCAGTAACCCATCGCGAAGTCAGGATCGATCTTCGTCGACTCGCGAAACGCTTCGAGTGCTTCCTCGTACCAGAAGGAGTGCAACGCCGCCAGTCCGCGGAGGAAGTAGACTTGCGCTTTCTCGGAGCCGGATGTTGGAAACTCGACGCGGCCCAGTTGCGATTCCTGTGCGTACAGGCTGGATCCCCAGAGTACACATAGGACACAAATGAAGAATTTAACTTTACTTCTTACCAATCGCATAAAGGTGTCCTGACGTCTTGATGTAGATCCTGCCGTCCGAGATCGCGGGCGAACTCAACGTGTATTCGTTCAGCGCATTCTCAGCCAGCACTTCGAACTTCGGACCAGCAGCAACCACCGTCGTCAAACCCTCTTCATTGGTGACGTAGATTTTTCCATCCGCGAGCACAGGTGAACCGCTGTAGATGCCTGATTTAAGGCGCTGTTGCCCGTAAATCTCTGCGCCAGTTTTTGCGTCGAGACAAAACACCACGCCGTTATCTTTCACGATGTAAAAATACTTGCCGTCGGTGACCGGAGTCGGCACGTCAGGTCCATTAACGGTGGACCAAAGTACGTGAGAGCTGGTGACATCACCTTTTCCACCCGCTTTGAGAGCGAGCAGCGGCTTGACTCGAGTTGGCACGTAGATGATCTCGTCGAAAATGATTGGCGACGCGACGATGCGATAGAACGGATTGTTTTCCGGATTGAGACCGTTGGCGCGCCAGAGTTCCTTGCCCGTCGCGGGATCGTGACCGGTTACGCAATCGCCTCCGGTGATCACGATCTCGATGTTCTTGCCATAACGAAGCAGACCCGGTGTCGTGTACGAATCAGGAGATTCGCGAATCGCGCTTGTTGGCCGATCGACTTTCCACAGGGTCTTGCCGGTTTTTTTCTCGACACGCATCACGTATGAAGGTTCGTCGGTCTTCATCCCGTGAAGCACTTGAACGTACAGCGAATCTTCAAACAGAAGCGGCGACGAAGCGTAGCCCCAGTTCAAGCCGAAGTTGCCGTACTCTTTCTGAATGTCCCTGGTCCACAATTGCTTGCCGCTGAAGTCGAATGCAGCAAGTATTCCGGTTCCGGTGATCACGTAGACGTTGCGACCATCCGTGACCGGCGAAGGCGACGACATGTTGTGCTTGCGCATCTTCACGTTGCCGGCGCCCAGCGGTTTCTTCCAGAGCACTTCACCTTTCGAACGGTCGACAGCCCAGAGAGCGAGGCTGTCGCCCTCAGCAATGTTTAGAAAAATGCGGTCGCGCCAGACGATCGGAGTCGAGCCACTGAGGCCCGGCATCGCGACTTTCCAGACTACGTTCTCTTCGGTGGTCCATTTAACGGGCAGGTTCTTTTCGGTGCTGACGCCGTTGAGCGCTGGTCCGCGCCATTGTGGCCAGTTCTCCGCGTTGGTGATAACAAACGAGAGCAGGACTAAACTGACGACCCCGAGAGAGTATTTCCGCATTTTCTATTCCTCCTGCTTTGTGTCTTTTGTGCCTTTTGCGGCCTAACTTAAATCAAGTGCCATGATTGTGCGCCGATCGCGCAGGTACAGTTTCGTTCCGACAAGTGTCGGGGCGGTCCAGGCAAGGTTCTTCAAAACACTCACCTTCGAAATCACTTTCAGTTCGGTTGGAGAAGCCGTTGCCAGGGCCAAATTGCCGTCTTCGTCCAGGATAATAAACTTTCCGTCGGCCAGAACGAAATTTGTTTTCGGAAAAGTGCGATCCTGATACGGCATTTCGCCGGTCTTAACATTCACGGCAGCGAAGAACGATGGTCCAAAATCTCCGCTCGACCCGTAAATGTAATCACCGACTCGTACGATCGTGCCGTGATGGACGCGCATGCGCCGGTGGAACCAGAGTTCCTCCGCAGTCGTCTTTCCGCCTTGTTGTTTCAACCTGAGAACGCGGCTCCCACCGGTGTAAGCAGACGAGAGGAAGAGCAAGTTGTCGCTGCCCCACACAGGCATACTGATATTCAACCCCCACTCGGTCACGTGTGGATGGCTCCACAGCAGATTGCCGTTGTTCGGATCGATGCCCGCGACGACTTTACCGAGAAACGCTATCAGTTGATCCTGCCCATCGACGTTGATGATCATTGGCGAACTGGGCGACATGTCGAGCGTTTGGTTTTTCCATGCAACGGTGCCGTCTTTTTGATTGAACGCCGCCAGCGTTTGTCCCGCGCCGCCGAGTGTGAGAATGACGGTGTTCTTGTAGGCCACTGGACTGCACGAGTAACCGCGGCCCATCTTCGTTCCGCCATACTCCGTCCATAGATCATGAGACCATGCGACCTTGCCCGTTTTCCTGTCGAAGGCGAAGAGTTGACCTCTGGATCCGACTGTAAAGAGCAGATCTCCAACGAGCAAAGGCGTGGAATGTGGTCCAGCGCCGTATTCAAGGTCGAGACCCGCGTCCGATGATGCGTACTTGTGTTCCCAGATGGTCTTTCCAGTGTCGGCCGCGAGTGCGATGACGCTTTCCTGCTGGCCCTCGCTGTACATCGTGTAGAGCGTGTTACCGCTCGCGATGATTGCGGAGTGTCCGGCGCCGAGTGGGCGTGACCACAGGCGGCGTGGTCCAGTCGCGGGCCACGTAGCTGCTAAACCTTTCGAATTTGAAGTGAAGTTGCGATTTGGTCCACCCCATTGCGACCACTCTGACTGCGCTCGAGCTTCGATAAACGATCCGGTTAAAAGGAGAAGGGGAGTGAGTAGTGTTGCTTTCCAGTTCATTTTTACTCCTTCTTTACTCCGCCCGCAGAGCCGGCAACAGAGGAGAACGCAACGCGGCAAGCGTGGCCACGAGCGATGCGATCGCCCCTGAAAGCAGAACAGCCAGCAACAGCAGGCCGAGCGAAATATTTGGAAGCCGGCCCCCGCGCTCGAAGAGCACGGGCGCAATCGCGAGCAGAGCGCAGACAAAACCTACAGCAAGACCACAGCAAAGCATCAAAACGTTTTCCGTGATGACCATTGCAGCGAAGTGTGAAGAGTTATACCCCACAGCACGCAGTAGGGCTAGTTCTCGGCGCCGTTCGAAGACGTTGCGCAGTAAAACTGCAGCCATTCCAAACGTGCCGAGCACGAGGCCCAGGCCGCCGAGCATTTGGAACGTCGAGAGATACGTGTTCTCGACACGGTGATAATTCGCGAGTCGTTCTTCTGTTGAAACAGCGTCAAAGCCGAAGTCTGACAAGCGATCTTCGAACAAGCTTGCGACTTCCTGTGGGTTTCCGCCTTCGAGCAGGAACATGCGATAACCTTCCTGATCCGGAAACAGGCGCAGGAAGTTTTTCTCTGACATCAACAACTCGCTTTGAAAGATACTGTCAGACAAAGCGCCGACGATGAGCAGTCGAAGTGGACCAGTAGCGTGGTCTATGATCAGCTCTTCGCCGACTTTCAAGTGCAAAACGTACGTCAGCGAGTTTGCGTCTCCTATAACGGGCACCGCGCCGTTTTCAAGTTGACGGTCGAGGAGCAGCCACGGATTCTCTTTCTCCTCGTTGCTGGCGGCCAATGAACTTCCGAACGTGAAGCGGTTCTCACGAATGAGGGCTTCGGGCGGAGCAACAATTTTCGGATTACGAGGTTGGTAGAGATTCAGGCAGCTTGTGTCGTCGCCCGGACGAACGCGTAAGTTCACGAGCCTCACGTCTTTTAATGAAGCGTCGTCGTTTGCGTTGTTAAGGTTGAGTGATTCACGACCTTCGGATGTGTTTGCGTCGTGGACCACAGGCAGTAACGACTCGGCGATGATCGGAAAGCCGCCCGTTCCGGATTTTCGATCGTTCGCGATAGTGCCCGAACGCCGGAATGAATCCACTGCGACGATGATGAATGCCGCGGAAGCAATCAACGTGATGCAGAGAACTGTTCGTCCGGGTCGATAGGTGGCGTTTCGAAAGCCGAGTCGTGCGATGGTCCACCATCCGGTACCCTGAATGGCTTTGCGTTCTTTCCGCTTGAGCCAGCTGAGAGAAAAGAGACACCCGCGATGAGCAGCACCACACCGCCGCCAAAGAAACCCGCCGTCTGTGGAATTAGTTGGAAGGCGGCGGCAATTAACAGCGATATACCTATAACCGTCGAGGCGATCGCGAGGGAAGTTACGCGCAAAGGCGCAAAGGCGCGAAGGAAAGCTTTTCTTTGCGCCTTTGCGCCTTTGCGGTGGAAATCCTCCTGCGCAGTCAGCGAGCCTGCCAGCAAGCTGCGCGTCGAAGTTCGCCTAAGTCTTCTCAACGTAAAGAAAATGCAAACAACCGCGGCCACGACTCCTCCAACCGCGCCGATCGCTAACCACATCCACGAAACATGCAACGTCAGCGAAGTCGTTCCCACGGCATCAACCCACCACGTCCTCAACCCGTACATCAACAACGCCGCGTATCCGATCGCTCCGAGCAGTCCGAGTAAACTCCCAATCATAGCCAGCAGTAATCCCTCAGCCAGAAAGAGTCGTCGAATCCCTGAATCCGAGAACCCAACCGCCTGTAGTGTTCCGATCTCACGCGCGCGCTGCTCGATTCCGAGTTTGAAGAAGAGAGTCGTGAGCATCAGCGCCGACACGACCAGAAAGAAACTGAAGTACAGAAAGTATTCACCAAAATCGGTCGCACCACGCGATGCTGCTTGTCCGTCATCGCGAACCGCCACAACTTGAATTCCCATCAACGCCGGATCCAACTTCTGGCGCAAAGTCTCGCGATAGCTGTTGATGGTCTCCGGCGTGAGTTGACCCTGAGGCGAATCGATGCGAATCGAGGTGAGATTACCGAACCGGGTTTGCCAGAGATTTTGAGCGGTGGATAGCGGGATGAATGCTTTTGGCGTCGTGCGATACTGGCGCCAGTAGTCTTCATCCTCTTTCCTGACGCGATCGAGATCGATCGGAAACGGCGGATCCCAATCGGAGAGATTTTCTGATTCGGTGATGCCGGGATACTCGGGTACGAGATCACGGTCAGCGGCAAGCCCGGCGATGGGCACAACTCCCGACAACACGAAGTCGGCTTTCTTAGTTTCGAGCCGGCCGTTTTCGAGCCAGAGATAATATTCGAGTGAAACAGTGGCTCCGGGTTGCACGTTGAGGTCGCGCGCGGCCCATTCGTTGAGAATGATTGGCGGATACTCCGATGAATGTTGCGCAGGCTTCGATAACCGCGCGAGTGTCTCATCGTCCAGGGCGGTAACGAGCGAATAGGGCGTTGCACGATCCCCGGAGCTAATGCTGTTTGCGAGATAAGAGAGCACCGGAAGTGTTCGCAAAGAATGCGTATTTGCAGCATCGCGAGCTGCTGAGGTGACCTGATCGTTGATGATCTTGCTGGTGCTTTCGAGCGAGATGCTTTGCTGGTCGTTGAGCGTTCTGAGGTTGAGTCCGAGATCTTCGAGCGTTGCCTTCTTATTGATGACGTTTGCTAGCCACTGTCGTTGCTGTTCTGGCTGAGTCTCGGGATGCCTCGCAACCAGAATAGTGTTGACGCGTCCTTCCTGTTCCAGTTCCTTTTGCAGAAAACTCAACGAAACAAAAATGGCGCGCACCGCTCCATGCTGTGGTTGCAATGAAAACTCGCCGAGCGACTCAGCCGGCAGCGTGCTCGCGATGTTGAGCCGAATCGTGCGTCCCGGATCTTCTTTGCGTCCGTGCAACGACTCGACCGGAATGTCCGACGGTTTTTCGAGCCTCAACAACAGCGAATCGCCTGGCCCACTTCCAAGTTCAGTTGCAAGACTCTGGCTCACCAACGTCGTTCGATTCTGTGGCGCATCAACACCAGCGACACCGTTGAAAGTCCAGAACCTTTGATCGACACCGTAAACTTTTACTCCGCCCGCCCTTCGCTTGCTCGGCTCGTGAACCACAACGCCTTCGAGCGCGATCAAGGGAACTGTGACGCCAATCCCATCAGCCACAAACTGTCCACGCTGCTCTAAATCAGCAGCCAGTTGTTCGCGGAAGAATCCTGATGAGGAAATCAGATCATCAGTTTTGCCTAATCGCCGCGACGACAGATCTCGAAGACTGCCGCGCACTGATTCGCCGATCAGCAACGCGCCGGCGAGTACGGAAACGGCGATGGCGACGCCGAGCACAACTACGAGATTGGTTTGCCAGTAGTAGGTAAGACTGCGTTTTATTAGCCGAGTAGTTTGCATTAAAGCGGTTCGAGATGCTCATTTCTAAGTTCGAAGCGTTGGGGAAACCTGGATGCGAGTTCTTTGCTATGTGTTACGACGATCAGAATCGTTTCAGCCTCCGCATGAATATCGAGCAGCATGTCTGCCACGACTTCCGCTGACTTTTGATCGAGATTTCCTGTCGGCTCATCGCAAAGCAAAAGTTGCGGCTTCATTATCAGCGCGCGTGCTAAAGCGACGCGCTGTTTTTCACCACCAGAGAGTTGCGCGGGCCGGTGATCGAAGCGCTCCGCCAGTCCGACTTGCTTCAGCAGTTCCGTTGCGCGTTGCGATGGCTCTCCGTTTGATGACGAAACCATCGTCGGGGTCAGTACATTTTCAATGACGGAACATTGGGGTAACAGGCAGTGGTCCTGAAACACAAACCCGATCTGTTGATTGCGAAATGCAGCGAGTTGTTTGGAGTTAAGCAGGAATGGATTTTGTCCTTTTAGCGTCACAGTGCCGCTCGTCGGCGGTTCGAGTGCGCCGATCATGTAAAGCAAGGTGCTCTTGCCGCTGCCTGATGGCCCCATGATTGAGACCGCTGAGCCCGGCGGCAAAGACAAAGAGACGTCGGAAACTATTGGAAGTGGTCCCGCTGGAGTTTGGTACTCTTTTGAGAGATTCTCAACTTTAAGCAATAAAATCCTGTCAATCACTGCAAAATCTTGAAATCCTGTCTATGAATTGCCAAACGAAAACAGCACCTCTAGAATCAGGCAATTCGCTATGAGCCAGTTCGATTCGAACAAAGACTACTACGGCGTTTTGGGCGTCGACAAGGAAGCCTCTCAGATCGAGATCGATCGGGAGTACAAACGACAGGCATCAAAACATCATCCGGATCGTGGCGGCAGCGAAGAGCGAATGAAGTCGTTGAACGAAGCGTACAGCGTTCTCAAAGACAAGTCGTTGCGGAGTTCATACGACGATGGAAGGAGCGCGCGACGGCCCGCAAGTCCGCAAGGCTTCGCTCCGGTCACGACTCCAACCGCGCGAAACGTCGGAGTTTTAGGTCAGTGCCTGAGCGCGCTGTTCTGTCTTATTGGAGGCGTGTTTTTACTGCTTCTGGTGCGCTTTCAGTGGTTTTGGTTTCTGTGGCCGCTCGCGATCCTTGCGCTGATGATTCTGGCATTCGGAGTCATGCTGGCTCGCAGCGCAATGGTTGCCGCCAATTCGTCGCTCCCGGTTACAAATCCTTTGAGGCGGCACACGCGAATTCAGGAAGCCGCTTTCTGGACGGCCATCGTCAGCGGAGCATATGGGCTTTATTTGGTGATGACTCTCTGAGATCAAGATGATTAGTGGTCTGGATCTGCTGTTTTTGGAAGTCAATAGTCTTGAAGAGTCGGTTGTTTTCTATCATGACGTGCTCGGGATGGAAGTGGAGTCGCTAAACGAGCAGTCAGAGCCTCCGATGGCAAAGCTTCGCAGCGGAGAACTGAGGATCACGCTGGCTCAACATCTCGAAACGATGCTGCGAAGAGGGCGCGGAGTTCATTTCTTTGTTGGTGTTGAAGATGTAGATCAGTTTTACGATCAGTTGGCGGCAAAAGGAGCTGACGTGCAGCCGCCGGTCGACGAGGGTTGGGGCGGTCGTTTCATCACGCTTGAGGATCCCGACAAGTACCGCTTCTTTTTTGTGACGTGGACGACTTCAAAGCCATCACAGATTACACAGATTAGACCGGAAGTAATCTGTGTAATCTGTGGATGGTTTGAGGTGTATCAGACTATGCAGTACGTAGAGAATCCTCCGAACCCGTGGTTGACTCACTCAGTCGAGTGGATCGGCGAACCTCCTGAAGCCACGCTCGAAGTGTTTGAAGAGACAGAGACTCGCCACATCATCACTCACAACGATAGTCCCGACGTCGGGTTCGATTACACGGTCAACTGTTATCGCGGCTGCATTCACGGCTGCACTTATTGCTTCAGCAGGCCCACGCACGAGTATCTCGGCTACGGCGCGGGCACCGATTTCGATCGCAAGATCATCGCGAAAGTAAAAGCGCCTGAGTTGTTACGAAAAGAGTTGATGAAGCCTTCGTGGAAGGGCGACGAGATCGTTTTCTCTTTCACTTCCGATCCGTACATACCGCTCGAAGCAAATTACAAACTCACGCGCCGTTGTCTAGAGGTTTGCGCCGAGTTTCGACAGCCCATTGGCGTCATTACGAAGTCGGCGTTGATTCGCAGAGACATCGACGTGCTTCAGGAACTCGCGCGCAATGCGAAGCTCGGTGTGTTCTTCACGATTCCTTTCACAGATGTTGAAGTGGCGCGTGCAGTCGAGCCTTTCGCTCCGCTTCCTGAAGCGCGATTTCACGCGATGGAAGCGCTTGCTGCGGCTGGAATTAAAGTCGGAATCGGAATCGCGCCAGTGATTCCTGGTTTATCGACCGACATTCCCGTGCTACTGAAGCGAGCGAAAGAAGCCGGCGCAGAGTATGCGTTCATCAACATGCTGCGACTGCCGGGCAACGTCGCACCATACTTCGAAGAACGCCTGCGCGATAAACTACCCACGAAAGCGGACCGCGTGATGAACAGAATTCGCGAAGCGCGCGGTGGAAAACTGAATTCGAGTGTGTTTGGCGAACGCATGCGCGGCAAAGGTGAGTACTGGGCAGCGACTGAACGTCTCTTCAAGATCCACTGCGAGCGACTCGGCTTCAACAAGAAGCGAACTCACCAGAAGGCAAGCGGCACAACCTTCCGTAGGCCAACGGCCCAGGCGTCTTTGTTTGGATAAATTCCGATAGGTAGAGACAGCAGCCGTTTCATTCTCTATAATACCTGCACCCCACAGCCAAATAATCAGGAGGCAAAAGCGATGCTGATCCGGGAGGTGATTCGCAACCGTGAGCCTTACTCGACCAAAGCGACGGCAACCGTGCAGGAAGCAGCGGAATTTATGGCCGCGAAAAACATTGGCGCCGTCTGCGTGATTGATGAGGACGGTAAACTGCTCGGCGTGTTTTCCGAGCGCGACGTCCTGAATCGCATCGTTGTCCCACAACGCGACCCGCTGACAGTCAGAGTCGGAGACGTGACAAGCGAGTTACGCGCGGTGATTCAGTGCGATGAAACACCCCACCAGGCCCTCGAACGAATGGAGCTGATTGGCAGTCGACATCTCCCCGTTGTCGATGGAGAACGCTGGGTAGGAATGCTCTCGATGCGAGACCTGCTCCGCGTTGAAGTAGGCGAGCAAGGCGACGAGCTCAAGCTGCTTCACGAGTACATTCAGCACTAAACTGCATAGGTCTTTGGTCGTTGCTCTTGGGTCTTTGAATTAAGACGCGAAAGTCCTAAGACCCAAGACCAAAGGCCAAAGAACAACAAGATGAAAACATTTTCGTTAATCGCGCTCGCGGTGGCGCTGTCTTTTGCGTGTAGCCAGCCACCTCCTGGACGTGGGGCGGGCGAGGTTCAAACTTCTCCGCAATCCGGCACACGTTTCAAGATCGAGAAGGTCGTCGGCGGACTTGAAGTGCCATGGTCCATCGTGTGGGCGCCCGACGGGAGGATGATCGTTACTGAGCGTGCGGGTCGTGTGCGTGTGCTTGAGAATGGCACTTTGAGACCACAGCCTTTGTATGTCGTAACGGATGTTGAGGAATCGGGTGAAAGCGGTCTGATGAGTGTCGCGCTGCATCCGCAATTCAGCAGTAACCGTTTGATTTATCTTTCTTATGCGTACACGACCGGTAACGGAATCAGTGTTCGCGTGGTGCGTTTGCGCGAGACTCCGGAAGGGCTCGTCGATCGCAAAGTAATCATCGAGAACATTCCTGCCGCTCAGTATCACGCGGGCTGCCGTATTCGTTTTGGTTCGGATGGCAAATTGTATGTGACCACAGGGGACGCAACGCGTCGAGAACTTGCGCAAAGGCTCGAGTCGCTGGCAGGAAAAACATTGCGTTTGAACGACGATGGCACAGTTCCACAGGACAATCCGTTTGTTGGGCAACAGAATGCGCGGCCTGAGATCTGGTCGATCGGCCATCGCAACGCCCAGGGCCTCGACTTTCAACCAGGCTCGAACCTGATGTTTCAGACCGAACATGGTCCAAGCGGATTTGATGGACCAGAAGGTGGTGATGAGGCCAACATAGTCGAGAGGGGAAAAAACTACGGTTGGCCCGTGATTCACCACACGCAGTCGCGTCCGGGGATGGAAGCACCGCTGCTCGAATACACACCCGCATGCGCACCGGCGAGCGGCGCGTTCTATCGCGGGTCGGTGTTGGCGAATTTCAAAGGAAACTTTTTCTTCGGTTGCCTACGCGGCGAGAGACTGCAACGCGTGGTGCTCGACGGCAGACGAGTTGTGAGCCAGGAAGAACTTGCGAAAGATTACGGCCGGATTCGTGACGTGGCCGAAGGACCAGATGGGTTCTTGTATTTCTCAACTTCAAACCGTGACGGACGAGGACGACCAACGCAGGACGACGACCGCATTATGCGCCTGGTTCCACAATAGAAGATTAGCCACAAAAGGCACAAAAAAAGCCCAAAACAGTTTTGAGCTTTTTGTGTCTTCCCTCTGTGCCTTTTGTGTACTAAGCCTTTTGCGCGAGGATCGCCGTCTTGCTCCACGCGATCACATGCTGTGGCGGAAAGCGATACTGGTGCACAATCCGGAAGTGGTCTTCGGTCCTGCCGATCACTTCTGCTGGTGGATGGCTCTTAAATCGGAAAAGTATTTCGAGGAAAACGCCGGCGACCCCAGGATGTATTGGGAAATGTAGCAAGTGCCCGCCCGGCGCAAGAACTCGCGCCAACTCCGCAATCCCGTCGGCCAGCGGCACATATTCGAGCGCGCCCGCGGTGACGACCAGATCCAGCGACTCATCAGCGATCGGCAGGCTCAGGAGATTACCCTGCGTAAACGAAACGTCGCGCTTCCTGCCCGAACTGTAGTAAAGCGACTTGCGCGCGGCTGCGACTGACGTCGACGACAGATCAAGCGCCGTGATCGAAACCGGAAAACGTATCGCCCGCAGCAAAGCCATTGTGAGCAACCCGGTTCCGCACCCGGCGTCGAGAATACGAGCGCCTCGAGACACAGGCAGCGGATGGTTGGAAAAGTATTGATCCAAAGACCGACCGTAACCGTTCAGCTTGAAGGTCAGGTCATAGAAACGTGCGATCCGGTCGTAATAAGACCCCGCACGTGCCTCGGTTTTGGTTGCGGTTAGGGCATACTCCATGAGTTCTATCGAGCCTCACTTAGTAGTCTTCAAGACGACAATTGTCTTTATTTCATCACCGGAGTGGCGCGCAATTGTAGCTTCCCAGCCAATTTTACTCAACCCAAAAGGCATCAGCCCCCTCAGACCAACAAAGCCTGCAAAATGCGGGCCATTATCTCCAAGAAAGAATTCTCAAACAAATGCGCGGCACTGAAACGCAAGGAAGTCGGACAGGTGCGTTCTTTGTTTACAGGAGGGAGAACCATGAATCGAATTCGCTTGTTACTGGGTGTTACGGCATTTTTGCTGGCGGTTGTGTTGGGGACTGGGACGTTTGCGCTAGTCCGGCGTGCAAATGCCGCGGTGGTGCAGGATTCCACTTCAGAACGAATCACGGCGCCACGAAAGCCTTATTCCAGCTTTGAAATCGACGTGATCGTAAATGGTCGACCGTTAACCGAGTACTTCGCTCGAGGCCGGACGTATGTTGAAGCGCTTCAGGGCGCCGAGTATGAGTTGCGTTTGCGAAACTCGTCCCCGGATCGCGTGGCGGTCGCACTGTCCGTCGATGGACTCAATACGATCGACGCGCGACATACGTCCGCATGGAATGCGAGCAAATGGGTGATCGAGCCGTATCAGACGATAACAATCAGCGGTTGGCAGATGAGTACCGAGAGGGCGCGTCGCTTTTACTTCACAAACGAACGAGATTCGTACGGAGCGAAACTTGGCCAGACAGCGAATCTCGGCGTGATCTCCGCAGTGTTCTTTAAAGAACGACGACACGTATCACCCGTGACTCCGCCTTATCCGATCTTTCGTGACCGCGACTCGTCGGAACAATCGTCTCGATCGCAGGAGGCGCCGAGTGCCAAGGGGAGGGGCGCGGGGTCGACGAGCGACAATCGTTCAGCCATGCCGACGCCTAACGATGATTATGTTGCCACGGGAATCGGACGATCTGTTCGACACGATGTACGTTGGGTGAACCTTGATCTGGAGCCGCGTGCCGCAGCCGAGATGACAGTGAGGTATGAATACTATTCTGCTTTACAGCGGTTGGGTGTGGTTCCGAGACCCCGCGAACCGTACCCACTCTATCGTCGTGAGGATGCGAGAGGCTTCAGTCCGGAACCTTAATGGGTTCCTCTGTGCCATCTGTGTCTCTGTGGTTGAACGGCAGAAACTTACCACAGAGACACGGAGACACAGAACCTACCGGCGGATCAAATCAGCGGTGTAGAGCCTGCGATAGACGCGGTAGTTGGCCATCACTTTCTGCACGTATCCCTTCGTCTCGTCAAACCCAACCTCCGACGTGAAGACTCCCGGGTCGTTTCGCTTCGAGCGCTTCAACCAGCGCGCAACATTGTCCTCACCGCCGTTGTACGAAGCCGCCACCGGCTCGAGCAATTCCGGAAACATCTTGCTCAAATGCTCCAGATACTCGGCGCCAACAATGATCGAAGTCTCAGGTTGATAAAGCTGACTCTCGCGAACGGCGTTGAAACCTGCCCCGGGCGCATATTTCTTCGCGGCGTCCATCGTCAACTGCAACAGCCCACGCGCGCCTGCAGGTGATTTAGCAAGCGGCTTGAAAACGCTTTCCTGTTTGATGAGCGCGAGAATGAAACGCGGATCGAGCTTCCGACTCTTCGCAGCGGCGAGTATTGCTTGTCGATACGGCGCTGGATACGAGTCGGAGACTGATGCAATCGCGGAGTTGACTCGCTCCTCACGATCCGCGACGAGTTGGCGGCGCGATGGCCCGGCGATTTCCGACAAGCGCCCTGTCGCAAGCCAGCCGTAATACGACTCGATGCTGTCCGGAATCGCGAGGTAAGCATTGAACGCCTCGTCTTTCCTCTCTGCCTGGTCCAGGCTAAATGCCTTGAGATAGAGCACCTCGTTCCTGCTCGTATCGACTGCCTTTGAAAAAGATCGCTTCAGTAATTCATCGGCCATGATGACCGCATCGGACCAGTCTTCCTCCGCCACGTACAAACGCAACGCTGCGAATATCGCATTCGTTTCCACGGCCGTGCCCGCAAATCTTTGTCTTGTTCGCGTGACCCACTTCAGTGCCTCGGCAGGCTGATTAGCTTCGCGAAGCGTGTCGATCACGTTCAGGTGAGCAGTGTCGATGCGCTCGCCATTCGGAAAACGGTCGACGTATTCGGCGTAGATTGCAGCCGATTCAGAGAACCGTCCCATGCGGAGCAGGGATGCGGCGCTGTAATTCAAAGCCTCGCGCCCTTCCTTGGTTGAAGCGTAATCCTGAACCAACTGGTTGAAGACTCTGTACCCTTTCTCGTAAGTCTTCTCGAGAAAGTACGAGCGCCCAATGCCCAATTGAGCTTCGGGAATGCGCGGATCCTGCGGGTAGTTGTCGATGAGAGCCTGCCAGTGCGCGCGTGCTTCAGCGAACGCGCGAACACTCAAATAAACAGCGGCTCGACGCATGTGCTCTGCTTGCGCGAGTTTTTTGAGCCGTCCCTGCGCATCGCGATCAGCCGCATCACTGCGACGGACCGAGGCAAGAGTGGTCTCGCTGGCTGACTGTTTCGCGATTACGCTCGGAGATCTATTGGTTGCCTGAGCTGCAACAGCGCAGGTGCAGCAAATAAAGAGGGCAACGACGTTTTTTAGCACTTCCCTTAGTTACTCCTGAATTTGTGGTGTCTCTTCGATGATCTCGAAGCTCGATTGGATTTCCACAGTTGGACGCAACGTTGCCGCGACGCTGCAGTACTTGGTGTCGGAGAGTTCAATTGCGTCGGCGACGGCTTTTGCCGAAATGGATCTGCCGGTGAGTATGTGATGAACCTTCATAGAAGTGAAACTTCTCGGATGCTCGTCGCGACGCTCGCCCGAAACCTCGACAACGTAGCTCGTCACGACTTGCCGCTTTTTCTTCAGAATGCTGGCGACGTCAGTGGCCGTACACGATCCGAGAGCGACTAGCAAAATCTCGACAGGCGACGCGGCCGATGAACGTTCTTTGTCAGTATCGAGTGGGAGAGCATGACCGGAAGGCGTAATGCCGAGAAACAGATCCTCACTGACGAACCGCACAGTCGCTTTCACGAGCACGAGGATAACACAGCGAATTCTATTTTCGATTTCCAATTGCCGATTGCCGATTTTGTATTCGTTGCAATCTTCTACAATTTGGCAATTGGAAATCCGCAATTGGCAATGCTTGGTGTGTGTTATGATGCCTAAGCCCAGCAACAATTTAAATGAAGAAGCGTTTCGCCCAGGAAACGCCCTGGTGAGTTAACTGGAGAGGACCATCATGGCAGATATCCTGGTCGTCGACGACGACGATGTGATCCGCGATACGCTCTGCGAGTTGCTGTCGCTTGAATACTCCTGTCAAACGGCAGACACCGCCGAGGAGGCGCTCGCGAAACTGGAAGCGCAGTCTTTCGATGTAGTGTTAACTGATATTTCGATGCCCGGCCTGAGCGGCATGGAGTTGCTCAGCCGGGTTTTGCAGTTATACCCGGGCACGGCAGTGATAATGATTTCGGGTCTGAGCGATCAGGAGCAGGCGCAGAGCCTGATCAGCCAGGGCGCTTTCGACTACCTGTTGAAGCCGTTTCGTTTGGAAGTTGTTGAGGAAAGCGTGAAGCGCGCCCTTGGTCTCACAGGATAACTTTGTGCCTTTTTGTGGTTCAGTTAGGCGGCAACGGTGGAGAGGTCTTCGCGCGTTGCGTCGGTAAACCGGTTGATCTCGTGGACCAGCTCTGCGATGCGGTCGGCGGTGAATGGTTTGGCGACTACCCAGTTTACGCCGGCTGCTTTCTGATCATTCGATCCGACCGCTTCGCCCCAACCAGTAATGACGGCGATCGGGATCTGCGGATTGATCTCGCGTATCTCGCGCGCCAGTTCCCAACCACTCATTCCCGGCATGCCGACGTCCGTGAACACACCATCAAACTGCACTTCGCTGAAAAGCGACAGCGCCTCGCTACCACTTTCCGCGACGAGAACATCACAGTGCTCCCCTTCGAGAATGTCCCGCAGCAGTTCCCTGACGAAGTCTTCGTCGTCCACCACGAGCAATCTCGTCGGCAGCCTTTCGTGCGGCGATGACACCGGTGTGTGATCGATCAGGGGCAGCGCCGGAGCGTCCGGCTCAACTGCGGTAGCGCTTTTGTCCAGGATCTTCGCGACCGGCAGCGTGATGCAAAACTCAGTGCCGCTTCCGTACTGCGATTCAACCTCGATGTTGCCGCCGTGCCGGCGAATGATTCCGAAACTCACAGCGAGACCGAGACCCAGCCCTGCTTTGCCTTTCGTGGTGAAGAACGGATCGAAGATTCGCGAGCGAACCTCCGGATACATACCGACACCGGTATCGACAACTTTGATAACTACCGAGTTGTTAACCGTGCGCGTCGAGAGGGTAAGGGTTCCGCCTTCCGGCATTGCGTCGATCGCGTTGAAGACCATGTTCACGAGGACTTCGCGCAACTCGGAATCATCACCCATTACCATCGCATTCGATCCAACTTGCAGATCGACTGTGATGTGAATGTTCGAAGCTTCAGCACAGTTCTTCCAGCGAGGACGTGTGATTTCACTCGCATCGAGCAGGATCTGATCTATTGAGACGAGTTCGAAATCGTGATCCCGGCGCTGGCGGGCGAAGTCTTGAATCCGTTTGACCGTCTTCGCGCCGTCCTCAGCGGTCTTGATAATGATATCCAGGCCTCGTTTGATCTTCTCCACATCGTTAGTCCGTTGGAGTAGTTGTGCGCGGCCGAGAATTCCCGCGAGCGTGTTGTTGAAGTCGTGCGCAACTCCCGACGCAAGCTCGCCGAGAGCAGACAGTTTTTCCACTTGCGAAAACTGCTCGCGGATACGCTCCTGCTCTGTGATGTAGTGCGAGAGTTCCTTAACGTGTTTCTCAGCTTGAGCTGCCTGGGCGGCTGACGTCTCAACGTTCCTGAGATACGTGCGATACGTAAGGAAGATGATCGCGATGATCGGCAGTGTGATTACAAACGCATACACGCCGATGAAGTAGACCAGACCGGCAATCACTCCAGCGGCACACGCGCCGGCGAAGTAAGTGATTGAGGTCCAAAGATAGTGCTTGCGCCACATCTGCCAGATCGGTTCGTCGGTTTTAAGTGCCGCTCCGATTGCGACGATGCCTGAATTCGCAACGTAGTGCGTTAGCGCCATCGTGCAAATTGCGGCGACAAAGGTCGTGGTTATCGGTGTTTCCCGTAGCGCAACGATACTGCCGAAGATCAGTTCCAGCACTTTTCCCGTTATCAAGACCGACACAGCCGCCGCGGACCAGTTGAATACGACAGTCCTCGGTTTGCGGCTGAAGCGTAGCGATGACAGCATAGCTTCCACTGCGCCGACTACAACCGCGGCAGCGCTTCCATAAAGAAGCAGGACCAGGAAAACGAATGTGTCAGAGACTGAGATTTTTGAGCTTAGGCGCGGGATCGGAATCGTAATCCGTGTTGAGAGCAGCAGCGCCATCGCCACGAGGAGGGCCAGGCTGGAATCGATTTTGTCGAACTCGAGCCGAACAGAGGAATAAATAAACGCGAGACTACCGCATCCAGTTACTACCCAGAGGAATGGCTTGAAAAATTTATTTGCCATGGTGCCGGGGTGACCAACGGTCTGCTGATGAGGTGGGTCAGATATTGCCGTTTGTCGATTTCCAATTGCCAAATTGGTTGATGCCGAAGCTCTTCAAATCGCGCAATCGGCAATTGGCAATTGGCAATGTTCCTGCTCCTTCCGTGGAAGGAAGATGGTTTCGTAGGTCGCCCTGAAGTGAAAACCGCATTTTCGATAAAATCCCTGGGCCCACTGGTTGGTTTCATTTACGAGCAGGCAGATAGATTCTGTGTCTTCAAGCAGACGTCGCATCAGATCTGACATGAAGCGAGTGCCGGCATTCTTATGGCGGCGGTCTTCACGCAGCCAGATTCCCTCGAGATAGTTGACTTCGGGTGTCCGGGAGATCACGTCTGCCTTAAAGATCAGTAAACCGTTTTCAACTACTACCCAGGTTCTTCCTTGTTCGATACGTCGCAAGCAGCGCTCGCGAAAACCTTGCGGATCGACTTCCAGTGGATTCACTCCACTTTCAGCGAAAGCAAGCTCTGCCTGAACCGGCATGACCAGTTCAAGCTCTTCCACTTTTGCAGGCCTCAACTCCGCAACACGTTCGCGGGCCTCGATGGGCCAGCTCAGTTCAAATAACCATTCGCGGCAAGCCAGGCGTTGCCGGCGGCCAGTATCTGCGTAATGACTCCAGAAGTCGGCCATTCTTTCCTTTTCACCCATGATCATGTGCGTGTTTGGACATTCGCGCGCTACTTGTGCGAGCGCGGCCAACGCGCGATCGGAAACGGTCTCCATCAATGTCGCATGGCCTACAAGCGCAACTCCTTCAAGCTGTCCGTTCGCATCACGACAGCCGTAGAACGTGCCGCGATTGAACGGGCTCACGATGCCATTGTCATGAATCAAACTCATCATCGCCACTGTGTGAATGGGACGTTGAGACAAGAACTGAAGAACTTCTGGTGCGTCGCTGTTTACCAGTCGCTCGACCTGAACGACGGCCGGCAGTTCGGATTCTCTTACGTTCGGTAATGTGATCGTCTGCAACATGTCTTCTACCTATCAGCGTCGGGACAAGTAATGGCTTCGCTAAACGCGCTCGGCTTGTAGTGGTTGCCTAGTAACCCAAATAGTTCGTGTTGTCGTCGGGCACAACCGCCATCGAGCTGGTGGCATCCCCTTTGGTTAGCGCGTTGAATGCTTGGATGATCGCATCGCTAATAAGCACGCCATCGCTGATAAGTACGCCGTCGCTGATGAGCACACCATCACTGATGAGCACACCGTCGCCGAAGAGCATACCGTCACTAATCAGCACACCATTTCCAATCAGAAGCAGGACGGAACAGAACGACTGGCCTGCACCGAGCGTTGTGCCGTTACTCGTCCGAATGTGGTCGCCGATTATCACGCCACTCGTGAACATCTTAGTGTCGCTGATGAGCACTCCATCACTGATCAAAACACCGTCACTGATCAGCACACCATCGCTGAGCAAGACGCCGTCGCCCAGCAGGACTCCGTCGCCAAGCAATACGCCCTTCGCATAGACGCGTTGATACTGATTAATCAGTGCCGGACCGGTGACGTAGGTCCCGCCGACGATCGCGCCCTGCGACCATTGGAACGTAGAAACACCGCCACCATTGATCGTGATGCTTGTTTGTGGCGTCGGAGCTGGACCAGTCAGTAACGATGATCCGAGTGCGGTAGAGCTGTTGATTGTGGTGCGAACGAGCTTCGCAACACGAGTCGCACCATCGATGTTCAGCGCGCCTGCTCCCTGTTCCAACATGTTTTGGTTCGGAAGCTGTTGGGCGGTGTACATCAACAAGGTCTTAATGAGATTTGGGGTAAGAGTCGGATTGGCTTCGAACAAGAGAGCGGCTGTACCGGCTACGAGTGGTGCAGCCATCGAGGTACCGCTCAGCATCATGTGCCTGCGTGGGGCATTGCTGCTGACATGTACATCAAGCGAAGGGTTCTGTGAAAGAAGAAGATTATTTGGAGCCTGGGCGAAGATCGTCTTGTTACCGGCAGCCGAGATCTCCGGTTTGATTAGACTGTCGTAGTGGCGGCCACCATTCATGTCAGTCCAAAAACTGCGCGTCGGTCCACGTGAACTGTAAGTCGCGATCGTGTCGTCGTTTCTTTGATCGGTTCCACGCGTGTCTACAGCACCAACGGTGATTGCTGAAGGTTCATTGCCGGGTGAATGGATGTGGCCGTAGAGCTTCTGGCCTGCACTGTTCTTTCCGTTGTTGCCGGCAGCGGCTACGACCACGATGCCGCGGTCGACGAGAGCACGTACTGCGAGGCAGAGCGGATCGAACTTGTAAGAATTAATAGCCGGCATGCCGAGACTGAGATTCACCACGCGGACGTTGTAGGTTGAACCATTGGTTATCAACCAGTTGAATGCGGCGAGTACGCTTGATACCGATCCGATACCTTTCGAATTCAAAACACGCAGGTTGATAATTTTGGCGCGCGGAGCAATCCCGATGTATTGAGCTCTCGAAACAACTCCGTTGCCCGCCGCTGCGGCAGCGACGTGAGTTCCGTGACCGAATGGATCGTCAGTCCGGCCCTCGCCGGTGAAATCCAGGCTAACAACAATTCGTGATTGACCGTTCTGAGTGTCTGTAAAAGACGTGTGGGCACCGTAGATACCAGAGTCAACAATTGCGATTCCGATTCCGCTTCCGTCGAGTGAGCCATCAGTGCTCATCGAGCGAACGTTGTCTGCGCCGGAGGTATGAGCCACGTGACCACCGAACGGCAGAACTTCACTGTCAACTGATATGAAAGCAACCTCAGGAAAAGTGGATAAAACATCGACTATGTGAGCAGGTAACTCGAGGGCAAAAGAGTTGAGGTTGTTGAAGTGCTTCCTTATCTTGACGCCGTTTGATGCCAGCAGGGCATTGAGTTGACCACTAGGCTTGTCATTGAGCTGAAGGATCACTTTGACGGTGGCACCGCTGTTATTGCTTCGCAGCAGATCGCCGAGGTCTGAGGCTATTTTGTTTGGCTTCAGGTTCTTGTTGGTTTCCTGACCCTTGCCCTGGGCGTCTGCGCTTGTCAGCAGCTTGCCGCCGAGGAGGGTCAGGCCTACCGAAATGCCGATCAGCAGGGCCAGCACCAGGAAGCGTTTTGTTTTGTGGCTCGATGTCACTTTCATCATCTCCGTACCATTGAGGATTGCCGGTCCAGACAACAAACCGGCGAAGCCCTCTGTGCAGGGACTGTGCCAAGATCCCGCTGATGACTTAGGTCCTTGTGGTCCAACGACTTAAGCTGATTTGTGGAAAACCGATCGAGCGGATCGGCCTGACCGATCTACTCAGATTGACCGCTTGTTGAGTTCACTTTGATAGAATCCGCCCATGCTTCCTGAAGAGATTGAGGTCTACAGGGACCGCATGTGGAGGCGCGATCCTGAGAGCCGGGTCGAAGACGTTTATGCGGCGGAGCGTTTCATTGAAGACGTGGGTTTTTGCGAGGCGTTGACTGACTCGCGGCGGCCTGGTCCATCGCTCTATATCGCAGTGTGCGGTCGCAGGGATGCGCACATGCCGCGCAACGTTCAGAAGGATCCCGAAAGCCGCCTGGCCTGGACCATGAAGGACGAAGTGATGCGCCGTGGCAGGTGTTTTTATGGGAAGGTGCTGCGTGGTCGATCGACTTTTATCGCTCCGCGGCTGATTCCATTCTTCAATGCGTTGTGTGGAGTCCCGCAAAAAATGGAGAAGGCGGTGCTTTCACCCGATGCCTTGATCATTTTGAAGATCATGAGACGAGAGTGGGAAATGGGGACTCGCGACCTGCGCGAGGCCAGCGGCATTCCGGAGCGGTCTCGTTTTGATAAAGCCATGACTCAGTTGCAGAAAACCATGAAGATTATCCCAACTGAGGTCTTATATGAGCCGACGTTCACCTATATCTGGTCCGTTTCTGAAGCTCGTTTTCCGGAGCAACTTAAGCAGAACGTGAAGAGGGAAGACGCACTGAAGGAGATTGCGCGAGCCTATTTGACGGGTGCGGGGATGACGTTGCGGCGGGAATTAGCGAGTGTGACCGGACTGAACGCCCCTGAAGCAGGGCTCGGCAACTGGGCACTCGTCGATGAGGGGTTTGCGGAGCGACTGGCGCCCGGCGTCTATAAACTTGCAAACTTTCGCGAATCCAGCTCAGCGGCTGCGGGCACGAGTGATTAATTGGTAGGGGCGGCACTCCATGGCCGCCCGTTTCCGACGCGAGGGCGGCCACGGAGTACCGCCCCGACAGTTGTTCACGAGGGTCTGGATAAACTCTCTTCGACATTCGCTTCACGTAACGCCTGCTGCTCGATTTGCGCCAGTTCGAGCACGAGGGGGAGTTGATCCTGGGCGCTTCCGAGGCGCTGCATCATCAGATCTGTCTCGCCCTGGCTTAGTTTCCGGCTCGCCGTTGCCTCAATAATCTGCAATCTGGTTTTTGCCTTGGCAAGATGCTCGCTGGCTTGTTGACGCACCTGCTCCAGCCGTTCGCGGTCCTCCGTCAGGTCTTTCTGGAGTGCCGTAGATTCGGATGTTCGGACGGTTCGAGCGCGGTTTAATTGCCTCTCAACCTTCAACATTTCCCGTTTTGAGCGGGAAATAATGCGCGACGCAGTAAGCCTGTTAGCCAATGTTTCCATGTACGCATCGGCCAAAAGCGGGTTGCTGTGCTCGATCTCCGCCAGTGCTTTCCGCTCGGCCGACGTCAATTCCGATCGGAACCATGCAACCTCATTCGCCGTGATTCCATCCGAAGCTAAACGGTCTCGCAATTTTGAAAGCCATTTTCGGCGGTAAATCAGGAGAATAGCGGCGATTACTACCCCCAACGCGAACCCAAGGGTCAGCGAGAGGCCAGCCAGCAGTAAATAAACCGCAGCCGATTCTGTGGTTGTGGTGGCCAGAAATAGAACAAGGAACACCAGCGGAGCCGGGATTGTGGCTGCAACGAGCGCGATCCACGGTGCGATCTTTAAGACACGCGAAGTCGTAATATCTTTGCCGGAAAGTTTGCCTTGTAACTGTTCCATCGACACGCGCGGCTCCAATCAAATTCTTCGGGATCTTAGCTCATGCGGCAGGTGTCTGTATAATGTCCGACAGATAAAGGAAGACGCAATGAAGACGCTCCGACAAATCCACCTGATTCTATTGCAGCTATTAGTATTGACGGGCTTTGCCCTCATGAGCCAGCCGTCGTTTGGTCAGTCACAAAGCGTCAACGGCGCAAACTCCTCGAGTACGCCGGGCCGGCCAGTTACGATCCCCGTGATAATTAAAGTAAACGAAAAGACCGAAGTACTGGACGAATTACAAAACATCGATCTTGCCATCAGCGAAGACGGCGACCCGCAAACCATCATTTCCCTCAGGGGCTTCGGCAACTCACCCGTCACGCTTGCAATCCTGATCCAGGACGACCTCGTTCCATCTGTCGGAACCGAGATCCGGTCGTTAGCAGATTTCGTAAGAGGTTTACCCAAGGGGTCGAGAGTGATGATTGGATACCTGCGGACCGGAAGCTTGCAGGTGAGACAAAAGTTTACCAACGACCTGGAAAAGGCGGCTAAGTCATTACGGCCTCCGACCGGTTTCACAAGCGCTAGTCCTTACAATCCTTATGTTGAAGTGATTGAGGCGCTGAAAAAGTTTGAAGCGCAGCCTCTTGGTCGTCGAGCGATCTTGCTCGTTTCTGATGGTCTGGATATTTCCCGCGGTGTTGATTCTTCGTCGCCAACTCAGAGTCTTGATTTGCAGCGGGCAGTGAATGAATCACAACGTCGAAGCGTCGCGATCTACGGTTTTTACGCACCGACACAAACAGCTGCGGCTAACCCCATCTTGATTACCAATGCGCAGAGTTCGCTGTTGCGCTTGTCGAATGAGACTGGAGGAATGGCTTTCTTTCAGGGCACGGGCGCACCTGTGAGTTTCGCACCCTTCATTCGCGAGTTGGATGTTTCACTTCAGAAACAAACCGCCCTGACGTTCCTGTCGACACATCTGAAGAAGGGTTTCCACAAGCTAGAGATCAAATCGTCGACCCCGGGCGTGAAAGTCTCATATCCTTCAGGTTATGTGAGGTAAAAAAGCTATTGAACTGTCGCGGCGAGTAACGAGCCGCGATGGTCACTGGCGATGGCCCAACCGTCCGCGAGTTGTCCGATCATTCCGTGGAAGTGAATTTCACTGCCGCTTAGAACCACAAGCACATCACCAGCGTGGTACTTCGGATCTTCCAATCGAAAGCGAATCACGGTCGCCTGACCATTCTTCTGTTCCAAAGTCTCGAACTGAAACTCGTCGGCATCGGCCACATAGGTTTGCGAATTATTTGCTACTCGTTGCTCGTCAGGCATGTTATCAGTGTGCTTTTGTGTGTTGTCTATGGGGCGGCTAGTGGGACTCGAACCCACGACCTCTTGATCCACAATCAAGCGTTCTAACCGACTGAACTATAGCCGCCATATGCAGTTGTGGTGCCCCCGGCAGGACTCGAACCTGCGGCCCTCTGCTTAGCATCCAGCATCAGGCTTTCCCTGACCGCCCGTCAAAGCTGGGGTTGCTGGCTGGACTATATCTTGGACATCACAGTCCCGACCCGTTTAGTCTCTGAGGATCCCTGTTCAGTGAAACAGGTTTCCTGCGGATTACCCAATCCTCAAGATTGTTACTTGGACCACACGGATCGAAGTACCTGAGGCTCTAAGGGCGTCCCCGCATACAGGGTCGTCCACTCAATGGGTTCCCAAAAGCACTTCCCCATTAAGGCTCCAACAAGGCAGATGCTCTATCCGCTGAGCTACAGGGGCACATTTCCAAATGGCTCTCGCATGTTAGCACGTCAAAGACTGGTGTCAACCGCGGCTGAGAAGCCAAACTGCAAACAAAAAGAGATCGCCCAAGGAGGGCGATCTCTTTTGAATTAACCTGAAATTTCGCTTTAAGCCGCGCGAGTGTGTTCCTTTGTTTCAGCAAACACGCGACGGCCGTTGAGCGCATCATCAATGATCTCGCGCACTGCCGAAGTTTCCGGATTCACGTCCATTCGGTCGCACGCTTTCAAGTGTCTGACGATGCCCTCTGTAGCTATCTCGAGAGTGACGCCGTTGAGCTTTGAAAAACGACGCGCCTGAATATGATCGATCCTGTTAAGCCGCTCGTGGAGCGGCAAGTGTGTATCAAAAGTCACGATTGCTTCTACTCCTCCAATTATCAAACTAACCGGTGCCAAATGTATGAACTTAAGATGCTTTAACGACCCCCTTGGATGCAGCCTCCGCCCCCAAGGCAAGGCTTTGGATTCAGGGTAAGACCCCAAAAACAAAGGTTGCGCATAAGCATTTGCCGCAGGGGGTGTTCAGCGAAACGTGGGATTATATCGAACGAAGGGATGCTCGTCTAGAAGTTTTTTACTTGAGGTGGACGATGCTGTAAGTCGTCGTTCTCGTGGCGTTTACGGACAAAGGCGCCGCCCAAATTCCTGTAAGGTGGTTAAGGGCGGCGCCGATGCTGAAAAATAATAGTGCCGAGCGTTTACTTTTTTGGAAGCACGGTATCTTTCATAGATTTGCCAACTCGAAACTTCAACGTGGTTTTCGCGGGAATCTGAATGGTTTCGCCGGTCGCCGGGTTCCGACCTTCACGGGCCTTTCGGTCGCTTTTCACGAGTTTTCCGAATCCTGGAAGAACGAACTCGCCACTTGATTTCACTTCGCGCGCCGCGAGACCCGACAATTCTTCGAAGAATTCTTTGACCTGTGCTCGCTTCATTCCTGTGGTTTCAGCGAAGTGGTTGATTACTTCCGATTGAGTCATGCGCTTCTTGCCTGTAGCGGCTTTGGTCGCCATAGTCTGGGTTGACACCTCCAACGAGAACTAAATTTTAAAAACCAGTCGCACACTCATATATCACACAAAAGCGGCAATGTCTCCTACAAAAACCAGCATTTCGCTAGGTTTTTTGGGGTTTAGGCCCTGGAGGTGCTTCAAATGGTTGTCGCCAGCGGATTCGAACCTCTCGGTTCTCGTTCCCAATTACGAGGCGCGAGATCGACCTAAGTTGCTGACCCCTTCGGTTAAGTAGATAATGACCTGCCTTCAACAACTTCGGACAGTGTTTCCCGCACGGTACCAATCGATCCCAGGCCGAATGGGTGCCATCGGGAGTTAATCATGCTACATAGCCAGGAGAAACGAGATGGAGTCTAAGAGACCTGTTAAGCAGTCGCCGCCCGCGGAGGCGGTGATTATGCAAATGGTAATGGGAGCATGGGTTACGAAGGTCATCTCGGAGGTGACCAGGCTGGGGGTTCCGGATCTCGTCAAGCAACATGGTTCGATGAATGCCGCCGAAATGGTCTCCACCGGCGGTATACAAGCAGAGCCAAATGCCTTGGAACGCATCCTCCGCGCGTGCGCGAGCCTGGGCGTTTTCACAGAGGACGTGACGGGAAGATTTGGCGCCACGCCACTCTCCGACGTGCTGACGTCCGATTCGCCTGTAACCGTAAAGAAATTGGTGGAGGCGATGGGCGGGCCTTGGTATAGAGGCTGGGCGGAACTTCTGGAAGCCATTAAGACCGGAAGGCCTCAGATCCGGAGAGTCTTCGGCATGGAATGGTGGGACTACCTCAATGCGAATCCGAAGGAGTTGGAAGACTTCGGTGAAGCCATGAAGTCCAACAGTCTGAACTCACTGCGAGGCGTGCTCGAGAACTGTGACTTTAAGGGAGTTGAAAAAGTTGTTGACATCGGCGGTGGCTTCGGCCACCTCGCGGTTGCGCTGTTGGAGAAGTACCCTACATTGCAGGCCGCGGTGATAGACGTTCCCGACCTGATTGCTCTAGCCCGGGAACGCTCTCAGGCGAATGACAGTGCGATTGCCAACCGACTGGAATATGTTGCTGGAGACATGTTTGACTCGGTACCACCCGCCGACGTTTACATCATGAAACACATCATCCACGACTGGGAGGATGAAAAATGTATTCAGCTCCTGGAAAACTGCCGGTGCAGCATGAAGGGAGACGGCCCGGTGATTTGTGTGGATTCAGTCCTTCCGCCGATGGGCGACGTGGCTGGTATACCAGCGAAGCTTCTCGACATCAATATGCTGGTTTTTATGCCCGGCAGAGAAAGAACCGAAGATCAATGGAATCACTTATTCCGCACGGCTGGATTCGAGATTCGGAGTGTTACTCCCATCCACGACAATTTCGGCACCAGCATTGTTGAAGGGGTCAAGCAAAAGTGATGGCCGGGGCGAGAGGATTCGAACCTCCGACCTCTCGTCCCAAATCAGAGGTTCGGCAAAAAGCTAAGTTTTTGTCTTTTCGGGACTTGGCGCAAAAACGCTTGATTCTCTTTGGTGGCTGGAACTTTTACGCTGGGTGCCGACGTATTGCCTGTCTTATCAACCGCTTTGACAGTAAACGTGTTCTCGCACACTCCGTTCAAAGTGTATACGAAATCAAAGTCAACTCCAGCCGAAACAGGAAGTGGACTCAATACGCCGTTTACGTATATCTCATATTCGATATTGTTTTGTGCGTCAGTATCATCAGTTGATTGTGTCCACCCCAACCACGCTTCGCCGCCAGAATTATCAAGACTGATCACGTGTAAGTTAGTCGGAACACTTGGCGGTGTGGTATCGATGCTGGGCCATGTTTCGCGCTTGCGTTGTTGCCGGTCGTTTTGCTCCTGTAGTAGTCGATGGCGGTGACGTTGAATGTATTGGCAGTGCCGGGCGGTAAGTGACGAATGATAACCGACAGGGAACCACTCGGCGCTAGAGCCGCGTTGATGTGTTGTGTCAGTGGACTGCCGTTCATGCTTAGGGCATAAATGCAGCAATAGCTGGGTCTGTTGTCAAGATTAGGCGAGCAAGAGTTTGAGTAGTCATGCCGGTTTCCTCTTAATGAATGTTCTTCAGATACCTGTTACAAAGAGATCATGGGGGCCACGACCATCGTTCAAGTACACCGATCCACCACCCACTGCGAGGAAACTTTTTATAATGCGCAGAAAAGGGAGATTAGTGGATTACCAGAACTAACTATCACCGATTGTTATAAGTTCATTGGGATTTCTGGTCCCGCACAGGAAACACGTAGCCGATGCTGACCGTAGCTCGGGCGGTTGGCTGGCGCCCAACCCGGGCTTCGGGGGCGACAAATAGATGTTTAGAAAGGAACACTTTCAAACCAGCGCCCGCACTGGCGCTCCATGTCGTATATGAAGTGTCGAACGTGACGGGTGCTCCGGTAACAAAGTCAGATCCATGAAAGACACTCTTGTGCCGGACGACGCCGACGCCACCAATCAAATATGGAACCACGCGATCCCCAAGCCAATTGAATTCATAAACTACGTTGGGTTGGATCACGTAGTCCTGGTCGTTCGATGAACGACGCATGTAGTTGAATTCAGGTTCGATGCTCCAATGGCGCGAGATGCGAATCCTGGTGGCTGCGCCGACTACAAAATGTGGATATGGCTCGCTATCAAAACCGAAGTCTGATGCACCGACAATCATTTTGATTTCTGCTCGCGGCTGAGAATCAGAATGTTGTGCGACAACGTTGGAAGTGACTAACAGAGTGATTAAAACTGCGGATGCGCAAATTGAAAGTCTCACTGCTGTTCCTCCTGAGGAGAGAATTGAACTGCAGGGGAGAGAGAATCAAACAGAGTGCCGTTTGCTACTTCTTAAAAACCTTAGATAAAAACGAATGCGCGGCGTTAGCAGCGCCATCCATGTACTCCATGAGAAAGATTGAAGAATCTAAGCGGCCGCACTTTGCGTTGAAGTTGGACAGCACAAATTGACAATCTATGGACGCGGCGTATGTCTCATGCGGCTTCTTCACGACTAAATTCTCTCGGTATGAGTTCGCTATCAGCCAATATACCCGTTGTGCTGAGAATTCTGTCCAGAATTGGCCACGTTTTTTGGTTATAGAAAACACCTCCAAAACAACTCACGACACGCGCGTGTTGTCGCCTGCGAGCTTTAGATAATTGAAATAATTGACGTGTATGGTGTCTATTTACAGAAAGGAAGATTGCTGATGAAATTAAGAAAATCGCTTTGCATTCTTCTTATAACACTTTCCTCAACCGAGATATTCACTGTTACCGCCCTTGCCGACGAAGGAATGTGGACGTTCAACAACGTCCCGAAAGCAGAAAATCAAACGCCGGTATGGCTTCGATATAACCGATGCCTGGCTCAGAAAAGTGCAGTTGGCTTCGGTGCGATTCAACGATGGTGCTTCCGGTTCTTTTGTCTCGCGGGACTGGTCTTGTGGCATGACGAATCACCACGTCGCTGCTGATACTCTCCAAAAATTGAGCACAGCCGAAAAAGACCATTATCAAAATGGTTTTTATGCGCGGACTCGCGCGGAAGAACTTAAAATGCCTGACCTTGAACTGAAAGTTTTAGTTGCGATCGAAGACGCAACTGCGCGTGCTGAAGCAGCGGGAGTAAAGCAGGTATGTCGGCTGCAGAGGCGAATGATGCGAGCCAGTCAGCGATTGCCAACATTGAAAAGGAATCGCTGGGTGCCACAAAGCTGCGTAGTGATGTGGTCTCGCTTTATCGAGGCGGGCAATATCATCTTTATCGTTACCAGGCTTATACCGATGTGCGAGCGGTTTTCGCGCCGGAATTCGCAGTTGCGTTTTTCGGCGGCGACCCGGACAACTATACTTACCCGAAATATTGCTCGATATAGCTTTCCTTCGCGTCTATGAGAATTAACCCACTTCAGGTCGAAAATTATTATGAGTTCTCCAGTGCCGGCGCAAAAGAGAACGAACTTGTTTATACTTCAGCGCATCCTGGCTACAACCGCCCAGGCTGAATACGATCGCACATCTTGAATTTCTTCGTGATAAGGCTCTACCGTTTCTCTCTTCTCAGACACTTAAGCAGTGTGCGATAACCTTCGCGAAGATACGAGTATGCGAGAAGGGGAGGAACAAACCCGCCGCGCCCGAGAGAATTTGTTTGATGCCGAGAACATCCTTAAGCGAACGCGCGGTCAGCATGCGGGCTTGTTGGATGGAACGCTCATGGCACGGAAGCGTCAGGCAGAAAATACTGTTCGCAGAAGAGTAGGGACTGATTCCGAGAAACAGAAAGAGTATGGAAACATCTGGCAAGAAATTGCGGCGGGACGTAGAGCCTTGACAGCAACATTTCATGGACATCAGTTTTCTGGAATCCACATTCGGGTTGAATACAAGTCGAATTAACTACGCGCGGACAATGGTGCGTATGGCCGAAGAGATTGCGAAACCAGATTCAGAACGACTTCCCCAATACACCGACGCACGACGCGCCTCACTTGAACTGAATCTTTTTTCGCCGGCACCGATTTTACAAAGATCATGAAAAAGATCAAACTGGCAGGCTCGCTTAGTTTTATGCGAGACGAGTTGGGCCCACAACATCCGCTGGTAAAAAAAATTCTAAACCGGGCAATAAGACACCCGAGTCACGCGCGAATGAGCTTATTGACGGCACTCGGCTGGACGATGCCGGTTATCGCAAACAGCTTGTTACCGGCGGCCTGAAGGCAGTGAAGGAATCAACCGACCCGACTGATTGTCTTGGCGCGGGCAATTGATCCGGAGTCACGCGCCATTCGCCGGATCTTTTTCACCAACCGATATTAGGTGCTGAAACGTGAGAATTACGGCAAACTCGCACGCACTCTTGATGAAGTAGAAGGCACAAGTCTTTATGCTGATGCAACTTTTACACTTCGTCTTTCGTATGGAGCAGTTAAAGGGTATCGAGACCAAATAGCAAGCAAGTTCCACCATTTACTACCCTAGACGGTATGTTCCAGCGAGCGGCGCAACATCAGAACAGATCGCCTTTCAAATTACCTGAGCGTTGGCTTGAGAAGAAGGCTTCCCTAAATCTCAACTTACCACTGAACTTTGTTTCTAAGAACGAAACGCTCGGTGGCAGTTCCGGTTCCCCTGTCTTCAATAAAGAATTAGAAATAGTCGGCGTTTTCTTTGACGGGAACATTCAATCGATGGTGGGCAACTTTGTTTATGACGGGACGCAAAGCCGCGCTATCTCTGTTGATACACGCGGGATTATAGAAAGGTTGCTGAAAGTTTATGACGCAAGCGGAATTGTAAATGAGTTGGACAATGGGCGACTACCGTTGTCGCAATGACTAACAGAGGTGAAAAGGAGCGAGCGATGCATAACCTGGAACATGTATTTCTCGTCGGCGAGTTCCCGAGCGCGCCTACCTGCTGTCCGGGCTGACGCTTGAGCAAGTCACGCTACGCCCGGACGGCGCGTCGCACTCGATCTACGAGGAGTTATGGCACGCTGAAGGGTACCAGCAGAGTATCATTGAGCCGGGCGACCCGGTCACCGACTTTTACCCGAGCGCAGCGCCGGAGCACGAGCACCAATGGCACGACTTGGTGCGAGTGTTCCTGGAGCGGCGCTCGCGCTGCGGCAGCGTTGGGGCAGGTGCCTGAGCGGCTGGCGCTCGAGGTAGAGCCAGGCGTGACAATGGCCGACGAACTGAACAGTGTGGCGGTACATAATGCATATCACCTTGGCAAGATCGTTGCGATAAAGGCAGCGGATCGGCGCGTGGCCGCTCAGGGCCGCGATCGGACGGGTCGTAACCGCACGCGCGGCGCCGGTGAACCTTGTCGGCCAATTCAGTTTGTCCACAAATTAGCCACAAAGGGGCGAGAGACTTCGGGAGCTCGGACAACAGAAACACGCCCGCGCCCAGTCGTCCTCAATCGTGTGGACCGACAAGGACGCCTCTCCCCCAGAACACCTGCGGCGGCCCGGCCTTGGGTGATCGCGTCGGAGACAACGCCTTCCAGGCCCCAGCGCATTTAGGCTGTCCTCATTCAGAAAGGTCTCCTGCTGAGTTAGGCCTTCGGCTTCGGCCTCCGTAATCGGCATGACTGTCCAGTACTGCGGGTCTTCGCCATCTTCCCAGTCAATCAGCTCAGTGAAAATCGAGACGTACCGCTGATCACAACAGGGGCAGACGAGAATTACGACGATGAAATGGGATTCGTCAATCAGCTCTTTCAGACGAGTGAGACGGTCGCGAGCCCCCCATGCCGCGGTCGCGTCTGCGGGCCAGCAAAGCTGACATCCGAACTCTTGTGTCTGCATACGATTGTGAGTTATTGGTCGGGGCGAGAGGATTCGAACCTCCGACCTCTCGGTCCCAAACCGAGCGCACTACCAGGCTGTGCTACGCCCCGAAGGTTGACGCATTCTATGAAGCGACTGTGAGATGGTCAAGCTGGTGACAGGATTAACAGGATGTTTCAGGATTTCCAGGATTTTAAGAAGTCGTTGGTCTTCATCAATGCACGGCCGCGATGGCTGATGCGGTTTTTGACGTTTTCAGGCAGTTCGGCGAAGGTTTGATCGTGGCCGTCAGGAATGAAAAGTGGATCGTAGCCAAATCCGCCGGTGCCCCGTGGAACTGCCGTGATGATGCCTTCGCAAACGCCTTCGGAAAGATTAACGATTGTTCCGTCAGGACTCGCAATCGCGACGACTGCTATGAAGCGAGCTCGTCGATCCTTGTCTTCAGTTTTCGCGAGTTCTGAGAGGAGCAACTCGCGCCTGTCTGCATCGGTTGCGTTTTTCCCCGCGTAGCGTGCTGAGAAAACTCCTGGCGCGCCCTCGAGTGCATCGACTTCCAATCCGGAATCATCAGCTAACGCGAACATCCCAGTTGCCGCGGCATAGAATCGGGCCTTGATGATCGCGTTGTCAGAATAAGTCGTCGCCATTTTCCTCCGGTGACTCGACATTCTCGAATTCCTGAAGCGAAGAGAATGACCAACCTGAATCCTCGAGGACGCTCGCGATCTCTTTCACTTTTCCGGGATTGCGTGTGCCTAACAGAAGAGCATGCATAGAACTCATCGGCCGGAGCTGTCAGGCTGGAGATGTGAAACAAAAGTGCTGAACTGACCAAACGCAGAACGTGTCGTGCGTTCAATACCGAAGGCATTCAATCGCGTTTCAGTGGAGGAAAAACCGGAACGCCGAAACGTCGTCTGCAAGTTTGCAAGCTCGTCAGTGGAGAGGCGACGGCCCTGAAGCGCTAGCAGCGTCAAAATGAAGTTGTTCAGCCTCGCTTCGTCATTGGCATATGTGACAATCGGCGCCGAACTCTCCTGCGACGACTCTTTCAGATCATCAGCACGCGCCTGACTGTTTCGCAAAGCTACAAGACTCGAACTCATGTTCTCACTCTTGCCTAGCAGCACATAACCATCAGCAAAAACAGCCGCGAACTCTTTTTCCGGATTGGGATTCGATCCCAGCCCTTCGAGAATCTCACCACGACTGCCGTTGAACACTTCCTGGGCCAACGACTGTCTGAGTTTGGCTTCGTCATTCACACGCGCAACCAGAATCGATCCTTCAGCGCCCTGCGAAGGTTTCAATGTCAATAGCGGTGGACTAAGAGTCGCGAGCACTTCTCTCGGATTACTGATTCCATAAACAGACAGGCTCGACCTCAGCACCGAACCAAACAAAACAGCGGGTAAAGTATCGAGCTTGAATGCGACTGCTGAATCGAGTGAACTCCAGGCTGCGGCCGGCGCTTTATTGCGATAGATCGTCAACGACTGAAAACTCTCCGGCACGAGCTTCCAAAAATTCTCATCTCTTTCAGCCGTTTCGAAACGCTGGTTGCAAACGTGAAACAACTCCGGGCTCGAGTGAGAAGAGAAAACGATCCTCAATACCACCATTCGACGCACTCGCGGTCCATGCGACGCCACGGAGAATCTTGCCTGCACTGACCGCTAGCAACTGCTCCAGTTGCTGATCGCCCGGGCCCCATCCCATCAGCAGGGGAGCGGCCCACGAAAAAAGTTTCGCCGAGTTGGCCGGTGAGATATATCCAAAACCGAGCGTTTTGTCTGAGGTGAGATTCGAGCGCACTTTCAGCATTTCATTGTCAGTGCGGATGCTGGGGCGGTTACCTCGACGCGCTTCCAAACAACTTCGCACCGCATTGTCAGAATTGCCGACGACCACGACCGTTCCGTCAACCGCGCCAATGATCTTGCGTTCGCCGCCAGCCACGGAGCATTCGATGTAATCAGCGTCGCCACCTCGCTCGCTGCACATCGCTGCTCCATACCTTAGGTTGGCTAGCTTCTTAACGGTTTCAACGGCGGCCGGCTTGGTGCGCCATTTCGAAGTGTGAGTCTCAGCGATGAGCGCGACATCAGGGCGGACTTTCAGAGTGTCGGCCCCTCTTCTGACGTATTCATTCCCACGACGACCAGAGCGATTTGAGTGCGTGCGAAAAGCACTGCTTCGAGTGGACCAATCCCGGCGCGTGCGGCCGTAGTCATCAATCGATTCGGCGAAACAGATTTGCTCTGAGTTATCGGCGCGGCAGCTTGCCAGACGTCGCTATTCTGAATTGCCTGCGCCAAGGCGGCCGGATTATTGAACTCGATGTAAACGAGAGAGTCGGCTGGCGCGTAGTCTGCCATGTCGACGGTGGAGGGAAGTGCCCACCACAGCCACGCGGCTCCGATCAGAATTGCAAGCAAGACGAAAGCAAGCAGGGGACGCAAAAACTTCATTGCTGCGAATCCTAGCAAAACGGAACCGAGCGCGGTAGCGCCGGGTCAGACCTCACCGAACGGCGCTATCATTGGATCACCGACCCGGCGCTACCGCGCTCGGTTCTGTCTGTGTTAAGTTGGCGCGCTTGGATACCAACCTATGACCTATCGTAATTTGTCTGCACAGGCCCTGGCAGAAGAGGACTATGACGGTTTTCTAACCGAGTTGGAAAAGTCGCTGACAGACGGAAGAAGAGATCCCAACGATGTAGTCCGCGACACTCTATTTGATCTTCATTTTGGCGGTGCTCAACTCGATCGGGAAAACCTAAGCCTTGCCGCGCGTACTGCGCTTCACAACTTCGATCCACGAAACATCACCACCGAACCGGAACACTACTCCGACATCGACGCGAACCTTTACGCGAAGCGCAAGCCGATGATCTGGTTGTGGCAAATGTTCGATCGCTCGCCACTGGGGCAAAACGCACTCGTTGCGCACCGTCTGCGCCGAGCACTCGCGCCGCTCATCTTTCGTAGTGTGGGCGAGAATTTCAAGTGCTGGCAGTTCGTGGAGTGGTCCTTCGGTTACAACCTCTCGTTCGGAAACAACGTTGTAGTTCACCGTCACGTGCTGCTGGACGATCGCGGTGGCATCGACATCGGCAACGACGTCTCAATTTCGGATTATGTAAACGTCTATTCTCACACCCACGACATCTACGACATTCACCGGGTTCAAACACCACGAACGCGCATTGGCAACGGCGTTCGAATCACTTATCACGCGACCGTTCTCGCTGGAGTGCAGATCGGAGATAACGCGATGGTCGGCACGAGTGCAGTGGTAACGAAGGATGTTGAGCCGAATCACATTGTGGTCGGCATTCCAGCGAAAACAGTGAAGGTGAAAGACCAAATAGAATTGTAGGGGCGGCCCTCCGTGGCCGCCCGTCCTTATTGCCAAGAACACTAGACCGCACAGACGGGCGGCCACGGAGGGCCGCCCCTACAATTGGAACGATCCTCCTCGTTCTTCCAGAAACTTCGGCTTTCAGGCCCACTTCTGCCAGCTAACCTAAGCCACCACTATAGTTAAACGTTGAAAAATTGCGGTTGACATTGTTTGGCCCATTAAGGTACTCTCACGGAGGTTGACGGCGAATACCTGCCGTTTACCGGGTGCCCGCCCGGTTCAACAGGGTCAGTCCCGCGAATCTTTTGGAGCACGACAAAGGCACACTTCGCGTGAGCGGAGGTCGCAAAGCCTACAGAAGTTGGCGATGACCAACTTGGCTGGGTTTCCGATGAGCTTCATTCCTGCCGTTGCAGACTTCTCCATCAGTTCTTTGTTGACGCCCGCCGCACCCCTACCTTCGCTCGTTGCTGTAATGTCGAACAACCTTACAAACAAACGGATGGCGAACTTGAAACCAACTCCCGATTCACTGACCGCCAAATTTTTCAGACGTCAACTGCCCAGAGCGCGAAAAGCCCGCGCACGTCTTCGCCAGCAAAACAAATTGCGCACGGGTTGCTGTGAGGAACAACTGACTATGTTCAAAAAAGGATCTGGAAAAAAGAACCTCGTTGGTCTCGACATCGGCTCGAGCGCCGTTAAGGCTGTTGAGCTCGGCAAAAAAGGACCTGCTCTACAGCTTCTCAATCTGGGATTCGAGAACCTTCAGGCTGACACGATCGTCGATGGTCAGATCATGGAGCTCAACAACGTCTCCAACGTGATCTCGCACATCTTCAGCGAACACCAGATTCGGACCACCCGCGTTGCGGCCGGCGTCAGTGGTCACTCAGTGATCGTCAAGAACATAGTGCTTCCGCAGATGAGCCAGGAGGAATTGCAGGAGTCGTTCAGTTGGCATGCGGAAGAACACATTCCTTTCGATATCGGCGACGTGAATCTCGATTACGAATTGACTGGTAAATCATCAGAGACGTTGCACGTCCTGATGGCTGCGTGCAAGAGCGACAAGATCGCCAACGTGAAGCAGGCGATTCAACTAGCAGGGAAGCATCCGGTGATCATAGACGTCGACGCCTTCGCGCTTCAGAACTGTTACGAGGTCAACTACCAGCCGCGAGTCGGCGAGATCGTGGCGCTCCTGAACATCGGCGCTGCGACGATGAATATCAACATCCTCAACGGAACGCGTTCCATCTTTGCCAGAGACGCATCAGTCGGCGGAAGTCAGTACACGAGTTTGCTCCAGAAAGAACTCGGACTGAGTTTTGAACAAGCTGAAGCTGTGAAACGAGGCATGGCGTTACCGGAAGGTGTCGAACCACGACCGATTCAGCCGATCATCGAATCTGTTTCCGATACTCTCGCGCTCGAAGTGAAGAAGACCTTCGACTTCTACCGTGCGACGGTACAGGAAAGCGATTCGACTATTCAGAAGATCCTGCTTGCCGGTGGTGGATCGAAGCTCCCGGGCCTGCCCGACTTCTTAGCGCATCGTTTCGAGATTCCCGTCGAAGTTTTCGATCCATTCCGTCAGATCGAAGTTGATGCGCGCAAGTTTGATCCCGACTACATGCGAGAGATAGTGCCGGAGATGGCAGTTGCTGTTGGTCTCGCCCTGAGAGGAGTAGAGGCATGATTAAGGTAAACCTGCTCGAGTCGGTAACTGACCGGCCTCAGGGAGTCGCAGCAGTTGAGGACAAAGTCGCCAGTCCGCGAATGCAGACGCTCCTGCTCGCGCTAACAGTGTTCGGCTTGATGGTACTGGCAATGGGTTACGACTACGTGAGTTCGAACATGGCCCATTCAGCAGCGGAGAGAGAGCTGCAAAACCAGAAGCGCATCAACGCGCAGATGCTGGCGATTCAGAAAGAACAGATGGAGCTGGAGAAGAAGTCGAAAGAAGTTCAGGCGCGCATCGATGCGATCAAGAAGTTGCGTGAATCACAGCAGGGACCAAGCGCGGTGCTCCAGGAAATCAAAGCGCGTTTCGATGCAGTTCCCGGTCTCTACCTCACGAGCATTGAAAACAAGGATGGAGAGATAACGATCAAGGGTGAATCGCCAAATGAGCACTCAGTGACGAAATTTGGCCAGAGCCTTGAATTCTCCAACGGCATGTTCAGCAACCTCAACATCGAGACGCAGAGGGAAGCTGCAAAGCTATCGGCTGCAACAGCGGGAACCCCTGTGACGGCAGTCAACGAGGCCAACATGATACAGCCCGAAGTTATCGTCTTCACCGTGAAGGCAAACTTCAGCATCTCGAAGTCCGAGCAGCAGTCACAGCCTGCACCTTCACCAGCGAACCAGGTCGCAATGAAGAAATCTGAATAAAGGATTAAAGCGATGAAACTCGGCAAGCTCCCAGCACTTCCGTGGTACCTGCGACTGGTCGTGTTTTTGGCGATCGGCGGCGCCATGTACGGTGGTTTCTGGTACTTCGTCACCAGCGGCACACGCACCGCAACGAAGACCATGGAAGATGAGATCGCTCAGTTGCGACCAAAAAACGCGCAGGCAGCGATCGTTCAGCAGAATCTCAACAATTTCAAAGCCGCTTACAAAGCGCGTGAAGAAGAGTACGCCGAGTTGAAAGCTCTCCTTCCGGAACAGCGCGAACTGACGATGGTCCTACAGGGAATTCAGGATCGTGCGCGTGGCAATGGCCTCGTGTTAACGCGTTTCAGTCCGAAGGAAGATCTGCAACAGGACAACTACAGCGGTAAGAAGATTGAAGTCAGCGTTGTCAGTGGCTTCGGAGGATTAAGAGCGTTCTTCGAGCAGTTGGCCCACTACCAGCGCATCGTTTCGGTCACCAATTTTGAATTGAAGCAACTTGACAAACAGTCGATGAACAAGACTGTCGATGCTCGTTTCGATCTAACAGCTTATTACGTTTCTTCGGAACGCCTGAATACCCAGGTACCGGCGCCGAATGCCAAGCCCGCTGCTGGTGGAGCAGTACCTGCTCCGGCTGTCCCAGCACCGCAGCCCGCAAAATAACGCCGGCAGAGAAAGTGAACATGATGATGCAAGTCAATAACACATCGAGAACACACCCGGCGCGCACGGTTGTGTTGTTGTTTAGCGCCATGTTGATTGTTGCCGGTGGTTTCGCATCAGGCGTTGTGGCCCAGGAAACAAAGGAGACCCAGCCGCAGAAGCCGGCAGCGACGAAGCGAACTTACGGTGGCCGCGATCCATTTAGAAAGTACGAACCACTGCGTCCGGCAATGAAGAAGGACGAACTGTCGAACATTCCAACGATCCAGGAACGAATCAATCAGTACAAGGCGCAAAAAGCTGCGGCGATGAACGCCCGCATGCCGGCCCCGAAACCCACCACCGCTCTGTTGCTCAGCGAGATTCAAGTGATCGGCATTTCGCGCTCGCCGAGAGGTTATGCCGCTATCGTCGAAGCAACACCAATCAAACTTTCCTATGTCATCTATCCTGGCGAACCGTTCTTCGATGGCCAGTTAGTGGCGATTGAAGATAACCGGCTGGTGTTCCGTCGCGAGACGGTCTTCACCAACGGACGTCGCGAACGAACAGTCGAGTACAAAGGTTTGCGACAAGCAGCCCAGGTAAACGCGATGACAACTCCTGCCGCAGTTGCGACTGCGAAGCCGTAATGAACTCTGGTTTGGTCCACTAACCAGACCGTTGACCCGCGTGGCGTTTTTCAACTCCGAAAGCACCCGCGCACTTTTGACAAATACCAGGACGAAGTCGTGTAGTGCGGCGCGCGCTTGTTGCCCCGGCAAAAATCGAGCGTAGTGCGTGACGGCTCGCCTCTGGAAATCCCGTAGGAGGGAACGATGTCTTTTCAGCCTCGAGTTAAATCAGCCCTCAGCAGGAGCACGCTCGGCCTGCTGCTTATGTGCCTTTCGGCTGCAGGTGTTTTGGCCCAGCAAACATCCGCAACAGTTACACCCCCGGTGGGGGTGGCGCGTGCGACAGATAAGCAGTCGGAGCAAGGGCGCCAGTATGGACAACCGGGATTTGTCGGCGAGCCGATCAATCTCAACGTTGTCAATGCTGACATTCGCGACATCCTTAACTACATCACCGAACAGTATGGCGTGAACTTCGTCATCGATGCTTCGGTTACGGCGGTACCGGTGACGGTAAACGTTCAGGATGTGCCATGGAATGTTGCGCTTGATGCCGTGCTCAAAGCCAACCGGCTGGGCATCGAGGTCAATGGCAATATCCTGCGTGTCGCGACTACTGACGTTCTGGCTAAGGAAGCGGAAACTCAGAAAGTAATCAACGACTCGCGTCTGGATGCTTCACCACTCGTTACCGAATTCATCAGACTTAATTACGCGCGTGCTTCGGGCACCCTGGCCCAGGCAGCCGGCTCGACAGGTGCTTTCTCCGGCGGCTCTACCAATCTGAGTTTTAGTGGTGGTGCTGGTGGCGATGCGACCGGTGGCGGCGGCGATCAGGGTTTGCTTCCGATCATTTCGCGCAGGCTTTCGCGACGTGGATCGATCGAGGTCGACGGCCGCAGCAACACACTGATCATTACGGACGTAAAAGAGAACATCGAGGCGATTCGACAGTTGGTAGCGATCCTGGACCAACCTGAACCGCAGGTTGAGATTGAAACGCGCATCGTGATCGCGCAGCGCAACTTCAGTCGCGACCTCGGCGCGCAGCTTTCGGGCGGCGTTCTTAACATGGGCCGCGGCGGATTGGGGAACTTTTCTACTCTTCCGACGCAAAGCTCGCAGGGCGGTTGTGGCGGAAGTGGCGGTGGTTCTGGTTCGGTTCTGGTTCCGGCTCCGGAAGTGGCGGAGCTGTCTCTGGGTCCAGTTCCGAATGGTGTGTTCGGCGGCTTAACTGGTACTCCTCTACCGGCTACATTCACTGGCTGCTGCTGCTGCAAGCACCGTGATCGGATTGACGACGGGATTGTTCGGTACTGCTCAGATCAGCGCGCTGCTCTCAATGGCCGAGACGCGAGGCCAGGCGAAGACAGTGGCAACTCCTCGCGTTACAGCTTTGAATAACCGTCCAGCGCAGATCGAAAGTGGTTCGCAGATACCCAGTGCAAACAACGCAGGCCGCAAGCGGTACTGCCGTCGTAACAACGACCTTCGTCTCAGTCCCGTTGCGTCTTTCAATCACGCCGCAGATCACCGATGCAGGTACTGTTGTGTTGCGAGTGACGATCGAAAACAACACGCTCAACACCGGTATTGCAGTTGGCGGTGTTCCGGGTATCGATACTCAGCGTATGCAGTCAGAAGTGCTCGTTCCAGACGGTGGCACCACGGTCATGGGCGGAGTGCTCGCAGATACTGAAGGTGAAGCTCAACAGAGAACTCCGGGACTCGCTTCGATTCCGATTGTCGGCAATCTCTTCAAGCGAAAATTGACGACGCGCCAGAACAGCGAAATCCTGTTCTTCATCACACCCCACATCTATCGACCTGATTATATGGGTCGTCCGACTGCCGGGTACGGTTAGCAACGGTCAACGGTCCATCACCATTCCGCAGCCGGTTCCACTTGGAAATCCACCAAGCAACACGCCGACTCCGACTCAGTTGCAACAGCCACAGTCGCAACCGACCACACCTTCAACCCAGCCGCAGTTGTTGACTGCTCCCGCACCGAACAGCCCTGCCGGAACTAACACGGCGCGGCCGGGAAGTCTGAGCGGTCAACGTCCTTAATTGGAGGTCACATGTTCAAGGAATTGCTTGAGTCCATAGTTGAACGCACCGAGGGCAGCCTCGGTGCGCTCATAATGGGAACAGATGGGATCGCTGTTGAGAAAGTACTTGGCGAAGCCGGCCTGGACGCAAACCTCGATGTCGCCGCGGCAGAGTTTACTTCGCTCGTGCGGAGTGCTCAGCGAGCAGGAAACGATACGGGACTCGGTGGCCTGCGTGAACTCGTGATCTCGCTCGAAGGAGCAACGATGTTGATGCGACTGTTGAGTCGTGATTACTTCGTTGTGCTGGCGATGAGTCCGCAAGGCAATCTGGGTCGCGGCCGTTTTGAGCTGCGCAAGGCCGAGTTGAAACTCGCCAAAGAGTTTGCTGTCTAAAAGTCTCTTCTAAGGGTTCAATGAAACGCTTCATCCTGATCGCCGCGGTCGCAGTGCTCTGTTGTCTTTGCACTGACGTCAACGCGGCGTCAATGTTTGGGAAGGTGATCGACGTCAGCAGTGGGGATGTGATCACTATCTTCAATCTGAACCGTCAGGTTCGAGTGAAACTCGTGGGCATCGATGCGCCGGAGATGGACCAGGCGTTTGGCGATGTGGCCAGGAAGCACCTTGTCGATCTCGTCCACGATAAGTCTGTAGTGGTGGAATACTCAGGTATCGCTGCGGACGGTAGCGTGATGGGTCGAGTCTTGTTGAATGACGCGGATATCGGCGCGCAAATGATTCGCGACGGTGCAGCGTGGTTCGATCCGAACAATCAGAGTCGTTTGAGTGTTGCGGGAGTCCCTTATCTGTATAGAGTCTCTTGCTCTACAAAGGTTACAAACTTTCTTTTGCGATTCGCGGCTGTAACCGATCTCCTGTTGACAACTCTATTAAGACAGGAGGGAAAAGTCATGTCGATACCGGAAAAGAGACTCGACTCTACATGGTGGGCGCTCAGAATAAGGCTGGGTGTGGTGCCTTTTCTTGCAGGGCTCGATAAATTCTTCAACCTGCTCACCAACTGGGAGGCGTATTTGAGCCCCGTGGCCGAGCGCATGCTCCCCGTTAGCGCCTCTACGTTAGTGCAGTTAGCAGGAGTGATAGAGATGGTCGTGGGGCTTGCGATCCTCACGCGCTGGACTCGCCTCGGCGGTTATGTCGCCATGGTCTGGCTTGTCGCGATAGCGGTCAATCTCATATCAAGCGGCGCGTACTTAGACATCGCGGTGCGCGACCTGATTATGGCGATTGCGGCTTACACGCTCGCGCGGCTCACGGAGGCCAGGCAGCCGGCCGCTGCCCGCCAACCGTCGCCGCTCAGCGGTCAGACCTCTTACAGCACGCTCTCCAGTTAGATCGAACAAGGATCACATCGGCCGAAAAGGAGAGAGGGAATTATGCCTGTCAAGAAATCTCTCTCTCTAGCAGTAACTCTCTCGGCACTGGTTGCCTGGTCTTGATGCTTGTCAACGGCGGGCGTGCTGAAGTTGATTCAGGAATTGAACCGCAAGCGCGTAAAAAGAAGGTCAAGGGATTCGATGGTCCGATCATTGATAACATCGAAGCAGATGTATGAACGAGGGTCGCGAGACATTCCGTCACGACACGTTCGGCGACGAGGCGTTCTGGGGCGATGCGCTTAAGCTGCACCAGGCGGTCCAGGGCGAGCGGTTCGGCGGAATCGGTCCTGGCCTGACGCCGCAGCGACGGCGCTGTCGCTCGGGCTGAAGGTCGAACTGATGCGCTTCCCGGTTCGCTGTGAAGGACCTGCGGCAGGGACGCGTCAACCTCGACGATCCTGCAGCCACGCTTGCGCTGCTCAAGCTCGATGCGGTTCTGGGCGTGAAAGGGTTCTTCGATCAGGCGACAGGCTCCGTTCGATCGGCATCACCTGCGCGGTCTGCCATTCGACGGTCGACAACTCACTGTCGCCCGGCATCGGTAACCGCCTCGACGGCTGGGCCGCTCGCGATCTCGATGTCGGCGCGATCATCGGCGCTGGCGCCGGACTTAAGTCGGTGCGCGACGCTCTCGGGGTGGATCAAGGCTACGGTTCGAGCGGTGCTGCGCGGCTGGGGACCGGGAAAATTCGATGCGGAGCTGGTGCTTGACGGCAAAGCCTTCCGGCCTGATGGAAAGTCGGCTGCGACGCTGATTCCGCCCGCGTTCGGACTCGCCGGCGTGAACCTTCACACCTGGACCGGATGGGGCGGTGACGCACTGGAACGCATTCGTCGCCAATCTCGAGATGCACGGCAAGGGACGTTCTACGATCCAGGTCTCGACGACGCCACGAAGTTTCCGATCGCGGCCGAGAACGGCTTCGGTCACGTTCGTAGCACACCTGACCTGATCACGTCGAAGCTTCCAGCGCTGCACTTCTACCAGCTCGCGATTCCGGCGCCACGTCCGCCCCAAGCAGTTTCGACGCCGCCGCGGCGGGTCGGGGGGAAGCAGTGTTCAACGGAAAAGCGCAATGCGCCACTTGCCACGTTCCGCCGCTGTTCACCGAGCCAGGTTGGAACATGCACACCGCCGCCGAGGTCGGGATCGACGACTTCCAGGCGAAGCGCTCGCCGGACGAACGTTACCGGACCGCGCCACTCAAAGGGGTTGTGGACCCACCAGAAGGGCGGGTTCTATCACGATGGACGCTTCGCGACGCTTTCCGAAGTCATCGAGCACTACAACCAGTTTTTTAGGTTGTCACTCGCCGAGCAAGAAAAGAGTGACCTGATAGAGTATCTCAAATCGCTCTAGCAAAGCTCGGCCGAAAGATGCGTTGTAGAAAAAGAGAGCCGTATAGGCGAGATGTGAATATCTCGCCTATACGGGGCTCAGGGCTCGATCAGGTAGATGTTTTCTACAACCATCCAATCCCCGCGG
>CAWCZP010000002.1:0-174782 GCA_963800055.1 uncultured Acidobacteriota bacterium
GTCGCAACGGCTGGAGGAAGCCCGGACGCGGCGTCCTCAAGAGCTTACTCAAGAAAGTACACGGAATTGATCTGGAAGAGGGCGCGGTGGAACTCGCCGCCTTTAGTCTGTATTTAGCGCTCTGCGACGCGCTCGAACCTGAGACCATCCGTGCAAGCATCAAGCTTTTCCGACCGCTGGTAGGAAAGACATTGCACTGTTCGTGCTTCTTCGAAGCCAAGGAGAAAAACCTTATAAAGGAGCGCATCGGTGCGGTGGTGGGGAACCCTCCCTTCGTCTCTAAGCTCACTACACCCGGGGCGGTGCGAAGCTACGAAAAGTATGAGCAGACGCACGGGGCACTGCCAGACAAGCAACTGGCCTACCTTTTCCTGCACGAAGCGATGGAGATGGTCGTCGACGGCGGCGTGCTCGGCATGCTCCAGCAATATAACTTCCTCTACAACCATTGGTCTCTCGGCTTCCGCCGTTACTTCATATCCAGGTGGGACGTGAGGGAAGTGCTCGACTTTATTTCGGTGAGGGGGCTTTTCTACAAGGGCGGCGCCGACACGAAAGTCATCGTAATCGTGGCTGAGGCGGCGGCTCCTCCACCGAGCCGAAAGATACTTCACGCGACTTTCAGACGCAGCGGGCGCGCCGACGCCGAGCAAGGATTCGACATAGACTACTATGACCTTCATTGGCTACCTCGCGATCTCGCAGTAAGCAATGACGCGGTTTGGCGCTCCGACCTACTCGGTGGTGGCCGAATTCTGAGTTTTGTTGACCGGTTAAAAAGTTTGAGGACATTAGAGGAGTTTGCACAGGCACAGGACTGGCAATACGGAGAAGGGTTTATTTACGGAAACCCCAGAGATGGCCGCCCAGCTTCTCACGTGGTAGGGAAGCCTTTCCTTCCCGTTAGCGGCGTGCGGGAAGGTAAGATTGATCCTTCGGCGTTTACCGTCGTCCCCGACAAGCCTATCCAGTGGCCAAGGCGGGAGGAGTTATACTCACCGCCTTTTCTGGTCATTCATAAAAACATGTCCCTTACGCATGGACTGTGGAGCGAACATTACCTGACTTATCCCTCGGATTGATTAGGAATTAGTGCCCCGAAGCGAGACAAGCAGAACCTTCAAAAGGTCAACGAGTGGTTGGTTGAAATGAAGCGGGTACTTCAGGCTTTTGTTGTAAGCGCCAGCTCACGCTCGCTCGCGGCGAAAGCCACATCCATTCTATCGGACGACATCCTATCGCTTCCTTACCCTGAAAGTGGTGACCTCGACCTCAGCCCCAATGAGCAGATACTCGTCGACGACATTATCGATTATTACCACGACTTTCATCCGCCTTGGAGAGGATTCGGAACTTGTGAAGGCACTCGGCCACGAGGCGCTTCCCGAATTCGCCAGCGTTTTCACCCGTCAGATTAACGCAGTATATAAGAAAAAGCCGCTTCAAGTGCTGGAGCCGCAGTCGTGGTCAGGCGTCATATGTCAGCCGTTCGTTTTCGGCAGGGGTGCAGTGGACTGGAGTGGTGCCGACGAATTAGAGGGGAAGCTAAACGCATTCCTACAAGAGCAGCAAGGCACGACACTACGCGTCACCCGCATCGCACGCATTTACGACGGTGCGTTCGTTTTCCTAGTGAAGCCAGATCGCCTTCGCTATTGGCTTCCCTCCGTCGCGCTGCGCGACGCAGACGAGACGCTCGCAGATCTTCGCGATCAAGGTTTTTAAGAACACATCCATGCTGGCCGACTCACCAGATGCCCTCACGAAGTCCGGCACCCTTGGCCCCGAGGTGCATCTGCCGGCGACTTCACGGTTTAGGCTGATCGACTTTATCCGGGAACAGTTACCTCAATGGCGAGACCGACCTGATCGCCGGAAAAACGAGACTGCCGAGACCCCCTTGACCTCACAACTTTGCGCCCACCTGAATAGCGCCGCCCGGCACTCTGAAGGGTGGGATTTTTTGCAATTCCGCGTAGAAGAGCCGGACGAGGAGCGTAGGAATCGAAAGGTTGATCTAGTTCCCGCACCCTGCGATGCATGCGTCTGGATCGAAGGCCGACGCCACACTGACTTTGACCCCCTATTGCCGATTGAGTGTAAGAGGCTACCGACGCCAGCGGACGCGGATCGGGACGAGCGCGCAGAACGTGATCAACCGACACGCCTCGACCGGCGGAATTCAGCGCTTCAAGGCAGGACATCACGCAGCGGCCCACACTTTCGCCGCGATGATTGCCTACGTACAGCAGGAAACGGCCGTGTTCTGGGACGCGCGAGTTAGGCAGTGGATTCAGGATCTGGTTGACTCGGGACAGCCTGGCTGGAGTGTCGGGGATTTCCTTCAACTGCAAGACGACAGTGCGCAACGTGTGGCGTTTTTGCGTTCGACACATGCGAGAGATAAAGGTCTACCGGACATCGAGCTGCGGCACTTGTGGTTGCAAATGAATTGAAGATTACACTCTGCGTTTGCTCCTGTAGTAAGCTAAAAATCCTTCAAATCTTTATCGAGTTTACGTATAAACGCGACAAAGTCGATGCCAATTACTTGACATACCTCACGTAGTTCCAAGATGTCCAACCTCCGCTCTCCGCTTTCGTACTTGGAGATGAATGTTTGATCTGTGCCGAGACGCGATGCAAGTTCACTCTGTGTCAAGCCAGCTTCAACTCGTACGCCGCGCAATAAAACGAGCAGCTTCTTTTGCTGATTGAGGCGGATATTCTTTTTCACCGCGCACTTTATATGAAGATCTTGATTGATATGCGAAAATCGCATATCATTCGAAGCCATAAACATTGGAAGCTGACTATCGGCGTTGCTCAACAACGCCCGGCTATCGCAATTCAGCGTCCAAGGCGCGGACAAAGTCTTTGAAGTCTACGCTGAGAGCACGGCACACATCTCGCAATTCCAAGATGTCTAAACGCCGCTCGCCAGTTTCGTATTTGGAAACGAAGGTTTGATCTCGATGTAAACGTGAGGCAAGTTCCGCCTGAGTTAGACCTGCTTTAGTCCTCGTTTCGCGTAAGAGGGCGAGGAGTCTCTTTCGCTGGGCCAGGTAGGTAGCTTTCTTCACGGAAGCATTTATACGGCCACGCTCTATTGATATGCGAAAACCGCATATCACCGTAATTGAAAGGTCACTTATGTCCATATTCTCTCACCGGAAAAGAGTATTCCTGAATCCGATTTCGACGGGTCACACGTCCTACATTTTCACCGAGGTCGAATCAAGCCGAGGTGGAGAGTATAAGTGGGGCCACTACATGCTCACGATCGCTGATTGTCGTCGCCGCATACAACTCGAATTTTTTCTAGGCACTAAACAAGCCCGGCGACGCAGTTTGCGGAAAATCAATTTGCTGATCGACGTGCTCACAAGATTCCGTGATGCTCTGATTAAGGAGCGTGACCTGATTGAGAAAGGAGAGAGCCGTGGGCCAAAGAGGGCGAAAAAAGCCTAAACGTCTTGGTGAAAAACTACTCGCAATCCGGTTCAAGCTGGAAGTGAGTCAATCGCAACTAGCGAAGCTATTGGAATTTGATAAAGGCGTCGCTCGGATTTCCGAATACGAGCGCGGCAACCGCGAGCCGGACTTAATGACGTTGCTGAAATACTCAGAGCTGGTCCGCGTCTCTATGAACGTATTGGCTGATGACACTCGTGAATTGAAGTTCCCTGAAAACTGGAAAAGACCAAAACGTGTAACGGATCTTTTACTACACCAGCGGCGCGTCAGGATACAGAACAGAATAGATGATTTGCGCCGGCAGTTATCACACAGTTTGTGAGCACGCTTATGGCAAGCACGAGAGAAAAACTGATCGATTGGTTAGCAGATTTGCCGGACGACACAGAGATCGGAATTGAGGATATTTACTTGGTTGCTATGGTCGGCAACAGGGCTCAAGATTTCTTGGTCGGCGACCTTTCAGACGAAAGCATTGACATCGACCTTGCGACATTCAGCGGGCAACGCAGAGACATGATGGAGCGAATGGTTGAGATCCATAAAGCGGGAGCAGGGATCGGCACCACCGAAGGCGTGATGGTTGTCACGTTTGAGGGTTACATACGCGGCGTTCCCGAATTTTTCACCAACGATGCGACTGAGGCTTTCAGGTTCAAAGACAGGAAACAGGCAGAGGACTTTATAACGGAGTTTGCGGACGCGTTACACAATCCGCAAGTGCTCGATTATCCGTAGTGTGTAGCTAACATGGGATACGCGCGACCACGTCCAAAACATCTTGCTGCAAAGCTCTTGCAGATCCGACATAGCTTAGGATTATCTCAGCCTAAATTGGCGAAGGTCTTAGGCGTACGGGATTACAGCGACATCTCAAAATATGAATGGGATAAAAACGAACCGCCGCTCTTTGTGCTACTTGCCTACTCCCGCGCAGCAGACATTCCGCTTGAGAGAATCGTAGACGATGAACTGACTCTTTAGGTGTTAGGCCTACCTCCCAGGGCGCATTCCATGAATCCTGCCGTCGCTACTGAGTTTACCTAAAATCATCCCTCTCGCTTCTATCGTAAGTGACAGCCCATCCGCACAAGTCTGCGCTCCGCTTTGAGTGCTCCGCTGCACTGCGCCCTGCCGGTTTTCGGGAGTGACTGCAAGGGCGAACTTCGCTCGAAAAAGTCACCCGAAAAGGAGCACGCGACAAATGGAAAATCACGTCAACCAATCACCCGCAATCCCGAAGTGGTCCGCCCTACTTATCGAAGCCGTCACCAAGCCAGGTCTGATCATGAAAGCGTATCGGGCCTTTCACGCCTACTCGACAGGGAATCAAATTCTCGCGCTTGTGCAATGTCAGATGCGCGGATTACAGCCCGGCCCAATTAACACTTTTCCGAAGTGGAAAGACTTAGGCCGTTTCGTGAAACGGGGCGAACGGGCGCTCACTTTGTGCATGCCGATCACGTGCAAACGCCGCGAGGAAGATTCAGACGAAGAACACACCTTTACCAGCTTTGTTTACAAGGCGCGTTGGTTCGTTCTAAATCAGACTGACGGGCAGGAACTTGAACCAATTACGATCCCCGAGTGGGACGCGGCGAGGGCGCTTACGGCGCTGAATATCGAGCGCATTCCATTCGATCACACGGACGGAAATGTGCAAGGCTTTGCGAGGAAGCGCCAGATCGCAATTAACCCCCTTGCGCAACTGCCAGCCAAGACACTTCTGCACGAGCTCGGTCACGTGATCTTAGGCCACACAACAGAGGCAGAGTTCGCCGACGCTGATACCACGCCACGCAGTCTACGCGAGGTCGAAGCGGAATCCGTGGCGCTTCTTTGTTGTGAATCTTTGGGGCTTGAGGGGGCAGAGTTTTGCAGAGGGTATATTCAAAATTGGGTGCGCCGAGGGAACGGTTTTGACGCGGAAGCGATCCCCGAAAAGAGCGCCCAAAAAATCTTCCGCGCCGCCGATCAAATCATCCGCGCGGGACGTTCCGAAATCGATCCCGTTACAGCATAACAACCCCCTGAGAACGACCCGCGCCAGCCGAGGCCATAGCACTCGGCTGGCGCTTTTTTTTGGCCTGAAAGCAACTGCGCCGGTGGCGCAGTTGCCCCTCAAATCTCGCCTAATCCGTCACCTTCTAATTTGATTTTCGTCCCGATTTAACCTCCATAAAGCGTAACCCCAAAACACCGCATAAACTCGATAGAGTAGATATGGAATCATTGCCAGCGCAGCACTCCGATCTAAAGCCATAAGCAGCGCAAAAAGGGTAACGTCCATGACTGGAAATACCGCACCAATAACAAAGCTAAGGTATAGGTTACGCGCGCGAAAAATCACGTAGTTACTAAGCCCGTTAACGACCATCATAAACACACATAAACCGAGCGCCACATACCACCAAAAAGGATAGCTACTAAACCGAAACAATCGATAGGTGATGAAGAAGAAAATCAGGTAATAAATCCCCCCTATAATTGTCCACACCCACAGAGGCGCAGAGTAACGCGGAAACCGCAGAGTCGCGAAAAATGACCTCACGCTTTTGCCCGCACACACTCCCTCTAGCGCAGCCGCTGTTCCGCAGATCACTAGTGCGATGAGAATTGCGAAAATCGGTTTCATGCCTTCTTCCCGAATGGCAATGTTAGCTCTAGCATCCAGACCTGCGATGAAAAACCGCCCGCCAATTGTTCGTCCCGCTCATTCGCCGCGCGGCTCAGAAACACCATACCGTAGCTCACATTCATTCAGCATAAGAACTCGACGCCACACAAAAAAATCAAAAGGTGCTGCGCACCTGATGAATTAGACACGACACCCCCGCTTTGGGGCTGCCGTGGTTACGCAGCGAAGTTACGTTTAAAAAACTACTCGTTTTTTGTCTGTAACTTCTTGTATGGATTGCGCTTGTACATTTAAACGAAAAGTTACGATTTAATTTTTCGTTTATCTCTTTGCACGTCAATTACTTAGGCTTTAATTCTTTGATTTTTCGGTCAACGAAAAAATTCGTTACCTCTTTTGTTTCAATAGGTTCAGAAGTTACGAGCCTTTTTTAATTTCTCTTTAAAATTCGCTACCAGTTCAAGTCGCTCATTGGACCAAAGACCAACCAGCAACAAGCGACCAATCCTCTGCGCACTCCTGGCAAACAAGACGATAATTTGAGATTGCTTCTGCCCGCCCTTCTGATACCCACAAGCCGGTTACTGTTACACAAAGCATCAGTACCTCAGAAAACCCACTGGACATTTTGTATCGATCAAGACTAAGGCTTCCCCCTGCGCTCCATTCTCCGTCGGCAGCCCGCCCGCACAACTCTCCGCTGCGCTCCGAGTCCTCCGCTTCGCTTTGGCCCTGCGGGTGTGCTGGTCAGGCACCCAGCCGACTGGAGTAGTCGCTAGGGGGAAAAACCCTAATTGTCGCGTGTTTCACGCGCCCCTCTGACGGAAAAAACGACAGGATTTTGGCGAAGCGAAAAAATTCCGACCGTTTTTCCCCCGTTCCGTCGCTGGTCCGTCGCTGGTCCAAAAACGCCCTTTGACTGCCAAGTGTTGAAGCTCCTAGAGGTTCGTGAAGTTCCAAGAAACCAGTCAAAACTCTGGCATATCTTTTGTTACTACAAAACGGCGGCTAAGACAGCCGCATCGACGTTTTTTGAATCAAACGAGCGCCAATGGTCCAACTTGGACCAACATTCCGGCGCTCGATCACGAAAAATCGGAGTTCTGATCTTTCGGAACTAACTCCGATCGAGACCACGCGAGAGTTTAGTTTTGCCCCTCTGATTCCCACCCTCGCGTCACGAAAAAACGAATAACGGAAAACCAAATCCACCCGCCCGAGGGTGACAGGAAAGACGTGTCTCTTGAGAAATCCGATCACGGTTTAGCACCGCAAACGAATCGCGATTAAGAGACAAAACGTGAACCAAAACAGTGATGCAAACGAGCGCGCTTATGACCTCAGGAGTTTGAATTTATGTTGACGTTGAGCAACCCGATTTCGGTAGGCCATGCAATGGAATACTACAAGGAGAAGTTCACGAATAAAAAGGAGAATTACTACAGCCAATCCGGCGAAGTTAAGGGCCAGTGGTGCGGCACCCTGGCCGAAGAATGGAATCTGAAAGGCGAGGTATCCAGCGAGCAATACGAGCGCTTAGTTGCGGGTCAAGATCCTCATACTGGCGAGCAACTTATCCGCGTAGTGTCAGCCCGCGAGGTAGTTGACGAGGACGGTAAGAAGAAGATCACCAGCACGCATCGCGCCGGTTGGGATGCGACCATCAGCGCCCCTAAATCCGTTTCCTTAGCGGCGCTTGTCGGCGGCGACGAAGGCGTCCGAGAAGCCCACCGCGAGAGCCTCCAAGTGACTGTGAAAGAGTTTGAAAAATATGTGCAAGCGCGGGGCGGCGGCGACAAGCCAGCCATCACTACCGGGAAGATGATAGCCGCCCTATTTGAGCACACATCCTCACGCCCTGATCACAAGCACGGTTACGCCGCGCCGCAGCTTCACACCCATGTTGTGATCTTCAACATGACCCAAACCGAGGACGGAAAAGTGCGCTCCGTCGAGTCGGGCGAGTTGTTCAACAGCCAGAAACTTATGACCGCGATTTACCGCGCCAATCTCGCCGACAAGCTGCAAGCACTTGGTTATGAAATTCGAGTTGATCCAAGTACCGGCGCACCCGAGATCAAGGGTTTCACCGCCGAGTATTTGCAGGACAGTAGCCCCCGCCGCGAAGAAGTTTTGACCGAAGAAAAAAAGATAAGAGAACGCATGGCGAGCGAAGGGAAAACGGTTTCAGACAATGCCAGAGTGAAACAAGTTGCCGCTCGAAAAAATCGCCGCAGCAAGAATTTCGACCGCGACTTAATGAAAACACTCGCCCTCGAAATGGACGTAAGGCACGACTACCAAGCTCAACGCATTGTAGCCGAAGCGCGGGAACGATTGCCGCTCCGCTTGTCACAAAACGAGATTGAAAGGCGCGCTCAGGAAGCAGTCACTTTTGCCCGCGATAAGGTCATGGAAAAAGACGCCGTGGCCGATATGCGCGAGCTTCGGATTCAGGCGCTGCGCCGCCAGCTCGGATTTACAAACTACGCCGCCGTTGCCGCCGAAATTCACCGCCGACAGGAGAGTGGCGAGTTCATAAACATCACGCGTCAGGAACGCCAACCCGAGACTACTACACAGCGCATGTTGGCGATGGAAAAGAAGAATATTCAGACCATGATCGACGGTAAAGAGAACCGTCCGGCGATGGTCGAAGCAGAGCGCGTCAATGAGGTTGTGACCGCCACAGCCAAGCACCAGCAGCGCAGGCTAAACGCTCATCAGAAGTCGGCCATTGAACAAATTCTTTGTAGCAGAGATCGGATCATCGGTTTGCAAGGTGGCGCGGGAACCGGGAAGACAACGGCGCTTTCCGTGCTCCGCGAAGCAGCCGAAAAAGAAGGCTATCAGGTGCGCGGGTTTGCCCCCTCCGCACGCGCCGCGCAGCAGCTTGGCGAAAGCGGTATTGAGAGCGAAACCATCCAGTTGTTTTTGCGCCGGCGAAAGCCGCCCGCCACCACCAGCCGCCTTTTCGTTTTGGATGAAAGTTCCCTCGCCAGCACTAAGCACATCTACAAGTTATTCGCCCGCCTCGAACCCGAAGATAAGGTGCTTTTAGTCGGCGACGTGCGCCAGCATCAGGCCGTCGAAGCAGGCAGTCCGTTTGAACAGCTACAGCAGCACGGCATGACCACTGCGGCCCTCAGTGAGATCGTCAGACAGCGCGATAAAGACCTAAAGCAAAACGTCGAAGACTTGGCAGCCCGAAACACGCCCGAAGCAGTGGCCGCACTGGTCAACCGAGGCAAGGTGATCGAGATCGCCGACGAGGGCAAACGCTTCGCAGCGATAGCCCAGGACTACGCCAAGAATCCCATCGGCACGCTCGTTATTTCGCCCGCTAACCGCGAACGTTCCGAACTCAATTCGCTTATCCATCGAGAACTACAGCGCGAGGGAATAGTAAGCAGTAACGATCAGCAAACGACGGTCTATGTCGAGCGTAAGGATATGACCGGAGCGGAGCGCACCTTCGCCAATTCCTACCGACCCAACGAAGACATAATCCGCTACAACTCCGCCAGCAAAGTCCATAAAGTCAAGACAGGCGAGTACGCCAGAGTAATAGACACCGACCACGAAACGAACAAGATTACCGTTCGCTTTTTGAATGGCCGCGAGCTCACTTATAACCCCACGCGGTTTTCCGGTGTGAGCGTTTACTACGAAGCAGAGCGCGCCTTCGCCGAAGGCGAACGCCTTCAAATTCGCGCTCCGTTTAGAGCAGAAACGGATCGCTAATGGCGCACTCGGTACGATCACCAAAATCGAACCCAGACCGAATACGCCTCGCGATGGATAGCGGGCGCGAGATTAGCGTTGACCTTCGCAAGTTTCGCCACCTCGATTACGGCTACGCCGTTACCAGCTATTCCGCTCAGGGGCTAACTTTTGATCGCGTTCTGATCAACGCTGATACGCGGCAATCCGTGCGCCTACTCAATGACCGCATGGCTTACGTTGCTGTTTCCAGAGCCAGGTACGACGCGCTGATCTATACCGACTCGACGCAGAACTTATCCGAAGCGCTCAATCGCGAAATAAACAAAACCACGGCGGTTGAAGCGGTACAAGGCAATGAACGCGAAGTGAAAAGAGATCGCGATGAGTTGAGACAAGATCCTCCCTCCGCGCAGCAGCACCCTCTACCGTTCGATCACGATATAGAGCAAAGTCCAACGCATATTGAGCCAGCACAAACACAAGCCGCCCCGCCTGCGATTGAAAGCCGGGATTCGATTGCCAGAGCAACGTATGAAACCCCGATCCATACCGACTCTGCGCAGAATTTAAGCGAATCTCTCAATCGCAGCCACGAACCAAGAAACGGCGCTTGAAGCGACGTTGGACGACGACCGCGAGCTAAAAAAGGATCGCGATAAGTTGACGTCCAAGATTCTCTCGCCTCGCAGCAGCAACGACCGTCCGAGCACAACTTGAACCAAGCCCCAACCCACCCTGATCCAGCACCAACAAAAGCCGCCGAGCGTGAGATTGAAGGCCCAGAAATCGATCTCGGCGGACTGATTCGTTAATGACCAACTATTTACCCCGATGAGGTTTTAGCAATGACTACACACGTCGATTCAGCGACAGCAGCCAAGCGGCCACAGCTTTTAAAAGTGTCCGATGTTGCTCAACTACTGAATGTCAAACCACGAACGATTTACGAGATGGTTGCGCAGGATCGCATCCCTTATCGCAAGCCGCCCGGCTCTAACATTCTCCGCTTTGATCTCGAAGAAATTTTGGAGTGGACGCGACGAAAATAACTAATGACTTGAGGGATCGATGCTGCTACCATCCGCGCGTTCTCTTGGTGGCTGCAACCTCATGGAGAACAACTGATGTCTGTTTACAAACGTGGAAAAGGCACGCACTGGCATTACTACTTTCGAGTGCGTGGCGTCCGTTACCGAGGCTCAATTCCCGAGGCACGGACGAAGCAGAAAGCAGAACAAGCGGAAAGTAAGATCAAGCAGGAGATCTTTGAGAAGCGGTTCGAGCTCGAACAAAAGGGAACCGATCTTCTCTCAGATTTTCTCGACGATGTTTATCTACCCTGGTCTAAGGTCAACAAAAAATCGTGGCGCGATGATGTCTATATGGTCCCGATGTTGAAAGCGCATTTCGAGGGAAAAGCGTTGCGAGAGATTTCAGTTCAGCTAGTCGAGAGGTTCAAAACTGATCGCATGAATACGCCAACCAAGAAGGGAACAGCACGACAACCGGCAACGGTCAATCGTGAATTGAACCTGCTTAGTTCGGCATTTTCACTTGCGGTCCTGTATGACAAGGCTGAATTCAATCCTTGCAGCAAAGTCGATCTTTTCCCGCTCGATAATCTTCGCTACCGATATTTGCTACCCGAAGAAGAACCGAGACTCATGGCCGAACTCAGCGGGCCACGCGCCCACCTGAGGCCAGCCGTGATAGTCGCACTCGGTACAGGGATGCGTCTTGGCGAACAGTTGAGAATGAAGCGTAGTCAAGTCGATTTTCTTCGCAACATCGTCACGGCGCGAAAGACCAAGAACGGCAGACCGCGAGACATTCCTATGAACGATGAAGTCAGAGAAACACTGGCTGAGTTGTGCAAGGACAAGCGGCCTGATGCTTACGTTTTCGTTAGTCCTAAAGACGACGACGAACGTCAGCGGGAAGTGAAGAAGGGATTTCACACTGCCTGCCGACTCGCCGGTATCGAGGGACTAATATGGAAGGATCTCAGAGCGACTTTCGGCACTCGGTTAGCCGAGGCCGGATGCGATGCTTTCACGATTGCTCAACTGTTGGGCCACTCCGATGTTCGCGTGACTATGCGTTATGTAAGATCAGTTGAGGACACGAAACGCGCGGCAGTTCAAGCGATCAAACTGAGTTCCCGAAAAAGTGTCCACAAATTGGCCACAAATGAAATACGGCCGCCAGTGCCGGCAGCCGTAAATGATTGAAAACAAATGGTGGAGCAGAGGGGGATCGAACCCCTGACCTCCGCATTGCGAACGCGGCGCTCTGCCAAACTGAGCTACTGCCCCATACCGAGATGCATATTAGGTAGCGTCATTCATGCCTGTCAAGGACGCGGTTCGGCGCCTTCCTCCACCTTCTCCCAGTCCGCCTCGTACGTCTGTTGTTCAATCAGAGCTTGCAACGCGCGAAGTCCAGCGGGAGTGCTGGCCCAGTTGTATGTAGTCACAACCCTCGTTCCTTCATTAGTAACAATCTCGACGCCGGTAGTCTCTTCCACTGAACTCGCCTGAAACGCTACTGGCAATCAAAAAAATCCTTGCTTGTTGATCTGCTCCACGATGTAGGTAAAGTCTTGCGGGTCGTACTCACCCTTATACTCTCCAATGTAATCGTCGTTGGCATATCCCATATAACTACACGTGCCATCACTCCGAAACGTCGCATCGTAAACCGGGCATCTCCGGTCTGGGTCGGAACAGCCTTGTCGCCTCAGAGTTATCGCCAGGATTTGGCGCGTGCGTTCCGGAAGCTGTAACTCTTCAGGTGGACTCGCGATCGCAAACACCGTCCAGCCGATCAGAAATGTGACAACCGATGCAATTACACGGCAGGTTATGGTCCACATGATATGTAAACCTCAACTTTCAAACGATCAGTAAGCTCTTCTGCGACTAGTGTACTGCAGCGTCAGGCGGTCAGTTTCTCTTCCATTAGACGCAAGGTTTCCTCGAGTTGTTCCACACGTTTACCGCCGCCCTGGGCCATGTCGGGCCTGCCGCCGCCGCGGCCGTCGAGCCTTGCGCACGCTTCGCGCATCAAGGCGCTCATGTCGCCGGGCGCGTCCGCGGAACGTGCGAAGACAAGACGCGCCATGTCTTTGTCGCGCGAGGCGAGCAACGCGATCGTTCCGGGCGCGGAGATAAGAGCGTGCGCGAGTTTCTTCAGCGATTCTGCGTCGCGGCCCTCGAATACGCGACTAACAATGCCGTCGCGTGCTGTAGCAAGTAATCTTTCCGCTTCGACTCCTGCCGCCTCTTCTTCAAGCACGCGAATGCGTCGATGCAACTCCTTGTTCTCTTCAACCATGTGCGCCGCGAGTTGAGGCGCATCGTCTCTTCCTGTGCTGAACATCGCCGCGATCTCGCGAGCGGTCTTGTTTGCTTTTCGATAGTCGGCCAATGCTCGTGTGCCGGCGACGAACTCAATTCGCGTTAACCCCTTGGCCCGTTCCCACGAACGCACCGCGATCATCCCGACTTCCCCGGTGCGATACGCATGCGTACCACCACACGGCGTCAGATCAAACCCTTCGATCTCAATTAATCTCAACTCGCCTTCACGCGCCGACTCTTTTCGCAACGGCAACTCAGCAGCTTGATCGGGAGTGACGTTGAGTATCGTGATCGCGCGATCTTCCCAGATCACATTGTTGGCGAGCTCAACTGCGCGTTCGATCACTTCCGTAGTCGGATTGTCGAGTTCAACGTCGATTTCACACGACGCCTCCATCACGCGAAAACTTCTCGTCGGAGCGTTGAAGAGAGTGATGAGCGCCTGCGACAAAATGTGTTGCCCGGTGTGCTGTTGTATGTGGTCCAGGCGGCGAGCCCAATCAACTCGCCCGCGCACGACTGAATCACGACGAGGCGCCGCACCCTGGACCACGTGAAGCACGCCTTTGTCGCCGTCGTCGATGCACTCAACCACGCGCGAACCGTTGAGTGTTCCGGTATCGCTTGGCTGTCCGCCGCCTGTCGGATAGAACGCCGTGCGATCAAGAACGATCGCGGTCCAACCACTGACGCGCTCAGTGACATCTACTATGCGAGCTTCAAACTCGATCAGATGAGAGTCGGAATAATAGAGACGCTCTGTTACTGCCATCAAACCTTAACCACAGATCACACAGATTTTGTAAGATAACGGCGCATGAATACACATTCACGTAAACTGATTACCACACTCGCAGTCATCGCGTTCTTGAGCAGCGTCGCCGTTGCGCAAGAGCCTGCCGATGAAGTCGATCACCTACCGGCTCTCGATGTCGCGGCCGGCGTCGCACCTGTTCGAAGTCGCCATCATAGTTGAACTACCCGAACAACTAAAAGACAAGCCGCTTCAGTTTCAAATGGCCAAGTGGTCGCCTGGACGGTATGGCGTCTTTGACTTCGCAAAAAACGTGCAGGAGGTGCGCGCAGTCGCGGCAAACGGAGCAACTCGCCCGGTGACCCGTGTCGACGATCAAACGTGGAGCGTCGCGCCGCAAGGCGCTGCTACGCTGACGATCTCCTACAAAGTTTTTGGAAACGATCTCTCCGGCACCTTCTCACAACTCGACACACGACATGCGAACTACAACGGCGCTTCGATCTTCATGTACGTGGTGGGCCATAAACCCGATCCGGTAAAGTTAACGATCAATCCACCCGCCGGTTGGAAAGTCGTAAACGGTCGCACCGAACGACCGGGCCAATCCGACTACACTTTTCCCAACTGGGACGTGCTGATAGATACACCGACTGAAATTGCGCCCGACTGGACGCAGGACACTTTCGAGGTCGACGGCAAGAAGTATCACGTCGTCGTTCATTCGTTTGGTCCGGAAGGTGGAAAGCGCCCGGCGCTCGTCAAAGACATCGAAAAGATAGTGCGCGCGCAGATCGCGATGTGGGGGCCGCCTGAGTTTCAGGAGTACACATTTTTGATTCACTATGCCGCTGACGATCATTCGGGCGATGGCATGGAACATCTGACTTCAACGCAGATCATCGAACCCGGTGCGCTCGCCGAAGAAGGTATTTATGAAGCGACCCTCGGCACGGTGTCGCACGAGTTCTTTCACGTATGGAACGTCAAAAGACTTCGTCCGCTGGAACTTGGACCATGGGATTTCACGCGCCCACTCAACACGCGCGGTCTTTGGGTGGCCGAAGGCTTCACAAACTATTACGGCCACTTGATGCTCAGGCGCGCTGGAATCTGGAATGACAAACAGTTTCTGGATGGACAGGCACGGACGGTCAGGCGTATCGAGAGTGCTCCGGGAAGCCGGTTGATGAGCGCGGAAGAATCGTCATTCTCAGCTCCCTTTATCGACGATGCCCCTCACGCGCAGGCAGTTAACTTGAACAACACTTCGATCAGTTACTACCCAAAAGGCGAGCTCATCGGAATGGTGATGGACCTGCTGGTGCGTGGACGCACGAAAGGGAAGGCTTCGCTCGACGATGTGATGCGCGATATGTATGAAGAGTTCTATTTGAAGAGTCCGAATAGCAGTTATTACCTGCGCGGGCGTGGTTATCAAACGGAAGATCTCGAGCGAATTGTTTCGCGGCGCTCGGGTTTCGACTTCAGCGATTTTTTCAAACGTCACGTGCGCGATGTTGAAGTGCTGCCTTACGACGAGGCGTTTGCTTACGTTGGGTTGCGCCTCGTGAAGACGGAGTCGAAGGAACCTTACGATGCAGGGTTGTCGATTGAGTTTGAGGATCCGAATGAGGGGATGATTCAAAACGTTCGTAATAACTCGCCTGCCGAAGATGCGGGGTTGCAGGCGAATGATGAGATTGTGTCGCTTGGAGGAAAGCGAGTAACGGAGAATTCGTGGTTGAAGACGCTCGCGCGCTTCAAGCCGGGTGATGCGGTGCCGGTTGTTGTGAGGCGCGACCGGCGCACGATCAAGACGAATATCGTCCTGGGCCAACCGGAGAGGTTTGATTACAAGATTGAAGAACGTCCTGATGCGAGTGCGGAGCAAAAAGCATTACGAGCCTCGTGGCTAAATCGTACGTAAGCCACAAAAGGCACAAGCAAGATACAAAAGGATCAGGGTACGATAACTTCCAGCGAGTGGGGCGCGATCTCGAAGCGCATGGGTAGGTGACCGATTAACTCACCATCGACTTGCACTGGGGCGTCGCCGTGCGCTCTCACGCTTACTGCATTCACAAACTGAACTTCGGGATTGTCGCGCGGCATTCCGTTTCGCATCGCATGTGAAAGCAGGCGCAAGTATCGTAGGCGGCTCGTTGTTTGGATGATGCAGACTTCAAACTCGCGCTGGTCCAAACGCGCTCCGGGCGTGATCGCAAGATCGCCACCGTAGCGCGGCGCATTTCCGACGGCAGCAAACGTCGCCGTGTACTCAACACCATCAATTTCGAGCGTGAACTGACGAGGATCCCACGTCGCGAGATGACTCAACCCCGAAATCCAGAACGCGCCCCTGCCGATCCGTTTCTTCAACGACGGTTGCACGCTTCGCACCACCGAGGCGTCTAAACCGATACCGGCCATCAAAACAAAATGACGGCTCTCGTTTGTTGTCTCATCGATAGCGAGGCCGAGGTAGATCTTTCGCGACTTACCTTTCGCCGCCACCGCGATAGCTTGCGCGTCGTCGAGCGGCAAGCCGAGTTCGCGAGCGAGAACGTTTCCAGTGCCTCGAGGAATGATGGCGAGTCGCGCCTTCGTTCCGGCTAAACCCTGAATTGCTTCGTTGATCGTTCCGTCACCGCCGGCGACGATAATGTCTGAACTTCCATTGCGTGCAGCACGCGCAGCGATCTGAGTCGCTTCGCCAGGTCCCGTCGTCAATTTCAGATCGACTGCGATACCAAGGGATTCGAGATTTGAGGCGACTTCCTGGATTGGACGCAGTCGTCGCGAGGCATAACGGCCAGTCTTCGGATTGGAAATGAGTGTTGCTTTGCGAGCCACGGATAAAACTGGAGAACTTCGATTAGCGATTATTCCAAACGATAATTCGGGGCCTCTTTGGTGATGATCACATCGTGCACATGCGACTCCTTCAACCCCGCGGAGGTGATGCGCAGGAATCGAGTCTTTTCCTGAAATTCTTTTATTGTTCGACATCCGGTGTATCCCATTCCCGATCGAAGGCCACCAACAAGTTGAGTCACCATGTCTGCCAGCGTGCCTTTGTACGGAACGCGGCCCTCGATCCCTTCGGGAACTAGTTTCGACTCACTCTCGGTCGCGTCCTGCGCATAACGGTCGCGCGAACCCTCGCGCATGGCGCCAATCGATCCCATGCCGCGATAAGTCTTGAAGGAACGGCCCTGAAACAAAATCACTTCACCTGGAGCCTCTTCCGTTCCCGCAAACAGCGATCCGATCATCACCACATCAGCGCCAGCCGCCATCGCTTTCGCGACATCGCCGGAAAACTTGACGCCGCCGTCTGAAATAACCGGAACACCCTTATTTCTTGCAGCTTCAACACAACTTGCGATCGCAGTTATCTGCGGCACTCCGGCACCTGTAACCACTCGCGTGGTGCAGATCGAGCCCGGACCGATGCCGACTTTGATCGCATCGACACCAGCATCTATCAACTCCTGTGCCCCCGCAGTTGTGCCGACGTTTCCAGCGATCAAATCGGTTTCCGGATGCAGTTTCTTGATCTCCTTAACCGCGTCGATCACGCGCGACGAATGGCCGTGCGCGGTATCGATCACGAGGCAATCAACGCGCGCTTTCACAAGTTCGTCAGCGCGTTCGCGGTAATCGCCAGTCGCGCCGATCGCCGCCGCCACTCGCAAACGCCCGAGGTTATCTTTTGCGGCGGTCGGGTATTTGATTGCCTTCTGAATGTCTTTGACGGTGATAAGTCCTTTTATATGTTTGTCGTCGTCGACAACCAAAAGCTTCTCGATGCGATGCTTTTGCAGGACGGTCTTCGCCTGATCCAGCGTCGTGCCAACCGGAACTGTGACGAGTGGTTGTTTCGTCATCACTTCCGAAACCGGTATGTCGAACCTCGTTTCGAAACGAAGATCGCGATTGGTAATGATTCCGACGAGGTGACCGGCTTCGTCAACGACGGGCACGCCGCTGATGTGAAATCGCTCCATTACCTGAAGCGCTTCACGCACCGGGCGATCGGGTCGAATCGTTACCGGATCAACGATCATTCCCGATTCCGATCGCTTCACCTTGTCGACTTCTTCTGCCTGGCGCTCGATGCTCAGGTTTTTGTGAATCACGCCGATGCCACCTTGCTGCGCGAGTGCAATGGCCAGCGCTGCTTCGGTGACTGTGTCCATCGCAGCTGAACACAGTGGAATTTGCAACCGGATGTTTCGAGTGAAGTGCGTTGCGGTGTCGGTCTGCGAAGGTAGTACGTCGGAACGAGCAGGAATTAAGAGTACGTCGTCAAAAGTCAGTCCTTCGGAAATATCGGATGTAATCATGTTTGGATTGCCCTAAATCGTTCGTGGTTGATGTGAGGTGATTATACATAGATAAGTGAATTTTCTCGCTCGGGGACGTCAGCTCAGCGCGGCGTTGAAACCAGGCCAGGGCTGCCAGCGCTGCAGCGGTCAGCAATGCGAGGATTAAAATCGCCAAAACCACCGTCAACAAAGGCGAACGTGTAGCCGGAGTGTCTGTATAGACCTTCGAGTGGATTGGATGCGTGTTTACGTCTTCAGTTGATTCGCCGTGTTCGCGCAGGTAACGCGTGTAGCCTTCAATCGCCTTGCGTTCGTCGTAGCCGACACACTTCGCGTAGGCCTTTATAAAACTGCGATTGAATACACCTCCGGGCAGACGCTTGTAATCGTCTGCTTCGATGGCCTCAAGATAATGGACTGAGATCCGCGTCTGGTCGCAGATCTCACGCAGGCCCATGCCTCGCTCCTCGCGGGCGAGTCGCAATTGTTCGCCTATACTAGCTGCCATCTTCGATCGCTCGATTCCTGGCGTCGGGTGGTTGGTTTGTAAACCCAGGTCTATCGTCGCGCGCCGCTTGTATTAATGCGTACAACTCCCACTTTTTCTGCACTATAGCTTGCGCTGCTAAACGCTGTCAAACTTTTGGTTCGCAAAAGATCTGCATCTCTTGCTTCTTGTCGCCCGCGGTGGTACGTTGGCGCCACAAGATCCGATACAGTCGCTTTTAATATCTACAATAGACCGGAAAAGTGAGGACAAAGAGATGCCCCTTGAAGCACTCGGAATGGTTGAGACCAAAGGATTCGTGGGTGCAGTTGAGGCCGCCGATGCGATGGTCAAAGCAGCGAATGTGCAACTGCTCGGGAAGGAGTACATCGGCGCAGGCTACGTGACGATCTTCGTGCGTGGCGACGTTGGCGCGGTGAAGGCGGCGACTGATGCAGGCGCGGCTGCGGCGAGAAGAGTTGGAGAACTGATCAGCGTCCACGTTATTCCGCGCCCGCACGCCGAAGTCGAGCGCGTATTGCCTGTGAATGGAAACACCGGATTGAGTCCGGATGAAACGTCTTTGCAGGGTGGCGGTGCGCGTGGGCAGTTGGGCCAGGGCGATCAGGGACGTTCGCTCAGCACCGGTGCGCGTGATGCGAATAAAGAGCGAGCGAGGTAATTGCCAATTGCCGATTCATGTCATTGCCAGCATTGCCGATTGCCAATTTGGTTTGGTTCAGACGCGATCGAGATTCTGAAATCGGCAATTGGCAATCGGCAATCGGCAAATAAGAGGTGAGTCATGTCTGTCGATAAGGATCTTGTTTCAGTACAACAGGCACGCGATCTGGTGGAGGCTGCTCATCGCGCGCAGGCTGAAGTGGCCCAGTTTGATCAGGCGAAGATCGATCGGATCTGCGAGGCGATGGCAAAAGCGGCCCTCACTGAAGCGGGACGACTGGGAGCGATCGCCGTTGAAGAAACCGGATTCGGCGTTCCGGCAGACAAACAGGAGAAGAATCGTTTCGCTGCTGAAGACGTTTGGAACTACTTTCGCGGCTTGCGCACGAAGGGAGTTGTTTCCGAGTCGAAAGACGTTGTAGAGATCGCAAGCCCGCGTGGCGTGGTCGCGGGCATCATTCCTTCCACTAATCCCACTTCAACCGCAATTTTCAAAATCCTGATCGCGATCAAATCTCGCAACGCGGTGGTTCTATCGCCACACCCGTCGGCGGCGAAGTGTATCAACGAAACTGCACGCGTGATGCGCGACGCTGGTGTCAAAGAAGGTTTGCCCGGCGAAGCAATCGGTTGCATGACAACTGCGACCATCGAAGGCACCGAGACCTTGATGAAGCACAAGCAGACGGCGGTGATCCTTGCGACTGGTGGAATCGGCCTGGTGCGTGCGGCATATTCATCCGGCAAGCCGGCGTTCGGAGTTGGACCAGGCAACGTGCCTGTGTGCATCGAGCGAACTGCCGATGTGCCGAAAGCGGTGCAGGATATTTTGACGGGCAAGTGTTTTGACAACGGAACTATTTGCGCGTCCGAGCAGGCAGTAGTTTGCGATGCACCGATCGAGCAGGCCGTGCGCGAGCAGTTCAAACTTCAGGGCGCCCATTTTTTATCCGCTGCTGAAGCGGAGCAACTCGGAAAGGTAGTCGCTACTCCACAACGTTCTTTGAATCCTGCGATCGTCGGTAAATCAGTGGAAGTAATCGCGAAGATGGCGGGCCTTAGCGTGCCGCCGGGAACGCGATGTTTGCTGGCCGATGTTGCAGGCGTCGGGCGCGAGCATCCGCTGTCGATGGAGAAGCTTTCACCTATCCTCGCGTTTTATGTGGTTGACGGTTTGACTGCGTGTGCTGAGCGGAGCAGGGAAGTGCTTGCTTACGGCGGCATGGGCCACACTGCCGGTATTCACACGCGCTCGCGCGAAGCGGCGGTGAAGTTTGGTTCGGAGATGCCGGCTTCGCGTATCACCGTGAATACTCCGACGACGCATGGCGCGATCGGATTCTCGACCGCACTGCCTCCTTCGATGACGCTTGGTTGTGGATCGTGGGGTGGCAACGTGACGTCGGACAACGTTTCGCCGCTGCACTTGATGGACATTAAACGAGTCGCGTTTGAGACTCGACCTGTTAAGAGTGCGCGACCGGCAGTTACTGCTACTGCGACCAGGGCGCCTGAACCCGTCGCTGCAAAAGAACCTGTCGTAGCGGGCGGCAAGATCGATCGACAAGAGATCGCAGCGATCGTCGATCGTTTTCTCGCTGGGAAGCAGCCATCGAGCTCGCCGTTGCCGCCACCAGCGACCGAGACAGAGGCGGGAAGTATGTACGCGGCTCCTGCTCGCGCCGAAAACGGTGGCGAACGTCGTCCTGAACCACAGGTCGCAAAGCCGGCAGCCCCAGCCCCTTCTGCTAACGGGGCAAAGGCCGTCGATTTTGTAAGCGAAGACGACGTGAAACGCGCGATCCAGAAGGGCGAAAAGATCTACATCACCGCACGAACGATCATCACACCCGCGGCGCGCGATATTGGTGAGCCGGCCGAGGTGTTTGCGAAAGTTTAGTACACAAATTACACAACAATGTTCTTAGCCAAAGTCGTTGGTACAGTCTGGTCGACTAAGAAGACGCCCGATCTCGAGGGCGTCAGGTTTTTGATTGTCCATCCTTACGACCTCGACAAGGAGCCGACGCGTAACATCGTAGTCGTCGCCGATCGACTCGGAGCCGGGACCGGGGAAATGGTCCTGTGCGCATTCGGCAAGGCAGCACGATCCGCGATTGGAAACCAGGACATGTCCATCGAAGCTGCTGTTGTCGGTATCGTCGATCGCGTCGATATCAATGATACCCTGTCGGACGAGATGCGTGAGGCGGCGCGTCGACTCATGCAAGAGAACGGCAGACCGTGAGGACATTCCCTTCATCACTCTTCACTATTCCCAAATGGCAAATGAGGACCTGATTTATCGAATCACTCGAACGGTTTACGACCGCTTAGGCAATGCCGTCGATGAAACGACCATGGAGCAGTTGGTCACTGATATCTACAATCAGGTGCGCACTACTGCGCCTGCGACGAGTACGGATCGACCTGGCACAGGCGAGGGTTCGTCAGAGCGATTGGTGATCTCGGTTTTCGGACTCGACAATCCGGGGATTGTCGCCGGCGTGTCGCAGATTCTTGCGGAGGCGGATTGCAGTATTATCGACATCAACCAAACCGTGGTGCAGGGTAAATTCGCGATGGTGATAATTGCCGACGCGTCGCGCGCGCGAGAGAGCACCGCGGAGTTGAAGGAGCGGTTGCGAGACGAAGGACAAAAACTCGGCGTTCGCATCTACGCGCAACGAGAAGATCTATTCAACGCAATGCACCGGATATAGAATGCAAGAAGCAGAAATGTCTGATCCGGAAATTGCACGACGCTGTACCGCCTGTGGCGTATCAGTGCGCCAGCATGCGATGTTCTGCCCGCAGTGCGGAAATCCGATCGCGCAAGTCGACACTGCACCTACCGAAGCGTTGAGACCTGATCTCGCTGCGACCCAGCCACTGAGCGCAGTAGTACAACCGCCGCCAACGCAAAAGACGCCAACACCTGCTGGCGTTCGTGCGCATGATGGCGTGCGCGGTCGCGTTGATAAGTTTCGAAAAGTTTCCAGCATCATGATCGATCAGGCTGCTTACGATCCGAGCCTGCGCTTCCTGCTCGTCGCTGCCGGATTGTTTCTACTGTTTCTCGTGCTGCTCATACTCAGCAAAGTGATCGGATAATGGAATACACCCAGGCCGAGATCCTTCAAACAGTCGCGATGACCGAGATGGAGCATCTCGACGTACGCACGGTTACGCTCGGTTTGAGCTTGCTCGATTGCGCTGGGGATTCAATGGCGGGTGTTGCGCAAAAAGCCGGCGACAAGATCCGCTCGGTTGCTGCTCGCCTCGTCAAGACAGTCGACGAAATCGGCGACGAATTCGGAATCAGGATCGCGAACAAACGCATTTCAATAACGCCAGTCTCCCTGATCACTGAAGGCGGGCGAGGCGATCTGCTCCACGTTGCGCGTTCCATTGACGACGCTGCTCGATCGGTCGGTGTCGATTTCATCGGCGGTTACTCCGCTCTGGTCCAAAAAGGCGCGACTCGATCCGAGAACCAGTTTCTCGAGTCGATTCCGGAGGCTCTCGCGAGCACTGAACGTCTGTGTTCGTCAGTGAACGCTGCAACTTCGCGCGCCGGGATCAACATGGACGTCGTTGGGCAGGTCGGAAGACTCATCAAGGACGCAGCCGAGCGGACGCGCGATCGGGGCGGACTCGCATGCGCAAAGTTTGTTTGTTTCGCCAACGCCGTCGAAGACAATCCTTTTATGGCGGGAGCGTTTCACGGCGTTAGCGAACCTGAGGCTGTGATCAACGTCGGTGTTTCCGGACCGGGCGTGGTCCATCATGCTGTCAGGCACGCCGATAAAGATCTTCCGCTGCAAGAGCTGGCGGAGACGATCAAAAAACTCTCGTTCAAGTTGGCGCGCGCAGGTGAACTGGTGGGCCGTGAAGCTGCAAGACGAATGGGTCTTCCGTTTGGCATCATCGATCTTTCGCTCGCGCCGACACCGGTTATCGGCGATTCGGTTGCAAACATCATCGAGGCGATGGGATTCGAGCGCGCGGGCACTCACGGGACCACAGCCGCGCTCGCGCTTCTGACGGATGCGGTTAAAAAAGGCGGCGCGATGGCGAGTGGATCAGTCGGAGGTATGAGCGGGGCTTTCATTCCGGTTTCGGAAGACGCGGGCATGATCGAAGCGGCGCAGGTGGGGGCGTTATCGCTGGCGAAGCTCGAAGCATGGACCAGCGTTTGCTCAGTTGGAATTGACATGGTTGCGGTTCCGGGTTCGACATCGGCGGAGACGATAGCTGCGATAATCGCGGATGAGATGGCAGTCGGGGTGATGAACAATAAGACTACAGCGGTGCGCATTATTCCGGTGCCGGGTCGGGATGTCGGCGAGATGGTTGAGTTTGGTGGATTGTTGGGGAGCGCGCCGATCATGGCGGTTAGTGCGTTTTCGTCGGCGGTGTTTATTAGGCGCGGTGGTAGGATTCCGGCGCCGATTCATTCGTTGCGGAATTGAGTGTTTAGTGATAAGTCGTATAGGACCGATAGGACGTATAGGACCTATTATTAACGGAGGCTTGGAATGCCGGACGCATTAGGAATGGTTGAGTGTCGTGGGTTGGTGGCGATGATCGAGGCTGCCGATGCGATGGTGAAATCGGCGAACGTGCGCCTCGTGGGCTGGGAGAAGATCGATGCCGGTCTGGTGACCGCGATTGTGCGTGGCGACGTTGCCGCTGTCAAAAGTGCGGTTGATGCCGGCGCTGCGGCCGGAAAACGCGTCGGCGAAGTTGTCGCGACTCACGTGATCCCTCAACCACATTCCGACGTAGATCTCGGTTTGCCGGTATTGCACACCGGCGAAACGACGCGCAAGAAGATCAGTGGCTCCGTCAGGCCCAAAGACTGATCCAGGCCCTGAATAATTGTTCCCCTCACTGCCCCCCTGGTTGTAAAACCTTCACGGAGTTTAGCCATGCCACGCAAGAGGAACGCAGTGAGTGCACTGCTGGAGAGGTTTTCTCACTACGCCACAAAAGCCACCGGAACATCCGTCGCCTTTGTGGTAGCCGCGAGTGTGATTCTCATCTGGGCCATCACTGGTCCAATATTTGGTTTTTCCGATACGTGGCAACTCGTTATCAATACCGGAACGACGATCGTCACTTTCCTGATGGTGTTTTTGATCCAGCGCGCGCAGAACAAAGACGCGCTTGCAATACATCTGAAGCTGAACGAAATCGTCGCTGCCCTGGAAGGCGCGAGCAATCGCTTAATTGACGTGGAAGATTTGAGCGAACCAGAGATTGAAGCGCTACACAAGTACTACAGAAAGTTGATCGATCTCGCGCGCAAGGACGACGTTCTCACGTCGACACATTCGATCGAGGAGGCGGCGACGAGGCATGGCACCAAGTACAAGAAGCAGCCACAAAAAGGCACAAAAAGCTCAAAATGATTAAGGCTTCTTGTTTGGCGTCGCCGTGCCGCCCGGCATTCTCACGGCCGGAGGTTTTGGCGCGCTCGCACCTTCCCTGCGCGCGACGCGTCCGGTTCGCGTTAACGCGATGCGCTTATCGGCGTCGGAAGGTTGGTCCACCGTCACTTTAATTGCGCGGTATGAGCCGTCCTGAGTCTTGTTGGTTGGGTTGTACGCGATGACGTACTGAGTTCGCATGTCCCTCACGATCTCACCCGCGATCTGCGGCAGCTCGGCGATCGATTCGGGAAAGAAAGCACGCCCACCGGTCTCGGAAGCAAGCTTGTTGATGAGGCTCACTGCCTTCTCACGCGGGCTCTTGCGAATGAAACCGCCTTCTTTGTCGAGCTCGTTTATGAATCCAATCACGAAGATCTGAACGTCTTCCTCGCGCAAGCGGGCAAAGAGTTGTTCCTGCTTGTAGAAACTGTTTCTGTCTTCACCGTCAGTGATGACGATCAGCGCGCGGCGCCGGCGATCACTTGCATCGCCCTTCTGGTAATCCGCCACGTGCTCAGCGGAGAGATAAACAGCATCGATGACCGCGGTCTGCCCACCCTCGACGTAAAGATTATCAAGCGCATCGATCAGCAAATCTTTTTTGTCAGTGAAGTCCTGTTCCGTTTGGATCTTGTCGCTGCTGATGAACCGCACGAGAAAAGTCTCATCGCCCGGCTTGTTGCTGTTGATGATGGTCTTCGCAGCGTCGATAACGCTTTGTATCTGCGAACGCAGCGAGGCAGACGTATCGACAGCGAGACCATAGCTGATCGGAACCTCTTCGCGTGAAAACGACTCAATCGTTTGCGGCACTCCGTCTTCAAACACGCGAAACTCGTTTTGACGCACGTTATTGATCGGCCGGTTATTACGATCGATCACGCGAACGTGAAGTTCAACCAGTTCGGCGTTGATTACGATGCGACTTTCGGGATCAATCTCCTCAGGTGGAGTCGGCGTCGGAGTCGGTTTGAGCTTTGGTGGCGGTGGCGGCTCGCCGAGTGTTGGCGCAATACGATCTGTGCCTTGCGGCCGCGTTGGTTGTGGAGTTGGAGTTGAGGTTGCGGCCGGGATTGGAGCGGGTGTCGCGGGTGTCGCCGGCGTCGGAGTCGGGCTCGGAACCTGGGTGGTCCGTGGCCGATCCTGGTTGTCGGCGAAAACACTCGATCCAAAGATCATGGCCGAGACGGCTAAACCGCAGATCGCTAGAATCAGGGTTCGTCTCACATTCTGTGTCCTAAACAACGGCAAACTCCTCTAGAAACCGCGCGGGGCTGGGGCAAAAAAATACAGCCACTTTACGCACACATCAAGAGATGCGGCTGAAGCAATCTGGCGTTGCCGCCTGGTTGCGTATTCAGTGGCTCAGCGGGCTCCAGCCGTGGCGAAGTAGCCTTCCTTATACCTGGTGAATAGTCGGGGAAGACCGCGCGGCGCTGTAACTTTAACTTTTACCCGATGCCATTTGCCGTCGTTTACGAACGACTCCGGCTTGTAACCAATCGAATACTGGTGCCGTAGCTCCAGCGCGATTTGCTCAAAGATGTCGTCCATCTCGGCGGCCGAACGCGGGAAGAATGCTTTGCCTCCGGAAACGCCGGCGAGCTCATCGAGAATGCCTTGTCCCTCCATGCCCATCGCGCTGCCTGCGTCGCTGCCGCTCAAGATTCCTACTGCATAGAGCGTGACATCCGACTCTTTCAGGAGCTTCCGAAGTTCGTTGAATGTGTACCTCGAATTGTTGTCCTGCCCGTCGCTGATCAGAAGGAGAGCGCGCTTCGTGTGCTGTCCGCGCTGCACTTTTTCGACGCCCAGATAGCAGGCATCGTACAGCGCCGTTTGGCTCTTGGTTTCAACGAACGTGAGTTTATTCAGAATCGAGTCGCCATCGCGTGTTCTGTCGAGCAGCAACTGCGCCTTCGAGTTGAAGGCGATGAGGAAATATTCATCGGAATCGTGGCTGGTCTGAATAAACTTGCTCAGAGCGTCGCGTGCGCGCCTCACCTTGTCGCCGCTCATCGAACCGGAGACGTCAAAAATCACGCCGACAGACACTGGTGAATCGTCGTCGCTAAAGAAGGTGATCTCCTGCTGTTGTTTGTTGTCGTAAATTGCGAAGGCGCTCTTGCTGAGTCCAGATACGTAACGTCCGTAGGTATCAGTCACGGTTACTGTCAGCGTGATCAGGTCGGTGTTGGTGATTACCGAACGATCGTCCAGTTCCGTACCGAGTTTCTTCTTCGGTGTTTGCGGAGTGTTTTGATCTGGAGAAGCACTTTGAGAAGGAGCGGGTGGTGCTGTTTTATCCTGAGCAGCTGGCGCAGTCGCAGCTGGTTTTTCTTGAGCAGGTTCCTGACTCTCGACAGAATACGAAAAGACAAACGTAATCGCGATCAGCGAGATGGAAGCGGCCGTGATCTTTGTGGCATTACGAGTGGGAAAATGCATGTCACCCCCGGGCTACATTTCGGCGATTCAATTTTTAACAGTACCGTCAGGGCTCGAAAGGGAACTGTCAACACAGATGCTCGTAAGGGAACGAGTGATGCCCGACTTTAAAACCGGAGCATGAAATGTTCACGGGGAGACGGCCGCGCGCGTTTCAGTTTCTGGCTGTGTTAACACGGCCATTCTAGGCTACGGGTAGCATCGGAAGCAATAGCGAAAGCAAAGTAATCTGCAACTTCCGTTTAACTCGTGCGTGCTATACTCCCAGCCGCAAAAAGGCATAAAGAGCACATAATGATTCGCGCTTTTTGTGCTTCTTTGTGGCTAATCCTAACTATGGCTGAGTTTATTTGTCGATTGGGTACCCCTGCCGGTGAGGTTGTCACCCGCACTGTGGAAGCCACAGGCGTACATGAAGCGCGGGCGCGACTCGAGCGCGAAGGTTTTCGCGTCTTCACCGTCGCCCCTCCGAAAACCTCGGGCGTTGCGGCCTTAACACAGTTTGGTCGCAGGGGCGCTCATCCGCGCGTCAAAGCCAACGACTTTCTACTTTTCAACCAGCAACTCGCAGCACTCGTCCGCGCCGGCATACCGATTCTCCAGGCGATCTCGATGCTGCGGAAACGAGCCGCGTCCGCGCGATTGCGAACCGTGCTGGGCGAAGTCGAAGACCAAATTCGCGGTGGCGCCGCACTGTCGCAAGCGTTCGCTTCGCAAGGCGGCATTTTCCCACGCATCTACACGGCTTCGATTCTCGCAGGTGAGCGCTCAGGCGCACTCGACGACGTGTTGAGTCGTTACGTCACTTACATGCGACGCAACGTCGCGCTGCGACGGAAGATTCGCGGCGCACTGGCGTATCCGATGTTTCTGCTTTTTGCGTCGGCCGCGATGGTCACGTTTTTAACTCTCTACGTTGTTCCTCGCATGTCCGAACTCTTTGCCGGATTCGGCGATGAACTCCCAACTGTTACGCAGATCGTCGTGGGTCTGTCGCGCTGGCTGACGTCGAACATTTTCTGGCTTGGTCCACTCGTACTCGTCGCGTGCGTGCTGTTGCTCATCTGGTCACGCACGCCGGCAGGGAAACTTCAGATAAGTAGAATCATTTTGCGGTTCCCGCTTGCCGGAAGTCTCGCGGTCCAATTGTCAGTGGCCCAGGCAACGCGTTCACTCGCAACGCTGCTCGCCGGCGGTATTACCCTCGTTGAATCATGGGAGATCGCGTCGGAGTCGATCACTAATCTCGAACTGCGCCGTCGCAGCTCGTCGATCCTTCCGATGATTCGTGAAGGACGATCATTTACGGAAAGTCTGGAGATGGCAGGCTGGATGCCGCCGCTCGCAATCGACATGATCGGTATCGGCGAACGTTCCGGCAGTTTGCGCGAGATGCTCGATGAAGTTGCAGTGTTCTATGATGCGGAGTCGGAAGTGCGACTCGAGCAGTTGACGACCACGCTTGAGCCTGCGATTCTTGTCGTCATGGGCGGCGTTGTCGTGACGATCCTGCTCTCGATTTACCTCCCCATCATCCAGGCAATCTCGAGCGGCGCAGGCGTTACGGGTGCTCGCTAATCACTATGAGTAAGCAGATCTCAGAAAACGAAGATTCGGTTATCACGCCGGTTCCACCGGTCGCCGGTGAAAATGGTGACGACGAACATCTGCCGCCTGAAATGAAGGCGGCGCGGGAACTCGCGCGCCGCTACCGGCTTCCGTTTGTCGATCTGCTGCCGCCGGATCGTGAATCGCCGATCGACTATCAACTGTTTACCGAAGTCCCCGTTGACTTGATGGTTCGGCATCAGTTTGTGCCGCTCAAGCGAGATCAAAAAGGTCTGCATATCGCGATGGCGGATCCGACCGACCTCGAACGGTTGGACGAACTCTCGAGCACGCTTCGCACTCGCGTTGTTCCTCACGTTGCGACTGCCGGCGCAGTCGAAGTCGTCCTGCGAAAAGGCGACACCACGCAGCGCGTGCTTCAGGAAGCAGCATCAGGCTTTCGCATCTCTCTCGTTAGAGAAACTGAGCACGGTGAAGAAGTGCTCGATCTCGATCGTCTCGCGACCGACTCCGAGATGTCGCCGATCATTAAACTCGTCGACACGATCATCTACAACGCGATGGAGTCGCGCGCGTCTGATATTCACATCGAAACACGCGACACCGAAGTTCAGGTCAAGTATCGAATTGACGGCGCGCTCTACCAGAAAGTTGATCCGATCGATCTCGCGTACCATCAAACGTTGATCTCGCGTATCAAGGTCATGTCGGAACTCGACATCGCCGAGCGTCGTGTGCCGCAGGACGGCAGGTTCAGGGTTCGTTATAAAGGACGCAACGTCGACTTCCGCGTCTCGATCATGCCGACGATCCACGGTGAAGACGCAGTCATTCGTATCCTCGACAAAGAACAGATCAACGAAGAGTTTCGCAACCTGAATTTAAACGTCGTCGGTTTCGCCGAAGACGATCTGCGAAAGTTTCGCCGCTACATCGCGGAGCCGTACGGGATGGTGCTGGTTACTGGTCCAACCGGTTCCGGCAAGACGACAACTCTCTACGCAGCGCTGAATGAAATCAGAAATGAAGAAGACAAGATCGTAACGATTGAGGATCCGGTTGAGTATCAGTTGCACGGCATCACGCAGATCCCGGTCAACGAAAAGAAGGGACTCACATTCGATCGCGGTCTTCGTTCCATCCTGCGTCACGACCCTGACAAGATCATGGTCGGCGAGATCCGCGACACCGAAACGGCGCAGATCGCGATTCAGTCAGCGTTGACTGGTCACCTCGTGTTCACGACCGTCCACGCTAACAACGTGATCGACGTGATCGGCCGCTTTTTGAACATGGGTGTTGAGCCGTACAACTTCGTCTCTTCGCTCAACTGCGTTCTGGCCCAGCGCCTGATTCGCATGCTCTGTGCATACTGCAAGCGGCAGTATCAACCGGGCGACGTCGAGCTCGCTGAGTCAGGTCTTAGCCCCGATCAGTATCGTCACACGCCTTTCTTTATGAATGTCGGTTGTGACGCCTGTAACCACACCGGGTATCGTGGTCGAACTGCTATTCACGAATTGCTGGATTTGTCGGATAATATCCGCGAAATGATTGTCGAGCGACGGCCGGGTTCCGAGGTCCGGCGCGCGGCTGAGGCCGAGGGCCTCACGAGTTTAAGAGATTCAGCCCTGAAGAAGGTTTTTAGTGGGATTTCGACCTTGCACGAAATCAATCGCGTAACCTTCGTCGAAGAGCTCAGCGCGGGCGGATGACATTGGGCCGATTCCCGAATATCCAATAAGACCGATAGGTCGTATAGGACATCGCATACCCGACCTATTCAAACCGGGAACCAAATTATCCCCCTTGCGTGTAAGCAAACTGGCCGGGTTGACCTTGCATCTTTAGCGTCGCAGCGGCATTATTAGGCCGCTATACTTTCCACCTCCCGAACCGAGAAAGAGCCATGAGAAACAACATCAGAATTCGAACCCTAATCTCTCTCGTCCTTGCCATTTGCTTGTTGGGCTTGCCGATCACGGCGTTTGGCAAAAAAGGCGAGAAAAACTTCAAGCGTGGCATGCAGTTCGAGGAGGCCCAGCAATGGGACAAGGCCGCCCAGGAGTTCACGCTCGCCGTGGCTGCCGACCCGTCGAACATGGAGTATCAACTCCATTTCCGGCGCGCGAGTTTCAACGCCTCGCAAACCTACATGCAGCAAGGGAGGTCACTCGCTGAGCGCGGCGATTTCGTCGGTGCTTACAACGCCTTCCGGCAAGCCTACGGTTACGATCCGGTAAACGAGCTCGCTGTGTCCGAGATGGAGCGCATGCTCCGGATGCAGGCCGTGAAGGAGGGCAAGGCGCATCCCAACGGCACGAAGATTAGTGACACGTCCGGGAATGGGAATGGGACGAACGGCAACGGCCAGGGCCAGGACCTCGCACCGCATGAAGGAACACGCTCTTCGCATCGTCGACGTCAAAGGCGATCTCAAGCAGGTGATTCGCAATCTTGCAGACCAGCTCAGTCTCAATGTGATTTTCGACCGCCAGTCGTTTACGCAATCACGTCCAGTCGATATCAGTCTCAAGGACGTCACCACGGCGCAAGCTCTCGATTATTTGTTTCTCCAGGAAAACCTGTTCTTCCAGAAACTCAGCCGTCGCACGATACTCGTCGCGGATCAGGCTCGTCGCCCGCAGTATCAACAACTCGTTCTGCGCACGTTCTTCCTTTCAAACATGAAACCGAACGATGCGCGCACGCTGGTCCAACAAGCAATTCCGCCTTCAGTTGGACGTCCGCAGACGATCGTCGTTCCTGACGAAGCAACGAACAGTTTGACTGTGCGCGACACCGCAGAGAATGTCCGCTTGATTGGCGATCTGCTCGCCAGCATCGACAAGGATCGCGCTGAAGTCGTGATGGACGTCAGCATCTATGAAGTGTCGCGAAACGACATGATGCAGCTTGGCAATCAGGTTGGAATACCGCCAGCGGTGCCAGCACGTTCAGTATCGGCGGTTCGCCAGGTTTCTCGCTGCTGACTGACAATGCGGTGGTCAATAACCTCAGCCGGGGTGTAAGCGTGGGCAGCTTCGTCGGGGGAGTTCCGACAGCGCTCGCGGCCGCGCTTGTTATTCCTCCGTCAGTCCTGACTGCGTTTCAAAGTAAGAGCAATACGAAACTGATCGCTTCGACTCAGGTTCATGCTTTCAACGGTGAAGAGTCGATGGCGCGCATCGGTCAACGTGTTCCGGTTCAAACAGCGCAGGCTTTTCCGTTTCGGCGTAGCAAACTGGAACGCCCGTGCACAGGCAACGACAATCCTTTTGGGCGGTGCGGTTTCCCGGTCATCAACTATGAGCCGACCGGACTGACGCTGAAGTTTACGCCGCAGGTGTTCCCGAATCTCGACGTTCAAGTGAAGATGAACATCGAGTCGAAGGATGTTCTCGGAGCGGGCGGCTTAACGCCGACCTTCACCGAGCGCACAATCACCGGCACTGCTCGCGTGCAGAACAATCGCACCATGATGCTGGCGAGCGTTTCGCAAGACGTTCAGACTAACGGACGGCAAGGCTTGCCGATCCTCGGCGGATTGCCAATCCTCGGACGTTTGTTCACGTCGCCGACGCGCGACAATCGAAAGATCGACATCGTGATCGCCGTTACGCCGCGCGTGCTTCGCGCGCCGGCAGTAACTCCGCGCGACGAAGAGATGCGACCGAGCGGAACGTTGCAGGCGCCAACCACCGGCTCGCTTGCGGAACTCATTCGCGAAGCAGATCGTGAAGATCAGATCGCGGCCGCGCGCTCGTTGCCGACGAATGTGAATATGCAACTTCCGGATGCGCCACTCGTGAAACAGGGTGAGACAGTAGCGCAGAACACAACACCTGTTAACCTGCCTCCTCCTGCGGGCACGTTCGCATTTACTCCCGCTCCCGCTCCGGTGAAACCAGTGGCTGTTGAAAAGACTGCAACCACGCGAGGAACTGGCATCGTTCGTTCCTGCTCCGAAGTCGCTGATCAGCGATAAAGCTGCGGCGAATGTCGCGACAGTAAATCCCGGTAATGCGGGAACTCAGAACGCAGTGCTAACCACGTTACCGAAAGCTGCTGAGACCAGTCTCAGTCCGAAACCGGCCGGGCCTGTGGCCCAACTGAGTCTGTTGCCGGACGGCGACGTGATGAAGGTTGGAGAGAAACGCCGATATGCAATTCAGTTGAACTCCGATGTTGAGCTGAGTCTTGCTTTGCTGGCGTTGCGCTTCGATCCGAAGGTCGTGAAAGTGCACGGAATAACAGCGGGCAATCTGCTGGCAGGATCAGGAGGAACAGCGCCACTGTTTACTCCCTCGATTGATGCATCAGGCACCTGCCTGATATCCATCTCGAGTCTGAACGGTAAAGCGTCGTTCAAGGGATCTGGACCACTGCTATTCATAGATCTCGAAGCAATCGGCGCCGGCAACGCTTCGCTGGTTTTTGTTAAGGAGACGTTGCACCTTGTGGCCACTGACGGGCGCAATGCGACCTCAGAGGTCATTCAGGGAACAGCAATCGTTAAGCAGTAGAGGTGTTCCCGGCTAGAAAGAGCACAAAAAGCGCAAGAGTTGGACTGAATCTCAATTGTGCTTTTTGTGCTTTTTTGCGGGCTCGAACGTGTAAAAGAGATGAAACAGAGAGGCTTTTCACTTATCGAACTGGTGATCACCCTCACCGTGCTTTCGATCATGACGCTTGGCGTGTTGCCGCTCGTGAAAATTTCGGTGAAGCGGCAAAAGGAGGAACAGCTCCGCGAGACCCTGCGCCAGATTCGCATGGCGATCGACGAGTTTCATCGCGACACGATGGGCATGGTTTGCTACGGGCGTTGCCGGGGCGATACCGGGACAACCAGTCCAGCAGCCCCAGAACACCGCTCCCGATCCGCGCAGCAAAGTCGTGATCAGTGATTGCACGATTTTTGGAGTCGACAATCCCGATCACTTTCCACCGGATCTCGATACCCTCGTGAATGGAGTCAACGTCATACCGAGAGGCAGCCTTGGTGGTCGTGGCCAGGCGGGCGTGAATGCAACCGACGTCGGGGGGGAGTTGTCCACTAAGCAAAAGGTCTATTTGCGCGGAATGCCGATAGACCCGATCACTGGAAAGGCTGAGTGGGAGTTCCGCTCATCTTACGATGCTCCTGACTCGACGTCCTGGGGTGGTGAGAACCTTTTTGATGTTCGGTCAAAGTCGAAAGACACAGCTTTGAATGGAGAGAAGTACAGTGACTGGTAAGGGAATCAGGTGGCGGGCGGCAGGCTTTACGTTGCTCGAGCTGATGCTCGTAATTTCGATCATCATCATTCTCGCTGCGATCACGTTGCCGCAGTATCAGAAGACGATCATGCACACGCGCGAGACGGTGCTCAGAGACGATCTGCGCAAGTTCCGTACATTGATCGATCAGTTTGCGGCCGACAAAGGGCGGTTGCCTCAGTCGCTCGACGAGCTTGTCAGCGAGGGTTACATGCGCGAGGTTCCGGTCGATCCGTTCACTGGACAAAAAGACTGGTCCATCACGACCGGTGAAGATCCCAATTCACTGCAAGGCGAGACAGGCATGACCGACGTTCACAGCGCCTCCACTGAAATGTCGAGCGAGGGAACGCCGTACAGCGAGTGGTAATCTATTTCAATTGCCGATTGCCGATTGCCGATTTTCGGAATCAGGAGTTGATACAATTGGCAATTGGCAAATTGGCAATTGGAAATAACAAATGCCTAAACTCCTTTCACGTATTGTCGATCCCCGGTATCCCGCCACCGCTATCGGCCTCGAAAAGGGCATAGCGTCAGTAGTCCATCTCGAACGCATCAGAGGCTCGACGTGCAAGCTGCGACGCGCAGCCACTTTCAACATCGCTGAATCGCTCGTCCGTCCAAGCTTCGACGAACCCAACATCGAGAATGCTGGTCAACTCGCTGCTGTGTTGAATGAGCTCGCGGCGAGCGCGGGCTTGCTGCGACAAAAACGCTGGTCGTTGAGTTTGCCTGAAGCGACCACGCGAACGCTCGTGTTGACGATGGAGAACCAGTCGCAGTCGGCTGCCGAAGTTCAGGACGTGTTGAAGTGGAAAGTCGAACGCGGGTTTGGCGTGCCGCTTGAAGAACTTTCGATTTCCAAAGACCGTCTGCAAAAAGATTCGCAGGGACGTGACCGCTACCTCGTAATCGCAGTCAAGAAGAGCGTGATCGCGGAGTACGAGGCAGTGCTCCACGCTCAGGGATGGCGAGCCGGGACTGATTCTTCCGCGACATCTCGGTGAAGCACAGTGGCTGGTGCGAAATAGCACCGCCGGCGATTCACTATTGCTCAGTGGATCAAGCCAGGGCTTCACCGGCATGATTTTTCGTGACAAGCATCCGTTGATCGTGCGCGCTGTGACGTGCAGCGAAGACGAATTCGAAGACGAGTTTTACCGGTTCCTTTTGTTCTACCGCGACCGGAGCACGCCCGACGGCATGGAAACCAGTCCGGGCCTGACGCGGCTCATGGTCATTGGCGAAGGGATCACGAAACAGCGTGCGGGCGAGATCGTCAACGAAACCACAGGCGGCGACCTGCGGCCCCTGGAGGCCGAGGATTTAGGATTGCAGTTACCCAGCCGCGATTTCAGCTTCGACTCCATCGCCGCCCCGGCCGGCCTGGCCACGTTGTCGTGGTGATTTCGCCGCAGACGCAAAGGCGCAATGAAGGTAACCCGCCACTTAGCGCCTTGCGCCTTGCTCGCAGACTTCTCGGCATATTGAAACAATCCGTAATTGCGAGCGTAACACCCCTGTACTATGAATCTTGCAGCATCCTCCGTTTCCAGTGCTTTCCCGAGAGATCTGACTGCGGTTACCGACCGTGAGCTGGTCGCGACTGCGGTCAGCGGCGTCGAAGGAAGTTTCGAAGAGCTCGTCCGCCGCTACCAGCGCCCGATCTCAGCCTATGTCTACCGCATGGTCGGCAACTACGAGTCGGCCCTCGATCTCACGCAGGAAATCTTCATTAAGGTCTACAGCTCCCTCCGCCGCTACCGCGCAGAATTCAAGTTCTCGACCTGGATCTACAAGATCGCGCACAACTCGGCCATCGATCACCTCCGTCGCAACTCGACCCGCGAACAGTCGCTGTTGATGGGTCCTGAAGGCGATCAATTCGATTTGCCGGTTGAGTGCGGACGTTTGAGTCCGGAACAGGAAAGCGAGCGCAAGGAACGGCGCGGCGAGATCGAGTCGGTCGTGCGAACGCTTCCTGCAAACTATCGCGAGCTTATTATCCTCCGCCATTCACAAGACCTCAGCTACGAAGAGATCGTCGAAGTGACCGGCCTGCCGCTCGGCACTGTCAAGAACCGGCTGTTTCGCGCACGCGAGATGATGCGGCACCAATTCGTCGAGAAGGGAATCACCGGCATTTAATGAGCGGGACGACGCGCCAGGAAAAGATCTGCGAGAGAAATCTAATCGCCGCGTACGTCGATGGTGAATTGGAAGCTGACGATCACCGCTCTCTTCGAAGAGCACGTGGAAAGTTGCGCACCATGCCGTGCTGAGTTGAGAGCACATCGGTTGTTTGTTTGCGAACTCGATGCGGCGTTGACTGAAACTGGTGAGATTCCAGTTCCGGCGGAGTTTTCGCGAATGGTTGCAGCACGCGCGAGCAGCGACATGCGCGGCGTGCGCACACGTTCCGAAAATCGAAAAGCTTTGGGCATTTGCCTGATCCTCGCGCTCGGCGGATTTGCACTTCTCGGCGCCACCGCTCGCGATGCGATCTTCATGATCGCAGAGAAGTTTGTTTCGACGTTCTTCGGCGTGGCTGGTTTTATATCGACCGCCGTCTATGACACTGTTGCCGGACTGGCGGTGATTTTTAGAGTGCTGAGCAGAAAGATCATTATTGAATCCGGATCACTTGGTCCGGTGCTGGTCCTGCTCGCGGTCGCTATCCTCATCCTCTCGCGCCTGATCCACAACTATCACCGCACGAGCGCAACCGAGTAAGGGGGTTGCGTGTCAGAAGCCGTTCTCACAACATTTCCGTTCGCACTAAATAAACTGGATCCGAACCGCATCTTTGCAATGCTGATGTGGGTGTTGCTGCTCTTTGGTGTTGCAAGTGTTGCGAGTGCTCAAAACGGCCACGACGAAAACGTTGTAGTCATCGAAGGTGTTAACGAAGGCACAGTCTTTGGACTCGGTAACTCGATCAGGATCACCGGCACGGTCAAACACGGAGCGATGGGTTTGGGTGGCGATGTGATCGTCGAAGGCGTCGTCGAAGGCGACGTCGCTACGATCGGCGGCTCCGTGATTCAACGAGCCGGGTCGCGCATCGGCGGCGACGTCATCGTGCTCGGCGGAACTTATCGCGCTGACGACACGCCTGCGAATCGCAACCCGGCTGCGAAGACGATGATGTATGCGGGTTACGAGCAGGAACTGCGCGACATGATGAGAAATCCCTCAGGGCTCTTCACCCCCCGATGGACGCCGACTTACCTCGGAACGCGTCTCCTCGTGGTCCTGTTCTGGTTCATCGTCTCGCTCGCGCTCACCGCCGTCATGCCGGGCACCATCAGTCGCGGAGTGGCAAGATTGCAGACAACCAGTTTGCGCGTAGCTGCCATCGGTGTCATCGGCGTTGTCGTGCTTTTCGTGGGCGTGCCGCTGTGCCTCTGGATCATGCCCGAAACGATCGGCGTGGTGATTGGCCTGCTGGCGTTGCTGCTATTGCTCGTGGCCGGATTGTTCGGAAGAGTGATTCTCTACGCCGCGACCGGCCGTTGGCTGCAAAGAAAGTACGTCCCTGTTGGTAAGAACTCGGAAGCTGTGGCGTTATTATTAGGGACGAGTTTTTGGGTGCTGTTGACTTCGTTGCCGTACATTTGGCCAGTTGTGGCGGCTTTCCTGCTGATTGTCAGTTTTGGACTGGCCCTAACCGCCCGTTATCGGGTGAATTGGCGCACAGATTACGCCGGTTAATCTGTAGATTCTCCCGAACATTCTCCGGCTTTATTGCGTAACCAAAAATCGGTACATACCCGTCAGGAATCCGCATCTTGCGGTGTTCTCCTAACAGGACAGAAAGGACAGGTTCATGAGGAAGTTCTTTTTCGCAGCCGCGATAGGACTGATCACACTACTGGCTTCAACCCCGGCTTCACTCGCCCAGGCTACCGATCCGGGTATTGCTGCCAAACATGCGATTGGTGAGATAAAAAGCGTCGATGCGGCAGCGAAACAGTTGACCATTAAGACCGATGCCGGCTCGATTCTGACCGTGTCGCTGAATGACAAGACGACATACAAAAAGCTGGCTCCAGGAGAGCAAACGCTCACCAACGCGACTGACGTAACCTTTGCCGACCTGGCTGAAGGCGATCGCATCATGGCGAGAGGAGCCGTGTCGGAGGATCGCAAGTCGGTTCCGGCGTCGCAGATTATCGTCATGACCAAGGGCGATCTCGCCAAGAAGCAGGAGGCCGAAAGGGCTGAATGGCGCCGGCGCGGAATCCTCGGCGTGATCACGGCGCTCAAGCCCGAAACAAACGAGATCACCATCTCGAATCGCACGATGGCGGGCACGCAAAGTGTCGTTATTCCAGTCGCCGAAAAGACCGAAATGCGCCGTTACGCTCCCGACTCGATCAGATTTAGCGATGCCAAGCCGAGTAAGTTTAGCGAGTTGAAAGTCGGCGATCAGTTACGTGCTCTTGGGCGATCGAACGGAAGATCCGCTTCGTTTCAAACCGGAAAAAGTCGTGACTGGAAGTTTCAGGACTGTTGGCGGCGTAGTAACCGCAGTCGACCCTGCGACGGGAGAGATCAAGATCAACGAGTTGGAAAAGAAGACTCCGCTCACGATTGTGATCAAGCAGGATGCAGTGTTGAGGAAATTTCCGCCGCCCGGACAGATGGGAATGATGGGCGGCATGCGCGGCGGAGAGGGTGGAGGACCTGGCGGTCCACCACCGCAGGGCCAGGCAGGTGCGAGGCCTCAGGGTGGTCCGCCAGCAGGTGGGCCCGGCGGTGGACCGGGCGGACCCGGCGGCCGTGGCGGCTTCAATATCAACGAGATGCTCGAAAGACTGCCAACTATTTCGATTGCTGATGTTAAGGTCGGCGACACCATCATCGTTTCCAGTACGCAGGGAGTGGATCCCACTCGTCTGACTGCGATTTCACTTGTTTCTGGGGCTGACACCCTACTCGCAATGCTGGCGCCGCGGCCACAACCCGGACAGCAAGCACCCAACCCCGCTGCCGGCCTGGGAGGCGCAGGTGGCATCACATTCGGCATCGGCTTGCCGTAAAGAACCGAGCGCGGTAGCACCGGGTTACAAGATCTCTACATGATCAGAGCACGTTGATGCTAATGCGGATCACGGCGCTACCGCGCCTGGTTCTGTTGAGTCAGACGCGTGCTGGCCACCACTCAAGGATCTCAAATGAACTTTATACAAAATCTCCCCCGTAAGCTGTTCACTGCCATTTTCGTCATCATCATGACCACGGCACTCGTCGCTGCCCAGCAAACCCGTGGCTCACTGCGCGGCTTGATCACCGACGAGTTAGGCGCCGCGATCGTCGGCGCTAACGTGACGCTAACCGACTCGACCGGCACGCAGAAGAAAACGATCACGAACGGCGAAGGTGTCTACACGTTCGCAGGTCTCGCACCCGGCAAGTACTCGCTCGTAGCAATCGCTCCCGGCTTCGCACCGTCTGATATCAAAGAAGTCGAAATAACCGGCGCACGCCAGTCAGTCGATCTCACGTTGAAAGTAACGATCGAAGAGAAAGTCACCGATCAACGAAACACCGGTCAGCACCGAGGCTACGAACAACGCCAATCAAACCGTTATCTCCGGCAAAGATCTCGACGCGCTGCCCGACGACCCTGACGAGTTGGCCGCGGCATTGCAGGCGCTCGCCGGTCCATCAGTTGGGCCAAACGGCGGCCAGATCTTCATCGACGGATTCACCGGCGGCAGTCTTCCTTCGAAAGATTCAATCCGCGAGATTCGTATCAATCAAAATCCGTTCGCGGCTGAGAACGATCAGCCATCCGCGCGCATCGACGTCCTCACGCGTCCCGGCACTGATAAATTCCGCGGCGGCGCTTTCGCTTAATTTCAACGACGAGAGTCTCAATTCACGAAATCCATTCGCGATCAGTTCAAGCAAGCGAACACCGTTTCAGATTCGCCAGTACGACTTGAATTTCAGTGGTCCATTGGTGGCGAAGAAAGCGTCGTTCTTTGTCAGTTTCGGCCGTATTCGAAACTGACGACAACGAACTCGTCAGAGCAACTGTGCTCGACGACAATTTCAACACCGGTCGACGTTCGGCCAGGGGTTCCTGGTGCCGCGGCGCAATATGTTTTTCAGTCCACGTCTCGATTACGCCATCAACACCAATCACACCCTCGTCGTTCGCTACAACTTCAACCGGTTCCGTGTCGACGATCAGGGCATCGGCGGTTTCACTTTGCCGGAGCGAGGCTTCGATACAGTTTCAACAAACCAGAATATTCAATTGACTGAAACCGCGATCCTGAACAGCACGACAATCAACGAAACACGTTTTCAGTTTTCCCACGGACGCAACGAACAAGCCGGCAACAATGACATGCCTGCGCTCGACGTGAGTGGTGCGTTCGGTTCCGGCGGTTCGCAGGTTGGCAATTCATTCAACGTGCGGAAGAGTTGGGAGCTAAATAATTTCACGGCGAAACAAAAGGGATCGCATGCAATCAAGTTTGGCGGGCGCATACGTCACAGCCGAGATCGAAGATACGAATGAAGGTAACTTTGGCGGTTCGTGGTCGTTCAGCGGCGGCTTTGGTCTAACGAGTATCGAGCGGTATCAACTGACGCTGCAAATGCAGGAGCAGGGCTTCACGCCTGCTGAAATTCGAGCGGCCGGTGGCGGCGCAACATCGTTCCGTCTCAACAGTGGAAATCCGTTCGCCGATGTTAGTCAAACGGACTACGGCGTGTTTATACAGGACGATTGGCGAGTCAAACCAAATCTTACGTTTAGCTACGGCCTGCGTTATGAAACGCAAACAAACGCTCACAGCAAGTATGATTTTGCGCCGCGACTTGCTGTTGCGTGGTCACCCGGAGCGGCAAACAGCGCGCGTCCACCGAAGATGGTGATCCGCTTCGGCACCAGGTTTCTTCTACAACCGCTTCAACGAAAACAATACCCTCCAGACGCGTCGCTTCAATGGAGTAAACGTGCTGCAAACGGCGGTGATTGAGCCGACTCGATCGCGACACCCCGCCGAGCGTCGCTGATCAGTTGTTGCCGAACGTGTCAGGTATTTATTCGATTCTGAATCAGTGGAGCCCGACGAGCGTGCCGTCCGTCGCAGGCATACCTTCGACTCAACAGATCACCTGGCAGGTGGATCCGAACATCCAGGCTCCTACTGTGTGGGTAGCCGGGACGCAGGTGGAACGACAACTACCGCGCAACATCACGATGTTCGCCGGTTTCTACAACATCCGTATCGTTCACGTGATTCGCGCGCGCGACGTCAATGCGCCGTTTCCGGCCACAATCACAGAACTGACGCCGAATGGAATTCGTCCGGATCCGACGCAGGGTGAAATCTACCGTTACGAGGCCAGCGGACAATTCAATCAGCGACAGTTCTTTCTTGGCTTCAACAGCAGGTTCAGCAGGACGTTCCAGCTCAATGGAAACTATTCGTTGAGTAAGACTACGAACGACACAGACGGGCAGGGTGGCGCAACTGTTTCCGATGAATTCATACGACACGTCGGGTGAGTTCGGGCGCAGCTCGTTCGATATTCGACACCGGTTCTCGCTCTTCGGGACTATTAACCTGCCGTGGTGGAAAGTCGTTTTGAATCCATTCGTTATTGCGAACAGCGGGCCGGGCTTCAATATCACGACAGGCCAGGATCGAAATCTCGATCGGCAATTCAACGAGCGGCCAAGCTTTGCTGGTCCAAATGCTGATTGCTCGTCGGTGACAATCAGGTGTACGCGTTTTGGCAATTTCAATCTTGCGCCTTTGCCGGGCGAGACGATCATTCCGCGAAACTTTGGTCAGGCGCCGGGACTCTTCGTCGTCAACCTGCGCGTCAGTCGCACGTTTGCATTCGGTAACAAAGGCAACGCCGCCGCTCAAGCGAGACCCGCAGGACAAACTCCCGGCCTGCCGGAGCGTCAGGCCGGCACGTCCAGCGGGTGGACCAGGTGGTCCTGTGGTCGCTGGTGGTGGTGCGGGGCCTGCCGAGTGGCTCGCTGGTGGACCCGGACCACAGGGTGGTGGCCCGGCGTGCTTCCAGCGAGAAGAGGTTCAACCTCAACGTCTCGATCAACTTTCAGAACATTCTGAACCACGTGAATCTCTCCACGCCGGTGGGCAACTTGTCTTCGCCGAGTTTTGGCGAGTCGCTCGGAGTGGCAGGAGGGTTTGGTGGCGGAGGCGGCGGCTCAGCCGGTGCGGGCAATCGCCGCATCTACGCTCAGTTGCGTTTGAATTTCTGATCGAAAGGGGTTCCAGATGTTTTTGAGGGTTCTTGCAATTGCTATTTGTGTTGTTTGTTTTACCGTAACGCTTTGCGCGCAGGAGCAAACTGCCGCCAAGCCCGCAACCAACGGCGCTGCTCCTGCCGCGCCCGCGATCGTAATCACTCCCGAAACCACGCCGCTCGATCTCGCTCGCGCGGCGTTTGCCGCTCAGGGCGGCGAAAAATTTCGCTCGCTCCAGAACATGATCCTCCGCGGATCAGTTCAGCTCTATCCACCAAACAGCGTTCAATCGATTCCCGGTTCGTTTTCACTCGTGACTGCTGGTCCAAAGTTGCGCATGGAGATCGACGCGCGGCCCGCGATCGTCTTCAAGCAGATCTACGACGGCCAACAACTCCTATAGCTCGATGCCGAATATGGAGATGCCGCCGCTCACTAAGTTTGGTTTAGGCGCGCTTTCCCGGTTCGATCAGCCCGGATACCAGATCAGCGCGATAGCCGACAAAAAGAAGCAACGTGGCTTTCGTCTCGTCGATCCGGAAGGTTACACGACGGATTACTATCTCGATCCCAAGACCGGAAGGGTGATGAGCTTCTTCCTTTACTACGGCGGCGTTACATTGGGCACTGAGAACAGCAAGTTCAAGGAAGTCGAAGGCGTGCTCGTCCCATTCAGTTTCTCGCAAAAATTCGAGATGCCGATGGGCGCATTCTTCGCGGAGTTCAGCGTGAAGGAAGTGAAGATGAACCAGCAGTTAGGTGACGACGCGTTCGCGATCCCGCGATAAAAGCGACGAGGATTATTTTGTACGGGTGGCCACACGTGGCCGCCCGACGTTCGCAAGAGTGCGGCTAATGATTTGAATATCGGAAACATAGCCCGGATACCTGGAGGCCGCGCGTGTTGATTTTCTTCCTCAGCTTGGCATCCCGACTCTCGAATAGACCCGATATGTATTTATAGTTATCGGCAATCGCAAGTATAAAACTCTTCTCACTAAGCCGTATCATGTCCCAAAAGCACAAAGAGAAGCTATTTTGCGCGACCTGTGGGCGAAAAACTTCGACCATCGACACGCGATCGGCTACGCCGCCGGCCTTGGCGACACGGAGATTGAACGTGCCTTCGCCATATTCCTCGCAGCGTCCGGGGGGTTTTCCCTCACCTTCATTCTCACACAAACGCACACGATAGCCTTTGATGACTCTGACTGAAGAAGCAGCGTCGTTCGGCAGCTTTCCAAGCTGCCCGTAATCAGCACGGTACCTGCCTTCGCCGAACGTTTGAGATCTGCCAGCGGAGTTTGCGTGTTCGAACACGGTGACGGGGAACGGGATGCGATACCTGTTGAGAAACTTGAGCGCCTCACTTCGCAACGTTTCGTCTGGATCGCTCGACGCTCGCTGAAACTCAGCGATTGTCGAAGGTTTCAGCGCAGACGTGTTCACTGCCGACATTGCGTTCAGGGCGATTAATGTTCCCAGCTTCAAGCGATAACTGCTCTTCGGATTGTTCCAGCAGTCTTCAATCCACGGAACAGCCGCGGCTCCTTGCCTCGCAAGATCCGCGCGTGCGTTACGACGGATAATCGGGTCGGGGGATTCAAGACTGTTTACAAAGGGCGCTGACTGAAACGAACCCTGCGCAAACGCAGTGGGTGATATTAGATCCCATGCCGATTTTGGCGGCGCCTCGGCGATCAACTGCTGGGTCTGAGGTAGTTCGACTGGCTGCCCGCCGTCATCGACGAACAATTTGTTCACATCTCGCCGGTAAGTGATACGCACTTCTCGATCGTAGAAGTTTTTCTTGATGGTTAATTCGTTGTTCGTGATCCCTGCTTCACCGAGATTCGGATCGTTAGGATCGAGAACGATCGTGATCTTCTCACCCTCTGTAAACTTCTTTTGGCCGACGAGCCTCCACATGTACTCAGCACGACCTGGAAGGACATAAACGCGATGCACGAAAAAGGACGCCGAGCCGGTTGAGACCACCTCGCGTCCGGTAAGGTTATCGATGCGTCCTTTGATGGTTGGCTCATCGCTGAGGTTGAGGCGCGTCCAGGCATACATTGAGAAGAGCACGAGTCCGAATATCACCGCCCAGTTCAAGAGGTAAACCACGGTCATCCGCTGCTTCTCGTCGCGGCCGGCTTCCTTCATTGCGATGCGCGTTTTTCGTTCAGTAACAAAGACGAGGAATACGAGAATGGCGAATGGTCCATACGTATACAGGAGCTTGATCCAACCTTCGGCTGTGTCCATGGGATTTCTCCTTTATTCCGGGACGGTCAAAGAAGCCGCAGAGGTCACGACATTGCGGCTATGCGAGGTCGGGCGAATGATATGAGAAGCGCGCCGGGCGGGTCAATGTGTACACAAAAAGCACAAAAGACGCAGATGAGCTTACACGCTCATGATCTCTTGTTCTTTGCCCTTTGAGAGCTCGTCGATTCTGGCGATGAAGCCGTCAGTGAGTTTTTGGATCTCTGCGAGAGCGTCGTGCTCAGCATCCTCGGAAATGAGTTTGTCCTTGAGCATCTTTTTCAACCGGTCGTTCGCGTCGCGACGAACCTGACGAACTGCAGTGCGATGATCTTCGGCGACGTCGTGAATCTGCTTGGCGAGTTGTTTACGGCGTTCCTCGGTGAGTGGTGGGATGGGAATGCGCACGAGTTTTCCGTCGTTCGACGGATTCAAACCGAGATCGGCGGAGCGAATTGCTTTCTCAACTGCCGCAATCTGCGTTTGATCCCACGGCTGAACCGTGAGCATCTGCGGCTCGGGCGCATGGACCGATGCCATCTGATTTAGCGGCGTGGGCGTGCCGTAGTAATCAACCACCACGTTATCCAAAAGACTCACTGCGGCACGACCCGTTCGGATGGTCGCGAGTTTGCGCCGGAAGTCTTCGATGGCCGAATCCATTCGAGGTTTCGCTTCCTTGATTACGTCCTTTTCACTCATGTCGCTACTCCGCTAAAGTGATTAGTTAACCAACCTTGGTTCCGACACCGCTGGCGCCTGTTACTACTCGTTTGATATTCCCCGACTCTCGCATGTTGAAGACGATGATAGGGAGATTATTGTCCATGCACAAAGAGATCGCAGAGGCATCCATGACTTTGAGCCGCCGTTCGAGAACTTGTCGATAGGTGATCTCATTGAACAGCTCTGCCGTTGCATCAGTCATCGGATCGGCGGAATAGATGCCGTCAACTTTGGTCGCCTTCAGGATTATGTCGGCTTTGATCTCGAGCGCTCGAAGCGCGGCGGCTGAGTCCGTCGTGAAGTAGGGATTACCGGTGCCTGCCGCGAAGATTACCACACGTTGCTTTTCGAGATGCCTGATGGCGCGACGCCGAATGAAGGGTTCAGCCAGCTGCGGTATGTCTATGGCAGACATGACGCGTGTCTGGACCTCGACCTTCTCGAGTGCATCCTGCAAAACGACGGCATTCATGACGGTGGCGAGCATGCCGATGTAGTCTGCTGACGAACGATCCATGTTGCCCGCGCTTTTCGACACGCCGCGAAAGATGTTGCCGCCGCCGACAACAACTGCTACCTGCACGCCGAGTTCCTGGACTGCTTTCAGCTCTTCTGCAACACTGCGAGCGACGTTGACGTCGATGCCGTAATTCTGCTCGCCCATCAACGCCTCGCCGGAGATCTTCAGCAGCACGCGGCGGTAAGTTAAACCGGACTTTTGGATTTCGCTGGCCATGAAAGATAGGTCCTAGTGGTCCAATAGGTCCTATACCAAAATTTAGAGCATTGAAGCTACTTCGCCGCCGAAGTCGTCAACGCGACGCTCGAGGCCTTCACCCATTTTGTAGCGCGTGAAGCGGCGGATTGCGATTCGCTCGCCGGTCTTCGCAACCTTTTCCGTCACCAGGTCGGCCACACTCTTCGCGGTGTCTTTCACAAACGGCTGATCGAGAAGAACGTTGTCTTCATAAAATTTATTGATCTGGCCCTCGACGATCTTGTCGATCACCTGGTCAGGTTTGTTCGCATTCTTCGGATCGCTCTTGGCCTTCTTCCTCGCAATGTCACGCTCTTTCTCGAGCTCAGCGGCAGGTATTTCCTCCCGCGTTACGTAGCGCGGCTCGGACGCCGCGATGTGCATCGCGATGTCTTTGACAAGCTGCTGAAACTCATCGCCACGCGCGACAAAGTCAGTCTCACAGTTCAACTCGACGAGCACTCCGACCTTTCCGCCCATGTGAATGTACGAGCCAACAATTCCTTCCGCGGCGATGCGACCTTCGCGCTTTTTGGCAGACGCTAAACCACGCTCGCGCAAAATGTCTACAGCCTTCTCCTCGTTTCCACCTGCTTCGACGAGCGCGTTCTTGCACTCCATCATTCCGGCCCCGGTTTTTTCGCGAAGCTGCTTAACTGCTGTTGCTGTAATTTCAGGCATGATTCCCAATCTCTCCGAATACTAAAATTAACCCGGCGCCACAGCGCTCGGTTCTGTTACCCGGCGCACCGCGCTCGGTTCTGTGCTTGTTCAATAAAAAACGCAGCCCGGCGGATGTCCGCTTGAGCTGCGCTCACCTAGAGTCCGGGATATCGCTTAGCTCGCCGCCACGACAGATTCAGTGCTTTCATCGGGCGCGGCTTCAGTTTGAGCCGTCTCTGAGCCCGGCGATGTCATGGATTCGGATTGCGTCTCCCCGCCGCTGACGCCGCCCGTGTTGTCATCATCAGATAAAAGCTCTGCCGCAGCCGCATCTCCCGCCGCTCCAGGGGTAACGCTTTCGGTTTCGGCTTCAGCGGCCTCTGCAACTAAATCCGCCGGCACCACACCGCCTTCGGTGGCGATTTGATTACCTTCGACGATCGCGTCGGCGATTCTTGAAGCGAACAGTCTGACGGCGCGCAGAGCATCGTCGTTTCCTGGTATTACGTAATCAATTCCTTCGGGTGAACAATTTGTATCGACCACAGCAACGATCGGAATACCAAGCCGGTTGCCTTCAGCGACTGCGATCTCTTCCTTCTTAACGTCGATGATGAAGATCGCATCGGGAAGGCGACTCATGTTTTTGATGCCGGACAGGTTCTTGTTAAGACTTTCGCGCTCGCGATCGAGCTTGATGCGTTCCTTCTTGGTCAGCTTCTCGTAGCGACCGTCGGTCTGCATGCTCTCGAGATCCTTGAGTCGCTTGATCGACTTCTGGACTGTCTGGAAATTTGTGAGCAGGCCGCCGAGCCACCGCTGGTTGACGTAGTACTGTCCGCACTTTTCCGACTCTTCACGAATCGCGTCTTGTGCCTGTCGTTTAGTGCCTACAAAAAGAACTGTCTTGCCTTTGTCTTCGGCGATGAGGTTGGTGACGAAGGCGATTGCCTCGCGAAACATTCGCTGCGTTTTCTGCAGGTCAATGATGTAAATGCCATTGCGCTCGCCGAAGATGTATTCCTTCATCTTCGGGTTCCAGCGCCTAACCTGGTGGCCGAAGTGAACACCGGCCTCCAGCAGTTCTTTCATGGTAACCGATACCAAACTAAACTCTCCTTATCGCTAATTGGTTTAATGTACTCGCCGCAGCCTCTCGACTTCTTATGCGTAAGCAACCAATCGTGCCACGGCAATGGATTGAAACTATTTCCGATTTTCAATTGCCAATTGCCGATTTCAATTGGCAATCGGCAATTGGCATTTGGCAATGATTTCTATCGCTTCGAAAACTGGAATCGCTTTCTCGCACCCTTTTGTCCGTACTTCTTACGTTCCTTGATTCGCGGATCGCGCGTCACAAGACCGGCGTGTTTGAGCGCCGGACGAAGGTCGGCATTGTATTCGAGCAGCGCTCGCGTGATGCCGTGCCTGATCGCGCCCGCCTGGCCCGCTGGACCACCACCCTTCACGTTGATGACGAGATCAAACTTACTCGTGGTTTCAGTCAGTTGCAGGGGCTGACGAATAATCATCCGCAGGGTTTCATTTGGGAAATAGCGGTCGAAAGGCTTGTGGTTAACCTTAACTTCGCCCGCGCCGGGTCGCAAATAAACTCGGGCAGTTGCCGATTTGCGTCGCCCTGTTCCGTAATACTGAATTTCAGCCACAGTTATCTTCCTTTAATCTTTTGCTTCTCTTAGTTTGAGTTTGTTTTGTGAGTCAGGTCGAAGGCTTGCGGGCGCTGGGCTGAGTGCGGGTGCTCGGCATCGGCGTAAACTTTGAGCTTCTTCGCCATCGCCTTGCCGAGTTTGTTCTTCGGCAGCATGCCCTTGATGGCGAGCTCAATAACTCGCTCGGGCCGCTTGGCTATCATCTCCTTTGCGGTGATCTCTCTAAGACCTCCCGGATAGCGTGTGTGATGACGATAGAGTTTCTGCTCAACCTTGTTTCCCTTCAACACGGCTTTACGTGCATTGATCACAACGACGTGATCGCCGGTGTCGAGGAAGGGAGTCCACTGCGGACTGCGCTTGCCTGTCAGAATAGAAGCAATTTCAGACGCCAGATGCCCGACGGTTTGACCGCTCGCATCCACCACGTACCATTTTCGTCTTCCAGCGAGTTCCTTACCGCTGGGGAAGTATGTCGACATAGTTAACTATCTCTGTTTTCAGCGAATAAAACGCGAACGGCTAGAATACAGAACGCCCAAAAAGATTGTCAACCCGCGGAGCGTGGGCATAACAGAACCGAGCGCGGTAGCGCCGGGTCAACCTCAATATACCACGCCCTCATTTGAGGTTGACCCGGCGCTACCGCGCTCGGTTCTTTCTGATCGAGTGTTACGGCTTGTCGGGGTCTTTGGGTTTTTGCGCAGGAGTTTCGTTCTTTTTCAGCGACGGCGGTGCCTCGGTCGTCTTTTCGCCTTCAGCCGGAGTCGTCGATGAGTCGTCAGGCGTTGGTTGACGACGTTTCAGAGTCGGGCGTCCGGGTGCTCCACCTTCCTCACCCCCCGCAGCAATCGCTCCGGTCGTCGAAGCACGCGCGTTTGAGAGTCTCAATAGCCGGCCTTTTACTCGCTGAAACTCAGAACTGCTGATCACATATTCTTCGTTCTCTGGGAACCTCGCAGCCAAAGCAAGCGCGGCAGCTCTGCGATCCGGAGGCGCAGGGTGCGTTGCGAACGCACGAGCGATAAATCCGGGTTTCTTCTTATTCTTCGCTTCCAACTTCTCAAACATCGTCGCCATTGCGCCAGGGTCATAACCAGCGGCGTACATGTACTGCACGCCCAGCTTGTCTGCTTCCTCTTCGGCGCTGCGGCTGAACTTCATGAAGATTCCGAGCAATCCTATGCCGGCCGTATTCTGATAAATCATTCCCGGAATGCCGCCGATGAATATCGATCCTGCGATGGCCGCGTATTCAAGCAGGGTTCCCTTGGCTTGATTCTCCACAGCGTGCCTTGCTGCAACGTGCGCGATTTCATGGGCCATCACGCCGGCTAGCTCGGCTTCGTTGTCCGCGGCGAGGATCAATCCTTTATTCACATAAAAGAAACCGCCCGGCAAAGCGAACGCATTGACCTCATCCGAGTCGATGACTTTAATCGTGAACGGAACCTTCGCGTCCGAGTGCAAGACGATGTTCTGACCAACGCGGTTTACGTATTCGGTGATGATTGGGTCGTCAACAAACTTGGCCTGGCGATCCACTTCCGCCGCCAGCTCGCGCCCCAAACGCACTTCCTTCTCCGTCGAGCCGCTCATACTGGCGATAAGCCCGGAATTGATCTTCCGCTTGCCAATCATGGCCGGATCTTCGTTAGTTGTTAGCGGCTTGTTTGACTTGGCTGGTGTCGCGACCGGCTGAGTCGTTTTCTGTTCCGGCTTCGTTGCCTTAGCTTCAGTGCTCTTTTGGCTCTCGGCTTGGCCCTTGGCCGGTAATGTAGTCGTTGTTTGCGCGACCACAGCCACAGAGCTCGCCAGTAGCGAGGCCGTTAAAACGAAAGCACTCGTGGCTCGGGAGAAGTTGTTCATCTGAAAAACCTCCAAATAATTCGGACGACCTGAGGGTAGGGGTGACGCCTTGTTTTCACTAAATCCAGACGCGCAGTCTATGATGCACAGGCTTGGCGCCTTGGTTGTGCGCGACTTCTACAACTTCCTGGCAAAAGAGGGGCTGACTTTCGCGCCTTAACTGACTTAACGTTTGCACGTTAAATATACCTATGCCCGACACGAAAAGAAAGGAAAAGCCGGAAGTTTCCATCATCGGCGCCGGCCGGCTCGGAACGACTCTGGCCGTGGCACTGGCCGGGAAAGGTTATTCAATCCGGTCACTCGTTGCTCGCCGGCGTTCCAGCGCCCACCAGGCCGCCAGCCTTTTAGACGGCGACGTGCAGGCGTTAGCCGTAAAACAATTGGATTCATTGAGACCAGCCGGCCTCTTCCTGATCACCACACCTGACGACCAGATTGCGAACCTGGCCGCGCAACTCGCACGTATCGATGCTACGAAAAGTAAGCCGGCGGCGCTTCACACCAGTGGCGCGCTCTCGGCGGAAGCTCTGGCTCCGTTGCGCGATCGAGGATGGCACACCGGCTCGATTCACCCGCTCATTTCCGTGAGCGACGCGCCCGAGGACGTTACTGCGCTTGAAGGCGCGTTCTGGAGTGTTGAAGGCGATAAAACTGCGTTGCGAGTAGGGAGAGCGATTGTTCGAGATCTCGGCGGCAGGAGTTTTTCGATCCGCTCCGAAGATAAGCCGCTCTATCACGCGGCTGCGATTATGTCTGCGGGTAACGTGGTGGCGCTGTTTGATGTGGCGCTCGAAATGCTGGTCCAGTGCGGACTAACACGACCAGCAGCGCAAAGAATCCTGCTGCCGCTGATTGCGAGCACGGTGCGCAATCTCGAAACCAAAGAGCCGGTCGATGCCTTGACCGGGACTTTCGCGCGCGGCGACGTCGAGACAGTGAAACGACATTTAAAGGCGCTCAGTAAAACGGGGCTAGCCGACGCTAAAGAACTCTATCGTTTACTCGGCGCGCGCTCCCTGAAACTGACTAAGAAGCATCCGCAAATTAAACGGCTTCTTGAGTCCGTGTAATCTGTGTAATCTGTGGATAAGATTAGCCATGCAACCAACACCAACCGCGAGCTACAGTTTGACGTTGCGTGTCAGGCTTTCCTCACGTGCCGGCTCGCTTGGCGAATTGACCCTGGCGATCGGACGCGCCGGCGGCGATATCGGCGCGATCGACATAGTCACTGTCGGTAACGACTACATCATTCGCGACATCACCGTCAGCTCAGTTTCGAGTAAACACGGCGAACAGATCGTAGAAACAGTCAAAGCAGTCGACGGCGTCGAGCTGCTGCACGTTTCCGATCCGACGTTTCTGATGCACCTCGGCGGAAAGATCGAAGTCGTATCGAAAGTGCCTTTGAAGACTCGTGCAGATCTTTCGATGGCTTACACGCCGGGAGTCGCACGCATCTGCGACGCGATTCATAAAGATCCCGAGAAAGCGTTCACGCTCACGATTAAGAAAAACACGGTTGCAGTGGTGACAGACGGAACCGCCGTGCTCGGTCTTGGCGACATTGGACCAGCGGCGGCGATGCCCGTGATGGAAGGAAAGGCGATGCTGTTCAAGGAATTCGCCGGCATCGATGCCTTTCCGATCTGTCTGAACACAAAAGATCCGGACGAGATCGTGCGAACGGTGAAGGCGATCTCGACCGCGTTCGGCGGTATCAACCTTGAAGACATTTCTGCTCCGCGTTGTTTCCAGATTGAAGACCGACTCAAGGAAGAACTCGACATTCCGGTGTTTCACGACGATCAGCACGGTACCGCGGTCGTCGTCCTCGCCGCTTTGATTAACGCGCTCAAGTTAGTCAAAAAGCAGATGGGCGAGATCAAGGTCGTTGTAAACGGAGTCGGTGCTGCTGGTGTTGCGTGCTCGAAGATCATCATGGCCGCGGGTGTGAAAAATATTATCGGCTGCGATCAAACAGGCGCGATCTATCGTGGGCGTCAGGAAAACATGAACTGGGTGAAAGACTGGTATGCGCAGAACACGAATTTAAATGACGAGAAGGGAACTGTCCACGACGTTATCAAAGGCGCGGATGTGTTTCTCGGATTGTCCGTGCCCGGCGTAATAGATGTTGAAGACGTGAAGAACATGGCTGACAGTCCGATCGTCTTTGCGATGGCGAATCCGACTCCTGAGATCATGCCCGAAGACGCGGCGCCGTATGTCGCGGTGATGGCGACGGGCAGGTCCGACTACCCAAACCAGATTAACAACGTGCTCTGCTTCCCCGGAATCTTTCGCGGCGCGCTTGCGTGTCGCGCTGCGCGCATCAACGAGGAGATGAAACTTGCAGCAGCCGATGCGATCGCCGGCATTATCAGCGATTCGGAGTTGCACCCCGAGTACATCGTGCCTTCAGTTTTCGATAAACGAGTTGCGGAGGCGGTCGCGCGCGAGGTTGAAGCGGCCGCGCACCAAACCGGCGTCGCCCGCCGCAAAGGAGACTGAGTTGCCACAAAAGGCACAAAAGGAAACAAAAGTTAATTAACCAATAAGTGCCTCTGCTAAATCATGATTTGTGCTTTTTGTGTACTCTTAGTTCTTTGGCGAGAAGTGGAATTATTTGTCGCGGTACGTCGATCGCCGCTTTGATATGACGCGCGTGTGTGAAGTGCCCGGCGACGTATATCCCGCGCACGTTCGTCTCGAAAGTTTCCGGATTGTAGACCGGCACATCGGTGAGTTTTCCCGGTTCTGTTTTTACGCCCAGCCGTTTTAGCAACGTTAGATCCGCGTCGCTGCCCACCAGCACGAACACCACATCGTTCTCGATCGTCATCGACTCGCCGGTTTCAGTTGTTAGTATCACTTCGCTCTCGCGAATCTCGTCGAGGTGTTTATAAAGCACGACTTGCAACCGCCCAGCTTCGATCTCGGCTTCGAGTGGAGTTCGCACCCAGTGTTTCATCGCGCCGGCTTTCGGATCGCGGTTCTCCCAATCTTCGCGCCAGATCGCGAGCGTTGTGCGCGCGCCTTCTTCCGAAAGAAACAATGCCGCCTCAGCAGCGCTATTACCGCCACCGACCACGAGCGCCTTTTTACGAACGTAAGCGTAAGGCTCGACGAAGAGATGGTGAACTTTCGGTAACGCCTCGCCGGGCACGTTCAACCGCCGAGGTATATCCATCGCTCCGATCGCAAACAGCACACGTTTGGCCTGGTATTCAGCGACATCAGTTTTGACAACAAAACCTTCATCGATGTTGCCGGTTACGTCCAAAACGGTTTCGCCAGTATTGATTCGCAGATCGCGGTCGAGGACGAAGTGTATGTAATGAGACAGCATTTCCTCGCGCGTCGGTTTTTCGCGCACAGGTTTGAGTGTGCCCGGGTTCATCTCCACTTCATTCGGCGTGGAGAACATGGCGCGGCCCACGGGATACTGGCGGATCGTGTTTGCGATCGTGCCTTTTTCGATGACGAGGTAATCGAGGCCCTCACGCAACGCTGCTTCAGCCGCTGAGAGGCCGGCGGGACCAGCGCCGATGATGATCAGATCTAACAATCCATGGGTCATATATTATTTGACATTTCTCATTCGTCATTTAACGCAAGCTTCTCCATCAATGACAAATGAGAAATGTCAAATAATATATGACCAATACTATTTACTAAAATAAAACTTCGCCTCGTGCGACAAGCACGGCAGGTCCACCAATCTTCACTTCTTCGATCTGCCCGCGTTCGCCTTTGACATCGAGATTGATGCGGCTGGGACGGTGAATGAAATCGCCCTGCTCGATCACGAATTTGTATCGGCCGTCTTCCGGCTCCAACGACAACGCACCGTGATGAACAAGGTATGCGCCGAGTGCTCCGCACGCGCTGCCTGTTGCCGGATCTTCGGGAATGTTGTCCGCGGGCGCGAAGAAACGCGCGTGCGCACGAGCCGGGCCAATCTCCAGCGTTTCGCGTGTGAACGCGAGACAGCCGGTTGCTCCGTGGCGAGTGTAGATCTCGGCGAGCAGCGAAGTGTTGGTGCGGCAATCACGCAAATCAGCAAGTGAGCGAACAGGAACCGCGAGACACGACAGGCCAGTGGTGATCACCTGGATCGGAAGATTCTCATCGAGATCCTCTCGAGCGAGTCCTAACGCGTGCGCTAGCTCCGCTTGTTCGTGCGCGTCATCCATCTCGGTTAGGATCTCAAACTTCCCCTGCGTCATTACAACCTGCACCGGTCGTCCATCCTTGAACTCGATGTCAACAGGTAAGATTCCGATTCCAACTTCGTGATAGATCCGTTGCCATCCATTTCCTCCATCGGGAACCGGAACAACACCTTCCTGGGCGAGCGCAGTCCACGTCCCGACAATCGGATGACCGGCAAACGGAATCTCGCGCGTCGGCGTGAAAATACGCAGTCGTCGCAAGACATCTTCTGAATCATGCTTCAACACGAAGACAGTCTCAGACAAATTCATCTCACGCGCGATCTGGCCCATCACTTCATCGGCAATGCCTTCTGCTTCCGGGAACACCGCAAGCGGATTACCACAAAAAGCGCGGTCAGTAAAAACGTCGAATTGGAGAAAGTTGTATGCAGGCATGCGGATAGGAAAGAACAAACCGCGCGAAAGAGCAAGTTGGGAACAGGCTTAGCAGATCTCGAGAAACTTAATTTTGATAATTCTGTACAATTTTGCAAATCCTGTACAAAGCCTGGTTGTCAATTTGTTTTTGAACAAGAAGGAAGAAACATTTTGCGGCGCCGGTGCATTTAAAACAGGAAGCACAAATTAGTGCGCAAAATTATTGACAGTATTTTATTCCTCGGAGTATAAGGTCGCTGCCTTCAGTTGCTTTTCTTGACCTCGGGTTCACTCGCATCCCTTGAAGTTCTTCAGCCTGCTTATTCCCCATAGGAGGGTCTCTGCTGATGTTCAATACCTCAATCCTCGACGTTGCTATCGGCATGGTTTTTATTTACCTGTTGCTCAGTCTCTTGTGTACGGCAACAAATGAATTGATGGAGCTGCTGCTCAAGAAACGCGCCATTGATCTTGAGCGAGGTATTCGAGAGCTCCTCGTGCAGCCAGAGAGCGCGTCCGACACTTCCGCGAAAAATAAGCCGGTGAGCACTTCCGACATCGTGAAGGAAATCTACAATCACCCGCTGGTTAACAGTCTGTACGGCGGAACCTACGAAGATTCAGGAATAAAGAGTAGGGCTCTTCCTTTCAGACGCACGCAACTCCCGTCGTATATTCCAGCGCGAAACTTTGCCCTTGCTCTGATGGATACGGTCATGCCTGGCGGAGCGCAGGGTGCCACTTCTCCTCCTTCCAATGCGCCGGCAGGTGCGGATCAGTTGTCGCCTTTGCGCACTCAGCTCCAAAACATTGGAAACCCGCGGTTACAAAAAGCACTGACGCCCTTGATTGATGCCGCCGCAGGTGACGTTGCGCGCGTACGAGCAAACATCGAAGAGTGGTACAACAGCTCGATGGATCGAGTGTCGGGATGGTACAAGCGACGCTCGCATATAATTATATTGGTGCTCGGTTTTTTGGTGGCGGTCGCTGTTAATGCTGACTCCGTTCTGATAGTACGGAGATTAGCTTCTGACCGGGCGCTGCGTGATTCGCTCGTCGCAAGCGCAAATGTTTACGCCCAGGAGGCTGCAAAAAATCCGGAGGCTGTAGCAACTCCCGGCGGACCTCCTGCTCCTGTTTCCGACAAATGCGCGGATGTTTGTAACGAGGACACTCCTCAGTGCAGGTTAAAGAAAACACAATGTGAGATCGGGGCGTTAGGACTGCCGTTAGGGTGGTCGTCTCGAACGGATGATCGCCTGCGCTGGAACGGCTACGGAATGTTCTTCTTTACACACGTCCCCGATCACCTCTTCGGCTGGTTATTGACGGCGTTAGCCATTTCCCTCGGCGCGCCTTTCTGGTTTGACGTGCTGAACAAGATCATCGTGATTCGCTCGACAGTCAAACCCAAGGAGAAAAGTCAGGAAGATAAATCAAAGGACTAACAGAACCGAGCGCGACAGCGCCCGTCAGAATGGAGCACTAATATGCCTTTACTCAAAAGAGGTTCATCTGGACCAGAAGTATTAACGTTACAGACAACTTTGAAGCAACTCGGCTTCGATCCACACGGCGTGGACGGCATTTATGGACCAGGCACTCAGACCGCCGTCATCGCATTTCAAAAGACAAAGGGATTGACGCCGGATGGAATCTGTGGTCCAGGCACGATGGCCGCACTGCAATCCGCTGCTGCTGTTGCAGGCGCTAACGTCAGTGGCGCAACCGCTACCGCGTCAGTTGCGGCTACGACCACTGCGACGTCGCTACCGGTATGCAACCCAACAGTCAGTCAGGTTGCGAAGATGTTTCCCGGCGTGCCGGCGAAAAACATTGAGACCAATCTCCCATTCGTGCTGAAGGCGTTGAACGACGCAGGTCTGGGCGACAAAGACATGGTTCTCATGGCGCTCGCCACGATTCGCGCTGAAACTGGAAACTTCACGCCCCTCAGTGAGTTTCAGTCGAAGTTCAATACAGCTCCTGGCGGTCCGCCGTTTGGCTTGTACGACAACAGGAAGGACCTGGGTAATATCGGACCACCGGACGGCGCGAGCTTCAAGGGCCGTGGATACATCCAGCTCACGGGACGATCGAACTATCAAATCCACGGCGCCGCGATCGGATTGGGTAATCAGTTGATCACAAATCCGGCGCTGGCGAACCAACCGGACATCGCAGCGAAACTGCTCGCGAGCTTTCTCAAGAGCAAAGAAGCAAAGATTCGCGCTGCACTGAAGAAGAACGATTTGAGGACTGCGCGCAAACTGGTCAACGGCGGCTCACACGGCCTCGACCAATTCACGCAGGCATTCAATATCGGGAAGACGAGTATTACTTAGGTGGGCTTGCGGTATTATCTGTGCTATCTGTGTACACAAAGGGCACAGAGGTAGCACAGAGAAGAGATGCTTGATCTGAACAACTTGCACGGTGTTCTCCTGCCGTCGACCACCCCGTTTACACCAGGCGGCGAAATCGATTTCTCGTCGCTGAGATCCAACCTCGATCGCTGGAGCCAAACTGGTATTCGTGGCTTCGTGCTGCTCGGTTCCACCGGCGAGCGTGTTCATCTCGACGAGCGCGAGTATCTTCAGACCATCGAAACAGCGCGCGCTGGAACACCCCGCGATCTTGCGTTCATCGTCGGCGCCGGACAGCAGAGCACGCTCGGCACGATCAATGAAATAAAGAATGCTGCTCGAGCGGGCGCGGATGCCGTGCTCGTTATCACTCCGCACTTTTATCGCAACGTCATCACACAGCAAACACTGATTAGTTACTACACCGCAGTCGCCGACGAAGCGCCGGTTCCGGTGCTGCTCTACAGCATGCCTCCACTCACGGGCATTAAGATCGAACCCGAAACAGTCGGACGACTGAGTTCACATGCGAACATCATCGGTGTGAAAGATAGTTCGAACGACATCGCTGGATTTAGCGAAATCTTGAAGTTATGTGCTTCCGATTTCGCCGTCATGACGGGTAATGGAACTGTGTTGCTCGATGCGCTAGGCGCCGGCGCGACGGGTGCGATCCTCGCGGTCGGATGCGCCGTTCCTGAAGTTTGCGTCGAGATCGTTCGGGCTTTTCACGCCGGTGAAGAAGAACACGCGACGGCGTTGCAATCGAAACTCACACCACTCGCGACCGCGGTGACGACTAAGTTTGGTATTGGCGGGTTAAAGGCCGCACTCGATCTCGCCGGTTATCGTGGCGGAAACGTCCGCTCGCCGTTGCGACCCGCGGATGAAGCCGCGCGCACCGAAATCGCGACCCTGCTGGACAGGATTACATGATTTACCGGATTATCTGATCGGCAGGAGCCCGAAACCATCGTGAGTACAGTCGAAGCCGCTTGTTACAGCACCCCCGAAGAATCAGGACTGCGCGTCGAAACGCTTCCGTTTGAAAAAATTCCGCACCAGTCGCGCCTCTTTCTCGACTACCTGAAAGATCCAGTTGCGCTGCGACGTTTCTATCCTTCAGCCGTTCGCTTTCATCATGAGTTACCGCAACGCGTGCCGGAAGTCCTCGCGGCATATCAAGTCGATCGAAACAAGGTCTGCGATGCGCTCGCTGCGATGAACGAGCGCTGGGGGGCGGGCGACGCAACATTGGAGAACATCCGTCTGCTGCGCGAGTCAGACTGTATCGCAGTGGTTTCAGGCCAGCAGGCTGGATTGTTCACAGGTCCGCTCTACACGATCTACAAAGCAATCTCGGCGGTGAAACTCGCCGGATGCCTGCGCCAGCGCAATACGAAGGCTGTGCCCGTTTTCTGGATCGCTGCTGAAGATCACGACTTTGCCGAGGTTGCGAAAGCGGAAATCATTGGTCGTGATTGCCAGCTCAAGCACGTCGACGTATCAACGGATCTGCATCGTGAGGGACAGCCTGTCGGGCTTGTTACGTTGGACCATTCGATCAACTTAGTGGTGGACCAGCTATTCGAGTTGCTGCCGAATTCAGAATTCGCGGCAGACATGAAGGCGCTGGTGAAGAATGCATGGCAACCGGGCCGCGGCTACGTCGAGAGTTTCGCGACGATGATGACATCGTTGCTCGGTCATCATGGTTTGATATTTCTCGATCCTCTCGATCCGGAGTTGAAGCGGCTCGCGGCCCCACTTTATTCAGAAGCGGCACGTCGCGCGCCGGAAATCGCAACAGCTATCGAGCAGCGAAGCAAGGAGTTGGAGAGTGCCGGATATCACGCGCAGGTGCTCGCGACCGCGAATTCGTTTCCCCTCTTTCTTCACGACGAACAGGGCAAGCGACACGCGGTAGCGCGCGTCGAAAATGGCAACTACAGAGCGAAAGACATCGACGAAGAGCACACCGCCGAGGAGCTCGCCGCGATGGCTTTAGAGAAGCCGGAGCGATTCAGTCCGAATGTGACTCTGCGCGCGGTTGCGCAGGATTATCTGCTGCCCACGATCGCTTATTACGGTGGCGCTGCGGAGATTGCATACTTTGCGCAGACCGCCGAGGTTTATCGCGTGCTCGAACGGCCCGCGACACCGATTCTGCCGCGTTCGAGTATGACGATGATCGAACGTCATACCGGGCGCGTGACGGAGAAGTACGGTTTGAGTCTCACGGATTTCTTCGAGGGGCTCGATCCGGTGATGAAGCGCGTGGTCGAAGAACATCTCAGCGCTGACACTGCGAAAATGTTCGCGAACGCTGAGGAGACAATGAATCGCGAGCTTGATCGACTACGACAGGAGCTGGAATCGGTTGACCCGACCCTCGCGAGCGCGCTCGATACGGGGCGGAAGAAGATCAACTACCAGCTCGACGGACTGCGAACACGGTTTGTGCGCGCGCAGATGAATCGCGATGAGGCCGCCCACCGTCAATTGCAACGCGCGTTCGATCAGCTTTATCCGAACAAGGATCTACAGGAGCGTCATATCAATATCACCTCGCTGCTCGCCCGCCACGGCACGTATGTGATCGAGTGGATCTATAACGCGATTAATCTCGGATCGGATGAGCATCAGATTGTGTACCTGTGAACTTTGAGCTTTGTACTTAGTACTTTGTACTTGGTAAGAACAAAGAACAAAGTACAAAGAACAAAGTACTAAGCACCAAACGAATGTCAAAAATCCGCGTCCTCGCTGACCACGTCGCTAATCAAATCGCTGCGGGCGAAGTTGTCGAGCGTCCAGCTTCCGTCGCCAAAGAGCTGGTGGAGAATTCGATCGACGCGGGCGCAACGCGCATCACGATCGAGATCGAAGCGGGTGGCCGGCGTCTGCTGAAAGTTTCTGACGACGGCGAGGGAATGGTGCGTGATGATGCGGTGCTCGCATTCGAGAGACACGCCACGTCGAAGATTCGCGAAACCGGCGATCTCGCGGCGATTGCAACGCTCGGCTTTCGTGGTGAAGCGCTCGCCTCGATCGCTTCCGTGGCAAGAATCGAGCTGACAACGTTTATCGAAGGCGCAAGAGCCGCAACCCGCGTCACGATCGACGGCGGCCGCATGCGCGACGTCAAAGACGCCGCCCATCCACGCGGGACGACAATTATCGTGCGTGATCTGTTTTTCAACATTCCCGCGCGACGAAAGTTTTTGCGATCGGAAGCGACTGAAACCTACCATCTAGCAAATCTCGTAACTCACTACGCGCTGGCCCATCCGGAGATTGCGTTCACATTCATAAACAACGGAAGAGAAATGGTGCGCGCCGCGCCCGCGAAAGATCTACGCGAGCGCGCGTACCAGGTTTTTGGCAACGAGTTTTTGGAAAACCTGGTCGAGGTGAATGGTGGAGATCCGGCCGTTGCGCGCGTGACGGGTTTTGTTTCTGCGCCGCGAGATCGACGCACGTCGCGCGATTCGCAGTATCTGTTTGTGAACAGACGGTTCGTGCGCGATCGAACGATCGGACGCTCGTTGTCTGAAGGCTATCGATCGATCCTGCCGTATGGCGTCTATCCGGCGGCGTTGTTGTTTATCGAAACGCCGCTAGAGGAAGTCGACGTCAACGTCCACCCCGCGAAGACTGAGGTGCGATTCCGCAGGCAAGCCGCGGTTGCCGATGCTGTCAGAGAAGCCGTGAAGAACGCGTTGTCGAGTGGAGGTTATGCGCCACCTCCGGAGGAACCTGCCGAAGAGATACCGATCATAGTTACGGAACGAGTCATCACTGCAACCGCAAGCGCGACTCCGGCAATTCCGGTGATTCCGCAACCGCGAATTGACTTTGTACCCGAAGCCTCAGGCGACGAAATTGCGCGTGACATTGAAGCAATGATTCAGCGCAAATCTGCGCCAGTGGAATCTGCGCCATCTGTGTTACCGCCTTTCAATTCAGCGGAAAGGATCGCGAAGACGCCCGAACCTGAATCGCTTACGAAGAATATTCGCCCGCTGGGCCAACTCGACGAGAGTTTTATCATCGCGACTGACGATGACGGCCTGCTTTTGATCGATCAGCATGTTGCGCACGAGCGAATTCTTTTTGATAAGTATCGCGCTTTGGAAGCAGAGCGACGTACGGACTCGCAGCAGTTGCTTGTGCCCGAGACTTTCGATCTCACGCCTGCGCAGGCGGCGGTGTTCGATTCGCTGGTGCCCGAGTTGGAGAATTATGGGTTTGAGTTAATGCGATTGTCTGGGCGCACTGTGGCAATCAAAGCGACGCCTGCCGATCTCCCGGCGAGTGAGGCGCGAAACATGCTGAAGGAGTTGCTGGATACGGTTGATACGGAGAAGAAGGGAACTGCGCACGAGACGCTTCGCGACGAGATCGCCGCCTCGCTCGCGTGTCATGCGGCGATCAAGGTGAACATGCCGCTCGCACCGGAGAAGATGCGTTGGTTGATCGATCGGCTGATGCAAACCTCGTCACCGACGACGTGTCCTCACGGTCGCCCTGTGATACTGCGTCTAAAGACCAAAGACATCCTTAAAGGCTTCCACCGGATTTGAGCCACAAAAAGCACAAGAAAGCACATTACAGTTTTTCGAGGGTTCTGATTACCAGGTCAACATCGGAGAGATCCGGCAACAGTGCGTCAGGCTCGCACGCGATGATCTCTTCCCGTAAATAAGTTCGACCGGTGCCGACTGCGACCGCGCGGGCGCCGAAGTGACGAGCGCAGTCGATGTCGTTGGGCGTGTCGCCGATCACGATGAATTGTTCCGGCGCGAGATCCGTTTGGAGATGCTTTCGAATGCGCTCTGCGGCGCTTGCCGGAAGGTCGCGCCGATTGTGAGACTCGTCGCCAAACGCACCAGGCAGGGTAAAGAATTCAGTCAGCCCAACCAGTTCCATTTTGAGATGGGCCATGGACTCGATATTCCCAGTCACGAGCGCCGACTCATACCGAGGATGAGTCGCCAGAGCCTCTAACGTCTCACGCACGCCGGGCAGCAGCTCGAAAAACTTCGTCCCATTGCCGGTAACTCTCCTCGCTTCTTCCGTCAACCGCGATGCCAACATCTCCACGCGCCCGAAGATCTCGTCCTGCGTGAATCCGTGATCGCTCAGAGCTTCGTAAACGATCTGCAAATCAGTCATGCCCGACACTTGCATATCACTCAATCGACCCGCAGTTCCGAAGATCTCCTCGAGCACAGGAATGGTGTAGTCCTTGTAAGCCCCTGTCCGCACCGAACGGATAAGCGTGCCGTCGATGTCCCAAAGAAGAATTCGCATTATTCAACCACCGCCAGCACATCGCCGGCGTTCACTGTGTCCCCAGCCTTCACGTTTATCGAAACGACAACACCTTCCCGCGGCGATTTCATTTCATTCTGCATCTTCATAGCCTCAACCACGACAACGCCCGCGCCCTTCTCAACACTTGCTCCGGCTTCAATCCGCACACGAACAACCTTGCCCGGCATCTGCGCGCGAATCTCAGTGGCGCCGTGATGATGTCGATCCGAATTTTGTCCGCTGCGCAATCGCTTCGGATCGACAATCGTAACGGCATGGCAACGCCCGTGCAGGTCTACATCGAAGACTTCCTTCGCCGCAGCGCGCTCACTAACACGAGACTCGTAAACGTTTGCGCCGAGGAAGAACAGATAGCTTTCCGGCGAAGGCTGGCGCACCTCGAGATCGTATACACGACCGCCGATCTCGGAGTGGACGCGTCCGTCAACGACTTTAAGGATCAGCTCTTGCTCACGATCTCCGATTCGAGCCTTTAGCTTCAAAACTTCCTCCGCTACGTGCAGCTAGTCTCCAACGGCTCTGCGTTGTCTTAGTTGCCATCTGGATCGCAGTTCTTTCGCGGTTCGTCGTATAACTGAGCGCCGCGGCGATCATCGCGAGATCTTCTTCAACTTCCGACGCCTGTTGAGGCGCGCTCGCCGCACGGCGCTCGTTGAATCGACTGATAAAACCGGTATCTAGCCGTCCCAAAATAAACTCTTCATCCCTGACGACTTCACGAAAGAACGACAACGTCGTCGTGATTCCTGAAATTTCGTACTCATCAAGCGCGCGTCGCAACCGATCGATCGCTTCAGAACGTGTTCGACCCCAAACAGCCAGTTTCGCGATCATCGGATCGTAATGAATTGAGACTTCAGCAAGACGAGTGACGCCACTGTCGATCCTGATGCCTGGTCCAGCGGGTTCGCGCAAGTGTGTGATTGTTCCGGGGCTGGGGAAGAAGTTGTTGGCAGGATCTTCTGCGTAGATGCGACACTCGATCGCATGTCCCTGCCAGTCGACATCCTCCTGCTGGAACGACAGTGGTTCACCAGCAGCGACGAAAAACTGTTCGCGCACGAGATCAAGTCCGGTTACGAGTTCGGTCACCGGATGCTCAACCTGTAACCGCGTGTTCATCTCGAGAAAATAGAAATCGTGCGTTGCGTCTGAAAACAGAAACTCCACGGTGCCTGCGCCGGTGTAATTCACAGCGCGTCCCATCTTCACCGCCGCTTCACCCATGCGCTGTCGCAACTCGGGATCGTTAATTGGCGAGGGGCATTCTTCGATCACTTTCTGATGCCGGCGCTGAATGGAGCACTCGCGTTCACCGAGATGGACCACGTTGCCCTGCATGTCGCCGAAGATCTGTATCTCGATGTGTCTCGGTCGTTCGACTGCCTTTTCCAGGTAGAGCGACGAGTCGCCAAAAGCGGCCGCAGCTTCGGTCTGCGCAGTCTCAAACGCGGAACGCAGATCCGCTTTGTCGGTCACGAGTCGCATGCCTTTGCCGCCACCACCCGCAGCCGCTTTCAACATCACCGGATAACCAAACTTCTCCGCAGTTGCACTCGCCTCCTCAAATGAAGCCAGTGGCTCAACTGTCCCGGGAACGATCGGAACACCTGCTTCAACTGCCGCGCGACGCGCACTCGTCTTCGAGCCCATGATCTCCATCGCCTCGGCGCCTGGTCCAATAAAGGTTAAGCCGGCAGCCGTTACGGCACGCGCGAACTCAGCACTCTCGGCAAGAAATCCGTAGCCCGGATGAATCGCCTCCGCTTTCACCTCGAGAGCAGCAGCAACGATACTGTCGATTTTGAGATAGCTTTGACTCGACGCAGCCGGCCCAACGCAAACTGCTTCATCAGCCATGCGCACGTGCAGGCTTTCCGCATCAGCCTCCGAGTAGATCGCAACGCTCCGAACGCCTAGCTCGCGACAAGTGCGGATGATGCGTACGGCAATTTCCCCACGATTCGCGATCAGAATTCTGTCGAACATTTTTGCGCCTTTTTGTGGCTAAACCACGATCGAATTCGCCGGACTCCGCGGATCATAACGCACAACGATCTGTTTTCCAGGAGCGTAGTCACTCGATCGCTGTTGCTGGATCTCGCTCAGCGCTTGCGAAGATTCGTATTGAACTCCCGCCAGCGTGTAAGTGTAGACGACTTCAGTGATACGACCGCTCGGATCGGACACGGCGTCGATGATCTTTCCGTCGCCCATGCGGCCGGTCCTGGAGAGACGCGCAATTCGTGAGGCTTCGTCTTCAGTTTTCTTTCGGAATCGATCGAGAAACGACATTGAAGTCGCTATGGTTGCAGCGCCCCTGCGGAAACTGAACTCCCGACGCTGCCTCTGGCGACGTTGGAGATCTTCACGATCATGCCGTCGCGGCCGACCCAGTCGTCTTCATTTCCAAGGATTTTGTCTTCGCCCGGGAGGCGCAGCACGTAAGTGGTGAAGGCCAAACCACCTGGACTTGCATCGTCAGCGGCGGTAGTGAGCGAGGCTTTGCGAATGGCTACGCCTCGAAGCGTGGGCGGTTTCTCGGTTGTGACCACAGCGACCTCAACCATGGTGCTGTAAACTTTCGGGTCCAGACCAGCTAAAGCTTCGTCAAGCTCACCGTATGGATCCGGAGTTCGGTCCCGCAACTGTCTCAAGTCTGCTGGATACGAGTGGTACTTGAGGCGATGTTCGAAGAGTGCTCGGTCAATTGTGTACCATTGCGCGAGGATGGCTGCATCTCTCGACGTTTGTCGCTGTTGTAAACGCGCTGGCACCGTCACCCCAATCAGTAAAGCGATCAGCAATACGACCAGTGAAGAAGCGAGCAAACCTCTCCTGGCGTGTTTTAGTCCGCAAAACCTCTCTGGCTGATTCAGAACAGAAGCGTATAACTTTCGTCCTAACGTGACTGTAATCAGGAGAACGGGAATGGAAATCCACTTCAAGCGCCATGCGGCAGTTTCAGCGGCGCCCACCCAGTTCCAGAATCCGAGTGAGTCAGAAAAACGTTGAAAGTAGGCGACGAGAGTTTGGACCACGAAAACGAGGACCACGAGCGAACCGCTCACGGCTAAAACTAAGGAGCGGCCATAGGATGGAAGTTGCGTGGGCTGGTCTGGGAAGAGGTTCACCAACAGCGCGCGCGCCACACTGTTTACACCCACTACTCAATGCGCCGTGGAATTTGAACCCGCAGCACGGACAAATAGTCAAATCTCTTATCCTCGAGTGATCAAATCTGCCATATAGGCCCTGATAGGACCTATCAACTCGGCTTAGTTACCAATCTTGGTTCCGCTCGCGCGTTCCGCCGGCTGTGAATACGAAGCTTCCGCGTCAACGTTCTCCGTTTTTGCTTCAGCTTTCGTCAATTCGCGCCACGTGTGATACATCCGATGCGCGAACGTCCAATAAGATCCGACTGCAAGTACCCATAAGACAGCCGGCATCCGATTGGCAAAGTAAGAAGTCGAACCAGGATAAGTACTGAGTGCGCCGATAATAAAAAGTACGACCCGCTCTGGGCGCCGCAAAAAGCCCACGTCACATTTGGGAATCAGGCTCTCTGCCCGGGCGCTCGCGTAGCTTACCATAACCGAGCCCATTAGTCCGGCGCCCGCAAGAAAAACGTTAAGAGTTGAATGAGACTCGGCATCACGGGCATAAAAGACCATCAAGCCTACGAAAACGACCATATCCGACAGCCGGTCCAGTGAAGAGTCGAGAAACCCGCCAAACCGCGTTACCCGGCCGGAAAGACGGGCCACCTGGCCGTCGAGCATGTCGAAAAGATTGGCGACGATTAGGGCGATGCCGGCCAGGAAAAACCAGCCCAGACCAAACAGAAGACCGCAACCGACGTTTAGTGAGACGCCGATTACGGTCAGAATATTGGACTGATGTGACCGTGGGCGAGCCAGCGTACGATCGCATCAATTATGCGCTGGGCCCCACGTCCGATGCTTGCCCCAAACATCTGCTAGGTTCATTCTCCTCGCGGCATTATGCCTTAAAATCTTCTGTGCGCAACCTCGCGTCTCTGTGCCTCATGGTCCGGTTTCGTACAAAAGCAGTAACCACAGAGGCACAGAGACAGAGAAACTAGCCTTCGAGTTCGTCGTGTAGCGTACGCAACTGCCTGATCTCAAAGTTCCGCGCGCCGGCGGGGGTGCGGACCACTACGTCGTCACCCTCCTGCTTGCCCATCAAACTTTTGCCGACGGGCGACGTAGTTGATATCAATCCCTGTGCCGGATCACTCTCTTCCGGAGTCACGAGGCGATAAGTAACTTCCTCATCCTTTTCACCGTCGTATAAAACCAGTGTTGATCCGTACGAAGCCTTGTCCCGCGGCACCTTGTTGGGATCGATGGACGTGATCTCGCTGATCCTTTGCCGCAGCTCCACGATCCGAGCCTTCACCATGTTTTGCCGATCAAGCGCTGCGCGGTACTCGGCGTTCTCACGAAGGTCGCCAAACTCGAGCGCCCTCTTGATCTCCTTCGGCAAATGGATGCGCAGTTCCGATTCCAGCTCGTCGAGCTCCGTCTGAAGTTTGTCTTTAATAGCCTGTGACACGATGCATCCTTCCGCCGATTAATCCTTATTAAATCCTATGGGCCTTATGATAACTGGCCTCGTCAGGAGCGCCAAAAGAGATTCCCGTATCACGCGCGGTCCGCACTAGCTGGCCGTTCGGGGGCACTGTTTTGATGTTCTTGATAGCCTCAGTAATCGGGACCGTCACGACGTCGCCTGCCTGCAAAGCAACCATAACACCGCTTTCGCCGTTCGCAAGTGCGCGCACTGCGCAGATCCGAAATTGGTCGCAAGCATGCGGTCGAAAGCGTTCGGACGCCCGCCTCGCTGGAGATGTCCGAGCACGACGCAACGTGTCTCCCTGCCCGTAATTTCTTCCAAATCTTTTTGCAGGTGTTGACCGATTCCGCCGAGCCGGGGTGCACGATGTCCATCACCCTTGTCTTGATAAATTAGCTCGTGCCCGATCTCCTGGGCGCCTTCGGCGACGACGATAATACTAAAATTCGATCCACTAATATCGCGGGCACGAATCTTCTCGGCTACAGCCTGGATTGAAAATGGAATCTCAGGAATCAGGATCACGTCCGCGCCGCCCGCGATACCTGAGTGAAGCGCGATCCATCCGGTGTGACGGCCCATCACTTCCAGAATCATCACGCGATCGTGCGACTCCGCTGTGGTGTGCAAGCGATCGAGCGCCTCAGTCGCGATATCAAGCGCAGTGACGAAACCAAACGTCAGTTCCGTACAGGCGAGATCGTTGTCGATCGTCTTCGGCACACCGCACACACAAATACCACGCTTGTGAAACTCGTTGGCGATCGCGAGTGTGCCTTCACCGCCGAGCACTACCAGTGCGTCGACACCCAGGACCTTCATGTTCGTAATCGCTTCCTGGTAGACGCTTTCGACGTCCCTTTTCACTCCGTCTTCAACGCGTTCGACAAAATTTCCGCGGTTGCGTGTCCCGAGAATCGTTCCACCACGTGGAAGCAAACCACGCACGTCTCCGGATGAAAGCACTCGTGTTCTCGTAGCGCCGAGCAGACCTTCAAAGCCGTCTTCGATGCCGATGACGCGCATGCCGTACTCGCACGTCGCCGTTTTTACGACCGCGCGGATCACCGCATTGAGTCCGGGCGCATCGCCGCCACCAGTCAGGATTCCGATTGTTCCATGCATACGAGGACCACGACAGTCTAACATTGCCAATTGCCAATTGCCGATGGCCAAATTCGCTCTTTAAATCGGAAATCACCAATTGGCAATCGGCAATTATTGGCGTAGCATAACAGCAAAATGGAAATCGATGACGACGCAAAAGAAATAGTTCGCGAGATCGGTACTGCGATAAATGAGTCGGTCGAGAATTCGACGAAAGTGGCGGAAGCCATTGAACGTCTACGCGAAGCTGGCTACGAGATGGAGCTAACGCTCCGGCTCGAGATTGGGTTGAGGCCTCACGCCGGAGACGAGGACAGCATTTCTGACGGCGCCGACCTCGAACTCACCGAAGAAGACCTCCAGGTTCTTCAAAAAATGAAGATCAGAATAGATCCGGAAGTGTAAGATCATTGCCCATTGCCGACTGCCAATTTGCTTCGTCAATCGGCAATTGGCAATTGGCAATCGGCAATGTTATCTTGTCTGGCTTTTAATCCTGCCAGTTTGTTCGCCTTTATAGGTCGAAAGAGGAGTGCAAAGACAGTATGTCTACGCCTAATGTGAGCGCCGACGGAAATCATTTCGGTAAAGTTGTTCAGATTATCGGCCCCGTGCTCGACGTTGAGTTTGAGGGAGGTTACCTCCCTCCGATTTACCAGGCACTGCGAGTCGTCTCCGAGGGGTTCGACGTGCCAACAGAGATCGATGTCATTACTGAAGTGCAGCAGCACCTCGGCGAGGGTCGCGTGCGCACTGTTTCAATGAAGCCGACGGACGGCATGGTGCGTGGCATGAAGGCCATCGACACCGGCGGCCCGATCACGATGCCGGTTGGCGAGGGCACGCTTGGTCGTGTACTCAACGTCATCGGCGAGCCGGTGGACACACTCGGCCCGGTGAAACACGACAAGCGTTACGCGATCCATCGTCACGCCCCGACGTTCGAAGAACAGTCCGTCGAATTGCAGATGTTTGAAACAGGAATCAAGGTCATCGACCTGATTCAACCATTCCTTCGCGGCGGCAAGATCGGATTGTTTGGCGGCGCGGGCGTCGGCAAGACGGTTATCGTGATGGAGTTGATCAACAACATCGCGAAGGCACGCGCCGGATTCTCCGTGTTTGCCGGCGTTGGCGAACGTACGCGTGAAGGAAATGACCTGCTTCGAGAAATGGTGGAGTCGCAGGTTATTCAGTTTGGCGAAGAGTTCAACAAGAACTTCCACGAGACCGGCATGTTCGACCTTTCGAAAGTCGACATGAACGCTGTCGGACAGTCGAAGGTGGCGCTGATTTATGGGCAGATGACGGAACCGCCCGGAGCCCGTCTGCGCGTCGCGCTTTCGGGACTCACGGTCGCAGAGTACTTCCGCGATCAAGGTATGGACGTGCTGCTCTTCATCGACAACATCTTCCGCTTCACACAGGCTGGCTCTGAAGTGTCGGCGTTGCTCGGCCGCATGCCTTCCGCAGTGGGTTATCAACCTAACCTCGCGACGGAAATGGGCGAAATGCAGGAACGCATCACTTCAACCAAGACCGGTTCAGTTACTTCGATTCAAGCGGTCTACGTACCGGCGGACGACTACACCGATCCGGCGCCGGCGACAACCTTCGCGCACCTCGACGCGGTCACCGCGCTCTCGCGTCAGATCGTCGAACTTGGAATTTATCCGGCGGTCGATCCTTTATCTTCGTCGTCGCGCATTCTCGATCCGCGCATCATCGGAAAGGAACACTACGACACTGCCCAGGACGTGAAGCGCGTGTTGCAGCGTTATAAAGATCTACAGGACATCATCGCGATTCTCGGTCTCGACGAACTTTCCGACGAAGACAAGCTCGTCGTTTCACGCGCTCGCAAGATTCAGAAGTTCTTCTCGCAACCGATGTTCGTCGCAGCTCAGTTCACCGGGCTCGAGGGCAAGTACGTCAAACTCGAAGACACGGTGAGAGGTTTCCGCGAGCTGGTTGACGGCAAGCACGACGATCTTCCGGAACAGGCATTCTTCATGGTCGGAACGATCGAAGAGGCGATTGAGAAAGCGAAGTCGTTCGCTCAGTAGAGACTATGGCTGACAAGATTCAACTCGAAGTAGTCACACCTGAGCGGCGCGTGCTTGCTGAACCGGTTGACATGGTGACTGTGCCGGGCCTGGGCGGAGAGTTAGGCATTCTCCCAGGCCACACACCTTTGATCTCTCAACTGCAAACCGGCGTGCTGACTTACGTTCAGGATGGCAAGAGTTTTACTTTGCAGGTCTCGGGCGGGTTTGTTGAAGTGCGAGACGATCAGGTTGCAGTGCTAGCTGAATACGGCGCAGTGAGCGTAACGGAACCGAGCACAAGTAGCGCCGGGTCAAAAACACATTACAAGCGAATGATGTTTATCGGTGCTCTACGCGCTGGTATCTTAGTCTGATCGGATCGCGGCACGCATCTCCCGCACCGCGTTTTCCAATCCAACAAAAATTGCGCGCGACACGATGTTGTGGCCGATGTTGAATTCGGTGATCTTCTTGATCGCCGCAACCGCCACCACGTTTCGATAAGTTAGACCATGTCCCGCCGCAACGTTCAATCCATACTGCGTCGCGAGCTCCGCACCCTCTCGTAACCTCCGCAACTCCTGCACCGCATGCGCCGCGCCTTCGCCGTGGATGCCACGCGCGCCCAAAGTCGCTTCGGCGTAAGCTGCTGTACACAACTCAACCTGCTGCGCGCCAACGTCATGCGCGACCTCAATCTGCGCAGGATCCGGATCGATAAACAAGCTGGTGAGAATCTTTCCCTGTCTCAGCTTCGCGACTGCCGCGCGCACGATCGAAATGTTGGCCTTCACGTCGAGACCGCCTTCAGTCGTGATCTCATTCGGCTTCTCAGCGACGAGCGTGACCGCATCAGGTTTGGCGTCGAGCGCGATCTCCAGCATTTCTTCAGTCGTCGCCATCTCGAGATTGAGATAAGTAGCCACTGAGGCGCGCAAGAGCTCAACGTCGAAATCCTGGATGTGACGACGGTCGCCACGCAGATGCACAGTGATGCCATCCGCTCCGGCCTGTTCACATGCCATTGCCGCGGCGATGACACTCGGCTCCGGAGCACGACGCGCCTGGCGCACCGTTGCGACGTGATCCACATTGATGTTGAGACGAGCCGGCATCGTTGGTAATTATAAGACCAATACGACGAACAGGACCTATTGGGTTCGCTTCAGCTCGTGCACCGCGCGAATCGCGGTGTCGTAAACTCCGCGGCGAGCTTGTTGGCGAATCAGTCCGACTTCACTCAGCATTCTGAAGCTGTCGCTCAGCAAACTGATCTTGCTGCCCTCGTTGTGGTCCCATCGCACGGGAATCTCCTTCAAATTCAAACCCGCGCGAAAAGCTAAATACAGCAACTCGACGTCAAAACCAAATCGATCGACGGTGGCGGCCTCGACCAGCGGCCGGCAGACGCTCATGCGAAAAGCTTTGAACCCGCACTGCGTGTCCCAGAACGGCAATCCGGTTGCCAAACGAACCGCGAGATTGAAGACTCGTCCACCCTGCTCGCGACGCCACGGTTGATGCACGCCGATCAGCCGTCGTTCCAAAGCTCGCGATCCGAATGTCACGTCAAACTGCCCATTCACGATCGGTTCGACGAGTTTCGGCGCTTCGGTGATCGGCGTGGAAAGGTCGGCATCCGAAAAGAGTGTGACGTCGCCACGCGCGGCGAGCAGTCCGAGCCTGACGGCACGTCCTTTTCCGAGATTCGATTTGTAAGTGATAACCGAAGTGCGGAGGTTTCCGGCAGTCGTCTGCAAAGGTCTGGCGCGCAAGTTCCGCGGTCTGATCGGCAGAGCCATCATCGACCACGATCACCTCGCCATCCGGCGCATGCTCACGCATGTAAGCAACGACGGCCCGAATTGTATTTCCCAACCGGACCGCCTCATTGTAAGCAGGAATAACGACAGAAAGAGACGCAGACATTAGGTTTTAAGGGAATATAGCAAAGCCATCCGACAGATTACACAGATCGTTTCGAATAATCTGTGAAATCTGTGGATGGGTCTGCAGCTCTCCAAGCGGTTGCCCTCCCTGTGGTATATTTTGGCAATGGAAGTCGCCCGCCAAATACCCGAATCACGCTCGTCTCACTTCGGTGGGTGGATCAGCAAAAAGTTCGTCGGAACGGCTTGCGCGGTCATCTTTATCGCAGCGATGGTTGGCGGGACCATCGGCACCGGCCGAAAGCTTACCAGCCTAACCTCCAGCAACGCGAAGAACTCCTATCGCGTAGTCGACGAGATTGAAAAGGACTACAACGAAGCAGTTTCGATGATCACCCGTAACTATTCCGGCGACATCGACCACGAAAAAGCGACTCAGGCGGCCATTCAGGGAATGTTGTCGACTCTCGATCCACATTCCGCTTACTTCCCCTACAACGAATTCAAGAAACTGAAAGAAGACCAGGACTCGCGTTTCTACGGCATTGGCGTGACGATCGTCGCGCATCGTGACGGCGTCTACGTTCAGTCAGCCGTCGAGGGAACGCCCGCCGCGAAACTCGGTCTGAAGTACGGCGATCGTATTCTCGAAGTCGACGGCAAAGACGCGCGCGACTGGTCCAGCGAACAGGTTTCGAAGAACGTACGTGGCGGCCTCGGCGAACCGGTAACGATCAAAGTTGACCGTGCGGGTTCGGAAGCACCACTGTATTTCACGATCGTTCGCGATTCAGTTCCGCTGCCGACGATTCGCAATGCTTACATGATTCGCCCCAGCACCGGCTATATCGGTTTGACCGGCGGATTTCAGCGATCGAGTGACGAAGAGCTGAACAAGGCGATGAAGCGTCTGAGTGAGCAGGGAATGCGCCAGCTTATCCTCGACCTGCGCGGTAATCCTGGCGGTCTTCTGGACCAGGCGATCGACGTGGCGAGTGAGTTCCTGCCGCGCGGGCACATCATCGTGTCGGTGAAAGGTCGCACTGAATACAGCGAGCCAATCGTCTACAAGTCAACCGGTTCCGATCCCGCGACTGTTCCACTTGTCATACTGATCAATCGCAACAGTGCCTCTGCGTCGGAGATCGTTGCGGGTGCGATTCAGGATCATGGCCGCGGATTGATCGTTGGCGAGACGAGTTTCGGGAAAGGGCTCGTGCAACGAATATTCCAGTTACCGTTTAATACCGGCCTGACGCTGACGACCGCGCGTTACTACACGCCATACGGACGTTCGTTGCAGCGCGATTACTCCAGTGGTTCGCTTTACGATTACTACACGCGACACGAGCCAACAGAGAACCAGCCACAGAACAACCGCAACATCGAGTCGCCGTTGTCGCTGGCTTCTCCGACTCCGCAGCCACACACGGGACCGGGCAGTGCAAACCGCAGTTGGACGAGTTTTCTATGGTGGCGGCGGCATCACCCCGGATATCGAAGTAAAAGAGGCTGCGAATACTCCCGCACGCGCACGAATCGCAGAAGCAGGGTTTCACTTCACGAGACAACTGGCCGCTGGAGTCCTTCCCGGTCTGGAGTCTTACAGAGTCGAGAAAGTCCAATACGGCAAGAGCGCCAAGGCTACTGACTTTGCGATCACTGATCGCGTAGTCGAGGCGTTTCGAAATTTTGTGCGCACGCACACCGATTACCTGGTCCAACCGGCGCAGATCGACGAGGAGTTAGACTTCGTGAAACTGCGACTGCGTCAGGAGATCGTGACCGCGGCATTTTCAAACGACGCCGGCGCGCGCGTATTGCTCGACAGCGATGCGCAAGTAATCCGCGCGCTCGAAGCCTTACTCGATGCCAAGCGCCTTGCCGACAGCACTCGCGGCAACATCAGGCGCGGCTAAAATTGTTAGCGCCCGTTTGGAGTTCAACCTTCAGGTTGTCTTTCTGAGCAAGCTAAAGCTTGAACTCCAAACGCGGGCTTGAACAATGAGAAAGCTTTCCATGCTGGTGGCGATCGTCGTGATCGTCTCCTGGTCCGTCGTCAGAGCGCAGCAGCCGCAGGAACCTTCCGTTTCTTCGCAGCCCACCGACAAGAAATCCCGGTATCTTTTGGAAACCTACATCACACCGCAGCTCGGTCCGACTTATCTTTTAATTAGCGGTGTCCAAAAGAGAGGTCAGGTTCCGGTTTTTACCCGAGATTCGTTCGCACGGAGGCGCAACCAGAGCCGGGGCGAGCGCCGATTCGTGGCGTTAAACTTGAGCCGTTTTTCAATGGTGAGACGGCTGAAGTCAGGGTAACAGTGCTGCGCGGAAATGAGGGTTACGAAGAAGAAGAGCTTGTCCATGTTTACCAACTCGCCGTTGGCGAGCAAAAGACTGTAAGTCACTTGCGTCAATTTGGAATTGAACCGTTCCTCATCAGGCTACTGGACGCAAATCCGCCTTTACCACCTGAGCCGGACTTTCAGAACTTCACAAAGTCTATTGAGATAGTCAGAGTCAGACGTGACCACACACCGATGTCGGCGTACAGAATCACGTTGCGAAATTTATCGGACAAAAGTGTTTCAGCGCTGAAAGTTGACGTCACGAGTAACGGGAAGGAAGGTCCAATCGCTTTGCCTGACGGTCCCAACGGTGGTGCGCTGATAGAGCCGGGAGGACTGACGGACGTCTACATTCCGGTTTTAGTGGCTGTCCCAAACGGAAAGACTTACGTTCCCGGAACGCTAGGCTCTTACACCATCAACATTCGCAGCGTTTCCTTCACCGATTTGAGTTTCGAAGGCGAGACGGAGCGAGCTTGTTCGTTTGAGGCGCAGGTAATTGGTAGACGTCTCTGGTTGAAGGGTATTATCGCGTTCATCGATCAGGAGCTCGCTACCTCAAACTTCGAAAACGAGTTCGAGACTGCGAAGCAATTCAACGAAAAGGTTTCCACGCTACGTTACAAGCTTGATGAAAGCGAGCGAAATAAGCCCTCATCAGTTTCCCCAAACTGCCCGATGCCGGCGAAGGAAGCAACCCTTATAGCGCGTCAGATGAACCTGTTAATCATTCGTGAAGTTGATCGATTCATCGCCGACAATCCTGCGTCGCGTGTGACTTTCAAGTCATGGCTGGAAGAGAAGCGCACCAGCTACTCCGCCTGGCTCGCGCGTCTTTAATAGGTCCCTATTCGTCCGATAGGTACGGATAAACCTCCGATATGCTATTGCTTTCAGGGCTGCAAATTATTTATATTCCGCAACCTAGCCTTTTCTATCGGCAATAGTTCTATCCCGCGCAGTTTAGGTAAACAATTAGTTGAAAGGACCCTTTCGCATGAAAGACCGGTCGCGCTCCGTTTACGATCTTGGACTGCTCGTTGTGATTGTCATTTCGTTGACTTTCGCAACCATCACCGTTTATTCGCAGAACCAAACAACTCAAACTCCCGCGCCGGCCGCTGCGGCTGCCCAGAGCCCGAGGCCGAGTCCCAGTCCAAGCCCAACGCCAACTCCCATCAATTGGTCGACCGATCCCATGCTCAAGCGTTTCGTCTGGCGCAGTATTGGACCAGCGAGCATGGGCGGCCGCATCGACGATATCGCGGTCGTAGAACAGAATCCCTACATCATCTACGTGGCGTTCGCGACCAACGGCGTCTGGAAATCGACAAACAACGGCACGACCTTTCAACCGATTTTCGACACCTACTCAACGCACTCCGTCGGCGACATCGCGATCGCGCCTTCAGATCCAAACATCGTCTGGGTCGGCACCGGCGAACCAAACAATCGCCAGAGCTCGAGTTTTGGTGACGGCATTTACAAGTCCACCGACGCGGGAAAAACCTTCACCAAAATGGGTCTCGAAGACTCCCAGACGATCGGTCGCATCGTGATCGATCCGAAAGACCCGAACATCGTTTACGCAGCAGTGATCGGTCACCTCTTTGGTCCAAACAAAGAGCGCGGTGTGTACAAGACCACAGACGGCGGCAAGACCTGGACCAACGTGAAGTTCATCGACGAAGACACGGGCTTCACGGACATTGCGATTGACGCGTCAGACAGCAAAATACTTTATGCCGCTTCGTATCAGCGACGACGCACCAACTACGGTTTCAACGGTGGTGGTCCAGGCAGCGGAATCTGGAAAACGATCGACGCCGGCAAGACGTGGAAAAAACTCGAAGGCGGCGGATTGCCGGAAGGAGTCCTCGGCCGCATCGGACTCGACGTCTCTCGTTCGAACCCGAACGTTATCTACGCGCAGATGGAAGTAGGCGCGAGCACCGGCACTGGTGGCGAAGAATCGACGTTCGGCGGTCAAGTTGCGCCCAGCCCAAGCCCGAGTCCATCAGCATCGCCAAGCGCGACTCCGACGCCAAGCCCGAGCGCTTCACCGAGTCCCTCACCGCCGAATCCGAAGCGACCCGGCGTGTGGCGTTCGGATGACAAAGGCAAGACCTGGCGCATCGTCAGCAATGAAAACAACCGGCCGATGTACTACAGCCAGATTCGCGTCGATCCAAGAAATCCCGAAACAGTTTATACCGGCGGATTGAACTTCAGTAAATCGACTGACGGTGGCAAGACGTTTAGATCTCTGCAAGCCGGCATCGCGCACGTTGATAATCACGCGATCTGGATCAACCCGGCAAATAGCGATCACTTGCTTGTCGGAAACGATGGCGGACTGAACGTCAGTTACGATCAAGGCGCAACGTGGGAGTTCATCAACACCATTCCCGCCGCTCAGTTTTACGCCATCGGCGTTGACATGCGAAAGCCCTACTACGTGTACGGCGGTTTGCAGGACAACGGATCGTGGGGTGGTCCAAGCATGACGCGCAACCAGCAAGTCGGTATCACAAATGCCGATTGGTATCGCGTCGCTGGCGGCGACGGCTTCTACACTCAGGTCGATCCGACAGATCACAACATCGTCTACGCGGAATCTCAGGGTGGCAACATTCAGCGACTCGATCTTCGCACTGGACGCAGCGTTAGCATCCGTCCTCGAGGTGTGCCGCAACGACGCGGGACAGGGCAGGCCCAGGGTCAGGGACGCCAGGGTGCGACGCCTGCCGCAAGTCCGGGTGCCTCTCCGGAAGCGTCTCCGACTCCTGACACCGCGACCCAACTCGCTCAATTCGCCGCTGCGCAGGGATTCGGTGGCTTGGGAGGCGGCGGCGGTTTGCAGTCGAATGTCGTTCCGACACCGCCTGTTGGTGAGACGTACCGCTTCTATTGGAGTACGCCGATCCACCTTTCACCGCACAATCCGCGAGTGGTTTATGCGGGTGGCAACCGGCTCTTCCGATCGATGGACCGCGGCGATACGTGGACCGCAACACCGGATCTCACGAAGGCGATCGATCGCAGCACTTTGTCGATCATGGGTGTGAGCGGCAAAGAACCGATGGCTTCGAAGCACGATGGTTACTCGGGCTACGGCTACATCGTTACCCTTGCAGAATCGCCGAAGGTGCCCGGCATACTTTGGGTGGGCACTGACGATGGTAACATTCAGGTCAGTCGCGACGGTGGCGCAACATGGACCAATGTTTCAAAGAACGTTCCGGGCATTGGCGAGACTTACCACATCTCGCGCGTCGAGCCTTCGCGCTACGACGCCGGTACGTGTTATCTCGCAGTGGACGGACACCGTTTGGATGATCTGAAGCCATACGTGTTTGTGACGAAAGATTACGGCGCCACGTGGACTTCAATCGTCAACAATCTTCCAGCGCGAGGCAATGTGAACGTGATTAAGGAGGATCCGAGAAATAGAGACCTGCTCTACGTGGGAACGGAGTTTGGTCTTTTCATCTCGCTGAATGGTGGACGCGAATGGAAGCCGTTCATGTCGGGGATGCCGACGATTCGCGTTGACGACATCCTGGTCCATCCGCGTGACAACGATCTGATCGTTGGTACTCACGGCCGGGGTATTTTCATTCTCGACGACATCTCACCGTTACAGCAGTTGTCGCAGAAGGTGATGGATTCTGAGGCGCACTTGTTTGACGTGCGATCGGGAACGCTCTGGCAAAACGATATTCGTCTGGCGCGTTACTGGGGTGGCGCGAAACTCTTCCGCGGTACGAATCCCGTTCCGGGAACGGCGATCAGCTACTACTTGAAGTCGCCTGCTTCAGGGGATGTGAAACTGACGGTCTCGGATTACACGGGCAAGGTCGTGCGTAACATGACTGGCACGAAGGAGGCAGGGCTTAACCGGGTGCAGTGGAACCTTCGCGGCGATCCGCCGCCACGTCCGACGACTGGTCCAGGCGCCGGTGGTGGCGGAGGCGGTGGCGGCGGTGGTGGAGGTGGCGGTTTTGGCAACATCTTCACCCTCGGACTGCCGCTCGAAGCCGGTACTTACAACTTGAAACTTACGGTTGGTGGTAAGGACTACACGACGAAGGTCGTGATCGAAAACGATCCCGGACTCTAGCCACAAAAAGGCACAAAAGGCACATTTGAAGAGTGCTTTTTGTGCCTTTTGTGGCTAAAAAATGACGCGGGCGATCACGCACTTCAGGTAGTAAGTCTCCGGCATGCCGAGCAGAATGGGGTGGTCCGTTCCCTGCATGCGCTTCTCGACGATCTGCACTCGCCGGTGCGCATCGATCGCGGCACCGGCGATTATCTCGAGGAACAGTTCCTCTGGGACGTGGTAGGAACACGTGCACGTCACAAGCACGCCGCCTGAGTTCAGCAGCTTCAACGCTCGTAAATTGATCTCTTTGTAACCTCGAACCGCCGCTTTCAAACTCGCACGGTTCTTCGCGAATGCAGGTGGGTCGAGAACGATCACATCGAATCGTTCACCGGCGCTTTCCATCTCGCGTAACGCATCGAACACGTTCGCTTCGCGGAACTCAACGTTCGTCAGACCATTCAACTCCGCATTTCTACGCGCTGCTAAAACAGCATCGCCCGAAATGTCGATTCCGATCACGCTTTCGCACGCCTGGGCCAGGTGCAGTGCGAACGCACCGTTGAACGTGAAGCAATCGAGTGCTCGTTGCTTGTTTGTTGTTTCCGCTGCGGCGCGCGCGGCAAGACGGTTCTCGCGCTGATCGAGAAACGATCCGGTCTTCTGTCCACCTAAAGGCTCGACATAGAAGCGCAACCCGTGTTGCAGGATCTCCAGTTCCTCCGGAGCGTTGCCATAGACCGTGCCGGCCAGCAGCGGCAGACCTTCGAGCTGGCGAACACGTGCGTCGTTTCGTTCGACCACTGCGCGCGGAGCAAACTCTTCGATCAGTATTTCCAGCAGCAATGGCTTCAGTGCGTCCGTGCCTTGCGACAGCGTCTGCAACACGAGCACGTCGTCGTAACGATCGACGATGAGCGAGGGAAGCAGGTCGCCTTCGGAGTAGATGAGACGATAAGCATTCGTGTCAGGCGGAATGTTTCTGCGTGCGGCTGCTTCGACAATCCTTCGCCGCCACCAGTCGCGGTTGATGTCTTCGTTACTTTGGGTAAGAAACCTCAGCGCGATTTGTGAAGCATCGCTGAACAGCGCCTGCCCAACAAAATTTCCGCGTTCATCGGTGACCCTGACCACCGATCCACCCTCAGCCGCAGCATCCACAACGTCGCTGCGGTAAATCCACAGATGGCCCGCATGCACGCGATCCGCGCCGCGCTTATTCACCTTAACCGTCTGCATTACGCCCAAACTATCATGAAAATCCTGTAATCCTGTATCCTAGGCTCGCGCATGGCCACCAAACAGCAAGAGCAGCCGCTCGACTTCAATCCCTACAACACTCGTGAAATCGATTACGAGCACGATCTGGGTGCGCCCGGCGAGTTTCCCTACACGCGCGGCATCTACCCAAACATGTATCGCGGGCGGCTTTGGACCATGCGCCAGTACGCCGGTTACGCAACTGCCGAGGAGTCGAACGCGCGTTACAAATATCTTCTGGCCCAGGGCACCACCGGACTTTCCGTCGCCTTCGATCTGCCGACGCAGATCGGTCTGGATTCAGACGATCCACTCGCGCAGGGTGAAGTCGGGAAAGTCGGCGTTGCGATCGACTCGCTCGAAGACATGGAGCGATTGTTCGCGGATATCCCGCTGGATGAAGTCTCAACGTCAATGACTATCAACGCGACCGCTGCGATACTGCTGTCGTTGTATCTCGCGGTCGCGCGCAAGCAAAACGTTCCGTTCAGCAAAGTCAGAGGCACGCTGCAAAACGATATTTTGAAAGAGTACATCGCGCGCGGCACTTACATTTATCCACCTGCTCCATCGCTGCGTCTCGTCACTGACATCTTCGGTTTTTGCGCTCGCGAAGTGCCAAACTGGAACACGATCTCGATCAGCGGTTATCACATTCGCGAAGCAGGCTCGACCGCGGTGCAGGAAGTTGCGTTCACGCTTGCCGACGGAATCGAGTATGTGGAAGCGGCACTCGCGGCTGGTCTCGAGATCGATCACTTCGCGCCGCGCATCTCGTTCTTCTTCAACGCACACAACAATCTGCTCGAAGAGATCGCGAAGTTTCGCGCGGCGCGACGATTGTGGGCGCGCATCATGCGCGATCGTTTCAAGGCGCGCGATCCGCGCTCGATGATGCTGAGGTTCCACACGCAAACCGCCGGCTCGTCGCTGACTGCGCAACAGCCCGAGGTAAACGTTGTGCGAACCACGATTCAGGCACTCGCCGCGGTTCTCGGCGGCACGCAGTCGTTGCACACGAATTCGATGGACGAAGCACTGGCGTTGCCGACTGAAGCCGCGGCGCGAGTTGCACTGCGAACACAGCAGGTAATTGCTTACGAATCGGGAGTTACCGAAACGGCTGATCCGCTCGCGGGTTCATACGCGATCGAGCACTTGACGGACGAGATAGAAGAGCAGGCCTCGGAGTATTTGAAAAAAATTGAAGCGATGGGCGGGATGCTGCGTGCAATCGAAACAGGCTACGTGCAACGCGAGATCCAGGAATCGGCGTATCGTTATCAGAAGGCGATTGAGACCGATGAGCAGATCGTAGTTGGCGTGAACCGTTTTCAGCTTGAAGCAGAGCCGCCGGTCAATGTGTTGCGGATCGATCCGGCGCTCGAACAGGCGCAGATCGAGCGTGTTCGGGCATTGCGCGTCCGACGCGATTCGAGTGCCGTGGACGCGGCGCTGAGCAAACTCGAACAAGCGGCCGGAACTACTGAAAACTTGCTGCCGAGAATTCTCGAATGTGTCGAGGCGTATGCGACGGTTGGTGAGATCAGCAATACGTTGAGACGTGTTTGGGGCGAGTATCGGGAGACATCGACAATATAGACATGACCTATAGGACCGATAAGACCTATTGTGAGGTGAGCATGAACCGGAGAACATTTACCAAAGCGTTAGGCCTGAGCGTCGCGGCGCTCAATTTCGGTGGCGTGCCGGCCATCGCGAGCAAACCGGCCACCCAATTCTCAATCACGATGGATGATTTCCATTGGCGCAACGCCGTCAAACTCACCGCCACCGAACGCAACCACGCGATTCTCGATACACTCGCTGCTCACTCACACAAAGCAGCCCTCTTCGTCATCGGGCGCAACATCGAAAACGATGAAGGCAAGCAGCTTCTCGCTCCGTGGGACAAGGCCGGTCACATGATCGCGAACCACACCTATTCTCATCGGAACTTCAACGCGCCTGAAGCAAACGTTCAAGAGTATCAGCAAGACATTCTGCGCGCCGAAGCGCTGTTGAAAGACTTCCCGCGATTCAGGAAATACTTTCGCTTTCCAATGCTGAAAGAAGGCGACACCGCCGCAAAGCGCGACGCGATGAGATCCTTTTTCGCGAAGCACGGATATCGCAACGGCTATGTCACGATCGACAACTCTGACTGGGCCATCGACCAGCGGCTAACCAATCGACTGGCGAAGGACGCGGCTGCCGATGTCAAACCTTATCGAGACTTTTATCTCGAACACATGTGGACGCGCTCTGAGTATTACGACGCACTTGCTCAACGGGTGCTCGGCCGTCCCGTTAAGCACACGGTGCTGGTACACTTCAATCTTCTCAACGGCCTCTTCCTTGGCGATGTGCTCGCGATGTATAAGGCAAAAGGATGGCAGTTAGTCGACGCAGAAGAGGCATTTACCGATCCGGTTTTTTCATCGAAACCGAAAGTTTTACCGGCGGGCGAAAGCATTGTTTGGTCGCTCGCGAAGGAGAAAGGAACGATCGCGAAGTCTCTGCGTTATCCCGCCGAAGATGGCGAGTATGAAAACGCGCGAATGAATAAGCTCGGACTGTGAGAATAGAAAATCAAGTTTTTCCCGGCGATGAAGGATGGAAAACACGTTTCGATGTGGATACAGCTCGAATATAATTTCAATCTCTATTGACGACTGATGGCCCACCTGCTCGAAGTCAACAATCTGCAAACACACTTCCCTACACGCTCCGGACTCGTCCGCGCGGTTGATGGCGTCAGTTTTTATCTCGATCGTGGAGAACTGCTCGGATTAGTTGGCGAATCGGGTTGTGGGAAATCGATCACGGCGCTGTCTGTGATGAGATTGATCGCGCCTCCCGGAAAGATCGTCAACGGCGAAATACTGTTCGACGGGAAAGATCTTCTCAAACTCTCCGACGCCGAGATGCGCGAAATGCGCGGCGACGACATCGCGATGATCTTTCAGGATCCGATGACGTCGCTCAATCCCGTTTTCACTGTCGGCGAGCAGATTGCCGAAGCGCTGCGTCTGCATCGGAAGATGAATCGCAAGCAGGCACGCCAGGCGACGATCGAAGCCATGCGCGAAGTCGCGATTCCGGATCCTGCGCGTCGCCTCGACGATTATCCACATCAACTTTCCGGCGGCATGCGTCAACGCGTGATGATCGCGATGGCGCTCGCGTGTAATCCGAAGTTGCTCATCGCCGATGAGCCGACAACGGCGCTCGACGTCACGATCCAGGCACAGATTCTCGAGTTGTTGAATGAGCTGCGAAAGCAGAGAGAGTTGGCAGTGCTTTTGATCACTCACGATCTCGGTGTTGTCGCAGAAGTCGCGGATCGTGTGGCCGTGATGTACACGGGAAGGATTGTTGAAGAGTCGCCGGTTGACGAGTTGTTCGCACGGCCGAAGCATCCGTACACTGAAGGCTTGTTGCGATCAGTACCAAAACTCTCTGTCGCAGAGGTAGCGCAAAAACCGCGGTTGGAGACGATCGAAGGTGTCGTGCCGAAACCGACTAACCTGCCGCCGGGTTGTCACTTCGCGCCGCGCTGCCGGCATCGCATGCCGCGTTGCGCGGAGGAAGAGATCCCGCTTTATCAACTCGACGGTGGCGTTCAGGTGCGTTGCGTGCTCTACGATCTTGCGGCAGCCGTTGCGGCCGATCATGAGGTTATAGAGTTGCATGGAGCAGGCTCACATAGAAATAGATAATGAAACTGGACCACCGCTTCCTACCGGAAGACGAACGCGAGACACTCGTCAGCGTTCGTGAACTGGTGAAGCATTTCCCAGTCGAAGGATCCGACGACGTGGTGCGTGCAGTTGATGGTGTGTCGTTTGACATATTTGCTGGAGAGACTTTAGGGCTCGTTGGTGAGTCGGGATGCGGCAAGTCGACTGTTGGTCGCTGCTTGCTGCGGTTGATTGAACCCACTGCTGGTCACATCTACTTTCAGGGTCGAGATGTGCTCGCTCTCAACAAACGAGAACTGCGCGAGATACGTCGTGAGATGCAGATCATCTTTCAGGATCCTTATGCGTCGCTAAACCCGCGCATGAAGATCGGCGACATCGTTGCCGAACCGCTCGTAATTCACAACGAAGGAACAAAGAGCGAGCGCCGCGATCGTGTTGCGGGACTTTTGCGACGCGTCGGACTCGATCCGGATTACATGAATCGTTACGCGCACGAGTTCTCAGGCGGTCAGCGCCAGCGAATCGGCGTCGCGCGAACTCTCGCGCTTAATCCGAAGTTGATCGTTGCCGACGAACCTGTTTCGGCGCTCGACGTTTCCGTTCAGGCGCAGGTCGTTAACCTGCTTCAGGAACTTCAGGAAGAATTCAATCTCACTTACCTGTTCATCTCGCATGGACTGGCGGTCGTGGAGCACATCTCGAATCGCGTGGCCGTGATGTACCTCGGTCGAATCGTCGAGATTGCAAGCGCCGCCGATCTGTACGCGCAACCGCTTCATCCTTACACGCAGGCGCTCTTGTCAGCCATTCCGATTCCTGATCCAAAGCAGAAGCGGAAGCGAATCATTTTGCAGGGCGACGTGCCGACGCCGATCAATCCGCCGTCGGGCTGCCGGTTCCGGACGCGCTGTCCGATTGCGATTGAGGAGTGCGCGCACATCGATCCGGAGCTGCGCGAGGTTGCATCCGGGCATCGAGGTAGCGTGTATTCGTGTTCCGGGTTGGGCGGAAGCCTCTTCAAGTACTTAGTACTTTGTCGCTTTGCAATGAAACCTAAGGTCGCGGCTCGCCGTATGAGCAAGGTATCAACAAAGCACTAAGCACAATCACAAGCATGGCCCAATATGCCGTCTTCACAAAGGAGATTGAACGATGAGTGCTGCGACAGCGCAGAATTTTGAGGCGCCACCGCCACCCCCGGAAACACCGCGCGCTCCGCGCCCGACTAAACTGCGGCCCATCGCGATCGGAATCATGGTTGTTGGAGTGATCGTGCTGGTTGGCGGTTTAGCGAAGTTTATTCCGGGCGGGACGTCAACTGGGGCCGCGATCGGATTTCTCGGCGTCCTGCTTATGGCGTTTAGCTTTATCCCGCTTCCAGTAGTTGGCACTGAGGAGGAGCCGCTGTCTTTCTTCGACAAGGTCACTGGAATCTTCTACGAGCCGTCGCGAGTGTTTCGCAGCCTCCGCCGTTATCCACACTGGTTTGGAGCGTTCGCGATAATCACTGTGCTCACTTTGATCTATTCGTTTGCGTTTGTGCAGAGAATCACGCCTGAAAGAATCGTCGACCACCAAACCCAGAAACTAGCCGAGATGGGACCACCGTTCGCGCCGCCACCAGAGGCACTGGAGAGGATGAAAACTGAACAGTTGCAATCTCTCAAGAGCCCTGCTGAACGCGTCGGAACAGCGGCCAAACAAGTTGTCGGTGTCTTTGTTATCAGCTCGTTCGGGGCGGCCCTCGCGCTCCTCGGCATTCTCGCCTTTGGAGGAAGAATCAATTTCTGGCAAGCACTGGCGGTGACGTTTTATGCAGCGCTCCCGGTTATCGTGATCCAGAAAGTTCTCGGGCTGGTGATTCTTTACTTGAAAACGCCCGACGACTTACATCCGATTCTCAACCAGGAAACGACTTTGCAGGACAATCTCGGAATCCTGTTTTCGCCCGCAGAACATCCCATTCTGTTTGTGATCGCGAGCTTCATCGGGCTGACGTCGTTTTATTGGCTGTGGTTGCGCGCGAAGGGATTGCACCATGGCGCAACGCGGGTTGGGAAAGGCGCAGCCTGGGGCGTCGTCGATTATGTTGTGGCTGTTGCTGCTGTTCTTCGTGACGATAATCACGGCGCTCTTCCCAGCATTTATTTCATAAGCAGATAGCCACAAAAGGCGCAAAAATACTATGTGCTTTTTGTGGCTAAAAATTATTCGTAGCGGAGCGACTCGATGGGGTCGAGGCGGGCTGCTTTCCATGCGGGCCAGAGGCCGAAGATTAGACCGATGCCGACGCTCGCGATCAGATCCGCCGATCGGCGCCCAGAGCGGCACGTAGGATGGGAGCAGCAAGCGGAGTAAAAGCGTAAGGCCCCATCCGATCGACAAGCCCACGATTCCTCCGAGGCCGGTAAGTGTCGCGGCCTCAATCAAAAACTGCCACATAATGTCGCTTCGCTTCGCCCCGATAGCCTTGCGCACGCCAATCTCGCGCGTGCGTTCAGTTACCGACACGAGCATGATATTCATCACGCCAATTCCGCCGACCATCAGACCCACGGAAGAGATCACCACCATCGCGATCGCAAGACTCGCTGTGATCGAACGGAAATTGTCGAGGATGCTCTCAGATGTTTCCATCCCAAAATTATCGTTAGCAGCAAACGCTACCTGGCGCCGCACGCGCAGCATGTCGCGCACCTGATCTTTTGCCTCTTCCATCCTGCCCGGCCGTGCCACCGCGAGTATGTAGATATCGTCGGCGTTTGGTTTCAGTTTTTGGGCCACGCTAAAAGGGACATAGATCACATTGTTTTGATCGTCACTGCCGCCGCCGATCAGAAACTGTTCTCGTTTCTCGAGCATGCCGACTACTCGAAACTCTTGAGTTCCGATCTTGACAGTTTGACCGACTGGCGAACCAATTTTGAAAAAGTCGTCGGCGACTTTTGAGCCCACCACGCACACTTCCTGATTGGTATCGTTTTCAGTCTGGGTAAAGAAACGACCTTCGGAAATCACCTGCGTCCCTGCTTTTTCAAACTCCGGAAGTGTGCCTTGCAGCGCGACCTGCGCAGACGTCTTTCCGCCGCCGGAAACCATCAGCTTGCCGCCGAACCAGTTGTTGGTGATATCTAGAAAGGGAACCGACAGTTCGACTGCGGGAAGCGATTGAAGCGCGACTGCGTCGTCGTACGTCAGCTCTTTGCGCATGCGCTCTTCGCGAGACATGCGGCCGATGTGGATGCCCGGATTGAATTTGCTGATGTAAATTGAACGAGTACCGAACGACTCGACCTCTCGCGTCACTGAAACATCGATGCCACTGATGATCGAAGCGATCAGCATCACCGTAATGATGCCGATGACCACGCCAAAGACCGTCAGGAACGAGCGCAGCTTGTTTGCGCGCAACGTCGACAGAGCCATCTTGAGGTTTTCGTAGATATCGCTTCGAATGATTCTCATTTGATAGGTCCTAATCAGCTCTTAATGCTTCGATGGGGTCTAACCTTGCCGCTTTCCATGCCGGAAAGATGCCGGAGATAACACCGGCGCCGCCTGAAGCCCCAAGCGCTCCCAGCAATAGCAACGATAGATAAATAAACGGGCAAGAACCACAGGCTCACAATCATACCGATGATCCATGCAATAAGAATTCCCACTGCACCGCCGATAGTGGCCAGTGCCACCGCCTCGACCAGAAACTGTTTCAAGATGTCCATTTGCCGCGCGCCCAGAGATTTTCTGATTCCGATCTCTTTTGTGCGTTCGGTGACGGACACCAGCATGATGTTCATGATCACGATCGCGCCGACGACTAGCGCGATTCCCGGAACTGCAATCGCGACGATAAAGATCGTGCCGAGAAGCCGGTCGCGGAGGCCCGTGATAGCATCAGGAGTTACGATGCCGAAATTATCTTTTTCACTTGGTCCGAGTTTACGCCTGGCCACGCATCAAGAAACCGCGCCTCCTCAACGGCGTCGTTGAAGAGGTCGTCAGTTAGTGAAGTGGCAACGAAGTAAAGCGAGCGCTGTCGAATGAGTCCGCCATAGTTGATCGAGTAGGTCTTCAAGGGAAGGATGATGAACGAGTCCTGAGGGATGCCGAAAACCGTTCCTCTCGCGGCCTCAATCCCGATCACGCGATACGGTAATCCGCGTATGGTTATCTCCTGGCCCACGGCATTGCCGGCCGGAAACAGTTTCGTCGCAATGTCTGCGCCGATGTATGCGACTCGTGCTGCGCCTTCGTCTTCCGGCTCTGCGATAAAACGTCCCTCGGCAACGTCGCGGTTTTCGATGTCTACACAGTTCGACGGTCGCGCCGGAAACAAAAACGTCTTCGATCACTTCTTCCCGCGTTTGACTTCGGATGGAGTGCCTCTGGCTCTTGCGCCGATCTTGCCAGCGAGAGTGGCGCGCTGTTTCAAGTAGTCGTAATCATCGAGCGTCAGCTCTTTGTTGCGTCGCTGGGCCGCGGCGATCGTGTCAGTGTCTTTGAAGTCTTCGAGTGGATTGAATCGTTGAATGGTGAACGATTTGGCGCCGATTCCGGCGATTTTTTCATCGACGTAGCGATTGAAGCCTTCGATTAACGACACGACGACGACGAAGGCGGTTACGCCGACAATCATGCCGAGCAGCGTCAGGGCAGAGCGCAGCTTATGCGCCCAGATCGCTGCAATGGCAAGCTTTAGAGTTTCGACAAATTTCACAGCGTTACTACGGGAGATGCTTGGTTATGGTTGCAGAGTGTAGAACACTGTCCGGTCTAACGGAAGGGGCGGCCCGCTGTGGTCTATTCCCAGCGGAGGGCTTCGATGGGATCGAGGCGGGCGGCTTTCCAGGCCGGCCAGAGGCCGAAGATGATTCCAACGCCCGCCGAGATACCGACGCCGACAGCAATGGCCCACAGAGGAACATACGCGGGCAACGGCGAATATTTGTTCATCAAGAGGCTCGCAACCTCGCCGACAGCCAATCCCGCCAGACCGCCGATCGCAGTCAACACCACAGCCTCGATCAAAAACTGCGACAGGATATTCAATCGCGTTGCACCGACGGCTTTGCGCACACCGATCTCCTTCGTGCGTTCAGTGACTGAAACCAGCATGATATTCATCACGCCGATCCCACCGATCATCAACGCCACAAAAGATATCGACGTCAGCACGAGGGCCGTCGCTCCGGTGAGTTGATTATAAACGTCGAGTAACGAGTCTTGTGATGAGATGCCGAAGTTGTCCGGCGCTGCGGCAGGAACATGGCGGCGGCGACGCAGAATGTCTCTGATCTCATCCATCGCGGTCTTAACGTAAGCGCGCGAACGTGGACGCACAATCACGAAGAAGACGACCTCCGGAAACGGACGGTCGGGGTAATACTTTTCGAACGTCGTGATGGGAACAAAGATCGAGTTGTCCCGTGACTGGCCGAAGAAGTTGCCCAACGGCTCCATCACGCCGATCACTCGATACGGATTTCCTTCGATCCTGAGTTCTTTATCAACCGCATCTTCGTACGGAAAGAGCGCCTGCTTCACATCGACGCCGAGGATCACGACGTTGGAACGATCCTGCATGTCGATGTCGTTGACGAAACGACCACTCGCGACGTACTGCGATTGAACAAACTCGTAATACGGCGTCACGCCGAACATGATTGGAGTGTCGGTTTGCTTGTCCTGGTATCGAACCGTCGAAGATAACATGCGACGGATCGGCGAGACGCCGACGATCGACGGCGCTTCGGTGCGAAATGCTTCAGCATCATCCATCGTGAGATCTTTGCGATGTATCTCTTCCGGACCCGGCGGACGTCCGAAGCTCGGTGCGAACTTCGAGACGAAGATCGTGTTTGAGCCAAGTGATTCGATCTGATCCGCGAAAGCTTTATTCAGGCCCTGGATAATCGAGACCATGAAGATGACCGTGACGACACCTACACTGACGCCAAGGATCGTCAACGTCGAGCGCAGCTTGTTCGCGCGTATCGTATCAAACGCCATGAGCGCAGATTCTTTGATATCGTCCAGTCTCATTTCTTTAATTGCCTTAGATTCAAGCCGATTGCCAATTGCCGATTTGAAATCCCTCGATGTGCTTTCTCCGAAAATTGGCAATTGGAAATCGGCAATTGGCAATTCACTCGGACCTCAGCGCCTCGATCGGATCCAATTTCGCCGCGCGCCACGCCGGCCACAACCCGCTCACAATCCCAACGATCGACGATACACTAACCCCCAGCACCGCCGACGCAACACTGATCAGCAACGGAAATCCGATCAGCGCCGAGATCACATAAGCCAATCCAAACCCGGTGCCCACTCCAATCGCCCCGCCGATCGCAGTCACCATCACAGCCTCGATCAGAAACTGCGTCAGAATATCTTTCCGTCGTGCGCCGATCGCTTTCCGAATTCCGATCTCCTTGGTCCGTTCCGTTACAGACACAAGCATGATGTTCATCACGACTATCCCGCCAACCACTAGCGAAATCGCCGCCACTCCGATCGTCACGATGTAAATGTTCGACGTCGCCGAACCATAGAGATTGAGAAACACATCCTGTGTCTCGAGTGCAAACCCCTGGTCTTCACTGTCTTCAGTCGTGTGACGGCGATTATGCATGATCGTTCTGACCTGATCTTGCGCAGCTTCGAGCTGCTCGGCCGCGGGCACCTGAACGAAAGTAATCAGCGAACGCCTGCCGCCGTACGCCTTCTGATAAGTGGAATACGGAATATAGACCACGTTGTCGCGTGAGAAACCAAATATCGAACCGCGCGGTTCAAGCACGCCCAGAACAAGATACGGCCGCCCGTCGATCCTGATCTCCTGTCCGACAGCCCTGTCGGCGGGCGCATCTTGAAACAGGTTCTTCAACATGTCTGGGCCAACGACGCAGATCTCACGACCTGAGGCGCCTTCGCTCTCCGTCCAAATCCGGCCAACAGCAATACTCACACCGTCGATATCAAACATCGTGATTGGATCGACACCGCGAATCTGAACATTCTCAGCCTTCTGATCAGCGTACTTCACGGTTTCGATTGCGTTGGCGGCGATCCCAACTCTCCAGCACGCAGTGCACAGTCGCGAGATCGTTTCCGCGTCTTCGTGCGTCACGTCTTTTCGACGGTTGAACTTTATGAACTCTTCGCGCGATTTGATGATTAGCGGATTCTTGGAAACGGTGAAGACGGTGGAGCCTTGTGATGAGAACGTTTGTGCGACTGTTTGATCGAGACCCTTGATGATCGTCACGACTGCGATCACCGCAGTGACGCCCACAATGATGCCGACCAGCGTCAATGCCGTGCGCAGCTTATTTGCACGCAGACTGCTGGTCGCGACCTTAAGAGCTTCGAAAGTCGCAACCAGTCGAATCATATTTGCATTTCTACTTTATGCGTTCGTCTTTTTCGATTAGACCGTCGCGAATCGAGACAACGCGGTGCGCCCGCGCGGCGATGTCGTGTTCGTGAGTGACGACGATGATTGTGTTGCCTTCGGAGTGGAGGCGTTCGAAGAGATCCATGATCTCCATGCTGGTGTGCGAATCGAGTGCGCCCGTCGGCTCGTCTGCGAGAAGGATCGACGGATGGTTCACAAGCGCGCGAGCAATCGCGACGCGTTGGCGCTGACCGCCTGAGAGTTCGTTGGGTTTATGCGTGATGCGATCGTCAAGATCAACAGCTGTGAGCGCCTGCTTTGCCATCTCATGTCGCTGAGATGCACTGACGCCGCCGTAAATCAACGGCAGTTCGACGTTGTGCAGCGCCGTTGCGCGCGCAAGGAGATTGAACGTCTGAAAAACGAACCCGACTTCCTGGTTCCGGATACGTGCGAGCTCATCGTCGTCCATCTCGGAGACGTTCTTCCCGTTCAGCCAGTATTGACCTTGCGACGGAGTATCGAGGCAGCCGATCAGGTTCATCAGCGTCGACTTGCCTGATCCGGATGGTCCAATGATGGCGATGTACTCGCCGCGCGGAATGTCAAACGAGACTCCATGCAGAGCGTGTACAGCTTCAGTTCCCATCTGGTATGTCTTCCAGATGTTTCGCATCGAGATGAGCATCGACGGATCATGACCGTCAACCTCAGCGCGCGGTTTGACGACGTTCTCTGTCTCTGTCGGAGAAATTGTAAGAGTGGCTTCGCTCATCTAGCTTTGGCCTTCGTTTGCGTTGTCGGGTTTCTTGGTTTGACGTTTGACTGTCATCCCATCCTTGAGCGTCTTCAACACGCGACTTGGACCACGCACGATCTCCTGGTCCTTATTTAACCCGCTCGTGACCTCGATATCCGCTTCACCTGTAATGCCCGTGGTGACTTCGATAAATCTCACCTTGTTATTCTCGATCAGGTAGACCCCCTTTTGCGGCTTCGGTCTCTCACCACCTTGTGGCGACGCCTGGGGGACGCCATTCGCCACCTGACCAGAACCGGGAGACGCTGCGGGTGTTGGCGCCTTTTCAACGATCGATTCGAGCGGCACCGCGAGCACATTGTTCTTCGTATCGGTGGTTATCGTTGCCGTCGAGCTCATTCCGGGACGCAGTGCAACTGTAACGTCTTCAGGCAACTCCCTCAGCTCGAGTGTTACCTTGAACTCTTTCGCTTCCTGAACGTTCACGCGGTTTGATAGACCGCCCGTAGCATCAGACTTTGAAATCGCCAAAGGATTCTTTTGCGTGACGACTGCCTTGATTTCCTTGTCGCCAAGAGCATCAACCTTCACCTTGGCTTCCTGGCCCACCTTGACGTTGTTGATTTCGGTTTCGTCCACGTTTACTTCGACGTTGATCTGCGACATGTCGGCGATAGTCATCAACGGAGTTGTCGACAGACCAGCCACCGCGAATTCACCGACGCGCGTCGGAATGTCAGCAACCACGCCGTTCAGTGGCGACAACTGCGTTGCCTTAGAACGCTGGCTCGTTTGCCCTCGCAACATCGCTGCCTGTTGGCTGGCGCGCATCTCTGACGACTTGATGCTTGTTTGCGCGTCCCTCACGGCGATCTTCTGCTGAGTCGCGCGTTCAGTGGCTTCCTTTACCGCGATTTTTTGAGCTTCGAGATTTGCTCTGGCGGTTTCCAGGGCGATCTTGGCGGTTTCGAAACGGTCGCGAGCAGCGTCGTAATCAAACCGCGAGGAAACACCGGCTTCGATCAATTCGGTGTGGCGTTTGAGCTCGCGCTGGGCGGTGTTTACTTCGACCTGAGCGCGGTCCACTGCTGTTTGAAAAGAGACGACCTGCTGTCTCGCAGCGGCAACCGAAGCTTCCGCGACAATCAGCCCCTGCTGCGCCGCGTTGACGGCGTTGCGGGCGTTTTGCACGTCGTTGATTGCCCCTTGAGTCGCTGCCCATTGGGCTTCCTGGTTCGACTGCAATTGTGTCGGATCTACGCGGACCAGTGGTTTGCCCTTGATGACCATGTCGCCCGCGGTCACGTAAATCTCTTCGATCCGGCCGGGCACTTCACTGGTGAGCTTGATGTAACGGATCGGGCGTACTTCGCCGGAAGCCGTTACCGTCTGCTTCAGTTCTGGTCTGACGTTGAGTTTTACTGTGATTACTTCAGGCTCTTCTTTGCGCGTCGCAATCACGCTAACAATAACGACGATGGCCAGTACCGCCGCCGCAACCACACCAATAATTATCTTCTTTTTCCGACTGACTGCCATCTTTAAGTTCCTTATATCAGGGGCCTTAGACTCTCAAAGTGTTTTCTACGTGAAAAGTTACCAAACTGTTTCATTTAACACCACCCGCGAACGGGCCACATTCTGAGACGCTTCCGGGTGCGGATTCGTTAACAATGTGAGCCATAAAAAAGCACACAATGCATAAAATGACTTTTGTGGCTTTTGTGCGCTAAAATGATTTGCTTTTCTACGGCGATGATTACCTGCGATCGGTGCAAAACTGAAAACCTCGATGGCTCGCAGTATTGCGACGAATGCGGCGCGCCTTTGCGACCGAACGGTCGCCCACCGATCAATCAGGCGCTACCACCGCAGAACTCGGAAGGGCGAAACGGCACTCATGCCCAGACGCCAAGCACACGTGCCGAATTCGCCGGCAAGCGGGTTTCCGCGGGGCTGAGTTTTTCGGCTCTGAGATCGAGCCCCAAACCGCACGCGCGCCTCGTTATCGAAAAAGGCCGCTCGACCGGAAAACAGTTTATGTTGAGTGATGTTGAAGCTCAGATCGGACGTTGGGACGCCGATGGTGGCATTTTCCCCGACATCGACCTTGATACTGACGATCCGGAAGCAAAGGTTTCCAGGCGTCACGCTCGCATCACGCTTAGTAATGGTCAGTATTTTCTCGAGGATCTCGGATCGACAAACGGTACGTTCATCAATCGCGGCAAAAGACTACCCCCGGGACACCGTCAGGCGTTATGCGATGGCGATGAAATTATCGTCGGAAAGACATTTCTGCGCTTCCACATCGTCAAATAACGCCTGCTATTACGTCTTCTTGTCAGTGCCGCGTTGAATCTGAATCTGGTAATTCAAATTGTAGATGGATCAGTGTCACGCATGCGGCTCCCGCGTATTGACGGGTGAACACTTCTGCGGAAATTGTGGTGCGCAGTTGGTTCCCGCCTCGCCGGAGTTGAGAACTATGGCTGCCACTCTCGGCGACGAGGACGAAGTGCATTCGACGAAGCCCGCCGCATTCGCTGAGACGTTGGAGCCTGAAGTCACTGACGAACCGCCAATCACTGCCGAACAACCAGTTTACGAACCGCCAATCACTGCCGAACAACCAGTTTACGAACCGCCTGTTAACGCCGCCGCGCCCGCTGCAGTCGCCAACGAAGCACCTTCAGCGCCAATTGTGGAGAATTCTCTTGTCGTCGAAAAGGCAGATACCGGCGAACGTCCGATCTCTTCGAGTTCGCTCGGAGGCTCATTCACAGACAACGTTCGCGCCCCCGGAAGCACCGGCACGCCGCGAGAAGGTACTACTGGTGGTCATCGCCCCGCCGTAAAGCAACTTGCCGCAAATACTGTGTTGAATGGTCGCTATGAGATCGTGCGCAGGATTGGCGGCGGCGGCATGGGCGCCGTTTATCTCGCGAAGGATCGCAATCTCGGTGATGCGCCCCGCGCAGTCAAAGAGATGGTGGAGTCGCATCTCGATCCGGCGCAACACGAGAAGGCAATCGGCGATTTCAAACGCGAGTCGTTGTTGTTAACTTCTCTCGAACACCCATCGATTCCAACAATCTACGACTACTTCTATGACGACAGCTTGAGCCGGTTTTATCTCGTAATGAAGTACATCTCAGGTGGCGATCTTGCCTCGCGCATGCGCTCCGCAGTCGGCGGCAGACTAGATGAGAAGACAGTCGCCGATTGGGGCATGCAGATCGCCGACGTGCTCGACTACCTGCACTCGCGACCGAAGGCGATCATCTATCGCGACTTGAAGCCTGCCAACTTGATGATCGACGGCAACTCGGGCCGCGTAATGCTGATCGATTTCGGTATCGCTCGTTGGGTGTCGCAACAGGAAAAAGGTGTCACTGCGGTGGGCACGATGGGATATGCGCCGCCGGAGCTTTTCAGCGGTCGAGTTCAACCGGCATCGGACGTTTACAGTCTCGGCGCAACGATGTTTCATCTTTTGACCGGCGCGGATCCGCAGGACAATCCGCTGCTGATTTTTGATTTCTCGAAGAACCCGAGACCGCGACAGATCGCGCCTTCACTCTCGTCGGAGATGGAACAAATCCTCATGAGGTGTGTTGAGTACAGGCCCGACGATCGTTTCCGAACTGCGGGTGAATTGCGGAACGAACTCGCCGCGCATGTCGAGAAGTTGATACAGGGAAGAGTCAGCTATGGACTGCCGGCCCCGGTTTTGGGTGGTGAGACGGTCCAGGTACAGACCGTCTATTGTGGTTTTTGCGGCGGTCGCATCGCCGCTGACGATGTCTTTTGCGCGCATTGTGGAGCGAGGCAGCCGCTGGCTGCGGTTGGCTCGAGTGCGCTGCTGCACGCAGTGAGACCGACTGCGAAGCTCGTCGTCACCGGAACCACCGAGCTCGACGCGTCGTTCATTCTGCAAAAGGACAGCAATCTTTTGGGACGCACCGATCCACATTCGAATATTTTTCCGGAGATCGATCTTTCAAGATTTGATCCTGAGACGAAGGTTTCTCGACGCCACGCACGCATCTGGCTCGAAGGTGAGACATTTCTCGTCGAGGATCTTGGCTCCGTGAACGGAACTGTTATCAACGACTCGGTGCGACTCGCGCCCCGTCAACCCCGCGTACTCGACAGCGGAGATAAATTGCGCGTGGGCGAGACGACACTTCATTTCCTGGTTGGTTGAGATTATGCTGATTGCCAATTGCCGATTGCCAATTGCCAATTTCAGCATCGATGACGTGAGTAAACAAATCGGAAATCGGCAACTGGCAATCGGCAATAAACCCGGTCTGCCCCGCTCCCAGGCAAGAAGCCGTGCCGCTCGGCATGGTGGTAAACGGCTCACAGCACCGTTTCCTCTCCGCTGTGGTGCTTTGCTGATCGACTACATCTCACTCGCTTCCCTCGTCGTGTTCGGTACTCTGGTCGCTCGCATGCTTGGCGGTGGCGCGCGATCTGCCGGCACTTCAGCCGAGACTGCGGCAATCGTGATTGCCGTTTTCATGGCGTTGATGAACCTCGTTGTTCTTCCTGGTCTGACGGGTTTGACGCTTGGAAAATGGGCAACTGGACTGCGCATCGAGCGCGTTGACGGTACGCATCTGGGAATCGGACGCGCTATGCTTCGTCACTTTGTTGGTTATCCGCTTTCGTTTGCACTTCTGGGTCTTGGCTTTTTAATCGCCGCTGTGTCCGTGCATGGCAGAGGCTTGCACGATATGATAGCCGGCACCATTGTCGTTAGAGAGGGTTCTATCTAGTTGCGTGGCTTAACGCTTCGCCGCCTAAGTGTCTTCTAAAATGTCAGCAGAGCTAATCGTCAAATACCCCGATCGCCCACCAGACCATTTTCCACTCGGCCGCTTACGCATAACGATCGGCCGCTCCGCCCGTAACGATCTGTGTATCCCCGATCCGTTCGCCTCCCGCGTTCACGCGGAGGTGCGACGCGAAGGAGACGAGTACGTGCTTCAGGACCTTGGGTCTGCAAATGGCACGCTCTACAACGGCGCAACTGTCGATGGTGTGGTTAATCTGACGGCAGGCGGACGCATCCAGATCGGCGAAACGGAGATCGTCTACGACGACGGCACCTTCAACTCGGGAATGGGCGCCACGATGATCACCGACAACACGAGCAGCCTGCCGGAAGCGACTATCGCTCTCGCCTCCGGAGACAGGACCACGTCCGGACTGCTCGAAGCAATCGAAGGCGCTCGCACCCAACCGGAAGAGATCGCATCGACAACAGTCACGCCCAAAGCGAAACACGGCGACTTGCTCGCGTTGATCAGCAAGGTGGGCATCACCCTTCTCTCTTCGGCGACATTGAACGAAACGCTTGAACAGATTGTCTCGCTCGTCTTTGAAGCGGTACCCGCGGATCGTTGTCTGATCATGATGCGCGATGAGGGAAGTGAAGACTTGAGAGTTGCGGTCGCGCGTTTGAGAGATCGCGTGGGCGAGGTCGGCGAGATACGCGTGAGTCGCAACGTGCTCGACGAGGTCGTGATTCGTGGGAAGTCAGTTCTCACTTCCGACGCGCAACACGATCCACGGTTTGCGAGTGGCACCGTTGTGCTTCAGGGTGTCAGATCGGTTTTGGCTGTGCCGTTGGGCGTTTCCGATAAAGTGTTTGGAATCATCTATGCTGATTCACCGATCGCCGAAGGACGGTTCACGGAAGATCACTTAAAAGTTTTGACTACGCTCGCTTCAGTTGCCGCGATCCGCGTTGAAAATGCGCGACTGGTTGAAGCGCGACTCGAACGTGAACGACTCGAGCGCGAACTCGCGCTGGCCAGCGAGATCCAGCAACGCTTTCAACCAACTGCGCCGCCACACGTTAATGGTTACGAGTTGCAAGGGATCAGTTTTCCCTGCTACGAGATTGGTGGCGACTATTACGATTTCATCGAGCGCGACGATGGTCGGCTCATAATCGCTCTTGGCGACGTTTCAGGTAAGGGAACTGCTGCTGCGCTGTTGATGTCGTCGTTGCACGCTGCGATTCACGCGCAATCGGCGTCGCATAATACATTGTCGGCGACGATCTCAGCTGTTAACCGTTATCTTGCCGATAACATTCCTGCGAATCGTTTTGTCACGCTATTTTACGCCGAGCTCGATCCGGAATCGGGAGCATTGTCGTTCTTGAACGCCGGGCACAACCCGCCGCTGATTGTTCATTCGGCAGGGACGGTCGAGCAGTTGGCATCCGGTGGTTTGCCGCTCGGGATCAAGCGTGATGCGGAGTATCGCGAAGGCAGGACTCAGATGCAGCGGGGTGATGTCCTTGTGATTTATTCCGATGGTGTCACCGAGGCCGTCAGCCCGACGAACGAAGAGTTTGGCGCGACGCGATTGTATGAAGTGGTGTCGCGGAACATCGAAGCGTCCGCTGCTGGAATACGCGATCGGATCGAGTCGTCGTTGACGAAGTTTGCGCAGGGGACGAGCGCCGCTGATGACATCACGCTCGTGATTGTTAAGCGGCAGCTCTAGATTGCCGATTGCCGATTGCCGATTGCCAATTTTCATAATCGGCAATTGGCAATTGGAAATTGGCAATGGTAATGGATCCAGACACTGACATTGGTGGCCCACTCCACAAGTTTCCGGCCACCAATCACTCTGCCATCATCGGCGCGCGTAGCGACGATCAACTCACGCGGCGCCGCGCGTTCGATACCATCCTCGCCAGCTATTGGAAACCAGCTTACAAATACATTCGTCTCAAATGGCAGGCTGACAACGAGGACGCGAAGGATCTAACACAGGGCTTCTTCGCAAACGCGTTCGAGAAAAATCACTTCGCCAGTTACGACGCGGGGAAAGCCAGCTTTCAAACGTTCCTGCGCACATGCCTCGACGGCTTCGTCGCCAATGAGCGCAAAGCCGGACGACGCCTCAAACGCGGCGGCGACATGGACCACTATCAGCTCGATTTCGCCACTGCGGAAACCGAGCTCGCTGCACACGCGTCTACGGATCTCAGCCCCGAAGACTACTTTCATCGCGAATGGGTGCGTTGGATGTTTACGCTTGCAGTCGATTCACTGCGACAACGCTGTGAAGAGTCGGGCCGCAACGTTCACTTTCAACTATTCGAGCGTTACGATCTGCGCGATGACGCGAACGTTTCATACGCTTCGCTAGGTGAGGAATTCAATCTCGACACGGCGACCGTGAACAACTATCTCGCCGCTGTTCGTCGCGACTTCCGCCGAGTTGTCCTTGAGAAATTGCGTGAGATAACCGCGACGGACGAGGAGTTTCGCACCGAAGCCCGCTCGTTGCTCGGAGTCGATGTGAAATGAAGTGGCTGTCTGACGACAAGTTGAGCTATCTCCGGACCGTCGTTACTGAATCCGGACTTCAGTTCAACCAAGTACACGTTCGTCAAAGAGCTTGGTCGTGGCGGCATGGGCACGGTTTATCTCGCCGAGGATCGTGAACTCAACCGGCTCGTCGCGATCAAAGTGCTCAATACGCCGGAGGTGACTGAAGATCTGCGCAACCGCATGGTCCGTGAAGCGCAGATCATCGCGAGGCTCGAGCATCCGGGCATTGTTCCGGTTCACGATGTGGGTCTGTTGCCTGATGGACGAGTGTTCTACGCGATGAAGTTCGTTCGCGGCAACCGGCTCGACGAGTATGCGGCGCAGAATTCTTCGGTCAGAGATCGACTGCGAAAGTTTCAGGCCGTTTGCGACGCGGTCGCATTTGCTCACGCCCACGGCGTAATTCATCGCGATCTCAAACCACAAAACATCATGATCGGATCGTTCGGCGAAGTGCTCGTGCTTGATTGGGGCGTCGCGAAGATTTTGACGGAAAAGCCATCCACAGATTACACAGATGAATCTGTGAAATCTGTGGATGGATTTAACACGAGCGCAGGAACAATTATCGGCACCCGTGATTACATGTCGCCTGAACAAGCCCGAGGCGAGATCAGCCAACTCGATGAGCGAGCTGATATCTATTCGCTCGGCGCAGTTCTCAAATTCCTCCTGAAAGATCAATCCAAAGCCGGCAAGGCCGCGAAAGCGATCTGCTTTGAAAGCGACGGCGAGTATCAGGGAGGAGAGGTATGCGAGTGCGTCAGATCTCTCTGCTGACATCGGGCGGCTGCTCGATGCGGAGCCCGTTTCCGCGTATCAGGAAAACGTAATCGAGAAGGTGAGCCGTTGGGTCAGTAAGAATCGTTTTCTGGTGTTACTGGTCCTCGCCTACCTCTTGATGAGAATTTTTCTCATTTTCACCTCTGAATCTTAAAGATTTCTCGGCAGACGTTTAATAGAACAACAGAACGCTTTAACAGAAGGAGAGAACGATATGTCTAAGCCCCTGATTGGAGTAGTGCTTGGCGCGATCCTTGGTCTCATCGACGGCCTGACCGCGTGGTTCACGCCGGAGGTTCGCGATCAACTCGCTGGAATCGTCTTCGGCTCGACGCTCAAAGGAGTAATCGCGGGAGTCGCAATCGGCTTCTTTGCGAAGAAGTTTCATTCATTGCCGCTCGGTATCCTGTTTGGCCTGCTGGTGGGCGCGTTTTTGGCCTGGCTGGTGGCCTTCATGCAGGGTGGTTATTACCTGGAGATCATTCTGCCTGGCACGCTGGTCGGATTGATCGTGGGCTTCGCCACGCAGAAATACGGAAACACAGCGGCAACAGCGAATACATAAAAGGAGAAATGAACTAATGCCGAGAGTTGTTCACTTTGAGATTCACGCGGGCGATCCGGATCGCGCCGTCAACTTTTACAACAAGCTGTTTGGATGGAACTTTCAGAAATGGGAAGGGCCGATGGAGTATTGGATGGTCATCACTGGTCCTGACGATCAACCTGGAATCAACGGTGGTCTCATGCGCCGTCAGGGTGAAATTGATGGGCAGGCCGTAATTGCTTACGTGTGCACGGTTGAGGTAGCGAATGTCGACGCTTCATTACAGACTGCACTCGCAAACGGCGCGCAGGTAGCGCTGCCGAAGATGGCAATACCTGGAGTCGGTTGGTTGGTCTACTGCAAAGATACTGAAGGCAATATCTTCGGGATGATGCAAAACGATCCGAACGCTCAATAAAATTAGCCACAAAAAGGCACAAAATGCTCAAATAAACCTTTTGAGCTTTTTGTGCCTTTTGCGACTCAAAAATTAATCGCTTGCTTTGCCTTGCAGTAGCGATTCGGCTTTCACCGTCTGTGGACCATTCTCATTACACAAAGCAAACGAACCGCCTTCGTACATCGTGACTCCCGCGTACTCGCCCTTTGCATTGAGGATGTAGAAGCTGATCCCGAAGTTGGGCAACCCTCTACCATTCAACAGTCGCTTCTCAATCGTGTTGTTCTTGATTCTCGTCAACACTTCCATGCCTGCATCTTTTGGATGCGCGCCACGACGCATTTCCTCGACGATCACAAACGAACAGAGGTTAAAAAGATTCGCTTCACCACGTCCGGTCGAACCGGCAGCGCCGACCGAGCCGTCAACATAAAGCCCTGCGCCGAGGATTGGCGAGTCGCCTATTCGTCCCGGAATCTTCCACGCGAGTCCGCTCGTCGTCGTGACACCGCAGATTTCACCTCGCGCGTTAATAGCGTCGCAGTTGATCGTGCCGTGCAAGTTCTCTTCGCGTAACAGACCTTCGGCCAACATCTCTTGCGCCGCTCGTTGTCCAGCTTGGGCTCGTTTCGCGGGATCGAGATAGTGAGTAGGAACTGTTCGGCGCTTCCACTCGAGCCACTTCTTGCGGGAATTCTCAGTGTTGAGATCGTCTTCGATCTTGAACCCCATGTTGCGCGCAAAGTCCTGCGCGCCTTTACCGACGATGAGGTGATGGTCCGTGATTTCCATCACGGCTTTCGCGACCAGCGAAGGCGTGCGCACACCTTCGAGCGCGCCAACGGCGCCCGCGCGTTTCTTTGGACCATGCATGACGGACGAATCGAGTTGGACCACGCCGTCGGCATTCGGCAAACCGCCATAACCGACGCTGTCGTCGGCCGGATCGAGCTCGACGATATTCACACCCGCGATCACCGCGTCGAGCACATCCGAACCGCCGGTGATCATCGTGAACGCCTTCATCACCGCCGTCACGTTCCCACCATTCTTAAACCGGTTCCCGTTAGCGGACGCGATTACAAGCGGCTTAACGACACTCTGCTTCAGGATCATCGGAAAACCGATCCCCGCAACAGCCCCACTGGCCATAAAGTCACGGCGCTTTATTTTGGTCATGTTGTCCTCGTCTTGTAAGAGTTTGGGCCCACAGATTACCGCGAATGACACGGATCAGGAAAGAGCTTCTTTGATTTTCTCGGCCGTTTTGGGGCCGATGCCGTCGACCATGTTGAGACCGCCTGAGGCGACGAAAGTTTTTAGATCGGCCAGGGACGATACCTTAAAGCGTTGATGGAGGAGGGCGGCAGTCTTTGGACCAATGCCTGGGAGCTCCGTTAAGTCGAGTACGCTTTCAGGCGTTTCCGCAATGAGTCGCTCCCACGCGTCGAAAGTTCCTCTCTCGAGTAGATCGATAACTTTTCCCGCGATAGCTTTGCCGACGCCGGGAATCTCCTGCAATCCCGCCAGGCCTTCTTTTTCCGCAATCTCTTTCAACGGCGTGGGCCAGACCTCGATCGCTTCCGCGGCGTTGCGATATGACCGCAACCGGAAAGGATCGTCGCCGCGAATCTCCATTAACGCGGCGAGGCGATAGAATCGTCTGGCGATTGCTTCGTTATCCATCGGGTCCCGATTCGATACCTGGAATTTTGCTTAGTCTAACGTCGCGAGCAGAGTAATATCAAAGAGCTCGAAGATTCACGCTGAGGAGATTTCATTTGGACGAAAAACGACGACAGCTACTGACCGGCCTCTCGCTCGCCGGCGCCGGTGTTCTGTTCAACGCTTGCCGCACAAATTCATCTGGTGGCGCGACGAATGATGAAAAAACTGAGCCCGCTCCGGGTGAGGTGGCGCCCGTCGAAGTAACTGCCGCTGAAGATCTGATGCGCGAGCATGGAATTCTTCGTCGCGCCTTGCTGGTCTATCGAGAGGCGGCGACACGACTGCGCCAGGATCCCGGTTCAGTTCCTCCCGACACACTGGAAAAAGCTGCGAACCTGTTTCGGGTTCTCGGGGAAGACTACCACGAGAAAAAGATCGAAGAGGTTTTTGTGTTTCCGATCGTGAAGAAATCACCCGGCGCGCCGGCGATGTACGTCGATGTGTTGCTGGCCCAACATGAACGAGGACGCGAGATCACCGATTACGTGTTATCGCTGACGAGAGAGGATCGAATTCCTTCAAACAGCGTGGAACCACTTGCCAGAGCGTTGGAGTCGATGGTGCGGATGTACGAACATCATGCCGCGATCGAGGACACTGTCGTGTTTCCAGTGTGGAAGGCAGCAGTCGGCGAGGCTGAGCTCGACGCGCTGGCGGCGCGGTTTGAAGAGATCGAATCAGAACACTTTGGTGGCGATGGATTCGACACGGCATTGAAAAGGATGGAAGAGATCGAGACGAGTCTTGGACTCTCGAACCTGGAGATGTTCACCGCGCCCGAGCCACCCAAATAAAATTAGCCACAAAAAGCACAAAAAGCACAGAACAGTAAAGCGTCTGGGAGTTCTTGGGCGCTTTCCTAGTTTCATCATTTGTGTCTTTTGTGCCTTTTGTGGCTAATGATTTACAATGCCGCGGACGGACGGAGGACCTCACGCCTTCACAGGCGCCTCAAACCTTAACCTCTAACCTTAAGGAGCCAAACATGAGTTTCATACAATTTTCCGACGAACCCGATCAGGAAGAACGCATCGCTAAACTCCGCGCAGAGTTGGAAAAACTCGGCGGCAGCACGTCGACGCTCGAGTCGATGCCTGCCGACATGGAAGAAGAGTTCCTGCGCCACGTACTCGAATATGAAACCGCTGAGCCGATCAGTCTCTTTCGCCTGCTGGAGAATTCAGGTCTGGAGATCCCGGCGCCTGACACGCTTGAAAAAGACGCACTGAGGATCAAGCTCAAGGAGCTAATCGAGCGAATGGCGTCGCTCGGAGCTTACCTGCTGCACACAGATCATCTCTCCGATCGCGAACTCTACGAATATCTTTACCACGACGGCTTGCGCGAAGAAGCGGTGCTCTTTCCTGAGAACCCTGGCTACGCTTACATGATCGATCTCACGGGAAGCGGGAGCGAAGAAGACAACCAGATTTACCTGAAGTATTACGCCGACGACGAGCATCGACGGCAATGGGCGCACGACTGGCCCGATGATTTGATACCGGAACACGAGGATCCGCCGTTCGATCGGGATCGTTTTCTGCCGCAGTCGCCTTTGGGCTAGGTTATATAAAACAATCCACAGATTACGCAGATTTATGTGTGTAATCTGTGGATGGATTTAGGCGACAATCATCGTGCCCGTTCCTTTATCGGTGAAGATCTCCGACAGCAGCGCATTGCGTTTGGTGCCGCTGATGATGTGTGCGCTGTGAACACCACGTTCCAGCAGCACAATAATGCTTTGGAGCTTTGGAATCATTCCACCTGAGGCCGCGCCGCTGCTTATTAGCTCTGAGGCTTCCGCAGCCGTGAGACGAGACAACTTCGTCTCCGGATCGCCCGCGGTCAGGTAGATGCCATCGACATCGCTCAGCAGGATTAACTTCTCCGCCTGCAACTGGACCGCGATTTCCGCGGCGATCGTGTCGGCGTTGATGTTGAAAACCATGCCTTCGGCATCAGCGCCCAACGACGAGATCACCGGCAGGTAGCCATGGTCCAACAATACGGTCAGTAACCGAGCGTTGATCTGGACCACGTCGCCAACATGTCCAAAATCAACCTTATCCCGCACACCCGTTTCACGATTCAGGATCTCCTTCGGCGGCCTTCGTTCTGCGTGGACGATATTTCCATCCACACCCGAAAGGCCGACGGCTTCGATCGCTCGATGCCGCAGTGCAGCGAGAATGTCTGTATTGATCTTGCCGGCGAAGATCATCTTTGCCATTTCGAGCGTCGCGTCGTCAGTCACGCGCCGGCCTTCGATGATCGTCTGTTCGATTCCGAGCTTCGTCGCGAGTTCGCTGAGTTGTTTGCCGCCGCCATGCACGACGCAGATGCGAATGCCGACCTGGTGCAGCAGTGCGAGTTCTTCGGCGATTGAGATCAGGTTTTCATGATTCTCAGTGACTTTCCCCGAGAGTTTGACGACAAACGTTTGGCCCTGGAAGCGCTGAATATAGGGCAGCGCCTCACGCAGGAGATCGAGGCGGAGTTGATCGTCGATGGTTTGGTGATTCATTGATCTTTGTTCTTTGTTCTTTGTTCTTTGTTCTTGGTCTTTGGTCTTGGGCCTTAATTCGATCAAAGACCTAAGTCCAAAGACCAAAAACAAAGTTCTAAGTACCAAGCACTAAGCTCATCACAGCTTTCTGCACATGTAGGCGGTTTTCAGCTTCGTCGATCACGACCGACGCCGGTGAATCGATCACCTCATCGGTCACGATCACGTTGCGGCGCACTGGCAAACAGTGCATGAAGATCGCGCTGTCTGTGCGCGCCATCTTTTCCTCGTCGACGATCCACTTCCGGCGATATTGCGCGCGCGTGATCGTGTCTTGCTCGCTGTTTCCGTAAAACTGTTTCCCGCCCCAGCTCTTAGCATAAATAACTTCGGCCCCGGAGAAAGCGGCGTCGATGTCATGCGTCGTGTTTAAACTGCCGCCCGCCGCAGTCGCGAGCTGTCGCGACGTTTCCAACAACTCTTCATCGAGCTCATAACCGGGCGGGTGCGCAATCAAAAGATCGTGGCCCATCTGCGCTGCGGCCAGTGCGAAACTGTTCGGCACAGCCATTGGCAGCGGCTTGGGATGCCACGCCCAAGTCAGCACGACGCGCTTGCGCCCCGTGCCCAGCTTTTCGCGAATCGTTAACATGTCAGCCAGCGACTGGCAGGGGTGATGCATCGCGGATTCGAGATTGATGATCGGCACCGAGGCGTATCTCGCGAACGCATTGAGCACCGGATCGGTCCGCTCTTCCTGCCAGTTCTTCAATGTCGCAAAAGTTCTCACACCGATGGCGACACAGTACCGTTCGAGCACGCGCACAAACTCCGCGACGTGTTCGGTCTTGTCAGCGTTCATCACGACGCCTTCGCGATACTCGAGTGTCCAACTCGTTCCGCCCGGCTCGAGCACGACCGCGTTGCCGCCGAGTTCGTAAATTCCGACTTGCATCGACGCGCGCGTGCGCAGGCTCGGATTGAAAAACACAAGCGCCACGGATTTGCCCGCCAGGGGCGTCGAGCGATCTTCGCCGCGCTTGAACCGCAAGGCAGACTCGATCAATTGGTCGAGCTGTTCGCGCGATAAATCTATGGTGTTAAGAAAATGCATCCGCGATCACCCAAGCGCCTTTACTAAGAGATCGACGTGCTCTTCCTTTAAGCACAATGGCGGCAACAGTCGCAAGACTTTCGCATCGCTCGACGTGCCGGTAATGATCTTGCGATCGAGCAGTGCCTGATGGACCGGCGCCGCCTTGTCTTTGAATTCGATTCCGAGCAGGAATCCTAAACCGTGGACCGCTTTGACCTGCTCGATCTCCTCGAGCCGCCTCCGCAAATACGCTTCAACTCTTTTCACGTTCGCGAGCATGCGGTCGTTTTCGATTGCTTCGAGCGTTGCAGTGACCGCGGCCATGGCTAACATGCCGCCGCCAAACGTCGTGCCAAGGTCGTTCTCTTTGATGTGCGATGCGATTTCGTCTGTGACAATACACGCGCCGACAGGAACGCCACTGCCGAGCGCTTTCGCGAGCGTTACGATATCAGGAACGACGTTGGCGCCTGCGTCGCTTCCCGCGAAAAACCATTGCCCGGTGCGTCCGACGCCAGTTTGCACTTCGTCGTAGATCAGCACGATACCGCGCTCGTCGCACAACTCGCGCAACGAGCGATAGAAATCGGGTTGGGCCATGCGCACACCCGCCATCGACTGAATTGGTTCGAGCATGATCGCGGCGACGGTGTCGTCGGCGAGGTTGCGTACCGAGTCGATGTTGCCGAATTCGGCTTCAAGATGGCCGGGAACGTTTGGCTTGCCGAGCTCGCGATACTTGCCGAGGAACGTCGCGCTGATCGCGTCGGCAGTGCGGCCGTGAAAACCACCTGAAAACGTGATGATCTTTTCGCGGCGCGTGGACATTCTCGCCATGCGCATCGCGTTCTCGTTTGCTTCCGTGCCCGAGTTGCAGAAGAAGACTTTCGTTAACGGGCCTGGGGCGACGGAGACAAGTTTTTCTGCGGCGCGTGCGCGGGCAGTCGAGTAGACGAGGTTTGAGTAGAAGAGGAGTTTGCCGGCCTGTGCCTGGATTGATTCGACTACATGTGGATGGCAATGGCCCGTGCCGGCGACTGCGTGACCACCGTAAAGATCGAGATATTTATCGCCGTCGCTCGTGTAGATCCAGACGTCCTCGCCGCGCTCTGCGGCGATGGGCATCTTCTTGTAGGTCGCGAGCTGGAATTGATCTTCGATGAACATTTGGACACAAAGTCACAGAGTTAGGGGTTGGTTCCTACCAGCATCAATCCAGTAGTCTCTTCCAGGCCAAACATTAAGTTCATATTCTGAACTGCCTGCCCGGCGGCGCCCTTTACAAGGTTATCGATCGCTGAAAACACGACGATCTGTTTTCCGCGGACTGCGAACCCGATGTCACAGAAGTTTGTGGTCTTCACCCAGTTGATATCAGGCGAACCATTCACTAATCGCACGAAGAAGGAGTTGCGATAGTAATCTTCGAAGATTTTGCGCAGGGCATCTTCAGTGAGTTCAGTCCTGGCTTCGGCGTAGATGGACGCGAAGATCCCGCGCGCAACCGGCAGTGAGTGGGTCATGAAGACAAGTTCGCTGGTCCAATCGCCGACATGCTCGAGCTCCTGCTCGATCTCGGGCACGTGCTGGTGCGTGAAAGGCTTGTACGCGTAAAACGAATTCATCCGTTGTGGATGATGCGTGTTGGCTGCCGCTTTTGCGCCTGAGCCTGACGAACCTGTTTTCGCATCGACGACGACACGTCCGGTGATCGTGTTAGCTGCAACGAGCGGCGCGAGGCCGAGCAGCGTCGCCGTCGCAAAACATCCGGGATTCGCGATCAATCGCGCCGCTTTGATCGCATCACGATTCGTTTCGGTTAATCCATAAACGAAATCAGCCTGCGCCGTCATCGCCGTGTGCGGTTGCTTGTAGTGTTTCTCGAAGACACTTTGATCCCGCAGTCGAAAATCTCCCGACAGATCGATCGCTTTTACGGAAGTGGGCAGACTTGGAACAACTTGCATCGCCTGCCCGTGCGGGAGCGCGAGGAAGACACAATCGACACCGGTTAGATCTTCCGGTGCACTGATGAAACTGAGTTGAGTCAGGCCGTGCAGATTTCGATGTACCTCGCCGATCGCTTTTCCTGCCTGCTCATTCGCCGTAACGAACACCAGCTCGACATTCGGATGGAACAGCAGAATACGCAGCAACTCCGAGCCGCCGTAACCGGAGCCACCAAATATTCCCACTCGAATTTTGTTTTGCGTAGTCAATCCTGAATACCTCTATGAAATAGCAAGTACGGAAGAGGGGCTTGCCCCCGCTGTCGGAAGAGCGGCATGCTGCTTCCTTACTTGTTCAGTCCGTCGTTAAACAACAACATTCATCTGCTTTGCTTCAACCTTCTCCATCACTAACTCGAACAGCGCAGCGCCCTCGCGTCGTGCATTCGCCGCAGGCACATCGAACTGCGACTTGATGTAGTCTTCGCCCATTTGCGAGTCAGTCACCGAACCCGAGATCACATCGACTTCAACGCCCTTCCGGCGCAGCAGTTCAATTCCTCCCCACGCGCCCACGTAATCCGACGCACAAAACACCAGCGCCGCCGTCGCCTCGAGCAATTCAAAGTCGTCAAAAACCGTCTCGACCGAATAACCACCGAGAATTCCATCGCCCAACTCAATCACGATCAAATCCGGTGCTGCTTCATTCAACCGCGCGATGATCGCTTTCGCCGACGGCGCGAGATCCTCGACATCAACCGTCGACGGCAAACCACAGTCGAGAAAACTCGCCGTCGCGATCGCGCCGTGGTCCGTCATGTTCAACGTGTCGCGCAAACACGCGACTCCCGAAAGTTTTCCCGCAGCAACTCGCAATCCGGCGCGCGTAGCTTGCTTGATCAATTCCGTTGCCGCGTAAGTCTTGCCGCTATTCATGCTCGTGCCGGCGATCATCACGATCGGCGCTGTCTCGCCGAGACTTGTTCGCGTCGGCAAAGCAGCATCAGCGATATTCAGCACACTGCCTGATTCGTCGCAAACCAATCCGATCACTTCCAACTTGATCGCGTCGCCAAGACTCGAATGATGACCAGTGCAGTAGCCAATCACTCCACCCATGTTGAGCAGGTGAAGTTGATCGCCGCTCTTGAGCGTCGGTGGAACATCGCCGACAAAACCTTTCAAAGCCCGGCGCCGCCCGAGAACGCCAATCAACAAGTCGCCCGGATTGATCTTCGCCAACCTGCCCGTCGGCAGCTCGAGCATGTTGTACGTCGCGCTATCGGTTAGCGCGCGAACGACGACTACATCGCCCGCTTTTGTCGACTCGCATGCCGGCACAAGCGCAACTGTTTTCGCGAGACCGAGCGGCGACGTTGCCGATCCGATCTTGTCGACGTCAATGACATTGATCGCGTTTGTCATCGTCCACCTCCTAATCGCAACCGCAGCGCGTTCAGCTTGATGAAACCTTCTGCATCGCGCTGGTTGTAAACCGTGTCAGCCTCAAACGTCGCGACGTTCTCGTCGTAGAGCGAATTTGGCGAGCGACGCCCGATCACGATCGCGTTTCCGCGGAAGAGCTTTAGACGTACATCGCCGCTCACAGTTGCCTGAGTCTCGTCGATCATCTTTCGCATCAGCTTGAACTCAGGCGCGAACCAGAAACCGTAATAGACACTCTCGGCAAACTTCACGCCGAACGAATCACGCAGATGCATCACTTCACGATCGAGCGTGATCGACTCGAGCGCGCGGTGCGCCGCCTGAAGAATCGTGACGCCGGGAGTTTCGTACACGCCGCGTGACTTCATGCCGACGAATCGATTCTCAACCAGATCGACGCGGCCGATGCCGTGCTCACCGCCGAGCTTGTTCAACGTTTCGAGAAGCGCAACCGGATTCATCTGTTTTCCATCGATCGCGACCGGCTCTCCCTTAGCGAACAGAGATCTCGATCACCTGCGCTTCCGCGCGAGCGTTCTCGGGCGAGCGTGTCAGTTGAAAAATGTTCTCGGGCGGTTCGGCCCACGGGTCTTCGAGAATTCCGCCCTCGTAAGAGATGTGCATCAGGTTGGCGTCAGTGGAGTATGGCTTCTCCGCAGTCGCCGTGACCGGGATGTTGTGATCCTTTGCATACGCGATCAGATCAGTGCGTCCTTTGAAGTCCCACTCGCGCCACGGCGCGATGACTTTGATGTCAGGCTGAAGCGCGTAATACGTCAGCTCGAAACGCACCTGATCGTTACCTTTGCCGGTTGAGCCATGAGCAACGGCGTCGGCGCCTTCTTTACGCGCGATCTCGATCTGGCGTTTTGCGATCACCGGTCGAGCGAGCGATGTGCCCATCAGGTAGACGCCTTCGTAGACTGCGTTTGCTTTGACCGCGGTCCAGACATAATCGCGCACAAACTCTTCGCGCAGATCTTCGACGTAGAGTTTCGACGCTCCGGTCGCGAGCGCTTTTTCTTCGAGGCCTGAGAGTTCTTCACCCTGGCCCACGTCGGCGCAGTAGCAAACAACTTCGCATTGGTAGTGTTCCTTCAGCCAGCGAAGCATGACTGAGGTGTCGAGACCACCGGAGTAAGCAAGCACGATTTTTTTAATGTCCGTTTTCATGTGTTTCTTATCTTGCGGTCGACGCTCAACGTCCAAACAACTCCCAAATCGCTTTCATCGCAACTCGCTGTTGCTTCGCATCGCGAACGGCAATGAAGATCGTGTCTTCGCCGGCGATCGTTCCGACTATTTCCGGAATTGCGGCAGCGTCGATTTCGACCGCGACCGCAGAAGCGAGCCCCGGAACAGTGCGAGCGATTACCAAAGTGTCGCCCGCCTGGTCTAAACTCAGCAGGCCACGAACGGCCGTGCCATTTGTTCGTGGCAACGTGTAATGACCGTGATGTTTGACGACGCCAAGCTCTTCCAGATCGCGCGACACGCTCGACTGCGTTGCGGGCACGCCGGTGCGTTCGAGCAGGGCGCGCAAGTCTTCCTGCGTGCCAATAGGCTTGGCCCGAATCAAACTCAAAATCTTTTGCTGCCGCTCTCTCTTATTCATAATCTTATGCAAACTACTTGCATAAACAATGCATAGATGCATAAACTACCATGGTAGTTGGTTGAAGGTCAACGGTCTGGGAGCACGGAAAACATGTCTGAGTCGAAAAAACTTTGGGGTGGGAGATTCGAGGGGAAGACGGACCCCGGATTCGCGGAGTTCAATAACTCTTTCCGCTTCGACCGCAGGTTGTTCGAGGCGGACGTCCTGGCGAGCGTCGCGTACTGCGCGGCAATGGAAGTCGCGGGAGTTTTGCGCCCTGAAGAGGGAATTCAGATTCGCGGAGCGCTCGACACGATTCTCAAACAAGGCCGCGAGAGATGAAAACTATCTCAACGACTCTTCCGCGGAAGACGTGCACTCATTCGTCGAAGCACGATTGATTGAGTTGACAGGCGATCTCGGTCGCAAGCTACATACCGGGCGCAGCCGCAACGATCAAGTCGCTACTGACTTCCGGCTCTGGACTCGAAATTCGATCGACGAGCTCGATCAAGTTATCCGTAGTCTCCAGGCATCATTGCTCGACTTTGCGGAAACGCACCGCGATGTAGTCATTCCCGGTTACACGCACCTGCAACGCGCGCAACCTGTTTTGCTGGCCCACTGGACGCTGGCTTACTTCGAAATGCTTGCGCGAGATCGCGAACGGCTTACTGAGGTTCGACGCCGCGTGAATGTTCTGCCACTCGGATCCGCCGCCCTGGCGGGGACGTCGTTTCCGATCGATCGTGAAGCACTGGCGCGATCATTGGGTTTCGAAGGCGTTTCTCGGAACAGTCTTGATGCTGTCAGCGATCGTGATTTCTGTGTCGAGTTTTTGAGTGCGTGCTCGTTGATCATGGTCCACCTGTCGCGAATGGCGGAAGACATTATTCTTTACGCGACGAGTGAGTTTGGGTTTTTCGTGCTGGGCGACGCGATCGCGACCGGATCGAGCCTGATGCCGCAAAAGAAGAACCCTGACTCAATGGAGCTTGTGCGCGGCAAAGCCGGGCGCGTGTTTGGCGACCTCGTCGCGCTGCTCACGACGTTGAAGGGTTTGCCACTCGCTTACAACAAGGACATGCAGGAAGACAAGGAGGCGGTGTTTGACGCGTTCGATACCGTGCGGTCGAGTGTGGAAGTCACGGCTACGGTGATGAGGAATATCGCAGTCGATAGAGATCGAGCGCTTGCAGCCTCGTCACGCGGCTACATGAATGCGACGGAGCTGGCAGACTATCTGGTGCGAAAGGGAGTGCCGTTCCGTGAAGCTCACGAGACGGTTGGAAAAATCGTGATGCGCGCGATTGATTCGAAGCTTGAGTTGCAGGAGATGGCACTCGATCAGTTGCGTGAGTTCTCGACGCTCATTGAAGGGGATGTTTACGAGGCGTTATCACTCGATCGGACGTTGAGTTCCAAGTCGCAAATTGGCGGGACCGCGCGGCCCGCGGTGGACTTGGCCCTTGAAGATGCACGGAACCGAGCGCGGTAGCGCCGGGTCAATCTTCCAATATGGCGCTTGACAGCGATCTCCGACCCGGCGCTACCGCGCTCGGTTCTGTTCAGGCAGGATCCTCGTCTCGTAGATGTACCTCGTGTCCAGGAGCTTCAACACCACCGCCGGCTTCACGGCATTACGATCCGGATCGATAGTGATCTCACCAGTCACGCCTTTGAAACCTTTGGTCTGCGCGAGTGCGTCGCGCAGTTTTGCGCTCTCCGTTGTTCCCGCTCTGGTAATCGCATCCACTAAAAGCCTCGACGCATCGTAAGCCAGCGCCGCATGCGCATCGGGTAGCATGTGCCCGTAACGTTGCTTGTACCCTTCGACAAACGTCTGAATCACTGGTGAGGGATCGTCGCTCGAGTAGTGCGTCGAAATATACGCGCCGTTCAAAGAGTCGCCGCCCAACTGCCACAGCTCAGGCGCGTCCCAACCATCGCCGCCGAGGAGCGGCTGGGTCAATCCAACCATTCGTGCCTGTTTGACGATGAGCGCGACGTCGCCGTAGTAACCCGGAATGTAGATCACATCAGGCTCAGTGGATCGAATCGAACTCAACTGTCCCTTGAAATCAGCATCGCCCTGCGTGTATGTCTGCTTGCTGACGATCTGCCCGCCAAGTTTTGCGAAGCTGAGCTCGAAGTATTCGGTCAATCCACGACCATAAGGCGAGTTGAAATCGTAAACTATCGCGGCCTTGCGTGCCTTGAGCGTGTTCGCGGCGAAGCTGGCCATCACCTCGCCCTGAAATGAGTCTACAAAGCACGCGCGAAAGATGTAGTCACCGGTTTGTGTCACCGCCGGGTCAGTTGACGAAGGCGATATCAACGGGATGTGAGAGGCCTGCGCTTTTGGAGCAGCAGCGCGGCTGTTGCCTGAAGTTCCTCCGGCGATGATCGCGATCACTTTGTCCTGGTCGATGAGTTTCGCAGTTAATCGTGCCGCCTCTTCAGCGCTGCCGCGATCGTCTTCGAACACGACGTCGATCCTGCGACCGTTGATTCCCCCTGCGTTATTGATCTCATCGGCTGCCATCAGAACGCCGTTGTATGCCGAGCGGCCGAAATTGAAAGTTGGACCAGTCAGATCGCCGAAGTACCCGATCTTGATCGTGCTGCGATCGACTGGATCGTTTGTTTCTGACTGTCGAGTACAGGAGAACGCGAGAGCCATCAAGGCGATGGCGGCCGGCAGAAATGCTTTTCGCAGTCTACTCACCGAGGTAAGCTTCTTTGATGCGGGGATCATTCGCTAGGTCTTTTGAAGGGCCTTCCATCACTATTCTTCCGGTCTCCAGAACATAGGCGCGATCGGAGTGACCCAGTGCGGCATGCGCATTCTGTTCGACCAGGAGGATCGTCGTGCCCTTACTCTTAATCTCATCGATGGCTTCGAAAATCGTATGGACCACGAGCGGCGCCAGTCCCAGCGAGGGCTCGTCGAGCAGCAACAATCTGGGATTCGACATAAGCGCACGGCCGATGGCGAGCATCTGTTGCTCGCCGCCGGAGAGCGTTCCCGCTTTTTGTGCTTCACGTTCTTTCAAACGTGGAAACATCTTGAAAGCACGTTCCATATCGGCGGCGACTTTCTTTTTGTCGTGGATCAGGTAAGCGCCCATCTGAAGATTCTCGCGCACCGAAAGGTTGGCGAACACGCCGCGTCCCTCAGGCGACATCGAGATACCGCGCGCGACCAGCTTGTGCGTTGGTTTACCGCTGATGTCTTCTTCTTCGAAAGTGATCTTGCCGGCGCTTGGTTGGAGCAGGCCGGTAATGGTGCGCAGCGTGGTGGTTTTGCCCGCCCCGTTCGCACCGATGAGCGTGACGACCTCACCTTGCTCGACGTGCATCGAGATACCGGTCAGCGCTTCGATGGCGCCATAGTTTACGGAGACGTTTTGCAGTGAAAGCATGAATTATTGCTGATTTCCAATTGGAAATCCCAACTAAATCTCCTAAATACGCTTCGATCACCTTCGGATCGTTCTTGATCTCCTGTGGCAGGCCGAGTGCGATCGATTTGCCGTAATCGACAACCTGAATTCGCTCGCAAACACCCATCACCACTTTCATGTTGTGTTCGACCAGCAGGATCGTGAGATCAAACTTGTCTCTGATCTGCTTGATCAGGTGCATCAAATCTTCCTGCTCCGACGGGTTCATCCCTGCCGCAGGCTCGTCGAGCAGGAGCAACCGTGGCCTGGTCGCAAGCGCGCGCACGATCTCCAATCGTCGCTGCGAACCGTACGGGAGGCTCGTGCCGCCTTCATCGCAAACTCGCGAGAGATCGAATATGTCGAGCAACTCGAAACAGTAATCGCGATGCTTCGTTTCATCAGTTTCGAAATGCGGCGTGCGCAAGACAGCGTCGATCAGCTTCTGCCCCATGTGAATGTGGCAAGCCGTCATCACGTTCTCAAGGACTGTCATACTCGGAAAAAGCCGGATGTTTTGAAACGTTCGCGAGATTCCCCGCGCTGCGATCTGATAAGGACGCAATCCGTCGATCCGCTGATCCTGGAAATGAATTGTCCCCGACGTCGGTTTGTAAACTCCAGTCAGCAGGTTGAAGATCGTCGTCTTGCCCGCCCCGTTTGGTCCGATCAGTCCGTAGATCTCGCCTTTCTTGACGGCCATGTCCAGCTCGTTGACGGCGCACAGTCCTCCGAAACGGATCGTGGTCTTGTCGGTCTTGAGAACAATCGCGCCGTTACCGCTCATCCGTGCTTCTCACCCTCTGTTGTTCCCGGAGCGACGGCGCTTCCGCCGGCACTCGTTGTAAGTCGTCTGTATTTTTTTCGCCATCCCTTGAACGCTGCCGTCGATCCCAAGAGGCCCTGCGGCCGTGTGATCATCAGGATGATCAGCAAGAGCGAATAGATCACCATGCGGTACTCGGCAAACCCTCGCAAACCTTCGGGCAGCACCGTCAACAGGACGGCCCCAAGCACTGAACCGACAATCGATCCAAGACCGCCGAGAATGATCATGATCAAAATCTCGAACGACTTGATGAACTCAAACGACTTCGGATTCAGATAACCATCGAAGTGGGCCAGCAACACACCACCAGCTCCCGCCATCGCCGAGGAAATAACGAACGCCATCACTTTGTAACGCGTAGTGTTGACGCCCATTGCTTCAGCCGCGAGTTCGTCTTCACGAATCGAGATGAGCGCGCGTCCAAACGCCGAGTTGACGATGTTGTAGACGATAACGATCGTCAAAATCGCGACAAGGAAGATCCAGAAGAAGCGCTGCACGATCGGAATGCCGGAATAACCACGCGCCCCGCCGACTGCCTGAATGTTGTTTAAAAATACGACGATGATCTGGCCAAATCCGAGCGTCACGATCGCAAGGTAGTCGCCCTTCAAACGCAAGGATGGAATACCGACTAAAAGCCCTGCAAGACCCGCCACGATGGCTCCAATCAAAGTCGCAAGAGTCAGCGCGACTGCCCATCCAAACATTCCTCCGCCAAGTGAATTGGCGAGAGAAAATCCGTAGTTGACGGAAAAGTAAGCCGACGAATAAGCGCCGACAGCCATGAAGCCCGCATGGCCAATTGAAAACTGGCCCGTGAACCCGTTGATCAGATTGAGTGAAACTGCCAGCGTGATCGAGATGCCCGAAAGCATCAATATGCGTACGTAGTAAGGACTAATGATGCGAGCCTGGAAGAAGAGATCCAGTCCGTAGAGAACCACCAGCACGACGACGGCGATGATGAGATTACGGAGTATCCGAGGCACTCTTCGTCGTCCTTAGACTTTCTCCTGAGCGACCGTACCAAGAAGTCCGGAAGGTCGGAAAAGAAGTATCAAGATGAGTATGGCGAACGCCACTGCGTCCTTGTAGGTTGGGTTTATATAGCCCACGACCATTGTTTCAGTAATACCAATTAACAACCCGCCGAGCATCGCGCCCGGTATGTTGCCGATTCCGCCAAGCACAGCGGCGACGAACGCCTTTAGTCCGACGAGAATTCCCATCAACGGGTCGATTCGAGGGATACGAATCGCAACCAGCACGCCAGCCGCGGCCGCGAGCGCCGAACCGAGTGCGAACGTGAAGGCGATGATGCGATCGGTGTTGATGCCCATCAACTTCGCCGACTGCAAGTTAAACGAGACGGCCCGCATTGCTCGTCCGGTCTTCGTGCGATAGACGATCAGTTGCAACGCGACCATCAGCGCCAGAGCGATTACCAGCACGATAATGTCGGCACTGTTGATACTCGCCCCGCCTACGAGGTCGATGTTGCGTTTAGTGAAGAGCTCCGGGAAGAACTTTGGCTCGGCGCCGAAAAGTACCTGTCCGCCGTTCTCGAGCAGGAGGGAAACACCGATCGCGGTGATCAGCGCCGTCAGACGTGAATACTTGCGAACCGGTCGATAAGCAAAACGCTCGATGATCACGCCCAGTGCAGCGCAAATCGCCATTGCCAGCAACATCACAACGAGCGCTGTGATCAGCGATGGCTCCAGCGTCCCGCCGCCGAGTAGCCCACGCGCCACGAATCCATCGGGGCTCATCCCGATCATTTGTGCGCCACGCGCGCCGACGCCATTGGCCAGATAAAAGCCCATGAACGCGCCTACCATGTAGACGTCGCCATGGGCGAAATTAATCAACTTCAGAACGCCGTAGACCATGGTATAACCGAGCGCAATCAACGAGTAGATTGCGCCCAGTGAAACACCGTTAATCAGCTGCTGGAGGAACGTGCTCATAGTGATTCACTGTTGCTTGCGTCCGAGAACCGGGCGGGCCATAGCGATCACTAATTACTCGCCTTGGCAGGAGCTGCGTACGCCCCCGGTGGGTTTGAAGACGTTGCAGGCAGCGCCGCTCCGTCAACGTTCACGCGTTCTTTCACGGCATAAAGGCCGCCGTCTTTGATTTCGATCATGACGATCGGCTTAACAGCGTCGCGGTTCTTGTTGAAAGTGACGGTTCCAGTCACGCCTGGAAAGGCGTTGGTTGCTGCCAGCGCGTCGCGGATTGCTGGACCATCGAGCGATGATGAGCGCTTGATCGCGTCGAACATGATGTGCGCGGCATCGTAGGCAGTGGCCGCGAGTGCGTCAGGTATACTGCCGTATTTTGCCTTGTAGTCGTCGACGAACTTCTTCACTTTTGGATCGGTGTCGTAGGGCGAATAGTGATTCGTGAAGTACGAACCGTTCAGCGCGGTGCCACCGATTGCGTAAAGCTGTGTCGAATCCCAGCCATCACCGCCGATGAGTGGAACAGTAATGCCTTTGTCGCGCGCCTGCTTTGCGATCAAGCCGACGTCGTTGTAGTAGCCGGGAACAAAGATCACTTCGGGATTCGAGCCTTTGAGCGACGTCAATTGCGCGTTGAAGTCCTGGTCACCTTCCTGGTACGACTGGGTAGCGACCATCTTGCCGCCCATCCTGGTGAAGACGTCGTTGATAACTTCCTCGAGACCGGTTGAATAGTCGTTCTTGCGGTCAACCATGATCGCGGCATTCTTTGCGCCAAGAGTCTTCGCAGCAAACTGTGCGATGGCAGCGCCTTGCACTGGATCGATGAAGCAACTACGGAAAATGAAGTCGCCTTTCTTCGTTACCTCGGGATTGGTAGACGACGGCGTCAGCATCGGGATCTTGGCGTTCTGGGCGATGGGAGCGGCGGCGATAGAGCGAGAGCTGGCTACCTCGCCGAGGATGGCGTGCACCTGGTCCTGATTTACAAACTTGGTAACGATCGTGGCCGCCTCTGACGCATCTGAACGATCGTCTTGCACAAGCAACTCGATCTGTTTGCCGTTAATGCCGCCCGCGCCATTCACCTCTTCCGCCGCCATCTTAATACCGTTGACTGATGAAATGCCGAAGTTTGCCGTGGAGCCGGTCAGCGACATAAAGACGCCGATTCTCACTTTGTCACCGCCGCCGCCTTGCGGGTTGCAGGCGCTTAGCAAACTTGCTACGACGATTGAAGCTATCAGAATGCGTTTCATAGAAGTCCTCACAGAGCTGGAAGTTTCTGACGAACGTATGTCCGAACTGAACCTTACACTGATTCTGTCTTTTAATCTCGCTGAAGGGAGACCAGAGCTTGAATTCTGCTATTAATCGCGCTGAATAATAGCTTTCACGCGATGGTTAAGGCAAATCCATCCACAGATTACACAGATTTTTCCAACCAATCTGTGTAATCTGTGGATAGATTTAGATTTATTGTAAGATTTGTGTACCGTGACTAACCCCAAGCCCTCTCTCGCGCCCGAGCTCGGCGACATGAGTCCCGAAGACTTTCGTCGCCTCGGGCATGATCTGATCGACTGGATTGCCGATTATTTCGACAACATTGACGAGCGGCCGGTCCTTGCCGCCATTGAGCCCGGCGATCTCAAGGCACAGCTTCCGGCGGTTCCGCCGGCTAACGGCGAAGCCATGGAAACGATTATTGCAGACGTCGATCGCCTCATCGTTCCCGCACTCACTCAATGGAGCCACCCGTCGTTCTTCGCCTACTTCGCGACTTCAACGTCGGCTCCCGGCATCTTTGGCGAACTGCTGACTGCCGCCTTCGACAACAAGGCCATGCTCTGGCGCACCTCACCCGCTTCGACGGAGTTAGAAGAAGTCGTGCTCGATTGGTTGCGACAGATGATGGGCCTCGATGCAGGCATGCACGGGATCATTTACGACACGGCCTCAGTTTCAAGCTTGCATGCGATCGCAGCGGCGCGCGAGGGGGTCGAGAAACGCATTCGCGAAGAAGGAATGAGCGGGCGTCCGGATCTCCCCTTGTTGCGCGTCTATGTTTCTGAACAAGCACACTCGTCGATCGAGAAGGCTGTGATCACGCTCGGCCTGGGCCAACGAGGCTTGCGCAAAATTCCGACCGACAAAGATTTTCGCATGGACGCGCGAGCTCTCGCCAAAGCAATCAACGAAGACAAGCGCAACGGCTATCTTCCATTCTGCATCGTCGCTACTGTCGGAACCACTTCGACATCCAGCATCGATCCAGTCCGCGAGATCATTCCTATCGGTGAAGAACACGCGATGTGGCTGCACGTCGACGCGGCCTATGCGGGGTCGGCGGCGATCGTTCCGGAGTTCCGGCACATTCTCGCTGGTTGCGAGCGGGCCGACTCGCTAGTCACGAATCCTCACAAGTGGCTCTTCACTCCGTTCGATCTTTCAGTGCTCTACTGCCGTCACATGGATCTACTCAAGCGCGCTTTTTCTCTCGTGCCCGAATATCTTCGGACTCCGGAACAGGAAAAAGTGCGTAGCGGTTCCGATTACGGGATCCAACTTGGCCGCCGCTTCCGCGCGCTGAAGTTGTGGATGGTGATGCGCTACTTCGGACACGAAGGCCTCGCGGCACGAATACGCGAACACTGTCGTCTCGCGCGATTGTTTGCGACGTGGGTTGACGAGTCGCCCGACTGGGAATTGATGGCGCCAGTGCCACTCGCGCTCGTCTGTTTTCGCGCGCGTGCGAATGGCGAAAGCGAGAACGCGGATGAGCTGAACGAAGCGATCATGCATAGTGTGAATGCGAGTGGGCGCGCACTGCTCTCACACACGCGCCTCAACGACAAACTTACACTGCGGCTATCTATTGGAAATATTCGGACGACTGAAACACACGTGCGCGATATTTGGGAGTTGCTCAACGAGCAGTTACGGAGGACCACATGAAACTTAAACTTGTTGCGGTACTGTTTATTTGCTGTGTGCTTGCGCACGCGCAAACGTCCAGGACTTTTACGAAAGACAACCTCTCGTTCGATTACCCGGATGGTTGGCAAGTGGTAGACGACACCAACGAAGACGCGCAACAGTTCACGTTGACGAAAACCAACAGCGACGTGCAAATCAGAGGCTTCATACACAAAGGCCGCATCGCAACAGAAAAACTGCCTGAGGCGAAGGCGAAGTTTATCGATCCTTACATCGCGGCAACAGCGAAACAGTTCGTTCAGATGGGAGCCAAACCGGAACAATCTCCTGACACGAGTGAGATTGGCGGGGTCAAAGCAGATGGGGTGAACATCAGCGCGTCGTTAGGCGGAGAGAAAGGCGCAGCCAGGATCTATTGGGCGTTGGTGGGCCAGCGAGTAGTTGTATTAACTATCTTTGGACCAGACGATCAAACCAAAAAACTCGCCCCAGCTTGGGATCTCGTACGCACCAGTCTCAAAATCAACACACCCGGCGCGGCGCCAACCCCTTCACCGTAATTTTGTGCTTTTTGTGTACAGCTTCAGCGCTGGGGCGTTAATATGGCTATTGCCTTGAAAAAGGACTTTGGACAAATCAAAAAGGTGCTGGGCCGTTGTTTGAGGTTGCTCTGTCCTGCCTGTGGCGAATCGAAGATCGTTACCCAACCTTTTCACATACGCCATCACTGCCCACACTGCCTGGCGCTTTTTAAGCGGGAGGACGGCTTTTTTGTGGGCGCGATTCTGGCAAACGTGGTCACGACGGAGCTCGTCATTCTGCTGGTTTGCTTCTTCTTTCTGCTGATCGTCGGCGCGCAGTATCAAAGCGTCCTCGCGTTGCTCTTTGTGATGGCGCTTGTGTTTCCAGTCGCTTTCTATCACCACAGTTGGAGCTTGTGGCTGGGTTTTGACTTCATCGTGGAGTCGCTACCCAAATATGACCCCACAAAGAAGTACAATCAGTGACCTCACGAAATGCATCTGTGCTTTTTATGCGTTTTTGTGGCATACTCGCATCAGCTCGCCCGCCCAAACATATTTAAAGAGCGCACGGGAGCGATAAGTTTAAGTTAATTTCGGTTTTTCAGCCGCCCCAGATCAACCCAGGTTCAGAGCGCAAGTAAAAAATATTACTCCGGTGCTCCCTGTTGCAGGATCTACGGTCCAGTGCCCTGCGGCTAGTCAGGTTTCGTATTGAAAGACATAGATTTCGGTTGGGTTTCACCTCAATCCCTGCCCTGGTCCAATTCACATCACCCAATTCATGGCGCCACGTGTAAACGTGTCGCTGATTTTGCGCAGAACGCCCGCCTCGCCGACCCGGCTTGCAGGCGCCGCTCTGCCTCTCAACTACTTCCAGAGAAGGCTGGTAATGGCAAAACAATTAATCGTGAGCGTCAACGGACGCGAGAAGAAAATTGCGATCATTGAAGACGACAAGGTCGCTGAGTTCTACATAGAACGTGGAGAACAACATCAAGGAATCGTCGGTAACATTTACAAGGGACGCGTTATGCGGGTCTTGCCCGGAATGCAGTCCGCTTTCGTCGATATCGGATTGGAGCGCGATGCGTTCCTCTACGTTTCCGACTTCTTCGACGAAGAAGAAGAATTCGAAAGAATCGTAATCGACAAGTCGAAGAAGGGCACCCCTGACGCAGAACACGCTGCGGCTGAAGAGGTAGCCCTCAATCGCGTCGAACGAGAACAACAGATCGAGGCAACTCACGAACGAGCCGAGCCGCTGCAGGAACCGGAAATCGCGGCCGTCGAAGAAGTTTCTGAGACGCCCGAGACCGGACGCCGTCGCGGTCGCAGAGGCCGGCGTCGAGGGCGTTGGGAAAAATCCGACGAGATCACACCCCAGGCACAGCCACCAGTGCCGAGCTTTGAAGTTCCCGACACACCGTTTGTCGCGCCCGATCCTTCAATTGAACGAATCGTGGATGAAGAAGAGACTGCTGCGAACGGCGAGATGTTCAAAGACGCACGGCTCCAGGAGCGAATCTTCGATCAGATTCACGCTGTTGAATTCAACATGGAAGACGAATTCAGTAACGCTGAAGTGGGTTCACTCCTGTCTGCCGGGTTCCGTGACGCGTCGTTCGAGCGGATCGATGATGGTGAGACTGAAGCTGAGCCGATTCGCGAAGAGCGCCGGCCCCGCGAAGCCCATGTATCGAGCTTCGTCGACGACGTCGACGACACGCCACGCGCTGTAAGCTTCCAGCGCATCAGCGACGACGAAGAAGAGAGTCTGGAACCGGTCGTTAAGCCTTCCGGCAAACGAGCGAGCAAATCCGCGGCTAAGAAGCGACCGTCGAAAGCCGCGACAAAAAGTGTTGCGAGCAAGAAAAAAACCTCGAGTAAGAAGTCTTCAAAAAAGCGCGCCGCGAGTGAAGAGTCTCAAGCAGAGGGTGCTGATGCGGCCGGATATCCCGATTCGGAAGCACGTTTGGTTGACGGCCAGTCGCGCGGTGAGTTTGCAACGCGTCGTGGAGGAAGAAGGCGACGCCGGCCCGGAAAGAACCGGCCGCTGACGCCGCAAGCTGGAGAGTCTGAGAACGGCGGTCCTACCGACGGGCAGGACGACGACGCCGAGCAGGTGCAGTTTGTCGAACCACAGGAAGAGGTCGTTGTTGCGCCAGCACCGGCAGAGCCGCGTCCACGCCGGGATCAGCGCGGGCGCGATCAGCGCGGACATCGAAATCAATCGCGGCGCGAGCGACATCAACCCGCGATTACAGACCTATTGAGTGAGGGCCAGGAGATACTGGTCCAGATCGCTAAAGAACCGATCGCCAAGAAAGGCGCGCGCATCACTTCGCACATCGCAATGCCCGGACGGTTTCTGGTCTACATGCCGACAGTCGAACACGTCGGTGTTTCGCGGAAGATCGAGTCAGACACCGAACGTCACCGGCTGCGCAAGTTGATTCAAACGATCCGTGCGGAAGAAGACATACCATCAGGTGGGTTCATCGTTCGCACTGCCGGTGTCGGCATCAGTGAAAAAGAGCTTCGTGAAGACGTTCGTTATTTGGTGCGGACCTGGCTCGATATCAGGAGCGCCGCGGAGAAGTCGAAAGCGCCTTCGCTGGTCCATAAAGATCTCGATCTGGTCCAACGGCTCTTGAGGGATCAATTGTCGGAAGACTTTGAGTCGATACGCGTTGATTCAGAAGAGGAGTATCAGGCGATCGTCGAGTTTGTGAACCGCATTCAGCCCCGGCTGGTGAAGCGAGTCAAGCTTTACACGAAGGAGCAGCCGATCCTTGAGGCATACGGCGTCCAGGTTGAGATCGATAAGGCGATCAAGCCGCGCGTATGGCTGAAGTCCGGGGGCTATCTCGTGATTAATCAGACGGAAGCACTGGTTGCGATCAACGTCAACACGGGCAAGTTTGTGGGACGCGGCAGCGGACGTCTTGAAGACACGATCACGCGCACGAACCTTGAAGCTGTTGATGAGATTGTGCGGCAGATTCGTCTGCGAGACCTCGGCGGCATCATTGTGCTCGACTTGATCGATATGGAAGAGCGAAGGAACCGTACGAGGGTCATGCAGTTGCTTCAGGATGCGTTGCGTAACGACAAGTCGCCGACCAAGGTTCTTTCATTCAACGACTTTGGGCTCGTGATCATGACGCGCAAGCGTGTGAAGCAATCGCTGGAGAGAACGCTATGTTCGCCGTGCCAGTACTGCCAGGGCGCGGGCCTGATCAAATCGCCGCAAACGATTTGTTACGAGTTGCTGGAGGAAGCGCGCCGATTGGCGAAGGCTCTAAATGGCGACAGCGACAATAAACAAGTGACGCTGCGCATCAATCCGGATGTTGCGAAGGCCCTGCGCACGAGTGAGAAGGATGTGATGATTGAGATCGAAGACTATCTTGGTCCAATCGATATCACGAGCGATCCGACGATCCACCAGGAACAGTTCGACTTCGCAATCATGTAGTACACAAGAGCACAAATTTAAGCCACACAGAGGCACATCATTCAGCTAAGAATATGTGCCTCTTTGTGATCTTCTATGTGCTTTTTGTGTACATGTTTGTAGAGAATGTCGCGCTGCTGAGGAATGAACCCCGCCTCGCGGATTAAGAACTGAAGCATCTGCTCGTCGGCTTGATTGTGAGCTCCTGCCGCTGAAACGACATTTTCCTCGATCATGATAGAGCCCATGTCGTTCGCTCCGAAACGAAGCGCGACTTGCCCGAGACGCAGTCCCTGCGTGAGCCACGACGACTGGAAGTTTTCGATGTTGTCGAGGAAAAGACGCGAGACCGCGAGCATCTTGAGGTAGTCCACGCCTGTGGGCTCGTCTTTGATCCTGCGCCCGAGAGCGGTGTTTTCGCGTTGGAACGTCCACGGAATAAACGCCGTGAAGCCGCCGGTCTCATCCTGAAGATCGCGAATGCGCTGAAGGTGCCTGACGCGGTGTTCGACCTTGTCGCCGATGCCGAACATCATTGTTGCAGTTGATCTGAGACCCACGCGATGGACGGCGCGCATCACGTCCAGCCACTCGCCGGTCGTACACTTTGTCGAAACTCTCTTGCGCACTTCATCGTCGAGAATTTCTGCACCGCCACCCGGCAGGCTGTAGAGTCCTGCCGCTTTTAAGCGCGCCATGATCGTCTCGTAATCGAGTTTTGAGATCAGGTGGATGTTGTGGATCTCGGGTGGCGAGAAGCAGTGCAACTGAAACCCTGGATACTTTTCGCGCAGCGACCGAAGCAAATCTTCATACCACTCGATGCCGAAGTCGGGATGCAGTCCGCCCTGCATCAACACGCCCGTGCCGCCGAGCGCGATCGTCTCGTCGATCTTCTTGCAAATTTCATCGAACGTGCGAACGTAAGTGTCAGGCGCACCGGGCCGCCGATAGAACGCGCAGAACGTGCAGACAACGTTGCAAACGTTCGTATAGTTGACGTTGCGATCGATTATGTAGGTGACGACGTTGTCAGGGTGATGGCGTGCGCGGATCTCGTCAGCCACGGCGCCCATGCGAGCGATGTCGTGCGATTCGAGCAGGAGAGTGCATTCCTCGACGGTCATGCGCTCGCCCGCAAGCACGCGGTCTAAAATGGGTTGAATACTCGTGGAATTCATGGGTCCCAATCTGTGTAATCTGTGTCTAAATAAACCGTAATGCCTTAACACTATCGATCAATTTGTGCTTGAATGCCAACTCGAAATAGAGTCGCAGTCCCTTCTCCATCGATTCGTCAACATTGAAAACGATGTTCTCGGTCAAGTAGTTTCGCAGGTCTTCGACAGGCATTGGAATTTTGTCTTTATAACTCGCAACAATCTCTTCCAAATGCGCGACGCCCTCATCACGCGCGCCTGAAAAATCGACGCTGCGAGCGCGTTCGACCGCCTCCTCGCGAACCATCCACATCGCAAACACAAATCCGAGGCCGGTGTACTGCCTCCACAAAACCGCCATGTCCCAAACGTTCAGCCCGCGACGCCTGAAGCCCATGCCCGGGTCGCCGATAATCAACGCCGCGTCGTTTTTATCGAGCATCTCCTCGACGTTCGGCGCCGTTGTGGTCCACTCCGGCTCGTGGTCCAAAAACTCGCGAAAGATTATTTTCACGAGCGTCGCGGAAGTTCGCGATGACTCGTCTAACGCGACGCTGCGAATTTCTTCGAGCTGCTTGTCTCTCGAAACAAGCACAACGCTCAGCACTTCTTTCCGCGATCCGACGCAGACATTCGGCACCAAAGAACCACCCTCGATCCGCTGATACTCAATCACCGGAACAAGCGCGCCGGCGACCGTCGACTCCGCCAGCAACCGCGCGCAATGCGCGGGCACGGCTTCGACAAACTCGACGCTCCCACGATGCGCTCCATGTAAAAAGCTCCAGATCAACGGCGCGGAGTTCAGGTAACTCGAAGCGGCAAGTCGAAACAGACTGTTCATTTAGTTTGACAGTATATACTATTCGCCCATGCCGATTTACGACGTGACTGTTCCTCTTTATAACGGTCTGCCAACGTGGCCTGGCGATCCTGGAGTCGAGATTAGCGACTGGCGAAGTTTGGCTAATGGCGACGGTGCGAATGTTTCTCTTTTACACTTCGGCGCCCACAGCGCAACCCACGTCGATGCCCCCGCGCATTTCATCAAAGGCGCTGAGAAGGTTGAATCGCTGCCACTCGACGCGTTGATTGGCGGAACTGAAGTGATTGAAGTTTCAGAGGATTGTCTGGTCATCGATGAAGAGTTTGTGACCGCGAACTGCGCGCCTGGAACCGAGCGAGTACTTTTCAAGACACGAAACTCAGCATTCTGGAGTGAACCGGATCCGAAGTTTCACACAGATTTTACTTACCTCGATCTGAACGCTGCAACGCGTTTGGTCCAACAAGGCGCGAGACTGATCGGCATCGACTACCTGTCGATCGAAAAGTATGGTCAAGCAAACCACGAAACACATCTCGCGCTCCTTTCGAAGGGCGTGATCATCCTCGAAGGACTGAATCTAACTGACGTTCCCGCAGGCAAATACGAACTGATCTGTTTGCCATTGCGTTTGCGAAGCAATTTAGGCGACGGCGGCCCCGCGCGCGCGATTTTGAGGACGCTAAATGCCTGAAGGTAAACACGAGAACCCAAAGTATCGCGAACGCGTTTATGCACTTGTGCGGCGCATTCCGTCGGGACGGGTGATGACTTACGGGCAGATTGCGGAACTGCTTGGCGAAGGTTACACGCCAAGGACCGTCGGCTTTGTCATGCACGGTTCGCCTGACGGCACGCCATGGCATCGCGTGTTGAATGCGCAAGGCAAGTGTTCCACAGGACGAGTTGTGCTGCCACACGATAAGCAACAGCGCCTGCTCGAGCAGGAAGGAGTTGAGTTCGATAAAAACGCCCGTTGCGATCTGCAACGATTCTTGTTTATTCCTAAAACCAGATCTGAGAAACCCAAACAGGCAAGTTTGTTCAAAGGCAAGTCGTCCGCCTGAGGAGATAAGCGATGAGTTCAGAACCCATGCAACGCGTTCCTTACCAAGTCAGCCCGCCGCGTTATTCGGTCGCGCATCAAATGGTGACCACTGCTTTCGAGTTGCCGAATTTTCGCGTCGTGCAAAACCTCGGTGTGGTTCGCGGCATCGTCGTGCGATCGCGTAACGTTTTCGCGACGATCGGAGCGTCGCTCCAAACCATCGTAGGCGGCAACATTACGGTTTGGACCAGCTTGTGCGAACAAACACGGCATGACGCTTTTGAGATCATGATTCAACATGCGACCGAAGTCGGCGCGAATGCGGTTATCGGCGCACGCTACGACACCACGGAACTCTCGACGGGCGTGACAGAAGTTTTAGCGTATGGCACGGCTGTGATTGTTGAGCCCACCTCTCCCGGAGAGAGCTTTCGTTCATGACACTCCTCGATAACGTTCCGTTTGCCAAACTGCTTGGCATCGAGATCGAATCAGTCGAACCCGGACACGCCGTGCTCTCGATGGAGATCCGCCACGAGCTCAAACAAAACCACGGGGTCGCCCACGGCGGCTCCATCGCGGCGGTGATCGACTCGGCGATGGCGATCGCGATCATGCCTCTGCTCGCTGAAAACGAACGAACCACGACGGTCGATCTAACGATCCACTATCTACGTCCACTGACCGAAGGCACTGCGCGCGCATCGGCGCGAGTTGTGCGCGCCGGAAAACGCGTGATCACAGTCTCCGCTGAACTCTTCGACCACCAGCAGAAGCTTGCGGCAACAGCGATCAGCACGTATCTAAGGCTGACTTAACAAACCATCCACAGATTACACAGATTGCGCAGAAATAATCTGTGTAATCTGTGGATGGATTTAAAACTTGCTATCATACGTTCGTGGAAGACTTAAAGAAGTTCGCGGTTTATTTTCGGAATTACAAAGCCCAACTTACGCTCGGGATAGTCTGCATCCTCGCCAGCACCATCTTCCGCCTCTTCATTCCGCTCTTCGTAGGGCAGGCGATCGATGCGAACTGGAATGAAGTCAACTGGTCGAATTTGTTGCTCGGGGCCGCGAAGGTTCTTGGCGCAAGTTTGATCAGCGGACTCTTTCTCTTCCTGCAACGCCGCATCATTATCGGCATGTCGCGCAACATTGAATTCGACATGCGACAGAAGATGTACGCGCACCTGGTCGATCAACCGCTGTCGTTTTTCCACGAACACCGCACAGGCGATTTGATGGCGCGCGCCACGAACGATCTTTCCGCCGTTCGCCAACTCGCCGGGCCGGTGATCATGTACACGTTGCAGACAGTGTTCGTCGTGATCCTCGTTCTGCCTCTGATTTTCATGCTGAACTGGTGGCTGACGCTGTTGCTCTTCGTCACCATGCCACTTGTTTCCTTGACGGTGAAGTTCTTCGGACAACAGGTGCACACGCGATTTGAGAAGATTCAGGGATTCTTCGGCGAGATTACGGCGCGTGCCCAGGAGAACTTCAGCGGCGTCAGAGTGGTGCGCGCGTACGCTCAGGAAGAAGCCGAGATGAACGCCTTCAACACTCTGAACCGCGAGTACGCCGACCGCAACCTGGGGCTTGTGAAGGTTGAAGCGTTAATGCGCCCGTTGATGACATTCCTGATTGGCTTTGGTTACGTGTTGATTATCTGGGCGGGTGTGCCGCTCGCTGTGCGCGGAGAAATCAGCGTCGGCGAGTTCACGATGTTCAACCTCTATCTCGGGCAACTAATCTGGCCGCTCATCGCTCTCGGCTACGTCGTAAACCTTTACCAGCGAGGAACGGCGAGCTTGAAACGGCTGAACGCGATTTTGCGGATCGAGCCTGCGATTGCAGACACTCCTGATGTTAAGGAGCAACCGCCGATCAAAGGTAAGATCGAATTCCGTAATCTGACGTTTAGATATCATCCGAACGACGAACCCGTTTTGAAGAACCTGACGCTTACGATTCCGGAAGGTCACACTGTTGCTTTTGTCGGACGAACGGGAAGTGGAAAGTCGACGATCGCTCATCTGATTCCGCGATTGGTTCAGGCTCCCGAGAACACAGTGTTCATCGACGACGTACCTATCGAAAAGTATCCGCTCGCTCAATTGCGATTGAGTATTGGTTACGTGCCGCAGGAGACGTTTTTATTCAGCGATTCGGTGAAGGGAAACATCGCGTTTGGAGTTAAAAAGGCCGAGACGGCGGATGTCGAGTGGGCAGCGGAGATCGCAGGTTTGACGGAAGATATCGAAGGCTTTCCGGATCGGTTTGATGCGCTCGTCGGCGAACGAGGAATCACGTTGTCAGGTGGTCAGAAGCAACGCACTGCGATTGCGCGTGCGGTTTTGCGCGAGCCGAAGATCTTGATTCTGGATGATGCGTTGTCGTCAGTCGATACGTACACGGAAGAGAAGATCCTCGGTCAGCTTCGGGGTGTGATGCGCGATCGCACGAGCGTGATCATTTCGCATCGCATCTCGACGGTTCGAGAAGCTGACCTCATCTGCGTTTTGGATGAGGGCCAAATCGTCGAGCAGGGAACTCACGACGAGCTGCTGGCGCTCGGTGGTGAGTACGCGGATCTTCATGAACGGCAGTTGTTAGAGGAAGAATTGGCAGCAACCTAAGTCATTGCCAAGTGCCGATTGCCGATTTTTTGTTCGGCAGACGGTATGCAAAATTGGCAATTGGCAATCGGCAATTGGAAATAACCTAGATGTCGACGGCGGTTAGACAATTTCACGAAGAAGAAGCAATCGGGAAGACGTACGACCTTCAGATTGCACGCAGGCTGCTTCGGTACCTGAAGCCTTACGTGCGCCTGCTCGTCCCCGCGCTCGCGCTTACTCTCGCTTTGAATCTGCTCGGTGCGTTGCAGCCGAAGTTTACGCAGTTTGCAATCGACTGGAACATCCTGCCGCGCCACACAGATGGGCTTTCGCTGCTCGTGGGTTTGTTTCTGTTGACGCAGGTCCTGCAACTGATCTTCTCCTACTTCCAGTCGATCTTCGTTAACACGGTCGGCCAGCACGTGATGTTCGACATCAGGAAAGAGCTGTATCACAAACTACAGCGTCAGGAAGTCGCGTACTACGATCGCAATCCGGTTGGCCGTGTCATGACAAGATTGACCGCGGATGTCGACTCGCTCAATCAGTTGTTCACTGAAGGCGTGACCGATTTGCTCGGCGATCTCGTGACGATCTTCGCGATCATCTCAGTCATGTTGTGGATGGACGTGCGGCTCACGCTTATCAGCCTGATGACAGTCCCGCTGCTCATTGCCGCAACGACCTGGTTTCGAAAAGGCGCACGGCGAGGCTACGACCTCGTGCGCACGCGCATCGCGCGCATCAACGCTTTCTTGCAGGAACACTTTGCCGGCGCGCAAACGGTTCAGATCTTCAACGCCGAAGCAAAGTCTGTGGGCACTTTCCGTACGATCAACGATCAGTATCGTCGCGCGAATATCGACACGATTTTCTATTACGCGGTCTTTTTCCCGCTCGTCGATCTAATCGGCGCAATCGGCATCGCGCTCATCATTTGGTACGGCGGGTATCGCGTGATGCAGAACACGCCGGAGAACACCGTGCTGACGCTTGGCGCCCTTGTGGCGTTCATTCAATATTCGCAAAGGCTGTTTCAACCAATTCGAGACATTTCGGATAAGTACAACGTGCTGCAAGCTGCGGTGGTTGCGTCGCACCGGATCTTCAAAACACTTGACGAGCCGATTGCAGTTTTGACTCCGGAGAAGCCTCTCAAGGCAGAACGCGCGCGTGGTCGAATCGAATTTCAGAACGTGTGGTTTGCCTACAACGACGAAGACTGGGTGCTGAAAGATGTGTCGTTCACGGTCGAGCCGGGTCAGTCGATTGCGCTCGTTGGTCACACGGGTTCAGGCAAGACGACGATCACCAACTTGCTGATGCGTTTTTATGACATTCAGCGCGGAAAGATTCTTCTCGATGGGGTCGATCTGCGCGATTGGGAGTTAACTGCATTGCGAAAGAACTTCGCAGTCGTGCTTCAGGAAGTTTTTCTGTTCAGTGGAACGATCGAAGGCAACATTCGTTTGGGCCGCGAGGACATCACGGAAGAACGCGTGCGCTGGGCTGCTCAGGAGGTTCACGCCGACGGTTTTATTCGACGCTTGAAGGAAGACTACCGGTCGGAAGTGCGTGAGCGTGGCGCGGGGTTATCAGTGGGGCAGAAACAACTCATCTCGTTTGCACGCGCGCTCGCCTTCGATCCGGCGATCCTGATCCTCGACGAAGCCACGAGCTCGATCGATACGGAGACTGAACAGTTAATCCAGCGAGCCATCGAGCGCGTGATGCGCGACCGCACCTCGATCGTCGTCGCCCACAGGCTCTCAACCATTCAAAACGCCGACCGGATCATCGTCCTGCATCACGGCGAGATCCGCGAGCAGGGCACTCATCAGCAATTACTGGCCCATCGTGGCTTGTACTGGAAACTTTACAAACTGCAATACGCGGACTTGGACACAAGAAGCACAAAGGTTCACTAAATTAGTTTTGTGCCTTTTACTTTCCGGCTCGCGTCTGCATTGGCACCAGGCCCTCAAACGATTTGTAGATCTGAAGGTACATCTGCGTCTCGCGTGGGATGAGTGTGCGCCAGCCGTCGCCTCCGCGTCGCAGATACAACGGCAACTTCGCGGCGTTTGAGTTGTAACCGGCTGCCATTAGCTCGCTGGGCGTCGCGATCTTCGCGTTCAGCGCGTACGTCACTTCATCGTTTGCGACCATGTCATTCCAGGTATCGTGCATGTAGAGCAGCATCGCCTGAAGCGCGTTTCCGTGATTTCGCATTCCCGTCACGAAATCAGGAATCAGACCAACTCCCGGATGCCTCGTGCGCATCGAGGTTGTAGGCCCATGGGATCATCTGGACCATTCCACCTGCGCCCGCTGAGCTGACAGAAAAACGATACGTATCGAGCTCATTCAAAGCGAAGAGCGAATAGATCTCATCATACAACGCGAGACGATTCTCCTCCCTGAAGCGTTGATGATCGACGTGCTCAACCACGCAAAGACGCTCTGCAATATCGACGAGCATCGGTGAAACCACGACGCCTTTCTCGCGCAAACGTTTCGCAGCGAGATCGAGCATGTTGCGCACATACGCCTGACCGGAGCGCGTCAGATCCTTCGAAAGCAATGCGGGATGCGCGGACGTGTAGTAAGCCAGCTCCTTAAACTTTCCACCCTTTTCGATCGGATACTCAATGGTCAACGGCGCGAGCGATTTATTATCCGGAGTAAAGATCGTCATCGCGGTATTGACGCCGTTGGCACGCAGTATCTTCACGTTGACGCTGATTCCCTCGGAACTGATTGCATTCACTTCGGCGCCTTTGGTCAGAAAAGTCTCTTTTGAGATCGTGATGAAATGCGTGCGGCCCGTCTCTCGATCCAACGCCGCGACAGTCACAAACTGAATTGAAGGGACTGACAGCGCGGTCGCCACTGGCCGAGTTTTGAGCATGCGTCGCGCTTCGGAGATGCGAGCTTGAATCACCGACGGCGTGAGGTGCGTGACAGGTCCGGCGGGCTTTTTCTGAAGCTCTTCCACCCCTGGCAAAGCGGAGCTCAGGTCCGACGGTTTGCCTTGCGGCGCCGGGCTCTGCGGCTGCGGGGTCACTATGCGCGGGCGAACGATCTTCTCCGGTTTACTCTCCTGGGCCTTCATCTCGAAGGCGGAAAAGAGAAGGGCGACGACAAAGAGGGCTAGACGGGTATTCAGTTTCATAATGTTTCAGGAGAGTTTTCAGGACTACTGCAAAATTTAACTCTTGTCGGGGGGCGGCAAGCGTTGGCTTAGATTCACCCATGCGGTTGTGAGTTGTCAATCGTTTTTTCTTCGACAGGATTTCAGGATTTAATCAGGATGAATCCTGCTGAATCCTGAAATCCTGTCAAAGGGTTGCTTAGTCAACTGCAAAGCCGATATTTACTACAGCGGTGATGTCTTTATCGACGGATGAGGTGTCGTTCATGCCGGAATCCGAGACTTCGGTCGAGTCGGCCGCGGTGATCTGCAACACGCCCATGCGAGCCGAGCGTACGCTGCCGATCGAACTGCCCGTGCTCTGAGCAATCTGCTCCGCACGCACCTTCGCGTCTTTGGCGGCCTCAGCCAGCATCTCGATCTTCAACCCTCCGAGTTGCGTGTAAAAGTATTCCGGAGCCATCGATTCGATCAGTATTCCCTGGTTGATCAACTCCGTCGCTTCGCGCGCAATCTGGCCGATACGGTCCACATCATTTGAACGCACGGAGAGCTCCTGTCGCAATGAATAACCCGTGATTTCAGAAGTCTCAGCTCCGTCACTTGTTCTGCCGTGAAGTGTTTGAGAAGAGATTGAAGAGACCGTGATCTGATTTTCGGGGATGCCTTTACTAACCAGGTAAGCCTTCACTTTCGGCACTGACTCCGAAAGCGCTCGGTACGCTTCAGACAGCACTGGCGCCTGATAAGAAATTGCTGAGCGCCAGATCACGAGGTCAGACTTGATCCGTTTCCGGGCAGATCCCGTCACGGTGATTGTTTGGTCGCCTCGCTTGCCTTTTACAAAGAACCAGCCGCCGATCACAGTCGATATAACCAGACCAACAGCCACCACAACAGCCGCCATAAATGATCCTGAACGTTCTAGGTACATAGGGGAAGAAACTCCTTTTCAGAATCCGCAAATTGCGTGCGCACAATACACGGTTTAATGCAGATTTCCAATTGCCGATTGCCGATTGGCGATTTCCTGATTGCTGGGTTTCGTTCAAAATTTGGCAATTGGCAATTGGCAATCTGCAATGGTTATACTGGCCCGTTTTGTAATTTGAAGGGAGCGTTTGTTATGTCTTTTTACCCACCCATTCGCTTTGCCCTGGTTGTATTTCTATTCACAGCAGGTGTAACGCAGCAGATGATTAAACCCAATAAGTACCCGGTGGCCCGCAAGGCTGATCAGGTCGACGACTATCATGGTGTGAAGGTCGCCGATCCATATCGCTGGCTTGAGGATCTCGACTCAGAAGAAACACGCGCCTGGGTCGAGGCCCAGAACAAGTTGAGCTTCGGTTTTCTCGAGTCCGTCGCCGCTCGCACTCCTCTCAAGGATCGGATCACGAAGCTTTGGAACTACGAGAAGTACGGAATTCCACTCAGAGAAGGGAATCGATACTTCTACACACGCAACAGCGGCTTGCAGAACCAGGCAGTGCTCTACACAGTCACTTCGCTCGACGCACAGCCGCAGATGATTCTCGATCCCAACACGTTATCCGCTGACGGCACTGTCGCGCTTTCGGCAATGCAAGTCAGTCCTGACGGAAAACATCTCGCATACAGTCTCTCCGCTTCCGGATCTGACTGGCAGGAGTGGAAAGTTCGCGACGTCGCAACGGGTAAAGATCTTGGGGATCATCTGAAGTGGGTGAAGTTCTCGGGCGCCTCATGGACTAGCGACGGCAAGGGATTTTTCTACAGTCGTTACGACGAGCCCAAAGTCGACACGCTGAAAGCAACGAACTATTTTCAAAAGGTCTACTACCACAGGCTCGGCACACCGCAGTCTGAAGACCTGGTCGTTTACGAACGTCCCGATCAGAAGGATTGGCTGTTTGGCGCTTCGGTCACTGACGACGGCAACTATCTGATCATCTCTGTCTACCAGGGCACGGACGTGAGGTCGCGCATCTACTTCAAGGATCTGAAAGCGACGGACGCTTCAGTTGTTAAGCTGCTCGACGATTTCGATGCTGCTTATTACTTCATCGGCAATCAGGGAACGAAATTCTGGTTTCAAACAGATCTCAATGCGTCGCGAGGCAAGGTGATCGAAATCGACACCAGCAATCCCGCACGCGAGAACTGGAAAGTCGTCGTGCCTGAAAGCAAGGAAACGCTTCAGAGCGCGAGTTTTGTCAACAACAGATTCATTCTCAACTACCTGAAAGACGCGTACACGCAGGTGAAGATTCACGAGACGAACGGAAAGCTCGTGAGTGAAGTTGCGTTTCCCGGAATCGGATCGGCGAGCGGTTTTGGTGGTAAAGCAACTGATAAGGAAACGTTCTACGCGTTCACTGGATTCACCACACCGGCGACTATCTATCGTTACGACATGGTGACCGGCAAGAGCACGGTCTTCCGGCAACCTAAAGTCGACTTTAACCCCGCGGATTTTGAGACGAAGCAAGTCTTCTACACGAGCAAAGACGGTACGAAAGTGCCGATGTTCATTACGCATAAAAAAGGGTTGAAGCTCAACGGCAGCAATCCGACGTACCTGTACGGTTATGGTGGATTCAACATATCGTTGTCGCCGGCGTTCTCGGTTGGAAACCTTGTGTGGATGGAGTTGGGTGGAGTTTACGCGCAACCGAATCTGCGAGGTGGCGGCGAGTACGGCGAAGACTGGCACCAGGCCGGCATGAAGCTGAGGAAGCAGAATGTGTTTGACGACTTCATTGCCGCCGCAGAGTGGTTGATCGCAAACAAGTACACATCGACGCCGAAGCTCGCGATTGGTGGTGGCAGCAATGGTGGTTTGCTTGTCGGTGCAGCGATGACGCAGAGACCGGATCTGTTCGGCGCAGCGTTACCGGCGGTTGGCGTGATGGACATGCTGCGTTTTCAGAAGTTCACGATTGGTTGGGCATGGGTCTCCGATTACGGATCGTCCGATAACCCGGAGGAGTTCAAAGCGCTGTACGCTTACTCGCCGTTGCACAACATCAAGCCGGGAACTTCATATCCACCGACGATGATTACCACAGCGGATCACGACGATCGCGTGTGGCCCGGGCACAGCTTCAAATACGCCGCGGCACTTCAAGCGGCGCAGGGCGGAGAAGCGCCGATCCTGATTCGCATTGAAACGAAGGCCGGCCACGGCGCCGGCAAACCAACTTCGAAGATGATCGAGGAGATCGCAGATCGCTGGGCGTTTCTGGTGAAGACGCTGAACATGAAAAGTTAGCCACAAAAAGGCACAAAAGTCACATAGATGAAGCGGCATCGGCTCGTTTTCCTATTTGTGAATTTTGTGCGTTTTGTGGCTAAGTTTTACTGTGACCACGGAGCGGGCTTTCGCACCCAGCGGAAGCCCCTCATTTTTTCCTGCAACTCGCGCGGCAGTGGTCCAGCGTCGCTCGCTTCGGTATTCGATGCCACGTGCGAGAGCTTTCGCATCCCGGGAATGATCGTGCTCACATCTTCGTTACCAAGAATGAATCGCAACGCGAGCTCGGGCATCGTGATGTTCGTTGAATGCTCCCTGTTCCACTCGCCGAGCGTCTTCTTGATCTCGTCCGCTCTTTCCACACTCGGAATCAGGTTCTCAGGAACAAAGTAAGTATTGCGCCAGTCGCCCTCGGGCCACGTGCTGTCTTTCGTGAGATTGCCAGTCAAAGTTCCTTCATCGAAAGGCACGCGCGCAATCACAGCAACGTCCATCTCACTACAAGCTGGGAACAATTCGTCTTCCGGATTTTGATCGAAGATGTTGTAGATCACTTGCACCGCATCGATCTGCCCGCTTCGCACTGCGCGCACGCCATTCCACGGTTCCCAACGATTGATGCTGATCCCGATCGCGTTGATGAGTTTCTGACTGCGCATGTCGTCGATCCGGTAGAACCAGCGATCATCGCGCATCCAGTCGTCACTCCACGTGTGAAACTGCATCAAGTCAAACTGTTCCAATCCGGCGTTCTCGAGGCTGCGATGAACGTACTCCTCGACGTGATCGGGTGGATACGATTGCATCAGAGTCGATTCGGCCTTTGCGGGCCATTGCAGATCTTTCGGTGGAATCTTCGTCGCGGTGTAGAGCCGCTTTTCATGAGTTGGACCTTGACGATCTGGCCCAGGAGATTTTCGCTGCGGCCATTTCCGTAAGCGTAAGCAGTGTCGAAAAAGTTAACGCCGCGATCGACTGAAGCTTGCAATGAAGCAAGCGACTCGTCGTCGTTGGAGTTGGACCAACTGGCCATCCCCCACATGCCATATCCGATCTCGCTGACTTCCCAGCCAGTGCTTCCAAAGCGTCGATTTTTCATTTGGGATCATTTTGTGTGCTTTGTAGCAAAAACACAACTACGCCTCGAAAACCGCAGAGGCTTCGAGGCGTAGAGGGGATAAACAGAACCGAGCGCGGTAGCGCCGGGGTAAATCTTAGTTGTTGCCTGTTGTCGACGCGCCGTTGTTGGTGATCATCACGTCTTTGTCTGAGCCACCGAAGGTGACGCCGGCCAATTGAAGTTCATTGCCGTTCACGACTGATCTGACCTGGAAATCACTGGCTTTCTTGGATCGGGATTCGAAGCGGGTCATTGCTTCAGCGACGACTTTACCGTTCTTGATGATCGAGAGTTGACTAGTTTCGTCATCAAACTTCACATCGTAGGTGCCCTTCTTAACGAGCGTGCCATTGACTTTGATATCGGTATCGAAAGTCACTCTTTCTCTTTTCACTTTGGCCAACGCAACAACACCTGTCAATGCACCGACCATCAAAACTGCAAACATCTTAGTTACAATTGACTTCATCACAGCTCTCCTTGCTATTTGTACAGCTCACTCTTGACGGCCCTCTTGGTCCTTCACTTCGCAAGCCAGGGGTTCAATGAATGCTCTCTCTCCTGCGGGTAAACACCACTCGCAGTTTTGTTATGGCAAAAATTCAACTCGATTTTTTTGTCTCCACAATTATTAACTCGCGGTTCATATTCCTGGAGATGTAGCCAATCAAGTTGGCGTCAAACACCTCGCCTCGTACGCATGTAAATTCAGAAAGGTTCCCTCTTTACTGTTCTATACAAATCTTTACATTCCCTTACAGTTTTTCGGCGACTGTTTTGATAGACTCGCGCCTCGATACAAACCACAAACAGCTGAAGGAGATCTTGAATGAGAAAGTTGCTTTATGCTTTTGGCCTGACAAGCGCGCTAGTGTTTGCTCTGGCTGCGCAAGCGGCTGCGCCAAACTTTGCGGGAACCTGGACGCTTGATAAGAGCAAGAGCCAGGGTCTCTCCCAACGTGTCCAGAACGCCGAGAGCGTTTCCTGGGTGATCGCGCAAACAGATAAAGACATCACGATCGAAGAGAAGATGGTTGGCGGCGGCGGTCCCGGTGGTGGCGGTGGCGGTGGAGCAGCAGCTCCGGCTGGTTCCCCTCCTGCTGGTTCGCCTCCTGCTGGTGGAGCTCCTCAGGGTGGTCAGGGCGGTGGCCCGGTCGCGGAGGAATGGGAGGTATGATGGGTGGTCCGCGCACCTACAATCTCGACGGCAGTGAGACTGCTGGAGATTCAGGGCGCGCGAAGTTTACCAGAAAGGCCACGATGTCCAGTGACGGCAAGACGCTTGAACTAGTTCAGAAGACGACTTTCCAGACACAGGATGGAACTGAGGTCACGAGCACTCTGAGTGAAAAGCTTACGCTGTCAGCAGATGGAAAAGTGTTAACGGTTACTCGTCACAGCGAGAGCCCACGCGGCACGCAAGACTCGACATTCGTCTTTAATAAGTAGCAGGCGTCCCCCAGATAGGTCCTATAGGACATACATGACTTATAGGACCTACAACCAATCCCGCGTCACATCGCACCACAGCGCCAACCCGCGCCACTCATTGAACCGCGCATAGTAACGCGCGATCTTCTTGTCATTCGCCTTCCGGCCGTTATTCCTGACCTGAAAAAATTTCGCACGCGTCCACGAATCGAGGGCGAGCCCGTCGTACCGGCCGAGGAGCTTCAGAAGATTCTCGGCGGCGTAGTCGCCCGCGCCTTTCACGCCTTTGATCTGTTTGAGGAGTTCGCGCGTCGGCAAGTCGCTGGTGAGCCACTCCTCGACGTTCAACTCGCCCGAAGCAACACGATCCGAAAGCTCCTTGAGATAAGGCGCGCGATATCCAGCACGGACTTCGTCCACAAAAAACTTCGCCGGCATCGACGCCATCGCCTGCGGCGTGGGAAATGACCTGCGCCCGTCGTTCGTTTCGCGCCCGAGCTTCTGAACCAGTCCTGTCACCATCTTTTCCGTCAGCGCCCATGAACAGTTTGTAGTGCAGATCATTTTCACCAGATCTTCGAAGACGGTGGGCGAGCGCAGCATTCTCCCAGCGCCCTGCTCGCCAATCCATGCGAAATCGGGATCAGTGGCGGTCGCCAGGTAGAAGTTAGCGAGGTCGTCGTCGAGCCTGAGAATGTGCCGGGCGTCGCGCAGCACGATGGCGGATTCGGCTTTGTTGAGCGGGCGAGACGTGTTCACTCGAACCTCGGTTTTTCGCCCGGTCATGGAGATTGTGACGGGTGGTTTGGCGCCGACATCGATGACGCGGGTTAATTCCCACTTTTTTGAATCGAGTGAGAACGGGAGCAGTCCATACCAACCGTGGCTGGCGACGGTGCGGCGAAAACTAAAGTTTTTGGGTGTTGATATTCTTAGTTCCATTTTGGGTAGCATTCTAGCAATTTGAGTCTTGTATTGTTCACGTTCGGTCAAGCTGAAGCTTGACAGTCGGGAGCCTTGAGCCTAGACTGATCGGACTTGAAAAAACAGTGTGTGGAAGGCTGTACTCCTCAGTTCCTAACACTTGGAACAGACAGGAGCGTGGGGCCAACTACTAGGCCTCCAACAGTACTCCGGTGAACGTACGCACCGCTTCCGAAAACAAGTGAAGCTGGAGCTTTCCAGCGAGGTTCGTCGCCCCACAGGGCAGCTAGCAGGGCACCCCGTGGGGCGAAACCGTTTTAAAGAACCGAGCGCGGTAGCGCCGGGTCAATCTCTGGTCAAACGAATCTATTCCATCAGTTGACCCGGCGCTACCGCGCTCGGTTCTGTCACCTAACATAAATCGGATTCGAGATGATCCAGGGCTTTTGGGCCAACATCGACCCAAGCTGCGGAAGGTAGACCTCAACCCTGTAAACTCCACGCTCGGTAATCGCCAGCTCTTTCGTGTTGATCCCAGTCTCATCCAGAAACACTGCCCCGTCCTTCAGCACAACGATCCGGCTCGAAACCGGCGTCCGCACACGCAGTCGCGTCCCTGGCTGAAGCGCAATCTCGTCACCCTGAATCTTTCTCTCGTCGCCATTTTCCGCCTCAAACGAAAAACCCGAAGAATCTGCCAGAAAGTCGAACCCGATAAAACAGTGACCCGCCTGTACAGCCGACAAGAGGCTTGGGGGATCAAGCGGCCGGTTCTTCTCGATGAGCGAGTGCAACCTGACCAGTCGAAAGCTGGTCTCGTAAGGATCGAGCTGCACGCCCAGCAACGTCTTCCCCGACCTGTCTTTCAAGCTAAGCCCGATATTCGAGTGCGCATCGTTGCCGCCAATCGCAGTCAGTCTCTTCAGTGACAGCGCCTGGTCCCACTTTTTCAAACTCTCATCCGGTCTTTCAAAGTAGTGCGCAAAGATCAACTCCGGATAGGCCCGCTGGGACCAGAGGACGTCGAAAAAGGCGACGACTGGATTGACTCGTCTGGCATTCGTAAAGACGTTGTACACCTCAACACCATCCAGGTCCGGCTTGTCCCACCTTTTAAACTCTTCGGGGTACGCAACAATCGAGATTTCCTCATCCAGCTTTGAGCATCCGATCGCCGTTCGGTTCACTGACCTCGCTTCCATTAATAAACAGCACGCCGCCAAGCATCCCGCTTAACGTCATGGCGGCGGTATCGATGTGTTCTTCGGGGTGCTCGGTCATGATTACAAACTGCAATCGATTCGCCTGGGCAGCGGAAATGATCTCTTTAAACGTGCCGGTACTATGCCCACCGAGAAACGAGTGTACATGGACCACGCCCAAGTGCTCCGAAAAACCATGGCGCTCGTGAGTTATGCGTTCTAAATTGAGTTGCTGGATCGCAGCGTTTAGCCGCCTGAGTTTATAACGCCGGTAAGCGAAAGGGATTTGCGAAGCGAGAAGCAGCAGTAAGATCGCCGCGAGAACTCGCTTCTTCGATAGCTTCATTGTCTGTGTATGACCCGGCGCTACCGCGCTCGGTTCTGTTAGAAACTCAACCTGACTCTCAAGCTAATGATGCGGTTGCCGCCTGTGCCGCCCCCCGGACCGAAGATAAAGTTATTTGAACCCGAGGGAGACTGCAAGAAGAACGGCGACGTCATGTTGCCGACGGGAGCTCCTTTGTTTGTCCGGTTGAGAACGTTATTGGCGTTCACCGAGAACGTGATCGCATAAGGTCGCTGGACCGGAGGTTTCGCTGGAGGTTTCTGATCCGAACCCACGGTTGTGGTCCGTGGCGCACCGGGTGGCGGCGGCGTTTTTGGTTCAATTGCTTTACCAAACTTGATCGTCTTGCCGGCGCTGAAGTTTACGGAGAGAAACGCTGGTCCACGGCCGAAATTTCTCGGGATGATTGTTTGTCCGGGTGAAGGAGTCGGATCAAACGCGCCCAAAGGTGTGATGACAACTCCCGGCTCGTTTAGATCAGTTGCGAACGCGGGGCGCTCGCTAAAGAACGTATCGCCATTCGTGTCTCGGCCCGTGGTGATGTTGAACGGATAGCCGGTGCTGCCGATTAAAAACACATTCAGATTAACTGCGCCAGACGCTACATAACTGCTGCCGAAGTGAACGAAGTTAAGTGAGCTCCATGGACCACGCGCAAACTCCTGACTGAAATCGTAAGCATCGAACGGCGAACCACTGGTACCACTATCAGTGTTCCTCCATTTGCTCAGATTGTAGCCGCCCCAGAAATTGACTTTCTTCACGGTGCCCTGAAGATTCACGCTGAAGTTGTTTCCAACCGACCGGCCAGTTGCTTGAAACTCGAGCACGTTCCCCGCCTCGGCGCCGAGCGGCCGCACGCCGCTGTTCGGCACACCAGGGATAAACGTGCCACCAAGCGGCGCGTTGATATTAACGACGCGCTGGCTGCGGTTCGTCCGATAGTGCATGTAGGTGAGTGAGAGCTTGACGGCCTTCGTGAGTTGACGTTCAGCGGTGAACATGAAACGCATTGAGAGCCACGGCGCAAGATCGTCTGAAATGACGCGACGTGTTTGTGGTTGCGCAAAAGTATCCAGCAGGTCAACCGAAGGCACGACGGGAAACAGATCCAAAACATTTGGGCTCGTGACGAGAAAGTTTTGTTGATTGATTCCATTGAATCGCGTTGCTTGCAACGTGATGTCTTCCGAGATGCGGCTGTAAAAGATACCGAATCCGCCTCTGAAGACGGTCTTTGGTGGACCACCGCCGGGAGCAGGAGCAGGCGCAGGAGCAGATGCAGACGCAGGCGTAGCAGCGGGTGCCGGTGTTTTGGCTGCCCCTGTTCCTGCCCCGGCCACTGGTTTTGGCGGTGCTTTCTTTCCAAAAATCGGTGACCACGCGAACGCGATTCGGGGCGCGAAGTTGAAGGTGCTGTCAACGTTGGTTTGATTCTCGTAACGCAGGCCGGGTGAGAGCGTGAAGTTGGGGCGTATCTTCCAATCGTCCTGAATATAAAACGAGGCGTCAGTTTGTTTCACTTCCGCTTGCGGGTTTCCACCTGCGATTGAAAACTGCGTCGCTCCACCTCCGAGCAGTCGAATTGCCGCGGGCGTCAGTCCGGCACGCGAAAATGCGAGTGTGCGGCGATAACGTTCGAGACTGCTGAGGTCGATGATCTCCGGCTGTCCGTCCGAACCTAAAACCACGACGTCGTTTTCATCGAGTCGTGGACCGCGACCGCCAGCGAAAGTATAAGTGCCACCGAAGTTGGCTGGCGAGATACTGTCGACCTTCGCGTGCCTGACTCGCGCGCCGACTTTGACGAAGTGATTGCCAGTGGACCACGAAGTAAAGTTTTGCAGTTCAAACCGATCCTGAGCGTTCGAGGACGAACCAACCTGCGACCCGCCTCCGTTAAATGAATCGAGCACATTCAGCGCAAAGCCGTCGACAAGACTGCTCTGGCTGAACCGGTTGCGCACCCACTGAAAGCGCGTCTCGTTCACTGTCTTTTCATTAACCAGCGCAGTCTCGGTGAACTGCATGATGAAGTTTGTGCGCCGTCCCCGGAACGCGCGGGAGGGAAGTGAGAATCCACCGACGCCCTGCAAGTCCTGCGTCGATTGGCTGTAATTAAACCTCCCCACGAGGGTGTGCATCTTGTTTACTTTCAGATCGAAACGCGCGGTGCCGTAGTTATTGATATCGGGAGTCACAAACGACTGGTTCACCGTCACCGGCTTTAACGTGACCGGATCCAGCGTGGTCGCATTCACGATTGAGTTCGCATCACTGAGATAGCGTCCGAAGTAAAATGAGAACGATGCTTTTTTCGGAATGATTGGACCACTCAGGTTTACGTTATACGCGCGTTGCTGATACGGCGCGCGCCGCGTTGTGAACGGGTTGCGAGAATTCAGGCTCTCGTCGTTGAAGTCGAAACTGAATGCGCCGTGCCACTTGTCCGCGCCCGGCTGCGTGAAGATCTCGATACCGCCCCAGCCCGGAAACTCGTTTTCTGCGGAGAAGGGATTGTTGTTGATACGAACTTCGCGAATCGCTTCCTTCGGTGGAATTTGACCATTCGAGAATCCGTCGACCTTAACTTGCGCTTGTCCTCCCTCCGGATCTGCTGGACCAGCCATAGCCTGTAACGCTGCCATGAATGCTTGCGGATCGTTTGGCAGTGCCTCGAGGTCACGGCTGCGCAAAACGACGGCGTTCGCGTTGTTGTCGGAGTCGGTGCTGACGTTCCGATCGTCTATAGTTACTTGTTGTTCCTCGAAGGCCACCTCGAGTTGAGCATCGAGCGTCGTGAGCTCGCGTGCGCGAATCTCTACCTTTTTGTCTTCGAATACATTGAATCCGGGCGAAGCGATTTGGAACTCGTAAGTTCCGGGGTCGAGTCTTCTGAACTCGTAAACTCCGGCGGAGCTTGTGGTGGCGCTTGTGATCACGCCTCGTGCGTTACGCATCGTGACCTTAGCGCCGACAACGAGGCTACCGAGTTGATCCGTAACTGTGCCCTTGAGGGCGCCGGTTTTTTGCTGGGCCAACGTCGATGAAGCAACGGCGCAAAAAAGAATCGCTCCAAAGAGAATTCTGACGCGCATCGGGCGGTCCTTATGTTAGGAGGTGGGAAAGCTTAGCCACAAAAGGCACAAAATTAGTTCATCCACGTTAGTGCATATCAAAACCAAAAAGTTGCACCTTCGTTTACACGCGAAGGCCTGACGGGCGTTGCAAACTTTTACCCGGTCCTGATCTTTAGCTTTCGCCGCGAAGGATTTTGAGGTCTTTGATCAGCTCGCCAATAGCGTCTTCTGCGAACAGCATCTTTTTTGTTCTCCACACAACGCGCGGCGGTTTTAGCTTTTCGGGAGAGCCTTTGACGATCACAAACAACTCCCCAAAAGGATAGTACGTGTACAAGATCCTCCGAAACTCAACGACGTTGAAATAGATTACGTAATCGGCTTCGGCCATCACTTTCGCAGGAACCAGACTCTTGTGCTTGCGGATGTACTTATTCAGTTTTTGAGCGATTAGGTTGTAAGCCCACCGATTCCTGCCCTTCGGTTGCGGATCGGCCTTGACCACATCCTGGATGATCGCGCGTTCGCGATCTTCCAGGTCGAGCACACGCGATTTGAACACGATGAGCAGGGCGCTCTGAAGATTGCGCACCTCATCCAGCGAATTCACCTCGGAAGGCGCGCTCTCACCGTTTGGTTCCTGCGCAGCGGCAGATACTGAGATGAGGAGTAAAAGGAGGATGGGGAATACTGCTTTCATACTTCCCGGCTCTTACACCGCTTTCGTCGCGCTCTTTGGGGGATGTGGCAGAGCGGTCAAGTCGTTCTCCCTCTCAACGTCGCCCAAACCGAGACGAACGGTTCCCTGGGGAGTCAATGAGACGTAGTCGTTACCTTCAGTTGTGTGACGTACCAGTAGACGTTCTTTCTTTTCCAGATCTTCCAAAGCCCGGACAATGTCCGCATTTGCATACTCGCTCGTGCTATCGAAAAGTTCCTTCGCCAGAATGCGCGTCTGCTGTCGTGCCTGGAAATAGCCAAGCACGTATTGCTCGATCTGCTCCAACCTTCGTCTGTCCATATATTTCACCCCGGTCGGAGATTATGCCACGGATAAACCGCCGAAATGTAGTAAACTGTCTCCACTCACCGCCCCGCCAAAAGGAGAAATATATGACGAAGCTCCTGGTAGTCTGCCTGGGCGTGATTTTAACGTTGCCGGTCAACGAGACGTTTAGTCTCGCCGAACGGGTCGGAAACGTTCCGCGAGCGTTTTTCCGTTTCAAAACATCAGTCGCAAAGTACACGATTCGCTACGATGGGTTCGTGGAGGTCTATGTCAACAATGATATCAATCATCTGAGGAAGCGTGTTTTCGTTCTCAGTAAGGTTGGGAAGGGCCGGCTCGAACACATTTACTTCATCGAGCATCAAGGCGACCTATTTTTGCGCTACGACGTGATCGATCAGGGTTCCTATCTAATGCGATTGGAGCAGAGGTCCCGGACACAGAAATGGGTCAGGGCATTGAATAGCGTCTCGTCTCAAGCGCCGGCGATTTACGGTGATAAGGTGCTCATCGGCGATACCCTCGAGATCAGTACGACGGATGGAAGAATCCTTCGACAGAACTAACGGATTTCAGGACTTGGCAGGAATTTTTAATCCTGTAACTGCTTTACCGACGACTTGATCAGTTTCTTGAGTGTTGGCACGTGGATGTCTGACAGTCGCTTGATGTACAGGCACGACTTTCCGGTGCTGTGCTTTCCCAACTGCTTCATCAGTTCGGGATGCTTCTCGAAGCCCATCATGATGTAGAGAGTCAAGGCGTTCTTGCGCGGTGAGAAACCGGTAATCAGCCAATCGCCTTCACGTCCGCTGGCGCCCTTGTAACGGTAAGATCCAAACCCGACGATGCTCGGACCCCACATCTTCGGTTTATCTCCCGTGATCTCTTCCATTATTTTCGCGACCGCAAAACAGTCGTCGCGTCTTTCTTTATCCGGGATCTGGTTGAGAAATTCTTTGACACTCGCTTGGGTCGGTTTAGTTTTAGGTTCTGCCATAACGAATCACCGTACGGTTGGATATTTGATTCCTAACTGCTCGAGATAAGTCTTGTACTTCGAAGGGTCGTAATAATACTTGCGCATCTGCTCGCGATACGAATCCATCGTTCGCTTGTTCAGGTAGATGGCCGGTTTGTCCTCAGGCGAGATCAGCGGCTCATACTTTCGGTCTTTCGTTTGCACGTCGCGGAAATAAATCCACGACTGATTTACGAGTTCGGGTTTCGTCAACAGATCGATCATCGTCATCGCGATCACTTTCGCGCCCGCAGTCACGCCTTTGTGCGCGATCGGAGTTGCCATCGCGACGGCGTCGGTCCAATTGTGTCCGGGCAGACCGGGAATATTTGACGGAAACCGCAACGTCACTGTCGGAACGTTCCACGATACATCGCCGATATCATCCGAACCGCCGCGTCTCCCCGAGTCTTCCGTGACTGGTCCGGTCAATGGCCCAAGTTCAGCAGCCAAACCCTGCTCACGTACTTTCAACTCTTTTTGCAGCGCCCTGGCGAGCGTTTGATCGTCTTCACTCCATTTCGGCAGACCCACTTGCTTGATGTTTTCATACATCGCCTCCGCGACAGGCCTGTTGAAATGTTGCGGCCACGCTGATCCAAGAACGCGAGAAGTGACAGTCGTGCCAGTCATCTTCGCGGCGCCTTCGGCCATGGAATCACCAATCCCTCGCATGTCTTTGATGCGATCGTAATCGAGCTCGCGGAAGTAGTACCAAACACTTGCCGTACGCGGAACAACGTTGGGCTGATCTCCGCCGTTCGTGATCACGTAATGTGATCGTTGTTGCAGTCGCAAGTGCTCGCGGCGGAAGTTCCAGCCGGTGTTCATCAGTTCAACTGCATCGAGCGCGCTGCGGCCTTGCCACGGAGCGCCGGCGGCGTGTGCGCTCTCGCCCTTGAAGGTGTATTCGACTGAGACTAATCCAGTCCCGCTTCCCGTGCCCCACGAGGTTGTCAGGTTGTTGGCGACGTGAGTAAACAGGACCACATCAACGTCTTTGAAAACACCCGCGCGAACGAAGTAAGCCTTGCCTGCGACGAGTTCTTCGGCGACTCCGGGCCAGAGTTTGATCGTGCCGGGAAGCTTTGCGCGTTCCATCTGTCGCTTCACGGCAATCGCCGCAGTGATGTTCAACGGCACACCGGAGTTGTGACCTTCACCGTGTCCTGGAGCGCCGTCGATCAATGGATCGTGATAAGCGACGCCCGGTTTCTGCGAAGCTTGAGGAACGCAGTCGACGTCTGAACCCAGTGCGATGACGGGTTTGCCCGATCCCCATGTGGCGATCCACGCCGTCGGAATCCCGGCAATGCCGTGTTCGATCTTGAAACCTTCTTTACGAAGAATGTTGGTGAGGTACTTCGACGTCTCAACTTCCTGGAACCCGAGTTCGCCAAAACTGAAGACCATGTCGACCATGACCTGCGACTGCTTCGCCATGCCTTCAACGTCTTCAACGACCAGCTTCTTGTAATCATTCGAAGTCGAAACAGGCTGCTGATAGCCCGCGAGCAACGAAACCAAACACAGAGCGACTACAACTACTCGAAAGAGAAGTCTACGCATGTGGGCTCCTGTTCTTATTTCCGATTGCGAATTGCCGATTGCCAATTTAGTTTACAATTGGCACTTGGCAATTGGAAATTGGCAATGATCTACTCCCACTTGTACTTTTGATAACGAGGATCGGCGGCGAGTTCGTGTTTCTTCAAAAACTCCCAGGCCGTTTGATTAAACTTCGACGCCTTGTCGTAGTACCAGTGATCGTGATTCTCGATTTCAATTAGATCTACCGGAATTCCCGCTTCCTTCAAAGCGTCTCTCGTCGCTCTCACTTCCTTGAGCGGAAAATACTGATCGCTATCTCCCACCTGGATCGAAATCGGGATCTTTCGTTTAGCCAGACGAATTAATTGCACCTCCTCGTCCGAACGCAGTGAGCCTGCGTGAATCGCAGTCGCAGCAAAATACTCCGACTCCATCAGCGACATGTGCAGTGCAAACGACGCGCCAGCGGAGTGACCAAACAGATACATGCGTCGCGCGTTGATCGGATACTTGGCTTTGATCTCTTCAACCAACTCGTAAAGGAAGTCGGGACCATCAACTGGGCGAGGCCCAGCCTGCCAAATTCGAAGAGTCGGGTCCGGCGAGAATGATCCCTTCCTTTTTCGCGTAGTCCTTCCATTTTTCCACGAGGGTAACGCCGGTCCGATTCGATCCGTGAAGCATGATTACCAGCGGCGCTGGTCCTTTGACGGTCGGAGGGACGTAAAGATAGTAGACACGAGTCTTGCCGTTCGACTTCATCCGTTCCTTAATGATGTCGTCCCCGGCAGAGGCAGAGGCAAACGAAACGAGTAGCAATGTTAAGGCGAGCGGAATGTGAAGCTTCATGTTGCTCCTTTCGCGACAGGTTCCAACGATGAGGCGTTGCTATTTTGTATCAGGCGCACGCGGCGAATGCGGCGACCTTCGAGACGCTCGATCTTGAAAGTCATGCCTTCATATTCGACGACCTCGCCCAGTTGCGGCAGCCGCCCGGCCTGGGCCATGACAAAACCGGCGAGCGTAGTGTAGCCGCCATCTTCCGGCAAATCGAGTTTAAGCTGGCGATTTGCGTCGCGCACCGTGAGCATGCCGCTTAACAGGTAAGTGCCGTCTGACTCTTTTAATATCTGCGCCCGCACCTCTTCGTCAAACTCGTCGTTGATCTCGCCGACGATCTCTTCCAGCAAGTCTTCCAACGTCACGATTCCTTCGATGCCGCCGTGCTCATCCACCACGAAGCCCAGGTGAATTCGTTTTGACTGCATCTGTTGGAGCGCGGCGCCGAGACGTGCGGATGGTGGAATAAACTGCGGCGGATGAACTAAGTTCCGAAGATTGAAATTGTCCGGCGGTGTCGCGTTTTCGAGGTAAGGTTCGAGATCGCGTCGCACTAAAACGCCGACGACCCTATCGAGATTATCTTCGTACACCGGCAGGCGTGAATAACCGAGATTACGAAATGCTTTCTTCACTTCTTCAAGCGTCGCAGTCACAGGAAGCGCGGCTACTGCGGTGCGCGGAATCATCGCCTCGCGCACTTGTGCGTCGGAAAAATCGAGCACACGGTTGATCAGTCGTTGGTCGTCTGCTTCGAGATGCCCGCTTGCGCGCGAGATGTCGATGAGTTGTCGCAACTCGTCTTCAGTGTAGATCGACGCGTGACTACCCGATGGGTGCAAGCCAAACAGCCGCACGGTTCGTGTGCCTGCCCAATCAAGAACCTGTATGGGCCAACGAAAGATCTTGTAAAAGATCTCCATCGGCAGGGCGATGGCGAGCGCTGTTTTTTCAGCGCGTTCGAGCGCGAGGGTCTTTGGCGCTAACTCACCGAGCACGATGTGAAGAAACGTGATGATGCTGAATGCGATCGCAAAGGCGATCGTGTGCATTAACGTCTCTGAGATTCGACCCTTGAGTGGTATCTCCAGCAGGTGGGCCACGGCGGGCTCACCAATCCAGCCGAGCGCGAGTGAGGCGAGCGTTATGCCGAGTTGCGTCGCGGAGATATATGCGTTGAGGTTGTTAATCAGCGGCAACAATCGCCTTGCTTTGCGATTGCCCGCCTTCGCGAGTGTCTCGATGCGCGATTTACGCACCCCGACGAGTGAAAACTCCGAGGCCACAAAGAAACCATTGGCCAGAACCAGCAAAACTACGATTACCAGATTGAGTGCTTCGACCATGTGCCTCAAGCTTAAAGAACAGCCACAAAAAGCACAAAGAGCACAAATGCCGAAAGCGCCCTTGCGCACTCGGCGGCACAGGAGTAAATTCTTCGGACCCCCGACACAAAAAAGTGTTACCTAAACGTGCGGAAATTACGCGTTAGCTTGTGGTGCCGATCCTCGTTCGTTCGTATCGTGTGATGCGAGCCACTTTTGATGTAATAAAAGTCATCATAAAGCGGCCCACCTAAAACCTTGTCCAATATTTCGTCCAATTTAGGAGACCTCAATGAAAAGCATTATTGGCGCTTCGATTATGGCATTGTTGCTCGTGTGTTTGGCTGTACCAGGGTTGGTTTTGGCAGGAGCCGAAGGATCTACAGCGGAAGGTTCTTTTAAGTTTGCGTTGCAAGACGGTGAAATCAGGTTTGTTGAGTTTAAGGCTGCAGCACAGGGTGAAGGTCAAGCCATCGGCGAAATGACTTTCAGCGATCCGGTGGCGATTCCGGTTCCAGACCCGGACAATCCGGAAAAGCCCAAATCTGAGGGAGTTTTAGTGCGGGCAAAATTCGATTGCATGGATACAGTTAAAAACACGGCCGTGATCGGCGGTGAGATCTTTGAGTCGAATGTGCCAGACGCAATTGGCTTGCGAGTATTGCTGGTGGTTGAGGACAACGGCGTCGAAGGAGCAAAGGACAGAGTTGCCTGGGGTATTTATCAGCTCCCACCAAAGGGATGGATCCCAACAGACGCGGAACTGGAGGATGACAAGGGTGCATTCCTAACCTGGTGGGCGACCGATTTCGAGCGCAGAGACGATGTCGGAATTCCCATGCCTCCGAATAAGCTGGTAGCTTGCAAGAGCTTCCCGCTCGCTTCGTATGATTTCCCTGAGATCAAATACGCAGGCGGCGATTTGCAAGTGCAACAACGCTAGAGATAGCAAGTAGTATCTGCGAGACAACGGAACCGAGCGCGGTAGCGCCTCTGCGGTAAAACCAGCTCTGTCCACCGCTTGACGCAGAGGCAGACCCGGCGCTACCGCGACTCGGTTCTGTCTTTCCGATCGCGAAGAGACTCGCGGAAGAACGCACGTACATCACTCCATCTGATAACGCAGGCGTCGCCATCAGCAACTCGCCCATCGAGTTGGTGGCGACGTGCGCAAACTTCTCGCCCGCGGCGACGACGATGATCTCGCCGTCTTCATTCGGCAAATAAATCTTTCCGTCAGACGCAACTGGCGACGCACTAAAACCACTGCCTACGACTGGCAGTCGCTGTCGATAAAGCTCATCACCGGTTTTCAAGTTGTAAGCGTCGAACGTTCCGTTGTTCGATAACACGTAAAGGATGCCGTTGTAGATCAAAGGCGTTGGCATGTACGACCCGCGACCCGTGCGACTCCAGATCACCGCGTCGCTGCTCGTCTTTCCATCCGGCAACGTCAGATCACCACGCCCACCGGTTTTCATTACGAAGATCGGGCGTTCAGGTCCACGACCACTCACGACCACCAATATGTCATCTGCGAAGATCGGCGTCGGCGCAGTTATTTTCGAGCTCTTACCGAGTCGCCAGAGCTCTTTGCCAGTGCGCGGATCGTAACCGCGAATGAAGTTTGACGCGTTGGCAACCAGCTCTTCGCCCTTTGGCGTACTGACTACTGTTGGCGTGCCCCATGACGGAATCTCGTCGCGATCGGTTTTCCAAACAGTCTTACCAGTGTTCGCATCGAGCGCCATGATGAATGAATCGGCTTGCGTGTCGCACTGAAGGATCACCAAATCCTTCCAGATGATCGGTGAACTCGCCGGGCCCCATTCGACTGTGGGAACGTCGTACGCGCCGGCATCGATGCGACCGAGTTCAACCTTCCATAGAAACTTTCCGTTCACGTCGTACGCATAGAGACCCTGCGAACCGAACCATGCGACGACGATGCGGCCGTCAGTTGCCGGAGTGGAGTTCGCGTACGTTGCTTTGATATGTCGCTTCTCCAGCGGTTCACCCTGGTAAGCAATCTGTTCCCAAACAATCTTGCCACTCTGTTTGTCGACCGCGTAGATCATCCAACGGTGCAGCGAGCGATCTTTGGAAGCGTCGCCGTCGCCGTAAAGACCCGGCTTAAACGAGGCCTTCGGATCACTGCTGACTGCGCTCGTTACGAAGATGCGATTGCCCCAAACGACCGGGCTCGAGTGGGACAAACCAGGAATTGGAGTGCGCCAAAGAATGTTCTGTCCTGTTTTTGCGTTCCACTCGTCAGGAAGGTTTTGACCTTCGGCGATGCCGGACGCGTGTGGTCCACGAAACGATGGCCAGCTCCCTTTGCCTGTAGCGGGATTCGCGCGTGAAGGTGGTTTGGCTTTTGATGTAGTTGTGATTTTCCGTGGCGGTTTGTTGACAGCTGTGCCGGCTGGTAGCCACGTACTGCCGTCGAGAATTATCTGGCGTGGTTTGCACTCGTCGGAAACCAGAGTGAACTTGATGCGCTTTCCGTCGGTATCGTACAGATATTTTCCTGGTCCATCGCAGCCGCCTGGTCCACCCGACATTGCAAACTCAATTTCGGACCCGGAGGTTTTCCAGGTTCCGTTGAGTTTCGGCCAACCTCCACCTTCGAGCGATATCGTACCTCCTGGATCCAAACGTGCTGTAAAAACACCAAACGTCACTGGATGCGAAGGTATCGACGCCTTCGATCGATGCTTTTCAATGTACTTGCGGGCAAACTCGTTCCAGTGTGGGTTTTCCTTCAAGCCAATCTTTACTGCTTCAGCCTCTGCATCTTCGATGGACCATCCGTCGCGTAACGCTCGCCTGATCATCCAGAACGCGCCGACGCGAATCGCGGCAGTGCAATGGATAAACGCTGGACGATTCTCGGGATCGTCAGTGATCTTCAGAAACTGCGTCACCTGCTCTTCGTTTGGATTACCGAAAACGACTGGAATGTTGAAATAGCGCAGGCCCAGTTCTTTCGCTTTTGCTTCCTCTTCCGCGGCGCGGTGCTCGCTTGGCTGGCGCAAGTTGATGATCGACTTGATGCCTTCGGCTTTCAGTTTCTCGAGATGCTCGAGCCGCGGCTGACCGCCGGTACAGAAATCCTTGTTCACGCGGAGGAAGTTTCGGATGTCGGATAGGTTTTCCTGCGCGCTGATTGATGAAGTAGTAAGCAGGATTAACAGGGTAAGAAGAAGGGATTTCATTTTACTCTCTCTTTGATCGTCGGATTAATGGGCGCGTGTTCAGAGTTCAAGCTTTAGCTTGCTACTCGGATTTCACAAATGCAAGCTAAAGCTTGAACTCTGAACGCGCGCCCGCTTTCACCGTGTTAACTGCCGGTATTTGATCCGGTGGGGTGTCTCAGCAGCCGGCCCGAGACGCTCTTTCTTATCAGCTTCGTAATCCGAGTAATTGCCTTCAAACCAAAACACTTTGCTGTCCCCTTCGAACGCGAGAATGTGCGTCGCGATCCGATCGAGAAACCAGCGGTCGTGCGAGATCACTACTGCACAACCGGCGAAATTTTCAAGCGCTTCCTCAAGCGCGCGCAAGGTGTTTACGTCGAGATCGTTCGTCGGCTCGTCGAGTAGCAAAACGTTCGCGCCTTCCTTGAGCATCTTCGCGAGGTGCACTCGATTGCGTTCACCGCCTGACAACATCCCGACTTTCTTCTGCTGATCGGAACCAGAAAAATTAAACCGCGCGACGTAAGCCCGAGAATTAACTTCGCGGTTGCCGAGCTTCAACAAATCTTCACCGCCACTGATCTCTTCCCAGATCGACTTCTGCGGATCGAGCGTACGGCTCTGATCGACGTAAGCGAGCACCACCGTCTCACCTTTGCGAATCGTGCCCGCATCAGGTTCCTCCTGACCGGTGATCATTCGAAACAGAGTGGTTTTACCCGCGCCGTTTGGACCAATGACGCCGACGATACCTCCGGGAGGCAGCGCGAAGTTCATGTCTTCGACGAGAAGATTCTGGCCATAGCCCTTGTTTACGTGATCTGCTTCAATCACGACGTTGCCGAGTCGCGGTCCTGCCGGAATGTGAATCTCCAGATCCTCTCGCCGCTTCTCAGATTCCTGCCGGAGCAGATCTTCGTATGAGTTGATCCTGGCTTTGCCCTTTGCGTGACGGGCTTTCGGCGACATCCGAATCCATTCGAGTTCGCGTTGCAGCGTCTTCTGTCTTTCGGATTCTGACTTCTCTTCGCGGCGCAGACGTTCCTGCTTTTGTTCGAGCCATGAAGAGTAGTTTCCTTTCCACGGAATGCCCTCGCCGCGATCGAGTTCGAGAATCCAACCCGCAACGTTGTCGAGAAAATATCGATCGTGCGTGACGGCGATGATCGTGCCGGCGTAGCTCTTCAAGTGATGTTCGAGCCACGCGACTGACTCCGCGTCGAGATGGTTTGTCGGCTCGTCGAGCAAAAGGATGTCGGGCTTTTGCAACAGCAACCGGCATAAAGCAACGCGACGCCGCTCGCCGCCTGATAGAACTTTCACGGGGGTGTCCGGCGGAGGACAACGCAGCGCGTCCATGGCCATTTCGAGTCGGGAGTCGAGATCCCATGCGTCTTGCGCATCGAGTTTTTCCTGCACTTCGCCCTGGCGTTCGAGTAGTGCTGACATTTCGTCGTCAGACATTTCTTCGCCAAACTTCGCGTTGATCTCTTCAAACTCTTTCAGCAGGTCAACTGTTTCCTGCACAGCTTCTTCAACAACTTCTCGCACGGTGCGCGAGTCGTCGATCAACGGTTCCTGTTCGAGATGACCGACGGTGAAGCCGGGCGAAAGAACGGTTTGCCCGTTGAAGTCTTTGTCGACGCCCGCGAGGATGCGGAGCAGAGACGATTTTCCGGAGCCGTTCAATCCGATCACGCCGATCTTCGCGCCGTAGAAGTAGGACAGGTAGATGTCTTTGAGGACCGGCTTCTTGTCGTAAAACTTACTGACGCCGACCATCGAATAGATGACTTTGTTTGGTTCCGTGCTCATAACCCTTGCCTTTGTGCCTTTTGTGGCTCGTTCTTCAACAACTCTTTCGCGTGGCGGCGGGCGCTGTCGGTGATCTCGGCGCCGGTGAGCATGCGCGCAAGTTCTTCAATACGACCGGCGCGATCGAGTTTACCGACACTGACCTGCGTGCGACCTTTCAACGCTTCTTTTTGCACAACCAGGTGACTGTCGGCGAAACGCGCGATCTGCGGTTGGTGCGTAACACACAACACCTGATTCGTCTGCGAAAGTTTTTTGAGTTTCAGGCCGACTGCCTCACTGACACGCCCGCCAATACCCGTGTCGATCTCGTCGAAAACGATCGTGCGCGGAAACTGCGAACCATTTGCCACAGTCTTCAGCACGAGCATCAAACGCGATGCCTCGCCACCTGATGCGACTCGCGCCAGCGGTTTCACCTCTTCGCCGACGTTCGCAGAAAAGTAAAACTCCGTGTGATCGATGCCTTTGTGCCCCGCGGATTCAACTTTGTCTGACACCTGCACCTGGAATCGCGCCCGGTCCAACGCGACTTCCACGATTCCTTTTTCAACGGCTTTCTCAAACTGTTTCGCGGCGCGCACACGCTCCTTGTGCAACTTCCCGGCGCGATCGAGATAACGTTCGCGAGCCGCGGCAATTTCACTGCTCAATTCCTTTTCGCGTTCATCGGATGTTTCGATCTGTCGCAAACGATCTTCCGCACGCGCGAGATGATCGAGTGCGGCTTCTATCGATCCACCATACTTGCGTTTGAGCCGCGAGAGTTCAGCTAGTCGATCTTCGATCTCCGCGAGCCGCGACGGAGAGAATTCGAGACGATCGGCAAAGTCGCGCAGCGAGAACGAAAGATCCTCGAGCACCGCGCGCGCCGATTCCAGTCCCTCGATGTAATCCTTAAAGCTCGATTCGTATTCGGCGAGCTCCTCCAACTCTTTCAGGCTCTGCCGCACACGCGTGAGCGCCGCATCGTCGTCTTCGTAGATGCGACTGTAACTCGACTGGCAGAGTGTCGTTAACTTCTCGACGTTCGCCAACCGGCGGCGCTCCTCGTCAAGTCGATCGTCTTCACTAATCGACAACTGGGCGTGCTCGAGTTCGGCTATTTGAAACTTCAGCGTATCGACCAGTTGAAACTTTTCTGCTTCGTCGTGACGCAGCGAATCGAGCTCGCGGCGCAAACTGGTCCACCTCTGATACGCCTCAGCCACTTCATCGCGCAACGCGCCATTGCCTGCAAAAGCGTCGAGCAACTCGAGATGCGTTTCGGGGTTGAATAGCGTCTGCTGATCTCCCTGCCCATGAATGTCGACGAGAAACGGCCGCAGATCGCGCAGCAAGGAGTGAGTGGCGAGTTGATTGTTGATAAAGATCTTGTTCCGGCCGGTCGATGAGATTTCGCGACGAATTATGAGTTCGTTGGTCCGTTCCAAACCTGCGTTTTCAAGCAACGCTTCGAGTTCCGCATTGGGTGTGACGGAAAACAGACCTTCGATCGATCCACGCTCACTTCCTGACTTGAGCAACTCGCTCGTGAATCTTCCGCCAATGAGCACACCGAGCGCATCAACAATGATCGACTTCCCCGATCCAGTCTCACCGGTAAGCAGATTGAGCCCACTCTCAAACTCAACCTGCATATCATCGATTAGAGCTATGTTGGAGATGTTCAGGAACTGAAGCATCGTTATCACAGATTACAGAAATCCATCCACAGATTACACAGATTATGAGACAATCAGCCCAAACCTAAATTCACCTTAGGAGTTCCACCTTCATGCATGAACCTCACAAAACGTGATCCTAGAACGTACAAGATCATAGGAGCTGCCATGGAAGTTCACCGCCAGCTAGGTTGTGGCTTTCTTGAAGCAGTTTATCAGGAAGCCTTCGCTCTGGAGTTGAAAAACTGCGGTATACCGTATAGTCGAGAGCTCAAATTTCCGGTCACTTACAAAGGGTTGCGTCTAAAGACCGAGTACAGACCCGACTTTATTTGTTTTTCAGCGGTGATTGTTGAATTGAAGGCTTTGGGCAGACTAGGTTCCATCGAAGATTCTCAGCTAATAAACTATATGAAGGTGACCGGTTACCAGACCGGACTGTTGCTTAACTTTGGCACCCGCAGCTTACAGCAACGCCGCTTCGTTTTGGACTAACGAAGCGGCGTTATGTTTATCCTAATCTGTGTAATCTGTGGATGGTTTTCTCAGAACGTGTACCGCAGCGCGAACTGCATGACGCGGCCGGCTTTGGTTTCGTTCAGAGGAGTTTGAGTTGAGGTGAAGCGTCCGAAGTCGGAATTCGGGTTTCCACCAAGGAACGGATCGGTTCCCAAACTCAGATCCGCGATGGTCAGTCCCTCAAACCGCTGAGTGTTGGTGACATTGAACACTTCCCAACGGAACTGCAATGCATGTCCTTCCCAGGGCATCTTGAACGACTTGTACAAGCCCATGTCGAGCGCGATGTAGCCTGGCGCTCGCAGCACGTTTCGATCGCCAACCTCGCCGGGTCGCGCCGGTCTGAAGCTGCGATACGCCTCGACTGCATCCCTGAAAAGGTTTGGCGTCCCGTTTTCGTCACTACTTGTCGGCGACGATTGTATTGGCCTGACTCGAACGCCGTTTGATTGCACGTTCCAGTTTGTGGCCCACACACAGCAATCGACTGGCGCGCCGGCAATCGGAAGCCCGCTGTTCCAACGGAAAATTCCCGTGGTTTGCCAGCCACCAAACGCCTGTTCCACAAAACCGCTCGCGCTGTTCAGGAATCGCTTCCCGCGACCGAACGGAATTCCGACCACCCAGTTGGCATTGATGATGTGCCTGGTATCGAAATCCGAACTGCCGTAGTTCGCTTCCGGAGTCAGCGCGTTGACGATGAACGCAGTGCCGAAGCTCGTCGAGTTTTGCAGACCTGAAGCATTGTCGAGCGAGTGTCCGTACGTGTAGTTGAAGTCAAACGTGACGTCGTCCTGTAGACGCTGACGCACGCTGAGCTGCATCGCGTTGTAGTTTGATCGCGCAACCGTCGAGAACGCCGACAGCGCTCCAAACTGTGGTTGATAGAACAGGTTGTTGATTCTCCCCGGCCCGCCGCCAAATGCAGCGAATGGACAGGTAGTGCAGTCCGGACGCGTCGTCCCATTGCAGTTGCAGGAACGTGTAGTCGATCGTGTCGCCGCCGCCGAGAGCCGCAGGCGCTACGTGAGCGTAGGCAGCTTGCGTCGGCGTCAACGAAGTGTCTCCCCACCATTCAGGCATAAACGGGAAGAAGTTATTGAAGAACGGTATATCCGGTACCGAATTGATTTCGCGGTTTTCATAACGCCACGTAACCAACTGATTAACCGCTTCGTAATACGTCATCCCCGACTGCGGATCGCGGATGTTGTTGAGTTGCATGATGTCGCGCGAAGCGAGCAGCTTGCGTGCAAAACGACTCACCCAACTCGCTTCAAACGACAATCCTTTGCCGAGTTCACGGCCGTAGGAGAAGTTGAAACTGTAGTTGTAAGGCGTCGTGATCCCCTGGTCCAACGAAGTCTCGATGCGTTGATCTTCATCAGACGGAACCGTCAGCGGGAAGTTCAACGTTGTCGGGATTGGACCAGTTGCGCCCGGGAAGGGAAGTACGCGGATGTTGGGATTGAAACCGCTGAACTGCGGACCGAGTTCTCCAGCGATCACATCAAACGTGTTTGCGTTGATATTGCGCGCGGAAGTGAAGCCGGCCAGGTTGTTGAGATCGAAATTGACTGCGAGAGCGCTGCCAATGCGATCGTAAGTCATGCGGAAACCGCCGCGAACCACGCTCTTGCCGTCCTTACCCAAAAAACTGCCAAGGTTTGGCGACCACGCGAACGAAACTGACGGCGCCCAGTTGTTCCAATCCTGTTTGTAGTAACCAGGCGCGTTGTTAGCCTTGCCGCCGAGCACGAACGTAATCGGGTCGGTGAAGGGAATGCCCTGGTTTGAACTTGCTACGCGCTGATTGAAGTATTCGGTCAGGTTCACGTTCGGCACGACCTGAAGTCCGTTTCGTTCATACACCGGAGTCGAGGTGGACCATCGAACTCCGTAGTTCAGAGTGAAATTCGGACGCATCCGCCATGAATCCTGGATGTACCCTTCGTACTCTTCGGTGGCGAATGAACGATCGGTTGGTGTTCCAACCTGTTGAAGCTGGCCGTTGGCGTCGTAGACGAGGTTTGCGCTGTATTCGGAGTAGCGACCGATCACGGATGCGAGCGCATCGCGTAAGTCATTCGAGCTCTCGAAGTCCGCGAACGGATCGGTCAGTACCGCGCCCGACACGTTATAGAACGACGGGTTGACGATCGCTTGATCGAACGACGCGCCCTGCGAAACGCGGTTGTTTCGAATCAGACGAATGTTTGCGCCGAATCCGAAAGTGTGATTGCCGCGCACCCACGAAACGTCGTCCACAAAATTGTGAACCGGTGTGGTCCTTCGCAGCGTCCGAGCAAAAGCTGCGGGTGAAAAGATGAACCGGAAGTTGACTCGGTTTTCGTTCGAGTCGCCATTTTGCGTGAACGATGCGCGAGTCAAGCCATAGCTGAAACGGTTGACCATCGCATTGTTGACTGTCCAGGTGTGACCGACTGCAATGCCCTTCGGATGGTTCCAGGTCGTCAACGGCGGCGTATCCGGGAAGCACTGAACGTTGTCACCCGCGACGCTGCAATCAGGATTGAAGTAGACAGCGCGAGTGATGAGGTCATTCTGATAATTGCCACGAACGAACAGCGTCTGGCTGCTGGTCAGGTTTAGATCAAATCGACCGATGTAAGTATTCAACTCAGTCGGAGTTTTTGCGTTGAAACGAAATCCGCTCGTGTTGAGTCCATCGCCAACCGTCGAATCGTTAGCGGGATAACGTTGTGAAGCGGCTGCGAGTATGGCCAGTCCCGCCGGATTGATTCCCGGGCTGCTGCCGTTCGCAGCGGTGTAGGCCGCTTCGATCTCACCGGGTGTAAGACAATTCACGCCGGCCGGAGTTCCCGCCGGACATCCCGGATCGCTGTCGCCGCTTTCAGTGCGGAAGCGAACGATTCCCTGGCCCAACGTCGGTAACGGCACTTCGCGCACGACGGACGTTGCAGTCGCTTCGCGAAATCCTTCATAAGTGAAGAAGAAAAACGCGCGGTCTTTCTTGACTGGACCACCGACCGAGCCACCGAAGATGTTTCTCAGCAACTGCGGGCGTTCGACGCCGGCTGCGTTGTTGAAGAAGTCGTTTGCGGTAGTGACGGTGTTACGGTGAATTTCGAATAGCGAACCGTGCCAGTCATTCGATCCGGAGCGCGTCACGAGTGACACCTGCGCGCCAGACGAACGACCCTGTTCGGCGTTCGGATTTGTAGTGGTTACGCGAAACTCCTGTAGCGAGTCGCGCGTCACTCTCAAAACGCTCGCAAACGCTTCGTCAGTGATGATGTCGAGACCGTCCTGTTGCTCGTTGACGTCAACGCCGTCAAGAGTGATGTTCGACTGATCAGCACGACCACCGTTTACAAAGCCATCGCGCGTGACGCCCGGCTGAAGCGAGAGCAGGCCCACGACGTTGTTCGCGTTCAGCGGCAGTTCGGTGATGCGTTTTCTTTCGAACGAATTTCCGAGACTCGCATCGCTCGTGTTGATGGCGGCTTCGGAACCGGACGTGACGTCTACTGTTTCAGACACAGCCCCGATTTCGAGTTGCACATCGCGGACTGTCGGCGTGTCGACGAGCGCGACGAGTCCTGAGGCTGAGGCGGTCTTGAAGCCTGGAGCAGTTACGTCGAGTTTGTAGGTGCCCGGTGGAATTGCGGTGAAGACGTAGGCACCGTCTGCATTTGTTTGTTGAGTGCGGCTGAAGTTCTTGGCCGGGTCAGTTAGCGTTACGGTGGCGCCGCTGACAAGATTACCTTGCGGATCTTTCACCGTGCCCTGGACAGTTGAACTGCCTGATTGGGCGTAAGCGGTCGTCGCTAACAGAATAGAGACAAGAAACGAGGCTAGAGCAACGCCTCTAATTCTGCTTTTATTCATAAGCATCTCCCTGGTTACCTGGTTAAAGTTTTGAATGTATTGATCAGCAGTCCGGGGGAGACCAAAATGTACGCTTCGTGCTGATGCAGATAGTGTTCCAATTGGAGGCGTGAGTTTTTAGTTGGACAAATTGCTAGTGATTAAAGCTGAGTAGAAACGTATATCCATGGAACGAGTCCAAAAACTCGATTCCATTGCCGATTTTGAACTGCGAAAAATGGGATTGGAAGTACGAATCGGTGTAATCTGTAAGGTCAGGTATGCAAATTAATATTATCGACATCTTTCTTCTGATCGTGATCGCGTTGAGCTTGCTCAACGGATATCGCCGTGGGTTTGTTCATGGTGTGTTGGATCTGGCTGGTTGGGTGCTGGCATTGCTCGCAGGCTTGCGCTATCACCAGCCGGTGGCGCAATGGCTTGGTCCACACGTCGACTTATGGTCCGAGGTTTGGGACCAGCCGATTGCTTTCATAATCGTCGCGTTGATCGCAGGCATGATTGTCCACGTGATTGGTTACTGGTTGTTGAAACGTTTGCCCGAAGACGTTCACGAGCGCTCGTTCAATCGAGTCCTGGGTCTCGTGCCGGGCTTTATAAACGGATTGATTACGGCTGCGATCCTGTCTGCGCTGTTGCTTGCCGTTCCGCTGAGTGAAAGTTTGAGCGAGCGCACGCGCGACAGTGCACTCGTCAATCGTCTTGCAGTTTATGCGGAACGTCTCGAGGGCCAGCTTCGTCCGGTGTTCGGTGAAGCGATTGCGCGCTCGCTGAACCTGCTGACGATTCGTCCGGATTCAAACGAGCGCGTCAACTTACCTTTTACCGTTGAGAACTCCAGGCCTCGTCCGGATCTGGAGAAGCAGATGTTGGACCTTGTAAATCGAGAACGACAAGCCGCGGGACTGCAGCCGCTGGCGCCCGATCCGGAGATGACGGAAGTTGCGCGACGTCATTCGACCGACATGTTTGTCCGCGGATACTTTGCGCACGATACGCCCGAAGGACTCACGCCATTCGATCGCATGCGCGCTTCAAACGTTCGATTCATTACTGCGGGTGAAAACCTCGCGCTCGGGCCGACGATTTCCGTGGCCCATACCGGACTCATGAATTCTCCGGGCCACCGCGCGAATATTTTGCGAAGAGAATTTGGGCGCGTTGGGATTGGCGTGATGGATGGTGGTATGCGCGGGCTGATGGTGAGCCAGGAATTCCGGAATTAGGACACACAAAAGGCACAAAAAGCACATTTCTGCTTTTGTGCGCCTTTTTGTGGCTAACTAACTATTCTCGCTTTGCTTCCTTCGGGACGACTTCGAATCTCAGCTTCTGCACGCCGCGAATCACGGTCACAGGAATTCGCTGTGCCGATGCGTTCGTCAGTCAACAGCTTGTGCAGATCGTCGATGCCGTGAATCGGATGACCATCAAACTCGATCACCAGATCACCAGCTAACAAACCAGCTTCCTTCGCCGCGCTGGCGTCACCATTCGTCTCAAACGAAACGATCAGCACACCAGTCTCAACCGGCAACTGATAGAAGCGCACGATGCGTCGCGGTATCGGCACGTTCTGACCAGCAACGCCGATGTAGCTTCTGCTTATCTTCCCATCGCGAATCAAGCGCCCGGCGACGAACTTCGCCGTGTCGATCGACGTCGCAAAGCAGATTCCCTGCGCCGGAAGAATCGTCGCAGTGTTCACACCGATCACGTCGCCACGAGAATTGACGAGTGGACCACCCGAGTTTCCCGGATTGAGCGCCGCATCGGTCTGTATCACGCCGTCCATCAACCGGCCTGATTGCGCGCGCAACGTGCGTCCCAGCGCGCTCACAACTCCCGCCGTCACTGAATACTGAAACCCGTAAGGATTTCCGATCGCGATCACTAGCTGGCCCACGCGAATCGATTGCGAGTCGCCGAGCCTCGCGGGAACGAGGTTCGGCGCGGTGATTCGAACCACCGCCAGATCAGTATCCGGATCGTCGCCAATCAATTGCGCCTGAAACCTTCGACCGTCCATGAGCGCGACGTCGATCTGCGACGCGCCATGCACGACGTGACTGTTCGTCAGTATGAATCCGTCAGGCGTAAAGACGAATCCCGATCCGCTTCCCGTAACTTCATTTCCGCCTTCGCGGCGGTTGCGAGCCACGCCGGCCCGTCACTTGAATGTAAACAACCGAAGGGCTCACCTTTTCCGCAGCTTCGATAACCGCGCGCGAATAAGCATCGAGCAATCCTTCATCGGCAGGCACGGTCGTCTGCGCCTGAACGCCTTCGTTAATCACCTCTCCTTCAATATTGATTTTTCTTGCAACTGCGTACTTCATTTATATCTCCCTTGATCTAAATATGTGCTTAGATGCCGGCTGACGTTTGTGCGCCATGGCACTTCTTATACTTCTTCCCGGATCCGCACGGACACGGATCGTTTCGTCCTGGACGTGGCGTCTCGTACCTGACGGTCGGATTCTTCAACTCTTCGCCGGTCACGAAACGCCACTGTCCGTCTTCACGTTCAAATAAACTTTTTTCTCGATGATTCTCGTCCTTTCCGTTCTGTGTAAACTGCGCCTCAAACGAGACGTAAGCTTTGTTGTCGTTGACTTCCTTCGTTTCTATTATATGCAATCCGCGCCACGTTGAGCTTTCCGACCATTCGCGAATGAACGCGCGATCAACCTCCTTTCTCGTCCGCGAATGCGTCGAGGAAACGATAAAGTCAATCGCACCGGTTACGAAAGCGGAGTACCGGGCCCGCATCAACTCTTCCGCCGTCTGACTCTCGCGCGTGCCGTTGATGACGGGCTCACAGCAGTCTGTGAAAGCCGCGCCGGATCCACACGGGCAAGTCTTATTCTCTTCAGTCATGACCTCTCAGTTATAACAGATATGTCTACTTCGCCTCGTAGAGAAGCACTCGCTTTCCTCTTCCGATTAAGGCCCCGCCGAGGGCTCCCAGGCCAGCTCCTAATATAGTACCGATTGCTGTCGTCACTCCTTTTGCAAGGGGAAAATTATCGCTGCTCGCATCAATGACCCCTCCGACCAGTGCTCCAGTCCCGGCTCCCACTCCGAGTCCAATCAAAGCTCCTTTTTTAGCAGATTTTCCACCGACCAGGTGAACGGTGCGGATGTCGTCACGCTTCAGTTCCGTCGAAGTGTTCTTGACCATCAGCGTCACGGCCGTGTCCGAAACGCTGCTCAATGTGCCGTCGACCTTCTTTCCGTTTCGTAGCTTTACTGACAGTTTGCTTCCGGTTGGCACAGAGGTAAGCCGTGACCAATCACTGGTCGTGGCTTGGGCCGCTAATGTAACAGGCGAAAGCAGTAGTGAAGTCAGCAGGATGACGAGGGTTGCAAATTGTCGAGTCTGAATTCGCATAGATGTCTCCTTATCGAGTGAGTGTTGGCGAAGAGATTCTATGGGCATTTGTGTAATTTGTGTACCAGTTCGCGGATTCTTCCAGCGTTGCTTGTTGGGGTTGGTCTAATGATATTATGCGAGCCTCACGGAGGACACCTGACCATGATGAGTCGGCCCACAGCACTGATGATTCTGATCTCCACCGCGATCCTCGGCGTGCTGTTAATGGACGCCCCGCGACCCAAGGTTGCGGCAGCGCAGGATGACGACGCGTATGAAGAAGAACTCCTGAAGGGTAAAGAGTTGCTTCGCCGTCGCCAGTACGAAGACGCGCTGAAGAGTTTCAAGCGTGCGAATGAGATGCGCGGCAAGAAGTCGGCTGAGTGCTTCAACTTGATGTCCGAAGCTTATCTCGGGTTGGGCGCTAACAAGAATGTGATCGAAGCGGCGGATAAAGTCCTCGAGTTTGCCGGCGATGACAAGCAACTCATTTTGAAAGCGTACAACAACAAAGGACTGGCGCTTCAGGCATCAGCGGAGAGGAAAGATCAAAAGAAACTTCAGGCCGCCGAGGCTGCGTTCAGGCAAGCACTTGCTCTCGAAAACGCGTGGCCGGTCGTTCGCTACAATCTTGGTGTCACACTCTTGCAGTTGAATCGAGATGCGGAAGGGATCGCGGAAATCAATCAGTACATCAAGGCACAACCTAACGGCGTGTACGTCGAAAACGCGCGAAAGATGGCTGATAACCCGCGTCGCGCGCGTGAGAATTACGCTCCTGATTTCTCGTTTACTTCGTTGCAGGGCGAGTACGTTTCACTCGATGACCTGCGCGGCAAAGTCGTCGTTCTGGATTTTTGGGGAACGTGGTGCCCGCCTTGCGTAGAGTCAGTTCCTTCGCTCCGTAGCATGCATAAGAAGTACTCGAAGGAACCTTCGTTCGTGTTGATCGGGATCAGTTCCGATAGTGATGAAGACGTCTGGAGGGAATTTACTGAAAAGAACAAGATGGTTTGGCCGCAATACCGCGACAAGGATCGCCGCATTCATCGTGCGTTTGGTATACGCGCGTTTCCTACCTACATCCTGATCGACCATGAAGGAATCGTGCGGTACATGAGCACCGGCGCCAGTTGGGAGAGCTCCGCCGATCTTCACAGCGCGATTCAGAAGCATGTGAAGATCGTTGCGAAGAGTGTTGAGGCGCAGTGAGATCTGCCATCTCCGTGCCTCTGTGTCTCTGTGGTTAAGACGGGTTTTTAACCACCGAGCACGTAGAGAAGATTTACGGGTCGCGTGGACTTCAAGCCTTCCAATGGCGCCATTGGCGCCCGCTCCCCAGCCGATCGACTTCCGCGGAACAAAACTAAAAGTATCGAAACCCGGACCATCCACAGGCTTCCAGGTTTTTCCGTCGTCAGTCGAGTAATCGCCACCTGATGGTCCGATCGCAATTAGCGTTTTGGTACCTGGAACGTAAGTCACCACCGATCGAAAACCTGACAAGCCCTTTACCAGTTTCCACGTGACTCCGCCGTCGCTTGTAACTGCGAGATTGTCGACAGCCTCTTGCTCCTTGCGATAATCACCACCTGCGATCACGCCATGTTTTGCGTCACGAAAGGCTATCGAGAAGATGCCCGAAGATGGGCCTGCGGCGAGTGGAGTGTCTGACACGTGCCACGTGCGCCCGCGATCGGAAGTGCGCAAGACGCGAGCTTTCGCAGCAGCGCCAGTTCCGATCCATGCGTGAGACTTTCCAAACACGGCGATGTTGGTGCCACTCGCGGCAAACGCGCCTTCATTCTCGAGCGCTGGTGGCAGGTTTGCGGCCGGCACGCGCGACCAAACACGCCCACCGTCGTTAGTCGTCATGATGTAAAGCTGACCATCGACCGAGTCGCCGAAGACTATGCCGTTGTTCGCGTCCCAAAACGACATCGCGTCGAGAAATGCTTTCGGATCTTCGTTCCTGAACTGCATGGTCCAGGTTTTTCCCGCGTCTGTCGTTTTGTAAATCCGCGAGGCTGGACCATTGCCGATCGCAAGAACGAAAGCGGTTTGCGCATCGACTGCATCAATGTCTCGAAAATCAAGCGCATCATTCGTCACCGTGAGCTTCTGCCACGTTGCGCCACCATCAGTTGTCCGCAACACCGTCGACCCCGCCCCACTTGCCCACGCCACACGCTCGCTCACCGCACTCACACCACGCAACCGCACCGTGACCCCGCTCGTCTGCACGGTCCAACGCGGTACCGCAACGATCGCCAACATGAATAGCACGAAGATTTTTAGTCGCATCTCAGTGGCATTCTAACAGTGCTAGCAAGAATTTGTTCCTTAATACAATTTTTCGTTGACACTTCCTGAGTGCGAGAATATGATGCCGCGCACTCCTCGCGTCCACTTTCTAAGCGCTGTTGCGCAACAGCTTTTCCACGTCTCCCCGACATCATGCGCAACGTTTCGTCACCTGACGAACCCACTGGAGGTCTTGCATTATGTTGGCCCAGATCAATGCCACTCCTCTCGTTTCAAGTTCTTCCTGTTAATTCCTCTGCTGTTAGTCGCCGGCACAGTGATCCTTGCGGCCTGGAAGACACCAGTTGCACTACAGCAAAGCCAGCATTCTGCCGATCGACTTGAAGCCGAAATCGTCACGGTCACGCCTACCGGATTTGAGCCCGGGGAGATAACGCGGCCAAAGGGGCGTTTCATCCTGGCGGTCGATAATCGCAGTGGCCTGGACGAAGTCGATCTGTATTTCGTACGTGAAACAGGTGTCCGACTGAACTCAAGGCTGACCCGCAAAGGCAAGCTGGCGTGGCGCGAAATAATCGACTTCCCGCCCGGTACTTACATCTTGAAAGCAGCCAATGATGAGAGTTGGAGCTGCCGGATCACGTTAACTCCGCAATAGCCTCGCTCAAGGTGTTCGCAACTCAACCTGTTATCTCCTGAATAGGGTGACTTACCATGACTCCTCCCACAACTTCAACACACAATCTCATCGCCAAGAGTTTCTTGTTTTGTTTGGTTCTATTATTGATAGCCTTCCACGCCATCACGACGCGAGCCGATACTACCGATGGCAGCACCCCTTTGGCGTTGCAACCCGGCACCCCGGCCGGTTCTTACGCGCTCAGCAACTTCGACAACGTCAATCCCTACAACGGCGCCCTCAACTTTGGTCTCCCACTGCTGAACATCGGCGGTCGCGGAACGGCAGGTTACACCATGACCCTGCCGATTGAACAAAAATGGCGTATCAACGTGTTTGAGATAAACCTCATCGTTTATGCGGACGGTGGTGGTCCGCCGTTACCCGAGCCGCAAACCATACGCCATTACTTTCCCTCAGCCAACTGGTGGAGTGGCCTCAAACCCGGCTATGGTCCAGGCGTCATGCACGGGCGAGTTGCGCAATTTGATGCGCAAGTGTGTTCCGACAGCACGATGCGGGCAGTCATGACGCTGACTCGGCTAACTTTTAGTGCTCCTGACGGCACCGAATTCGAACTGCGTGATAAGCAGACTGACGGCGCAGCTGCGGGAGTCGGTATCTGCGACGCGAGTGGATTAAACCGCGGCAAAATCTTTGTCACTGCGGACGGGAGTGCCGCCACCTTCATTTCAGATCAGAACATTGTCGACTACATCGCGGTGCCGAATGGCGGCAACGACCTCTTCTATCCTTCAGGAGATTTGTTAATGCGCGACGGCACACGCTACCGGATCGACGTCGGTGTCGTTTCGTGGCTGCGTGATCGAAACGGCAACAAAATGACTTTCGATTACGATTCATTCAAGCGGATGACGCTCGCGAAAGACTCGCTCAATCGTGAGGTCACAGTTACTTATTCGACGACAAGCATCCCTTACGACGAGATTATCTATAAAGGATTCGGTGGAGCGCAGCGTACGCTGCGAGTTAATTACGCTCACCTTGGGGATCCAGGTTCATTGCGAGCCGACTACTCCAGCCCGCGAGCTTATAACCAGCTCTTCCCTATTGCCGGTTCATCAGGCAGTGGCACCTATAATCCAAAAGTAGTGCGCTCAGTCACACTGCCGAACAACCAGCAGTACCAGTTTCAGTACAATCCTTATGGTGAACTGGCGCGGGTGGTCCTGCCCACTGGGGGAGCTTTCGAATATGATCATGCGGGAGGGTTTGGTGGTGGAGATGCGAATGGGGTGCTTTCCGGGGTTAATGGATGACCTGCACATTTATCGTCGCGTAATTACCAAGCGTGTTTACGATAATGGCGCCACCATGACCAGCAAGATGACGTTTAGTGGACAGACCCTCATCTCCGGCAACACGAATTACTGCCTGATCGATCAATTCGATAGCGATGGTTCGACACGCTTAAATCAGCAAAAGATCTATTACGAGGGATTTGCCGAAAATTCCTTCTTCCTGCTTCCCACCGACTACTCCCCCTGGAAAGATGGGCGTGAGTTTCAATCCGATTCAATTGCGGCAGATGGGACAACAGTCTTGCAGAGGGCGGCACGCACCTGGGAGCAACCGATTGCGGGAGGTTCGTGGCCCTTAACGCAGCCGGAAACCAATGCGGCGGCAAAACCAAACAGTCCGCAGACTACGCAGGTGATAACAACACTAGAGCCCTCGCACGCGAACAAGGTCTCGAAACAAACATTTGCATACGACAAATACACGAACCGGACGGATGTTTACGAATACGACTTCTGGAATGGCAGCGTCTTTTCACTCGTCCGCCGCACCCACACGGATTATCTACTGTCGAGTTATGACACTCTCAATCCCAGTTCTTCGAATCCGGATTTGAGCCTGACCAGTCATATCCGCAATCTACCGACGCAGACTTCTGTCTTCGACGCCAACAGCGTCGAGCGCGCCCGGACTGCGATTGAATATGACAACTACGTTTTGGATGGACCAAATTGCTCACAAAGCTTTCATTGTCCGCTGCTGGCGCGAGCGGATATCAGTGGTTTGGATTCGTCATTTACTGCCGGCTATACCAAGAGAGGCAATCCCACGGCTGTCACCCGTTACCTGTTGTCAGGTGGCACAGGTTCAGTTTCAACCTACGCTCACTATGACATCGCGGGCAACGCTGTTCGCAGTATCGATCCCCGCAGCACGACTGCAAATATTATCGCTACAAGCATTGAATACGACGATCGGTTTGGCACGCCGAACAATGAAGCCCGATCCAATACTGCGCCGACTGAATTGGCAGGCCTGATGTCCTTCGCTTTTCCAACGAAGGTCATAAACTCGTTAGGACACACAAGCTATGCGCAGTTCGATTATTACCTCGGCAAACCGGTGAATGGAGAAGATGCAAACGGCACTGTTGCGAGTGGGACGTTCAACAATGTCCTTGACCGGCCAACGCAAATTCGTCGCGCCATCGGCACGACCGCGGAAAACCAGACGACTTTTAGCTACGACGATGGCCTTCGCATTGTCACGACCACCAGTGATCTGCACGCCAATGACGACAACGTCCTTCTCAGTAAAATCTTGTACGACCAGATGGGTCGCACAAAGGAAACGCGTCAATACGAAGGCAGTGGCAACTATATCGCAGTGCAGACGGAGTACGACTCGCTGGGGCGGCCATTTAAGATCTCAAATCCATTCCGTCCATGGTGGCCAGGTCAGACCGCGGTTTGGACCACGCAGGCATTTGATGCGCTGAATCGTGTGATTTCAGTGATGACGCCTGATAACGCGGTCGTGACGACGAACTATAGCGGTAATGCCGTGACCGTGACTGATCAGGCCGGTAAGAAGCGCAAGAGTGTGACTGACGCGTTGGGTCGTTTGATCGAAGTATATGAAGATCCGGAAGTTCCCGGTGGTCCGGCTGAACTGAATTTCCAAACTACTTATCTCTACGACGCGCTGGACAATTTCGTAAAAGTTACTCAGGGCAGTCAACAGCGCTTCTTCATGTACGACTCGCTCAAGCGTTTGATCCGCGCTCGCAATCCGGAGCAGGGCACACTCGGCAGTCTCGCGCTCTCAGATCCAATCAGCGGCAATAGCGCCTGGTCCATCGCTTACGAATATGACTCGAGCGGCAACTTGATCAAGAAGACGGATGCGCGCGGAGTCGAGTCGATTTATGCTTACGATGCCCTCAATCGCAATACCACTATCAACTACACCGACACACCTATCGCCATCGATGTGAAGTGGTTTTACGACGGTGCTAGCAACGGTAAAGGTCGCTTTTGGCATTTCTACAAGGGTGGGGATTTCTCTACCGGACAGGAAGTGGAGCACACGGCGGTTGACAGTTACGACGCACTGGGCCGACCACTCGTGCAGCGACAGTTATTCAAGTCCGGCGGCGTTTGGAGTACGACCTACCACGTCGAGCGCACGTACAATCGCGGCGGCGGCGTTACGTCGCAGAAGTACCCTTCACAACATTCAGTGACATACAACTACGATCCGGCTGGCCGGGTGGCGGACAACGGGTCGAATCTCGCGTTCAAGGGCAATCTCGGTGATGGTACGGAGCGGACCTACGCAGCCGGAATCATTTACAGCCAATGGGGCAGCTTAAGCCGAGAGCAATATGGCACGAACACTGCCGTTTACCACAAGTTACGTTACAACATCCGTGGCCAGCTCTGTGACGTGCGCGCTTCAAACGTTAACGATGACACGGCCGGTGAACTCGGCGCGCTCGTCAACTATTACAGCAACGCATGGGCCCACTGTGGCAGCGGTACGGACAACAATGGCAACCTGCTTATGAGCCAGACGATCATCAATAGTTACTCCATGGAAGATCGATATGAATACGACCAATTGAATCGCTTGACCGCCGTGAACGAATGGCAGAACGGGTCTACTCACACCGGCAGGCAGCAATACGAGTACGACCGCTGGGGCAACCGCACCATCAACGCGACTGGGACGTGGATTGGAAATTCAAACAATCCGCCGAACCCGCTACTGAACGAAATGCAGTTCGACGTGGGAGCCCTTGCGTCAACCAATCGCCTCTATGCTCCTGGTGATGTGGCGCTGCCCGAGAACCAGCGACGAATGCGTTTTGACGCCGCTGGCAATCTCACTAACGATACGTACACAGGTGCGGGGCTGCGCGAGTACGACGCCGAAAACCGGATGACACGAGCGTGGGGTGGCAATAACCAGTCGCAGTACTATACCTACAACGCTAACGGCCAGCGCGTGCGTCGCAAGGTCGACAATCAGGAGACCTGGCAAATCTACGGCTTTGACGGAGAGTTGCTGGCTGAGTATGCGGCCAACGGCGCCATTGCGAGTCCGCAGAAGGAATACGGCTATCGCAATGGGCAGTTGTTGATTACGGCAGAATCAGCGTCGCCTCAATCGCCACCCGGTGTTAACGTCGCGGCGGCCAGCAATGGAGCAGTGGCGACCGCCTCCTCGACTTATGGCCCGACGGCGGCGGCGAGCAATGCTATCAACAGCGATCACGTTGGGACGGCAGGTTGGTGGGCGGATAGTACGAGTTCAAGTTACCCGGACTGGCTTCAGGTGGAGTTTGCCGGGTCGAAAACCATCAGCGAGATCGATGTCTTCGGCGTACAGCAGAATTATGGCAGTCCGGTAGAGCCGACGCTAACGATGACTTCGAGTTACGCCCTCACTAATTTCGAGGTGCAATACTGGACTGGCAGCGCCTGGGCCACGGTGCCGGGAGGCAGTGTCACCGGTAACGAAAAGGTATGGCGCAAATTCACCTTCACGCCACTGACCACGAGCAAGATTCGCGTGCACGTTACAAATGTAGCTGGCGACAATCACAGCCAGGTGGTGGAGATTGAGGCTTATGGACCAGGCAATGTGGCGGCGGCCAGCAGTGGAGCAGTGGCGACTGCCTCCTCGACTTATGGCCCGACGGCGGCGGCGAGCAACGCTATCAACGGCGATCACGTTGGCACGGCAGGTTGGTGGGCGGATGGTACGAGTTCCGTTTACCCGGACTGGATTCAGGTTGAGTTCGCCGGGTCGAAAACCATCAGCGAGATCGATGTCTTCGGCGTACAGCAGAATTATGGCAGTCCAATAGAGCCGACGCTAACCATGACTTCGAGTTACGCCCTCACCAATTTCGAGGTGCAGTACTGGACGGGCAGCGCCTGGGCCACGGTGCCGGGAGGCAGTGTCACCGGTAACGACAAGGTGTGGCGCAAATTCACCTTCACGCCACTGACCACGAGCAAGATTCGCGTGCACGTTACAAATGTAGCTGGCGACAATCACAGCCAGGTGGTGGAGATTGAGGCTTATGCAGCGTCAAGTGCGGCGTCAATTCAGTGGCTGGTGACGGATCACTTGGGCACGCCACGAATCGTAATCGACGAAACCGGCACGCTGGCAAACATCAAGCGTCACGATTATCTGCCGTTTGGCGAGGAGTTGTTTGCACCGACTGGCGGCCGCAGCGCGGCTTTAGGTTACGCGAGCGGCGATGGTGTGAGACAGCAGTTCACCGCACAAGAAAGGGATATTGAAACGGGGCTCGATTACTTCAATGCTCGTTATTATGCAAGTGTTCAGGGACGGTTCACTTCTCCCGATGTACCCTTGGTGGATCAGTCGGCGTCCGATCCACAGTCCTGGAATCTTTACTCATATGTACGGAATAACCCTCTCGGGCTTACGGATCCCACGGGACATTCGGCACAAGGGATTTGCAAGGAAGCTTGTCAAGAGTCCAGAAAGCGAGCTGAAGAAGCCCGAAAACAAGCTGAGGCAGAGGGAATCGATGTTGCAGTTACGGACACGAATGAGATAGGGGTTAGGACTAAGCTGTCAATACGTTTATTCACCGAGGCGAAAGGCGATCTGGACGAGTTTTTGGAGCTTGAATACATCCAGGATCTGGAACAAACCGACGTACTCGCGGCAGGTTGTTACAAACGTGCTAAGAACAGCCTGCCGTGCGCGTATGAGGCAGGTTTGTTACCTATAACAAGCGCAACTCGACTGCTGCGCGGCGCTGGTCCAGGAGTTAAACTACTGGGCACAGCGCGAATGAATCTTCTCAACGCTGTTAAAAACTCCAAGTTAAGGAACTTGATTAATGATTTATATCGACCGGCCGCAAAAATCGGAAACGGCAGTACTGCTGATGCAATTCGTTATGAACGAGCGACTGGCATTCTTTTATCACCAGCCGGACACTCAACCAAAGGACTAGCATACCAAGCCGCGCTCCAAAAGCTCGTTAGGACAGGAACTCTCGCTCCATCCGATCGAGCTATTGCTTGGCAGCTTATTAACGATCTGAAAGACGCGTTAAAGTAGTGTTATGTTGGAGCCCTTGACCTATCAAAATGTTGTAGGGGAACTTCTTAGACGAATACCTTCGTTTGCGGTTGTTCGGAATACCGACGATTCCTATGTCTCATATGATGACGATAGCCCGCATCTTGTTTTTGCTGATTTCTCGCGGTTCCTCCTTGAGCATTTGAGCTCGCAAACCAAGGGAGAGGAGGACGAACAAACGTTGGCACATAGTTTCAAGCTGCTGGATGAAATGCTGACCTCATCCGATCCGGAGGTTGTGAATGTAGCTCAAGTTGCGGTCTTTGAACCGTTTGCCGACCAACCAAATGTTCTTGAAATTGCTAAGTGTTATATTTCAAAAGAAGCAAACATCGTCCTGGAAGAGTGGTTACAAAGATGGTTAAAATGGCTTCATGAGGGCGGCAAAGGCCTGGATCAGGTTTAAAAGCTTGAGTTCTTACTCTCATCATCGAAGTAGTCAACTCTCCGGGACTAAACACAGAATCGAGTCGCCCCCCGTGGTTTCGAGCTAGTGCTGGCGATTATGAGAACGACAACTGGGATCTATGCTTTCTCCCTGAGACTTAATCGTAAAGAACCGATAGACCCCAAATGCAGCTTTAC
>CAWCZP010000003.1:0-370278 GCA_963800055.1 uncultured Acidobacteriota bacterium
ACGGTGAAGATGAGCAAGCGGCAGTGACTCTCGGCCGAAGATTGGTGAACGAGGTACAGAGTCTGCCAGGCGTCGAGTCTGTTGCTCTGGTCGATACCTGGCTTTGACCTTCGATCTCAATACAGCCGGCATCAGGTTTGTCGGCCGTTCTCACGACGAACCTATCGAAGTACTTGAACGAATGGTCAGCTCAGATTATTTCGCAACACTCCATGCGAAACTTTTACGAGGTCGCACATTCACAGATTCGGAAGATTCCAGTAAGCCCAGGGTCGTTGTCATCAATCAAACCTTCGCGAAGAAATTTTTTCCCGGTGAGGATCCGATCGGCCAACGATTTGGTAACCCCAAGCTGGATCCCGCATCGATAGTGGAGATTATCGGAATCGTCAACGACATCAGAGAAGGACAGCTGGATGAAGAACTTTGGCCCGCCTTTTATTACCCCTTCAATCAAGGACCTGGGAATGGTTTTTCACTGCTGGTCCGAACTATCCAGTCAGAACAGTCGCTCATACCAACCGTAAGCGCTGCAATACGCGGTATCGATTCGAGGCTCAGCATTTCAAACGAGACTACCATGACGCAGAGGACTAACAACGCGCCGACAGTTTACCTGCGTCGCTCCTCGACGTGGCTTGTTGGGGATTTGCGGCAGTGGCGTTGCTCCTCGGGCTTGTCGGACTTTACGGAGTGATCGCTTACTCGGTGAGTCAACGCACACGCGAGATTGGAGTCCGTATTGCGCTCGGCGCGCAACGAAGTGCTGTTTATCGACTCATTCTAAAGGAAGCGGGTGTGCTGGTACTGGCAGGAATCGTAATTGGCGTCGGTTGTGCGATTGTGGCTGCCTCACTGATGCGCAAGTTGCTCTTCGGCACCCAACCATTGGATCTCGTAACGTTTGTTGGTGTCATTGCTCTTTTAGCAGTCTCTGCATTATTGGCGAGTTTCCTTCCGGCGCGACGCGCCGCATCAGTCGATCCGATAACTGCATTGCGGGCCGAGTAGACACACAAAAACCTTTGACACGATTACAGGATTCCAAGATTCACAGCCTCGAGAAATCCTGTAATCCTGTCAAAGGTTTTCTTCTGACATAGGATTGCGCTAGACTTGGCATCGCCGCAGCCGATACTCAGAACGTTCTCAAAGGAAGCTTGATATGTCAGCAGCTACAGCGCCGATTGGCTCAGTCGCCGACCTTAGTATTTATCAGAAGCTGAATAGCGTTTGGCACAGACGCGCACTTAATGTGTTCATGTTCATAGTGCTGGCCCATTGGGCCGAACATCTGAGCCAGGCTTATCAGATTTATGTGTTGGGCTGGCCTCGGCCACAGGCTGGAGGTTTTCTTGGTCTGTTTTTTCCCTGGCTCGTGAGTTCCGAGCTCATGCACTACGGTTATGCCATCGTGATGCTGGTTGGTCTTTGGACACTCAGGAAAGGCTTTACTGGAACCTCGCGTAAATGGTGGACCATCGCCCTGGTGATCCAGTTCTGGCATCATATCGAGCATGCAGTTTTGCAATACCAGGCCCTAACTGGGGACTACTGGTTAGGCTCGCCGGTGCCTGTCAGTTTCCTGCAAATGGTGCTGCCGAAGTCTCGAGTAGAAATACATCTCTTCTACAACGCGGTCGTGTTCATTCCGATGGTGATCGGCATGTACTATCACATGTTCCCACCAAAGGGAGAAGAAAGCGGCACCTGTAGCTGCTCGGTGCGCCGAGAACCAATACAGGCAGTAGCTGCCTGATCTGTGTTCTTAAAAAGCAAATCAGTAATTGCTCTTTGTGTTTTTCTCGTGCTCGCGCAGGCTTGCAGACATCAAACCGAGTCAGTGCCGGACCTCACACTTACGCATGAAGTTTCTCCGAAGCCGCCACGCGTCGGTCCAACGACGATCACGCTCAAGGTAGCGGATGCCTCCGGAAAACCAGCAACCGGCGTTGACATAAAGCTGGAAGGAAACATGTCACATGCCGGTATGACTCCCGTGTTTGCCGGTGCAAAGGAAACGGAGCCCGGGCGATATTCATCAACGATGGAACTCTCGATGGCTGGAGACTGGTACTTCGTGGTCCATATGACTCTGGCTGATGGTCGTAAGTTGGAACGCCAGTTTGAAATCAAGGGAGTAAAGTGATTGCCGATTTCCAATTGCCAATTGCCGATTGAATTATCGAAGCGAAAAATTGGCAATCGGCAATTGGAAATTGGAAATTTATGGCAGCTCATTCGATCTGTTGCGCGTTCCGCTGCTTGGCAAATTGCTCACCATGAAGCACGCGCGAACGCTGCTTCAGATTCCTCTATTCATCATCAGTGGTGCAATGATTCTTCACGGACTGTTTGGTCCGGTGTTGGCGCCGAAGAACATCGCCACGACATTCACCTGGGTACACTTTCGCGGCGCGCTGGTTTTTGTGCTGCTATTTGCCGGAAACTTCTTTTGCCTCGCCTGTCCGTTCATGCTGGTGCGAAATCTCGCGCGCAAGTTCTTTCGTCCGGTGCGAAACTGGCCCACGATTTTTGCGTAACAAATGGATCGCAACGGGGCTGCTCATCTCGATGCTCTTTGTGTATGAGTGGTGGGATCTGTGGGGTTCTCCGTGGTGGACCGCCTGGCTGATCATTTCTTACTTCGCGGGCGCACTCGTGATCGATGCGATCTTCAAACATGCACCGTTCTGTAAATTCGTTTGTCCGATCGGCCAGTTCAATTTCGTTTCTTCCACTGTCTCACCACTTGAAGTAAAAGTCCGCGACCTCGATGTATGTACTCAATGTAGGACGAAGGATTGCATCCGCGGCACGCGCGAGCCCGCCGCACCACTAGTCGTGATTCAACGAGGTTGCGAACTGGCGCTATTTCAACCGCGCAAGGTTGGCAATATCGATTGCACTTTTTGTCTGGATTGTGTGCAGGCATGTCCGCACGACAACGTAGGCATAATCAGCAGGCTTCCAGCCACAGAATTGATGACGGACGGAATGCGATCGGGCGTCGGTTACTTATCAAAGAGAAAGGATCTCACCGCTTTAGTCATAGTATTCAGTTTCGGCGCTTTGCTTAATGCTTTTGGAATGGTTAGTCCTGTTTATGCCCTCGAGCAGTGGTTGGCTAATCTGCTTGGAGTTCAGCATGAGTTACCAGTATTGGCTGTCGTGTTCGCCTTGTTCCTGGTTTTTGAACCGCTGCTTTTGATAGGTGTTGCCGCCGGCCTTACGCGGTTGTGGATGACGAACAAAAGACCTTTGATATCGGTAGCGGTGCGTTATTCGTATTCACTGGTTCCGCTTGGTTTTGGCATTTGGCTGGCCCACTTTGGCTTTCACTTTCTAACTGGTCTCTACACGTTCATTCCTGTGACACAAGCTGCCGTGGCTGATCTTGGTTGGGCCATTTTTGGCGCGCCTCGCTGGGGTTTGTCTGGTTTACCGTCGGATGTGGTGCAACTGTTTGAGTTCGGTTTTATCGCTCTTGGATTACTCGGGTCTCTGTTGGTGAGTTACGCGATCGTCGCAGCAGAAAAGGTGGACCACCCGATACGAGTTTTCAGTCTCTGGGCCACGGTGTCGCTGCTAATGGCCGGGTCAGCATTCTGGTTGATGTCGCAGCCGATGGAAATGCGCGGAGTTGTACTCGGCGGTGGTTGATAATATCTGAGGGATGATTCCACATCGTGAAAGATATGCGTTGCCGTTAGTCATCCTATTCCTATTCGTAAGGACCGCAAGTGCTCACGAGGGTCCTCCCTTCCCGCTGTTCGTAGATCAAAAAGTTGATCGTTACCTCGTTTCTGTTTGGACCGATCCCGATGTTGGCACCGGGCTGTTCTTTGTGATTGTCAGTGGGCAAGACTCCGCTGAGGTTCCTGCGGACTTGCGAGTTCAAATCGGCGTGCAACCCGTCAGTGGTCGATTAACAGAAACGTTCTATGCCGCACAACGTGAGAACTTGCAGAATCAGATTCAATACAAAGCAGAAGTGCAGTTCGATGCCGAAGAACTTTGGCGCATGCGCGTACGATTAGAGAGTGCGCAGGGAAATTCCGAAACAATCGCGACGGTTGAAGTCACTCCGCCTGGCTACGGGCGCTGGGATCTCTTGCTGTACTTATTTCCCTTCCTCGCCATTGGTTTATTGTGGGCCATCGCACTGATCCGCAAGATTAGACTACGACCTTGAGATCACCGTTGAATTAACGACTCACCATGCGTTCTCTTTGTTTCGGCTTTCGATTGACACCCTATCACGCACAAGGTTATTTTTCCTTCTGCGCCTCCGTGTACATTCCTTACCGATAGGAGACAAGCCATGTCCATTTCATTAAATCAATTCTTCTCCCACCTAAAAGCTCGACCTTCAGTATTGCTCCCGCTTGTTGTGATGGCAGTTGCCCTGGGTTATTTAGTCTTCAGCAAACCGAACAAAGAGAAACTGATTAAGAATTTGAACTCGCAATTAAGGGCGGAGAAGTTCGAGCAATTGTATGAAGAAGCTGATGAATCTGTTCACTTAAATGTAACCAGGGAGAGGTTCGTTAAGCGAATGAAAATGGCGGTAACTACATTGAAAACAATCGATGAAAGTCTTGCGTTTCAAAGAGATATGTCATCGGAACAATGGCTAGGAAGAAATGACTCGCTTTTCATCAGCGGCTATCAAACGCTGGAAAAGGACGGTAAGTCCGTTTTGGTCTGTTTTATCTGGAGTCCCAAAGGAAAATTCAGTGACCTATGGGTTATACCAAAGCCGGGAACTGCTCAAGAATATCGGATACCTGGCATTTCAGCCCGAGATTATTTTCTCGGGAATGAACGGTTGGACTGGTAGATGACCATTCCTGGATCTGGTTAATAGATCCCACTAACGGCTATATCCGCACGTTTGTTAAAAACTTAGACCAGAGAAAGAAGCTCGTGCGGGATGTTGGATCCAGTAACCAACAACACAACACTGCGGCCGGCATAAGCAGTTGGGTTCTGAAGATACGCTGCGAGCGCAGCGGCGCCCGCAGCTTCCGCAACCAAATGCTCCTCGAATAGAAGCATTCGAATACCTTGAAGCAGTTCGCCCTCTGATAACAAACATACCTCGTCAACCAGCTCACGGATCGCACGAACATTGGGCTCGAGCGGAACACTTGTCGCTAGTCCATCGGCAATCGTGTCGCACGTATCCGTCGTGACTACGCGATTTTCTTGCCATGACTGCACGTACGATGGTGCTTGTGCAGCTTGTACGCCGACGATTTTGACAGCAGGGTGGCGTCGCTTTGCTTCAGCCGCGACACCGCGGATTAAAGCAGTGTCGCCCATCGGCACGATAATCACGTCCGGCGCGGGTAGTTCATCCAGGATCTCGGCAGCAATCGTCGCGGTTCCAACGGGAACCAACTCATCGCTTGCGTCATTCAGAAAGTAGCGATCTTGTTCCTGGGCAAATGCCGCGGCCGCGTCTGCAAGTGATTGACCTTTCGACTCAACTTCCTTAACGGTGGCGCCGAGCGCCACGATTCGAGCGCGCTTGATCGGGTTAGGAGATTCGGGCAGGAAGATCGTTGCGGGAAGTTTTGCAAGACGCGCGGCGTAAGCGACCGCTGCACCATGATTGCCGGTGCTGGCCGCTACGACGCCGTTAATAGATCGCTGTTCGAGATTCTTCATCAGGGCATACAGCGCACCGCGCGGTTTGAATGAGCCGGTCGGCAGCTCCGTCTCGAGCTTAAAATAAATTTGAGTATTCGATTCACGCCCGATCCGCTCTGCCGGTGCTAAGCGCGTTCGCTTGAGAAATCGCCGCAACAGCTCACGCGCATCGTCAACTTGTTCAATATTGGGGATCACTTGATTTCGCCGATTACGACTGGTTCAGAGTTGAATAAGCACAGCTGAACGCGGATCAGATCCGCGTCATCAGCGTTGCTCTGTGGCTTTACTGTCTTTTGCTTCTTTCTTCGGCATTTCCGGCGCGGTGAAGTCGGGAATTGGATCACCCCAGATGTAATGATTGAACCACGAAAGATTATGCTGCATAACGGCGCGCATCGATTTCGGTTTGTTAATGCCGTGACCGAAACCCTTATACACAATCATCTCCACTTTCACGCCGCGGTTCTCCAGGCCCTGCCGAAGTTCGTAAGCATTTGCAATCGGAACACGGCGGTCGAGCTCGCCATGCTGAATGAGCGTGGGTGTCTTGGCGTTCTTGATGTAATTCATTGGCGAAGTCTTTAAGTAAATCGCCGGGTCTTCGGCCGGATCCTTTCCAAGATAATTGATCGTGAACGGCGTGATATCAGTGTTGTAGTAGTAGGTGGCCCAGTTTGAAATTCCGGCGCCAACTGAGATTGCAACAAAGCGATCACTACTGGTGGTTAGGAACGCTGAGATGTATCCGCCCTGGCTCCAACCCATGCAGGCGACTTTGTCCTTATCGACCCATCCCTTCGCAATGAGAAAATCGACGCCCGACAAAACATCCCATGCATCGCCGACGCCGAGGTTGCCTACATTCAACTTACGAAACTTTTCGCCATAACCGGCGCTGCCTCGATAATTAACTTTAAAAATCAACGCGCCGCGCGCCGCCCAGATGTCGGATGGATAGTAACGGGCATCCGGCGTGAGCATCACCGGACGATCGATTCCCGTCGGCCCGCCATGGATGATGCAGAGCAGCGGGTATTTCTTTGACGGATCGAAATTGGCAGGTTTGATTAGAACGCCCTCGATCGTGGCTCCATCCTGGCTCTGCCACGAGATCACTTCGCGCGTACCGAGCGTGAAAGCCTTCGTTTGTTCGTTAAGATCAGTCAACTTGCGTGGAGAAAAACTTTTCGTGTCAGAGACGAACACCTCGCTCATGCCGGTCGGTGAAGCAACGGTGAACGCGATACGATCAACGCTACGCGTAAATGAGAACGAACCAGCCATCAGGTTCTCGGGTTGCGAAACACGAATGATCTTTGCGCTCACCGGATCGACGCGGAATAGGTGCGAAGCTGTTTTCTGCAATGCACCAAAATAGATTCCGCTGCGGTTCCACTCGATTATTCCCGGATTCTCATCAAAACTGTCAGAGATCGATCTGGTTTGCCGCCATCAACTCCGACAATCGCGAGCCGGGAATTGCTCGCGAAGTAAAGCTTCTCGCCCATGGCTGATGAGAAAACGATCTGCTTTCCATCAGGCGAGAAGAGCGGATTGTTATCCGGTCCAGGTTGATCGACGATCTTCTTCACCGAATCGTCGCTCAGCTTTAGCAGATAGATGTCGCTCGTTGTTCCCTGGATCAGATCAGGATTGATTGTGCCGCTGAAAGCGATAGTCGATCCATCCGGCGACCATGAGAACGAACCAACGCTGAAATCGGTTTTCTTAGTACGCTGCTTGCCCGCTATCGGCGATTTCATCGCCTCGGCAACATCAAGAGTGAAGATGTGAACGTAAGTATAACCTCGGCGCACCACATCGTAGTCACCGTAGTAATCCTTGCGGTCCTTCAACGGTTGCGCAGTCGGTTCAGTTGACGTATAGGCAATCATCTTACCGTCTTCTGACCACGCAAAGTTGTTAACTGCCGTTTCAGATTTGGTCAGTTGTTGCGCTTCGCCACCGCTCGGATCGATCAGGAATATTTGGTTCTTGTCTTCAACCCTGTTGCTGAGAAACGCTAACCGCTGCCCGTCAGGCGACCAGCGCGCACTTGTCGAGGATTTGTCGCCACGCGTTAGCTGAACACTCTTTCCGGTGTCGCTATTCGCGAGCCAGATGTGAGTTACGAAGGCATCCTGCTTGAGATCGCCATAGCTAACCGTATAAGCGATCCATTTCCCGTCCGGTGAGATTTGAGTGCCGCCGATCGCTTTCAGCGTTAAGAGCTCATCAAGTGTGGGAACTCGCGATTGGGCCAACGCAACAGAAGCGACCAGCAATATAAGCGTCAATAGGGGCAGTGTTCTTTTCATATTTTTCCTCGATACGGAACCAAAATTGCCGAGCGGCAAGTAAAAACGCGTGCGCGAGTCCTTTAAAATAGGCAAAGATCGCTCACTAATCAACTATGATGTGCCTAATGAGGCTGCTTGAACTTCTCCTGTGTGCGATCCTCGTGTCCTCTGTCTCTCTGTTCTTCCTGATCCAGAGCACCGTGGCCCAGTCTTACTACAGCTCGCATCTACAGGAAAGGCCGATGACGGTATCCAGATTCAGCCGTCATTTCAAACCGGAGCTCAAAAATGAAAATGCGATTTTTGTCATATAAGTCAGAAGCTATCGGAAGAACCACATGCTCTTGAAGACTCAACTTGGAGAAGCAAAGCGTAATGGCAGCTTCGTCACCAAAGCCTCCACTCTTCCTGTTCCAGGTTCTTGAAGATGAGTACGCCGCATTGCATGGCGAACAGCCTCCGGATCTGGGTTGGCAGTTTCGCGCGAATCACATCATCTATCCTGAATCGCTAATTGCCAGGCTGGATCTAACTTCGCAGGCTGCGCAAAAGGACCAGGCAGTTCCCCAGAAGACCAAGCCGCCTCGAACTCAAACCAAGGCGACTGCGGATCCGGATGAAGTAGCGAAGAACGCGCTCCTAAAATATCTTCGCGACGAGTTAGCCAGAAAGAAGTTCAAGTCGAGTGCGAGCGGCGCCGAGCTGGTTGCTGAAGCACTCAACACGTTTTTGCCTGACCCGAATCTCTTTGCCGAAGAACGCTTCTCGAATTACTGGTTGAACAGCGCCACGCGTGGCATGCGTGAACTGCATACGTCGTCCGCGATCATCTCAGGCGCGTTAGGTCATTCCGGTGGTCCACTAACCGGCCACGATCTCGAACACTTCAACCGTTTACTACTCGAAGACGCCTTTCCACATTCGCTCGAAAAGATTCACCGCATTCGGCTCGACGCGATCTATCAATGCATTCATAAGAAGAAACCAACCGCGCTCTGTTTTTCCGGTGGAGGCATTCGGAGTGGAACGTTTGCGCTTGGTCTCTTGCAAGGACTCGCTCGTCACAACCTGCTCAATAAATTTCACTATCTATCGACAGTATCCGGCGGCGGTTACATCGGAAGCTGGCTGTCGGCGTGGATTCACCGGCATCCCACAGGTCTCAGCGGCGTAACCACCGACCTCGCCAACACATCTCCGCGCACGAAGGTGGACCCCGATCCTGATCCGATCCGTTTTTTGCGTCGTTACAGCAGTTTCATTACCCCCAAAGTCGGATTACTCAGCGCGGATACGTGGTCGTTCGTCGCTATCTACCTCCGCAATCTGCTTCTCAATTGGATCGTATTCATCCCGTTGCTGCTGTCAGTACTCACGCTGCCGAGGTTCATCATTTCGGTAACGATCACTGAGCCCAATCCGCGTGCCATTGAAGACGATTTAACACTCCACTTGGGCTCCGTTCCGCTTTACAGCCGTCACTTTTTCCTTGCCGTCGGTTTCATACTCGGGGTGTGGGCACTCGCCTACATCATGTTCAATCGACCAACGCTAAAAGAAGAATTGCGGCAGGCGAGTCAGTTTTGGCGTCGAAAAACATCGCAGGGGTGGTTTCTTAGCCTGTGTTTGTTACCGCTTTCGATTTCAGCGTTTTGTTTGACGACCTACTGGGCCTGGTCGAGTCAGAATCAGGCACTTCCGAAAGATTGGAAGCGGTTTATTCTCTTCGGCTTTCTCGTTACATTTTTGGCGTGGTTCATCGCCTCTTACATTCTTAAACGCATTCGTCCGACTCACATAATTCGCAACTGGAAGGAACTGTTTTCGCGCGATCTTTTCTTCTTGCTTATCGCCGGCGCTGGTGGAGGTGGGCTGCTCTACTTGCTGACGCAGAAATTTGATCCTTTTGCAGGAGGAATAGCGTGGGAATGCGGAACTCTCCAGCCTCTGTCGGCATTGAAAACGGAACTCTATGCATGCTTTGCCGCGCCCGCCTTCCTGCTGGTGTTCTTGTTGGGCGCGACTTTGTATATCGGAGTAACGAGTAAGAGCACAGCTATCGACGATGAGGATCGTGAATGGTGGGCCAGGCTCGGTGCGTGGATATTGATAGCGATTCTGGGATGGATCGCGTTCACGACGATCGTGATCATTGGTCCACTGGCGCTCTTGTCAGCACCTCAGTGGCTTGCACCGCTCGGCGGTATTTCTGGTGTGCTTGCAGCGATTCTCGGACAAAGTGCACGATCTGGCGGTCGCAAGGCTTCGAACGGTGAGGGTGGCGGTATATCTGGATTCCATTATGGGCAAAGCACTTCCTTTGCTCGCGCTCGTATTTATCGTTTTCCTGTTAGCGCTGTTATCGCTTTGCACCACTGGAATATCTCAGTTTCTCGCAAACAATTTGCCAGATTTCATTAAGCCGTTTTTAGTTAGCTCCTGGGTTTGAGTTTGGTAAGACTATTTGAGTTGCATTTATTCGGACGTGCCGGGCGCGAATTTCTACGAGCAGACAAAGATCGCTCACATGAACGTCCTGCACATGACATCGTTCAGACTCGTTCTGAGTTTCGGTCTGATCTTGTTTTTGCTTGGTTCATTCATCTCCTTACTAATAAATCTGAACATCTTTTCACTGCATGCGGGTTATCGAAATCGTCTGATTCGCGCCTTTCTTGGAGCTTCGCGTCCGGAAAATCAAAGAAAACCGAATCCATTCACGGGTTTCGATCCCGCAGACAATGTGGCGATGCATGAGTTGCGTCCGGGTTTGTTTGACGAGGAAGATTTCCCGCGAACACTTGAACTGGCGAGTGTGTTGCTCGGCAAAACCGCTCCCTCGACGTACAAAGCAGCTAAACCTCGCGCGGCAGAAGTTGCCCGCTACCTCCAGAAGCGAAACTTGCTTCGGAATCTCCAGAGTGTGCCGGACCCTAACACTTATTCGATTAGACTTGTCGCTGCAATTCGCAAAGATCTGAACGGTGTGCTGCGCGATTCACAGCTCGGTAAAGAGTTTCCGGATCTTGCCGAAACCAGGTCAAACTCCGTGAAGACTCCCGACGATATTTTTTCGAATCGCGCAATCCTGGAGAAGGCTTTCGGACCAGATTGGATCAAACCACTGTCGGCGCATGAAGAATATCGACTGATGCACGTCATCAACACGACCCTTAATCTCGTGGGTGGCGATAACCTTGCCTGGCAACAACGCAAAGCTGAGCCGTTCAGCGTTAGTCCTTTGCATGCCGGTTGTTTTCGTCTCGGCTACAGAGACTCGAGGTTGTACGGCGGTCGTGATACGGGAGGCATCTCGATCGGAACTGCCGCTGCAATTTCCGGTGCTGCCGCAAGTTCGAACATGGGTTACTACACAACCTCTCCGGTGCTGTCGCTCGTGCTCACTTTCTTCAACGTACGTTTGGGATGGTGGTTGGGAAATCCGGGCGCAGCCGGTAAAGACACTTTCGAACTTCGAGCGCCAACATCATCTGTGAAGCCTGTACTCGAAGAAGCATTCGGCATGACAGATGACGAAAACAAGTACGTCTACCTTACTGACGGCGGACATTTCGAGAACCTCGGCATCTATGAGATGGTGCTGCGTCGTTGTCACCTGATCGTCATTTCCGACGCCGCCGCGGATCCCGATTACAACTTCGGCGATCTTGGAAATGCGATTCGCAAAGTGCGTATCGATCTCGGAGTGCCGATTGAGTTCACCTCCATGCCCATCTTCAGCCCGGATTCAAAAGATTACGACAAGAAGAAGGGAATGTACTGGGCGCTCGGGCGAATTCGTTATTCGTGTATTGACGCCAACGCTCAGGACGGTCTGCTGGTTTACATCAAGCCGGCAGTCTATGGCAGTGAACCGGGCGACGTCCTGGAATACAAAAAGAGCCATCCAACATTTCCACATCAATCGACGGCGGATCAGTTTTTCGATGAGCCGCAGTTTGAGAGTTACCGCATTCTCGGTTCACACGTGATGGACCAGATGTGCGGCTCGGATGACAAGGAATTAGATCTCGAGCAAGTGATTCAGAGCGTGGTCGATAAACTTACTCACGATAGTGATAATGGAGCCGCCGACAAAGGGCTGAAAAAGTGGTTCGACGAGTGGTGTAATTCGGCGCCACGTTCGTAGCGGCCCGAAAAATCGGCGTACACGCTCTTCTCTGCGCAACCTCGGTGTTCTCTGTGTTTCTGTGGTGGAATATTGCTTAGAAAAAACAACCACAGAGACACAGAGAACCCGAGGTTACACAGAGAAGAAATCAAGCAAGAGACTTTTCGTGCAAAGCCACTCGAGTCTTAACTTCGCGTCAAACGGATATTGCCCGACACGCTTGAGATCGTAATCGGCGTACCGCCGGCGCCGATGCGCGCGCGGACGTTGGGCGATTTCTCGTCGCTGTCGCGAGTGACGTTAGGCATGTCGAGGAAAACTTGGCCACTGACATGTTCGGCGTTGAAGTCTGCGTTGACGTCGCTCTTGAACCCAATCTCGACGGAACCACTCACGCTCTTTATGTGAATGCCCTGCGGATCCAGGCTGAGAAGCGTGACATTCAGACCACCACTTATGCTCGACACCTCCAGCGAGCCGTTCACCTGCCCAAGACGGAGGCTGCCACTGATGCTCGTCACGTGCGCTTCCGCGCCTACGTTCCCGACTTCGAGACTTCCACTGATGCTGCTCACTCGTAGTTTGTTACCGACGTTGCCGATATTGGCAGAGCCGCTAATACTGCTTACCTGCGCCTGGCCATCTACGTCGCCGACTTTGATCCATCCACTGACACTGCTGACTGAGAGATCGATGCGTCGAGGCAGCTTGAGTATGACTTTGTGGTTTACTTGAATGTTCTCCCGGCGGCGCTGTTCAGGCTCCTTTACACCACGCACAACAAGGCTGTTACTCGCGTGTTCAACTTCGATCTTGTGATACTCGAGGTCAGCACGGGTGCGTGCCGTACGAATGATTTGGACCTCCGCCGTTGTGTTATCCGCATTGACGATTTCGACAGTGCCACGAATGCTCGAGACCTCAACGCGTGCTCCCGGCGCCAGTTGGTACGTCTGGTTAATCTCGTCTCGCTCCTGAAAGTCGGCCGCTGTCTCCGGAGTAAACCCAGCCTGCGGTCCGCAGGCCAACATGATCATGCTCATGAGCAGTGCAGTAATCATCATGGCTTTCACCTCTCTAGTCATTTTCTAATTGTGGTCTGCGGCTGATAGTTTACGTCACAAACCACAACGAGAGAAGGATTCGTACGCCTTCAAATCAAACCCTGGGCTCCAATTATGAAGCGATTCGTAGTAGACTTCTCACACGATTTCATTATGAGCCCCGCTGGTCCAATTCGAATTCTCTCGGTGGACGATCATCCGATGCTGCGCGAAGGTATCGCCGCCGTCCTGGCAAACGAACAGGACATGTTTTTGGTCGCGGAAGCCAGCAACGGGCGTGAAGCGATCGAACAGTTTCGCATTCACCGCCCGGACGTGACTCTGATGGACGTGCAGATGCCGGAGGTCAACGGCATCGACGCGATTCTGAAAATACGCGAAGAGTTTCCTGATGCTCGTATCATCGTGCTGACTACTTATACCGGTGATGCCCAGGCAGCTCGCGCATTTAAAGCCGGGGCGTCAGGGTATCTGCTAAAGAACATGGTGCGAAAGGAGTTGATCGACACGATCCGCACGGTCCATGCCGGGAAAAAGAGAATCCCTGCCGAAATCGCCGTCGAGATAGCCGAGCATCACAGTGACGATGCGTTGACTGAACGTGAAATCCAGGTGCTGCGTAGCGTGGCGGGGGGTAACGCCAACAAGATGGTGGCCCAACTCCTCAACATTTCCGAAGAGACAGTCAAGGCCCACATGAAGAGCATTCTTTCAAAGCTGGGTGCGAACGATCGAACACATGCGGTAACGATCGCGTTAAGACGTGGCATCATCGACATCTAACAGAACCGAGGGCGGTAGCCCCGGGTCAACTTCATAGAACAATGACGTTATTACAAGTTGACCCGGCGCTACCGCGCTCGGTTCTGTGCGCGAGAACCTTGATATGCAGTCGCTGCCGGCACGGTCAACTCCACTTCAGTGCCCGTGTCCGGCCGGCTCCAAAAACTCAATTGACCGCCAATCTTTTCAGCTCGCTCCCGCATTCCCTGAAGCCCCCAATGACCGGCACGGCCACCTGCGTCAAGAATCTTCGCTTCTATGCCTCGCCCGTCGTCACGAACGCGCAAACGAAACTGGCGCGAGTCGTAGGCCATCTCTGCTTCGACGTTTTGACATTCCGAATGGGTTAACGCATTGATGATGGCCTCGCGTCCAATGCAGTAACACTCCTCCAGGACCAGCGGGTGTAGGTCACGAACACGACCTTCAACCACCGTCTTGAAGGTAGCTTCGCGACCCTCCGACGTCTCTTCGGCGACAGAACGGAATGCCGCCGGTAAATCACTCAAAGACGCAGAATGAATTCTTAAATTTCGAATGCTGTCTCTTCCTTCTGCAAGGACCTGGTCGGCGTGATCGAGAGTTTTCTCCAGAACCTCGTAAGCGGGTAGATCGGGAGGTATTTGTTTTGAGACTGCATGAAACTTCAGAATAAGACCCTGCACGCTTTGCAAGAGAGTGTCGTGCAAATTTCTTGCGATGCGCTCTCTTTCCTCAAGTCGTTCTTCCATGCGCCCGCGCACTACCTGCGCTACTTGTCGCAGCCTTAGTTTATAAAGCGCACCGAGCACTAACAGGAGCAGGAGAACTATCGAAAGGCGAAACCACCCGGTTTGATAGTAAGTCGGGACGATCGTGAAATCGACGTAGGCGCCGGCCTCGTTCCACACGCCGCTGTTGTTGCAGGCCATTACGCGAAAGCGGTAGTTGCCGGGACTCAGATCGTTATAAAACACCTGGCGACGATTACCGGCGTCCTTCCAATCGCTATCGCGGCCTTCCAGTCTGTAACGAAAAAGAATCTTTTCAGGGGCGACGAGACTCAGAGCCGTGTAGTCTATTTGCAGATCGCGAATCAACGGTGGCAGACGCAAAACCCCGCTTCCGTTAGAGGGCGAGTCGTAAGTTTTGCGATCCGCAACGAACTGTTCGATATGTACTGGCGGTGGAAAACTGTTGAAAGGAAGACGGTTGGGATCGACCAGGTTGACGCCCTCTCCGGCCAAAAACCACAGCTTGCCATCTGTTGCTTTTGCGACTTGCGGGCTGAAGTGGTTTGCCGTTGCGAGGCTCCGTACTCCATCCGAAATATCGAACACCGTTGCATGGACCGTTGGCTTCGCGTTTGTGTCCTGGTCCACTGCGACGGCCCACGCATCCAGCTCGCTTCGTGCAACACGCAACAAACCGCAGGGCGTGTGGAACCAAAATGAACGCCGGTCGGCTTCCCTTAACCAATGAGCACCATCACATGGCAAACCGTTCCTGCGAGTCAGCGTGGCAAGTCGTCCATTCTTCAACCGGCTGATCCCAGCTTCGGTTGCGATCCAAAGTGTCCCATCCTGATCGAGTCGGAAGTCGTTCACACGGCCGCCGGTCACCCCGTCGGCTGTCGTGTGCGACGCTCGGATCTGACCTTCGCTGAAATAAGCGATGCCGCCAAGAAAGAAACCAAGCCATAAACCACCCCGCAACGGATCCGCGCTCAAAGCACTCACGTGATCGTTATGCCCGAGTTTGGACCATGGGATTTGTTGGACCACACTCTCGCGGAGTACTTGAAAAAGACCGGCGTTCTCGTTGGCGATCCACAGATTCCCAGCTTTGTCCTGTGCGATAGCACCTACTGGTCCAGGCGCCTCGCTGATCGAAACGAAACGATCATTATTCAGGTATCCAAAGCCAAACGGAGTTGAAACCCAGATTCTTCCGGTATCATCCTGAAAGAGAGAATTCGGAAGGAAGCCTCTGGTTGTCGCGTTGCGTTGATAGAAGCTGGTATTGAGAACGGTAACCTGGCCGTCATGCCATCGGTTGACGTTATTACGAGTCGCCAGCCAAATGCCTCCATTCCGATCTGCAAGGACAGATTGGATCCGGGAACTCGACAAACCCTGATTCACAGAGAACGTCGCGACGGCAAAGTCGCGAAAACGATCGAGACCGCTCCCCGTGGCTATCCAAATATTTCCTTCGCGATCCTCGAAAAGTACGTTGGCGCCCTCGCCTGAGAGGCCCTGTGACAGTCCAAAAACATCTGTCCTTCCTTCGTGTACATGTACAATTCCCTCGTTGAAAGTTCCAATCCAAAGACCACCATCCCGGTCGCGAAGCATCCGCCGGCCCCGGGTCTGGCCCACTCTTCCTGGGATTGAATACGCCTCCGCTTTGCCATCGACGAAACGGTGAATTCCGCCGTTCCAGCCGACGAGCAGGGTGCCGTCATTGTCTTCACCGAAACACTGGATGCCGTCCGGCTCGCCTGCAAGCGGAAAGAATTTTGGTGGTCCAGGTTTCCATCGCCACAATCCGTCTTTTACTCCTGCCCAGAGATTGCCGTTGCGGTCCTCGTATAAGTTAAATACTGCGCGACCAAAACGGCCATCGTCTCCAAAGCACTGAACGTCGCTATTCCGAATCGCGCATAGTTTTCCAATCGGCACTGCGCCTCCGCTAACCCACACCGTTCCTTCGCGATCCTCCAGGACCTTGAAAATATAGCGACCGGCGAGTTCCGCGTACTGCGTGAACTTGCCATCTTTCCAACTAGCCAGGCCTTTTTCCGTGCCGATCCACAGAGTCCCGTCACGAGAGACCAGCAAGTTGAAGATCCAGTCGGAGGGAAGCTCTTGATTCGCAGGCGGACGCCATTCGACATGTTTGACGCCGTCGAAACGCAATAGACCGAATTCCGTACCTAACCAGAGATAACCGTCGGGTGTTTGAGCGATCGAGGAAATCTCGCCTTTGGGAAAACCATCGCGGATATGCCATGAAGTGTGGGCGTACTGACTGACGTCCAACTTCGGATTCAGCGCAAACGCGGAAGGGCAACACGCCAGCAGCAGAAAGGCGCATAGGGGGCCAAGCGGGATGACAAATCGTCGTCCGCGCGGTTTCTCCATGGTCCGCATATCTTATATCTAATCTGAACTCTGCGTATCTCTGTGTTCCTCTGCGGTTATTGGTGTTTACGAGCTCTTTACCGCAGAGACGCAGAGGAACGCAGAGATACGCAAAGAAGAAAAGTCAATTTTGGTAACCAGCACATCACTCTATCGGGTTAGTGGCCATTAATTCATTTTCGGCATTGACACCAACTCGAATCGGGCATTAGTCTCGCGCATCCAATTTCGAATGTGAGGTTTGGACTTGTGCGCCGAGTTGTTGCATTAGTATTCATCCTCCTCACTTTTTTCACGTTGGGCCAGGCCCAATCAACGAATGCCTCGCTCGCGGGACGTATCACCGACCCCGCGAACGCTCTGATCGTAGATGCCAAAGTGACTGCGATCAGCAACGGCACAAACATCCGTTATGAAGACATGACGAATGGCTCAGGCGAATATCACCTGGCAAGCCTTCCACCGGCCTCCTATCGTCTCGAAATACAAAAGTCAGGATTCAAGAAGTTAATCAAGCCCGATGTGGTCCTTCACGTGCAGGATGCGCTCCGCATCGACCTCCAGATGACGCTCGGCGATGTTTCGGAAACTGTTACAGTGGAAAGTGGTGCTCCTCTGGTGAATACCGAATCGGGCACAGTTAGCACCGTGATCAATCGCACCTTTGTCGAGAACGTTCCTCTCAACGGTCGCAGCTTCCAGACGTTAATACAGTTGACGCCCGGTGTCGTCGTTACTCCGTCGACCTTTAACGATCAGGGACAGTTCAGTGTGAATGGACAACGCGCCGACGCTAACTATTTCACAGTCGATGGCGTCAGCGCGAATTTTGGCGTCACCGGATTCATAGCCATGATGCAGAGTGCTTCCGGCGCTTTACCGGCGCTTAGCGCTTCTGGCGGAACAAACAGTCTGGTTTCGGTCGATGCCATGCAGGAATTTCGCATCCAGACATCCTCCTTTGCTCCTGAGTTTGGACGCACTCCGGGCGGTCAGATCTCGATTGCCACGCGCTCTGGAACAAACGCCTTTCACGGCACGCTGTTCGAATATTTTCGGAATGACATACTGGATGCCCGAGACTGGTTTGTTAACTTCAATGGTCTCGCAAAACCTGCGGAGCGGCTGAATCACTTTGGCGGTGTGCTTGGTGGTCCATTCGTCAAAGATAAGACGTTCTTTTTCTTCTCATACGAAGGGCAACGATTGCGCCAGCCATCAAGCCTGCAAACCGTCGTGCCAGATAACCAATCGCGGCAGCAAGCTCCAGCCAGGATGCGTCCATATTTAAGCGCTTTTCCCGTCGCCAATGGACCTGGACTCGCAGCGGGCGCGGCGCAATTCAACGCCAGCTTTTCGAATCCTTCGTCGCTTGATGCATACAGCATTCGCATCGATCATTCCCTGCAACCCGCGTTCAATTTGTTTGGCAGGTATAACTACTCACCGTCGAGCCTGGACCAACGCGGCCCAGTCTTCTCATCCGGTCGTGTGCTCAGCACGACGAATTCATTGTCGTCGTCTGCGCATACTGGGACAGTCGGACTCACACAAATGATCAGCCCGGAAATCAGTAACGAAGTGCGAGCCAACTACAGTAATCACAGAATCGGTATCGATTTCGTTATGGATGATTTCGGCGGCGCCGTACCACTTCCTGATTCGACCTTGTTTCCTGCGGGCATCACCTCAGCCAATGGCAATTTCTTATTCATTGTCTTAGGTGTTGGACAATACGCCCAGGGGAAACAAGGCACGACCGAGCAACGACAGGTCAATCTTATCGACAATTTGTCAGTGATAAAGGGCAGCCATCAATTGAAGTTCGGTGTGGACTATCGCTGGCTTGCTCCTTTCAGCAGTCCGGCCGCGCACCGCCAATTTGTCGCATTTTCAGGAGTGAATAACACGCCGGGAGGCGCGCTATCGGGCACAGCGCTATTGGCCCAATCGAGTTCATTCCAAACGAACGCGCTCTTGTCGCAAAACTTCTCAGTATTTGGCCAGGACACCTGGAAGATCTCACCGAAGTTGACAATAACCTATGGCTTGAGATGGGATGTTAATCCACCGCTGAAAGGCAAGAACCGCGAGAACGATCCATTCACGGTACTTGGCATGAACACTCCGGCGACGATGACACTTGCTCCGCGCGGCACGCCGCTTTATGAAACAACCTATGGAAATATTGCACCGAGAATTGGAGTCGCTTATCAACTCCGTGGAATTCGAAATTGGGACGCGGCCCTGCGCGCAGGCTTCGGCGTCTTTTACGATCTCGGACAAGGATCGCTCGGAGGAGTGTCGAGCTTTTTCCCGTACATAGCCGACAAGAACTTTTCCCTCTCACCGTTTCCGCTTAGTCCTCAAGACGCTGCTCCTCCTGCACTCAATACCAATCTACCCGTCGCGACAATGCTTGTTGCGGATCCTCATCTGAAACTACCGCGAACCTATCAATGGAATGTCGCCCTCGAGCAGTCGATTGGAAACAATCAGAGTCTCTCGGCGACTTACGTCGGCGCGATCGGAAGACAGTTGCTGCGAGTGACAAATGTATTCAACGTGAACCCGAATTTTGAGTTCATTGCGTTTACCGACAATTCCGCGACCTCAGACTACAACGCTCTACAGGTCAAGTTTCAGCGCCGGTTGTCGCGCGGTTTGCAGGCGTTGGGATCATATTCGTGGTCGCATTCGATCGATATCGCGTCGACCGATGCGCTTGCCACAAACATCAACACCCCCGGCCAAATTGCTAATGCCAACGTCGACCGCGGAAATTCCAGCTTCGACATCCGGCATGCAGTCACCGCGGGAGTTACATATGAGTTGCCCTCTCTGGGTTCACAGAAAACTGTCAGAGCGATATTGAGCGGCTGGTCGATCGACAGTTTCTTCTTCGCCAGATCAGCTCCACCCGTGAATATCGTTGGCGGAAGTTTCTTCGCGGCGGGCACTCAACTCGCTCCTCGCCCCAACCTAAATCCGGGCGTGGCACTTGAGCTCCATGGCTCGCAGTTTCCCGGAGGCAAGATCTTCAATCGCGCGGCCTTTGTGTCAGCACCTGCCGGAACGCAGGGTAATCTCGGGCGCAATGTACTGCGAGGTTTTGGAGCTTGGCAGGCGGACGTCGGATTACAGCGTCAATTTCAGATAGCCGACAGATTGGGAGTTCGTTTTCGCGCTGAGTTTTTCAACATCTTCAATCACCCGAACTTCGGAAGTCCCACAAATGTTTTGACGAGTCCACTGTTTGGCCGCTCGACTCAAACGTTGGCAAACAGTCTTGGTTCGGGTGGGGCGAACGGCGGATTTAATCCTCTTCATCAAATTGGCGGACCGCGCTCAATCCAGTTTGCTCTAAAACTTCAGTTCTGATGGTTTTATCTGCGATCTCTGCCCCTCTGCGACCTCCGCGTCAAAGTTTATCGTTAGGAATATTAACGCAAGGACACAGAAACACAGAGAAACCACAAAAAGCTGCATCCCTCAAAAGAGTAATGCACGCATAGCCTCAATTCGGGTGTTCGATTCTCGACGAAGCCGATAGATTGTTGGAGTGCAAAGACTCTACTCCATGTTTCCTCAAGGTGGTCCGGGAATCGGGCTGCTCCTCTTACGGATAGCGGCTGCCGGGATGTTCGCATTGAACATTACGCACCGGTTCAACTTTTCTTCTAATACTCTCCATTGGTTCATTGTTTTTTTGATAGGTCTGGTTTCGTTCGGTCTTCTTCTCGGCTACCTAACATCCATCTTCACGATAATCGCCTGCTTAGCAGCCGTAGCAAATCTGTTTCTGGCCGATCAACCGATTGATGCGGTCTACCTTCTCAGGATATTAACCTCCACCGCGCTCTTCTTTCTTGGTCCAGGAGCATACTCGGTGGATGCGCGACTTTTCGGTCTTCGCGTCACTGTTATCCCTCCGCGCAAAGGGTGATCCGGCACTAACTCTATTTAGTTACCTTCCACTCGCACCATATAGGGTTTCGAGAAAAAACTATTACGCGCAAAATCCCTCATCATCGCAAACGTAAAGACAGAACGGTCCAATAGCAGAAAGAGAGGCTGAAATGAGTACTATCACGACAAAAGATGGAACGCAGATTTACTACAAAGATTGGGGCAGCGGCCAGCCGGTAGTTTTCAGTCATGGATGGCCTTTGACGGCGGATGCCTTTGAAGACCAGATGTTCTTCATGGCCTCGAATGGCTATCGATGCGTCGCTCTTGACCGAAGAGGCCATGGACGCTCGGACCAGACCTGGCATGGCAACGATATGGATACCTATGCCGGCGATCTCGCTGAGCTTGTTGAGAAGCTGGACCTAAAGGATTCAATCCAAGTCGGGCATTCTACCGGAGGCGGCGTCGTCGCCCACTACATTGGCCGATATGGCACGGGGCGCGTCGCAAAGGCAGTACTTATCAGCGCTGTCCCGCCGCTGATGGTGAAGACGCCGGCTAATCCTGACGGTATACCGATCGAGGTGTTTGATGGTCTCCGGAAGAGCATCCAGGCCGATCGGTACCAATTCTGGAAGGAGTTTTGCAATGTCTTCTATAGCTTGAATCGCCCGGGCGCTAAGATCTCCGAGGGCGTGGCTGACTCCTTCTTTCGCCAGTGCAGCATGGCGGGTTTTCCTGCCAGCTACCTCGGGATCAGGGCATTCTCTGAGACAGATTTCAACGAAGATCTTAAGAAGTTTGACGTACCGACGCTCATCATGCACGGTGACGATGATCAGGTAGTACCGATCGCTGCTTCCGCGCTCCTCTCATCCAAACTGATCAAAAACGCAACTCTAAAAGTCTATCCCGGATTGCCGCATGGGATGTGTCAAACGCATAAGGATCTGATCAATGAGGACCTGCTTCAGTTCATTAAGGCTGAGGAAAGCTCAAAACAAGCAGCCGGTGTTACGAGAGGTTAAGCATGAAGAACAAGACATTAATGTTGGTCCGACTATTTCTCATGGCGGGCACGGCGGTGGGCCAGGAGGCCACGGTCACACCGCTAATGTCGAAAGATCTGACTGAGCTTCCCGGTAAAGAAGTCTCGATGATCACAGTCGAATACCATCCGGGCGGCACGGATCCCATCCATCGGCACGATGCGCATGCCTTCGTTTATGTACTGGAGGGCTCAATCGTGATGCAAGTGAAAGGTGGAAAGGAAGTGACGCTGACAGCTGGCCAGACCTTTTATGAAGGCCCCGCGGATATTCATGTCGTCGGCCGGAACGCAAGCAGCACCAAGCCTGCAAAGTTCGTGGTGTTTTTTATCAAGAAGAAGGGCGCTCCAGTGCTGGTGCCTGTGTTGGACAGATGAATCACCACAATCCGAAATGAGAATGAGGAGTTAACTATGACGAAGGAAAAATCAAATATGAAGATCGTCGTAATAGGCGGCACTGGACTGATCGGGTCAAAGGTCGTCACGAGGCTCGGTGAGCGCGGTTACGAGGTTGTAGCCGCATCACCAAACTCTGGAGTAAACACCTTGACCGGCGAAGGACTCGCCGAAGTTCTTGACGGCGCGTCGGTAGTCGTCGACGTGTCGAATTCGCCGTCGTTCGAGGATGAGGCGGTCATGGAGTTCTTCCAGACATCAACACGCAACTTGCTCACCTACGAAGCGGCCGCAGGTGTCGGCCATCACGTGGCACTGTCGGTCGTCGGCTGTGACAGTCTACCTAACAGCGGCTACCTCCGCGCAAAGGTCGCTCAAGAGGAACTGATCAAGGAATCCTCGATCCCTTATTCGATCGTGCGGGCAACGCAGTTCTTCGAGTTCCTGAAGCGCATCGCCGACTCCGCTACCGAAGGCAACACGGTTCGCTTGCCGCCTGTAGCTTTCCAGCCCATGGCCGCCGACGATGTCGCGGGGGTAGTGGGCAAAACCGCTGTTGGATCGCCGTTGAATGGAACCATTGAGATGGCGGGGCCCGAGCAGCTCCGTTTCGATGAATTCATTCGCCGCGCTCTCAACGCCGGCAAAGATCCGCGCGAGGTTGTTGCTGACCCGCACGCGCGTTACTTCGGCACTGAGTTGAGCGAGCGTTCACTTGTGCCTGGCGATGGCGCAGTGCTCGGCGAGACGCGTTTCGAAGAGTGGCTGATTGGGTCGATTAGTCAGATCCCGCAGCCCAAAGCTGCCGAGGCTGGGTAAGGATAACTGATTGCAGAGAAGTGGGGAGAGTGAATATGAGTGAAGGGGGGGGGCAACGCAAAACGCTGCAGCCGCTTCGGCGTTCAAGGATAACTGATTGCAGAGAAGCAGGGGAGATTCACCATGAGCGAAGAAGAATTGGAACTGCTAATAACATTGGATGATCCAGCGGGTGCGCCGGAAGAGGATACTTTCAACCATCTTCAGGAAAATAACTTCGAGTACTGGTTCGGTCAGCGGTTTGCGGAATCGCGCCAACGCGTCCAACGAGCAGAAGCCTCAAAAGTCAGATCACAGTTCGACAAGTCGTAGCGTAACGCGGCAGCGTCGGGTCAGCTGGCCAATGGAAGTTTCGCTTGGATATTGACGTCTAAGTTATAGAATACATTCCCAGAGGTAACAGCTATGACGCTCAGAACATCCTTTGCAGCAGTTCTCTTGATCTGTTTGTTAGTCTTCGCCGCCTCTGCGCAAGAGCCGACAGGCCCACGTCCTAAGCGACCGCGTGTCGCGGAGGACTATCAGGCTGGCACACTAAAGGAACTCACAGCCAAAGCGATTAGCGCTGAAAGCATCGGTGACAAACAAGAGACTATGGTGATCGATCCTGATCTGTCTCCGACACGCGTGAGAGCGAAGTACGCTGAATTAACTGCTCGCACTCCGTTAGCCAAAGCGGAACTTATCCGTCAATGGGCTCAACGTTACGCCGGGCGCCTGAAACGTACGCGAAGTACGAAGTAGAGGTAGCGTTCACCGAAAACGGAACTCACTACTGGCTCACGTTCCGCAAAAAAACTCTCGATTCGTTTTGGAAAGGAAACGTGTGGACAAAACCCGTCGACCTGTTTCTGATCAAGATGGGCGCGATCAAGCTACACGACAGATGGATGCCAGTTCTTCTCGTCGAGAGTTTTCAAGAAGCAAAATAAGTCTTCTCTGTCTATTGACAACCGAAGTTATTAGGCATAAAAGTCTACCCACCCAGTCAGGTTAACCCTCCCAGTACTGAAGCAACTCACTTCCCCCGTCCAATCAACTCCTAACATCGAGGAGCTCGTATGAAGTCAACTCACAAAATCCAATCTGTTCTCGGACTCTTTCTTTTGTTGCTGTGCATGGCGCGCGTGGGCGCTGCGCAAACTACTTGCAATTCCCCCTGGAATTCCACCTCGGTCTATACGGCCGGTATGAAGGTGAGCCTTAACGGAATCAACTACACCGCAAATTTTTGGACCCAGGGTCAAAGCCCGGCTACTAACAGCGGCGGATCCGGCAGTGGTCAGCCTTGGACCAGTAATGGACCGTGTAGTGGATCGGGAGGTGGCGGAGGTGGTGGCGGCTCATGCGCGCCGACATGGAACTCAACTACCGCTTACACCGGCGGCATGACCGCAAGTCTTAACGGAGTGAACTATCAGGCTAACTTTTGGACGCAGGGTCAAAACCCCTCGACTAACAACGGTGGACCAGGCAGTGGTGCGCCGTGGACCAGTATCGGAACTTGCAGTGCCTGCTCAACAGTTCCCAGTGTCCCGACAGGACTACAAGCATCGGGAACTACAAGCAACAGCACGAATCTGAGCTGGAATGCTTCGACGGTCGCCGTCAACTGCGTTCTCACCGGCTACACAGTCTTTAGGAACGGTGTTGCGGTTGGCACTACGAGCAACACCAACATGACAGTCACCGGCTTGTCTCCCTTGACGACTTATAGCTTCAGGGTTGCAGCCACAGACGCTGCGGGGAGTTCCGCGCAGAGCGCTGCTATAAACGTAACCACGCTGAACGGCCCACCGCCGCCACCACCATCTGGAAAACTGTTCGCGCCCTATATTGATCTGGGCCTTACTGCTAGTTGGCAACTCCTGACAATTCAACAGCAATCCGGAATCAAGGTCTTCACTCTCGGATTCGTCGTCGGTAACGGCGGCTGTACGCCGACGTGGGGCGGTGTGGGAGCAACAGTAGCGAATGACACGCTGCCAAATGGCACGACAATACTTTCCCTCGTCCAGGGCGTACGCGCTGCGGGCGGCGATGTAATCATCTCCTTCGGCGGGGCCTCGGGAACTGAACTGGCACTGGGATGCACCACCGTGTCGAGTTTGCAAGCTGCTTACCAATCGGTGCTGAACAAATACCGTGTGAACAGCAGTACACCGGTAAGACTCGACTTCGATATTGAAGGCGGAGCGATTACTGACCAGGCCTCGGTCAATCGTCGCAACCAGGCGTTAGTTGGACTAAAGAACGCGAATCCAAATCTCGTAATTTCCTATACGCTGCCGGTTCTGCCGACCGGTTTAGTTGCGAGCGGTGTAAATATGCTGAACAGCATAAAAGCTTCCGGTCTCAACGTGAACGTAATAAACATCATGGCGATGGACTACGGTTCAGCCAACGATAATGGAGGTCAGATGGGACTCAGCGCTACACAAGCCGCAACCAACACTCGTAATCAGGTATTGGCGGCGGGCTTGACCGCGAGTATCGGAGTGACTCCCATGATCGGAATTAACGACGTCAACACCGAGATCTTTCAATTGAGCGATGCGACAATGCTGTTGAATTTTGCGAATGCGAACAGCTACATCTCCCGGCTCTCGATGTGGTCAGTGTCACGCGACAATGGCAGTTGTCCGAACCAGGGTTTTGCCTCTCCTGTTTGTAGCGGCATTACGCAAAGCAATTGGGCGTTCTCGAATATTTTCGGGCAGTTTAAATAAAACTTTCCATTCACAGGTTACGCAGATTAATCTATTCCAATCCGCGTAACCTGTGGATGAATAATGGTCCAATATTTTGGAGGAACTTAATGAAGGAGGCTTTTTCTTGCTTTGATTCTTTGTGTTGCGGCGATTGCAGCACCGGCTTCGGCGCAAACCATCGCATTCACCAATGTCAACGTGATCCCGATGGATCGTGAGCGCTTAATCGCAAACCAGACGGTCGTGATCAAGAACGGCTTGATCGCCGAGATCGGCAACGCGAAAAACATTAAATTGTCGAAGGACGCAGTGCGCATCGACGGCACAGGGAAATACTTAATCCCGGGGCTCGTCGACATGCACACGCACCTGTTGTCGGACAGCAATGAGTTCCCCGATTCGATAGGTGCGGATGAGCTTCGCGTGATGGTTGCGAATGGCGTCACGACAGTCCGGTTCATGATCGGGACACCCGAGCTACTAACCTTGCGCAGCCGTTCCGCTAATGGCGAGATCGAAGCTCCAACAATTTTTGTCGCGAGCCCGCACCTAACGGGCCGCGAACAAGGAAACAACTTCGTCGTTAACACACCGGAAGAGGCGCGCGAAGCCGTGCGTAAATCGAAAGCGGCGGGTTACGACTTCATTAAAGTGACGACGTTCGTCAAGGCGGAGGTTTACGAAGCGGCAGTGGACGAAGCTGCGAAGCAGAACATTCGCGTCGTCGGTCACGCGGACAGCCGGTTTGTGGGCGTCGAACGCGCCTGGAAATCGAAGCAGCAGATCGAGCACCTCGATGGTTATATGGAACTACTTCTTCGAGACGATGCGCCAATGAAAGGAAGCGTGTCCGACCTCTACATTTACAATCCTGAGAATTGGAAAAGCTTCGACTACATTGATGAAAGCAAGATCCCCGAGGTCGCTCGAAGAACAGTCGCATCGAACCCGTTCGTCAACCCCACGCACCATTTTATGAAGAACAGCTTCGGTCGGCTCCGAACCGAGGACGAGATTCGAAAGCAACCGGATTTCCGCTTCTACCCTCCGAAGGTGCAGCAGCAATGGTTGGACTTCTACAAGAAGAACCGTTTCATCAACACCGTGCCCCTTGAAAAGCGAGCACGCTGGATCAGCCTGCGCGAGAAGCTCATCAAGGCAATCTACGATGCCGGCGGCAAGATCATGACCGGGTCGGACACGCCGGAGTTCCTCTGGTTATACGGCTTCGGGATGCATCACGAACTGCGAGCATTGAAAGACGCTGGTCTTTCAAATTACGCTGCGCTCGAGGCGGCAACAAAGAACCCGTCAATGTTTCTCGGAACGATCGACATGGTCGGCACGATTGAGAAAGGAAAGCGAGCCGATCTCATACTGCTAAACTCTAATCCGCTCGACAACCTCTCCGCCACCGAGAATCGCAACGGCGTTATGCTGAAGGGGAAGTGGCACACGCAACAAGAATTGAATGGCTGGCTCGACCAGTCGGCACAAGCGATCTCGAGCATCATTTAAAGGACACTGAGTCGCCAAACGGGCGGCCACGGAGGGCCGCCCCTACAGTCAACTCATTCGTATCGCAGCGCAATTAATGGATCAACTTTCGCTGCGCGACGCGCCGGGATGTAGCACGCCAGCAATGCGACGACAGTCAGTAACCCAATCACACTGACATAGGTCAGCGGATCAGTCGCCGTTACTTCAAACAGCAGCGTGCTCATCAATCGCGTCAGCGCAAATGCGCCTGCCAACCCGATCACTATGCCGATGAGTAACATGCCCAGGCTCTGTCCGAGGACGAGTCGCAACACGTGAAGCGGTCGCGCTCCCAGCGCCATTCGCACTCCTATCTCTTGCGTGCGCTGCGCCACCGAATAAGCCATCACGCCGTAAATACCAATCGCCGCCAGGAACAACGCGATACCGGAGAACGTAGCCAGCAGTAACGCGAGGAAGCGTGGTTGGACCATCGACCTCGACACCAGTTCATTCAAGGACCAAAGATTGTAGACTGGCAGGCTCGGATCCAATTCACGAACGGCATTGCGAATCGAGCTTTCGAGCGGCGCGGAATCATTCGAGCCGCGGACGACAAAACTTACGTTCGACCCGAGGAACTGATTCACTTGTCGTACCTGAAAGTAAAGTTCGGGACCAGCGGGCTTATCCATGCCGGCGTTTTTCGTGTCTTCAACCACGCCTACGATCGTGAACCAGACTTTGGGATCGGCAAACCCCGGATTCACACGCCGGCCAATCGGACTTCCCGTCCAAAATCTTTTCGCAAGCGCCTGATTGACAATCACAACCCGCATCGCGTCAGGGTTGTCGTCCTGCGGCTCAAAGGTGCGCCCCTCCAACGACCTGATCTTCATTGTCTTGAAGTAGTTGTTACCAACGATATTCCAATAATCGACGTTCTGCGCCGGGCCATCGGGTGTTGGCTGATAGCCTTCGATCTCAGTGTCGTTAGCATTGATGCGGCGCAGCGGAGGTAGTCCACTTGCGATGGAGACGCCGGCCACACCGGGAAGAGTGCTGAGTTTCTGCTCGAGCGCGTCTACAAACTGCTGGCGTTGAGGGTTCGTGTATCTTGCTGCCGGAAGATTCAGACTGAAGCTGACGACACCTGCCGGATCAAAGCCTGTGTTTACTTGTTGCAACTTCCAGAACGCGCGAATCATCAGGCCCGAGCCGATCACGAGGATCAATGCGAGGGCAATCTCTGTGACTACGAGGCCCTTGCGAAGCGCTTGACCACCTCCGCGAATTGCGCGCTGCCCAGCGCCACGAATCCAGTTAGCCAGGTTACGTTCACTGACTTGGGCCAGTGGTGCGAGACCAAAGAGAAATACCGCAACGACCGCAACCCCGATCGTAAACGCGAGTACGGGAAGACCAACACCAATCTCCTCAGTGCGCGGCACGCTATCAGGCGCAAACAGCAACAGGATCTTCAACCCCACAAATGCGAGCGCAACTCCGAGAATTGAAGCGATTAAAACCAGTACGAAACCCTCGGCGACGAATTGCCGGACCATTCGTTTCATACCAGCGCCGAGTGCGAGGCGAACTGCAAACTCACGATGACGTGATTCCGCGCGAGCCAGCAACAGGTTCGCAACGTTCACACACGCGATGAGCAGAACAAAACCAACCGCAGCCATGAGCAGCCATACGGCTTTGCGAGCTGCGCCGACAACATCTTCGTGAAGACCCAGCATTATCACCGGGTGATTTGGAGGGCTCAGTAAATGCTGTGCGCGACTCTCACTCTTCCAGCCGGCCATCAAGCTCGTCATTTCGCTCAGCGCCTGCTCCCTGGTCACACCGGGTCTTAACCTTCCGATCACCGATAGAAAGTGTGAACCACGATTACCGGGGTTGGCGGGATCAAATTGGAAAGGCACGAGAAGCTCAACCTGCTCGTTACTTCCGGGAGGGAATGCAAAGCCCGGGGGCATCACACCGACAACGGTGGTTGTTGCGGCGTTGACCTGAATCTGTTTGCCAATGATGTCACTTGCTCCGCCAAAACCTTTTTGCCAGAGACCATGCGAAATGATGGCGACTCTTGGACCACCATTGCGATCTTCCTCTTCGGTGAAGTTGCGACCAAGTTGCGGTTGCACTCCCAGCACATCAATCAGGCTGCGCGTAATACCGGCAGAGACGACTCGAAGTGGCTCACTCTCAGTACCGACGTTCTGACCGCCCGGCGCCCACGCGCCAATTGCTTCCCAGGATTTTGCCTCACGCTGAATGTCGAGCAATTCGGGAGGTGAGAGCCAGAACTTCTGGAGCTGCATCGTGGGAAATTCGCTATAGACGCGGACGAGTTGATCAGGTTGCCGGTAAGGCAGCGGCCGTAACAAGACCGAGTTGAGAACGCTGAAGATGGCCGAATTGGCGCCTATGCCCACCGCCAGCGTGAGAATCGCCACGGCGGTAAAGGCCGGATTCTTTTTCAACATGCGCAGCGCGTATTTCAAGTCCTGTAGGAACGTTTGCATCGCGGTCCTCCGGAGATCTGCCAAATAAAAGTGGTTCTACTGCTTAACACCGCCGCGGCAGGAGTGGTGGCAAAGAATCCACTCTTCGATGGTCGGATCGTGACAAGCGCAATTGTAGGGGCGGCACTCCGTGGCCGCCCCTGTAGTTCACGCCTGTTCACGCACAGTGCCGTACTTCCTCTACGCGGTTAACAGCCGAGGTCAGTCTTTAGCGCGTTCGCTGTATCAATGAGTGGTTGACCCTGAGCGGGCGTAAGCGTGCCGTTGCTGATGAACCCATTCACCTGGTTGATGAAGCTACTCAACTGGTTGCAGGCCGCGGCTGTCTGCCCCGCATCAATCTTGGCACTGATTTCCTGAATCTTATTGAGCAACCCGGCACCCTGGCTTTGCGTGAGCGCGCCGCCTGCGATCAGCGCCTCCACCTGGTCAATGAGCGATTCAATCGGGTCGGGCTCGGGCGGCTCGGGCTCAAATGTCCCGAAAGCAATACTCCGCGGGAAACTTCCAACCGGCACAACCGCGACCACGAAGTTGAAGGCAGTACTTATCACTTTAACGCTGTTGTCATTTAGATCTGTGACATAGACGAAAGCTCCATCCGGGGTGACGGCTACTCCGAATGGAGACGACGATCCGAAGGGCACGTTGGCGACCTCAGTGTTGGTGGCCGTGTCAATCACGGAAACGGAACTGGGGACCCGGCCACCATCACAACAAACACCACCACCATTATTCGCCACGTAAGCAAAAGCCCCATTAGGAGTGATGGCTACTCCTGGCGCAAAGTTTCCGGGCAGGGGCACGATGGCCACGAGGGTGTTGGTTGCGGTATCTATTACCGCGAGCTTGGGACCAGTGGTGAAGTTTGAACAGGTCACATAAACGAATGCCCCATTCGGCGTGACGGCTGCTTCCAGCGTGGCATTTACCGGAATGGGGATGTTAGTAACTACGCTATTCGTTGCTGTGTTTATTACGGTGACGCCGTTGATAAAAGAGCCATGCGTCACATACCCCAAGTTCCCACTCGGCGCGATAGCTAAACTGGAGGGAAACGAAACAGGTATGGCACCAACCACCGTGTTGGTCGCTGTATCTATCACCGAAATGTTTGCGGAGGTGCCACCCATCACGTAGGCGAAGGACCCATTTGGATTCATCGCTATTTCACCCGGAAAGCCTCCCACAGGAACAGTGGCGACCACCGTGTTGCTGGCAGCGCTGATCACTGAGACGGTGCCGCTCTGTTGATTCACCACGTAGGCAAAGCGTCCATTCGGGGTGACGGCTACATCCGCTGGACCCAATCCAACGGGTATGGTGGTAACGACCGAAAAGGTCGCTGTATCTATGACCGAGACAGTATTGTCGGTGTTATTCGTCACATACGCTCTGGTTTGCGCGAGCGTCGCTCCCGCTCCAAAACACAACAGCAACGCGAACATCACTACTCGAGTAAATTTCGTCATGGTTACTTCTCCTTATGTTTGTGTGCCGGGACACCAGAGCGCGGTCAGCTTGGGAACGTCAGATCTAAAGTCCAATTTCGACGGGTGGATCGGTGGAAGCGGAGAGCGCCTCTGAGGTCTGGACTATTAAAGTTGAGCTAATAGAGCCGTCGAAAGAGCAACTTATTCTAGAATTGGATGCATTCCGAAGACAAGAAGAATTGTAATCGGTGGAAGTCGTCTCTGGGTTAGTTTTGCCGAGAAAGTTCACTCCAGAGACACAAGGACACAGAGTTGCACTTAAACAAAAACTGCCTCCGTTATACTAATGAGCGAAATTCGGTTGCTCACATGAGATCACTCAGAGCTCTATTGCCTTTTCTTATTATCATTCTCTACCTCGTCGCAGTAATTCTGTCTATATCTCTCGCCTTCGATTATGCAGGCGCTATCAACACCGAATGGACATTCGTCTTGATAGCTTTAACCCTTCCCTGGAGCCTCGTGTCTGTGGTTTTTGCCTGGTCTTTAATTCATGGAGCAGGTCTTGAGTTCTTCACCGTGATGTATCTCGTCTTTGCTGGAGTGAATGCATCGATTTTCTATTGGCTCTATTCTGTTTTTCGAAAGAGATCCTTGCGAGCTAGTAACGTGCAAGATCTTTGAAGGTCACTCTTCATCTAACACTGATGACTGGTAACTGGAGAATTAGATCATGAAGTGTCTGTTCCCACGCTTGGCAGACACTCAGCCTGCTTCTGTTCACTAGCAGTGTTTGTTTTGCCTGCGACTGCCTCACTCTGTCACAAGCTGAAAGTTTTCAACGAGCCGACCTGGTATTTGAGGGCGAGGTAATTCGTATAACGCAAACAGGAATCGAGACAGCGTACACTCTTCGCGTTCAGAAGGTGCTTAAGGGTCAAGAGCAAAATGAAGTCGTTCTTCATGGTGGTCGCACGAACTGCGACGATGAGTTCTTGCCCGATACAACTTATCTGGTGTATGCCCGCTATTACGAGAAGAAGCTTATAACGAGTATCTGCTCGGGAAACAAGGTCCTCAAAGTCTCAAGGAAAGATGTTACGAGTGCAGTCGTGAGTACTGATTCATCAACGGTGAGTAAGAATCGTTATGCAGTTGTTATCCTGGGAGGCGCCGTGGTATGTGCTTTCTTATTTTGGTTGTGGTCCCATCGGCGAGCCTCGACATAACGCGCTGAACGTCAGAGGTTAATAATGATGCTGATACCTGATCGACTTCCCAGCCTCGTTCTGCTTCTCGGCTTCTGGGTCCCTCCGGCGGCAATCGGTTGGGCGGCGGCGGAGTTCTTTCATCGAAGCGCCGTTCGGGTGCGCGCCGCACTGCCCTACGCTCTGTTGACGACCTTCGTCCTGGGTTGGTCTGCGGCCTGGTTTTTATTCCAACTCAATCGCATGCCGCCGTATATACCCGGAGCAACGATAGATCCCACGTTCGCGCCGCCGAGGGCCGTCGCGTATCTGGCCGTTGTCACCGGGTGCGCTGGTGTTGCCCGTCAGCGCGCTCGCGTGCGCGCTGGCGTTTCGCCTTCGTGCGCGGATGCTCAGAGGCAGGTCTACTTAGAGTGCGTCAGCCTACACGGCGAAAACGTTCAAAGCTGGAGACATTCGATGCAGTTAGTGATTAGAGGTCGAGTGGAATCGGGCACAAGTCAGGCGGCGCAGTGGCTCTCTCTGTTCAATGCGGCTTACGCGCAAAAGCTGGGTGTCCCGGTCTTCCCGGGCTCACTTAATGTGGCGTTGGACGAACCCTTCGATTGGTTCGACGCGCGTTGGGAGACCGCGGTGATCAGATTCGGTCGCGAGGAGTACGGCGGCGAACGGGACATTCTTCTCCTGCCGTGCAGTTTGAGCACAGCTCCAGGCGTGCCCGCATTCCTGTGGTCCACGACGACTGCGGCACTAGATGCAAGAGATCGCCTTCTCGCCGAAGTCATTGCGCCTGTCGGCCTCCGCGCGACGTATGGCCTGAGGGACGGCGATCCCGTTGCAATCGAGCTGAAGCTCGGAGCAGGTCGTTCGGTGGGCCTAGTAAGTGATGCCACAGAAGAAACGGATCAAACCAAGAGTTGGTGACATTTTTCAAATTGATCTTCCAAGCGCCAGGTTCGCCTATGAAAGTGTTCCGCGATGCATCTGTCGGTATCTGTCAGAGTATTTTTTGATTAACACAGGTTGAGAAGAAGAGTGTGGGGTTGTTCTGTTGTCTTGATTTCTTAATCAGTTTTTTGTCATTCGATTCATTTCGAAATCCAGAGGTATGTCCTAAGTCCAGTTAGGCCCGTAACCCGATTCCTGAAAACTGAAATAGCCTTTGCGACTTACGATTAAATGATCCAGTACTCGAATTCCTAAAATCTTTCCAGCCTCAACCAATCTGGTTTGAGTTTGTATGTCTTCATCGCTTGGTTGCAAATCACCTGATGGATGATTGTGCGCAAAGATCACAGCGGCAGCGCGGTCAGTAATGACGTCGGCGAAAACGTCGCGTGGATGGACCAAACTCTTATCCAACAGACCGATCGTGACGATACGTTTTTGAATTACCTCACTGGCTCCGTTCAGAGTGATGCAAACGAAATGTTCTTGTTGCTTATCTCTGATGTCTGAGATCACAGGTAGAACGTCTTCTGCGCATGAGATCCTTGTTGACTCAAAGACCAAGTATCGACGACCAAGCTCGAAGGCTGAAAGTATTTGTCCACTCTTGGCTATACCCATTCCTGAAACGGACCTCAGGTGGTCAAGCGTAAGTGCCTCACGATGTTCTCGTATAAGAGCGACAACTTTGCGAGACATGGTGCGAACATCCACACCCGCAGTTCCCATGCCAACTATTGCAGAAACCAGCTCCTCATCAGTGAGCGCAGCCGGACCTCTGTCCCGCATTTTTTCTCGGGGTCGACCGTGTTCTGGAAGTTCTTTGATTGTCTTTGGCATCTGAGGAATGCCTCCTGTAAATTTGCGATGGATTATCCGTTCATTCTTCGAAATTCTCAATTGAATTACTGCGTCGGTTTGGTTATTAGCCAGCCCGACTCTAATATTCCCGTTCATTTTCTGAGTTGACGAATGTCCAAGCGAAAACCCGTTTACCCCAAAGACCCAAAAACCGAGCTGAAAGCAATCAAGTACTATTCCGATTATCAGCTTCCTTGGAACATATTGCTTCCTCGCTTGCGTGAATACTCAATTCAAACTGTCGATTTTCTTTCAATGACAGGCGATGCGCCGAAAGACTTCATTACCGATAGAGAATATCGGACCGGACATCGCACGCGACAACAGCGGTCGGACAGTTACATCGCTAAGGTAGGTTCAAAGTTTTATCCTAACGAGTCGATCACAGAACAACTGATCACTGAAATTGGAAAGAGCTACAGTCTCAAGATCGCAGATTCAAAACTTAGAATGGTTGATCGGCAGGTCCGATTCATGAGCAAGTATTTCTTGAATCGGAAGGTTGAACAGTTGACGCATGGAGCCGAAATCTATGAGTACTCGTTGGGAAAAGAAAACTATGCGCAGCTTTCGAAGAACAAGACCGAGAGCGACTTCTTCACATTTGAAATGACCGCTGAAGCGCTTCGTCAATCGTTTCCTCAAAATGCCGAGAAGATAGTCAAGGGGTTCGTTGAGATGCTCACATTCGATTGTTTGATCGGACACAATGATCGGCATCCCTATAACTGGGGCGTGATAGTTCCGATTCAAAAAGCACGGGCGCCTAAGTTTTCTCCCGTGTATGACACTGCCCGAGCGCTCTTTTGGAACATACCTGAATCCCGTATTGTTCAGATGTTGACAGATGAGCGACAACTCGAAAAATACGTCAAAAACTGCCTCGCTCCGATCGGGTGTGACAAGGACACAAATGTTGATTTTTTTGGTTTGATAGGTTTAATCTGGGAACACTTTGAAGGTTATCGCAATAATGTCGAGAAATTCCTGCCTTATGCTCCACTCAAGCTAAGCTGTGAAGTAGTCGATAAGAGATTTGGGACCTTATTTAGCGAAAACCGTTCTGAGCTAATAAAGAGGTGTTTAAGGTTAAGGCGAAAAAAGCTCTTGGAAGCAATTCCGTCATATCGGGGAGAGGAGGAGACGTAGCATGGCGATTAAGATATTGATGGACAAGGCTAAGGAGTGGCTCGGCTTTGCACGCAACGTAAAAGCCCCGCCAGGGGCTCATGCAAAGTTTCTCCTGACTTATGATGACCTGTTAGTGGGAACACTCACTGTCGAGGGCGGTGTTTGGAAATTTGAGTATTCCGACAAGTTTAGGTCGGCAGACCAATTACGTCCCATCGTAGAATTTCCAGACGTGGACAAGATTTACGTGAATGAAGATTTGTGGCAGTTCTTCGCCTCAAGAATTCCAAGCACCGAGCAGCCAGAGGTTGAGGAAATCCTGAAACGAGAGCACGTCAAGGAAGATGATGCCGTTGGATTGCTCAAGCTGTTTGGTAAGCGGACTATTGCCAACCCGTTTGAGTTGACTTTCGCCGCTTAGAAGTACAGCTAAATTTCTTTTGTATGAGAGCCAACGCAGTTCCTTGTTGCTCTTTTAGCTTAAGTCAACGTTTACGTGTTGACTTCAACGCTTCATCAGATTTTCGCGCAACCTAACTCAAACCTCGTTGGTACAGCCCTTCAAAATCGGGAACCGCATTTTCAATCGCTGGATTGTCGAGAGATGGAACTCAAAACGTAGCAGCAAAACTTGCCAAGTAGTTAGTCGGTGTAAGGTGCTTTTGCCGTAATTGGTCAGCGTGCAGCATGATCACCTTCGCTTTTGCGCTGCGAACGTTTAATACTAAGTAGAAATAGTAGTTCGGTTTTTTGCGGCTCATTCGCCATTCATAATCTGTCACGAAAAATGACAGAGTCTTACCTGCATTTCGACCAGCCTTTACTTCGATATACCTAGCCGTACCATCCGGTTCTCGCGAGAGAATGTCATACCCCCGTTTGGGCTCCTTCCACTTAGGTTGCACAGCATCGGGATCGGCATACTTCGCGCGTTTTCTTTCCGATTTGAGCGCAATGTACTGGGCAAGCTTACCCAGCTGGTGATTCTTCGCATGTTTCTCGAAAAACGCGTCATCATCGACTGGATCAAATTGGCCATCGTCTAAAAGTTCTGATAACCCGACATTGATATGCCTAATGTCAGTTACAGCGATGGGGAGAGGAATGATTGGTTTCGTTGTTTGTGAGATCTTTAACCGGACCAGCATCCAGCAGAATGAATGCGCATCGATTAGCCTTGCCTCGCGAATACCTTGGAGTTCTAGAAGACACTTTTGCACCGCAAGTAAGATCTCGGTGTATCGAGAATAATTTTCCCAAGAGCAGTGATGCGACGTAACTAGGTCGCAGTGGAGCAGACGAAACGCTTTATCGAAGGTTTGCGTAGCAATGGGCATGAAACGATTCCAGTCCTTCAGGTAAAACAAGTAAGCGATGAGGTCGTATCGACTACCAGCTAACGCTCGAAACGATTCGAAAGCGGTCTCGTCCTCTGTCTTTGCATTCTTGAAAAAGTCGTAGAACCACTTCTCCAACTCGTATCTGAGCTTTCGTTTCTTTTTCGCATCTAAAAGCGCCCAATGCGATCGGCGCTGATGTCCATAGATATTCGGCCAATCCACAAGATTATTCCTGAACCCACGTCTGGGTTCATTGATTTCAATTGCTTTTATCGCGCAATTGACAATGCGCCCGCTGCCTATGTCCTTTCTCCTCCAACTTCGAACGTCCAATCGAACTAGAGCTTCGTCCCGCAGCCTTTCCTTATAGTGCTCCCACCGTTTAGGCAAACCGGCTCGGAAGGAAACGAAGCCTTGGCCGGATTGCAAACGGAGTTTCTTGTTGAAGTTTGCGAACTGACGATCAAAGAGAACACGGGAGATTTCCATTTTTTGACCCTTTACTATGCGCTCGCCAGATTCGATACGTCCCTAGCTTGGTTCGTTGTGCAGGCGACACTTAGCACGTGCTGCACTGCAGCATTCATCAGCGCTTCGCGGTCGGCTTCGGCTTGGAACAATTTGGCTTCGAGGTCGTCACAGAGCGACATCAGCAGATTGAGCTTTGCGAGGATGCGAATCTGTTCGGCGAGTGGGGGAATCGGAATTGCAAAGGATTCGATTTCTGAAAATTCTAAACGGCAAGTGCCATGCGAAGATCGTGCGACTTTACTCAACATGAAGTCTTTTAGGCCTCGGCACGCAAGAAGCACGTATTCGGCAATTTCGGGTAACCAGAACACGAGCGCTTTCATATCTTGATTGATTGTGATTTCTGCACGAGTCAAGGCCACCGGGAAAGAATGGGCGAGAATCATCCCTCTGACAACCATGAGGAGCGAATCAACAGGAATTTTTCGAACTGTCGTCTCTTCGACTGCCGCTTCGGAAATGTGATCTTGCGCGTCGACGATATACAACTTCTTCATATCTTTTGGACTGATCCATGGGATGGTACCTTGCCAATATGCAGGGTTCGATTTTGATGGTGTTCCTCCTCCGAAGAAGACGCCTAACTCGCCTAACTGCGTCCATTGCCAACACTTTGGTACTTCAAAAAAGGGCTCGACGTCTTGAGCTGATAACGTTGAAAGCTTTCCGCCACGAGTTAGGTCCGCTGTTCTTCTCCGATTTGTGGACAGCAGAATTGCCGCGGTTTCGTCATTTGGATCTTGTCGGACGAGTTTGCCTTGGACGGCGAGTTGGAGGATGGTTGAGCGGAGTTTAGCGACTGTGTCGATCGAATCGTAGAGCGTGTCGAAGTTGTCGGCGAGACGTGTGGATGCTTGCTTGAATTCTTCAGGTGTAAGTGAGGTGGCTTTGTTGAGCGGCGCGAGTACCGCATTATTGAGTCGGATGCGGCTTTCACGCTTCGCTTGCTGATGCTCTTCCAAGTCATCACAAAGCCGCATAAGTTCGTTCACCTTAGTAACAATACGATGCTGTTCAGTGAATGGAGGAATATAAACAAGCAGTTGTTTTAAATCCCCTAAGGAGACATTATTCATTGCCCCGCCGCGCGCGCGGGCCTTTACCGCATTTGCAACGTAGGAATCCATCTGAAGCTTGAGAAACTGCGGAACGAAAGCGAGCCTCGTGCCCCGAATAATGGCAAGTGCCTGATTAGTATTTGCCGGCAAGTCGGCTTCAGTAACGACACAGGTCTCGCCGATCGTTCCAGCTATCGAGAACAGTACATCACCTAGCTCCAATTGTGATCGTCGTTGCGATTCATGGGCCTCCTTTGAGATGCAATCATTGATACTTTCTACTATGATTCTTCCATTCTTGACGTTCTCGACTTTGACGAATCTAATGCCGTCAGGTTGAAATGCATGACCGTAAGTCGTCGGTGTTGCCCCCTTTGTTATGGTTTGTGCAACATTCCCAAGCCACTCTACTCTCCAGCTCACGGGAAGAGCTATCTCGTAAGGATCCGGAAGGCGATCTTCAATTTCCCGAATTTTTTTTGTTTTTCTCAGATGAAAAAGTCTAGTCCTCTCGGCAATTACTTCTTGCAGTTGGGCGCTTGCGCCATCGTCAACGGGGTCTTGGGCGACTAACTTTCCTCGGACGGCGAGTTGCAGAATAAGCTCCCGCGATTTCATGCCTCCGTTTTGCGCTTCGGTTAATTGAGGAAAGTAGTCGAAGTAACTTTGCAGTCTCACTCACAAGCCTCCAACCGTATCACTCAGCGCTTGAATCAGTTCTTTCCTGAGTGCATTCCGCGTATTCGCAAGGTCGATCACGATGTCATCGTGCTTCGCAAGCAGTTCTTCGAAATTGCCGCAATCTTCATTTGGTGAATGCGGGTTCTTCGCGTCGAGGTTGAAGTTGTTCGCCACAATATCGTCAAAGGAAACGCGCCACGCTCGTTGGTTCTCAATCCGATTGGCCCACCATGCTTTTTCCGCTTCAAACTCTTCAATTCGAATCGGCTTCGTCTTGTTGTAAGACTTCACTCCGGGGGGGTAGGGATGTTCGTAGTACCACACCTCCTTCGTTGGCTCGCCTTTAGCAAGGAAGAGCAAGTTCGTTTTGATTCCCGTATAAGGACTGAAAACACCATTTGGCAAACGAATGATCGTGTGGAGATTGCACTCGGTGAGTAACTTCTCTTTAATCCGCGTCTTAATCCCTTCTCCGAAAAGTGTTCCATCCGGTAGGACGATAGCACCGCGTCCACCTTCCCGTAGCAAATGAATAATCAGCACGAGAAACAAGTCAGCAGTTTCACGTGTGCTGTAAGCCTTCGGAAAGTTCTTCTCGATCCCATCTTCTTCCATTCCTCCAAATGGTGGATTGGTCACGATCACATCGACCCGATCCTCTGGTTGATAGTCGCGGTAGGGCCGTGCAAGCGTGTTGTCATGTGAGATCTGGTTCGGTGTGTCAATGCCGTGGAGCATCAAGTTCGTTACGCCAAGGAAGTAAGGAAGCTGTTTCTTTTCAACTCCACGTATAGAACTCTGCAGAATCTGCTCATCTTCGACGCTGTGAACGTACTTACTCCGGACGTGCTCGATTGTGTTTGTTAGAAATCCGCCCGTACCGCAGGCTGGATCTAGTACCTTCTCGCCGAGCTTCGGGTCAACCATCTGAACCATGAACTGCGTCACCGCTCGGGGCGTGTAAAACTCTCCGGCGTTTCCTGCTGATTGCAGGTCGCGCAGAATCTGCTCGTAAATGTCGCCGAACAGGTGCAAGTCATTCTTACGATTGAAGTCGACTTCATTGATCTTGTTGACGACCTGCCGCATCAAGGTTCCTGACTTCATATAGTTGTTTGCTTCTTCAAACACATGGCGCACAAGCTGCGCACGTGGGTCTGGCGAAGTGAGACTCTTTAACCTCTTGAAAAGATCATTGATAAAATCGGCGAGCGAATCTCCTGTTATGCCTTCGGCATCTGCGGCCCAGTTTCGCCAACGCAGGTCCTCGGGAATGGGAGATCGATAATCGTCCTCAAGCATCTCCTTCTCAGTCTCGCGGTCATCGAAGATCTTGAGGAAGAACATCCAAACGAGTTGGTTGATGCGCTGCGCGTCACCATCGACGCCCGCGTCCTTGCGCATGATGTCCTGAATTGTTTTGACTGTGGTGCTAACAGACATAAGAGTTCGGAATGGCTTATGCTACCTGATAAAGTTGTTGCTCCAAATCCTTGAGAGCTTGAAAGTACTGTTCTTTACCGCCAAACGCCTGAATGATTTCGAGCGGTGTGCCATATTGATTGAAAGGCTGCACCCGCAGCACCTTTGGATCTTCTAAATTTGTGAGACCTTCATCGGCGTATTTGTCCAGCAACGCTTCGAGCACGGCACGAGCCTTGTCGCCGTACTTTACGAAATAATTTCTCTTCTTCACATTGTCGGCTCGTTCACGACGTGTTAATGGCTTCTGCCCATACGCAACATGCGCGATTAAGTCGAACGGATCGAAATCTTTTCCCACTTCTTCCGCAAGAGCTTCGAGCAGGATACCCTCGTTCTCCAATTCGTCGACAATCGCCTGTTTGCGATCAGCGCTTGTCCACTTGCGCAGAAAATCATTGAGTGACGAGAAATTCTGGTTAACAGCTTTACGGGTGTAATCATTCAGCGACTCTGTTATTAGCTTTCCATCTTTTCCGTAGTACTGCACGCGCTCGGCAACAACACTGACCGCAACATCATTCACGTAATACTTCGTCCGACGTTGACCTTTACCTTGAGGTCCCACCTGGAGGCCCAAAATGACGGTTATCATCGTTCGACGGTTCACCTGGATCATCTGGCGGAAGGACGGGATCATCATCTCCAGGTTCGTAGATTTGGACCGGATCGCCGTCAAAGGTCGGATCAGCAAACAGTTCGGTCGCTTTCCGAAAATCCATGATGGTAAAGAAGAATTTGCCGTATGCCTCGTTGATGCGAGTGCCGCGGCCGATGATCTGTTTGAATTCAGTCATCGACTCGATGCGCTTGTCGAGCACAATCAGTTTGCACGTCTGAACATCAACGCCGGTCGACAACAGTTTTGAGGTGGTAACAATAACCGGATACTTGCTTTCCGGAAGGATGAAGTTGTCTAGCTCCGCTTTCCCTTCAGGATTGTCGCCAGTGATCTGCATAATATATTTGCTGTTTTGCGCAACGAGCTCGCTATTCAAGTTGACCAGCAGGCTGCGCATACGTTCTGCGTGAGGAATGTCTTCACAGAACACAATTGTCTTATCGAACCTGTTGGTCGCCTTCAGAAATTCAGTGATCTTCTGCGCGACGAGTTGGTTCCGCTTTTCAAGCACGAGTTCTTGATCGTAATCACTTTGATTGTAGATACGGTCCGGGATTTCCTTCCCGTACCTGTCTGTCTTTCCTTTCTCGGGCCGCCAACCCGTCAGGTCTTTGTCGATATCGATACGCACAACTTTGTAAGGCGCGAGGAAACCATCTTCGATGCCTTGCTTGAGTGAATAGGTAAAGACGGGCTCACCAAAGTAATCGATGTTTGAGACATAGCGCGTCTCTTTAGGAGTCGCCGTCATTCCGATCTGGGTAGCACCTGAGAAGTATTCGAGGATCTCACGCCAGGCGGAGTCTTCCTCTGCACTGCCGCGATGGCATTCGTCAACGACGATCAAATCAAAGAACTCGCGAGAGAATTGTTTGAAAACCTTCTGCGTCTCCAAAGGACCGGTGATCGCCTGGTAAAGCGCCAAGTAGATCTCGTACGACTTGTCAGCGTTTCGATTCCGGATTTTCGTCATCGCTGAACCGAAGGGTTTAAAGTCATTCGTGCGAGTTTGATCGACAAGAATATTTCGGTCAGCCAGGAACAGAATCCTTTTCTTCGTTCCAGATTTCCAAAGGCGCCAAATGATTTGGAAGGATGTGAATGTCTTTCCCGTTCCGGTTGCCATCACAAGCAGTACACGTTTCTGCCCCTTAGCGATTGCTTCGATCGTTCGATTGACGGCTGTGAGCTGATAGTAACGAGGTGCCTTGTTCTCAGGGCTGGGATAGTAATCCTGGGTATAGATTCTTTTTTCTTCGGGATCTTCAATACCTTTGTGTTCGCAATAACGACGCCACAACTCCTCCGGCGTAGGGAATTCTCTTAATGACAGTTCCCGTTCTGTACCCTTGCTGCGGTCGTGCTCGATGAACCCATCGCCATTTGAACAATAAGCAAAAGGCACGTCTAATAGTTCTGCATAGCCAATCGCCTGTTGGAGTCCCGAATGTAAAGTATGGGTGTTGTCCTTTGCTTCGACGACAGCGAGAGGAATATTGGTCTTGTGATAAAGAACATAATCAGCGCGTTTCTGCTCGCCACGCCGATGAAGCTTTCCGCGAACAATCACCTTGCCTTTTGTGAGCGATAGCTCCTCTCGCAACTGCGTATCTCTGTTCCAGCCGGCGGTTTCCACAATTGCCGGAGTAATATACTTCGTGCAAATGTCGCGCTCGGTAAGGTTCTTTTTGTCGAAGAGGTTTTGCAAGGAGTCTCTCAGCCCGTTTCAATTTGCCATGGGTTGCTTCGCCACACTTCTCGTTCTGCATTCTGCTGAGCTATTGGTCATTTTTTGGTGTTGCCATTCTTCGCCACATGAGAACGGATTAGAAGGTTAATAATGTATCTGAGTTTGATAAATCAACGCCGGATGTTACGCGTTTGGAGTCGTGCAGAGAGGCCTTTGTGGGAGCGCACCCAGTGCGGCGCCGTTCTGCGATGTTCGTATTGTGCCGTAGACGCTTTGCGTTGACAAGCAGGTCGATCACTTACTCAGCGTTGGCTTCTCTGGTGAGTTTTCCACGATCTACTAACCATCGAGACAAAGTAGGTTTTTCGATTTTTTACTCATGATGATCTATATATGAGTAGATCTCTAACTTTTCTACTCATATCGACTCAATTAAAGGAGCTTCGGACGTCCGTCTCCATCGTGTCGGTTCCAACAAAAAGCTCGATCTTGTTGTGTCCTGTGAACGCACTCGTTCGAATTACTGTCCTCGAAGCCCAACGGAATGATCAACTGAAGAGCTGCTCAATTGCAGATGGAAACCTGCGTCGAGGTGAATTGTCCTTCAGACGGAAGGGCGGCAAACTGAGATCATTTTTCGCCGCTCGGAGATATTTTCTTTTATCTACGCGGTCACCTTTTATCCAATATCGGGGGAATCCCCGCCGCAACTTATTCACCCAGTTCCATTGTCGCTCGATGCCATGATACTGGCCCTCGTGCCAGTGTAGTTCGTGCCGTACGATATGAGGCTTCCTCGTCAACCACCACTCGTAGCCGTGCGGCAAACCGTCTCTTAACGTGTGAATCTCGGAAATGTAAAGAGCGCCATCTTCGCTTTCAACACGCCAAATGTCGTAACCAGTTCCATGACGGAGGCTGTAGGTTCCGATGACCGAGCCATCACGTCCATACTGTTTGGCAGTGCCGTGGATTTTGCCGTTCACATACGGCTCGATCAGGCTTAGCGTCCCGTCATCGTCCCATTGAAATTCACGTCCATGTTTGCTTCCATTCCTCAGCGGAGTCTCTGTAACCAGTTGACCTTCTTCGCCGTAGGCGCGTTGCCCTACTATTTCACCATTCAAGACGCAGACGGTGAGCCGGTGGAAGATCGCTAAACCGTCACGCCGAAATTCGCGGCTAATGTGCTCGATAACGTTTGGAGGTATGTCTGATTTGAAGCGTTTCATTATGGATGATCAAGACGGGATTTCTCATTCATAACGAAGTGCCTCAAGTGGATCAACTCTCGTAGCTCGCAGCGCCGGGATATAACAAGCCAGTAGCGCCACTGTCATCAGCAGCAACGACACAATCACGAGGGTCAACGGATCGGTCGCGCTGATACCGAACATCTGGCTAAGCAACACCCGTCGCAGCGGGATGATGGCCAGCAACCCGACTACTACTCCGATTGCTGCCAATATCAGTCCCTGTCCGAGCACCATCTTTAGCACGTCACGTTGTCGCGCACCCACTGCCATCATGATTCCGAATTCCTTCGTGCGCTCGGTGACTGAATAAGACATCACACCGTAAATGCCTATGGAGGCCAGCACAAGCGCGACAGCAGCGAAGATCAGCAACAACATGGTCGTGAAACGCGGCTGCGACAACGTGGCAGCAATCACCTGGTCCATCGTCCTGATCTTAGCTACTGGCTGCTCCTTATCCACGGCCTGCACCTGACGACGGACTTCCTGCGAAAGGCTGAACGGATCTGCGCTGTTGCCGCGCACGACCAACGTCATACTGGGCGCGTTCCTTTGTGAGTAAGGCACGTATACTTCCTCGGGCGCCTGCGTCTCGATCATCGATGACTTAGCGTTACGAATTACCCCGACAACTTCGCACTGCAAACGGTCGGTTGTGTAGGTAATCTTCTTACCGATCGGATTCTGGTTCGGAAAGGAGCGCCGCGCCATGCTCTCATTAATCAACATTACGCGCGCGCCCGCTGCCGTGTCGCGCTCGGTGAACATACGTCCCTGCAGGAGAGGAATGCCCAGGGTCTCAAAATACTGCGGGCTGACGACGCGTATTCGCGCCTGCGGGTTTTGAAGACCGAGATCTGCCTGACCTTCAGGAAAGAATCGAACGGTGCCGCCAGGCTCGTCCAAGTGCAATCGTGTTGTAGTGCCGGCGGCGATTACGCCGGGCAAGCTCTTAACCTTTTCCAATAGCTGGTCGTAAAAAGCAGCTTGCTGGTCAGGGTTGGCATAACGAGTGGCCGGAAGGACGATCTGCATCGTCAAGACCCCACGCGAGTCGAGGCCAGTGTCTACGTTGCGCAGACGAAGAAAGCTACGGATCAATAGTCCGGCCCCGATGAGTAAGACCAATGTGAGAGCGACTTCCGAGATTATGAGTGCCTGGTGCAGCCGGTGGCGGCGCCTGCTTCCGGAATCGCCGCGCCCGCCTTTGAGCGATTCAGTCGAGTTAGTTCTCGCTTGGAACAGCGCAGGGACTACCCCAAACACTACACCGGTAAATACGGAGATGAGCAGCGTGAAGATCAGCAACCAACCGTCAAGCTCGATCTCATCTGCACGCGGGATAACCTCTGGACCTACGTTGCCAACAACGAGTTTCAGCGCCACAAAGGCGAGTATTAATCCAAACGCCCCACCAATGACGGAGAGCAAAATGCTTTCCGTTAGCATCTGCCGCATCAAGCGCCAGAAAGTCGCGCCCAACGCCTTCCGGACAGCGATCTCCTTGTGCCGCGCTGCGACACGCGCCAGCAGGAGGTTGGCGACGTTGGCACAGGCGATGAGCACCACAAACCCCACGGCACCCAACAGCAGCAACAGTGTCGAACGAATGTCCCCGACTAAATATTCATGCAGCGAGCCCATTCCCATACCGTTCATCGCGTCGCTGTTTTCGGGATAGGCTCGTTGATATTGTTCATTGATAACGTTCAACGCCACGCGAGCCTGATCCAAACTGACACCGGACTTCAGCCGTCCCAAAACTGCCAGGTAAATCGCTCCACGCTGAATATGTTGCGGGGCCAGGAAGTTGGTCTCATAAACTCTTGGAACCCAAAAATCGATGGTTTCGTCGAACAGCTTGAAGCCGGCGGGCATGATGCCAACCACCGTCAACGACTGTCCGTCAACCGTGATGCTCTGACCAACCAGGTTCGGGTTTCCGCCGAGTTGATTCTGCCAAAGTTCATGGCCGAGAATGGCGACTGGAGAAGCGCCGGGCTGATCTTCTTCACGAGTGAAGGTGCGCCCATATGCAGGACCAATTCCGGTCGTGCGAAAGAAGTCGCCGGAAATATGCGCCCCCTGCACGAGCATCGGACCTTCTTGGCCCATGACAGTAAAACTGCGCGTCGTGTAAGCGGCGATGGCATCGAACGACTGTTGCTGATCGCGCAAGTACGTGAAACGCGGATACGAGAATCCTGTTTGAGTGCCCCCGCGCCTCGAGTCCGATTCCCAGAGCATCATCAACCGCTCTGAGTCTTTGTAAGGCAACTGGCGCAACAAGACCGCGTTCACGATTGAGAAGATTGCCGTGTTGGCTCCGATGCCAAGCGCGAGCGCTGTGATCGCCACTAGTGCTACGGACGGATGTTTCCGCAACATGCGCGCACCGTAACGCAAGTCTTGCCATAATGTGCTCATCGTTTGTTCTCCAGCAGGCGAAACTTATTGGAATCTAATGCTGAAATATCTCTCGTGCCCATGCGGCGAAGATTGTAAGTGAAGTACTCTCCATGAGCGAGATCTTTTGCCGGAAGACGTGCGACGACGATGGACGTGGCGGGTTTACCGAAGCAAATGGATCTCCATTCAACTCCGCTCTGGAAACAGTAGGCGCGTAACAACAACACGAAGGTTAGGAGCGTTCAAAGGTCGACATCGGAGGCTCCCAAAGTCTTCAACATCTGTTGTCGCCGTAAGGGCGCCGTCGAAGTCGACCTCCGTCTAACAAAACATAACCACAACGGTCACTCAACCAACCTGAAGCGCAATTTTTCCGAGGTGGTGCTCTTCGAGCGCCGCTTGTGCGGCAGCGGCTTGCTCAAGTGGAAAAATGCGGTCGACGCGCACTTCGAATGGGCCTGCCTCGATCAGTTCATTTAATCTGTCCATAGCCTCGCGACCACCTTCGCCATCGTATGCCTCGATGCTCACTCCTTTGGGCGCCTTCGGTTCCGGCATTACGCCGTTTGGATGAGCAATGCGGCCATCAGGTCGGATTGCAGAAAGTGCTCGATCGGTCGCGTCACCTCCTGCGGTGACAAGCGCGGCATCGATCCCATCGGGCGCAAATTCGCGGGCCACATCCAACACTCTGTCGCCATGACCGTCGACTGCTGCATCCGCGCCGAGACCTTTGACAAAGCTCACTCCGTCTTCTCCTGAAGCCACCGCGAATACGCGAGCTCCCAATCGCTTCGCAAGCTGTACCGCAAGGTGTCCGATGCCGCCGCTCGCGCCGAAGATCATCACCGACTCGTCTGGTTGCAGACGGAGCACATCTTCCAGGCCTTTCAATGCAGTAAATCCGTCACTTGCCAACACGGCTGCCTGGTCCATTTTCAAATTGCCGGGGATGAGCGAGGCATTGTCTGCCTTGACGACCGCATACTCGGCATAAAAACCTCCTTTCGGGTTCCCCAGTTCAGCGGCATACACGCGATCGCCTTCCTTAAGCTCTTTCACTTTCTCGCCCACTGCGGCGACTGTGCCTGCTCCGTCGGTTCCCAACACATAAGGAAACTTAGGAGTACGGCCCAGCACTTCCACGAACCCGCCTTCGCGTTCGAATGGATCCCATGCGCCTACACCAGCGCCTTCGACGTGAATCAAAATCTCGTCCGCACCAGCTTCAGGGATCGGCACAGTTTGCACCTTCAGTGTTTCGGGACCGCCAAAGCGATCGAGCGCGACCGCCCGCATCGTTTTTTCCTTCGCCTCTTTTGTCTGCGTCATACGTTTACTCCTGGATTTTCACTTTAATCGAGCCACAAATTTACACGAATAAATACGAATCAAACATTCTTTCTCTGTTTTTGATTCGTGATCATTTGTGTAATTCGTGGTCAAATGCCTGCGCATAACGAAATGGCGGCCCGCTCGAATGATAACTCAAACATATATCCCCCGATTCCCGCTAAACCAGTTCGTTGACTTTTTCTTTTTTTATGAAGGTTATACTCCGTCACATTCGGTCGAAAGATTCCTGCCTGACGGTAATGTCGAATTAATCATCGATCTTCACGATACACCTAAATTCATTTACGACAACGAAACGCTCAAGGAGATTCAGGCGTGTCATCACGTTTGGGCTTCGGGTGTTCGCACCGAACCGATTTCGATTGACTCAGGCAGGGAGGCCACGATGATCGTGGTCTACTTCAAGAAAGGTTTGGCGTACCCGTTTTTTCCGGTTCCGATGAATGAGATTTCTGATTGCGTAGTTGACGCCGATCTGCTTTGGGGTAACTGGTTTGCTTCGTTACGTGAAAGAATACTGGAGACGAATGACACGACGAAGAGGTTTGAAATCCTCGAAGACTCACTGCTTAAACAATTCGAATCGCGACTTATCCAAAATCCCTGTGTCGAATACGCTGTCAGTCAGATCATTCTCCACCCGGATCAGATGTCGTTTACTACCATGAGTCAGGAGATTGGTTACTCCCAAAAGCACTTTATAACTATGTTCAAGAACTCTGTGGGAATCACTCCGAAAGCGTATTTGAAGATCGTGCGTTTTCAGAAGGCAATAAATGAGATCGAACAGCGCGGAACCCTTAACTGGACCACCATCTCACAAGATTGCGGATTTTACGATCAATCTCATTTCATCAACGACTTTCGCTTGTTCTCCGGCTTTACTCCAGAACAATATCTTCGCCGCAAGACCGAAATTCTGAACTATGTGCCGGTTGGTTAAACCGTCTCTCTGTGTCTCTGTGTCTCTGTGGTTAACTCTTGCTGCGAATTAATTCACCACAGAGGCACAGAGACACAGAGGTGAATTTTTTCCAATACATCCACCCTCGCGCTTGGTAAGGTCAACGCTCGTGCAATTCCACCGGCAAGGAGCAGACAATGACAACGAAGACATCAGGCGAAATCGAAAAGGAATTCATTGACAGCCTCAAGGCCTCGACAAAAAAAGACCTCAACGGCTGGTTGGCTGAAATCAAAAGCCTCGGCATCACGAAACGCAACGACATCATTAACTCGCTCAAGAACGACTACGCGTTCGGCCACATGAACGCTTCCCTTCTGGCGGGAATCTATCTGAATGGCGGAAAGCCGGTTTATGGCAGCACGGACGATCTGCTTGAAAATCAGTTTGCAAAAGCTGAGGCGATGCGTGAGCTTTACGAGTCGGTCGTAACCTTTGTGAAGAAGAATTTCCCCGGGGCAACAGTCTTACCAAAGAAGACCTACGTCTCGATTCTTGAAAAACGCGAGTTTGCGGCCATCAATATCAAACCAAAGGAATTGCGGATCGGGTTTGATCTCGGTGACAGGCCTTTCGATCAAACTGTTACCAAATCCAAACTCACCGGACCAATGCCGCGGATCTCACACATGGTCGTCGTTACCGAGAGTGAGCAACTTAACGATGTACTTTTAAATCTTCTTCGGGAGTCGCACAGCCGAACTCACAGTTAACAGTTCTTTGGCATGAATCAGATGCATCCGTGTCTCACCATTCGGGAAGAAAATGTCACCCCGGCGCGTCTTAGTACGAGACGGAAAGGAGACTGGCGTGACTTCTGTGATCAAAATACCCGGGACTATCGGCCGCTTCGGACGATTGACCTTGTTACTCGCCGCATCTTCGGCCTCTTTCTTTATCTCTTGCCTTTCCGGCAACACGCCGTCAAATGCCCCCCAACAGTCATTATTCACCAACGCTCAAGGTTCGCCCGTGTCCGTTCAGGGCGGACCCAGCAACCTTTTGATTGGCGACATGAACAACGATCGAAAACTCGATCTTGTCGTGGCCCTTGGGCGTGCTCGTTCGATTACGGTCCTCGAAGGGAAAGGCAACGGCCAATTTGGCGCGGCACTCAGCAATACGACACTTGCAGAAGCGCCAGGTGATATGGCAATCGGCGACTTGAATGGTGATGGCAAACTCGATGTCGCTGTTACTTCTCATGACAGTTATGGAGTCACGATTTTAACAGGAGACGGTAAGGGTGGTCTGGCTAAGGCGCCGACTTCTCCAGTCGTGATGAAGTTGGGCCAGCACCCACATACGCATGGCCTAGCCATAGCGGATATTAATCGAGACAATAAGCTCGACCTGATCACCTGCAACAGCACAGATAACGATATTTCACTCGCCCTTGGAGATGGGCGCGGTAATTTTACTCGTGCTCCGAAGTCGTTACCGGTTGGTCCAAGCCCGTATCCTTTCGCCGTCGCCGACGTCAATAACGATGGCTCGCAGGATATCGTTGCCACAGCTACTGCGACTGGACCATCACGGCAAGAACAACTTCCGTTGAGTCGCGCGTTGACATTGCTCCTATCTGACGGAAAGGGAGGCCTCTCACCGCACCAACTCCCTCTTCGCACTGGCGAACCGTGGTTTGCTGCGATTGAGGATCTGAACCGTGATGGTAAAGCGGACATCGTCGCAACTCATCACGACCAAAGGGCATTGACAGTGATGATTGGTGATGGTCGTGGCGCGTTTACAGAAGCAAATGGATCCCCATTCGACTTTGGAGTGTCGCTTTTTCAGTTCATCATCGCCGATGTGGATCGCGATGCGACAATGGATGTCGTTGCGACCAGTGGTGACAGCATACGCGTGCTGTTGGGCGATGGACGCGGTGTGTTTAAGCAGGCTGCTTCGATACCGGTTGGACCAGGGGCATGGCGAATAGACGCGGCTGATCTGAACGGCGACGGTGCAGTCGATGTTGTGACGAGTAATTCCGAGGATAACAGCGTTAGTGTGTTACTTGGAAAACTTTCACGCGCCGCCAATCACTTATAGGTCTTGCCGTTGCGCATTACCCACCCTGCGACATGCCGACCTCGTGGGTCGTGGTGCGTCCAATGGATGAGTCCGCCTTTCGCGTTCCAAACGTACTCGCCGTTAAAGCGAACACTGTCGCCTACCTCAAGCCGGTCGATTCGCGGGGCGATGTCGATGTTGTGTGAGATAAGAAGTGTCTGTCCTGACGCAAGCTGAACAATGAATCGTTGGTGTCGCGACCCGTTCAGATCGTCCTCCAGAACACGAAGAACGGTGCCCTCGCCTTCAACTTGTATGTCGCTGGCTCTACTCGCGAACGCACGGCCAATGGGGTCGTCGTCGACCGAACTCCGACTGGCGCCCGAGATGAGGAACGCACCGTTCCGGCAAGTTCCGACTGAATTTCCCTGGGCCTCTGTAGCAATCGAGAACTGTGCCGGCAAAGGTGACTCGGCGCAGATGATGTCGCCGTTTTCGGGCCGCTTTACTAACAACTCAGTCCCGTCGCTGCAAGCTGAATTGCGCTTGTAACCAACGACAACCATGCCTTTGGGAACCGATGAAATTTTGCAGATGATCGGCGGCGCTGATGGCTTGCGTGTTCTCCGCGACGATTTTTGAGCGATCGATCCGGAGGGAAGTAAACAAAGGAGCAGCGATAGCAGCACGAGCTTAATGAGTTGTTGCATTGGAAATCCTCGTGGGGTTGTTGAGACTATGAGGTGTTGAGAGGCGTGCGTTTACCCAAATCCAAACTAGCAAATCCGCCTCAAACTGATCAAGCAGTAATACGCCGAAGGCGTTCGCTAATCTCAGCCCAGGGTTGGAGCGCAGCGACAACCCTGGGGCATTTATACAAATTGCGACATGAACGCTGAAAGCGTTAGGCATGCGCGGGGATTAACCCTTTCAGGGTTGAAAAACTTTCTGATGCGTACCCAGGGTTGTCGCTGGCGCTCCAACGCTGGGCTGAAATTAGCGAACGCCTTCGGCGTATTGTTCGAATCTCAAACTGACGCAGTAGACATAGACCCTGCGCCCCACTTCAAGAAACCCACGGCTCACGACAATTTCAGAGCAGTTCACGGCAAATCCGAGTGGAATTGTTGGCCCGCGATTTATAAGAGACGCTGCATGGAAGGCGCTAACGGGAGGTGTTTGTGTGACGAAACGAAGCCTTGAAGGAGGCCCGCGTTTTATTGATTCGCTCTGGCAGGACGTCAGGTTTGGAGTGAGGGTTCTGCGCAGAAATCCTGGCTTTACCCTCACGGCAGTCTTAACGCTGGCTCTCGGCATAGGCGCCAACACTGCTCTCTTTAGTGTCATTTACGGCGTGCTGTTGCGCCCGCTTCCCTACCGGGAGGGGGACCGTCTGGTTGTCCTGAATCAACAAGCTCGACTCAACAACGTCAACAGCCTTGGCTTTTCGGTTAAGGAATTCCAGGATTACCGCGATCAGAATAAAACGATGGAGATGGTCGAGCACCACGCCATGAGTTTCATACTCTACGGCCGCAACGAGCCAGAGCGAGTGCAAACCAGTGTCGTGTCGGCAAACTTCTTCGACGTGCTCGGCGTGAAACCTATTCTCGGAAGGACCTTTGTTCCGGACGACGAAAAACCTGGCGGTGAAGCCGTCCTCGTGCTCAGCAATGATTACTGGAAGCAGAGTCACGGCGGCAATCTCAACATCGTGGGTACCGTCTTTCGAATGAACAACCGGCCTCACACGGTGATCGGCGTGCTGCCTCCGGTTCCTGAGTACCCGTCGGAGAGTGACGTATACATGCCAACGGCGAACTGCCCTTTCCGCTCCAGCACAGCGCTAATCGACAACCGCCGCGGACGATTGCTGTCGGCTGTCTTTGGCAGACTCAAACCCGGCGTTGAGGTGGCCCAGGCACAAGCTGACGTCGCCGGCGTCGCAACAAACTTAGCGACAACTTACCCGGACGTATATCCCAAACACATCGGCTACGGCGCCCAACTCGAACGACTCGATGAAGCGCTCACGCAGGAAGCTCGGCCCACGTTTTTGATACTGCTGGGGACGACGGGTCTGGTTCTACTAATCGTCTGCGCTAACGTAGCTAACCTCAACCTGGCGCGCGTGCTTCAACGACAGTCGGAGGTTGCGGTGCGAACGGCGCTCGGAGCAAGCCGTGGAAGACTCGTGGTCCAGATGTTGACCGAGAGCTTACTCCTCTCGTTGGCCGGCGGAGTACTGGGCCTGCTTCTGGCCTGGTTCGGCCTCCCGCTACTGACGTCCTTCGCCAGCCGCTTCACGACCCGCACCGCAGAGATCCAGATCGACTCTTCAGTTCTGCTCTTTACTCTGCTTGTGTCCGCGTGCACGGGCCTGGCGTTCGGCGTAATCCCGGCGCTCTCATCAGCCTTTGACTCGAGGAAAAGCCTCGTCTCAACGCTCAAGGAGTCGGGCGATCGTTCGAGCTCAGGCGCGAAGAATCGCATCCGCGGCGCGCTCGTCGCCGCGCAAGTCGCAATCTCTTTTACCTTGCTGACAGCCGCAGGCCTGATGCTCCAAAGCATGATCAAACTTCAGCAAGTCGATCCCGGCTTCAACGCCGAGAACGTGTTCGTGATGCGACTACAGCCGAACTGGTCCAGGTTCTCCGATCCAGCGACTATCACCGCCCAATACCGCGACTATTTCCGGCGGCTGCTCGAAAGCGCGAGTCAGCAACCCGGCGTGATGGAAGCGGCCGTGTCATCAACTTACCCATTGGATCCCGCGGGCATTACGCGTGGTCCCAACAACGTCACCATCCGACTTGAAGGACGTCCTCCGGATGAAGCAAACGCAGCTCCGCAAGTCGATCCACGTGCAGTTAGTCCCGGCTACTTCCGCGCATTAGATATCAAGCTCATTCGCGGGCGAATGTTTACTGACGGTGATGACGATAAGGCGCCGCGAGTCGCAATCGTGAACGACGCGGCTGCACGCGGTCGCTGGGGTGCGGAGGACCCAATCGGCAAGAGATTTTCTTTCGACAATGGGACCACGTGGATAACGGTCGTTGGGGTTGTCGGTAACGTGAAGCAGTACGGCTTGGACAAAGAGCCAACACAGGAGATATACGGGCCGATCGCGCAAAACCCTTTCGGATCATTCCTGGTAGTTAAAGCGAAAGGCGAGCCGATGCGTGAGGCCAGGCTGATGCGTGACGTGGTCCATAAGGCAGACGCAGAGACCGCAATCGATCAAGTGAAGACCCTGCAACAGGCGCTCGACGACTCGGTGGCATCTCCGCGCGAGACGACGTGGCTGATCGGAGTGTTCGCGGTACTCGCGCTCATCATCACCGCGGCCGGGCTCGCCGGGGTCATGACGTTGGCTGTGACGCAGCGAACGCGTGAGATCGGAATTCGGATCGCCCTCGGGGCCACGCGCGTTCGGATCTTAAGCATGATGATGCGGCAGGCGTTGACGTTAATGGTGTTAGGTCTCGCGGTCGGGTTGGTCGGTGCGCTGATGCTCAACCGATTGATCACCGCACTCCTCTTCGCGACCCCAGGTGCAGATCCGGTTACCTTCGCTGCTGTGGCATGTCTGCTCACGCTGGTCGGAGCGGCCGCGTGTTTGATCCCATCGTTGAGCGCAACTGGCATTGACCCAACGTTGACACTTCGGAAGGAGTGATGCGTCAACAACTAAGGCAGCCAATAATCCGGAGATTCTTGTATGTTCCGATCTGGTCGTTCCATCCAACGCTCGGGACGGTGCAGTTTGATGAAGCCGAATTGCTCGTACAATCCATGCGCGTCTTTAGTGGCCAGAACCCACCGGCGAAAGCCCTGCAGCCGGGGATGAGCGATGATGACTTCCATGAGCCATTTCGATAATCCGGCTCCGCGGTGTTCCGGCACCACGAAAACATCAGCCACCCACGCGAAGGTCGCGTAGTCTGTTACGATTCGCGCGAATCCTACCTGCTCGTCACCTTTGTACACGCCAAACGCGAGCGAGTTTTCGATCGAGCGTTGAACAACCTCGCGCGCGCGACCGCTTCCCCAATATGAATGGTTGCTGATGAAGTCGTGAATGAGGTCGATGTTCAGGCGCGTTTGATCCGTGCTGATGGTGTACTCACCGCGTTGCCAAAGAGTTGCTGTGGTTTGAAGCGAATCCACTTCTGTTTTCCTCCGGTTATTTGCTTAAGGAAGTCAACAAGCGCTGCATAGTCTACTCGCAATGATTTCACTCAGCGCCTCTGTTAACATCAGCGGAGACTTGTGCGGCGGCATTATTATGCACCTTTCGATTGTGCTAAAGAGTTTTTGCCCGCTACTTATTGCGGCCGCACTTGCGTTGCCCGCGCAATATCAGCGCTCGCTGCGCAAAGAGCCTTCCTCGCAGCATCGATCGCTAAACGGCTCGCCGCCGACCTACGGGACGAAAAAATTCCCAATCAAGACTGACAGAGTTCGTCGCATTGAAACAGGACTGGTGCCCGCGATCTTAATTAAAGGACAGCCGCTCGTGAAGATGAGCCTCGCAGATAGGATGAGGCATTACAAAGTTCCGGGCGTCAGCATTGCGGTCATCAACGATTACAGAATTGAATGGGCGCAAGCTTATGGAATGATTGCAGCCGAGAGCGGTAAGCGGATAACTACTCAAACTTTGTTTCAGGGAGGATCGATTAGCAAACCTGTCACGGCAGTCGCGGCGCTGCGATTAGTTGAGAATGGAAAACTCAGTTTGGAGCGTGACGTAAACGAGAAACTGATTTCGTGGAAAGTTCCGGACAATGAATATACCCAGCTCAACAAAGTCACGCTCAACCGGATACTAAGCCACACCGCTGGACTGAGTAATTCTGGAGTTGGAGAGTATTCGTGCGATGATCCGAAACCCACCTTATTGCAAGCACTCGATGGCTTGCCGCCGTCAAAGAACCCTCCAACCAGAATTGTAGTAACGCCGGGAATCCGATGGTCATATTCAGGCGGAGGCTACACTGTTTTGCAACAGCTCATGATCGACGTAACAGGCAGGCACTTTGAGCAACTGATTGATGAGACCATCTTTGCGCCGTTGAAAATGCGACATAGTACCTTTCGCCAACCTCCACTCGGGAGTTCGGGCTTTCAACTGGCAGTAGGACACCAGTCCGATGGAAAGAAATTCAAGTGCCCGTTCAGCTATCCGGAAATGGCTGCTGCCGGCATTAGTAGCACGCCGTCTGATTTGGCACGTTTGATTATCGATATACAGAAAGCGAAGACCGGCCGATTGAGAGGAGTACTCTCTGCGGAAATGGTTGACCGCATGCTAACACCTCAGATCGAGAATGGCGCTCTCGGGTTCTTCGTCTCCGGCGAAGGTAAAAGCAAACGCTTTAGTCATGGCGGAGGTAATCAAGGTTTCTTCTCATATATGGTTGGTTATGCTGAGACGGGACAGGGTGCCGTAGTGATGGTTAACGGAACCGACTACTGGGATTTAGTTCATGAAATCGTTCGCGGCATCGCACTTGAGTATGGTTGGCCCGGCTACTTGCGTGAACGGAGGTTGGTAAAGGTAGACCCAAAGAGGCTCGCGGCATTGGCGGGGCGTTACGAGGTGTCTGCGGATTGGATCCTCACAATGGTTCACGAAGATGGCCGTTTGATTCTAAGGGACGACAAATCTGAGTTGTTACCGGAATCGGATCGCGACTTCTTCATAACGGACGGCCGGGAGTTCACTTTTACCACAGACGATGCCGGGAATGTGAGAGGACTAATGATGAAACGAAACGACATCATTATCAGAGCGAGAAGACTTTAGCTCTTGCCGTGGCGCTTTAGGAGGGTTGTTTCGGTTTACTTTAGCTTTTGTGCTTTTTGTGGCTAACTGGGTTTGTAAGCGATGAGTACTTCACTGAATCCGCCAACCCCTTCCGCCTATAAGTGGTTCGTCGTCTACTGCATCTTAATGGCTTTGGGTTATCTGACTCTCGCAGTAATGGGAATCGTGTTTGGGTTCATTGAACCTGACCGGGAAATGAGTGCTGCGGAAGCGAAATTAATGGGCGTGGTGTTTCTTATTCTGGGCCTGGCGTTATGCGTTCCTTATGCGATAGCTCCATTCTTGCCGCGTAAGAGCGGGGTTTGGGTCTTTGGGCTTGTGCTCATCTGCATCGGGCTAACCAGCCTTTGCTGTTTGCCCGTATGTATTCCTCTATTGATATCCTGGTTGAAACCGGAGATGAAGGCTTTTTACGGTAGAATCGAACATCCATTAACTCCTCCGCCACCGCCGCAATGGAATAGGGGTTCATCATGATCAATTTCAACAGTCAATCACCGCGACATCACATGTGGTTGTTATTTGCCTTCCTGGTGTTCGCATCGACTTCATCTGTACAAGCGCAAGTACCCAAACCACCGCCTTCAAGAGTCGACAACTTTCGTGAAGTCATTCACGGCGTCGAGATCATAGATCCCTATCGTTGGCTTGAAGAGCAGGACAGCCCTGAGACACGAGCATGGATCGATGCGCAAAACAAATACACTCACTCGCTGCTCGACGGGCTTCCATCGCGACCTCTGATACAAAAGCGATTGTCGGAATTGCTGCGTGTCGACTCTGTGAGCACGCCTTTTGAGCAGGGTGGACGTTATTTTATTTATAAGAAGCGCGCGGAGGATGACTTGTCGATCCTTTATGTTCGTCAAGGGCTAAATGGCAAGGACGAAGTCCTCATCGATCCACACGCTCTCAGCCCCGATCACACCACGGACATCGGCCTTCTTGATGCATCGAACGACGGCAAGTTGGTGATATACAGCGTCCGCCGAGGAGGTCAGGACGAGACTGAACTGCGCGTGATGGACGTCGATAAACGCAAAGATGTCGATCAACTGCCGAACGCACTTTATCGCGGCGTCTCGATGAACAAAGATGGCAGCGGCTTCTACTACAACCTTCAACGAAGAGATACCGGGAATACGCGTCTTCTATCACGCGATAGGAACCGACCCGTCGAAGGATGTCGAGGTATTTGGCAAAGGCTACGGACCCGACAAGTGGATTGGCGGATCTGTCTCAGAGGATGGCAAGTATTTGCTGTTCGGAGTTTCGCATGGTTGGGCCAGGAATGAGATTTACGTGCAGAAGCTGCCGAGTGGTCCAATTCAACCTATCGTTAACGACATCGATGCGCACTTCAACGCATGGTTTGCCGGCGATCGGCTCGTAATGCAAACCGACTGGCAAGCGCCGAATCAGCGCATAGTGGTAGTGGATCTAAAAGATCCCGCGCGCGAGAAGTGGCGAGAAATCGTTCCAGACAGGCCCCGACGCAATCGCCGGTTTCTCACTCGTTGGCGGCAAGTTGTTTGTGAGCTACCTGCATAACGTTACGACACAGATAAAGATCTTCAACTTAGATGGAAAAGCTTTGGGCGAGGTTTCGCTTCCAGGTCTCGGCGCGGCAAGTGGTTTCACGGGACGGTGGGAGAGTAACGAAGCATTTTTCAGCTTCCGGTCGTTTGTAACACCTCAGACCATCTATCGCTACGACGTTCAAACCGGAAAGACAGAGCTTTGGACACGACCAAAAGTCCCGTTTAATTCCGATGACTTTGAGGTTCGACAAGTCTGGTACTCATCAAAGGATGGAACAAAGGTGCCGATGTTCCTCGTGCACAAGAAAGGCCTGCAACCTGATGGGAAACTCCCGGTGCTGTTATATGGTTATGGAGGCTTTAATGTTAGTCAGACACCGAGGTTCAGTTCAGCGGCCGCCATTTGGGTCGAGCAAGGCGGAGTGTATGCACTCGCGAACATTCGCGGCGGCGGAGAGTTTGGCGAAGCATGGCACAAAGCCGGCATGCTCGATAAAAAACAGAACGTCTTCGATGATTTCATAGGCGCTGCCGAGTGGCTCATCAAAAACAAGTACACCAATCCATCGCGGCTGGCTATTCAAGGCGGCAGCAATGGTGGTTTGCTTGTCGGGGCAGCTTTCACGCAGAGACCGGAACTATTCCAGGCCGTACTCTGTCAGTTTCCCGACCTCGACATGATCGGCTACTACCGATTTAAGAATAACAATCCACCAGCCCTGCTCGAGTACGGAAATGCTTCTGATCCCGCACAGTTCAAATATCTTTACGCCTATTCGCCTTATCAGAAGGTCAAGCCCGGAGAAAAATATCCGGCAGTGCTCTTCACGACGGGCGATCAGGACACGCGGGTCCCTCCACTTCAAGCGCGGAAGATGACTGCGCGCTTACAAGCCGCGAGCACGTCAGGCAAGCCTGTCTTGTTGCTTTATGATACCAAGGCGGGTCACGCCGGCGGTCGTCCATTGAGTAAGATAATTGAAGATGTCTCATTGGAGCTCACATTCTTGTTCTGGCAACTCAGGATGGACCAGCGAGTTGGAAGTGAGTAGTTTTGGGCCACATAACGCCGAAGGCGTTCGCTAATTTCAGCCCGAGGGTTGGAGCGTCAGCGAAAAACCCTGGGTTACCAAACAAAGAGTTAGCAAAAACGCTGAAGGCGTTCGTTTGGAGCTAACCCTTTCAGGGTTGAAAGCGGGTGTATGTTAGGATCCAGGGTTGCTCTGGCCTCAACCCTGGGCTGTAATTAGCGAACGCCTTCGGCGTTATTGTGACTGAATACAAGCGAAAATCTGCGCTACCTATTCAGGGAGCGCACCTCGATTTGACCTTCGCGCACTCGGGCTTCAAAGCAAGGTTGCGGGAACGTCGCCGGACCGTCCACCACGCGCAGTTCTATTGGACCTAATTGTGGTTGACCCGTACCAGTTCTAAAATTTAGAACTCTATTACCACACCAGCGGACGGCAGGAGGGGCAGTACACGATCGAGTTGGCCAAATACGCGACCAGTACTTATCTCGAATCCATCAAAGCCTGCATAGCGCAGGTTATTGCGATTCAGGAGATTCAACACTTCGCCCATAGCTGTTAGTTTCCAGTGCTTGAAGAGAAACGCTTTACTGACCCTAACGTCCAACCGTGCGTAGTCAGGTACGCGTACTTCGTTGCGCCGGTCGGACAAGAAAAAGGTGGTGCCGACTTGCTTAAAGAACCCAGGAATTGGCGGTCCACTGCCAAAACGAAAGACACTACTAAGATTCCATGTGTCAGTGAAGCGATAACTGGCATAAGTGTTAAGAAGATGCCGTTGCTCGGTATCGGCAACAAACGACAAACCTGTTTGCGAATCAGTAAGTTTAGTTCGCAAATACGAATATGAGATCCAACCGGCAAGCTTGTTTGCACTGCGTCGTTGCAAGGTCAACTCAAATCCACGCGCGTGACCGTCTAAGGCATTTCTGAAAGGAAATTCAGCAAAGGAAACGAAACCTCCATCCAACCGCGGCTCAGAGAGGCTGAAGAAGAGATTTGCGTCCTCGCGATCAAATACCTCAACACTCACACGCACGCGATCGCCAACCAACGCTTCGACACCGGCACTCACATTTGTTGCTCGCTCAGCGCGTAAAGTCCTCGACCCAAGCCGGCCAAAGATTTGTTCAAAATCGGGGAACTGGTAATAGCGCCCCGCCATCGCATGTACGCGCCAGTGCTCATTGATTGACCAGGTTAGCGACGCTCGTGGCGAGTTCAACGTCTGCGATGTTATCTCGCTATGTTCGACCCGCAGTCCACCAGTAAATTGAAGGCGCCAGCGTTCATTCCTCCAGGTATCCTGAGCGTAATACGACTGCTCAGTTCCGTTTTGGTCAAAGCTACCGAAGTCAAAGGGAACATTGGCGAATGAGAAGCGCTGGCTGAGACTGTTGACATTTAGTGATCGAAAGTAAAGACCTGCTTCGAGACGATTCGAATGAGGCAACTGAAAACTCACATCTGAACGTATACCAAACTGAGATCGATCACCGTCATTGAGGATCAGTTCATCGCGATTCACATTCTTGAAGTTTGTCTTCTGTGCAAAGAAGCGCGTTTGCCAGAAGACTCGCGGGTTTGGCGTAAAGCTCCAGTGCGCATTCAAGAGAACGTTGCGCGACTCGCCGCGGAATACCGAATTTACAAACAAGAGTTCTCGATCCCGATTGCGATCGTAGTCAAAGCTACCGAAGATGGCCGAAAGGCCGACCTGATTTCTCTCTGACAAGTCGTAGAGTAGTTTCCCTTGGACATCAGCAAAGCCCAGGATGGGTGGGTTATTAGCAAACTGATTCTGATCATTAATGCGGCGAACCAGATAACCGACATAACTTTTTCGCGCAGCTAAGAGGTACGAACCCTTCCCGCTTGAGATAGGACCATCGATCATCCCGGAAATGCCGCTTAGGCCAGCCGCTATTCGACCTGATGCCTTCACTCGATTTCCGTCCCGTGAGTCGAGGTCTAACACCGCGGCAGTTCGATTCCCGAAGTCCGCAGGACTACCGCCGCTCAGCAACGACACTGAATTAACCACATCGGAGTTTATTACTGACAGCGAACCGGTGTCGGGATAACCACCAGCCACTGTGTGCACGAAATTGTCTGTGAGCACACCATCAAGCCACACACCGACGCGATCGAAGCCGGCTCCGCGAACGGAAAACTCGCTGCGGAAGTCGTCGTTACTGGAGACTCCGGGTAAGGTTTGTGCCGCTCGAATCGGATCACTCAAGAGAATGCTCGACGTCGCTTGAAGCTCACGCTTATTAAGGGTTTGCTCAAATGACGAGGTCGTGCGAGTGCTTTCGTATGGATCAGGAGCAATCGTGACGTGTTCTGTTAATGCGGCAGCATCTTCGTTTAAGGCTATTTCGACCTCACTGTTAGTTCCCGCACCGACATTGATCGTCTTCTTTACAAGACCGTAATTAACTGTCGTTATGTAGAGTTCTTGCGGGCCAGGTGATAATTCAAGAGTGAAAGCACCATTGGCGTCTGTAATCGTCGCCTTGTCTGTGAGTTTAGCCACGACCCGAACGTTAGCCATGGGTTCGCCGGTGTTCGCGTCGACAACTCTGCCTCGCAACGTGATTGAGCCCTCTTGTGCTACCGCAACAAAGGAAGAGTTAAAGAATGACTGAGCGAAGCAGGGACCTATCAACAGCAGAAGCAAAACAACAATTAGTTTCTGTGCGGTGAGTTTCACGTTTATTCCAAGCTAACACTGCTGAGAAGCGTGTATTGAATCTTTTTTCGAAGCCTCTGATCGTCGCGGAAAAATCGTGAAAATGTAAATCCGCTTTTTATTTCGACCTGCCAGGTTTTTTCTTTGGCGCGGTCTTCTTAGTCGGAATCAAGGTTTTACTGGTTGGCTTGGATGACTCGAACCATTCCAACCATTCTCGTACTACACTAAGCTTCTCTGAATATCAGATGCCAATCAAATTGGAGAGAGCAGCGAGGCGCTATCTATCGAGGGAGCGCACCTCGATTTGACCTTCGCGCACTCGCGCTTCGAAGCAAGGTTGCGGGAACGTCGCCGGACCATCCACCACGCTGCCATCTTTGACATTGAAACGCGAGCCGTGCCAGGGACACTGGACCACATCGCCTTCCAACTTGCCTTCAGACAACGGACCACCCAGGTGAGAGCACGTGTGTGCCAGCGCACAGACGGCGCCTTCCAGGCGGACCAAAAGCACCGGCACTCCGCCGGCGTCCGCTCGCTTCATCTCGCCTTCTCGGAGCTCGGCATCCGGCAATACCGGGACGAACTCTTTCGGCATCTCTTGCGCCGCAGCGTGATTCACTCCGATCTGCTCGCCAAAAACAAGATGGCCACCCAGGTAGGCCGACGCGCTTGAGACGGCATAGCCGAGCATGGCGAAGCCCACTCCCGCGTTCCTCTTCTTCTTGCGCCGAAGGATGAGCGACGTTGTGTAAAGAGCCGTCGCTCCCACGTTCATGAGACCATGCAGAATTCCAACTTTGCGCGCGCGCCCGCTGGTTTCGGACCAGTCGGTCAAGCCCGTCACCGCCGCTCCTGCCGCGCCCACTAGTCCAACTGCGATAGCAGCATCGGCTCCGGCGGCAAGCTCTCTTCGACCGCTGATCGACTCCATCGCGTCGAGCGCGAGCGCCGCTGTCCACGCGCCGAGAGGCACGTCGGTTAACGCCGGATGCAGTGGATGACCAAGCCAGGTACCGTGGAGGAAGTTCTTAACTTCCCTGCCCGCCGGTCCTGCCGACTTGAATGCGTCCTTGACGAGAGGCTGTAACTGATCACTCAATCGATCGAGCGTTTCCTGCTGATCGACTGCCTTCATTAAAGCTTCCGTAGCCATGCTATCTCTCCTTGTTCGTGCGCATCGGAGTTGAGCCCTCATCATGCAGCGGAAATGTTAGGTGTAAGTGGCAGTTCTGTGGCGTTTGCTTGTCATCCAACGTCAAGAATTAATTCGCAGGCTGACCCGACGCTACCGCGTTACGGTACTGACGTGGTCCAATCAAGGCTTCCCTAAGGGGAGGGCGAGGATTATCGGCTCTTTCAGTTTTTCAGGCGGCGCAATCTCTTCGCGCTGATTCAGCTTGCGAAGCTGACTGTTCGCGATGTAGTAGAACGACCCGCGTGCGACGACGCCCGTCGTCGGGATTTCGTATTGTGGCGAACGACTCTGCGGAAATAAAAGTCTCCATCGTGTCGGTGGCACGTGGCAGACGAAGCACAGCGCCGGCTAAGCTGTCGGTAATAAATGCGTCGCCTGATCGAGTGATAGCAATGTCGTTGTAAAGGTGCTTGCGACCGTCACTGGCACTCTCATATTTCCGAATCAACTTTCCGCTGGTCAGGTCGTACTTGAAGAGAGCGCCCGCGCCATCTCGGTTTCCATCGCGCGGCCCTGAGAACGTGCAGGCCCAGAGAATGCGCCGCTTCGCATCGACCTTCATTCCCAGCACATTCAGCAAACCGTCCTGACTCGGCGAGGTGAAATCTCCAACCTTTCCGCTCTTCGTGACACGCACGATCTTACGTCTGTAGATACTGCTCACATAGAAGTCTCCGGCCGCTGAGTCGTAGGTTATGCCCTCGGGAATCAAGTCCTTTTCCGCGAGTGTGAAAGCGACACGGCTGCGCACATTGGGCGTGGCATTACGCTCGAAGGCGGTGCGAAGTTGTTCGAAGTCGGGCCGTCCCTTGAGCGAAGCGAGATCGGCGTGTGCCGCGTCAACGGCCATTCCCATCTGCGCGAGCGTGCGGAGTATCGCGATAGCTTCCTGATCCATCTGGTTAAGCGCGTACGCGCGTGCCAGGACTTCAGTGACCCAGACGTTTTGCGGGTGCTGCTTGCTGAGTTCCCGCACGTTTTTCAAATACTCGGCGTAGTTCTTTTCCTTGTAAGCGCGAGCCGCGGCGGCTGATGCGTCCGTCTGACGGTACGCTGGCAGCGGAAAAGACCAGCTCAATGAAAGAACCAGCATGATGGCACACAAGGGCAATCTCATTAAGTAACCTCCGAAGATTCGACGAACGGGTGGCCACGGAGGGCCACCCCTACAAAAACGCGACGAGAACTATTGTAATGTAGGGGCGGCCCTCCGTGGCCGCCCGACCCGTGATAATTTGTGCGCAAGGCTCGTTAGTTTAACCTTGACCGGATCAAATGATGAACAAAGCTTCGCGTAAAGTTCAACGAACTTACCTGACGCTGCTGCTATTCAACACGCTGGCAGCCTCGTTGATTTGGGGTATCAACACTCTCTTCCTGCTGGATGCGGGATTAAGCAATACCGAAGCGTTCGCCGCGAATGCGTTTTTCACTTTCGGTTTTATGATCTTTGAAATTCCAACAGGCGTCGTCGCCGATTTGCGAGGAAGAAGAGCTTCGTACCTGTTGGGCGTGATTACTCTCGGCGTCTCCACTTTGCTCTATTTGTTTATGTGGTACCGATCGGCTCCGTTCTGGGGTTGGGCACTGTCCTCGATGCTGCTCGGGCTCGGCTTCACATTTTTCTCGGGCGCGGTTGAGGCCTGGCTCGTTGACGCGCTGGCGCACAGTGGCTTCGAAGACAAGCTGGAGTCGGTGCTGGCGAAGGGCGAGATTGTCGAAGGCACCGCGATGCTGACCGGATCAGTTGCCGGTGGCATCATCGCGCAAACAACGAACCTGGGCGTTCCGTACCTGATTCGCGCGGCATTGCTCGTTCTGAATTTCTTATTCGCCTTCCTGTTGATGAAGGATCTTGGTTTCAAGCCGTCTAACGAAAAGAATCCCATCAACGAGATAAAGACAATTGTCGCCGGATCGATTCGGCATGGTCTACGCAATCCACCGGTCAGATGGATCATGTTCGCCGCTCCGTTCACCGGAGCCGTGACGATGTACGCGTTCTACGCGATGCAGCCTTACTTGCTCCAACTCTGGGGCGACGAAAAGGCGTATGGCATTGCGGGTCTTGCAGCCGCGATTGTGGCTGGCGCACAAATTGCCGGTGGGTTGCTCGTACCTTACGTCGGAAAAGTTTTCCACCGGAGAACGTCGGTGCTGCTGATAGGTGAAGTTGTCAGCATTGTTGTATTGGCCGTTGTTGGTTTGGTGCCGAATTTTTGGGTGGTGGTGACGCTCTTGATTTTGTGGGGCCTGATGTTTTCTGCGACAACGCCCGTGCGGCAGACATATCTTAATGGGTTGATCCCTTCCGAACAGCGCGCGACTGTCTTGTCGTTCGACTCGGTGTTTGGATCAAGCGGTGGCGTCGTGTTTCAACCACTACTCGGCAAGGCTGCCGATGTTTGGAACTATCCAGCTTCCTACATTCTTTGCGCAGTGATTCAGGTTTTGGCACTTCCGTTCACCTGGTTAGCTCGACGGGAAAAAGCAGCTTCCGATGCAATCACGTCGAAGAATGGCGAAAAGCGTCAAGTCGAAACAGCTTGAGTCACTTTGTCGTGCATTGCTGGGTTGCATGGCTCGGAAACTTCAATCGCAACGCGGGGCAGAGAGACCTGTCCAGGATATCGGCAATGACCTGCGCTCCCTCCGGAGTGTAATGGGTAAAGTCGTAGAAATAACGCGAGGATTTCGGCATTTCCCTCGCGAGGTCAATTACCAGCGTATTGCGTTCCTTGCCTACGCGTCGGGTTACATCGTTGTAGGCCTCAACCACCTCCCAGTACATTTTTCCCGTCTGGCGTGGCCCCGGCGTTTTTACGCGAGCCAGATCAAGTCCTGTAACGTCGTCCTTTCCAAATCCCACAAGTAAAGGTTGCGTCACGAACACCGGTTCGATTCCAGCTCGCCGGCTGAGTTCTGATATCTCTGTCAACCGCTCATAGTAACCTTTCAGATATGCTTCGTTCGCATGTACCTGAAAGAAGACTTTCTGCTCTTCTTCGGGAATATCCAGATACTCCGGTTTCGTTGGGTCAACCTGTTGATGAGTAAGACCAGCCTGGTACGCCTTATAACTTCGATAACCATTTAGCAGCAGCGCTACTACTTCGCTGTAAGCCGAAAGCGACTTGATGAAAGCCTTTGGCGAATCAAATAGCAGCCCACTCTTTACGTTCTCCGCGTTCCATTCGCCCATTGAGTTGCTGGCAACATCATTTGCGCCTACAAGAAAGATGGCAACTTTGGGATGCAGGGGAAGAATAAAGTCTTCAAGGAGCACCAGATGCCCACGCGTGGAATGCCCGTCAAGTCCAGCATTGTTGATCCAGACGAGATTGAAGGAACGGTCGAGATTTTTTCCAAGTTTCGTCGTCCAGGTTTGTTCATCGGAGAGAAAGAAACATTGCGTCGTGCTGCCCCCGATGGCCACGACCGTAAGGTAGTCATCAGGATCGGCAGGAGGTTCCGGGCCGCGAAAACCGAGTGAATTCCTGTTGACTGTGATTTCGGGATCGAGGCCTTTGATTGTGTCGTTCTTGATGTAATAGGTCTTGTTTGTCGTGAGGACGATTCGATTGCCTTTGATTCGCGCCTGAAGTGGATTGTAGAAGCGCAAGAGAACTTCCAGGATCAGAATCACTGCAACGATCCCGCACAGCGTTAGCAATACCTTTTTCAGAAAAATTCGCAGTCGTGAACGCGATCTGACGAGCGACACCTTCAGAGTCGGCAGCGGTGAGTAAATATGGTCTTCCATCAAGTATGAAGATTAAGAGGAATCGTCGAAGCTGGCCCGTAAGGTGCGCTGGCGAAAGGATAAGGACGGGCGCCCAACATCGACACTAGAGCGCCGACATCTTAGCACCTAATAGAAGAACGCCACAAAAGGCACAAAAGACACAAATACTATTTGTGCTTTTTGTGTAACTCAACGAACATTGATCACCACTGAAGCAGACTCCAGACCTGCTGCCGTCGCTTTCAAAACGATTCGTCCGGCTCTCTCGTTTGCCTGAACGATCGCTAGCGCCATTCCGTGAAATGCCTTGCGCTGATTTGCCTTGAACGAGTCGTGCGAGCTTCTGCACCTTGATGGTCCATTTAACTTTTCCCGCCAGAGGATCCTGTCTCAATACAAAATCGCGGCCACGAGGAGTTAGAGAAACTGTTTTCAAATCAGAGTCCGGTTTAGTGAAAAGTCCCTGGGCCGCGGCGTTGTCAGTGCTGAAGACACGTAGCTCTACGTTGTCCCAATCCATGTCCTTCGTACTCTGCGCAACTTTGATATGAGGCAAGACTGAGTGGTCCTTTATCAACAACACAACCGGGATTTGACCTGCCGGAATGTCGTGCCAATTCGAGCCGGCATAAACGCGCCCGCTCTGGTAATCAATCCACTTGCCCGGCGGCAGATATACTCGGCGCCGTTCGGAACTATCGAACATCGGCGCGACCAGCAAATCCGACCCAAACATGTATTGATCGTCGATGTTCCACGAGCCCGGATCGTTTGGGTATTCGAAGAACAGTGGGCGCACGAGGGGAAACCCGCGGGTCGATGAGTCCTTTGCCTGCGCGTAGATGTAAGGCATCAATGTATAGCGCAAACCTAGAGCTCTGCGAAAATCCTCTATCAGCGCTGCATCGTATTCCCACGGCTCCCTGGGTGGGGCGCCATGCGTCCGCGTGTGCGAAGTCAGCACTCCCCAGGCCATCCAGCGTCGATAAAGATCGCGAGGTGCACGTTTCACGAACCCGCCAACGTCATGACTCCAGTAAGTGAAACCGGAGAGCCCAAAAGAAAGGCCGCCTCGCAATTGCGCAGCCATCGCGGAGTCAGTGTTTTCAGCATCACCACCCCAATGCAACGGATAACGTTGACTGCCGGCCCAGGCACTGCGGGCCCAAATCACATCGTCGCCAGTTACTTCCTTTGTTACTTCAGCCACTGCCTTGTTGTAACGCAACGGATAAAGATTGTGCTCGTACCAGCCACTGAGCCCTGAGGCATATTGACCAGTCAGCGGCGCACCCTCGCCAAAATCCACTTTGATCGCGCCCACGCCGAGCTTTAGCAGACTCCTCAGTTTGTCCTGATACCACTTCACTGCTTCAGGATTACTCACGTCGAGCGTCGCGTCTTCGAATGGAAGTTGACCACCCTCGTTCCTGACGTGGTAGCCCTTAGCAACCATCTCTTTCCAGACATCATTTTTGCTGGTGAAGTATGTGTACTGCCAAAGACTGACGCGAAATCCCTGCTGCTTCAGGTCAGCGATCATCTTTGCCGGATCGCGGAAACGCGAAGATGAAAAACGGTAATCGCTGCGCCAGTCAGTTTCGAACCAACCAGTATCCAGATGAATAACATCAGCAGGGACTTGATGAGATCTCAGTTGTTGGGCCACCTGGCGCACCTGGTCTTCTGAGTTGTAAGTGATGCGACTCATCCAAAAGCCAAAGGACCAGAGTGGTGGGACTGGACTACGACCCGTCAACGCGGTGTATTCCGATACTATCTCTTTTGGCTCGCCGAGGAAAACAAAAAGATCGAGGTTTTCATCGCCCGAATAGATCACGTTGTGCGCGTCGTAGAACTTTCCGAAGTCGAAGGTCAGAGGCGCGCTGGTGTGGACAAACATGCCATACCCGTTGCTGCTCAAAAAGAACGGTATAGGCTTGTACATGAGCTCGCTCTGTGAACCCATGCCGTCGCGCGTAGAGACCAGGACTTTCTGCCCGCGCTTGTCCAATCGCGTGAAGGATTCACCACAACCGAAGATCTTTTCGTGGTGTCGTAGTTCAAAAGTCGCTGCGATGCGACGCGAGAGATCGGCGGCGCGACGCACAAAGGAAAACGGAATTGGCGTAATGAAGGTCGCCGGATCGCCAATGTTCTGTGTGCGCGTGAGCAAGCGTCCGTGCTTATCGTGGATCTCAATAGCCCACGGGTGTTTGATGATTCGCACACGACCGTGAGCGCCCGTGTACACGATTTCACGGTCATTTTGTTCGACGCGCCAGGAAACGCCGGTGGGAACTGGTCTGGCCAGCATCAGCGAGTGTCCATCATTCAGTGGCACGGCTCGCGTGGAGAAACGCAGGCGCACAGTACGCGGACTCACAAAGCTAATGGCAAAAGGTAAGGAGGGATCCTGATCGTATTCGGTGCCAGGAAATTCAGTGGCGCGACCGCGGGTGAACCCAACGTCGATCTTATTGAACGAGAGGGTTGTATTGCGCAGGTACCGATCCCATTGCAGCGTCCCTTGACCGGTTGATGCGTCAAACGAAGTGACGCGACTACCAATGAAGTAAACGTTCTCAAGGCGCTGAAAATCCTGACTGACGTCTACTGGATCGCCGAGCACCTGGGCGTGGGACACAAAAAGGCACAAAAGAAACAAAATGCACAAAAGACTTAAAGAAAACTTTTTGTGCCTCTTTGTGGCTTTCATCGTTCGGCGAGTTCCAACAATTTCCCGGAAACTGTGAAGCGACCGTTCAATCCACCGATAGCGATTGAAAACTCACCGGGTTCGATCACGCGCTTGCCCTTGTCGTCGATCAGTGACATCTGTCGCGGTGTGATGGTAAACGTCACGGAACGTTTTTCTTTCGGGCGAAGGGAAATACGATCGAAGCCAACGAGTGTGCGTATCGGCACGGGCGCTGTGGCCGCTGTGTCCGTCAGATATAGTTGGACCACTTCATCGCCTTCTCGTTCGCCGCTATTCATCACGTCAACACTTACCTGAACCGATTCACCGGACTTCAATGACTTCGCAATCTTCAGATTGCTGTAAGAAAACTTTGTATAGCTCAACCCATAACCAAATGGATAAAGTGGTTCTCCCTTGAAATAGCGATAGGTACGACCCGCCATGCTGTAATCGTCAAACGGAGGTAACTGGTCCACCGATTTGTAAAAGGTAACGGGCAAACGTCCGCCCGGGTTGTAATCGCCAAACAACACATCGGCGATCGCCGTTCCGCCTTCACCACCCGGATACCACGCTGCAAGGATCGCAGGCACATTCGCGTTGGCCCAGTTGACCGCTAACGCACTGCCACTGAGCAACACGACAACCACCGGCTTGCCTGTCGCGACCACAGCTTTCAATAACGCCTCTTGAGATTTCGGCAGCGAGATCTCTGTCCGATCACCACCGCGAAATCCGTCAAGAGGTACGTTCATCTCTTCGCCCTCGAGTCGCGCCGAAATCCCCAGAACGACAACACTCGCCTCTGATTCCCGCGCTGCTTTTACAGCTTCTTCAAGCAGACGTTCTCCCAGCTTTGGATAAGACCAAACGAGTTTGGCGATGTTCTCGCGATGGTACTGGAAATACTCCATGCGCAGGTCGTAACTGCGACCGCCTTCGAGTGCAATTTCCTTCGTCACGGTCTTATTCGGATTACTGGCCCATGCGTCAACCAGGAGTTTTCCGTCGATATATAGACGTGCTCCGTCATCTGCGGTGAACCCGAGTGTGTAGTTTCCTGATTCGGGTGGCGTGAGTTTGCCGGTCCAGCGAACGGAAAAATTGTTTCCAGTCAATTCCGGTGTAGGGTGATAACGCCCCCAGTCGAAATTAATGCGCGCATCGGTGCGGACAGTGACCGCTGGTCCACGTAGTTCCTGGTTGTTGAAATATTCCGCCTTTACTCCCGGATCAGTCCCATTCAAGGTCAAAGCCGACGCAGGGACCGGCACAACCGGTTCACCGGCAAGTGTGGATCCAAGTGCGTAGACCACTTTTGTATTTTTTGAGACGGCGTTCTTGATTCCTGCGAGCGGCGTGTATAAGCGTGACGCATTACCGTTGTAGTTACCCCACAACACCTCAGGCGAATCCGCATTTGGCCCAATCACCGCGATGCTCTTCAGGTCTTTCTTCAGTGGCAAAGTGCGATTCGCATTCTTTAAAAGCACGATCGACTTACGCGCGGTTTGCAACGCCAGTTGGCGATGTTCGTCGGTGTCGTTCTGCGAAAACGGGATGCGCGCGTATGGAACCATCTCTGGCGGATCAAACTGTCCGAGCCGAAAGCGAGCGGTCAGAAGACGCTTAACTGAAGTGTCGATCTCAGCCTCGCTAATTGAGCCCTTCTTTACAGCTTCAATCAGTGTTTTGTACTCCTCACCACACGTCAGATCCGTGCCTGCCTTAACACCGAGTACTGAAGCTTCCAATTCGGTTTGAACAAACTTGTGAAACTTCCAGATGTCGTAGATCGCATCGCAGTCAGAGACGACAAAACCATCAAAGCCCCACTCGTCGCGCAGAATATCCTTCATCAACCTCTTGCTGGAACAACATGGTTCGCCGTTCGTTCGGTTGTATGCGCACATGACCGAATACGCTTTGCCTTCGAGGATCGTGGCGCGGAATGCAGGCAGATACGTTTCGCGCAGATCGCGTTCGTTAGTTATTGCGTCAAAGGCATGACGTTCAGGTTCCGGGCCACTGTGGACAGCGTAGTGTTTCGGAGTCGCGATGACTTTGAAATAACGCGGATCGTTGCCTTGTAGTCCACGAACAAATTGAATACCGAGTTGCGCAGTCAGGTATGGATCTTCGCCGTATGTTTCCTGGCCGCGGCCCCAACGCGGATCGCGAAAGATGTTGATGTTTGGACTCCAGAAAGTCAGTCCCTGATAACGGCCGTATTGTTTATTGCGCGCATACTCATGATGCTTCGCGCGCGCCTCGGTCGAGATGACGTCGGCGACCTGAAACATCAGTTTTGTGTCCCAGGTTGCGGCGAGGCCAATGGCCTGTGGAAACACAGTCGCAATGCCAGCGCGGGCAACGCCGTGCAAAGCCTCGTTCAAATAGTCGTGCGGAAGAATGCCAAGACGTTCGATCGCTGGAGTCGCATTCATCATCTGCGCGACTTTTTCTTCCAGCGTCAGGCGTGACACGAGATCGTTGACGCGCGCTTCGATTGGGAGATTGGGATTTTTATATGCGGGCGGGGATTGAGTCTGTCCCGGTGGAATAAACGTGAGCAGGACGAATGCGATCCAGAGACCAAAAGTAAATTTGTGTTCCGGTTTCGGTTTGTAATTCATTTTTGTGCTTTTTGTGGCTAACTACCTGCTGGTAACTTCGAGCTTAACCGTCTCATACTTCACTGAGCTCGTTCCCACCATGATGTCGAACCAACCAGGCTCGACGACGCTTTTCAAATTCAGATCGAGAAACGAAAGTTTGTCGGGTGTGATCACGAATTCAACTGTTTTACTTTCACCGGGCCCCAGCGTGATGCGCCTGAAGTCTTTCAGTTCCATGATGGGTCGAGTAACCGAACTCACCAGGTCGCGAATGTAGAGTTGGACGATCTCGTCGCCTGCGCGTTTGCCGGTATTCGTCACAGTAACGCTGACCCGCGCGTTGTCACCAGGGCCGATCTTTGCCGGACTAACCTTGAGATCGCTATAAGCCAAACGTCGTGTAGCTCAGGCCAAAGCCAAACGGAAACAATGGTTCTTTGTTTGCGAAAAGATAACCGCGACGCGCTGTCGGTTTGCGGTTGTAGAAGAGAGGCAACTGGCCTACGGATCGCGGGAAGCTAATGGTAAGTTTGCCCGCGGGATTGTAGTCGCCGAACAGGACGTCGGCGACACCCACACCGGTCTCCTGTCCTAAATAGAAGCCTTCAAGAATCGAGGGTACGTTTTCGGCGATGTAGTTAATCGAGAGCGGACCACTGTTAATAAGGAGCACAATGGTTGGCTTTCCAGTCTCGAGAACCGCTTTAACCAGATCATTCTGCCGGCCCACTAAATCGATACTATCCCGATCGCCGAGATGATTGTCAGCCCAGCCTTCCTTATTTGTATCCTCATTCCCGCCCAGCACGAGGAGTGCGACGTCCGCAGACTTTGCGATTGACGCCGCTTCCGCGATCAGTTTTTGATCATCAGCCGGATCGCTAAGATCCGCACTATCCGCAAACCAGTCGCCACCTTGCTTCGTTATTTTGCAACCTTCGGCATAGGTTACTTTAACTTTGTTCCCCACCTTGTCTTTTATTCCCTGAAGCACGCTGACGCCGCGTCCAGGCTCATCGCTGTAACCACCGAGATGAACATCCGCTGCATTTGGACCAATAACTGCGATTGACTTCAACGCACTCAGATTCAGCGGCAACAAGTTGTTGGCGTTCTTCAGGAGGGTAATCGATCTCCGGGCCGCTTCAGCCGCCAGTGCTCGATGCTCACTCGAGTTCGTGACACGCGCTGCGCGTTCGACGTCCACGTAAGGGTTTTCGAATAACCCAAGCAAAAACTTGGCACGCAGGTTTCGGGCGACGGCCTGATCGATAGTCGCTTCTGAAACGCGTTTTTCTTTCACTAGCTGTAAAAGCGTTGGGAAGGAATCAGGATCCGGAAGTTCGGTATCCACCCCAGATTCAATCGCGAGTTTGGCAGTGCTGGGTTTATCCGGAACCAGGTGATGCAGATCCACCATCTGCGGAATCGCGTAATAGTCAGAAACTACATGGCCCTTGAAGCCCCACTCCTCCCGGAGCAGCGTTTGCAACAACCACTTGTTTGCGTGAGATGGAATGCCGTCGATCTCGTTGTACGAAGGCATCACGCTCATGATGCCCGCTTCAGTCACCGCCGCCTTGAAGCTCGGCAAAAAATACTCTCGCAGTGTGCGTTCCGAAAAGTTGACTGGTCCAATGTTGGTCCCACTTTCAGGCTGGCCGTGCGCAGTGAAATGCTTTGCAGTCGCGATGACGTGGTTTTCGTCGATGCCAGGCGCGGGTCCTTGCAAAGCTTTCACAATAGCCACTGCCATGCGCGAGGTTAAATACGGATCTTCGCCAAAAGTCTCTTCGGTGCGGCCCCAGCGAGGATCGCGTGCGAGATCCAAATTCGGTCCGAGCACCTGATGACTTCCGCGGGCACGCGTCTCCAGTGCTCCGGCGGTGAAGACTTTTGTGATGAACTCCGGATCCCACGTCGTCGCGAGTGCGATTGGTTGAGGGAAACTCGTGCTGCCCTTAGCCATGTGCCCGTGAAGTATTTCGTCGTGAAGAATTGCGGGGATTCCGAGTCGCGTGTTTTCGATCAGCCATTTCTGAATTGCGTTGGCGAACTTTGCTCCCTCGCGCGGATCTTTCCGTTCTCGTTGTCGCGCGATCTGACCGATGCCGTGCTTCATGACTTCCGCCGCTTTGGCAGGAGAGAAATCACCGCGGTCCAGTGGCAAAGTTTGTTTGCTGGATTGACCTGAGGCCGATTTCCCCAAAGACAGACAAGCTGCGCGACTTTTTCTTCAAGCGTCATCCGCGAAACCAGATCGGCGACGCGTTGTTCTACCGGCAAACGAGGATTTTTGTAATCCGGAAGCTTCTCCTGGGACGTCATGTGCGCAACAGGCAACCAGAATGAACCGATGATTGCAAGGCAGACGATAGATCCGACGGTTCTTTTTTTTCTCAAGGAGACGTGCCTTCTTTGATCTCTGCGTATCTGCGTTCCTCTGCGCCGCTGCGGTGAAAACAATCTCCACCGCAGAGGCGCAGAGGAACGCAGAGATACGCAGAGAATATTAAAGATGCCTAGCGGCGCTAATCCATTCGTTGAAATTTCCTTCAAACATCCGCCTGACATCGCGCGCGATCTCTTCTCGTGTGACGGCCCGCCCGTTCTGCAAGAGTTGCTCGTAGGAACTGCAGAGCGCCTCAGCAATTTGCCTGCGCGCATGTTTCCACTTGTAGATTAATTGTTCGAGCACCCGCGCGTCAGAGTGTTGCGGAATGAAGCTTTGGCCCAACAACTCCAGCCTTTCTCGCGTTATCTCCGTCACAATCGAGGGGTTGTTTAGAAACCACCAACAACCGAACGGCATGAGGTTGTTGAACTTCCTCGCGGCCACACACAACTCGTGCTGGTTCTCGCGCGAAAGAAACGTCACCAGGAAATTGACATCGGGATAATCCGCACACAGGCGTTCGATCGCTGTCACGTCGGCGCGCCCAAGTCCATCACCCGCTTCTCGCAGATCCGGGTTTACCGCACGACGCACACCAACCATCAGAGTTAAAGTAAGACCGTATTCTTTGGCAGTCGGAAGAACTACTTCTCGGAACAACCCGTCCCGGATGTCATCACTCGGATATTTGAAATCCGCCGGTAACGAAGCGGCCATGTAGACCGGATTCAGGCGCTGAATCGACTGATCCAACAACCGTCGAATGGCCGGCCCTGATCCCGAGTCGAAATCATTCAGCAGGCTGTCCAACCTTAAGGACGCCTTGAATCGTTGGTCCACATTGCCGCCGTTTTTCCAAATCTGAGCCTCTGCTTCATCGAGAGGATCGTTTGTCATCACAACACCACTCACCCCCGCGATGTCGAACACTTGATCGATGTGTTCAGTGAGATCTTGAGAGTTGAAGAACGCGCGCGCCTCGTTCAGGTCTGGAGCGCGGGTGTCGAGCCCAAAGACGTCGAGCACCGAGATGATTCCCTGGGCTGCTTCAGAAGTCGGCGTGTTGTCGACGAACAACGTCTTCCAAACGAGATCGGCCTGAGCGGTTTTTGACATGGCCCAGAACTGTTTATACGGAATTCTCGCCGAGCGAAATGTTTCGGCAGTCAGGTAGTGATACGTCAGCAGCTCGTCAATTCCAAAAAGGCACAACTCGTTGAACTCGGGAGGAAACAGATGCGTGTGAACATCCATTACCGGCGCTGCGTTCACCACTAATTCAACTTCCGCGCGAAGCTCTTCCGTCTCGGTAAGCAACTCGGAAAACTTTTCGGTAGACGTGACCATAGTTTCGTAACCTCCTATATGTCCATATCCTGACTGATTCAGCGGATCTGCCCAGCGATCGTTTGGTATCGTCGGAGTCCAGCCCGGCCTCAATGGATCCTGATCGTAAGGATACGAGCCAAGACGCAGGTATAACTCCCGATACTCATCAACCTTGTCGCGGTCCAGCTTAACACCCAATCCGGGCGCTGTCGGCACCGCAATGGCGCCGTTTTCATACTTCAACTTGCCGCCCTGAATAATGTCATCAGTCAAATGATGATAATGAGCATCAGCCGCGAACGACAGATTTGGAATTACTGCTCCGAGATGCAACATCGTTGCGAGCTGAATTCCAAGCTCTCCCGATGAATGCACGGCAACGCCCATTTGAAACGTTTCACAAACTGCAGCTGCTTTGACGCACGCGCGAATGCCGCCCCAGAACGTCGTGTCCAACAACACGACATCGACCGCTGTATCGCGAATATTAGCTGCAAGTTGTTCGAAATTGACTACAACGGTATTAGTCGCGAGCGGCATGCGAATTTCTCGCGCACGCGCCGCATTCCATTCATACCAAACACCGGATCTTCCAGGTAATCATTTCGAATGTCTTCGATCTGCTGGCCAAACCAGATCGCCGTCTCGGTGGACCAGACGCCATTCGGATCAAAACGAAAACGATCTCCGTCAAGTGCGGCGGCGAGCGCACGGTAGCATTCGAGTTCATATTCGGGAGGAAATACTCCTCCCTTCAACTTGTGTGAAGTGAAACCATGAAGCTTCTTCAACGTTCTTGCAGAATCGACAAGCTGCTCCAGAGTCCGAACTTCGCTTGCTTTACTCTCGTCGTTTGGATAACGAAAGAACAAGTAGGAAGCAAATGGCACTCGGTCGCGCAAACGCCCACCGAGGATCTCAGAAACAGGAACACCCCATTTCTGGCCGATGATATCGAGACAGGCAAACTCGATCGCTGCCAACATCTGCGTGCGATTGTTGTAAAGCGATGCTGTCGGATTGGCGATCAGAAATCTTAGTTCTTCGAGATGCGCCGGATCGCGTCCGAGTAGATAACTCTTAAGCGCGTGAAACGCGGCTTCTGCGGACTCGCCACCTCCACCCATTTCGCCGAGACCGATCAGGCCTTCATCAGTTTCCACTTCCACAATCGTCCTGACAAAGCGTCCCCAATGACAACCGTTCGCATGGCGCAGCGGTGCTTCGAGGGGAACCGTAACAGTCGTGGCTTTTAAATCCGTGATTTTCATCCGTGAAATCTGTGGCGAAGGTTATTCACCATTCCAGCGCTTTCGCCTTGTATTCCTCAAGTGTTTTTGCCGGCGGCTCAATTCCTGCCGGCAATGGTCGTCTCGAAAATGTCTGAAAGTAGAGCAGGCTCGCATCGCGCCACCAAACGGCATCGCGTTCCTGTATAGCCAGCTTTTGATCAATCGCTTCGTGCCGCTCGTGATCGATTGCGCGAGCGAGTGTGGCCCACTGACGCCGCGCGGATCTCACCCAGTCGACGCCGCTTTGATACGAGTGCGCTAGTTCGTCCCAGAGCGTGCGCCCGGATTTCATTCTGTGATCCCACGCCACGTGGTGAAACCAAAGCAGAAACTTTTCCGGACATTGCCGGACATCCGAGAACTGCCGGCGAACGGGCAGATGATACTGGCTGACTGTGTTGCTACCCGTCTTGGTCCGATCAAATCCGATCCCGGAGTTGTTCGCCTTGTGATAATAAACAGGATTCCAATCGTCACGTTTCTCTTTGTCCCACCAGGGCGCTGGTCCGTAATGATGTCCTCCCCACATCAGATGATGAAGGCCAAGCGGCGTCATGTAATTCACGACCGCATCGTGCGACGCGAGCATCAATTGCACGATCTTTGTCCGCTGCCTGGGCGTCGTGCGTGAGCGCCATACTGGTCCATTCCTTCGCGATCTGCTCAGACGGGAGTCGCGGATTCCAGGCGAGGCGACCAAAGGCGTACCAGTTTGCCTGTAAAAGGTGGTGCCCGGTCCAATTGCGATCGGTGCCTGTGTTTGCGACGCCCGCGATGCCGCTCAGGCGTTGTCGATACAACGTTCCATCCACTACTCTGCTTACTGTTGAGCCTCGCCCTTTCGCGTACGTGTCTGAGTCAAGAAACTCACGCCACATCGAAGCGAGAAAAACAAAATGATTTGAGAAACCAAGATACTCCTGAGTGATCTGCAACTCCGGCATCAGTTGCGTGCGAGGCATGGCGCCGAAGAGCGGATGAAACGGCTCTCGCGGCTGGAAGTCTATTGGTCCATTCTTCACCTGGAGCAGCACGTTTGGTGCGAACTTGCCATCGAAGGGCTGAAGATTCTCGTAAGCTGCTCCGGCGCGGTCGTAACCGGGCTTCATGTCATAGACAAATGCGCGCCACATGACGATGCCGCGATGAGGTGCAAGCGCCGCTGCCAGCATGTTTGCGCCATCAACGTGACTGCGATTGTACGTTCGTGGACCAGGTTGACCTTCGCTGTTTGCTTTTACCAGGAAGCCGCCGAAATCCGGAATCACTTTGTAGATCTCATTGGCCTTCTGCGCCCACCAGTCAATAACAGAACGGTCAAGAGGATCTGCCGTTGGTAATTTGCTCAACTCGATCGGCGCTGAAAAACGCGCGGAGAGATAGACGCGAATTCCGTAAGGGCGGAACACATTAGCAATTGCTGCCACCTTATCGAGATATTTCGCAGTCAGAAATTCAGCACTGGCGTTGACGTTATTCAGCACTGCGCCGTTAATGCCGATTGAAGCGTTGGCCCTGGCGTAATCACGCAGACGCGGATCGACTTGGCCCGGCAGTTCGTCCCAATTCCACAAGGATTTTCCGGCATAGCCTCGTTCAATACTCCGGTCGAGATTGTCCCAGTGATTGAGTAACCGCAGCTTCAACGCAGGCCTTTGATCTAATTGCAATCGATCTAACGGTTGTCCAGTTTGAAGCAGACGTAGAAAATGAAATGCGCCGTAAAGCGCTCCGATATCGGTAGTTGACGCAATTGCGATTACGTCTCGATTGGCATCTCTGATCGTCCGAATCCGAAAGCCTTCCGGGCCAAGCTTTTTCAGTTCGACGTCCCATTGTTGTTTTCGAATGAGAGTGGAAGTTTGCGGAAGACCAACGACAACGGAAGCGTTGCCGGAATCTCCAACTGGGACAGGCGATCCTAATAATCCAGCACAACCTGACTGAGTTCGCGACGAATCGGATCAAACGTTGCAGACTCGCCTTGGACCGCAATTGACTTAACACGCGCGCGATACCTGTCCGCTAACTGCGATGGAAGATGGTCATAACGCAGCCACAGCCGATAGCCGTCATCTGCCTTTACATTTATAGCCAGCAAAAAGGCACAAAATGCATAAGACAAATAACTTAAAGTAAACCTTGTTTACGAAGAAACTCTCGAATCGCCGCATAAGCTGTCTAACATTTCCTGGCGATTGAAGCCACCATGCTTACGTCCTTTAATAGTCACGAGCCGATTAGGAACGCCGGCTTTATCCAATACCGAATGGAGTCGAACCGAATGGTTGTAGGGCGCAACGTCATCATGTTCGCCGTGGATCGTAATGATTGGAGGCAAACCTGCGCGCACGTAATTAACAGGAGAAAGTTGTTTCGCGAGTTGTTCGGGGTTGCTCATACTGCCAAACCATTCGCGTGCGTAGTTTCTGGCATTTGGACCATCCAGTAAATCAGCAACATCACTGATCCCAAACCAGTTGACGATCGCCGCGACTTTTACTTCAGGAACATTTGCCGAATTCCAACGATCATCTCCTTCGATCGGACATTGGCGATCGAAAACATTGTTAGGCGGCAACATGCCTGTCATTAATGAAAGATGTCCGCCCGCCGAAGTTCCGGTCAGAACAAACCGCGATGGATCGAGCGAGTAGTTACGAGCGCGATAGGTGAGCCAGCGAAGCGCGCAACGACAGTCCTCTACCGCTGCCGGCGCAGGCGCCTGGCGCGCTGTTCGATACTCGACATTGACCGCCGACCAACCCAATTCAAGGTATGGCAACAGGTAAAGCACGTTGCGTTCTTTTTGACCGTCAACCCAGCCACCGCCATGAAACAGAATCAACGTCGGGTTCGGACGGTCTCGATTCTTCGATAGATAAAGATCGAGTTTTAGTTCGAAGTTACTCGATTTCGCATAAGTAACATTCGGGAAGATGTCATATTCAGCGGCCGCATAATCAAGCCAGCGATCTGAACTCGTTTGCCCGTATGCAGATCACACACAGATTACGCAGATCAAGAAAAGAATCTGCATAATCTGTGGATAGCTTTTCTTTACTGGTCATGCAGTTCAGAAACTAAGACGCATTCCGAAACGCCACTGGCGCGACTGATTCGGCCCCGTCGTTGACGTGATGAAGCCGAAGTTTGCGTTTGTGATGTCAGGCTGCGGATTTGCGAAATTCGCATGGTTAATTGCGTTCAGGGCTTCTGCGCGAAGCTGCAACCTAACGCTCTCTGACATAGAAACGTACGGAAGATGCTCATGTCGAGCTCAAAGAAACCCGGTCCGCGCAGAGTGTTCCTGCCGCCATCGATCCAAAGCGCGGGCCTGTCTCCGGCGCCCATGCACAGTTCGTTGTGCAGTTAACACTCAGCACCGTATTCGTGAACCAAGGTCCAGCGGCGGTGCCTCTTTGTGACGCCGTTCCTACTCCGCCCAGAATGTTAAATGATCGGATGAGTTGGTTTGGAACCTGGCCACTGCCACCCGCGAGCAGATTCGGCGCAGAGTTTTGAATCACATAGAACGGCAGACCGCTCATCTAGCTCAAAACACCGCTTAACTGGAAGCCGCCGAGAACCTCGCTGGCCCAACCGTCATGAGCCAGCCGGTGACCTTTGCCAAATGGTAGATCATAGACGGCGTACATCTGAAAGTTGTGCGTGCGATCGTAGCTCGCCGGACCACGGTTGCGTTCCTTCTCTGGCAGGAATTGAATCCTCGGACCTTGATCATTATCGGCATAGTTGATGGTCTTGGACCACGTGTATGCGGTTCCAAAAACCGAACCGGCCCATCGCCGAGTAAAGAGCGCCTGGAGAGAATCATACGTTAAGTTGACCGTATGGCTGGATTGAGTTGATGTCTGCTACCAATCCAAACCTGAGGGCCAATGGCCGGCCGGCGTTGCCAGTTCCCGGCGGACCGGCGTTGATGTTGATGAAACCCATCTGACTCGACCGCGCGCGTGCCAACATAACCGACTTGGCTTATGAATTTCCACGGCAATTCACGTTCGAGCATGAGGTTGAACGAGTGAATCTCCTTCCGGCTCGGTTCCTTCGGGAAAGTTGTAGTGCCGGTATTTGCCGGCAACGAGATAATGCCCTGACTTAAATCAGGGGGAGTGCTCGTGTTAATCAGACCCTGCCGAAGAGTGGTCACAGGAATGAAATTATTGTCGACACCGTTGAATCTGATCGCAGGCATGGACCAGATATTGGCAATCGGAAAGGCGTTCCTGACATCCTGAAATGGTCTTGGGTCAGCGGATTGGCCGTAGCCGCCGCGAAGCACCGTCTTATCATTCCAACGGAAGGCAAATCCAACGCGTGGCAGGAACTGGCCGGGTCCGGATCTGCGCCGCTGTCAAATGGAACACCGCTCAGTCCACCGGTAAAAACTTTTCCTGTGTCCGGATCAAAGCGATTGATTCCGGTGTGGTCTTTTCGTGGAGTGCCAAAAAGCTCCCAACGCAAACCGTAGGTTAGAGTCAACCTACGACCAATCTGCCAGTGGTCACGCGCATAAAGTGCATATTGTTTCCACCAGACTGAGTTCGGATTACGAAGTTGGTCCACCTTGCCGGCTTGAATTGGAAGTCCAAGCAGGAAGTCGGCCCAACTATGGAAGAGCTGGCTCTCGGCGATGCTGGCTGCATTGCCTTGCTGACTGGTGGCATTACCGCTAAATCCAAACGTCCCGCGTACTGTTTGAAAGGCGCCGCCCTGCGGCTGGAAGTGATTGAGCTGAGGGTTGAGATAGTCAGCGCCAAACCGGAACGAATGAGAACCTTTCAGCCACGAAAGGTTAGCGGCAGCGACATACTGATTATCGCGGAAAAGGAACGGATTGCCAGTGTTGTCGTTGCCGATGTTGGTCCACCCGCCGTTAATCTGAAACGCTGGAACGCCGCCCTGAAGTCGATCTGGACCATTGGTGCCTGGGATCTGCAAGACGTTGAGACCGAAGTTCGAAACGATATCGAAGCCTTCGGCGCCGAGTCGCTGGCGCGTATAGCCGACGTTTCCATCAAGCACAACGTTCGGGTTGAACGTGTAAGTGGCGCCAATGCCGAAGACATTGATCAAACCGGGAGCTGTACCCAACTGCCCGCCATTCAAAGCTGGACCACTGACTTCGCCAAATATCGGAGGATCGATGATCAGTGTTGGAGAACGGCTGTAGCGACCAAATAGTGTGAGCTTGCTACCGCGATCGTAATTGATCTTGATGTCCATGTTGGTGCGGTTGAACTCAGCCACACCTGCCGTTGCGAAGTTGTTTGTATTGCCGGCCAAGTTTGGCAGCGGCAAACGTCTCATGATTTCGGTCGCTGCGACATCAATCCGATTTCCCGGAATCGTGTTATTTGGGAAAGGTGTACGCAATGCCGGATTGGGATTCGATGTTGGGTCGAATACAGTGATTCCGGTGCCAGTAAAGTTGACGTTACCGTTGGCATCTGGCCGAAAGCTCGCAGGAGCTACACTGACGGTGGCTCCAGCAGCATTCCGCTGCGTGGTACGTTCGAGGTCGGTGAAGAAGAAGAGCTTATTCTTTCCACTCCAGATTGATGGTCCACCCTCACCGAAAGTGGCAGGATGATCGGTCCGCTAATGGCATAACCATATTGGACCAGGATGTCCTTCGGATTGATCGGCTGGTTAGCAGCCTGGAAAAAGCGGCGGGATCTAAACCGACTGTTTGTATCGTAACCCCAGACAGCGCCGTGAAAGTCGTTTCCGCCACTCTTAATACTGACGTTGATCGCAGCACCGCCGGCCAGACCTTGCTCCGCGTCGAAGGCGTTGGTGACGATGTTCACCTCCTGTATCGCCTCCGCGGCGGCACGTAAACCGTGTTGGTTGGCAGCCACGGATAAATGATGCTCGAACCATCAATCTTCGTGTTGTTCTGCAAACGCGACACGCCATTGACATTGTAGGAGATGGACCGCTGCGGGTTACCGGCTGCTGAGTTATCCTCGCCACTACCAGTAGCATTAAGGAAGAAGCTTCCCGTCCCTCTGGTGGTGCCCGGGATAAGCTGGATCAAGCTCTGATAGTTTCGCCCGACACTGCCGAACAGAGGAAGATTGTTAATCTCCCGTGTCGACTGCGTCACGTTGACGTCAGATCGATCGGTCTGCAGAGTTGCATCGTCAGCAGTTGTTATTAGAACCGTTTCCTCTAATCCGCCGATTTCGAGTCGCGCATCGAAACGATAGGTCCGATTCGCTTCGATGCGAACATCTTCTTTGACTGTCGTCTTGAAAGACGATCGGGAAATAGAGACTTTGTAGGCGCCAATCTGAAGATCTTTAAGCGAGTAAGAGCCACGCTCGTCCGTAGTGATAGTAGAGACTGCTCCGGTAGCGAGGTTAGTGATTTCGATCTTTGCGCCCGAAATGGCAGCTTCGTTTGGATCGGTGACATTTCCGACGAGAGAGCCATAAAGGACCTGCGCGCACGCGACAGTGGGCACGAGCAGAACTGATAAAGACCAACAGCGCCAGGTAGCGAGCAGATCGCGTTAATGCTCGGTGCGCTGAGGACGATTCTTGCTCGGTTACATGTGCATCGTGTTTGGTTCGCTGCGGAAAGGCTGTGAAGGTAAACATGACTCTGTAGCTCCTCTTCGGGGTTGGACGTTGGCGTCTTTTGCGACGATTAGAACCGCGCCGTTGAACCGGAGGCTCTGGCGATTTAATTCGCGACCACAACAAAATAGCGAACAGAGTAATTAAGCGACTGCAGGAGCGCCGAAATGCTTCAGCAGCACGAGCGCGATCGTGCCGCGCAAACGTGGCTGAGTTATTGGATCGCTCGGCACGATCTGTGTCTCCGCACGAGTGAATGAATGCCGTGATACCGTTTCTTTAATAATCGGTCCTACCTTGTGCCATGCACGAGTTACCTCGCCCACGATAACGATCATGTCCGGCGCGAGACCCGCTATCAGAGGCGCGATTCCCAAACCCAGCGACTCTGCCATCTGCTGCAAAGCATCAACCGCTTTGCTGTCGCCTTGTTCGGCAAGTCGCAACAGATGATCGAAACTGATCGCGTTTTCGCTGATTTGTTTTCGCTAGCTACGGAACGGCGGCCGCGGCTAGTGGAACTGGCTTGCGAGTAATAACGGACAGCGGCCGAGTTGGAGGCATACATCTCCAACACCGCGGTTGCCGCAACTGCATTCGAGCCCGTCTTGAATGAGAGCAGCGTGGCCGAATTCACCGGCTGTACCGGTCGATCCCTGAACCAATTGATGATTGAGTATCAAGCCACAGCCGATACCCTCTGACACCGTGACGACCACCAGATTCCGGAGACCTTCGGCTCGACGACCGAAACAAATTTCGGAAAGTGCACAGGAATTTGCAGCGTTTTCCAGCTCGACCGGCAACTGAGTGGCCTTTTCCAGAGGTGTTTTCAGATCGAAGTCCGCCAGCCGAGGTTTGGCGCGAAGACGATTTTCTTGGTGGTCAGATCGACGCGACCAGGAACGCTCACACCGATACCTTAGAAGGTAAATTCCGGGCGAGCTGTGCATGAGTTTGTGAACTCTTGGAATCAGCTCCGCCAGAAAGTCCTGCGGCTGTTGCGGAGTGGCTAATGAGTCCGAGCAAGAAAGTTGGCGTCGAGATGCGCGAGCGCGAGCGTTGTGGTGACGGGACGAACATTGATCCCGATGATTTCTACGCGCTCCTTGTTGAAGTGAAGGAATGTGGGCCGGCGACCTCTAGGTGTGTGCCCGTTTGCGCCTTCAGTGATCCATCGCTCTTTGATTAGCTGCTCGGCGATGACAGAGACAGTGCTGCGTTGCAAACCTGAATGACGCGCAAGGTCGGCTCGAGAGATAGGTTGGTGCGTTCGGATCAGATTTAGAACGATGCGTCGATTGATATCGCGCGCGGTTTCGCTCGTGGCGACCTGAAAGTTAGATAGATCAATCCTTCGCACAGGTGTAGCCGCCTCGCCTGATCGTCCCTGTTTGCCCTTGCTGTCTTGCGATTTAATTCGTGGCGCGAACTAATACCACGCTACAGGTAATGAAGTCAATAAAAAGTTCAAAAAAAAAAAAAAAAAAAAAATCAACTCTGCGTCCCTCTGCGCCTCTGCGGTTGATGTTTTTTTTGTGAAGATCACCGCAGAGGCGCAGAGGGACGAAGATATTAGCAGAGATGATGCTCATGATGGAGGGCGACTCATTTTCCTTCGAGCGTGTAGTCCAGCTCGTAGCTGTGTTTGCCACCTTCGATAATGATCTTCATTTCGCCGGCCATTCCCACCAGCTCATCGGTTCCCGAGTCCGGGACCACGGTAACGCTCATGTGATACTCACCTTTTCTCATGGTCCCCTTGTGTTGCAGGATGAAGCTTCCCTGTTTTCCGTTGACGGTGCCGGACACGAGTTCCAACGCGACATAGGCGCCCGAACCTTCAACGGCTGTTCCTGCTCCCAACATCTGTCCCTTGCTTATGGCGCTGAGGTCGCCGTGGAACTGTTTGTCTAGAAACAGCCGGCCGAATGGTCCACCTGCGCTGTCATCCTGAGGCTGTTGGATCACTTTTACATCGAACGTACCGCTAGCAGTCATAGTTGACTCCTTACTTGTTCCGCGGCTGCATAAACCACTCGGTAAAACGTGCGCAGCGTCCTTCCTCGTTAAAATGCAGGACGAAAATGTTATCGAACTCCCGCTTAACGGTACCGTCGGGAGTAAAATACCGGGTCCGTCCCTGGGCCACGCCCACATTGCCTTCGACAGCGACCGGCGTATAGTGCGCTTCCCACGAACCTGCTGCGTCGGGCGTTTTGAGCCAGTCCGCCACAATCGCCTCGCGTCCGCGTAAAGGGTTCTGTTCGTCGAACGGACTGTATAAGTAGAGCGCATCCTCACTGAAGAGGTCTCCGATTTGCGCCGGATCATAAGTTCGCCAGGCCTCGACGTATTTGTCGAGCCATACTTGCAAAGTTTCGCGGTTCATTGGAATTGACCTCTAATGACACGCCGCCTGTACCTTGGTGCCGTAATCCAGCGACGCATCCCAACTCCCTCGTCCCTGTGGCGTCATATCGAGAATATTCCAAATCGGATTCCACTCATCGATGCCCCGCGTGTCCATTTCTTCGCTTAGCCGTGGATGAACACTGTAAAAATGGCGCAGTGTTCCATCCTTATCTCGCGTGAAAACCGAAATCGTCGAGTCCTGAGCGCCCTCCGCGTCTTCGCTGCCGAGATCGTACTTGAAACTACTTTCGCCGGCGCTCAGCAGACGTAGCTTGTCCCAACCTCTGCTCCGCGCGTGGGCCCGCAACGTCGGGACATCAGCCGCAGCCACAATCGCAACGTCGATATTTTGCGCGAGGTGATGAGCGACCCCGTTCCAACTATCAATCCAGGAGGTGCACATCGGACAGGGAGTGGTCTGCTTCTTTCCGAACATGAACTGATAGATCACGAGCGAACGATCCGGCGCAGTGAACAACTCACTCAATCGCACCTTCCTGGTCGGAACATCGCCGTCGTCAAGAGACGCGGGTCCCTCGAGAAATTCATAGTCCTGCAAGATCGCACCTGGCGGCAGTTGCCGTCGTAACTCGGCGACCTTTTCGCGGATGTTTAGTAACTCAATTTCTGCCAGTCGTATCTCTTCACGTTTTGCCAAATACTCTTTCGACTCATTCGGCAAATTCGTCTGTCGATAAGTTCCGTCAATCGTCTCGCCAGCCATTAGTTTATCCCTCCATTTAAAGATGGAGGAATAATACTCCTGGTCCACTGTGTTAACCATGGCCGTGAAAGACAGTTAACACAAAGAACACAAACCTTGTTTGAATCGCATCTGAATATTTTTGATGTGGGTAAAGTCTTCGAGCGGATTGCCTGCAAGAACAAGAAAACTGGCTTCATACCCGTTTGCCAAACGACCGATCTTGCGATGAGGGAAAATCATTTGCGCGGTTGATTCGCACCAAATCTTGAGAAGTTCAAGAGAATGATAAAACTCCTTCTGCAATACACAACTGCTTGTCGCTCTTTTCGAAGTGGTGGTGCCTCCTGGCCACCCGAACGAAATACTTCTTTGTCATCGTGGTCAGGGTCGTAAGCCGAGCTCTCGCAGAGTTCGCAGCAAGCCGGGTTCGTCCACTCCGACAGCTCGATAGACAATTTTGCCCTCAGCGTTCAGCACATAGGTGGAGGGATAAGTTTCGATCTTATAAGCGCTTACTACACCTGGTTCACGTTCAGCGATCGCCATTGGAAACGTGATACCAGTTTCGCGTCTGTAGGATTCGATGTCAGCCGCCTTGTCGACATTGTTTATGGCAACGATCAAAAATCCTTCTTCGCTTAATTTTGCAAAAAGCTTCTGAAATAGTTCGAACTCCGCGCGGCACGGCGGACACGCGAGGTACCAGAAGTTAATCAACGTTGCCTTTTTGCCTCGTCGTGCGGACTCGAGCGTTAACAACTTTCCATCTGAAGTAGATAAGGAGAAATCAGGAGCTGGTTCTCCCAGGCCCAGCATTCTCGTTTCGGCGCCGGTGTCCAGTCTCGCGCCAGGCGATGGCCTGAATGCGAAGTCTTTCGAACGTAAACTTGTGCGGGTTTTTACCTCCTCGATCTGCGCCGTGAAAACTGAAGCCCCCGCACCCTCGCCGAATGTCACGACCGACCGGCGCAGCACCCCATCGTCAAAGTAAAAACGCGCCTTGTAAGTCATCGGTTTATCGCCTGCTATTTCCAACACGCGATAAGCTACGCCGGCAATTGTTTCCAATCCTGCGAAGCGAAGACTGGTCCAGTTCGGTGAATCTGGTCCAAACGGCTTAAGGTCCTGTATGAAAAAGAAGCGCACTGGAAAGATCCACCACGGTGTATCGATGTTTTTGCCCGCCGGATCAGCCGCTGCCAAAGAATACTTAGCAATGTCAGAGACGAGGTAGCGCGAACGGCCGTCTGACGCCAGGGTGGTTAAAGGATAGTCGCCGGTCAGTTCAATCAGCGCGAAATTCGGCTTCATCAGCTTGATGCTGCCGGTGCTTCGTTTTAACGATTGCTTGGGAGAATGCCAGGTAAGTTCAATACGAGCGGTTAGCGTTCGAATACTCTTCGCTCGAGCCGCACTCGTTTGCAATAACGTCTCCGCAGTCTGATCTGCGGAAACTGTTTGCAGCGTACCCAAACACAAGCAGACACAAACGGTTCGGACAAAGGCGTGCATCGAATTCTCTCCAATCGACAGCAAGTGTATGCGAGTTGGCTTTAGTGTGAGTGACTATTCGGCAAATGGGAGACGCGGAGTGTGAGTGGTCGTTGAGAACAGGCCGTTGGCGAACCTTCAGGCCCACGTATAGAGTCTACGAAATTCCTGTGTGCCCGAGCGACTTGCAGTCACCTCGGATCCATCACTCAGGTACAGAACCAAACGACGATCAAATTCTTCCGCAGACGTAACGTGGTCAAGATTGACAGTGTGAGACCGATGCACGCGCAAGAAAGTTTCCCCGTCAAGCCTGCTCGTGAATTCCGTTAAGCCGACATGGACCAAATACTTTCGCCCGGGTAGATAGACAGCAGTGTAATCATCACAGGCTTCAAGTCTGATAATGTCCCTTAGTGTGATCGGAAGCATGATTTCACCATCGCGAACGAAGATGCGTGTGAGTGGTGTTCGGTCATCCATCGTTAGTGCGTGGCGCGCACGTTCCAGCGTAGTTTGTTGGGCGCCGACTTGTATTTCAAAGCGTCGCTTTATTCGCTCGAGTGTTTGCTGGAACCTTTCTCTGCCGAATGGTTTTAATAGATAGTCCAACGCGTCGAACTCAAAGGCTGAAACAGCATACTTGTCATGAGCAGTCGTGAATACCACATGTGGCTGATGAGATAGGCGCTCAAGCACTTTTAAGCCATCCAGCTCGGGTAGGTCGATGTCGAGAAACAATAGATCGGGTTTGAGTCGCTCGATTGTTTGGATGGCCGACACGCCATCAGCAGCCTCACCCACCAATGTCAGCCATGTCGTCGCGCCAACAAGGTCGCGCAACGTCTTCCGCGCCAGCGGTTCATCCTCAACAATCACCGTCTTAACCAACAAATCGTTTTTCATACGGCACGTGCCTTAAAAATCGATCTGGAACTATTAAAGTCCTGCGGAATCCGCAATCTCACAGTGAATCCCTTATTTGGCGAACTCTCTATTGCGAATCGTGCGCGACCCTCATATTGCGTACTCAGCGTTTTAGCAATCAATTTCAAACCCAGGCCAGACGACTGCTCGAGTTGCTCACTCGTGGCGCCGTTCCCGTTATCACTAACGCTTAGGACCAGGTCTTCGTCTGTTAAAGACGCGGCGATTGAAATCCTGCCACCAAGTGCGCGAGGAGCAACTGCATGTTTGATCGCATTCTCGACTAGAGGCTGAAGGCTAAGATGTGGCAGCACAGCGTCAAAAGCGGCTGGATCGATTTTCGCTTCAACGACCAGTCGACTTCCCAAACGTAACTTTTCGAGTTCCAGGTAGTTCTTTACAAAATCCCACTCCTCGGCGAAGGTCGTTTCCGCTGAAGTAACGTCGGGACCAGAATCATTCTGGCGACGCAGAAGATAGCGAAGCATCGAGCTGAACCGTTCGATTGCGACCTCGGCTTCCGCACGATTGTCGCGGACCAATGCCATCAGCGTGTGTAACGTATTGAAGAGAAAATGTGGATTCAACTTCGACCTGAGAGCCGCCAGTTCCGCACGCGTGTGAAGCGCCTCCGCACGCGCCGCTCGCAACTCTGTTTCGCGAGCGCGCCGTTCTTCTTCACGCAGGTCAGCGGATATTTGCATGACGTAACTGAGGCTCGCCAGGGTGGCGTAGATCATCAATCCACTAAAGAATTCCCACTGTAGCGCATAGCTTTGTAAGAAGACGAAAGTGAACTTCCCATTTCGGAGCGATATCCACAACGTGAATATCAGCGATACCATGGTCACCCACAAGCTTGCATAAACGATCGCGAGAGCTATTTGCGTTGGAAAGAACCATAATCGCTTGTAATGTGACCACGATAGACGTCCGCACACCCAGAGCACCAGGAGTCCGATGACAGCGGCCGAGATCACATTGATTAATGCGTCGATGACGGCGGAGTTGAGAGGGCTGCCTTGTTGAAGGAAGATTACGGTGTAGCTGGCAGCGTATGGAATCCAGGCCAGGGCATAAGCTAACCAAAATCGGATTCCTCGTTTCATTAGCGTCAAGAATATCTCATACCGGTTTCACTTTTTCGAATTGCGTGACGCAGAGTCTGTACTCGGTGGTTGGGAATGTTCAGAGGGTAACCTGCGAAAGCACGTGCAAGCATATAGCCTAGCGTGGAGCGCGCGAAGCGCGCGGTAGCATCTAGCCTAGGGTGGAGCGAGCTGTGCGAGCGCAACCCTAGGTAGCGTTAAAAAAGAATTATGAGCCCGCAGAGCGGGCGACAGGCGCGGCTCCCGCAATGTCTGTCGCCCGTTTCACGGGCTGGCGCCGTGGTCGTTCAAAGATCCTGGGGTTGCGCTCGCAAAGCCTCGCTCCACCCCAGGCTATACTCTTCCACCTGCTGCGCAGGTTGATCGCCCCATATTGTTACACAACATGAGATTGCGCTAGACTTGCAGCGCCAAGCAGCCATACTCAGAACACTCTTCAAGGAAGCTCGATATGTCAGCAGCTACAGCGCCGATTGGCTCAATCGCCGACTTTAGTTTTTATCAGAAGCTGAATAGCGTTTGGCACAGACGCGCACTTAATATTTTTATGTTCATCGTGCTGGCCCATTGGGCTGAGCATCTAAGCCAGGCGTATCAGGTTTATGTATTGGGCTGGCCTCGGCCACAGGCGGGAGGCTTTCTTGGTTTGTTTTTTCCCTGGCTCGTGAGTTCCGAGCTCATGCACTACGGCTATGCCATCGTGATGCTGGCTGGTCTTTGGACACTCAGGAACGGGTTTACCGGGACCTCGCGTAGATGGTGGACCATCGCTCTGGTGATCCAGTTTTGGCATCATATCGAGCACGCAGTTTTGCAATGGCAGGCCCTAACACATGACTACTGGTTTGGCTCCCCCGTGCCCGTCAGTTTCCTGCAAATGGTGCTGCCGAAGTTTCGAGTAGAGATACATCTCTTCTACAACGCGGTCGTGTTTGTTCCGATGGTGATCGGCATGTACAACCACATGTTCCCACCAAAAGGAGAAGAAAGCGTCACATGTAGCTGCTCGCTGCGGCGAGAACCAAGAGAGGCGATAGCTGCCTGATCTGTGTTCTTAAAACGCAAATCAGCAATTGCTCTTTGCGTCTGCCTCGCGCTCGCGCAAGCATGCAGAAACCAAAGCGAATCGGTGTCGGACCTCACAGTCACGCATGAAGTTTCTCCTCAGCCGCCTCTCGTCGGTCCATTGACGATTACGCTCAGGGTGGCGGATGGCTACGGGAAGCCAGCAGCCGGCGTTCGCATAAACCTGGAAGGAAATATGTCACATGCCGGCATGACCCCCGTGTTCGCCGCCGCAACGGAAATTGAGCCGGGGCGATATTCTTCCACGATGCAACTCACAATGGCCGGAGACTGGTCCTTCGTGGTCCATATGACTCTGCCTGATGGTCGCAAGTTGGAACGGCAGTTTGAAATCAAGGGAATAAAGTGATTGCCGATTTCCAATTGCCAATTGCCGATTGAATGATCGAGAGCGAAAAATCGGCAATCGGCAATTGGAAATTGGAAATTTATGGCACTCTCATTTGATCTGTTGCGCGTTCCGCTGCTTGGCAACCTGCTTACCATGAAGCATGCGCGAACGCTGCTTCAGATTCCTCTCTTCGTCATAAGTGGTGCAATGATTCTTCACGGACTGTTTGGTCCGGCGTTGGCGCCGAAGAACATCGCCACGACGTTCACGTGGGTACACTTTCGCGGCGCGTTGGTTTTTGTTCTGTTATTTGCCGGAAACTTCTTTTGCCTCGCCTGTCCGTTCATGCTGGTGCGAAATCTCGCGCGCAAGTTCTTTCACCCGGTTCGAAACTGGCCCCGCTTCCTGCGCAATAAATGGATCGCCACGGGGCTGCTCATCACGATGCTCTTTGTTTACGAGTGGTGGGATTTGTGGGCCTCTCCGTGGTGGACCGCCTGGCTAATTATTTCTTACTTCGCGGGCGCACTGTTGGTCGATTCGATCTTCAAGCATGCACCGTTCTGTAAATTCGTCTGTCCCATTGGCCAGTTCAACTTCGTTTCTTCTACTGTCTCACCACTTGAAGTAAAAGTCAGGGACGGGGATGTATGTACTCAATGCAGGACGAAGGATTGTATCCGCGGTACGCGCGAGCCCGCCGCACCGCTAGTGGTGATTCAGCGTGGTTGCGAACTGGCGCTGTTTCAACCGCGCAAGGTCGGCAATATCGATTGCACTTTTTGTCTGGATTGTGCGCAGGCATGTCCGCACGACAACATCGGAATAATCAGCAGGCTGCCAGCCACGGAATTAATGACGGACGGAATGCGGTCGGGCGTTGGTTACTTATCAAAGCGTAAGGACCTTACGGCTCTGGTCGTAGTATTCAGCTTCGGCGCTTTGCTTAATGCGTTTGGGATGGTTAGTCCTGTGTATGCGCTGGAGCAGTGGCTGGCGAATCTGCTTGGAGTTAACCATGAGTTGCCGGTACTGGCTGTCGTGTTCGCGGTGTTCCTGGTTTTTGAGCCACTGCTTTTGATCGGTGTTGCCGCGTGGCTCACTCGATTATGGGAGGGGAGGAAGAGATCTTTAATACCGGTAGCGGTGCGTTATTCTTATTCACTCGTGCCGCTTGGTTTTGGCATTTGGCTGGCTCACTTTGGCTTTCATTTTCTGACTGGTCTCTACACGTTCATTCCAGTGACGCAGGCAGCCGTGGCTAACCTTGGTTGGGCCGTTTTAGGCGAGACTCGGTGGGGACTGTCTGGTTTAGCTCCGAATGTGGTGCAACTGTTTGAGTTCGGTTTTATTGCTCTTGGATTACTCGGGTCACTGTTGGTGAGTTACGCGATCGTCGCTGCAGAAAAGGTGGACCACCCCATGCGAGTTTTCAGTCTCTGGGCCACAGTGTCGTTGCTAATGGCCGGGTCAGCATTCTGGTTGATGTCGCAACCGATGGAAATGCGGGGAGTTGTACTCGGCAGTGGTTGAGAATATTTAGGGTGGAGCGCGCGAAGCGCGCGGTAGCGTATAGCCTAGCGTGGAGCGAGGCTTTGCGAGCGAAACCCTAGGTAGCGATTAAAAAAAGAGGTGAGCCCGCGAAGCGGGCGACCCCCCCTGAAATCCTGGGGTTACGCTCGCAAAGCCTCGCTTCACCCAGGCTATACGCTTCCACCTGCTTCGCAGGTTGCGCGCCCCAAGACTGTAGGATCACATCTGCTTCGCGGGTTGCGAGCTTCAAGGTCGCAAGCTAAAACAGGTCCTTGCCCAATCGAAACTGAAGGAATGAGTCAACATAGTGCAAGATACACTCTACCGTTCGTCATCTTCTTTTTATTCGCAAGGACGGCAAGTGCTCACGAAGGTCCTCCCTTCCCGCTGTTCGTAGACCAAAAAGTTGATCGTTACCTCGTGTCTGTCTGGACTGATCCGGATGTTGGCACGGCGCAGTTCTTTGTGATCGTTAGGGCGCAAGACTCCGCTGAACTTCCTGCGGACTTACGAGTTCAAATCGGCGTGCAACCCGTCAGCGGTCGATTAGCAGAAACCTTTTATGCAGCAGAACGTGAGAACTTGCGGCAACAGATTCAATACAGGGCCGATGCGCACTTCGATGCCGAGGAGCTTTGGCGAGTGCGCGTAAGATTAGAGAGCGCGCAGGGAAATGCCGAAACGCTCGCAACCGTTGAAGCCACTCCGCCTGGCTACGGGCGCTGGGATCTGTTGCTGTATTTATTTCCCTTCCTCGCCATCGGTGCCTTATGGGCCATCGCCCTGATCCGCAAGATTAGACGACCTGGAGATCAGCATTGAGTGACGAAGCAACCGACAATGCGCCCACGATCTGGCAAACATAGGCGTTGCATCTAAAATGGCGCTTTCCTATACTCTCCTTGCAGACTGTCTGCCCAAGCGACTCACTTTTCTAAGTCCAGCCGGGCTGGTTTCAAACAAAAGTAGCGTTTCTTAAGTATGCAATCAGCGCTTCGAGCACTCTTCAAGGCTATATCGCCTGTCTTCGCAGCAGTCGTTGTCACGTTGGTTTTCTGCATTACGGTTAGCGGTCAGTTCCACCCGCTGCCGGGAACTTTTTGGGATCACGATGTCTTTCCTCAATACAAGGTTTTCGATATTAGCCCAAACGGCCAGATCGCGATCGCATTAAGAACCGATCCGACCACTCCGGGATCTGCCCGCCTCACAACCTTCGATCCCATTCTCGGTACCGTGTTCGACAATGAAATTTTTGCTCCGGCCAACCTACGGGAAGTGCGTTTAGCGCAAGTGGGAAGTAATCTCCGCGCTGTGGTTCTCACAGGGAGTTCAGCGCGCACGATATACCTCTTCGATATCAGTCCTACCGGTCAGATTAGCCAGATCACCTCGACACAGTTGAACACCTCAAATGGTGTGGGTGGTTCCAACATGGTTCTGAGCGGCCAGGGAGCGGCTGGTTTTACTGTTGTCGTCGGAGGCATTGATCTCGAGCTTATAAGCTTCAGTTTGAATGACGGTTCAATCCTCAAACGCTCCCCCATTTCCGGTGTGGCAGAAACTCTCGCGTTGTACGAGGGAGGCGGGAAACGGTTGCTGGCATTTCGTAGCGGCCTTCATCTCAAGGTATTGAACGTGCTCGATGCGGCTAATCCGGTGGAGACCGCGAGTGTACCTATGACGACAAACGGAGAATTCAGCGGATTCTTTTTCGACGGAATTACCTTCAGCGGTGATGGGCGCTATGTGTTCTTTACGAGCCAGTTCTTTCAGTTTCAGGCGATCGACCTAAATGTCGGACAGGTTGTTGGAACAATTCCTGGTCTTTTCCGGTTTGTACAGGTCCAGGTCTTTGAGGATAGCCAGCGAAGGCTGCTCGCAATCCTCAGCATGCCGTCGGGAACAACAAACGTCTCGGCTTTACTACTGGTCGACGCAACGAATCCGAGTCAACTAACGGTCCTTAATACTTACACTCAGCAGACGGCCATGGGAATGTTTTTCAAGTTTTCTCATGATGGTTCACGGCTGTATATGGCCGAACCAGGAAGGCTCATTGCGCACAATCTGCCCGGCTTTACCACCGCATGGGAGCAGCCTGTTCCAGGAGCGAACTCTCGCGATCACCAGTTAGACGTGTATGGTCCAAGTGGCGAGATCTTAGGCGCCTGGCAAACAAGTTCCCCAACCGATATTTTTAGTATTTTCGGAGCGTTTCCCGCCTCTCCTCCCAATGTTTCACTTAGCGATTCCGTAACCGTAAATGAAACCGGTGGTACCACGGTTAACTTCACCGTCACTTTGTCGGCGCCCACAAATCATCGCACTAACATTAATTACTCCACCTCGAATGGAACTGCGGAAAGTGGCTCGGACTACACGAACACGTCAGGCACACTGACTTTACAGCCAGGAGTAACGTCCGGGATGATTAGCGTTCCAGTAAGCGATGACAATCTGGACGAGGCTGACGAGACTTTTACTCTGAATATAACTTCGAGCCCGGGAATTGTTACGCACGGGCCGAGGACAGTTACAATTCTGGATGACGATCCTCCGCCATCCGTGGCAATCGCGGATGTGAGCACAACCGAGGGCACGTCTACCTTTGGTAACAAGTTGGTGTCGCTGACGGTAACGCTTTCCGCTGCGAGCGGACAGACTGTAACCGTGGCTTACGCAACTGCTCCCAATACAGCATCGAATACCGACTTCGTCCCCATTACTGGGACCCTCACCTTCGCACCAGGTGAAACTACGAGTAACGTGGTGGTCCAGTATGTCGGCGACAGGCTAGCCGAGGACGACGAGACCTTTTTCATCAATTTGAGTAGTCCGAGCAACGTTACTATCGCCGACACTCAAGCGGTAGCAACCATAGTCGACGACGACGCTGCTATCCTTCAATTCGCTTCGGGACGCGCAACCGCGCTCGATGCCGTTACTCTTCTTCGCGAGCCTTTCGCCGCTACCAATCCGGTTTACTTTGGAAGCGACAAGCATGGGCGCGTTATCGTCTTTACGCTAAATCTCATTGTGACCCCTGGGTTGGTAGTAACGGCGCAAGCCGTTGATGACCAACAGGTAACGCATCAGCTTCCGGTTGAGTTCGTTGGGAACGTGCCGAGCTTCATTCCAGTGATACCTCAGGAGCCTGCTCTGACGCAGATAGTTTTGAAGCTGCCAGAAGGAATCACGACCGCCGGTGATTTGCGGGTGAGAATTATTACGCGCGGTAGATTCAGCAACCAGGTTCTGATTGCCGTGAAGCCGTAAAAATCCCACACACCAACGTTCGAGCACGCGCTACGAGCACCCTGCTCGCATCAACGAATCGTTGGCGCACGCCCAACCTGATGAGACATAATACCGGCCCAACTATGAAAAACAATATGCGCAGCCTTCTATCTTTAACGCTAATCCTTGCGCTGACAGTCATGACATACGCGCAACCGGCTCAGTCTCTCAACAACAATTCGACGCCATTATCAAAGGCGGCACAGTCTATGACGGAACCGGTCGCGCTCCGGTGACGGCAGACGTGGGAATAAGAGGTGATCGAATCGCCGCGGTTGGAAATCTGAGTCGTGCTACAGCCCCGGTGATCATTGACGCGAAAGGGCTGGCCGTTGCACCAGGCTTCATTAACATGCTTTCTCACTCTGAGACCTCCTGGTTTGTTGATAGCCGTTCGTTGAGTGAACTTTTGCAAGGTGTTACGACCCAGATATTCGGTGAAGGTTCAATGGGTCCGCTCAACGATGAAATGAAAAGGCGGAGACGCGAGTCACAAGTCGATCTGAAGTATGAGATCGAGTGGACCACGCTATCCGAGTATCTCAACCAGCTTGAAAAACTAGGGATCTCGCAAAATGTCGCGTCGTTCATCGGGGCTGCTACGATTCGCGAATACGTTATCGGCCTTGAAAACAAAGCACCCACGCCTGCGCAACTAGACCAGATGCGCGAGCTGGTACGTCGCGAGATGGAGGCGGGCGCACTGGGCATCACTACCGCCCTAATCTATCCACCCGCATTCTTCGCTAAGACCGACGAGTTGATCGAGTTGTGCAAAGTAGCGGCGAAGTACAAAGGCAAATACACTGCGCACATGCGTAGCGAAGGAGCACAGTTGATCGAAGCGGTGCAGGAAACGATGCGCATAAGTCGTGAGGCTGGTCTGCCAGTGCACATCTACCATCTTAAGGCGTCGGGAGAAGTTAATTGGCCCAAGATGGATCAAGTGATAAAAATGATCGAAGACGCGCGCCGGCAGGGCGTGAAGATCAGCGCCGATATGTATACGTATCCGGCGGGTGGAACAGGCTTGGATGCGTCGTTGCCGCCATGGGTTTTTGATGGAGGGCGCGACGCTGCCTACAAACGTCTTCAGGATCCGGCAACGCGTCAAAAGATCGCCGAGGCAGTTCGCACGCCGACAAACGACTGGGAAAATCTGTACCTCCTGGCAGGCTCTCCCGATCGCCTCGTACTGGCAAGCTTCAGGAACGATAGCCTGAAGCCGCTTATTGGAAAGACTCTCGGCGAGGTTGCAAAGATGCGCGGAAAAGATCCAATCGAGACGATCATGGATCTGCTACTCGAAGATCGCTCTCGCATCGGCACGATTTATTTCATGATGAGTGAAGACAACATCAGGAAGCAGATTCGTCAGCCATGGGTCTCGTTCGGTTCTGATGCAGCTTCGATAGCTACTGAAGGCGTGTTCGTGAAGTCCGCTGCCCATCCTCGCGCGTATGGCAACTTCGCCCGGCTACTCGGCAAATACGTGCGCGATGAAAAGGTCATCTCACTGACCGAAGCCGTGCGAAGACTGACTAGCTTGCCTGCAACCAATCTCGGTCTAAAGGATCGCGGACTGCTAAAGTCAGGCATGTTCGCTGACGTGGTGATTTTTGATCCACAGACAATCGCGGACCGTGCCACGTTCGAGAATCCACACCAGTATTCAGTCGGCGTTCGAGACGTTTTTGTGAACGGCCAACATGTGCTCAAGAACGGACAGCACACCGGCGCAAAACCCGGACGTGCCCTCTGGGGGCCGGGAAGAAGTTTGAAAAGATCGATGAACGGGTGGCCACAGAGGGGCCCCCGACAAAACGCGACGAGAAATAGTTGTAGGGGCGGCCCTCCATGGCCGCCCGACCCGTGATAAGTAATCCTTAACCCTTTCTTAGGAGACCTACAAAATGAAAGCGATTTACCCCCTTGTTCTCCCGTTGATTCTGTTCACTGCCGTTTCAGCAGATGCGCAAAGCAAATTAAAGATAGACCCGGAAAGCAACTATCTTTTGCTTTCCACTGTTAAGACCTCGACCATGCAAAAAGAACTTGATGAAGCCTCAGCTCAGGGCTTCCGCATTATTTCTTCCGCATCGAGTTGCGGCCAGTCGGAGATGGTGCTCTTCCTTGAGCGTGTGACGAAGGCGCCGGATACTTACAAGTACAAGCTGCTGGCAACGACGCGCACAAGCACGATGGAGAAGGAGCTTAATCAGGCTGCACGAGAGGGTTTCCGTCTACTCCCTCGCACGATCACTGCCAAGGAAGGGTTTATGACCAATGAGATCGTGTCTGTCCTTGAGCAGTCGCCCAAGTCGGGTAAGCGTTACGAATACCGGCTACTGGCCACAAGTCGAACATCAACCCTACAGAAGGAAGTATCACAAGCTGAAACTGATGGGTTTGTGCTGGTTGGGTTAGTGGGTCGAGGTGAAAACATGGTGATCATGGAGAAGGAAGCTGATCAGTAGAACAGTCTGCGTTAAGAATTCTCTTTTCTGAGCGAGAGTGCGAGCGCGATCGAAATAACCGCGTGCAGGGCCACAACTCCCCACAGCAGAACTCCGCGAAACGGAGTGGCCACGCAGAGAAGATTCAAATTAGGTTGACACTTGGGTTGACTCAAAAGTTGACGGCGACCTAATCTGGCGGCTTGTTCTCTGACGTTGTTCGAAAGCGATCAGCCTGTGCGTCTGTTTCTTCTCACATTCATTCTTTCCACAACAGTCACCGCTCAACCGCGCGTATCGAAAGTCTGGGTCGCTGACAATCGTGACGGCACTTATCGAAATCCGATTCTGCATGCTGACTATTCAGACCCTGATGTCGTCCGAGTTGGGGACGACTTTTATCTCGTGGCGTCAAGCTTCAATGCTGCGCCAGGCTTACCCATTCTTCATTCACGCGATCTGGTGAACTGGACCATCATCGGTCACGCGCTGCCGCGCCAACCGCCCTTCGATGTGTTCAATAAGCCACAGCATGGAAACGGTGTATGGGCGCCGGCCATTCGCTATCACAACGCGAGCTTCTACATCTTCTATGCTGATCCTGACTACGGGATCTACATGACAAAATCGAAAGATCCCGCTGGCCCATGGTCTGAACCACTCTTGATAAAAGCGGCGAAAGGCTGGATCGATCCGTGTCCATTTTGGGATGACGATGGCAAAGCGTATTTAGTGAGTGCGTTCGCCAGGAGCCGCTCGGGAATCAAAAGCATCCTCGTTGTGAGCCGCATGAACGAAGAGGGCACAAAGCTGCTCGACGATGGCGTGATCGTTTTCGACGGTCACGCGCAAGACCCTACAGTCGAGGGTCCGAAACTGTATAAACGTAACGGCTATTACTACATCCTCGCTCCGGCGGGAGGAGTCGAATCGGGCTGGCAACTAGCGCTTCGCTCAAGAAACATCTATGGCCCATACGAGCGCAGAGTGGTTCTTGCGCAGGGTAAGACCAACATCAACGGACCGCATCAAGGCGCATGGGTCGAGACGCTATCGGGCGAATCATGGTTCATTCATTTTCAAGACAAAGGTGCGTATGGACGAGTGGTCCACTTGCAGCCGATGAAGTGGGCGAATGATTGGCCCATCATGGGCGTCGATCTCGACAAGGACGGTAGCGGCGAACCAGTCATAACACATCGGAAACCGAATGTCGGCAGGACATACCCGATAACTACTCCCGCAGATTCAGATGAGTTCAACGATCATCGCTTCAACCTTCATTGGCAATGGGCGGCGAATCCGCAGTCGAATTGGGCCTTCCCTGCCGCAGCCTACGGTTTTTTGAGATTACTGAGCGTGCCTGCGCCGAAAGATGCGAAAAACTTTTGGGATGTTCCTAATCTCCTGCTACAAAAGTTTCCTGCTCCGTCATTCACGGCTACTGCGAAAGTCACATTCACAGCGCTAAACGATGGCGAACAAACCGGACTCATCGTAACGGGCCTGGATTACGCTTACCTTTCAGTCGAGAAGAAACAAGACGGACACTACATCTCGCAAACAGTTTGTCAGAACGCGGACCAAGGTTCGGCAGAAAAAGAGACAGCCGGAGTAAAAGTCGACGGCAATACCTTCTGGCTGCGTGTGAGAGTCGAGGAAAATGCTGTTTGCAGTTTTAGCTTTAGCATTAATGGAAAAACGTATGTTCCCGTGGGCCAGCAATTCAAAGCTCGTCAGGGCAAATGGATCGGAGCGAAGGTTGGGGTCTTCGCAGTCGGCAAGGGCAGGCTGCGTCGGAAATGGGTTACGCCGATTATGACTGGTTCAGAGTTGAATAATTCCAGAGCTGTCATCAACTCATACTAGAGAAAGAAGCTCGTGCGAAATGTTGGATCCAGTAACCAACAACACGACACTGCGGCCGGCATAAGGTGTTGGGTTCTGAAGATAAGCCGCGAGCGCAGCAGCGCCCGCCGCTTCTGCAACCAGATGCTCCTCGAATAGAAGCGTACGGATTCCCTGAACCAGTTCGCCTTCTGATACCAGACATACTTCGTCAACCAGCTCACGGATCGCCCGAACATTAGGCTCGAGTGGAACACATGTCGCTAATCCATCGGCGATCGTATCGCACGTATCCGTCGTGACTACGCGATTTTCTTGCCACGACCGTACGTATGATGGTGCATGTGCCGCTTGCACGCCGGTGATTCTGACAGCAGGATGGCGTCGCTTTGCTTCAGCAGCCACGCCACGGACTAAAGCAGTGTCGCCCATCGGCACGATAATCACGTCTGGTGCCGGCAGTTCGTCCAGGATCTCGGCAGCAATCGTCGCCGTTCCAACAGGAACCAGTTCGTCGCTGGCGTCATTCAGAAAATAGTAGTCGTGTTCCTGTGCGAAGGCGGCTGCCGAGTCTGCAAGCGATTGACCTTTTGACTCAACTTCCTTAACGGTCGCACCAAGTGCCACGATGCGAGCGCGCTTGATCGGGTTAGGAGATTCGGGCAGGAAGATCGTTGCGGGAAGTTTCGCAAGACGCGCGGCGTAAGCGACTGCGGCGCCATGATTGCCGGTGCTGGCCGCGACGACGCCTTTTATAGGTCGCAGCTCAAGATTCTTCATCAAGGCATACAGCGCCCCGCGTGGCTTGAATGATCCGGTCGGCAGCTCCGTCTCGAGTTTTAAATAAATTTGAGTATGCGAATCGCGCCCGATCCGCTCTGCCGGTACTAACCGCGTCGGCTTAAGAAATCGCTCCAACAACTCGCGCGCATCGTTTACTTGTTCACTAGTTGGGACACATGCACCTTTAATGTAATCGGTTAAGTTGGTCGTATAAAGCAATGGGCGCCCACGATCAGGTATTCAACGTTGTGCGCGTTGAAGGCGAGTAACGGTTCTTTGAAGTCTTGGTTCACTTGTTAAAGGATTGTTCCAGGCCATACAAAGCTTGGTCAGCATCCAAACGGCCTCGATTCGCTCTTCAGGAGACGCCATGGTCCAGTCATTGTCCGGCGGCTCTGGTAAACCATCCCGAATGACTCTGACGCTGATTTGATCGTTCCGCAAATGGTCAGACATGCGAGAAAATTATAGCACGCGCGGATTTCTCAAGACGGAAGCGAAATCGGTTAGCATGGCGCAGTGTAGATTTACTCACGCGTTTCAGCCAGGCGAATTTGTTAGCCAACACTTTAACTCGCGGTTTATTGGGCCATGGTCAGCGAGTTAGAGGAGGAGAAGCATAGTGAATACGTCAAAGTGGTTTACACGGTACGTTTCGCCGGCATTCTTGCTATCGATGCTCTGTTTAGTCCAGAGTCGCTACGGCGCAGTCTAACTACAGCCTGCGCTCGCCGGATCAGAGAATACAAGTGCGAGTTCGCGCTGCGGATCGGCTCAGTTACGACATTCTTCTCAACGGCACCCCGCTCCTTCAGAACAGCACGCTCTCGATGAATATCAATCACGCCAACCTTGGTGCTCAGCCAAGAGTGAAGGCTACGAAACAGCGGGCCGAGAATAAAGAAATTATTTCTCCAGTGCCTCAGAAATCCGTTCGTATCCGTGAACATTACAACGAGCTGAAACTCGAGATGGAGGGCAACTATTCTGTCGTCTTCCGCGCCTTCAACGAAGGTGTGGCCTACCGCTTCGAGACTTCATTAGCTGCAAAAGAAGCGAAGGTTTATGGCGAGGAAGTTCGCTTGAATTTCGCAGGCGATTACAACGTTTACTATCCGAAAGAAGATAGTTTTTTCTCTCATAACGAGAGGGAGTTTCTGTATCTCCCATTGAAACAGATTGCGCCAACAAGTTTGGCGAGTCTTCCAGCCGTCGTCGTAACTAATAATCGAGTGAACATCGCGCTTGCAGAGTCGGATGTTGAAGACTATCCCGGCCTCTGGTTGCGAGGCGCCAACAGTAATGCGCTCGAGGGAGTCTTTCCGCCGTATCCGCTGAAAGAGGAGTTACGCAAGAACAGCGATCGCGATTTGCAGGTTACGGAAACCGCCGACTACATCGCAGTGACAAAAGGTGCGCGTACCTTCCCTTGGCGCATTATCGGCATCGCTGAAAAGGATGCAGATCTCATCACGAATCAAATGGTCTATCTACTGGCCAGGCCTTCACAAGTTCAAGACACTTCCTGGATCAGACCCGGCAAAGTGGCCTGGGATTGGTATAACGCCAATAACATTTATGGTGTCGATTTCAAATCCGGAATCAATACGCAGACCTATAAATACTTCATCGACTTCGCGTCGCGATACGGTATCGAGTACGTGATTCTCGATGAAGGCTGGTACAAGCTTGGAGACTTGCTCGCAGTCGCACCTGAGATCGATATCGAAGAGTTAGTCGCCTACGGCAAGAAGAAAAACGTAGGCATCATCTTGTGGATGGTCTGGAAGACGCTTGACGATCAATGGGAAGCCGCCTTCAACCAGGCTGAAAAGTGGGGTGTGAAAGGGTTGAAAATTGATTTCATGCAACGCGATGATCAGCCGGTAATTAACTTCTATCACAGAGTATGTCGTGAGGCTGCGCGCCGCCGGATGCTGGTGGATTTTCATGGTGCGATTCGGCCGGCAACGATGACGCGGACGTGGCCCAACCTCGTGAATGTTGAAGGCGTGCGGGGGCTGGAGCAAACTAAATGGAGCAAATACGCTAATCCCGAGCACAACGTGACGTTGCCGTTCACGCGCATGCTACTTGGGCCGATGGATTACACGCCCGGCGCCATGGTGAATGCAGGTCCGGAAAAAAACTTCGCGCCGATCTTCGAACGGCCCATGAGCCTGGGTACGCGCGTTCATCAGTTAGCCATGTACGTGATCTACGAAGCCCCGCTCCAGATGCTGGCTGATTCTCCGTCACACTATCTTCGCGAACCTGAAGTGATGGAGTTTCTAAAACCGGTTCCTACCGTGTGGGACGAAACGCGAGTGCTAGCGGCAGAGTTGGGAAACTACGTCAGCATCGCTCGTCGCAGAGGTCAGGAGTGGTACATCGGGGCGATGACCGACTGGACCAGCCGAACGCTCGAGATCGATTTTTCATTTCTGCCAAGTGGACGCTTCCGGATGGTTGCTTATGAAGATGGACCAAACGCGGACAAGATGGGTCACGATTACAAAGTGACGATCAAGGATATTGACCGTACGAAGAAGCTAACGATTAGCCTTGCATCCGGCGGCGGTTGGGCCGCCCGCATTTACAGACTTGGAGGAGATCAGTATCGATGAAACAAGGAGTTCGAAGATGTTAGATGTGATCTTGAAGCGGTTCGACGCACCTGACGAAACACGTCTTTTTGAAAAGGGAAAATTCGAAATTGTGCGCATCGGCGGAATGACGATAGGCAGGGCCAGTTATGAACCCGGTTGGAAATGGTCTGAACATGTGAGTCCGATTGCGGGAACTGAGTTTTGTGAAGTCGAACACGTCGGACTGGTCGTTTCAGGGCGTGCTACAGCAGCGATGAGAGATGGGAAGGTAGTGGAACTTACCCCAGGCACTCTGTTCTACGTCCCACCTGCTCCGCATGATAGTTGGGTGATCGGAAACGAAGTTTATGTTTCGCTGCACTTCTTAGGTAGCGAGCAATATGGGAAATAATCGACGACCACCTGGGGCTTTGCACGAGAAGTGTTTTGAACAAATATTTGAATTTTCTCTGCGACCTCTGCGTACCTCTGCGATCTCTGCTTAAATATTTCCGAGGCCTACATTTGACGCAGAGATCGCAGAGGTACGCAGAAGATTTTTCAAATCCAGAAAGAGATTATTAGGGAACAGTCACAACGGTGTCCTTCTGTACGTAAACTACAAAACGCTTGCCTTCAGGCAGAACTGCATCCCCTCCCCGTTTGAACGCACCGCCGATGACGGCAATCGCTGCGGCAGGGGGAAACAGCGCCCCGAGCATTACCGTGCGCGCGGCCACTTCGCCACCATGACTGATGCCTCGGATGCGGTCACGGCCATCCGGATGGTCCTTGCTCGCTGCAACGGGAACGCGCGAAAGGTCAATCGCAACGACGTCCATCATGGTCCATGAAAGTTTTCCGGCCTTGCCCCAGCGTCCGCCGCGTTTCGCTTCGACGATGCGGCCAGTCACTAGCGCATCCTTTTCGATAACAGTCACGCCTTCGATCACGATCGGAATCAGCAAACGAAAGCTCACGTATTCGTTGGGTCGCACATTAACGGAGCTCACGGTATACGCCGCTTCGACCTCTAAGGGCGTGCCGGCGGGGACCTTCACCTCGCGTCTGGTCGGGTCGGTGTTTGTGGAAGTGACGGCAGGTTGTTCTGACTGCTGGACAGGTTTTGCGGCTGCTGGTTCCGCCGGTGCATTCTGAGCATAGACTGCATTGACGCAAAAGAAAGCCGTAAACACTGTGAAAATAAGACTCTTCACGACGCTTGCCTCCGCATGAGTTTTAGAGGACCTGAAGAGGTGCAACCGTAATGCCGCAAAATTCTTGCAAAGTTGCTGCTTACGAATGATCGGGAAAGTTTTTCTTGACATGTCCATGCGCTAATGCTTATATAAGTCATGGCTTATGACCAAGCGTTGGTAGCGTTGGCGGATCCCACTCGCAGGAAGTTGTTTGAGTCAGTGCGCCACAAGGATGTGACTGTTTCTGAGTTGGCAGCGACGCTGCGCATAACGCAGCCGGCAGTGTCTCAACATCTGCGCGTGCTGAGAGAAGCGGGCCTGGTTAAGCAACGGTGCGAAGGAGCGCGACATTACTACCGTCCTGACCCGGAAGGACTGGCCATGCTTCGCGAATATGTCGACTCTCTCTGGAGTGATGCACTGACGGCTTTTGCGGCAGAAGATCCGGCGCCTCCAAAGACCCGGTCGAAATCGCGCCGAACGAAAGGACGAACGCGATGACTTCCAAAGCGCTGCCTCCAATTAAGCGTTCCATCTCAGTTTCATGGTCCCAGGAAGCCGCGTTCAAAAGGTTCACGGCGGAGTTTGGATCGTGGTGGCCGCGCCAGACCCATTCGATTGGCGGCGATCGCATTCGGCAACTTGTATTCGAACAGCAAGTAGGCGGCCGGATTTATGAAGAGCACAAAGATGGCCGGCGATTTCAGTGGGGTCAAGTCATCGTCTGGGAGCCGCCGCGACGAATCAAGTTCACCTGGCATCCGTCTCGCGATCCATCCACCGCACAGGACGTGGAAGTAGAGTTTCATATTGAAGGATCTGGTACTCGACTGGAGCTAACCTCGACAGGTTGGGAACACTGGGGGCGAAAAGCAAACCGTGCGAGAAAAGCTTATGACCTGGGATGGGGCTACATCCTGAACGTCTGGGCCGGTCGACGCACAACGCGAATGGCAGCAGTTGATCTACTTATTGGCTTCCTCAACTTGCTGATGAAGTTTCGTGGTGGTCGCGACGCCGAGATCGAGCGCGCCGGCGGAGAGATTCATTCAGCCTGAAGCGCGGGAATTAAGAGTCGGGAGGAAATAAGAAATGCAAAGACTAATCATGTCCATCGTTGTGTTGAGTGTTGCGCTGGGTTTTCCGGTTAAGAGATCACGAGCCGCGGACGACTCAAGCAAAAGTCAAAGAACTGAACGTTCCATCAGGTTGGAAATTGTTGTGAATGCTCCTGTCGAGAAGGTCTGGCAGGCATGGACCACTCGCGCCGGCATTCAGTCGTTCTTTGCTCCGGATTGCAACATCGATCTACGCGTCCTGGGAAAGTATGAAATTCTGTTTGCTCCCCAGGCGCCGGCCGGTTTGCGCGGCGCTGAAGACAACTTGATCCTCGCGATTCAGGAAAGGAAGATGTTTGCTTTCACGTGGGATGCGCCACCTGACTTTCCAGTTATTCGCAAGCAGCGCACTAGCGTCGTGCTCAGGTTCACTCGCATCGACCAAAATAAGACAAAGGTGGACTTGACTCACAGCGGTTGGGGCGAGGGTGACGAATGGAACAAGGTCTACAACTACTTCATCGTGGCGTGGGGCGACATAGTCCTTCCCTTTCTCAAGCACAGCCTGGAGTCGGGTCCGATTGATTGGAAGAACCCTCCGCAAAAACTCGAGAAGGCGACGCGAATCGCGGATTGAAAACCAAGCTTAGCCACAAAAGGCACAAAAAGCGTGGACACCGTCTCCGCCACCAATCTTTTTGTACCAATTCGTCACCAGTTTCCCTCGGTTCCTCCCAATCTGAAGTCGTTTCGCTGCAAACATCCCCAATACCACAACAATCTAGTTACACTTCCCACGAAGGAAGGCAACGTAAACCGGTCTTACGATCGCATTAGTATCGAAAGGACTTTCCAATGAACCGAAGAGAGTTTGTTGTGGCAGGTTCGTTCACCCTGGCAACGCTGGCCCTAACCACGCACGCGCAAGAAAAGAAACAGTATGTCTGTCCTCCCTGCGGATGCAGCAATGATGGCACGGTCCATAACGAACCGGGTAATTGTCCCGCTTGCAACATGGTCTTGATCGAGAAGACGCCGGCCATGAGTGAACTGACGGGTATTCCCAACTTCCTGAAGCTAACTGACCAGGTCTGGACGGGTGGCCAACCATGGCTCGAGCATCTATCCAAGCTGAAGGATGCGGGCATCAAAGTGGTCATCAACTTGCGCGCTCACGCCGAACATCAAGGTGCGCGCGAGGAGACGAAAGTGAAAGAGTTGGGGATGAGCTATTTCAACATCCCCGTCGACTTCCAAGCGCCGGATGAACTCGACGCTGACGATTTCCTCAAGCTCACCGACGAACAACTCAAGAATGGACCAGTTTTTATCCATTGTACGGCTGCAATTCGCGTCGGTGCTTTCTGGATGATTCGCCGCGTGCTTCGTGATGGCTGGGAACTCGACAAGGCGTTGGAAGAAGCGAACCGAATCGGGTTGCGCAACAACGCTGGCCTGACCGAGTTCGCTAAGGATTACATCCAGAAAAAGAAAAAGAAGTAGGGAGCGTTATGAAGTCTTTGGTCGCGCTGGCACTCTGCATCGGGTTGGCATCAGTCACATATTCGCAGAACTGGCCCTCCTTTCGCGGACACAATGGCGCCGGTGTGAGTGATGGAAACGGCCCACCTACTGCTTGGGATGTTGAGAGATCAACTAACGTTTTGTGGAAGACTCCGATCCCTGGTCTGGGCCATTCGAGCCCAATTGTCTGGGGCGATCGCATCTTTGTTACGACCGCCGTCAGCAGCGCCGCAAACTCGCAGTTCGTGCATGGACCAACTCAGACACCAGCCTCCGCCGACGATAATTCGAAGCACAGTTTTCGAGTTTATTGCCTCAACAAGAACACTGGAAGCATCATCTGGCAGAAGGTAATTCATGAAGGCGTTCCGAAGGTCAAACGTCATGTAAAAGCGAGCTATGCGAATCCGACTCCGGTTACCGACGGCAAGAGGCTCGTTGTTTCTTTTGGTTCAGAAGGTCTCTATTGCTTCGACCTCGATGGAAAACTTTTGTGGAAGCACGATTTGGGTGTCCTCGACGGCGGTTGGAGCTCCGGGCCTGACTTTCACTGGGGCTTTGCTAGTTCGCCAGTCATCTACAAGCATCTGGTAATCGTCCAGTGCGACACCCAGAAACAGGCGTTCATAGCGGCTTTCAATCTTGCGGATGGCAAACGCGTTTGGGAAACCCCGCGTGAAGAGGACAGTTCGTGGAGCACTCCTACTATTTACGAGGGCAAGGATGGCGCTGAGTTAATCACGAGTGGGACGAAATACTACCGCGGCTATGATGCGCTGACTGGCAAAGAATTGTGGCGACTGGCTGACGGCGTGGACGTGAAAATTCCAACGCCGATCGCCGCAAACGATCTGTACTTCCTCGGTGGTGGTTCTTCGCATGAGCGACACGCGTTTTATGCCATTCGCGCTGGAGTCAAAGGAGAGATAAAGCCTGCGGAAGCGGGCACTAAGAGCATAGCCTGGCAAAGCACACAGATCAGACCACACATCGTCACGCCGATTGTCTATGGCGATTATCTGTACGCCTGCACTGACCACGGCATCTTGAGTCAATACCACGCCAAAACCGGCGAGCCTACTTTTCGTGCACGGCTTGGCCGTGGCGGCTCATTCGTTGCCTCACCTGTTGCCGCAGATGGAAAACTCTATTTCGCAAGCGAGGATGGCGATGTGTTTGTTATCAAGGCCGGCCCGACGTTCGAATTGCTCGCTCGAAATGCGATGGGAGAAGTCGTGATGGCGACGCCCGCGATCGCAGGCAAGATGATTGTCATCCGCGGACAGAACCACGTGTTCGGTATCGCGGAAAGAGATTAGCTAGTTTGATCGGTTGAGTTAAAAATCGCTAAGGCACAACTTGGATTGTGCCAAATTGGTGAAAGTGATGATCGAAGGCAAAAGCCACTCCGATACTCAGTTGTTCCATGACGACTTTGCTTGTACAGTCTGTGAAGCTCCAATCCTTATCGTCGAACTGCTCAAATGTCTTCCAGGCAAGCGTCAAATCAGAGGTGGTGATCTTGTGTACCTCCGCAAGATCATGGTTAAAGAATCGTGCGCCTAACTGTATTGCTCGTTTCCTCTCACCTCGAACTCTAAGCAGAGTGAGCGTCTCATCAATTATGTAGTCAGTCGTGAGCAACGGAGAATGATTCTCGGCTGAGCCATTGCGCCGCTTTTTTGTGATCGGGATCCGACGGCACTAGTGAAGCGTACCACGCGCCAGTATCGACGAAGATCATTAAATCCTATTTCCCTGTATACAGAATCGAATCGTGTTCGCGGCCCGCAAAGGCGTCACTTGAACCCTCTAGAGGTAGAGCTGCAATTTCCGCAAGAATTTCCGCCGCGTTACCGTTGGTTTTCTGTGGATCGTGAGTAATAACAATAAGATCGAGGCGTGTGCCGTCCGGCAACTCCAACGGCTGCAGCGGGCGAATCATACCCTGTTCGTAAATTGCTTCGATCTCTTTCGTCATGAGTGCTCCTGGTCGACATTATACACCGGTCCGTATTACAGATGAACGTTTTGTATGAGGGTTCCATTATTCTTCGGAGCCACATCTCGGGTCGCAGGTACCTTTGTACGGCCAAAGCATAACTCACGAATAGCAGATATGTTATGCGCGTCGAAGGCGAGGGAGTCGGGGGTAGCTCTTGTTGAAGCGTTGTGTTGACTGCCAACATGTAAAGGATTATTCTCCTGTTGATTATCAACAGGAGACTGCCTTTCAATGGGAAATCACAAACAAGAAGTCCTTGCCGAAGAGGAAGAGTGGAACCGGACAGCCGCGATCGTCACTCGCTTCCTCGCACCCGCGGAGAAAAGCCAATGAGCAGACTAAGAATCTTTCTCCTCAAACTGCGCGGGGTGTTTCTGAAAAGAAATCTCGAGCAGGAGTTGGCGGATGAGATCCAGTCGCATCTCGAGATGCAGATTGAGGACAATCAGCGTCAGGGGATGAGTTCCGACGAAGCCCGTTATGCAGCTCTGCGAAAATTCGGCGGCGTGGACCAGGTAAAGGAGATCTACCGCGACAGGCGTGGTTTGCCTTTCGTGGAAACGTTCCTTCGCGATTTAAAATACGGTGCCCGCATGCTGCGGCGCAGTCCGATCGTTACCACGGTCGCAATACTTTCGCTCGCTCTCGGAATCGGTGCGAACACAGCTTTATTCAGCGTTGTCGACGCCGTACTCCTGAAAACTCTGCCTGTCGAAGCGCCGGATCGCTTAGTGGTCTTTGAATGGCAAGCCGGGCGTTCTTTCAGAATTAGTGGAATGAGCGGCACGTCGAATGTGGCTGTGCCGCCAGAGATGCGTGGGCTCTCGCTCTTTCGATCCGAAGTTTTTGAAAGGATGCAGCAAGCGCGGATCGCTGCGGGATCAGAAAGCCCGCTTAGCGATCTCTTCGCCTTTGGTCCAATCACCGAACTGACCGCGAAAGTTGGCGATCAGCCTGAGATCATCAAAGGCCAGGCGGTGTCCGCCGGCTATTTTGCCGGGCTGAGACTGCAACCGAGCCTGGGCCGCGAGATCACGCGATGACGATGATCGGCCAGGCGACAGCTCCCGTCGTTGTGCTCAGCAATAAGTTTTGGCAAGAGCGGTTCAGTGCGAATCCCGCCGTTATCGGCCAACAGCTCATACTGAACAGGCAATCCTTTACTATCATTGGCGTTACTCCTCCCGAGTTCACCGGAACCCTGCAAGTGAACTATCAACCCGCCGTCACTATTCCGTTAGCGTTTGAACCTTTGGTGTTGGGTGAGAACAGCAAGCTTGGCACTGAGAATAGACCCGGCTTCTGGTGGTTGAATTTAATAGGACGGCTCAAACCGGGCGCGACCTACGAGCAGGCCCGCGAAAGTTTGAATGTTGCTTTTCAAAGCGCGGCCCTGGAACTGATGCCAGCACCTACGAAAGCAAATCAACTGGCGGCTGCGCAACTCGACACACACGATTATCCGCGACTGCTATTGGAATCCGGCAGCCGAGGAATGCCGGACGTGCGCAAGAGGTTTGCGCCATCGATCTATGTACTGTTCACCGTTGTAGCCCTCGTGTTGCTAATCGCGTGCGCAAACATCGCCAACTTGCTATTAGCACGCGCGGCGCTGCGTGGTCCGGAAATTAGCGTGCGACTTGCAGTAGGAGCGGGACGCTGGTCCCTCATCCGGCAATTACTTACTGAGAGCTTGTTACTCGCAGCGCTCGGAGGCACTGTGGGAGTGCTATTCGCTTTCTGGGGCAAGAGTATGCTCCTCGCTCTAACCAAAGAAGAGACCGGACTCTTCCCGAGCGGTGTTGACCTCAGTCTGAATTGGCGCGTGCTCATATTTACCCTCGTGATCTCGTTATTGACTGGCCTGCTTTTTGGATCGGTCCCGGCCTGGCGTGCGACGAGTCTTGATTTGACAACGGCGCTCAAACACAGCCGCGGAACTACAGTCACGGTTTCGCGCTTAAGCAAAGGGCTGCTCGTCCTACAATTGGCGGTCTCATTCCTGTTACTAACAAGTGCAGGGTTGTTTATCCGCACGCTTTACAATCTGCAGCGAGTGGATGTTGGCTTCAATCAAGAAAATCTTTTGGTCTTCAGGTTGGATCCCGAAAAGAGCGGTTACAAAGACGAACGGTTGTTGCACTTCTACCAGCAACTCTTTTCCAGTTTGGATCACTTGCCCGGTGTGCGTGCGGCAACATTTGGGCGCATTCCACTCATCGCGAACAGCAATTGGTTTGATGACTTTTTGCTGTCCGGCGAAACCGAAAGGACCGCGGCGGAGCGCGAGACCATGCGTCAAGTCGTACGTGAGAACTATTTTGCGACGATGGAAATTCCCTTCCTCAGCGGTCGCGAATTTACAACTGAGGACGACCAGCGTGCGCCGAACGTGGGCATCGTCAATCAAACTTTCGTTCGCAGGTTCTTTCCCGATCAGGAAGTGCTCGGCAAGCGGATCAGGTTCCCTGGCAACAAGCGTGAAATCGAGATCATAGGAGTGGCGGCTGACACAAAATACGAAAGCCAGCGCGAAGACACAAAGCCATTGCTTTACACGTCATGGCAACAGGAAGTCGCCGAACTCGGCGAGATGCATTTCGCCGTGCGTACGTGGGCGAACCAACGACATTAGCTACGAGGGTGCGTCAGGTCGTGCACGAGCTGGACAGCGATCTTCCGGTCACCGAAATCGGCACGCAATCGGCGCAAGCGCACGCTATCCTGGGACAGGAGCGGATCTATGCACGTCTGCTGAGTTTCTTCGGCGGACTCGCGCTCCTGCTCGCGGCCATTGGACTCTTCGGAGTGATGGCTTATTCCGTTAGCCAACGCACAAAGGAGATCGGGATCCGGATGGCATTCGGTGCTCAAATGGGCAGCGTACTAAGGTTGGTGATATGGCAAGGGATGAAACTGGTGCTGTTGGGACTCGCCGTCGGTGCGTTGGGTTGGTATGCATTGAATCGGTTACTACAGAGTCAGTATTTCGGACCAGGAACCTGGCAGCGAGGAATGACCGAACAACTTTACGGGATCAAATTGACTGATCCGTTGACATTGATCGTCATCGGCTCACTGCTGCTACTGGTGGCTCTCATTGCCTGTTGGTTACCCGCACGCCGCGCCGCGAAAGTCGATCCACTCGTGGCTCTCCGGTACGAGTAGGCATGTCCGCATTTTCGGATGATGCCCGCTTCGCAGGTGGAAGCGTATTTCAATGTTATAGCCTTGTGGTCCAACCTGCGAAGCAGGTGGAAGCGTATAGCCTAGGGTGGAGCGAGGCTTTGCGAGCGCAACCCTAGGTAGGCCATCAAAAAAGCATTTGAGCCCGCGAATGCGGGCGACAGCTCGGATTCGGCGAACATCTGTCGCCCGCTTCGCGGGCTCACCGTTCTTAATTCACAATGGTCCTGGGGTTCCGCGAGCAAGCTCGCTCCACCCTAGGCTATATGCTCCCAGCCCGCTTCGCGGGCAGCTTCTATCATAGATAAGCGCTTTCAACACGAGTGTCGAGATACGCGGATGGTCCGCCAAAAGCTCATAATGAATCGCGCAAGAAGTGTTAGTATGAGCCGGATCACATGACAATGCAAGCACAATCGTCCCAAAACCGTCGTCATCATGCCGGCATACAACGCGGCAAAGACGCTGAAGATGACGTATCTCGCGTTGCCGCACGACGTCGTTGACCTGGTATTGTTAGTCGACGACGGCAGCACGGATGAGACGATCAGCATTGCTCGCGAACTCAACCTACAGATCTTTTTGCACAACCGTAACTACGGATACGGAGCCAACCAGAAAACCTGTTACATCGAGGCACTCAATGCAGGGGCAGACATAATCGTCATGGTCCACCCCGACTACCAATATGATCCAGCATGTTTACCAGAGATCATCGGCCCGATAGAGTCGGGACAGGCTGACGTGGTGCTTGGCTCCCGCCTGATGGGTAAATCTCCTATTCAACAGGGAATGCCGTGGTGGAAATATTGCGGCAACAGGGTTCTCACCAAACTCGAAAACATGTTTTTGAACCTCAGGCTGTCTGAGTATCACACCGGATACAGAGCGTTCAGCAGACGAGTGCTGGAGACGATCAATTTTCACGCGAATTCCGATGGCTTTATTTTTGATCAGGAAGTGATCATGCAGATTGTTGAGGCTGATTTCCGGATGGCTGAAGTCTCCGTGCCTGTTCGCTACTTCCCCGAGGCATCGTCAGCCAGTTTCATCGATAGCGTCAGCTACGGCTTGGGTATTCTGTGGCTCGTGTTCAGATACTTCCTGCACAAAAACAACTTGATTCGCCAGACAAAGTTTCAGAGTTTGAAAAGGCGTTACGTGCGAGTGGAAGCGAACGCGTCTTGATTATGGGTTGTTGCGTTCGTTGGCGTATAAGGCGAACGCGTATGGACCATTCGAGTAGAAGTGCGCGTCTTGTAACTTCAACACAGCACCGTGTTGCCGCAATTCATTTGGCGGCAACGAATCTTTCGGAACGAGTTCGCTATTTCGGTATTCAACTACTGCCTGTTTTGAGTCACGCAACATCCCATATGTCCACGGCGTCCGGTTAAACTCACCTTCGAACGGAACAGGTATCATTGTGTTTGTCGGTTGTAACCCCGCCAACAGGTAGATTCCCCAATACCCGCCTATCAATATCGACCCCGGAGCTTTTTGTGAAAGGGCGAGCGCCGTTTGGCGATCCACTTTGTAAGATTCACTTAGTGTGCGCGGTGGAAAGTTGACGCCGAGAAATATAAACGCGCCGACAAGGACCAATGGTAAGACGTATCGAGCCACAGCGAAGTGGTTCGCCAAAATCCGTATCAATACATAAATGGCCAACAGCCCGCTCACGGCACCAAACAAGTATGTTAGAGCGTGAAACCGCACGTTATAAAAGCTCAGCCGCACGTGGTTTATCGAAATCATGAGCACAAAGTTCGTCGCAGCCATTGCTGTCAGCGCGAGGATCATCGTGATCGTTTCATCCTCAAACAAGGCGACAACGCGAGGCCTTAGCGGTCCTTGGCCGGCTATTCGCGCATAGAGAATCCAGCCAACGGTGCCGGCGACGAAACAGAGAGCCACGACAATCAAAGGGAAGAATGTGTACTGAACGACGTTGTGCCAGTTCGTCAACAGGTTTTCATAAAAGTATCCGAAGTCTAACGCCATTCCTGTTTTGTACTCGTTACCGAAATGTTTTAGGGAATAACGATGGTAGTTCTTCTTGAGTAAAAACTCTGAAGCTGTGGCCGCTAACAGCAGAACCACCGCAAGACCGATTCTCCGTTTAGTGATGATTTGTGGAAATGAGAAGTGCGAACGTAGCGCTTCAAAAGTTACGAGCACGGTTAAGAGTAGAGCACTTGCGACCGAACTCCAGATTGCAAACAAAGCTGAGAAGTAAAAAGCCGCGGTCCAGAGAGATCCATGCCGTTGCGCGAGCAGGCGCCGCATACAGAACCACGCGAGAAACAATGCGGGCAATTGCCATCCATAGAGTTGGCTTAGATCAAACATTGTTCTTCGTGAGGTCGGTTCGAGACAGAGGACGAGGAGCGCGCTTGCGATCACTGCTGGTGCTGCACGTCTGTTCAAGGCAGCTAAGACCAACAGTCCGAAGAACAGCCAGATCGTCCTCACGTAATGGAGGCTTTGATCGGTCCAGTGTAAACCGAAATTCTGGTGCAACGCCTTCGCGATGAGTAGGGGCCAACCACCCCAGCGATCGGCTGCATAGTAGTAAGTATCGAAGACAGTTATTGGCCGATCGTCATTCGCCATCAAGATGGGAATGGCGCCGTCAGAATGAAAGTTGTTATGAACGCTGTCCGGCCCGAACGCTCTGAGGGTCAATATGAGAAATAATAACCACGCAACCAGCAGAAGGAATGCTTCGACACGTCGACTTGGCAAGCCGGTGTCTAGCACTGAGGTTCCCCGAAAGAGAAATCTGGAAAATCTCATCAGAAGGTGTCTTTTTCGGCGGGAAAATAGTAAACACGCACAATCTTGTCACCGCTGAACTCATAGACTGATAATCCGCTCTGTGACTTCGGCGCGGTTTTGCTGGTCCAACTCGCGCGCTCCATCGCCGTCACCCGACTCCCTGCTTTCTGAACCCACTCCAGCGACGACTTGCAGGACGCACAACTACTGAAGTAACGCCCCATGCTCTGTCGCAATGCCTCTTTACCTTCAGTCTCAATGGAGATCTTCGCCCCACTTATACTCAACCATTGAACATTCTCGTCGACGAGTTCAAGCATCGCATCAATTTTGCGAGCGTTAAATGCCTCGACAAAATCTCGTACGTGCTTCTCTTGATCAACGCTGGAGTGCGCCGGACGAGGTTCGTACAACGCAAACGCCGCCACAGTCGTAGCCAGGACAGCGAGACACAACATCAAAATCCTTCTTATTCGAACAGAATAGTAATTTTTCATCGCCGTTTTTCCAGTTTGTTAAGAAACCCAACCCACAGCGGCAATTGGGCCGTTCGTCTCAAAAAAAGTACCGTTCGTGTATTCCTGGTTGCTCTCGCGAGCATTCCGGCCTACGATGCCCCGCCGAAAATCTATCCGAAGGAGAGGCGTTATGAAACTGAGAATTCTCTTCACTGCTTGCTGTCTGCTGTTTTCTGCAAGTGCCATCTATGGACAAGCAGCGCCACCCGCTCAATCCCCCGATGCAGCAACCGAACTTCGCAAAGGCTTCGCCGAAGTCAGTGGGTGGGTAACACAAGCGGCCGAAATGGTGCCGGAAGACAAATATAACTACCGGCCTGTCGATTCTGTGCGCACGTTCGGACAGTTAGTGGCGCACATCGTTGACTCCTACAACTACTTTTGCGCGCGAGGCGCCGGCAACAACGTTGAGTGGGCGGATCCAATCGAGAAGGGTAGCATAGACAAGGCCACGCTCATTCCCAAACTCAAGCAGGCGACTGATAAATGTAACGAGGTATACAAGGGAAGCAGTGGACGCGTTGGACCGTTGCTCGGCAACGTGGGCCATACGAGTTTACATTACGGCAATATTATTACCTACATGCGCATGATCGGCCTGAAGCCGCCATCCAGCTAATTAAATCGCGGAGAGAGTTAGCCACAAAAGGCACAAAATTTCTTTTGTAAATTTTGTGCCTTTTGTGGACTAGACCCGCCCTGAGGTTGCCTGCGTGGCACAACTCGGCGAGAATTAGCCAATATGAAAGTCAAAAAGTCACTCCCACTTTCCCTTCTGGCGATCGTGTTATTTGCCGGAGTCAACTCGTCAACATACGCCCAGCCAGGCAAGAAAACTTCCGAACCTCGAACTAACGAATGGACCCAATTCCGTGGGCCGAATGGCACCGGCGTCGCCGAGGGATTTGCGCTGCCGGTTGAGTTCGGTGCGAAGAAGAATCTCGCTTGGAAAACACCAGTGCCATTCGCACGATCATCCCCGGTTGTCACTGCCGATCGCATATTTCTGACCGCCAGCGAAGGCGACAAACTGATCACAGTGGCTCTGGATCGAAAGAACGGAAAAGTTTTGTGGCGCCGCGATGTTACACGCCCACGACACATGTCGATTTACAAAGCGAATGACGCAGCCTCGCCAAGTCCGGTCAGCGACGGCAAAAACGTATTCGCGTTTTTTGGTGAACTCGGACTGATCTCTTATGGACCAGATGGCAAGGAGCGATGGCGTGTGCCGTTAGGGCCTTTCAACAGCTTCTACGGCATGGCCGGATCGCCGGTGCTTGAAGGCAACACACTGGTGATGGTCTGCGACCAGCGAACCGATTCTTTCATCCTTGCTGTAGACGCGCGCAATGGGAAAGAACTTTGGAAAAAGAGCCGCTCGAACTTTGAGGCATATTCCACTCCAGCGATTTACAAGCCAAAAGATGGACCAGCGCAAGTGATCGTCCTCGGTTCAAACACCGTCGATGCATATTCTCTGGATAAAGGAGAGCGATTGTGGTGGGTGAGTAAAATCGGATCGTATCCAAAAGGCGTGCCCGTGCTTGGAGCAGACATGGTCTACGTCACAGCGGACGGCGGTGAGGAACCGTTTTTGCCACCGTTTGACGAGAGCCTGAAGCAATTAGATAAAAACAAAGACCAACGACTTCACAGTGAGGAGATGAAGGCACAGCCCGAGGCTTACGATCACTTTGGATGGCTGGATGAGAACAGCGACAGCTACGTCGACCGTGCCGAGTACGATTTTGTCCGAAACTCTACTACCGCGGGCCACGGATTGACCGCAGTTCGTTTAGCAGGTCAGGGCGACCTGACGTCTTCAAACGTTGTCTGGAGTCTTAAGAAATCTTATCCAAGCATACCCGCGCCGTTGATCTACCGTGGTGTGATGTATCTGATGAAAGAGGGCGGGATTGTTTCCAGTCTAGATCCGGCGAGTGGGGCTATTCTGAAACAAGGTCGCACGCCCGATGCACTCGAGGAGTACTACGCATCACCGGTCGCGGCGGATGGCAAGATCTTTGTTGTAAGTGGCAGCGGCAAAGTGACTGTGCTGAAAGCTGACGCACAATGGGAAATACTCGCGATGAACGATCTGGATGAAGAAGTTTGGGCCACACCAGCGATCGCGGGCAACAATCTCTACATCCGCACACGCACTGCGTTGTACTCGTTCGGCGCGACCGCGAAATAATCTAACCGTGTGTCTCCGAACCCGCTTGTCGCAGGCGATCTTCGACGAGACGATCGGCGGCACGATTCGGAGTGATACCTTCCGCTTTCGCCGTTTCGAAGATGGTTAAAATCGTGTCGTAGATCTCATCAATTTTTCGTAGAACGAGCTCTGGCTCCCACGCGAGCAGCTCACTGCAACCATTGAAGACACCGCCTACATTTGCGGCGTAGTCCGGTGCGTAAAGGATGTTTCGCTCCCGGAGCATCTCTCCATGGCGCTCCGCGAGAAGTTGATTGTTGGCTGCGCCTGCAACGACTTGAGCTTTGAGTTGAGGAATCGTTTCATCGTTGATAATGCCGCCCAGCGCGCAGGGAGCGAAGATGTCAGCACGAACGCTGAAGATCTCTTCGGGTTTCACGGTCTCTACGTCGAGTTCGCTTGCGACACGCGACACGCTCTTCTCGTTAACATCCGTAATTACCAGTTTCGCTCCCGCCTCATGTAACAACTTCGCTAAATGGTATCCGACGTTGCCGCAGCCCTGAATCGCAATTGTCACTCCCGAAAGATCATCCGTACTCCACCTATACTTTGCCGACGCCTGGATCGCACGAAACACGCCACGCGCGGTAAACGGCGAAGGATCACCCGAACGGCCGAGAAGCCCGGCAACATGCGAAGTCTCCAGACGCACGAAATCCATGTCCGCTGGACTTGTTCCCACGTCTTCTGCCGTGGTGTAACGCCCGTTCAGCGTCTCAATGAAACGTCCGTGAGCACGAAAGAGCGCCTCGCGATTCGCCGTCTTGTTGTCGCCGATGATGATCGACTTTCCGCCGCCGAGTGGCAGTCCCGGCAAGGCGGTCTTGTAAGTCATGCCACGAGAGAGACGCAGAGCGTCAGTGAGCGCCTCGTCTTCGGAGTTGTAATTCCAGAACCGTGTGCCTCCGACGGCGGGACCAAGCGCGGTGCTGTGAATGGCGATGATGCCGCGATAGCCACTCTCGGCATCATGCCCGAATAAAACTTTCTCGTGACTAGTGTTGGTTAGCTTCTCTGTGATTTCCATATGCTTAAGTGGTTTACGACTCAAGCATACTGTACGCGCAGAAAATCAGGCTTGTTGCATGCCACATCAAGAGCCAATCGCGCCCATCCTGCCCAACTGGTAATCTTCGATGGCCTGGTGAATTTCCTCACGCGTGTTCATCACGAATGGACCATAACGCACAACCGGCTCGTTCAAAGGCAGTCCGGCGATCAGTAACACATCCAGCGTAGTGGTAGCGTCTACCGGATTTTGGATCCGTACTTCCTCTCCATCCTGCGCGAACAAAATCATCTGACCATCCGACGCGCGCTCGCTGTCGGGTCCGAATAAGCCCTGCCCGTCAACCACGTAGGCAAACGCATTGTATTCGCTCGATACTTGCTGTGTAACAGAGCCGCCTGGTTTGAGCTTGTAATGCAGGTAGATGATTGGCGTGCGAGTCTCAATCACAGCTTTCTGGCCCAATGCTTCACCAGCGACGACACTCACCGTTACGAGTCCGTCGTTCGAAACCGCTTTAGGAATCCGCACGCTCGGGATCTCCTGGTAGCGCGGCTTCATCATCTTGTCGCGCTTAGGAAGGTTTACCCAAAGTTGAAATGCGTGCATTCGTCCTCCCGCGCGCTCAAAATTTGCGCTCGGCATCTCTGAATGAACAACGCCCGCTCCAGCAGTCATCCACTGCACGTCACCTGCGCTCAGGCGCCCTGCATGTCCGCGCGAGTCTTTGTGTTCCAGCTCGCCTGACAAAACATACGTCACCGTTTCAAACCCACGATGCGGGTGATCCGGCGCGCCTTTAGCTTCACCCGGCGCAAGTTCCGATGGTCCCATTTCGTCGAGTAAGAGAAATGGGTCATATTCTGAAAACGCGTAAGTCGGAAACGGGCGGCGCACCAGGAAGCCTGCTCCTTCCAAAGTCTCGATACTATCCACAACTCCTGTGATCGTGCGCCCCTTGTTCGTCGTTGCTTTCAATGCTTCACTCACTCTCAACATAACACCCCTCTCTGTTCCTATTCATTTGTGTTGACGCGCCGCCTCATACCCAATTTGCTTCAAGAGTCGAATCAGCGTTTCACGCTCTTTCCTGGTCAGGGACGCCGACGCGAGTCGCTCCATGTCAGCGGCATGATCCGCGTAGATTCGCGTGATCAGCCTCTTGCCTTCTTTAGTTAAGTGGACGACTTTCGCGCGCCGGTCAGTGCCATGAGCACGCCGTTCGACCAGTTGCTTGTCTTCTAAACGATCGACCGCTGTTGTAATCGAACCGCTGGTGAGCAGAACTTTTTTCCCGATTTCGTTAACTGGAAGTGGTCCCTTGTGCAACAGCGCTTCGAGGACAGCGAAGTCGCTGCCGCACATTTCCAACTGCGAAACGCTGTTTTCGGCGTACATCTCAACCGCCCGCGCAGCCTTCCACAGGACGAGAAAAACGTGGACGCCGCTTCCGCCGGTTAAGGATTCAAGTTTTGCCGTGCTCATAAATATCTTGATATCAAGATACTTTACGACAAGGTAATGTGTCAAGTCTGTACTAACCACAAAAGGCACAAAGAAAGCACACAAAAGCAACAGTCTTTGTGCTTCTTGTGCCTTTTTGTGGCTCAATGCTTGTTACGGGAGCGGTTGAGGCTCGCCGTAGATGAAGTCGTCCATCATTACGATGTCATGTTTCTCGACATCGTTTGGACCAGGCGCTGAGTCGCCGGTGGTGATGCGCACCGTCGCGATCCGCGCATCCTCAAATTTGATCCCGAGGAATGACAGCCCCCTGCTTCCAGGAGAAGCCGGCACAAAACTGCTGAACAGCAGCCGGCCATTGATGTCGAAAAACTCCATCAACGTACTCGCTCCACGGTTGCCGTGTTTCTTCCCTGGCCCGCTTCCGTCCGGTTCGTCAACATCAGTAAAAACTGCGCCGAATCCCCCGACTGTTGCTCTTATGCCTCCCTGTGAACCTGGAATAAAGAACAAAGCGTCAGTGATATTGCTACCGACTGGCGTAAACAGTCGCAACGGACTGAACGCCGCGAACTCAGTCCCATAACTGGCGTTACCGAAAAGTCCGGCGAGACCACCTTGCGCTCCGCCAGAAGGAGGAGCCTGCGATAGTCCGACTCCCGGCGTCGTGAACTGACCACCGCGCGTATTCAAAAATACGTTGAATGGCGTGACCGGAGCAGTTACGGCGTCAACGCCACCGCCTCCGTCCCAGTTGATCTCGCGACGACCTGACGCGAGGGGTCCGGCTGCGTTGCCATTTGGATCGCCTAGCGCCAACCGGAATGCATCAACCGCACTCTGAATCGCGGCTGCGTTAGGACCCGCCGCCTGAAACACAGCGACGGGCACGGAATCTTTTGGTGTGTTGCCTTGAGCCTGCGCCGTTTGGGGCATTTCTACAGGCAGAATCATCAAAAGTGCGCACAGTGCAGCACTAACTGCAATCAAACTAAAAATCTTCATCTTTGCGTAAATCCCTTTCTAATTTTGGTGGAAATTGAATGAACGTTAAATTCCGTGGTCGTTCTGAGGCACTCTGTCGTAGATGCGAACGCGGCTCACCGAAACGGCGGTTCAACGTTCGCGGGGGTTACAGAAGTACGCGCAGATAGTAGTTCGTTCTGGCGGGAGTGGCGTTGAAATTACTATGAAATCTCGAGCAACAATGTGAGAATCGCTTTCATAAGTTTTTCAGAAGAATCCAAAAATTAAGTGCAAGCCTACGAATTCGCATGAAAACTGTTCGCATTCTGCTGCAAACCACGATTCCGACGACAGAAGAAGACTGGAGCATTGAAAGGTTCTCGTTACTTCGCGATCATCTCGCGTCAATCCGCGATCAGAGTGGTAGTCCCATTTATGAAGTGACTGCGCGCGATCGAGAAACAGACAGCCAGGGCAATGACGTTGCGCTAAGCACTCTTGATACAACTGATTTCGATCAGCTTTGGTTATTTGCAGTCGACACCGGCAACGGCTTAAGCGTTGCAGACTGCGAGGGCATCACGCGCTTTCGGCAGAGAGGTGGCGGTATTTTAACGACGCGCGATCACGAGAATTTAGGATCGTCACTTTGTACGCTCGGCGGTGTTGGTCGCGCGCACTTCTTTCACAGCCTTCACGAGGATCCTGACGAAACGCGTCGTGTCCGCGACGATTCAAATCCGAATATCTCCTGGCCCAATTATCACTCGGGCAACAACGGTGACTATCAACGCATCGAGGCAGTCAAACCCGTGCACGAGTTGCTCGTGAACCCAGACAACGTTTCCGGCGTCATCGAGTATTTCCCCGCGCATCCGCATGAAGGCAGCGTGGGTGTTCCTGCTGATGAAGATCGCGCGCGAGTAATCGCCATCGGCACTAGTCTGGCCACGCGCCGGCCTTTCAATCTGATTGTCGCGTTTGAAAGTAAAGTTGACGATTACGGAAATACTCTTGGGCGTGCAGTTGCCGAGTCAAGCTTTCATCACTTCGTCGACTACAACTGGAACGTTAAGTCGGGTAGTCCGATGCCTCTCTTTGAAAAGCCTGGCAGTCAGATCGAAGAAGACCCTGAAAAATTAAAGGACGTGAAGAAGTATGTTGAGAATCTTGCAAGATGGTTATCGCCGAGATGACGAAGCAAGGACTTCATCCGCCATCGCCAACTAACACGAATCCCGCCCAGTAGAATGGATGACTGGTCTCGGGATTTCGCATCAACTTCAATGCGGCTTGTCGTAACGCATCAGTCTTTGTCGGTTTCTTTCCAGCCTGTGAGATTAAACCGCGATGGAAGCCCACCATCAGGTCGCGAGTCGATGCAGACTCAACTTTCCATTGACTAACAACCGTCGACGGCACACCGGCAATAAACATCGCCCACGAGAATCCAATTACGCCTTCGCCCGCGCCGATTCGCCCGCGCGCCGTCTCACATGCGGACAACACAGCCAGCTCCGCTTTCAAATCAAGTTGCATCAACTCCCACGCTTCCAGCAAACCGTCGTCGTTTGGACCACCTTCCGCAAGCGTCAGGTATGAATACATCGGTGAAGCGTTGTTGAGTGTGCCGTGCGTTGTGAAGTGAAGAATACTGGCTCGACCGGCTTCACTCATGACGCGATCTTCGCGCGCTTCAGCGCCAACATAAACTTTACTTCGTTGAGCGCCATACAAACGGGCCAACGCCTTAACTTCTTCGCCGGCTTCGGGCAATGGATCGAGACTGCCGTTGCGCAACGTCATTCCTCGCTTAACTGTCTCCCGGCCCAGGATTGGATTGCCGAGCGCTAACAGGGTCGGCGGAGTGCGAGTCGCATCGAGGTTCGTCCGCCGCTTGGTCATTTCGCGCAGCACGGTCAACGACGGCGCATAAGCGATCGAAGCGTCTTCGATCATGAATCGTCCAGCCGTGTTCACAAGCGATTGGAACGGTAAGTCCCAAAGATTGCTGTCAGGCGCGATCACGACATTGGTCTTGCCGCGAAGCTGATCCTGTGCGGGCTTGAGAAATAAGTCGTAGAGTTTGACGGCAGAAGCTCGGAAGCCAAGATCGCGAGCGGCGAGCTGTTGCCGGAAACCTTCGATCTGTTTCGCGAGCTCGGCTCGCTTGATCGGCAGCGTGTAGACGTGTATCTCAGCTTTTTCAGCCGGCCTGGTGATCGCAAACAGATACGTCTGCTCATCGGTCACGACGTACTCGAGCAAGATCGATGAAGCATTCGGCAATAACCCGGCGAGTTCCTCCGCATTGATGATCGGGGCCTCACCACGCTGTGTTTTCAGTTCCGGATGGGCCGCGTACAGCGCATTCTGAAAGGCTTCGTAATTGAGTCGCGCTTTCTCGAGTTGATTTTCTACTTCAGCCACACGCGCAGCATCTTTATCTGAATGCGTGACACGCGCCAGTAGTTTATTGAGCTGCGTCAGTTGCGACTTTAACCGCTGCTCCTCTTCCTGTTCTTTGACCGTCATCGCCTTGTGAACTCTGACTCGTCCTTGTTGCAGCATGTCGAGTAGTGCGCGTGCTTTCGCGCGTTCGGCGAGGATGAGTGCGGCTTCTGGTTGGTTCTCTTTCACCAACACGCCGAGCAGTCCGTGATGCGCAAGCATTCCAGCTTCGAAATAACGTTGCCGTTCCTCGACACCGCCGGCTGTTTGCGTGCGCAAGTTTTCGATGATCGACACTGCTTCGCCGAAATTTTGTCGAGCCTCAGCAAGACGATTCAATCCAAACTGGGAATAGCCGAGATTAGTCAGCGCCACAAAGAGATCGACTTGTCGTTCTGTGTCACGGGCCAGCGAGACCGCTCGTTGGGAGATGGCGAGCGCTTCGCTGTAGTTCTGCTGTCGTAAATAAACAGCGCTCATGTTGTTGAGCGCGACAACAGTACCGCGCTTCTTGTTTGCCGCTTCAAGGGCTGCGATGGCGTCGCGATGGTAAGTCAACGCTTCTTCATAACGGCCTTGTTGGGCGAAGATTCGTCCGATCTGATCCCGGACCATCGCTGCGCCACCCTTGTCGCCCCAGCGTTTCCATCTGTTTCAAAAGCCGCTGGTAGACTTCGAGTGCGCGCGTGTGGTTGCCGAAACGGTTGTACTGAACCGCCATGTCATGCTGCAGAGATGCAATCATGAAGTTGTCGCCGATCTCCTGCGCAATCGAGAAGGCGCGTTCGAGGTGGGCCAACGCTTGCTCGGCATTATTTTGTTGCCCATAAATGATCGCGAGCTCCGATAACGCCATCATTATTGCTTTGCGGTGGTTCTCTTCCTCGGAGATACGAAGTGATTTTTGCGCGAATTCGAAAGCGCGACGGTGATTCCCCAACCGCGCGATAGAGGTTGCTGAGATTTTCCTGCGTCAGCGCGACGCCGCGTTTCAATCCGAGAGATTCGTACAAAGCGAGCGCCTTGTGTCCGCTGTCCAAACCAGCCTCGGGATCATCCTGGGTATTTCTTACGATCGCGGTGTTCAGCCAGGCTGAGGCAACTCCGGCTCGATCACCGATCCTCTCGGCTACCGTCTGCTGCAAGCGGATGAAACGCAATGCCGTTTCAAACTCCCCACGCGTTGCATGACGAAGCGCTCTTGTACCCAAAGCGCTAATCAGGGTGTTATTCACGAAGCGCTTTTCTTTTTCCAGGATCTCGTCGCGTTGCTGATCGGAACGTGCTGCATCGAGCCTCACGGCAAGTTCATCCTGCACCAGGAACTCTCGTTCTATCTGCCAGCCGGTACTCGTCTTGATCCATTCGAACGAGCGGCACGAGCCACGAAACATACCGGAGGTTAAAAGGATGGCTGCGGTTTTCTTGTCCAGCCGGCGCTCGTCAACGGTTAACTGCGAAACCGCCTTGTCACCTGTGATCTCGAGTCGCGTCACCGCGGAACTGAAGAATTCGAGGCGAGCCTGTGCGAATACGTTCTTGTAAGAGCGCATCTGTGCGGCGAGGTTGGGCGATTGCGGGTTCCAAAACTTCCGCAATGCGTCGAGATCGCCCGCAACGAGTGCGCGGCCGTATTCTGCGGTCAACGCGCGCACACTCTCTTCCTCCGCAGCCGAAGCGCGTATTGGGGTTGAAACTACGGAGTGAGACTGCGCAAACGCTACGGAAAAGAGGCTTAAATTCAGGATCAGTAAAGGCAGCGCTGCGCGGAACGTGTATGGCATCGAACGTCACCTTTTGTGTACAGGCTCAAAGGCAACGCGCAAAAAGATCCTGAAAAGGGCCAGGTGAAGTGGCTGGATTTGAAGTCTTCTCTGCGATCTCTGCGTATCTCGGTGATCTCTGCGTTAGTTAGTCGCGGGGAATATTCAACGCAGAGATCACAGAGATACGCAGAGATCGCAGAGAAAACGCAATAAGGTCGTAACACGCCACAGCATCCATTCGCGCTCAACAGCATCAATAAACAGGGGGAAATAATGCAATCCGTCGAGCATCACGATCGAGCTTTTATGACAAGTACCACTGACAGCACCGCCGTCAAAGCTATCCATGCACTGCAAATCTGGCAGTTCATCAACATTCTGCTGTCGGCGTTGGTAACCGGTGTGTTTTGGGGTACGTGGCTGGGGCTCAGCCGATCCATGGCAACGTTTTCGGCTGACACCTTCCTCTCGATTGCAGACGCAATGATCGGCAATTTGGGAACCATCATGGCGATACTTATGCCCGCCGCCATGCTGACTACATTGCCAGTACTGTACCTGTTATACCGGCGACGTTCGCCTGCGTTCTATACCACGCTGGGAGGGTTCGCCTTCTTCGTTGTGGCGCTGCTGATTACTCTGATCGTCGAAGTCCCACTGGATATGGAATTCGAAACATGGACCACGACAACCCTGCCGGCAAACTGGGAGCAGTTGCGCGATCGATGGGAGTGGTATCACGTCGTCCGTTCGTGGGTTTCTGTCGCAGGTCTTGCTCTATTTCTCGCCGCTGCATTGTTCTGGCGTGACAGCGCAACTCGACGCTATCGAGTGGGTTGACAATTGTTAGTTGAAAACATCGCTCCTGATTAAGTATTGTCTTCAGCTAAAGGAGCAACCCGATGCCTGACGTTACCGAAATCGCGCCAGACGTTTACCGCATTTCTACTTTTATTCCCCCGATCGATCTTCAGTTCAATCAGTTTCTCGTCAAAGATGATGAGCCGCTACTGTTTCACACCGGAATGAAAGCACTCTTCCCGGTGGTGCGCGAGGCAGTCGCCACCGTTATCGATCCTGCGAAGCTTCGCTGGATTTCGTTTAGTCATTTCGAGGCGGACGAGTGTGGCTCACTCAACGAGTGGTTGCAGATCGCGCCCGATGCGCAGGCGGTGTGTAGCACAGTTGGCGCGCTCGTTAGTATCAATGATTTTGCCGTACGTCCTGCAAAAGGAATGAATGACGGCGAGACTTTCAGCACCGGTCAATACCGTTACCGCTTCATTCAGACGCCACACGTGCCGCATTGCTGGGAGGCCGGGTTGCTGTTTGAGGAGACTCAGCGGACGCTTCTTTGCTCAGACCTCTTTCATCAAAACGGTGACGTCGAGCCGTTAACCGAATCGGATGTGATCGAGCGCGCTCGAAACACACTGCTCGAATACCAGGCTGGACCATTCGCCAATTACATGCCGTACACTAAGCACACTGACAACATCATGCAAAAGCTCGCCGTCTTGAAACCGCGAACACTGGCGCCCATGCATGGCTCGGCTTACGCGGGCGATGGTGAGTCGGCGCTACGCGATCTCGCCGTAGTGATGCGTGAGGTTCTGGCGGATAAACCGGGGCCGCTTCGTAGTCACAAAACCATGATCGATATTAGTATCGCAGAAGCTTCTGACTTGCTGCGCCGAAAACAGATCTCGCCCGTAGAACTCACCACCTCTTGTTTGGGTCGTATCGAGCGACTCAATCCAACGATCAATGCCTTCATCACCGTGATGCACGAGAGCGCCCTGGGCCAGGCGCGCGAAGCAGAAGATGAAATTGTCGCGGGCAATTGGCGTGGGCCATTGCACGGCATCCCAATTGGGTTAAAGGATTTGATTGATACGGCCGGTGTGAAAACAACTTGCGCTAGTGCCCTGTTTGCAGACCGCGTTCCTACTCAAGATGCGGAGATTGTGCGACGTTTGAGGAGTGCGGGCGCTGTGCTGATCGGCAAGCAGAACATGCAGGAGTTTGCCTGGGGTGGCACGTCAACCTCGAGTTATTTTGGCCCCGTTCGCAACCCATGGGACATCGAGCGAATTGCCGGCGGTTCGTCCGGTGGTTCTGCCGCGGCTGTCGCGTCCGGCATGTGTTTCGCCGCAATCGGAACAGACACGGGCGGCTCGGTCCGTCAGCCCGCAGCGTTCTGCGGAATTGTCGGTCTAAAGCCGACGTATGGTCGCGTGAGTTCACGAGGAGTGTTTCCACTGTCGGCCTCGCTGGACCATGTCGGAACACTGTGTCGCAACGTCACTGATACTGCGCTGATGCTTGAGGCGATTGCCGGTTACGACAAGTTGGATACGAGTAGCGTGAATTTGCCAGTTGACTCATATACCAACGCGCTGAGCGTCAAAACTAAACCGCGCATCGGCATTGTGCGCCAGCCCTTTCTTCGACAATCTCGATCCGGAGATTGAGCGCGCGATGGATGAAGCGTTGAAGCAATTCAATAACCTGTGTTCGGACGTTCTCGAGATCGATCTACCCCAGACACCGGCTGCGGTCCAGGCGCCAGAAGTGTACGCGGTGCATTCGAAGTATTTCACCAACTCGCCAGAGTTATATGGTCGCTGGATGCGTGAGCGTTTAGAACAGGCGGCGGCGATCGACGCAGTGGCTTACATCGAAGCTCGACAAGAACTTGATCGAGTGCGGCGTTCGGTGGGAGATATTTTTTCGAGAGTCGACTTATTGGCTACGCCAACTACTCTCGTGCCACCCATCACAATAGAGAGAAGCGCTGAATATGTCGCCCACGGCGGCGGGTGAGGTCTGGCTTTGGAATACCCGGCCTTTCAATGCTTATGGTTTGCCAACGATCTCAATTCCCTGCGGTTTTACTCAATCAGGTCTGCCAATCGGGTTACAGGTTTCTGGTCCAAACTTCAGCGAAGGAAGCCTGCTGGCGTTCGCTCATGCTTTTGAACAAGCGACGCCAGAGCATCAGCGCACACCGGGGTCATCGTTTTCCGGATTGTAGTTATGACTGCGTTTTGTGCTTTTGTGCCTCTTCGTGGCTAACATCTACCTCGTGATGCGACCTACTCGATCGCCCGAGAGTAATCTTTGCGGAACCTGTTTGAACGTATACTTTCCGGATGAGCGATCGAGATCGAATACCCAAACCATATCGAAACGATCTTCCGGCCAGTCAAGTGGGATAATTCTCGTGTCCTCCAGGATGTAGGACGCGATTCGCGGAATGAACTCCCGCTGCCAGCAAATAAGGACCACACCTCTGTGCGAGAACACATCGTCTAACATGCTGACGATGTCGTACCGGCGATAGTCAGAGTGGATTTCGATTCCTAACTTCTCTGCGAGAGGCGTAATTGTTTCAATCGGGCGCAGGCTGCCGCCTCGTTTTACAGGTTTGGATGCGTACAAGAAGTCCGGTCGCGCAAGCGCTTCATGCTGAAAGCGTCCATCGACGGGCGCGAAGAGGTGTGTTAGGGCGCCGGCTCTTTGCCAACCTCGAACTTCGAGCGACTCCTTGCTGCGATCCCCCTTAAGCGTTACGCCGACAGGCGGACCGTCTTTGGCAGGTTTCTCTGCGTGGCGTATTAGTAAAATCTTTGTCGACAGTCTACGCGGCTTCTTCATCCCAGCAGCTTGTGTCCCGACGAATTGTCACTTCTTGAACAACTTCGCGAACGCCTGGCGCGCATCCGTCGGCGCACCTGAAGAAGTTTGGCGCTCGACTACAGTTCGTGCCACGAATAGCTCGCAGGGGTTGCGAGCGTTTTTGTTTACTATGCGTGCAGTGATCGGTTTAAGACATTGGAAGCGGGCGCTGGGATCGAAATACGCGCATTGACGACAGGTGTGGAGATCTGCTCGACAGTTTGGACACGAGCTTTCGAAGTTGATGCTCGGCGGAGCTTGTGCTCCACACGAAGAGCACTTCACTTTTTCGCCAAATGCCATCATTCGCGGCGAGCGTGGGCCTTCACGCTCCTCGCGATCACGAGGCTGTGATTGTGGCTTTGCTCGCTGCGGCTCACGATCGCTGTCCATGTAGCCGCGGTGACGATATTTGCGGTCGCTCATCTTTTTGTGCTCCAGGTGAGTAAGCGGATGAGCGAATCATACGTGAAATTACGAGAATGCGACAGGGTTAGCTACAAAAAGACGAGTCTAGCTATCGCTCGCGGCGACTTTTTTCATCAACTCGTAGAGCTTCTTTGTTGTATTGAGGTTTCTAACGGTCATGTCGTGATAGATCTTCCGGCTGGCAAGTTTCGCGAAGTTCGTTTGGTTGAGTTGGGTTGCTTGTGCCGACCACAGGAGAGCGCCTCGTCGATAGACAATCTCTTCGATGTCACTGTTCGCGGGTAGATCCGCGAGGATCTTTTTCGAGTCAATTGTGTGGCGCAGGAAGATCACGTTGTAACGCCAATCGCTGTCGCCACTCCATGTTGACGGTAAAGTCTTCACGAGTTTCTCCATCTCGGGAAGACTGCGTATCACCACTTTGGAATCGAGCTGGTAGTCTCTTGATAACATTTGCTCGATCTTCTTCTCGAGCTGACGCGCGTCGTCTTCCCTGGTTGTGAAAATAATGTTCCCGCTGTTGATGTAAGTGATGACGTGCGAGAACCCCATCGCTTCAAAACTCGCTTTAAGTGACTTCATGCTGATCATGTTGTTGCCACCGACGTTGACGCCACGCAGCAAAGCAACAAATACACCGGCATGTGGAGCAGTTTTCATCACTAAAACCGAAATGCGAATCCCGAAGTGACCTGAAGATTATGGTGGTATTCGACTCCTCGTCTCAATATCGGCTCGCGTGCCGAAAAGCTTTCGGTGGAGACTTCGCCGTAACGTATTATCGTATCGCCGACATCAAATCGCGCAATCCACCGGCGCGAGATATAAAACTCAACAACGCCACCTATATCGACTGACGGGTAAGCCACCTTTCCGACTCTCCACTCACCCGCGATTGCTGGAATTTGGTTGCGTAATTGAAAAAACGTCCGCACCAGTTTGTTGACTTTAGTGAATCCCACAAACCCCGGTCTAAATTTGCCGAACACACCCCATTTGTCAAATCGTTTACCAATTTTTGGGCCAAACTGACCTTGAAACATGTAACCTGTCGGATTTGGAAGGCCAAACTTGCGCTCGCGAGTGAAAAAATTCCCTTCTGCTTCCAGGGCGTATCTCTCATTGAAGTTGAAAGTGAATCTGCCACCGAATCCGGGCTCTGTCTGAAAGATGTCATTGGATAGGCAATCGGGACACGGATTATTCCTTGTGACTGGGGCCACAGTCATAGAAGTAAATTGCGCTCCTACTTCAAAGCGCGGAGTCTTTTCTCGCCTGTCAACCGACGTCCTGACGTTGCTGTCATCAGTTGGAAAATCTCCCAGACGAAAACCTACACCGGCAGTGAACTGGAAATTGTGATTGAATTTTGCTGGCCGTACTTGTCGCACAAACGGAGCTTCAGTGAAATTCGCTTCAAGTTGCGCCGGGTGACGAATGATTGTGTCGCCGGCTTCGAACCTCACCACAGTTCGCCTCGACGGATACCATTCCAAAACACCACCGGCATCGAGCGTGAAGGTAAAAGTTCTCTCAAACTTTGGAACGAAGTCCGGTACGCCGTTGACTACAACCACAGAATCTCTGAGCGAGAAGCCCTGGTCCACAGTGAGAAATCCGGGACGGACCTTTGCAAACAGACCGAAGTTGTCAAAGCGTTTCCCAAGCTTTACTCCAAATTGCGCCTGGATCAGATCGTCGTCAGGAGAAAAGTCGGCCTGTCTCTGAGGCAGATAGTTGATCTCAGCTTCTGCCGCTAGGGAGCGATTGAAATTGTAAGTAATCCTCCCGCCAACTCCGGGGCGCGTGTGGTCTCCTCCGAAATCCGGGTCAAAGAGCGTGAGTGATGTTGTTTGAACACCGATTTCGACTTTGTCTTTCTTGGATTGCGCAACAGTTACAGTAGCGAATGTGATGACTGCGAGGAAGAGGCAAACTGAGGTCTTCATGCCGGCGAAGAGTAGCACGAATGTCGTTGATTAAAAATCAAGCGTCTGCGGTCCAATAATTCTCGTCGCGTTTTTTGTAGGGGTGGCCCTCTGTGGCCAGCCGTTGCGAAATTATCAGGGCTTGACCCCAACCAGTATAACGTTACTCGTCCTGCCATTCACGGTGATTCTCAGTTGCAGATCGCCCGCCAAAGTGATTCCGTCAGGAAGCTTTACATTCAACTGCGTAATTTCCGGAAATCCAGGTAAGCTGCCGGCAAACTCGACCTGAAGTTGATGTGTTGTTTGTTGTGAATCTACTGCCGCAGCCGTCACGACGAGTCCCGGGGTCAGAGTAAGATTTGTCGCGAAGAGCGCAACGCGCGTTCGTTGGTCCGTTCCAAAGAAAGCTGGGTTTGTAATCGAAAACGGATCGCGGAATAGAAGGATGGAGTTGAGCGCGATCGCGCGTTGTGAGTTCTCTTCAGTCGCAAGCACTGGCGCAGTGTCGTCAACAATGGTGCCCACTCCCTGGTTGTCGCTGATCGATGCGTTGCTCGGATTAGTGAGATTAACGAAGAAGGTCTCGGACGGTTCAAACGTCGTGTCTGAATTTACCGTGACGTTGATTGTCGTGGAGAGAAGGCCCGCGGCGATGGTTGCCGTTCCACTGGCAGCCACGAAATCTGTTCCGGAGGTTGCCGTATTACCGGCCGTGGCGTAGTTGACCGTTACAGTTTGACTACTCGTAGCGGACAAAGAAACCGTGAAGGTCGCGGTTGAGGTGCCGGCGTTGCCTTCATTGATCGTGAGATCGTTGATCGCGAGGGTTGGTCCACCATTGAATTGCACACGAAATAGCGCGTTGGCGCCGCGGGCCAGGTAATACAGGCTCCCGTCATTCGCCACCTGAATATCGACCGGTAAGCTGATGTTAGTAAAGGCGTCAACCGCAGCACCGGTCGCCGGCGGATTAAGCGGGTCGATAGTCTTAATCCAGCCTGCGCAGAAGTCTGCAAAGAAGTACTTGCCGATGTACTCAGCGGGAAACGTTTGTGTTGCCGGATTGTAGAAAGCTCCGCCAGTGATCGCGCAAGGTGCGCCAGCGGCTGATGAGTATTGGTAGACCGGGTTGGTCATCCCGGCTGTGCTGCACGTTCCTTCGCAGGTGGGCCATCCAAAGTTGGCTCCGGCAGCGCCGGCGTTGATCTCTTCCCAGGTGTTTTGCCCGACGTCATTGATGTGCATCCGGCCGGTGCCCTGCTGAAAACTGAACGTAAATGGATTGCGCAACCCAACGGACCAAATCGCGCGATTGACGCCGGTGGGTGAGCCAATGATGTTCGGAAAGGAGGTTGGATTGTCCGCTGGAATGCTTCCATCCGAGTTGATTCGAAGAATCTTTCCCAACCTGTTTGCAAGCGACTGCGCATTGGAGGGAATCGCGTTCTCACCAGTCGCGATGTAGAGTTTTCCATCTGGGCCAAAATGTATAGCGCCGCCGTTGTGGTTCGTCGCGTTCAGATTCTCGAGGTCGAGAATAATCACTTCGCTGCCTGGTGTGGCAACGTCTTGATTCGTGCTGTCGGCAGTGAAACGGCTCACGCGATTGTGAATCGCGGGAGTGGTTGCGGTGTAGTAGACATAGACAAAGCGATTGGTGGCGTAATTTGGATCGAACGCAATGCCGAGCAACCCGCGTTCGCCGACGGCGTTGACCGGCAAAGTAACAAACGGGGTGGGCAATACGACGCCGTTCTTGATCACGCGTAGCTCGCCGGTCTGCTCACATACGAAGATTCGTCCGTCGGGGTGAAGGGCCATTGCGGTGGTATCGGAAAGGCCGTTCCCAGTGATCTGAGTCTCGGTGAATCCGGACGGCAGAACGGCTTGCGGCTCGTTGCCGTTTTTCACAACCTGGCTGCGAGAGATCGCAGCATTGGACCAGAGAAGCAACAGTGAAATCGCGGCGCTGAAGATCTTTTTCGACATCAATGTCTCCGTTATCCACACATCTGACGGATCATACAACTTGTCGGGGCGCTGAGGTGTTTAGGGCTGGGAGGGTTTTGATTATAGATGCTCTGACGATGTGAGAGCTAGGGTGACCAAAAAGTGGGGTCTCATTTGGAAATTTGACTCTGCGGCCCTCTGCGTATCTCTGCGATATCTGGGACAGGAGGACTTTACTCTAGCCACGTCGTTTGTGATAGACGATAGGTCCCGCACAACACAGTGACGGATGCCACAAAAGGCGCAAGTGAGTTGTATACTCATTTGCGCTTTTTTGTGCCTTTTGTGGCTAAAATATGAAACGTCTTTTCCTGATCGTCGTTGTAATCGTGGTCGTCGTAGTCGCCTATCGTGTTCTTCAATGGGCGTGGGCCACTCCGATGCCAGTCTACGTCGCTGAAACTACGGGCGCACCGCAAACTGCGACCGTTGAAATCACCTACATCGCAAACGAAGGAGTGCTGATTTCATCAGGCGGTAAACAAGTCTTGATAGACGGCCTGCATCGCGAATATGAGCGCGACTACGCGTTCTTGCCGCCCGCCGAACGTGAAAAGATCGAGACTGCGAAAGCGCCGTTCGACAAGATCGATCTGATCCTTGTCTCGCACCGGCACCTCGATCATTTTCATCCTGAATCAATCGGTCTTCACTTGCAGCACAACCCGAAAGCGACCCTGGTCTCTTCGCAACAAGTAGTAGACGACGTGAAGGAGAATTTCAAAAACTATGCGGCGATCAACGCGAGAGTGAGAGCCGCAACTCCGCCGTTGAAAGAAAGAGTCGCGATGAAGGTCGCGGGGATCGACTTTGAGATTCTCAGGCTAAGCCACGGCACCGGACGACACGCGACGATTCAAAATCTTGGACACATCATCAGGCTGGGGGGTAAGAAACTATTGCACGTCGGCGATGCAGACACGGCGATCGAGAACTTTGAAAAATTCAATCTGGACGAAGAACAGATCGACATTGCTTTCATACCCTACTGGTTCCTGCTCGGAACTCAGGGACAAACAGTCATCCGAGATCACATCAAGCCAAAGCAAATCATCGCCGTCCACATCTCACCCGGCGAGAGTGAAAGAACAATCACACAGATGAAGCAGCTCTTCCCCGGCGCCGTCGCGTTCACTACGATGTTGGAAAAGAGAAGCTATTAGAATGTGAAAAACAGATAACACATGAAGTAAGCAGCGGAGGGAAAATGTCTCAAACAACAAACTCGAATTCTGGTATGCCGACGCGGACACTGGGGCGTACCGGAGTAGACGTTTCTTTAATCGGTCTGGGCGGTTGGCACCTCGGCTTTGATTATATGGACGAGCAGTTGAGCATACGCATCATTCGCACGGCCATCGATAACGGCATCAACTTCATGGACAATTGCTGGGACTATAACGACGGCGCCAGTGAACTCCGAATGGGGAAGGCTCTGCGCGATGGATACCGCGAACGAGTTTTCCTGATGACAAAGATTGACGGCCGCACAAAGGAAGCGGCGGCAAAGCAACTCGACGAATCTCTTGAGCGACTGCAAACCGACTCATATCGACCTGGTCCAACACCACGAGATTCTTCGCTACGAAGATCCGCATCGGATCTTCGACGACGCAAGGCGCGAATGCCGCATTAATCGAAGCACGCGACGCCGGAAAGATTAGTTTCATCGGTTTCACCGGTCATAAAGATCCACGCATTCACCTCTACATGCTCGAGGTCGCAAAGGAAAACGGTTTTCAGTTTGACACGGTGCAGATGCCGCTCAACGTCATGGATGCGCATTACCGGAGCTTTGAAAAACTCGTCCTTCCCGAACTCGTCAAAGGGAACATCGGCGTGCTGGCGATGAAGACTCTTGCAAACGGAGCGATTCTGGAATCGAAGACAGTGAACGCCATCGAGTGTCTTCAGTATGCGATGAACCTGCCAACCTCAGTGGTAATCACCGGCTGTGAAAGCATGGAAGATCTGGAGCAGGCCCTGACAGCGGCACGAACGTTCAAGCCAATGTCTGACGATGAAGTAAGCAGTCTTCTCCGCCGAACCGCACAACTCGCCTCACGCGGAGAATATGAACTATTCAAGACTACATCGATTTACGACGGCACCGCCGTCCACCCCGAGTGGCTCGGCGAAGAGCCAGCAGAGATCAAGCGAGTGATCCAAACCTCGTGAGTTGCCAACTTTGGTTACAGATCTATTGCGTGACGGCCGTTCGGTGCTAGAATTCCAATCATGCAAGGTACAGCGGAGACGAAAGCGTTATGCCTGAAGCATCTTTACCAACACCTCCTGGCTTTGACGCTTTATCGAAAGCCGAGCAGGTGCGCTATCTTCAGGCGCTTTGGGACCAAATCTCGGACGACCCGTGTGCTCTGCCTGTACCTGAAAGTCATCTGCGATTAGCTGAAGAACGTCTCAAACGCTACCGCGAAGATCCCTCACGCGGCCATTCCGCCTTCGAGGTGCTCGACCGTCTCGCTGACACTTCGAATGTCAACGACAAGTCTGAGTGAACCGCTACAATCCAACCTTTCAAAAATTCTCGCTCATCCGCAGACCCTTTCTGACGAATTATCACGCGTTAGTTGATCAGATTGACAACTAACGGCTGTAATCAGTCTATGATCAAGTACACCTCCTCCAATCCTCGCGTAACCAACAAATCAATCCTACCAAGGAGATACTCATGCCATCCTTTATCATCAAGAAAGCACTAGTTGTGACGAACCTGATGTTGCTCGTCAGCATCTTCTCACGATAAGGTTCAGGAAATCGCACATATTAACTTGCGACTGCGTTCAGTCATACTGAGCCCACCCTCGCAAACCACTCCAATAACCGTTCTTTAACAAAGAAAGAAGGTACCTAATGTCTCACCGAGTTGGCACCATACAAACAGTCGATCCTGTGTTCGAGATTGGACCAGACTTTGGCGGGGTGCAAAATCCGCCAAACACATGGGCTCGCAACTTCGCGCCTACACCTGCTCCATCCGGCACAAGGTTTGTAATTCTCCATTTTCGCAACGCCAATTTCGCAGCCGGTGCCGTGCTCGAAGTCGATCTCGGTTACGACACCGACACATTTACCTCGACCGACGGTGATGAATTCTGGACCAGGCCGATTAACGTCGCAGCGCTGCCTGGTAACGAAGTACCCATCCGGTATATCACGACCGGTGCTGCAACGGGCGGAGTTGAATTGGACCAATATGGCCGAGGTGAACCAACTGAAGAAGAACCAGGCCAGGATAATAGTTTTGACAGCCTCTCAAACTGCGATCCGTTCCTGGTCCAACCAAACCCGCCCCAGGAGTATGACGAACCTGACTACGCTGTCCATTGGTTTTGCACTGGTTCCCCCAACTGGGAAAACGTCGAGTGTATTTCCCCTCCGATCGGACATACGCAACGATGTCGCTCCTGCTGTGGGAATGATTGTCACTGTGCATGACAACGCGGTATCAACTTGTTCGGTCACTCTAATCTCACCCAACCAGGTGATTACGGCGGGCCACTGCATGGCCGATCCAGCAGAGGCGTTCGCCAGTGCCGTTACATTCGACTATGCAGTGAATTGTAATGGCCACATTCCCAACAACTATCAGGCGTTTTTCCATAAAGTCACGAAGGTAATCAAGTTTCGCAATAAGGTGATTAATGGCGACTACCACGACTATTGTGTGCTGGAGTTGGCGGTGCCCCAAGGTGGTTTGGGTATTACGCCCATCATCATGCGAACTGATCTGCCTGCCGTCGACGAAGACGTTTTTGGCATTCACCATCCGAATGGTGCGGTAAAGAAACTTTCAGTGCCTTCATCCCGGTTTCGCCGTTGTAGACGAAAGCAGTGCGAGTGGCATTCAAGTGTCACTGGACGTTTCAGGCGGCAGCTCCGGTTCAGGACTGTTCGACACGCAAGGCCGGATCGTGGGTGTGCTCTCAAATGGGCCAAAGTGCGAACTTAGTTATTTTCCGACAGCCACGATCCTTCCGGATCTCAATGCGCCACCTGAGCCGCCGGCAACGCGCGACGTGATGATCGTCTTCGACCGCTCCGGCAGCATGTCGTTGGATGCAGGGACAGGAAAAACCAAAATTGAAGAAGCCCGCGATGCTGCTTCCCTTTTCATTCAACTTATTCGGCCCGACACCGGCAACCGCGCAGGCCTGGTTTCCTTCAGCACAACTCCGAGTGTTCCTTTTCCAATCGACGACGTAGATGCGGCAAATAAGCAGGACCTAATCGGAGACGCGCCTTTCATTACCGGCATAGTCGGTGCGCTTACGCCTGGCGGCGCTACGACGATCGGCGGCGGCCTCGACGCAGCGCACCAGCAGTTTCCAGTTCAACTTAATAATCTGCGGTCAATTCTGTTAATGACCGATGGATTGCAAAACACTGGGCTCACGGTCGAGCAGGTCGCCCAACGTTAGGCGGGTATTGACATCAACGTGATTGGCTACGGCACCGAATCAAGCTTGAACGGAGAATTACTGTCAGACCTGGCATGGGATCACAACGGGCATCTACACCAGGGCAATGAGCCCATTGCACCTGAAGAAATTCTTTTCTCTGGCTTTCGGAAACATCTTTGAAGACGGAGTTGCAGTTGATCCGGAGTTCTTCCTGCCACAAGGGACTGACACCGCTGCGCCGATGCCTTTCGACGTGTGTGGAGAAGAACACGTCACCATCGTGGTTGGATGGGATCCGGATGTTGCTCGATTAGATATACGCGTTACCACTCCATCGGGAAAGGTTATTCAGGGAGGTTCTCCTGGTGTCGAACAATCAACTGGTCGCAGTTGGACGTTTCTACGGTTTGCCTTGCCCCTCGATGGAGAACGCGATGGCCAATGGAAGCTACGAGGTGTTCCGGGCGCGCGAGAGTCGGTCCGGTCGATGTTAATTATTTTGTGAACGTAATAGTCGAAGGTGGACCACGACTCGAGCTGATGCCGGTCGGGCGGAAGTACTACACGGGCGACACGATCAATCCCCTCGTCGCATTGAAATATCGCGACGGCACACATCCTCATCACGCAAAAGTGGAAGTTGAAGTGAGCATTCCCGATGCGGGTGTGGGAAATATCCTGACGAGTGCGCGCTTGCGTGAACCGATAACCTTTGACGCAGACACGATACCCGCAAGACAAGCCACCCTGCTCGCAGTTGAAGCTGAAACAAAAAAACCGGCAGTCGGTTTCACACAACAGACTTTTCAGCTATTCGACGATGCAGCAAACACGAATGGGTTTGAGCCTTCGGGAATCTTCGGCAAACCGCTCGCGGACCTGCTCAAGACAGACGGTAATTACACGTTTCATTTCAAAGCGGTTTTTGGAGAGGAATGCACCGCAACAAGAGAACTTTTCTGGACGCTACACGTTGATTCAGGAATCGATCCAACAAAGACGGATCTCAGCGCTACCGTTCTTTCAACACAGCCTGATGGCAAACGCCTGGTGAAGATCACCTTCATCCCACGTGACAAATATGGCAACCACGTTGGGACCAGGCAGACTGAACGCACTATCGATCGACGGCACTCTCGGCACAATCATAAAAGAACGGCCGCAGGATAACCGCGATGGATCTTACAGTGTGCTGGTGATTTGGGATCCGACTGTAGGTTTGTCGCCGGGCATAATCATCTCACAGCCGCACAGACCACCAGTGGTGTTGCAGGAGTCCACTGGAGGTCAGACGGTAATGGTGCCGGTTGGAGATCAGAAACCGCCTACCTGGTGCTGGGTCCTCCTGGTGCTGGTATTTATTCTGCTGTTGATAATAATTCTTCTGTTGATCCTTAGCTCTGAGTACACAAGAGGCACAAGATTTTCTTGTGCCTCTTTGTGGCTAACCTAACAAGGACAGATGAACGGGTAGTTCTTGTCGTCGATGAGAGGCTTGACGCCGAAGAAGTCGTTCAGCACCGACTCGGCCGTGCAATAAGCTCCTTCCATCCACGCCTGATCGTTCGAATAGGCTTCGCCGACGATGAAGATGTTGGCGTCGGCTCCCTCGATCAATTGAGATGGCTTGCGTATCTTCTGCTGCACGTCGCAGATATCGTAGTGAGCTGCGTACGCGTGATAGCCCGCGTTGAAGGGCGGCAAGGACCAATCCATATAAGTCGCTTCAAGCGGTTCCGGTACTGACGTGTAATCCGCTTGCGGTCCAAAATGAACGGCGGCGAGTTGCTTGCGCAACATCTTCACCATTATCTCAGGCACTTTGCGTGGGCCATCGAGCGGTTGATAGTTCTCCGAGATCGGCACCTTGCGTTGACCATGCGGCCCGAGCTCCAGTTCCTGCCAAAACGACGTGAACTGTTCGTCGTCGTAACTCGCCAGAATCCCGTAAACCGGATCTTGCTTCTGGTCCAACGCGTTATTTCCGAAATAGACGATCATGCGGATCGGCGTGTCGGTAATACTTGGTCCAATCGTGTTGCGCTGCGAAAGCTCCGCCAGCTGATTTTCTTCTTTTACTGTTAGCCGCTGTTGTATGGCCTGCTCAACAACCTGTATAAACGCCGACCTGGGTGTGTACGGAGTCTCAAGGATCGGCGGATTCTGAGCGGCGCGGATTGCATTGATGTATTTCTTCGGAAAACCTTTCGCCGCCAACTGTGCGAGCACGTCGTCAGTAACTTCGTACGCATACGATCGGCGCCGGGTAATTGGGCGCCGGGTTATTAGATTCAAGCCACCATGGCGAACTGAAGAACATTCCCACCTTGTACGACGGTTGCAAAATCGCAGACTCCAGATACAACTGCACTTTCTGATGGTTGAGCACGTCGAGCCCTTTGTGTTCCTGATAGCGCGTCGCCTGGGCCACCAGGTCCAGCGCATAACGCGGCATCGCCAGCCACGCTGCATCAGTCGTGCTCGAGCCTGATTTCTTGTTGGGGTTTTCTCGCGTTGCGATCCAGTAGTGAATCACTTTGTCGATCTGCAAGATCGAGTGAAGACGCGTGTTGGGATAATACTTGAAATCGACGCCCTTCTTTTTGGAGAGTTGCAGGATGGCCTCGAACAACGCATTGAACACACTCGAATAGCCAGTTGTCAGCGTATGGTATTCGGCGCCGGGCGTGAACTCGTTGTTGGCCTGAATCGCATCCGCCGAGTTCCAGTTGATGATGTTCGAGGTATAGCCGTTTCCGTCCGCGGTGTAAGCAAAACCTTCCGGTCCTAACTGATCGAACATCAGATTCCAATATCCGATGTCCGTCATTAGATCGCCTTTTTGAAAAACGGACGATGAGGGCAGGTCAACACTGATCGTTCCCTTTTTGTAGAACTCACACCATTGCCTGCGCGTCATGTTTGTTGCTTGTTCCTGAGTCAGTGCCAGATTCTGAAGAAGCGTGAAGCCATTGTCAGGCTGAACCGCGCCACCGTAACCCGCGACGTTGTATGGCGCGGGATTATTTGAAGTGACGTCGTTCAGGTAAAAATTCTTCGTGCGCAGGTAGAACAGTGGATTAGAGGATGCATTGAACGGCACGGAATACTTCTTAAGACCAAGCAGCTCAATTACAGTCGTGACAAGGCGGTGTCCAGGGTTCTCACCGCCGTCTTTGCCGTTCCAGTCAGCGTAGCGCATGCCGCCGAGTTCCACGAAGGAGTTCTTCTTGTCGTTCTTGTAGTGGTGAGTACAAACGCGAGCGCCTGGCAGGACGCGTTCCCGGATTTGCTTTTGAGAAGTCGTACTTTCCCCAGTCGTACAACTCGAGGACGTCGCCTTTTGATAGCAGTTTTCCCTGATCGCCTTTCTTTGCGGGCTCGCCGTTGAGCAATCGCCAGGCAGTGTAAAGTCCTGACGCGCCTGCGCCAAAGATTGAGTATTTTTTGTTTTTCATGGTGTGCCTCTTTGCTATTCAATCCCAAGCCGGTACATCTGCTGCGACAGATCCTTCTCAGGGATCACGACTTCAACAAGCGCCGGCTGTTTGGTGAGTTTTTTCAGATCGTTTAGTGCGGCATTGAGTTCTTTGATCGTAGTCACACGGTATCCCTTCGCTCCAAACGCTTGAGCGAGGGCCATGTAGTCCCATTTCGGCAAGATGTCGAACGTGTCGAACTTGTGAGTTGGTCCAGCTTCAAACGCAGTGATGTCTACGTAAACCTGCTCGATCCCATACACGCCGTTGGACATCACAAACATCACCGCGTTGAGATTATTTCTCGCGAGGGTTGAAAGCGCCTGGCAAACCATCATGAAGCCACCGTCTCCAGCCACGGTCCATGCGCGTTTTCCACTGCCAAGCTGCGCACCGCAAGCAGCGCCCGTTTCATATCCGATAATCTGCCAGGCTGCTGACGAGAGAAAACTGTTTTGCGCGAGGCCATAAGCGTTGGTGGCCACGTAGAGCGCCGAGCTTATGCCAAACGTCATCACGATGTCGTCGAGCAGCTTGTTATCATTCAGAAACTTCATCGAGTGCTGGAAGAAACGGTTGTAAGTGATGACGTCAGGCTTGTCGTCGTACTTTGGATCCGAATTAGAAGCCCACGGTTCCGGATAACGCGGTTGGGCGGGCGCTTTTGTTTTCAGCGGGTAATTCTTGCTCTTCTTGAAGCGCGCCAGCAGAGCCTCCATGAAGTCTTTCATAGTGACGCCTTCATACGTGAAGTATCCGACGCGCATTTCATCGGTCGTAGCGAGGACCATGGAGGCGTACTTGCTTTCGATGAACACGAGGTAGTCGTCTGTGATGATCGTCCCGAGAGTTAAGAAGCAATCACCTTGCGTGATCAACTGACGCACGCTATCGATCGAAGCAGCATCGGAATAAGTGCCGACAAACTTGTCGCCTTTTTCGTCGAGCACAGTCTTGCCGAGCGACGTCGTGGTGTACAGAAATCCGCTCGCATCGATGAGCTTCTGCAACAGGTCGGCAAGTCCGTAACGAAGCACTTCAACGCCCGCGAATATCATCGGATTCTTCGCGGCGGTGATCAGCGTCCATGCCTGCTCGACTGCGTTTTCAAGCGCCAATGGTTCGCTCTTTATCGTCAAAGGCTGTAACGGTTTGTTTGACGGACGGGGACAAGGTTCGCCCCAAACCTCTTTGTAACAAGCGATGTACACCGGCCGTTTGTGAGTGATAGCCGCGATCAATAAGTTGTCGATCTTCTCCGGTGCTCCGACTGAAGTGGTTAGTGTTTCAGCAGCGACAGTTACGTGTTCAAACACTTCCTGGTCGGTCTTGAGGTTGCCGGTCGAATGGTGGTAGAGCACGCCATACATGTCTGTGATCCGGCGTGCATCAGAACCCGGTGTTGCGCTGATCACAACCACAGGACTGCGTTCGACGTAAGCGCCCGCAATAGCATTCAGGGCACTGAACGTGCTCACCCCGAACTGGAGTGAAACCGCCGCTAATCCTCTCGTGCGCCCGTAGGCGTCGGCTGCGTAAGCAGCATCGAGCTCGTTGGTGGCGCCGATGGCAGTCACTCCATCAAAATTCTCCAGCGCCTGGGTGAAGTGCTTCACATAATCACCGGGAATCTGAAAGACCTCTGTCACGTTGAGTTGTTTGAGTCTGGTCAGCAGGTAGTCAGCGACCGTAAAGGGGGATTTTTGCATATTTGCCCGTGGTTTGAGGTAACTAGGATCGTAAGGCGAGAGGACTATATCACTTCCGGAAAATCCTGTGAATCCTGTCTAACAGATCACTGGTGCCGCAGCACGATTATCGGATCAACTCGCATTGCCCTCTGCGCGGGGATCAAGCAGGCGAGCAGCGCTACTATTCCGATCAATAACACAATCGCGGTAAATGTTAGCGGATCAGTCGGCGTGACGCCGAAGAGCATATTCTCGATGAAGCGTGTCAGGCCGAAAGAGGCTAGAACACCGATCACTGCACCCGCGCTAACCAACACCAACCCCCTTCCGACGACGAGTTTTAGGATCGCGCGCGGTTGTGCGCCGAGTGCCATCCGAATTCCGATCTCGCGCGTGTGTTGCGCGACTGTGTAGCTCATCACTCCGTAAACACCAATCACCGCCAACAACAGTGAAACGCCGGCAAAGACTGTCAGCAACGTCGTATTGACACTCTTCTCTCGCACAGTGTTTTCGATCACGAGGTTCATCGTTTGCACGGCATAAATCGGTTGCGCGGGATCGACGGCCTGGACCTCGCGCCGGACCGCGGCGGCGATACTGGAGTCATCAACACTTGAACGCACAAGCAAGCGCATGTTCCAACGCATGTCTGGCCAGAAGTTCTTCATCGTGTACGGCGCATACATTTCAGGAGCAGGCTTCCGAAGCAGGCCATAGTTCTTTACGTTGCCCACCACTCCAATCACCGTGGCCGGACTCTCGTCGCCAACTCGCTTTCCAACCGGATCTTCACCCGGCCAGATCTGTTTCGCCATCGCGTCGTTGATTACTACGACCGGTTGAGTGTCATCGCGTTCTTCTCTGCTAAAGACGCGGCCGCGCAGCAAAGGAATGTTGGCAGTTTGAAAATAGTCGTCATTTACGGCGCGATACTCGACGAGCGGCGATTCGTTCGGCGGATATGTTTTACCTTCAACCGAGATGTTACCGTTGTAACCTTGCTCCTCGACCGGCAGGTGCGAAATCAGTCCGACTGACTCAATGCCCGGCAAGTTACTCACTCGCTCGAGAACCTGTTGATAGAAACGAATGGTGGAATCCGCGTCCTGGTACTTCTCGCGCGGCAGAGAGACTTTTGCAGTGAGGAGGTTTTGTGGTCTTAGACCAGGTTCGACTTCGCGGATCCGAAGTATGCTTCGAATCATCAGGCCCGCACCGATCAGCAGGACAACAGCAGCAGCGACCTCAACCACGACGAGCATCGGACGCAGCCACCCACCAACAGCCCCGGTCGAGATCGTGTTGCCGCCTTCTTTCAGCGTCTCCTGCACGTCCGTTTTTCCGGCTTGCAAGGAAGGAATCAGACCAAAGACGAGGCTGGTCAGGATTGAAACTCCCAACGTGAACAGCAACACACGCGAATCGATTCGTATTTCCTGCGAACGAGGCAGGAACGGAAAAGCAATCTTGCCCAGCACACCCATGGTCCACCACGCCAACGCGATTCCCATCGCTCCACCGATAGCGGAAAGCAGCAGACCTTCCGTGAGGAACTGCTGGATCAACCTGCGTCGCCCGGCGCCGAGTGCGATGCGAATACTGATCTCGCGACGACGAACTGTCGCACGAGCGAGCAGCAGGTTGGCGACATTAGTGCAGGCAATCAGCAGAACGAAGCCAACAGCAACCATCATCATCACGAGAGTCGAGCGCACGCCTGCAACCCATAGCTCCTCGATCTGAATTAGTCGAATGCCGCGTCCGTTTTGATATTGCTGTTCGAGCCGTGAGGCAATTGCATCCATCTGTTCCCGCGCTTGAGCAAGTGTGACTCCCGACTTGAGTCGTCCAATCACGAGATATTTGTGATTGTCGCGATTTAAACGATCCTTTTCCGGAAACACGAGCGGCGACCACATTTGAATCGTGCGATACAACGAGGATAGGTCGGGCGGCATGACGCCGACGACGGTATACCGTTGTCCGTTCAAAGGGATGGTTTGGTTGACGATATCTGCATTCGCGCCGAAGTTACGCCGCCAGAGTTCATCGCTCAGTACAACCACGCGCTCGCTGCCTGCCACATCTTCGCCTGGAATAAAACTGCGGCCCAGAGTTGGCTTGACACCCAGCACGTCGAAGTAATTTGCGCTGACGTGCATGCCTTGAATGCGCTGCGGCGTGTCACCACCTTCGAGATTGAAACTCGTGAAGAGGAAAGCTGAGATACCTGCGAAAACGGTGTTCTGGCTTTTCCAGTCTTCAAGATTGGGCACTGAGACTGAGCCAAAGCCGTCAGGCTTGAACGTTTCGGCAAGCGAGATCAGTTGTTCCGATTCGGGAAACGGAAGTGGTTTCAGAAGAACAGCGTTGACTGCGGAGAAGATTGCGGTGTTCGCGCCGATACCAAGCGCGAGCGTCAGCGCCGCGACGATGGTGAACCCCGGACGCTTCGCCATCATTCGAACTGCGTAACGCAAATCCTGGATGAAGCTCCGCATACAAGCTCCTCTTAGCCACAAAGGCGCGCTATTTAACTTTCATCACCACAAACGTCAGATCGTCGTAAAGCGAAATGCCTGCGCACCATTCTTTCACCCGCCGCGCGACAACATCGCGAATCTGATCAGCCGAAAGCGAAGCGATCGCCTTCAAGGTGTCCATTATTCTCTCCGATCCAAACTCTTCACCTTCCACATTCAACGCTTCGCTTAATCCATCCGTGTAAAGAAACAGCAGATCGTTCGCCTTCATCTGTACTGTCTCCTGTTCGTAAGCCGCGTGCTCAAACGCTCCCGCCACGAGCCCGCCTGACGTAAGTTGCCGAAACTCGGAACCAGAATCCGCCTGAAGATAGAGTGGCGGATTGTGACCGGCATTCACATACGTTAGCTTCTGCGTCTTTTGATCGAACGTGGCATAGAAGAACGTGACGTAGTGTTCGCCGTTAGTCGTATTGAACAGCAGGCGATTGAGTTTGCTCACGATCGACGACAACTCATAATTCGCGGGCGTACCGTTTCTCGCAGTCAGACTTCGCAAGGTCGCCTGCACTGTCGACATCAACAACGCCGCGGGCATTCCCTTCCCTGCAACGTCCGCAATGGCCAAACCAAGCTGGCTGTTGTCGAAACTGATGAAGTCGTAATAATCGCCACCAACACCGCGCGCGGGCTCACAGAAACCGGCAATCTCCATCGCCACGCACTCCGGTGCGCGCGAGGGAAGAAGTCGCTGTTGAACTTCAGCGGCGAGTGCAAGCTCGCGCCGCATTCGTTCCTGCGCGACCATGCGCTCAGTCAAGCGTGCATTGTCGATTACGAGTGCGAGTTGCGCGGCAATGGACATCAACAGCTCGCGATCGGCATCGGAGTATGGAAACGCGCCACGCCTTGGACCAAACGAAAGTATTCCGACGAGATCGTTCTTCTGCCGGATCTGGACCAGTATTCGCGAGCTGATTTCGCGCAACACGTGATGTTCGCTAGCACGCTCTTCACGCGTCGTGGGCAGAACCGAATTTAGTGCTTGCGACCACGTTTCGATTTCCCGCGACTCGATCACGAGCGGAGTTGAAAGGTTCATCAGCCGGCGCACGACGAATGCGCGCTTGCTCAACTGAAGCGGCTTGCGACCCGACTCAGTTTCCATCGCAGATGCCTGACCTGACATCACACGCAGGTTGAAATTTCCGGTGGCTTCATCACGGACGAAGATGGCTGCATTGCTTGCGTCAAGTGCGTTTCTCACACGCTCGGCAAGGTTTTGATAAAGCTGATCGATACTGGTGACGTGCCGTGAACCTTGTCCGAGGTCGAAGAAGATCTTGCGCTCATCGTACGGCGCGGGCTGGTAACGCAATTCGATCCTGGGCAGGAGACGACGACGCGCAAGGATGTGAATAACGATGAACGTGCCAACGAGAATCAGAGAGACGACAACATCCGCGCGGCGGCCAAAACTATCGATATACCTCAGCCGGCTGCCCGTGAGGACAACGAAGTAAATCGCAATGAATAGAATGATTTCCGCGGAATAGTAGATTCGCCTGAAGTTTAAGTGTCCCCTGGACTTTCGCCATAGCCGGCGCGCCGCTTTCGGCGTCGGCAACTTCGTGCGCGGAAAGATCCTCATGGTTTAAAGCTCCGATCACTTCAGTGCGATTTCGGAACAGAACTCGACCTTCTTACATTTAGTACACCACCGCCCGCAGATATCTGACAACGTATTGCCCTCGATGTAACATACACAACCTGATATGCCATCAAAGCCTCCAACAAACGTCACAGAAATCCTGCTCGAATGGCGCAGCGGTAACGACGAAGCGCTGAAACGCTTGATGCCGATGGTGTATGACGAACTTCGCCGGCTCGCTGGCCGTTACATGCGAAATGAGCGCCGGGAGCACACGCTGCAAGCCACCGCACTCGTCAACGAAGCTTATATTCGCCTGGTAGACATGAAGGTGTCGTGGCAGGATCGCGCGCATTTCTTTGCAGTGGCAGCGAGACTAATGCGGCGACTGCTTGTCGATCATGCGAGAGGTCATCACCGAGCGAAACGCGAAGGCGACGCGGCAAAGATCTCGCTCGACGATGCGGTTGAAGTTTCGAGCGGCCCTGCTTTGAACGTGCTTGCAGTTGACGAAGCGTTAACACGGTTAGCAGAATTCGATCCGAGGAAGAGTGAGATTCTCGAACTGCGTTACTTCGGTGGATTGAACAATGATGAAGTCGCCGAGGCGCTTGGCGTCTCTCGCGCTACAGTGCAACGCGATTTGCGACTTGCGAAGGCGTGGCTCCACCGTGAGTTGAAACGGGAGTAATGCCGATTGCCAATTTCCAATTGCCAATTGCCAATTTGACTCCGCCATTCAAATTGGCAATTGGCAATCGGCAATCGGCAATTTCTATGTTCACTCGCTATCCAGGTGGTGGTTCTTCTCTCCGTAACCATGCTTTCCACCGCACACCGGACAAGCAGTCGCCTCTTCAGTGTTATCGACGCGGTGCTTCATCGGAGGCAGTGTTCTCAAGTACGCGAAGATCGCTTTCAGATCCTCGTCAGTCATGTTCCTGAAGTAGCCCCACGGCATGATTGAATTGAGCTTTCGCGCGCCGACGTGGCCTGTGCGCATCACCTGGATGAAGAGCTTTTCGTCGTAGTAGGAAATGCCTGACGGATCCGGCGTGATGTTGGCGCTCGTGACCTGTCCCCATGGACCGTCGAACGACATGCCACCAGCAAACGCTAACTCAGTTATATGCCGGCCTTCTTTCATCGGCGTATGGCAAGACGCGCAATTGGCTAACGTCACCAGATACTTTCCTTGCGCGACCGGGTTCGACGGATCTGGCCCAGGTACTGACGCAGTGATCGGTTGATGCGGTGGCAACATGGCTTTCACAGGCTCCGGCAGCGCAGCCTTTGGCAACGCATTCCGCACCGGCTGGAGTGAACGGATATAAACGATCACTGAAGCGAGATCCTCATCCGACATTTCACGGAAATTCATGTAGGGCATCATCGGAAAAAGACGTCGTCCATCGTGACCGATACCTTCGCGAATCGCGCGCGCGAACTGTTCGTCGGTCCACGTTCCTGCGCCCGTCTCAGCATCGGGCGTGATGTTGGGAGCAACAAGCCACTCCATTCCCTTTTCAGGAAAGACAGTTCCGACACCCTTCCTGCCTGCTTTCGGCTGTGCGCCGGGCGCTTTCCAATCCACTTCTGAATGGCACTCGAAACAGTGCGCTGGCCCTTCGACGATATAACGACCACGCTCAAAACGCGCGACGGTGGGTTCAAATGTCAGTCGACCACTCGCCGACCCCTTTGTTGCAGTTTTCCTGGAGCTGTAACCAATCGAAAAAATCACACCCGCGACAGCGATAATGACCAAAACCAGTTCAATAACTCGTTTTTTATCTTTCACTTGTTTCTTTCAAGCCTCCTGTTCGGAGCAGCACTTCGGCCGCTCTCACCTCATATAGCGACAATTCGTCGTGATTTGTGTCATGCATCACCTCTGCGTAATCTCTGCGTTCCTCTGCGCCTTGCGGTGACCTTCACTAAAAACATTAACCGCAGGGACGCAGAGTTTACGCCGAGATTGACGGTTCGTTCGGGAGCGAGTAAGGTCTTCAAAACCCCCAACTTGCAGGCTCAGTCAACGAGAAAGGAATCGGTATGAGCGACCAAAGTTATGCTCCGACAACTGATAGGTGTCCCGCTCTGGAAGCGTCTCGCCATTTACGCGCTGATTTTTTTGATCGGTTTCCTTCGTGGGACTCCTACCGATGTGGCTCAACGCGCACCGGATTGCGAAGGACCTGGAAACCACACGGGTTGAGTTACGGCGGAGTCAGATGCGAAGTGCTTTATCGGGGGCTGCGATCGATGCGCGACGTGGAGATTACGAGCCGGCGCGAAAGGCGATGAGCGATTTCTTTACCGTTTTGAACACTGAACTCGATCGCAGTGAAGACTCGACTCTCGACCAAACACAGCGAGACGCGGTTCGGCCATTGCTCGCACAACGCGACGAGATCATCACGCTGCTCGCCCGAAACGATCCTGCGGCTGCCGATCGTCTTTCGAATCTCGACGCTGCTTATCGCAAGGCAACGGGTAATGCGCAACCTCTAAGCAGTCCGCAGTGAGCCAACTGTCTTACTCCTGCGCTCGAACAGCACCGTATCGCGCCAGACGCCATTCAGTGTCGCAATTCGCTCACGCCTGCCGACTTCGCGAAATCCGCAACGCAAGTGCAACTTTGCGCTCGCCACATTCTCCGGAAAGATCGACGCCTGAAGTGTCCAGATACCGTTTCGCTCCGACTCTTCTATGACACCTTGAAGCAACGCGCGACCGATGCCCTGGTGTCTCGCACTTTCAGTCACGTACACCGTTAGCTCTGCAACTCCGCGATACGCGCTTCGCTTTGACACTGGACTCAAAGCTGCCCAACCTAAAACCTTATCTCCATCCCTCATCACTAATCGCGCGAATTCGAGGTGTCCCTCGTTCCACTGATCCCATGATGGAGCGTCCGTTTCGAAAGTGCTGTTACCACTTCTAACGCCTTCAAGATAGATCGAACGAACTTGTTCCCAGTCGTTGGCGGTCATGTGATCGAGAACACAGTTCATCGTCAATCTACTTAATCAGCGCGCGGAAGCGGTCGATCGAAAGCTCCTCCGGGCGCAAGGGAAAGTCTGGAAAGAAGACGTGCAGATTACACATCGTTACAACATAGCCCTGGTAGATCAGTCGCGCAGTAACGTCTGGTTTAAATTTACTTAGGGACGTACCCACGTTAGCATTATCGTTAGCGATCTGCTTCCATTCATCGCTTGATGGCCCACCCTTCAAAAACTCCAGCACTTCCTTAGCGCGATCTGCAGCCGGTCCCGTATCTTTGGCAAAGCTATTCGCCACCACAAACGGGCTCTGTGTGATCTGGACCAGCACACTCTGAAGCGCCTGATGCTTTGGTCGGATCGAGCGGATTATAACTGTCGACAATCGCCTGCCTGCGCACGTTGGTCGTGTTGATGTACATCACATCGTTAACTCGCAGCAGCGCCATCAACTCGCCGACCAGCGGCATGAGCCGGCGATGAAAAGGAATCCATGGAAATCGCGCCGACCCGTTCACGACCACGAGTTGATTTGGCGCCGTGCGTCCTGGTCCAAGATTGGGACATCGCTTGACCCTTGCCTCATAGCCGCGAGCCCACTGCTCTCCCATGTTGTCGTAGACACCACCGTCAGTCAGCACCATGTTCGAGGGCGGCTCGGGTGGACCACCGCGCTCGGTGGTGGAGCTCCAGTAAACTTGTGGTCTTTTGTCGGAAGCGTTGACGGTGGGAAGCCGCCGGGAAACGCTGCCGACGCCTGCACGGCTCGCGCCAGCGACAACTCGCCCGGCACTCCGTGCCCCAACGCGTAGCTGTAGACAAAGTCGCCTCCGAAGTAAACCTGTTCGGCCGAGCGAAACTCAGTGGAGCAGATCACGTGGTCCAGGTTGTGTTTCTTTATGTCAGAGAGTTTTGTTCCGCGGCCGTTTGGTGAGAACAACGTAGTATTGAACGCGCGAGCACAAACGCGACCGCGAGCTGCAAAAATCCAGCCCCACAGCGTGAGTCCAATGAGGAATAACAGTATCCGCACGTACCACGGCACTGGCACGATCGCAGGAATCAGTAAAGCAAGTATTCCCGTAACGATCAGAATCACGAGATAGAACTTCGTGAACAATGGGGCGAAGAGTGTTCCTTTTTTGCGATTTGCGTAGCGAGTGGTGACGCAACACGGCTCCGAAATTCGGTTCCGTCTGTCTCTCTGAAGTTAAGGTTTTGGCCTACGAGGCCGTTTGTTAGAGAGCCACCTGAAACGGATGCGATGGAAGTGACGAATGTATTGGCTTTCGCGTCTACGAGATACATCAGCGCGCCGAGCACGAAGAGTGTGGCGCGGTGACCACCTCCTGACAGACTGACTGCGAGGCTTTTGCCGTTGGCATTTGGGGGGCTGCTCATGGGTGAACTCCTCTGCTTTAACGTGAAAAGAAAGCAGAGTGATGCATACGTATTTCGGCTTGGAAAGTCAATGGTTGCCCTAATACTCTGCGGTCCTCTGCGTATCTCTGCGGTCTCTGCGTTGAAAAGCCATTTAACACAGAGAACGCAGAGATACGCAGAGGACCGCAGAGGATTATCTACTGTCTTGCAACGACTGCCGTGTTCTGAAACGCCGCGATGGTCCAACCCTCTTTTTCTTTCGTCATCACCAACGTAACCAAGACATCCTGCACGAGCTCCTTGGTTGGCCCAGTCCGATGGCCGTCAACATGCGCCACGGCGACGTCGGGTCGAAGAAACCGAATCTGCCGGATCGTTAAAGCAACTGTCGTCTCTTTGAAGATCGTATCGAAGATCTGCTGATGCGCCGTTTCGATCGCGGTCCGGCCCTTGAAGAACATGCCGTTTATGACCACGTAGTCCGCATCTTTCGCGAACGGACTGGCGAAAAGCGCGCCGCTTTTGGTGTTCCAGCCTGTTTCCAACTTCTTCACATTTTCGCGAATAGCCGCTTCGTCGGCGTTTTGATTGGTCTGTGCAAGCGCAGTATTGCTCGAGATGGTTAGTATCAATAATGTGACGATTGCAAATCGCATTTTATCCTCCGTTCGAATTGGTTAATGTTTGACCTCACCCAAGTAAGCGACGAATAAACACGAAAGCGGCCACCCCAGATGCTAGAATTCGCGGCGTGCCAACGGTCCCTCCGCAGGAAATCACCCAGTTACTCTCCGATTGGGGTAGAGGCGACAGGTCTGCACTCGAAAAACTCCTGCCTCTAGTACATGCTGAATTACGCCGAATCGCGCGGCGCCAAATGAATCAGGAACGGCCTGGCCACACTTTGCAAGCAACAGCGCTTATAAATGAGGCATATCTCAAACTGCTCGGGCAGGAGGGATTTGAGTGGCACAACCGCGCACACTTCTTTGCGGTTTGCGCGCAAATAATGCGTCATATTCTGATCGATCACGCGCGTGCTCAGGCACGCGACAAACGTGGCGGTGGCGCAATCAGGGTTTCCCTCAATGATGCTGACGCTGCGGTGGCTGGGGAAAAGGCCGAACACTTGATCGCGCTTGAAGAGGCACTCGGTTTTCTGGAACGTGTTGACCCGCAGAAAGGAAGAATAGTCGAACTGCGATACTTCGGCGGTTTAAGTATCGAGGAAACAGCGGAAGTATTAAATATCTCACCAAGAACTGTCAGGCGTGAGTGGCAACGCTCGAAAGCGTGGCTCTACCGAATGATAGTAGAAGGAACGGCCGATGAAACCCGACCGCTGGCGAAAGGTTGATGAACTCTTCGAGGCTGCATTGGAGCGTGAACCTCACGCACGAGCCGCCTTCCTCGAAAAAGCTTGTGGTGACGACGCCGATCTGCGTCGAGAAGTTGAGAAGATGCTCAGCTTTGACAGGCAAGCCGAGGACTTCATTCAAACCGACGTATTCGATGTAGCCGCGAGGCTGATCTCTCAACCCCCGAAAGAAAGCTCCCTTAAGAAGTCGACTTCTACTTCCGACTCAATCGACGACGCTCGCTTCATTCCAGGCGACGTTCTATCCGATCGTTACCGGATTGCCGGACTGCTCGGCCGGGGCGGGATGGGCGAGGTCTATCGTGCTGACGATTTGAAACTCAAACAGGCAGTCGCACTAAAGTTCCTTCCTGCTTCTCTCATTGCAGATGGGGCGGCGCTGGCTCGGTTCTACAAAGAGGTGAGTGTCGCGCGGCAGATTTCGCATCGTCACGTTTGTCGCGTTTACGATGTCGCCGAGTATCAGGGCGAACACTTCATCTCCATGGAGTTTGTCCGTGGCGAGGAGCTGTCGTCGCTGTTGAAACGAATCGGTCGCTTGCCACAAGACAAGGCGATCGAGGTTGCACGTCAACTCTGCGGCGGTCTTGCAGCCGTACACGAACGCGGCGTGCTGCACCGTGATCTAAAACCAGCAAACATCATGCTCGACGAGCATGGCGAAGTGCGCATTACTGATTTCGGTATCGCAGCGCTCACAGGAGAGTTGGACCGGCGGGAAATTTCAGGGACGCCGGCATACATGTCGCCGGAACAACTCGAAGGCGACGAGTTAACAGCAAAGAGCGATATCTATTCTCTCGGTCTTGTGCTTTACGAGCTCTTTACCGGAAAGAAAGCCTTCGAGGCCGCAAGTTTGCCCGAGTTGCTTCGCCTGCGACGCAGCGATACGACTCCCACCAGCCTCTCGCACATTGTTCCTGAACTGGATCCGCTAATTGAACGAGTAATCTTTCGTTGTCTTGAGAGAGATCCAGCAAAGCGTCCGGCTTCGGCGCTTCAGGTGGCTGCTGCTTTACCAGGAGGCGATCCGCTCGCAGCAGCACTCGCCGCCGGCGAAACTCCTTCACCGGAGATGGTCGCGGCTGCTCCAAAACAAGGCGGACTGAAACCAGCGATCGCGATTTCGTTGCTAGGTTCCGTGTTGGTTTTGATCGCAATCACCGCATTTCTTTCGCGCGGCACTGCGCTGTACCGGATGGTTCCGCTCAATAAGTCGCCCGAGGTGTTACGCGACCGCTCCACCGAACTTCTTAAAAAGTTCGGTCATACTGAATCGCCTGGCGACTCTGCGTTCGGCATGGGAATCGATCGGCGGTATCTGAACTTCGTTCACGACACTGACACATCAGCAACTCGCTGGGACAAGCTATATACCGCACAGCCTCCAGCGATCTACTTCTGGTATCGACAGAGTCCACGCCCATTCGACGTCTCGACCGGCGGAGATGTCACCGAGTTCACGCCGGCACGCGACGTTCCGGGCATGACGACCATCACAGTCGACACGCTTGGACGATTGCGATCGTTGTACGCCGTGCCGCCGCAGAAGAGTTCGACGGCTGACTCAAATGCGCCGGATTGGTCGGCATTGTTCGCGGAAAGCGGATTGGACCAGTCGCAATTTCAACCAGTCACATCCACGTGGACTCCGCCGCACCACACAACCGTTCGCGCTGCGTGGGACGGTTCGTATCCGGACCAGCCTGACGTAAAAATACATGTCGAAGCTGGTGCGTTTGACGGCAAGCCTGTTTACTTCGAAATTCTTGAAGCGTGGGATGAACCGCAACAACAGGCGATTTTCGGACGGTTCCGACAGCGTGCCCTGATAGTTCTTCTTCTCAGTGTGTTCATCACTGTGATGCTGGGGAGTGCGTTGCTCGCGCTGCGAAATCTCAAGCTAGGCAGGGGTGATCGGAAAGGTGCTTTTCGTCTCGCCGCGTTTGTGCTAGCCATCTTCTTTCTGAGTTGGCTGTTCTCATCTCATCACGTATCAACGGAAGACGAGGCTCTCAATTTCATTTCGAGTGCTCAGAACATGCTGTTCTGGACGTTCTTCTTCTGGGTCGTCTACATTGCGTTCGAGCCGTTCGTCAGACGTCGCTGGCCGGGTCGGATCATTTCGTGGAGCCGGCTGCTGGCTGGAGGTTTCCGCGATCCACTTGTCGGGCGCGACATACTCATCGGTGCTCTTTTCGGGCTCGGCATGATTCTGAGCAACTTCTATCTCGCAAACCTGGTCCCGCAGTGGCTGGGTTATCCACCCAGCATCCCCTGGTGGGATTTTCCGGCCACACAACTGTTGGGACTTCGATCGTTTGCGCATGGCATCACCAACCAGATCTTTGCTTCGATATTTCAATCATTTATACTGCTGTTCTTTCTGCTGCTGCTCTACATCCTTCTACGCAGAGAGCGCGTCGCTGCCTTTGCTCTCTGGGTGATTATGGCTATAACTCTGAGCTTGACCCACGACACGCCCGCAGGCGTGCCTTTCTCCTGCCTTGGTGCGTTGCTGGTGATCTGGGTTCTTTACCGGTACGGGTTGCTGGCCCTCATCTCGTCGATATTCTTCCTGCATCTGATCATCTTTTACCCGGTGACATCAGATCTGTCGGCGTGGTACGCGGCGGATTTTGTGCTCGCGCTGATCATCTGTCTTGCTCTGGTAGTTTTTGGTTTTTACACATCACTCGCAGGTGAACCGCTGTTTCGTGGCGCCCTGCCGGATGATTAGACTGAATGAGGTGTCAACCAAAATAATGAAGTCTTTGCAACGGTCGATCGCCACAGGAGCACTCGGTTTTGGGGTCGTAAGCTTGTGCGTCTTCGCTACTGTGGCATTCGCTGAGCGATGGATGTACATGAACCTCGGCGAGCTTGGTGCGTATGTTGTATGGACCGTGCTGTTCATCTTGTTGGGCGGCGCCGTGCTGGGGTCGCTTGTGGTTGGTCGTTGGGGACTGCCAAAGTTTTATTTGTTGTACGGCCTGGCATTTTTCTTTTACGCAGTGGGATGGGTCGTCGCTTATTTCATGCTGCGCGGTGTCGCAGGTGAATGGGTGGGGTCGCTCGCGGGATCCATTTTAATGGCGCTTGTCTTCGCCGCAGGTTTCGGCGTGATGCGCTCGACGTTGAAGTTTGCAGTGCTACTGTTTGTTGCGAATTCGTTTGGATATTTTCTTGGTTCGGTGCTTAACGAATATTTTCGGGGTAGCACCGGAATGTTACTTTGGGGCGCTGCATACGGGGTGTTCCTGGGTGCAGGCATCGGCGCCGTTCTTTATTTCGCGCAAAGGGATAGCGTCGGCGTCGGGTCAGTACCGAAACGCGATAGCGTCGGGTCAACCTAGTCACTTTGCGAGATGGGTGGAAGCAGTACCCGACGCTACCGCGTTGCGGTACTGACCCGACCCAAGGCCAAGCCGTAGCACCCCAAAATCAATGATCGTTTAACCATGGAAACGGGAGAATTCTTAACCAGAGCGACCATCTGGATCACGATCGTTGCGTATACGGCGGGGAGCGTTGTGTTCGCGATGGCGCGAGGGAGAGCGCACTGGGATTCAGCCACTCGGCTTTTATGGACCATCGCAATCGTTTCTCTCGTCGCTCACTTCATCTGCGCTTATCAGTTTTATCATCACTGGAGCCATCAGTCGGCGTATCTCGACACAGCGCGGCAAACGGATGAAGTCGTTGGCCTAAATTGGGGCGGTGGGCTGTTCATCAATTACGCTCTTCTGACTATCTGGGCCATCGACGTCTCCTGGTGGTGGGTTCGCGGGCTCCACTCGTACCGAAGTCGTCCATGGCCATCGGTCGCGGCGTGGCATGGGTTCCTGATCTTCATCCTCTTCAACGCAACGGTGGTGTTCAAAACCGGCGCCACCCGCTGGGTAGGCCTCGTCATCTGTTTGATCTTATTACTGTCATGGGCACGGATCGCTCGACAAGGTTTGACTCCGATGCTGAAGACGGCTAAAGCATGAACTCATTGAACGCGGAAATTCGCAGGCCAAACGTTGGGCCAATAGCCGTGCCCTTTTACTACGGTTGGGTCAATCTGTTCGTCGCGGCGCTCGCGATGGTAGGAACTCTTCCCGGCCGGACGCAGGGTCTTGGACTCATAACCGAACCGCTGCTCACAGATCTTCAGATCGATCGCGTCGTCTTTGCTCGGGTCAATCTTTGGGCGACTCTGATCGGCGCGCTTTTCTGTCTCGGTGTGGGGAAGCTGATCGATCGTTTTGGAAGTCGAGTCGTGTTGACCGTCGTTACGCTTGCGCTCGCAACGGTCGTGCTTTTGATGAGCGGCGCCAGAAGTGTCATGGCAATCGCGATACTGATCACACTCACTCGCGGATTCGGTCAGAGCGCGCTTTCAGTGGTCAGTATCACCATCGTCGGCAAGTGGTTTGTGCGTCGACTCAATCTCGCCATGGCCGTTTACACAGTCGTGCTAAGCATAGGCTTCATGATGGCCTTTCCATTGATCGGCGCGATGGTGATCACGAACGGCTGGCGCAGTACATGGTGGGCCATCGGACTTGCATTGTTGTTTGGTCTTGCGCCGCTTTCATTGTTGCTCGTACGCAAATCGCCCGAAGCCTGCCTGCTCGAGAACGATGGCGAGGTTGTTCAGGATCGCGAAGCAAATGTTGGTTTCACTCTTGCGCAAGCACTGGCGACGCCGAGCTTTTGGGTGTTCGGAATAGCTAGCGCAGTTTATGGCCTGATCGCGTCGGGCATTGCTCTCTTCAATGAGTCGATTCTGGCCGAACGGGGCTTCGACGCTACTACTTACCATCGCAGCCTCATAATCGTGGCCCTCACCGCACTTGCCGGAAACTTCCTTGGTGGCTGGCTGGCATCACGTTGGACCATGAACCGGTTGCTGGCGCTGGCAATGCTTTTACTGGCTGGATCGTTATTGTCACTCCCGCACGTAAGAACTGAAGGACACGTTGCGGCTTACGCAGTCGTGATGGGACTCGCGGGCGGATTTGTGATCGTGATTTTCTTTTCATTCTGGAGTTATGCGTACGGACGCGCCCACCTCGGTAAGATTCAGGGTGCTGCGCAAGCGTTAACGGTGATCGCGTCGGCGATTGGCCCATTGCTGCTTGCTGAATGCGTAACCCGCACCGGTTCTTACGCGCTGATGTTCTACGGTCTATCGTTTCTGGTGCTGGTGCTCGCGCTGAGTGCCTGGTTCGTAAAGACTCCCCGTCAACAAACCGGGCCGGCGCTCATGTCTTGATCGATGTTTTGCGCGTTTGATTTTAACGTCCCAATTTCCTGAAGAACTTCAGCAAGCGCTTGCAGGTTGAGAGGCTTCGTGAGATGCGAATAGAAACCGGCGGTGCGGGCGCGCTCAATGTCCCCGGTGCGGCCGAAGCCGGTGATCGCGATGACGGGGATGTGTTGGCGACCATCGATCTGCCGTAATTTCTGCAAAAACTCAAACCCATCCATCTCCGGCATCGAGATATCCGACAGAATCACGTCGAATTCGTTTTCGCGAGCTTTGCGCAATGCATCAGCGCCGTTCATCGCTGAAGTGACGTTTGCGCCGTGCAGCCTTAACAACTCCTCCAGCATTGCGATCGTGTCTTCCGAATCGTCGACAATCAGAAAACTCGTGCCCGCAAGCAGATTCAATTCGACATTGCCTGACGAAGCAACAACTGACGAAGCCAGCGGCGTCGTTTCGTTCATCAAAGGCAGACGCACGGTAAAGCACGAACCTTTGTTTGGTCCATCTGACTCAGCACTGATCGTTCCGCCATGAAGCTGCACGAGTTGTCGAACGAGCGCGAGACCAATACCCAGTCCACCGTGCCGGCGCCTGTTACTTCCATCAGCCTGCCGAAACATTTCGAAAACATGAGGCAGAAAACCGGGATCAATTCCCTGCCCTGTGTCTTTGACAGCCAAAACCGCGTTGCCAGTCTCACTGCCCAACTCGAGGTTGATACTGCCGCCGGCGGGAGTAAACTTAACGGCATTATTCAAAATGTTCCATGCGATTTGCTGAAGCCTCAGGCGGTCGCCGTCAACAAGCAAAAGCTGATCGCTCACATTCAGATGAATTTTGATTCCCTTCGCCAATGCATCCGCACGGACTGTCTCAACGGCGTTATCAATGATCGCGGGGAGTGAAACAGGCTCCTGGTTCAAAGAGATCTTGCCTCTTTGCAATCGCGACAAATCGAGCAGATCATTGATCAACTGCGATTGCGACTGAGCGTTACGTCTCAATGCCTCACCCATTTTCGCGAGACGCGGGGACTGTTCGATCTCCGGCATTCGCAACAAGAGCTCAGAGTATCCGAGGATAACGTTCAGCGGATTACGCAGCTCGTGCGAGAGCGTCGCGAGAAATTCGTCTTTTAGTTGATTTGCCCGCTCCGCCGCATCGCGCGCTTCCTGTTCGCGTTGTAACAACTGCTCGCGCTCGTCCTCAGCTCTGAGCTTCTCGATCGCGGTCCAGGTGCGCTCGGCCACTGTTTGCAGAAGAGACAGTTCTTCTTTGCTCCACTGGCGTGGCTCGTCGTCGCTAACAAACAACGACGCTACCCAACGGCCTTCACGCATTAACGGCACGGCAACATAAGCACGCTCGCCCGTCAGCGCATAGGTTCGTTCGTAGTCAAACGCAGTTCGCGGATCGGTCTTCGAATCAACGTTGACAACCGTGCTTCCGCGTTGCATCTCGAGCGAAGTCAGACGACTGTAATCTGAAATACGATGCTCACCGGCGACAGACTCAGCACCGTTGCAATAGTCGCGATGAACAATTTCCAGATCGCGCTCAACGTCAGTCTCATTAAACAAACAGCGCCGGGCGTTGAGATGAGTCCCGACCGTTTCAGCGACTGCATACGACAACTCGTTAGGGTCGTGAATCGTGCGAATTAACTCGCTAACACGCACAAGCACGTCTAAACGATTCTCGGCTCGCCGCTGTTCGTCGATGTCCTGGACTACCACAATCACGCCGGCCAATTCGTCAGTTTGATCGCGGAAAGGAACACTCAGCACGCGTGTCCAGATCTGTTTTCCGTCTTCAGCCGTATAAAGCATTTCGTAGCCGGGGCTGACCGACTCACCTCGCATTGCTCTGGCGCTCGGCCATTCAGATGGATCAAGCAGGCGACCTTCGTCGTCCCATCCGCGCCAACGCGCACGCAACACAGGATCGAGCGACGAAAGTTTATCTCCCACAAAAGTGTTCAGGAGTGAATTCCGGATCAGGAATCGACCTTCACGATCAGTCAATCCGATCCCGACGGGAAGCTGCTCCAGCAGCGCAGTCAATCGCGCTTCGCTTTGTCTGAGCGCCAAATTGGCGAGGTGTCGTTCTCTATCTGTGCGGTTGAGTGAGACCGCGGTCCACCAGATCAATGCGGCAAAGATCAGGAGAATCGCCAGCACGAACGCAGCCGTCCCGAAACCCGGTCCGAACCAGCCTTCATTACGACCGATCGTCCTTATCCAGCCCAGGAAGACGATCAGGAGCAACGCAGGCCACATTCGCCGCGCGACTATACTTCCCGGACTGTTTCCCAGAAGAGTTGCAACGAGGCCGCGCTCAGGCCGCGCCAGGAAAATTGCCGCGCAAATGCTGAGAAAGGCAACAACCGTATGTAATGCGATAGTGAAGTAGAGAGCAACGGGCTCGATATCAATGCCGTAAAAGTAGTAGAGAAAAACCAGCAGAGTGATCGCCACTACCATCAGCACAGAAGTATTCGAGAGACGAAACCACCGAGTTGAACGCGCGTCTAAAAGTGAAATCGCAATTCCGAGAAATAGAAAGTTGAGCGACGCCGCGACACCCATGCGACCTGGGAACGACTGGCCCGCTTCTTCTTTCGATTCGTAGAAGAGCAACTGATCGAGACCAACGTCCCACCCAAAGAGGTGTTGGCTAAGAGTGATGATTCCGACCAGCGCGACGATCACGGCACATACTTGTGCGACGCGACGCTTTATTGTCGATGCTGAACCGTCTTGCAGTAGGAAAACAGCAGTGGCGACGAGCATGAGGCAAACCGCCGTGTTTGCCTTCATGTTGACGAGTGAAGGGTGAATTCTCTTTAGAACATCGATGTTGAGTATCCAGCCGAGCAGAGCAGCGAAGCCGATGGAAAACGTCAGCGAGGCAAGGATGACCGACAGGGATCTGAGCAACGCCAACAGTCGGGGCGGGTACTGTGTAAGCGCTTCATGCGTTGTCTGTGGAGTCACCGGAAGTTAATTTTCCGCACTCGTTCAGTTTGAAAATACGCCGAAGGCGTTGGCTAATTTCAGCCCAGAGGTTGGAGCGCAGCGACAACCCTGGGTCGTTATGTATTCCGTAACAACCCTGAAAGGGTTCGCCAACCGCCTAACCCTTTCAGGGTTTAGCGTGGATTTGAATTGATACCCAGGGTTGTCGCTGCGCTCCAACCCTGGGCTGAAATTAGCGAACGCCTTCGGCGTATTTAGATTAACATCGGGGAAGAGTCTATACTGGCGGCCGATAACGCGACAAGCTGTTAAAAAGGAGAAACTCATGCAGGCAGAACAGAAGCTGGCGCCCAATACTCCAGCCAGCATCGGCGAGTATGACGCGATTACTAAGACAGTTCAACATTACATCGACGGCGGCAAAACAGGTCGAAGCGACGAGATGAAACTTGCGTTTCATGCGGATGCGACGATCTTCGGCTATGTCGGTCCGGAGCTGTTCGGTGGTCCAATTCAAATGCTCTTTGACTGGGTTGACCAGAATGGTCCGGCAACGGAATTACAAGGACGGATCACCAGCATCGACCTCGCCGAATCGGTCGCAACGGTGCGCCTCGAACTGGAGAACTGGAGCGGTCATCGCTTCACCGATCTGTTCACTCTTCTAAAAATCGACGGCGAGTGGAAAATCCTCAGCAAAGTCTTCCACACGCACCCGTAATACTCTTTGTGCCGTTTTGTGGCTAGATCGACTCACGCTTGAAGATTCGGAAGAGGTAGTAATAAGAGGGAAAGAGCAGGATTGCGCCCAGGATCAGAGCGCCGAGCAGTAGTTGGAGGGTGATGCGTGGTGCGGCGGCCGAGAAGATCGTGATGTCCGGTTCGATCAGATGCGGATATTGCGCGAAGGCCCAGCCGAGTAAAATCAAAGTAACCTGCGCCGCTGCACAAACGCGCGCCAATCCGTACCGTCTGGTCCATAAAGCGTAGAACGCACCCGTCGCAAATACTGCCGTCAAAAAGTGTAACCCCACGGCCCACCAGCTTCGACTGATTCCAGCACGGACCGTCGTTGCGCCCCTTCCCGCCAGTATAAAAACTGTCAACGCCAAAATGCCGACGATCACACCCGCAATCAGCGCGCGAAGTCGAAAGTCTTCCTGCAACTCTCGCGTGCGTGTCTCCAGTGTCAGATAAACTGCTGCGAGAAACGCAAACAGCGCGAGGGCAAAAAACCCGACTGCAAATGGGAAAGGCGCGAGCCACGAGTTGAAAAATCCGGTAGTGACTACGCCATTCTCAACACGAATCGTTCCCGAAGCAATGGCGCCGAGAATGATGCCCAGCAACACCGGTGTGATGATGCTTGCAATCGAAAACACGAGGCTCCAGCGCTGTTGAACGTCGTCGCGCTGAACATCGTAAGTGCGAAACGTGAAGGCAGTGCCGCGCAAAACGATCCCGATAAGGAGCAATGTGAGCGGGATGTGGAGGGCTGTAGCGATCGCTGCGAATGCAGGTGGGAATGCAGTGAAGAGGATCACGATGACGAGTATGATCCACACGTGATTGGCTTCCCACACCGGGCCGATCGCTTCAGCAATCAGCGCTCGCTGCTGCTTCGCGCGCTTGCCGAACGCGAAGAGATCCCAGACACCGCCGCCGTAATCCGCACCTCCTAATAGCGCGTACAAGACGAGCGAAGCGATCATCACACCAGCGATAATCGTTTCAAGCGGCAAGTCGGGCCTCCTTCTGATTGGGCTCAGGGTCTTTCGGACTTGCAGCAACCTGCCGCAGCAACAGCCAAACGGTGACGATCGCAAGAAGTATGTAGAGCAACGTAAACGTGATGAATGGCACGACGAGTCCGGGCATCGGAGTGACTGCTTCGCTCGTGCGCATCACGCCCTGAATGATCCACGGCTGACGGCCAACTTCCGTTACGACCCAACCGGTTTCAATTGCAATAAAGCCGAGCGGTGAGGCTGCCACAAGCACACGCAAAAACCATTTTGATTCGAGCCATGTTTTGGCTTTACGTTTCATCAAATAACGCAACGCACTCCAGAGTGCGATCAGCATCATCGCCACACCACAGGCAATCATGATTTGAAAAGCAATATGAACGATTGCCACGGGTGGTCGCTGATCCGCGGGAAACTCGTTCAGGCCTTTTACTGTCGCATTTGGATCGCCATAGGCCAGTATGCTCAGTGCGTATGGAATCTCGATCGCATAACGTGTGACGCCGGCGCTTTCGTCAGGGATCCCACCGATACGAAACGAAGCGCCAGTTTCAGTTTCAAAGTGTCCTTCGAAAGCCGCGAGCTTTACGGGCTGAGTTTTCGCAACTGACTTCGCGAGGATGTCGCCGCTTACTGGTTGAAGAATCGCTGTGACACCGCCGACTGCAAGCGCAATCGCAAGTGCTCCTTTGTGAAATCGGTTCTGCGGATCGCGGAGAAGCATGAACGCGTGAATACCTGCGACGACAAACCCCGTCGCTGCATAAGCGGCAAGTGTCATATGCAATGTTTGCGGAAACGCGGCGGGATTCATCATCGCCGCGATTGGATCGATATCAACCGGCTTGCCGTCGACGAGTCGAAAACCTGCCGGCGTGTTCATCCAGGCGTTTGCGATGACAACGAAGATTCCAGACAGCGCGCCGCTGAGCGCAACCATCGCGCCCGCAAACAAATGCGCGCGCGGCGGTACGCGGGTCCAGCCATAAAGATAAATTCCCAGGAAGATGGCTTCGGTGAAGAATGCGAAGCCTTCGAGCGAGAACGGCATTCCGATGATCGAGCCCGCATAGCCCATAAATCCGGGCCACAAGAGTCCCAGCTCGAACGAAAGCACGGTACCCGACACTGCTCCGACCGCGAATAGTATTGCGGTTCCCTTAGCCCAACGCTTAGCAAGGGTCAGATAGATCTCATCTTTGGTGCGCAGCCACTTCCATTCAGCTATAACCATCAGCAGCGGCATCGCAATCCCGATTGCCGCGAAGATGATGTGGAAAGCAAGCGACATCGCCATCTGCGATCGCGCTGCAAGTAAGTCAGTCATAGTCACTTAAGAGTAGCTCCATATTATGCCCGGGGTGGGATTGATATGTCTCTGTGCCTCACTACCTCTGCGTAATCTCTGCGCAATTAGGGTTCGTTTGGTACCCCCGGAAACATTTTCTCACTTCTGGCCATAATCATTAGCGTGAGTATTTATCCATTGGGTTGGCCGGCAAAAAGTTTGACAGATTAGATCGATAGATTTACGCTGTGGCCGCTCTTGCAGTCTCAGTCTTGACACAAACCGCAGCTCCCAGACGTCTCATCTTTAAAAAATGCGGTGGTTGTCTCTGACTTGCCATCAATAGGCAAGCCCTTTCGATCACGCTCGGACAAATTCCCTCTGGGTACCGTTCTCGCTTAACAATTAAGTTCTACCGGAGAAAAACTCATGTCTCGCTTCCCCCGAATCCTTATAGGCTTGTCTTGTTGTGTTGTTCTTCTAACAGGGATCACACTCCGTGCTGTCTACGCGGAATCTATACCCGCTTCGCTGCCTTTACCATCACAAACTCCTGCGCCGACACCGGATCCGGCATTGGCAAAAATCGAGGCCGTCAGAGTTGCGAGCCGAGAAGCGAATACCGCGATGTCTACCGTCGAAGAGCGCAGGCTTACGGCTTCGTCTACGACTGCGGCACTTGCGGACAAGTGCACCTCAACAGACATCAGTGAGCAGACTGCGATCGAGTTCACGCAACTTACAGAAAGAACGATTGCGGCCTCACAACCCAGTCTTCCCACCTCGCTTACCGATGCGGAAACAAAGCTCAGGGCAGCGGAAACAAAACTCAAGACTGCGAAGAGTGGATTACCCACGGCTGAACCACTGTCGGCTGACGTGATCCAGGCAAACGCAGATGCTCAGGGCACGCTCGACGAGATCACACGACAACTCACGGCGCTCAACGACGAGAGGACGAAGCTCAATGCAGTGCTGCCGAGAGGATTAACGTGTGCGCAGGGATTAATCAGCACCATGTCCGAAAAGCTCGGACCGCTCAAGAATCTCAATGCCGCTACCAAGGGTGACGCATCTTTGCCAGTGCTCAATCAAAGCATTCCCGATCTAATAACGGTGATAACAGTGAAACAGCGCGTGTCGGCGTTGTGGGGCGCAAAACAAACAACCGGCGGATTGATGCGCGCTCTCGCCGCACTAGGAAAAACCGAAGCTGAGCTGACACCCGTCACAACCGGCCTGGCAACTCTGGATACGGACGTGAAAGACATCGGCGTGAAACTCAAAACGTTACTTCCGGCACTGGCGGATTACGCTGAGTCAAAGCGCGTCAGGATGGGACAGTTGTCAAAAGATGTGGTGTTGGAGCCGGCGCTTAATGCAGAACCAGCACAGAGCGAACTCAAATTAGGTATGCGTCTGTCGGCGCAACTGGCACAGTTGAATTCGGCATTGGGTCTGCTCGAGGCACAACTTGGCAACTTCGTATCGGTAACGGATCAACAGGATATTTCCGATGCCGATGCCGCGTTGGTGGAGAAGGCGCGCCGTCTGGGTGTCGCCGCCAATCTGCTTCAAGACGCGCTCGGTGGAAGTTTCGAAAAGTTTGAAGCTGATCAGGTCTCCCTCTTTTATTTCACTGACGTGCCGCGACTAATGCAGGCGCTTAATCCTGCAACCTTTGAACACGGCGGTATTCGTGATGCGCGCGAGCGCGCGGAGCAAGTACGGCGCGACCTCGCCGAGTCAGAGTTGACGCTTGCAAATGCGCAAGGCTCGGTTAACACGCACCAACGGCGACTTGAAGACTTACGAGAAGAGTTGCGCCAGGCACGTTCAGAGTTTCTTGCCCTTGATAGCCGTCTGCTCACTTCCGGACGCAGGCTTGAAGAACTTAAAGCGAGACCCGAACCGGATCAACGCCGCATTACCAGATCAGAACAGGAGAAGGGTGATTTACAGGCTCAGCGTGATGCGGCAAAGGAACGCGAAGAAGAGCTGAGCAATGAGCAAAATGGCTTGCCGGCAAAGATTCGAGAGGCAAGAAACGACCTCATCAAGGCACAGGAAAAAGTACGCGAAGCCAGATCAAACATCCTGCGGCTCGCCCTGGCTGAATCCGAAGCGTTTGCGCGCGCGCGTGATAACGCTCCGTTTTGGGTCGCGATGCCGATCGCAAGCAGTAGCGATCCGGCGAAGCGCGTGTTGATGTATGCATTCAACGATAGCAAGACGCTTTTCCTGCGCGGCAACGTCGAAGATTTGGTGAAAGTGAGAGAGATCATAGACCGTTTTGATCGGCCAGCGCCGCAGGCGCGCATGACTCTCTGGACGCTGGAGCTTAACAGCACGGCCGATAAGGCGGGCTCTAAGCAGTTTAATAAGGCGTTGGCTACCATCGAGAACGAGTTGTCAAACACTCGTGCGCGCATTGCCACTTCGCTTTCAACTCTGCGCGAATGCATCAACAAGGAAGTAAATCGAGTGGCCCGTACAAAATTGGATCAATCAGGTGTCCCTCCCGATGAAACGTCTCTTCGCTGGGCACGTCTTCATTTTTATCAGATGGAGGTGCTGCTTCGACTGGGGTTTAATCCGCAGAATACCAGGCCGACTGGGTCTCAGGACGTCGCGCGCTTTGCTCTTCCAGACCCTGCTGCCACAACGACTTTGGGCGAAGCCCTGATGGTTCTTTCCCTTGCTAATGCAGTGTCGCGTGGAAATATCGCAAAGGATTTTACGGATCACATTGAAACTGAAATAAACGAGCTGGACTCTTCCAACACCGGCAACCACAAGAGAAACGATAACCCGCATCTTCTTAACGCCAGGCAAGCACGTTTTGCATTCATGCGTCGGGTGATGGGCCTTGACATCACGAGTGCGGATGCCCGCGACATCTCATCGGCCCAAGAGGAGATTATTAGGGCAATACAAGCCGCCGCAGTGGAAAATGTCGTGAGACACCTGCGAAAGCTAGCGGACGAGCTCAATGGTGTTGCCATTGAATTCCACGACGCTCTTGAATTTACCGATCCAGCGGGCGTGGCTGGCCGCGAAAAAACAGTGGCCCTGGCTGATAAAAGAAAAGTTTACAAAGCTAAAGAGCGCGCCATTTTAGATGCCATGAATACGCGCCAGAATATAGTAAACGAAATCATTCCGCTTCAGGCTTGGTTGCGGAATCAAATGGGGATCCGCACAAGAATTCCTGCTGGCGGGCGCGTTATCGACTTGCCCGACTTCAACCCTCAGGGACTGAGCGTAGATGCCGGTATCCAGGTGTACGATCAAGCGCTGGCTGAGCTGAATACAGCTGCAAAGCTAGCCTTCGAGGAATTCAAAAATTCGCAGTCGGCCGTAGAATCCGCGATAACTCAGGTCGAAAAAATCAATCCTTTGCGCACGGCGAATGCTCGTGTTGCGGCTGCAGACCAGATGCTCAAGGAGATGATCATCGCCGTTGAAGATGACCTCGACCGTCACTTCGTGCAACAAATGATGATTCGATTACGTGAAGGGCTCGTTAAGGACTACAAAGGAATCGGTGTTGGTATCGTCCAACGCACCTCGGTGCTCGCAAGCAACCGGACGTTAGCGCGAGTTGACGCGCGTGGTTCGGCCCAAATCGCCCTGGGTCAAGAGACGGACATCCTTCAGGGCGTTCAGCAGATCGCAAACCTCATCATGGCAGGCCAGACTGCAGGACCGCTCGGCATTCTCGGCGGGCTCAACGCGTTACCTCGACGCGATTCTACCGAGCTGTACGGTTTGACGACCGGCGGCACCTTTAAAGTCACGCCTATCTTCGATCCTTCCGGACAAGCATTGCGCTTCCAGTTGGACCAGGTCTCGGCAACGATGATCCGTGAGCCTGACGGCACCGTCAATCCTCAGCTACCTCGGGTCGAGCGTCACACAGTTAACACAGAGGTCCAGTTGAGCAATATGGAACTACGCGAGGTGTCGCGCTTCAATGCCAATGCACGCTTGGGTTTACCCACGCGCACCTGGGGCGGCCTGCCGATATTCAACAGTTTCCCGTGGATTCGCAGGAACGTTCCGCTGTTTGGCTGGTTCGTTCGCAAGAGTGGCGATGCACCGTTCGTTCAGCAGAGTCTTATTTTCGGGCAGACCACTATGTACCCAACTATTGGCGACATCGTAGAGTTGCTGCGCAATCCGGATGCGCCGAAGTGACCGGATTCCGAAGAGAAGCCAACGCCAAATCTTAAACTCAAGTTCTTTTACCCTGTCATTGCAACTTTGGAGGTGTGAGTGATGAACGGACATGGTTTCATTTACTTCTGGCGCATGGTTTCTGAGAGTGGCTTCATCGAGGTTTGCAGCGCCAACTCACCAGCAGGAGACGACTCGCTCATGTTTCTTGGTGAAGACGTAACGGATCAGAGTCTCAAAGGCGAACTGGACCAAAAAAACATCAACACCAAAGCAGAATGCAAATCCAATGGTGCTAACATCCGCGTACGCTTCAGGTTCGACCTCGACAGCGCAGGCAAACACATCGCCGTGGATGTGCGAAGATTCTGATTGCTAGTTGTTTCGCTTCTTCCCGGTGACGATGATCATCTGCGCGGGAAATTTCATCTGATTGGCTGGAAAGAACTCCTGAACTGCTTCCTCCATCTCACGAGTGATCTGTGACTGCTCGTCTTCCGAGAGTTGCGTCAATTTCTGGCGCAGAGTGTCGGAGGTTTGAGAACGCATGTTCCAGAACTCGAGCGGTGAGATCGGAGCAGCGATATCGAACTTGATGACGCTTTCTTCGACGTCGATCGCGCCGGCCTCTCTCATCACGTTTGCCAACTTGCCGTGTTCAGCGAAACGAAACGCGCTCGGCGCGTCCGAATCAGCGACTGCCGGCGCGATGTGGTGGTCCATCACGTTGGTGACGACGTAACAGAATGGGTTGCATTCGCTCTTGTGCCAAACGGCGAAGGCCAACACTCCTCCGGGTTTTGTTACGCGAAGCATCTCGCGCATCGCGGCGTGAGAGTCCGGAAAGAACATCGCGCCCAGCCGGCTTACAACCACGTCGAATGTGTTATCCGGAAACGGAAGCGAGTCAGCCAGACATTGTTGAAACTGAATGTTTCTCATACCGCGCCGGTTCGCCTCACTTCGAGCAGTCTCGACCATCTCAGGCACGGCGTCGGTGCACGTTACTGCTCCAGCTGGTCCGACGATTTCTGCAATGGTTAGCGAGGGCTCGCCTGTACCACCAGCCACGTCGAGCACTGATTGACCCTCATGAATACCCGCCCCGTCAATCAATGCCTGCGTCAGCGGTGCAAACATTTGGCGAATGGTGGCGTTGTGCCTGGTCCAATACTTTGCCGACTCGCGCCACTCATTCAGGATGTCCGTCGGTTGTCCCATTTTTCTATAGCGAAGATGCGATGAATTGTTCTAGCTTTTGTTTTATCTCATCACGCACGCGACGGAAGACGGAGAGTCTTGCAGGCTCATCACCTTCCGCGGCAGCCGGGTCGTCAAAACTCCAATGGATGCGTTTTGTTTCCCCAGGAAACACCGGACACTGTTCGTTCGCATTGTCGCAAACTGTGATCACGTAATCGAACTCGCTCGTCCCAAACTCATCAACAGATTTCGAATGATGAGCGGAAATATCGATTCCAATCTCGCGCATCGATTCGATTGCTTCCGGTCTGACGCGAGTTGGTGACACGCCGGCGCTCGCAACCTCAAAACGATCGCCGGCCATGTGTCGCAACAAGCCCTCCGCCATCTGGCTTCGCGCGGAGTTTCCCGTGCAGAGAACCAACACTCGCTTCCGATTCCGACTCAACGCGTAACTCCCACAAGCTCCGGTGCGCAGCACGACACCTGCCCGGTTTCCACCTTTGTCCCGCACTCGCACGGTGCTGTTTCCGCAAGATTGTCTTCAATCACGACGAACACTTCCCATTCGGTGCCGTCAGGATCTCTCACCCAGGTCTTATCCTGCAACGCATAACAGCAACTGGTCTGCATCTCGTCGCGCGTTATAAGCCCGGCCTGGACCCATCTTTCGCGCATCGCGAGGACGTCGCCAGTCGATGCGACTTGAATCCCGAGATGCGACAACGCCCCGCGGTCTGAGAAATTGTATTCATTCAGTGTCAGATTCAAAGGCGGATTCTGCACGTCGAACTTCGCATATCCGGTTCTAACCTTACTCGGCTCGATACCGAGCATTTTCCTGTAAAACTCAATACTCTGCTCAACGTTACGCACGTTCAGAGCAAGATGTGCTTTCAATGCCTGCACGCTAGTCATCTTCTTTTTCCTTTCTCATCAAAACCTTTGACATACGCCTAAGCGAATGTGTGGCGCAGTATCCAACAACGAGTGACATATGTCAAGGCATATATGTTAGAATCCGGCCATGAGCAGGAAGCCGCAAGGAATTGATAAGGAATTATTCTTCCGCGCTCTCGCTGATCGGACGCGTTTACGTCTCCTCAACCTGTTGAGAACAGAGGAAGTATGCGTCTGCTTCTTTGTCGAGACGTTGAAAACGAACCAGCCAAAGATAAGCCGGCACCTCGCATACTTGAGGCGCGCAGGAATTGTTGGCGTGCGTCGAGACGGGCCGTGGATGCACTACCGGATCGTTGAGCCTGCGGATCCGGATGCAGCTCGTGTCTTGAAGGACGTAATTTCGTGGCTGGCTACCGATCAAGAGATGCAACGCGATCGCGACCGGCTTATGAAATTCTGTTGCGCGCCGCAGCTCCCCGTTAGTATTCAGGGCGCGCCGCGTCCAGCAGGTCTGGCGCCGGCGGAAACATAAACATGACGAAACGCCTTCTTCTTATCAGCAACTCGACGTTGTACGGTGGTGGCTATCTCGATCACGCTGAAACTGAGATACGCAGCTTCCTCGGAAACTTGAAACGCGTGCTCTTCGTTCCCTTCGCGCTGCATGACCGGGACAAATATGCTGCAAGCGCGCAACAAAGATTTGCGAGGATGGGTTACGAGTTGTCGTCGATCCATACTGCGACCGATCCCAAACAAGCGGCCCACGAAACCGATGCGCTGTTTATCGGCGGCGGGAATACATTTCGCCTGCTGAAAGCGCTTTACGATTTTGATCTGCTTGGTCCAATTCGAGAAAGAGTCGAAGCGGGAATGCCGTACGTCGGATCGAGCGCCGGTTCAAATGTCGCCGGCCCAACGATCAGGACTACCAACGACATGCCGATCGTGCAGCCGCCATCGTTTGACGCAATCGGCTTTGGTCTCGTTTCAGATCAACCCTCACTACCTCGACCCCGATCCGAATTCCAAACACATGGGCGAGACGCGTGAAGAGCGGATTCTCCAATTTCTCGAGGAGAACGACACTCCGGTCGTCGGCCTGCGCGAAGGCGCGATATTGCGAATCGAGAATGGAGAGACAATCCTGCGCGGCTCTACCGGCGCACGAGTATTCCGCAAAGGTCTGGAACCGATCGAGACCCTGCCAGGCGCGCACCTCAACGCATTTCTTTAGGCCACAAAAAGCACAAACAAAGCCACAAAAAGAATGAGAAATAGTTTTTGAGCTTTTTGTGTCTTCATTTGTGCCTTTTGTGGCTCAATCTGATCCTAACCACCCGCCGCGGAATCCTGCGCGGCGGAGGCCGTTGACGATGTGGGGACAGTGGCGCATCAGTCGCCAGATGAAACCGGTGCGGTAGTTTTCGATCATCATGATGATCGGTCCCTGGTCCAGGCCATAGTATCCTTTCGATACCCAACCTTTGCCATTGCGTGAAGCGAAAGTCGGGTTGTAGCTACACTTGAACCCGTATTGATTTGTGATCTCCGGATACTCTTCGTTAAGACGATGAAGAGACGGCAGCACCACTTCGGGCGCGAACGGCAGCGACGCAGCGACGGCCCACGGCGCAAGCGTGCCGTCATCAGGACCATAAGGAAACGAGCGAGCTATGTAGGAATAGAAACGTCTCTTCCGCCCGTTGATGCGCCGCACGGCTGGGCCTGGACCATCGCTCGCGGTGATGCCCCAACTAAACCGGCCGTAACCCTCATACTTCTTCGGATTTCTCATCGCATATGCCTGCTGCGCATAGATTGCACGCCGGCTATTCTCGAAATAGTTGATCGCCTTGCCGGCCATGTATTCGTCCTGGATGCCGCGAAAATCTATCCACATGTGTGAGAGGTGATGAATGAACAGTGGTCCAGCGTAAAGAAACTCGTGGCCGTAGAATTTTTTCCACTTGTAAGTTCTGGTCCACGCTTCATAGCTCTCCGCCGGAAGCGGGAACGTCGGCGACGCCAAGGCCGAGAACATACAGAATCAAAGCCTCGCTGTACCCAGTCCAACGATACTTGATAAATCCGCTCTCCGGTTTCCAGCCGTGCGTGACGGTCAAGCCGCGGTTCTGTGCCCACTGCCAATCGGCGCGCGCGTAAAGCGACTCAGCGAGCGTGCGAATCTCGCGTTCACCCTTTGTATCGCGGTTGAAATAGCACGCGGCGGTGAGTGCGCCGGCGATAAGATAAGCCGTGTCGATCGTTGAAATCTCACACTTCCACACGCGACGCCCGGTGTTCATGTCGAGGAAATGATAGTAAAAGCCTTTGTAGCCGGTGGCGTCAGGCTCTTTGCCCTGCGGCGCGTCGTGAAAAAATCGCAGCGTGGTCAGCGTGCGTTTTACCGCTTCGGCTCTGGTCAAATACTTCCGCTCGACCGCGATCGGATAAGCGGTAAGTGCAAAGCCAACGGCTGCGATCGACGCCGGCGCTCGCGCGGCTGGTGTTGTCGCGCACGAGGCCGTTCTCGAGGTTTACTTCATCTGCAAAGTATTTAAAGGTGTCGCGTTCAAGCTTGGCGAGTTCTTCATCTGTGAGCGACCGCTCCAATACCTTCATAGATTGTTTGAAACAGTCTATAGTTATCGCCGCGACTCCGTGCGCCGGCAAAGTCGCTTTCAGAAATATTGAGCCTTCACGAAATTCCATTGGCTGCTTTTCACTAACAAGCTGAGACGCTTCTTCCAACCGTTCGACGTCCTTCCGGCTCAGGTATTCCGGCTGGCCCATCTCTTCCCACATTCGCTTCGCATTTGCATGCGTCTTCATCAACACGCCGGATGCGCGCGGCAACCGGTTCGCGCGCGTTGTCGAGCCGGATCTGAATCTCTTCCTTTCCAATCGTGTGACCTGGCGTCGTGTGATTAGTAAGCAGCACTGTGACGCTCGAATCTTTTTGAATCACGGAACAATCGACAGTCTCGTGCAAACCGTCAACCAGCGATTGACGATCGCCCAGATCGTGAAGCAATTCAAACGTTCGATACGTCGGTTTCGGAACGCCGTGCAAAGTGAGCAGACCAAATCCTCCATGAAAAGGCAGCGACGGTAAATAGTTCTCCTCAAAAATATCTGAAAATGTCCAGAAGCCGTAACCCTCGACGAGGCCATTCGCTTCCATGACTGTCGAAGCAACAGCAGCGGCCGCGTAAGGTTCGTCGTGCAAGGGATCGAACGCGTTGGACGAAGTGTTCCACTCAGTGTAATAGACGGGCCGGTTGCGCGAGTGGCTGCGCGTGTTCTGGGCCACCTCTCGCATAATTCCACGCTGGCTCTTGAACAGTTGCACTCCGAGCTCGCTATCGCGCTCGTATCCGTCATTCTGATAATAGTGCGTGCTTACAAAATCCGCGGGCACGTCGTTGCGCTCGCAGAAGTCGACGAATTCTTCGATCCACTCGCTCTTGGCGGTCGCTGGTCCACCGACCTTCAATGACGCCGATACCTTTTTTATAGCTTCGGCGGTGTAACGATAAAGACGAAAGTAGTCTCGTTGAGTTCCGGACCAAAAGATTTTTAGGTTTGGCTCGTTCCACACTTCGAACAGCCATTCGCTAACCTCACTCTCACCGTAACGCTCAACACAATGAGAAACGAAACGCTCGATGAGCGTCGCCCATTGCTTGTAATCCTTGGGTGGCGTGACATTCGCTTTATACTTGAAGACTGTGCGACTTCCGGAAGCCAATGGTCCCGGCATGAAGCTCAACTCAACAAAAGGTTTCATGCCGATCGAGAGCAGAAAGTCGAAAACCTGATCGCAGTTGAAGAAGGAATAGAGTAGCTTTTTGTTCTCGAGGACGACCGTCCCCATGTCGTCAGACAACAGGCCGTGAAAACGCACGTAGCGAAACCCAAGCTCATCGTGAGCTCTCTTCAGATCGCGTTGCCAGTCGGCGCGCAGCGCCATTGGCGCATGATCGCTGCCGACTGTGTGTTCCCAAAAATGCGGGAGTGGTATCGTCGCTTCCGCAAGATCGCAGAAGAAAGTGAGCTTACTCACAGCACCTGTCGCAATGCTCGCCGGCTCAATTCAGCCGTCACTCCATACACCAGATGAGAAGCCAGCGCATAAGCATGAGTTGAAGGTGGATACTCAGTTGGTCCCTTCGAGAGGCCCAGCAACGGCACCGTAACTTCATCTGCGATCAACCAAAAGGCTGCGCCAAACGGAACACCTGCTCCCATAGTCACCTGTGGAGAAACTTCCGCGAGTGCTCCATACAATCCACCAGTCACGGTGCCGAACGCATAATGGACAGCGGCGCCGGCAGGTTCCTTCTCGCTCTCTTGCAATTCGTGGCCAAAGACGTTCCTCGAGATCACCTTTGCGGTTTCGACGGTCGCGTCGTCCTGTTCCGCCGTGTCGTTTTCCTTGCTCTCCGTTGGATCCTTCCGATGGCTGCATTGATTGTGCGCCATGTGACTTCTCAGCACCTTCAGCAATGCGGGTCCATGCAGCCTGAAACTGGTTCATGGTCCACGAAGCAACAAACCCGCTCGCAAGTCCCACAATCAGGCCTTTCAAAACATCTGCGTCTTGTTTGCCATTATGCATAACGTTCCTTCCTTTCATCCGTCTTCTAATGCCACGAGTGTCCTGAATTTCCTGATAACGAACGCCACCCAGCCCACGCAACGAAACCGAGTCCCGCGATCAGTGAACCAGCGATCAGTGGATGCAGCGACGCCTTCGTATAAACACTCGATTCCGACACGTGTCCGGGATAATTACCGCGCTCTTCTCCATCCTTCGTAGGCGCATGCAAACTATCGCGCCGACCGATCCGTTTGGGACGATCTGACTTCTGCACATCGAACATCGTCGCTTCCATCAACTTGTCTGTCAGTCGTGGCGCAAGACGGCCCGCCTCGGCAATCACTTTGCCGCCACCGCCAACGTACAAATCACGTTCAGGATTCTCGGCGCAGTGAAGAATCGCCTCCGCAACAGTTTCAGGCGCGTAAACTGGCGGTGGATTCTGCGGTTCAACCGGCATGAGATTCTTCGCGTGTTGCGTATATGGCGTATCGATCGCGCTCGGCTTGATCAGCGTCACCGAAATCGGTGCGCCTTCTTCTTCGAGCTCTAACCGCAGTGCGTCGGTATAACCTTTAACCGCATGCTTCGTTGCGCAATACGTGCCCTGGATCGGAATAGCAACGTCTGAAAGGACGCTGCCGATATTGATCAACGCGCCACCGCGCGAGCGTAAATGATTGCAAGCGACCATAGAACCATGGACCACTCCCCAGTAATTCGTATCAAACAAGCGTCGCTGGTCTTGAAGGGCCTGGTCCAATACGTGCCCATAGATCGACACGCCGGCGTTGTTAACCCAGGTGTCAAAGCCTCCAAAGTGCCGGACAGCTTCGTCGGCGATATGTTGCACGTCACCCACACGTCCCACGTCGCCGGCAACATGGATGGCCTGCCCTCCTTCAGCGTTGATTTCTTTCGTGACTCGACGAAGCGCCTCTTCGTTTCGCGCATTCAGGACAACACGCGCGCCACGCTTCGCCGCCATGCGTGCAGTGACGAGCCCGATCCCTGACGACGCACCGGTAATCACTATGACCTGATCGCTGAGATCCTTCAGTTTGATATTCATACGCGCTCGCAGAGCAACTTCATTGCCACGATTGCGGCGAAGCGACACGATGCCACAAAAAAAGCACAAATGATCATTTCAGATCATTTGTGCCTTTTCGTGCCTCTTTGAGGCTAACGTTTACTGCTCTTCAATCACCGACAAAATATTTCCTGCGGGATCTTTGAACCAGGCGATTTGGTGGCCTGGGCCACGGAAGATTCCGCGTGTGTCGGTTTTGATGTCGGGAAGATTGTAGTGTTCGAGATTCACTCCCATCGAACCGAGCTCATTGATCGCATCGTCGATGTCGTCGACGTGAAAATTCAGAACGGTGAAAGAGGCCGGGGTGTGGTTTGGTTTCGGATACAAAAACACCGTGTTGTTGTCAGTGTTTAGCTCAAGTCCTTCCGGTGTTTCCGTTACGTCGAGTCCAAGCGTTTGACCGTAAAACTCTTTGGCCTTTCGCAAATCGTTCACGGAAAAACTGCAAAACGACTTGGCTGCCTTGAAAATATTCGAGGCTTTTTTTCGGCTTGGCATTGACGCCGCTTTTGCTGTCATTACTAGATCCCCTTTCTATGAAGTATCGGACCATTAGACATCAAAGCATCATCAAGCGTGTCGCAGTTCTCCGATCTCGTTGTTACGTTTTGGTGGCGGGATCGAATAATAAGGGGAAGAATTGACCACCCATTCTCTCACCCGCGGGAATCGGTGGAACGCCTTCCAACATCGGTGCATCAGAAGCCGACACAACACCATCACGAAAAGCATTGATTACTACCGCGCGCCGGGGACGCGGAGTCTCGTTGGCATAGGAGCCGTGCACCATCATCGGATGGTGAAACGAACACTCACCTGCTTTCAACTCGATCGGCACAGGCTTGAACTCAGCGCGCTGCTCGGTTGTTAACGAATCGAGTATTGCGTCCATATGGTTTGCAAAGTCCGCGCGCGGCAACAGCGGCCAGTTATGACTTCCGGGAACGTAATGCAAACAACCGTTTTCGCGAGTGGAATCATCAAGGCCAATCCAACACGAGATATGCGCCACCGGCGTGGTCCTGGTCCAATACGAATAGTCCTGGTGCCAGATCACTACACCGCCATGATGCGCGGGCTTGTAAAAGATCTGGTCGTGCCAGAATCGCACTGGTCCATCGAGCAACTGCGCCGCCGCAACTACAAACGCCGGATTCCATAAGAGATCGTGCAGGCCGGGCGTAATGCGCCACGCACCGAGCGCGTGAAAGAGTATCTGGTCAGGATCGGCGGATTCGTTTGCATTGAACTCGTAGAACAACTCGTGACCGGGATGGGCGGGATCGACAAGCTCCAACAATTCCCGGCGCAGCACTTCTAGCTGCTCGTCGTTCAGCATTCTTATTCCGGCCAGATATCCATGCTCACGGTAAAAGCTTACCTGCTCGTCAGTTAATCGATAACGCTCCGGGTCTTCGAGCGTTGGAAATAGATCGGTTACGGGCGTGTGATAACGCGATAAGTCTTCAGTCATCGTTTGGAGTTCAACCTTTAGGTTGTCGGTTTCAGAGGCAAGATTACTGGTGAAAGAAAAAAACGCAAGCTGAAGCTTGAACTCCGAACGGGTGCTCCTTTGCAGACCCTTTTTACGCGTTACGGAAGTGGGAACCTGAAGGAGGTGTTCCAAAAATGCTCGACCGATATACCTATCAATCTGCCCTCGCGGCGTCAGAAGCAATTCACTGGCGCATTGAGGACATCATTGGCGGCGACAAGCGGCTGGACTTCACCAAGCCTTTTATGCCGGAGTCGCTCGCCCATACTGAGCCCCTGACCTTTTTGACAGAAGACGAGAAACGAATCCTGAATCAGATTAGAGGCAATGCTTATCTATGTATTTTCGGACTCGTTGAGGAATTCATTTTACCTTTCGTATTGGACCATGCGCGTCAACAACTGCGCGGTGACGACTATCGCGTCAGGGCGTTGCTTCAGTTTGCTGGTGAAGAAGCTAAACACATTCAACTCTTTAAACGTTTTCGACAGGACTTTGAAGAAGGTTTTGGAACGAAATGCGAGGTGATTGGACCACCCGAAGCAATTGCGGCTGAGATACTGAAACACGATCCGCTTGGTGTGGCGATTACAACGCTTCACATCGAGTGGATGGTGCAGCGGCATTACATCGACAGCATCAAGGATGATCGGGAGCTCGATCCGCAGTTCAAGAACCTGCTCAAATACCACTGGGTCGAGGAAGTGCAACACGCGAAGCTCGATACTTTGATGGTGGAGGCACTGGCGGCAAGCCGCAGCGAAACAGGAGATCTTGAGTGGTGTTGAAGAGTATCTCGAGATCGGTGGTTTTATCGATGACGGGTTACAGCACCAGGTGGAATTCGATCTGCAAAGTTTCGAGGAAGCCAGTGACCGGAGGTTGACGCAAGCCGAGAAGGAAGAGTTTCGCCGTGTGCAATTACGCGCGAATCGTTGGACTTATCTCGGCACGGGTATGACGCACGAGAACGTGCTCAATACGCTCGGTTGGCTTTCGCTCAAAGCGCGTCAGCGCGTGGAGAGTGTTTCGCCGGCGTTTTGTTAATTCAACGGCGGGGGCAAGCCACCCTTCCTGACTTGTACTTTCTTCTGACTGCACTTCTCCTGAGGTGCACTTTTTGGAGAAGTACAAAAAAGAACAAGTCAGGAAGGGCGGCTTGCCCCCGCCACTTCGCTAGGACGCCTTCGCAGCGCGGATGGTTAACTTGAGCACGACGTCGTCGCGAATCAAGTTGTCCTGCGCACCCGCATAATTAATCCCGAAGTCCTTCCTGTTAATCGAAAAGTTAGCATCAACATTTGCCACATCCGGCGTCACATTGATCGTTGCCGGGAACGTTACCGATTTCGTGACACCATGCAGCGTCAGATTACCTGTGATGGTGTGACTTGCTCCCCCCGTTCCGCCTGCCTTGATCTCGGTCGAAGCGAATGTCGCCTGCGGAAACTTTGCCACGTCAAAGAAGTCGGCCGTCTTAAGATGTTTCGTCAAATTAGCATCGTCTGTCGTGAGGGAGTCTGTCTCGATCGTGACGTTCACGCGACTCTTCTCCGGCGTACCCGCGTAATCGATCCCTCCTGAAAACTTCTCGAAGGCTCCATTGTGACTTGCCGGTCACTTTCGAACCGATAAACTCAACCTTTGAACTCGGTGGCGCGATCACGTATTTCGCGCCCGCTACATTCTGCTGCGGCGAAGCCTGCGTCGGGGCGCCAGTAGTGGCCCTCGGCTGGTCGGCGGCAGGATCGTTGCAAGCAGTAACAGACATCAACCCCATTAGAATCGTCAACGCAATAACTAAACGCATCATTTTCCTCCTCTTTTATTTACACATTGCTGAGATAACTAACCACGACAACGTTGGGCAAGCAGCCGAGGGAGCCGTGCACTCGAGGGAAACTGCGACACATCAGCGCGATAAATTTGCCAGCCCCGGTCGCGTACATTCGATCGACGCATGACATAACAACCGGCAAAGATCCGCTCGTTGCCTCCTCGAGTGGTGGAAACAACTATCGTCGGGACTTCGACGTATGAACTTCCTGCGGCGCCTTCGGTCCGCACGGTTGGGTCGACCAGCAATCGAACTCTATCAGTATCAGCAAAACCTCTCGCAAACTCCTCGAACGTAGACGGTGCCGCCTCCCAGAAGCGATAAGCTCTGCGATAGTCTTTTGCGTTGATGGCGCTGAAATACGACGCGAGCGTTGTTAACGAATCGGTACGATCCTCAGTTGGTGGTCTATCGCCGGGGTCGGAAGGCGAAGTGCTTACAAAATTCAGAACGGTTCTGCCGCGGTCCGAGAAGATCGTTAGACGATTGGAAGAAAGCCTGAACCTGTTTGCCGCTTCAAGTGCCGCAAGGAACAGACGCTCCTGCTCGTTTGCGTTTTGGTCCAAACACGCCCGCCTCGTGCTCACCAGCCGTCCGATTGAGATCGTGTCGCCGCGGACCTCATAAGTACCACCATAATTGTTACAGCCTGTGGATCCGCCGACTCTTCCATCCTCTCCGAATTTAATACTTGGGGTGGTTCCCGCGACTATATCTGCTTCGGAGCCTGGTGGTCCAAGAGAGGCTAGTTGCCATTCAGTTCCGGCCAGAACTCGTTGACCGGTGGAAAGATCTCTGACCTGGCTGGGCCTGGACCAGCACAGGCGCCGTCATGGAGTAGTAGCACCAAGAGAACCCGAAAGTGCATGGTTCACCTCCAAAAGCGAAACGCTTATTCAAACTCCGAGTTTTTGCAAAAGAATGTCAGCGAGATGCAATAAAACAGATCAACGCGGATAAAAAGCTTCTAAGTTACAATTGCGTGCATGAATTATGACGTTGCGGTTGTTGGGGCAGGTGTTTTCGGAGCCTGGACTGCTTATCAACTGCGCCAACAGGGCGCCGCGGTACTGTTGCTCGATGCATACGGACCGGGAAACAGCCGTGCAAGTTCCGGTGGCGAGTCGCGCGTGATTCGCCTGGGGTATGGTCCAGACGAGATCTATTCGAAGTCGGCGCAAAGGTCTCTGCAGAGTATGGCAGCAGTTGTTCGGCAAGCGTGAGACGTGGGTCAACTTGTTTCAGAAGACCGGAGTGCTGTGGCTCGCGCGCGAGCAAGATCAATACTGCGAAGCGACATTGCAAACTCTTGAGCAGCTCGGTGCGAATTACGAGCGACTGGGCCAGGACGAACTATCCCGGCGGTTTCCGCAACTCGAGCTTGGTCGAATTGTGTGGGGAATTCTCGAACCAGACGCAGGCGTGTTGATGGCGCGCCGGGCGGTCCAGGCAGTCGTGGCTCAAGCGCGCGCCGACGGTTTGGATTATCTCGAAGAGGCAATCGCGCCCTCGTTGACGGGCACTAAAAAAATCAATTCGATCAAGACAACCTCGGGGAAAGAGATCGTTGCGGAACGATTCGTGTTCGCGTGTGGTCCATGGTTACCGAAACTATTTCCGGAGTTTCTTGGTGAATTAATTCACGTCACGAAACAGGAAGTATTCTTTATCGGCGTTCCGCCTGGCGACGAGAGCTATAAGTTGGGCAGATTGCCGGTATGGATCGACTTCACCGACCTCGTCTATGGCATCCCGAATCTTGATAGCCGGGGTTTCAAACTCGCGATCGACGCGCATGGACCAGAATTTGATCCTGATAACGGTGAGCGATTGGTTTCAGCGACGGGATTGCAGGCGATGCGCGAGTATTTGGCGCGGCGCATGCCGCTCCTGGCGAATGCGCCGGTGACTGAAACTCGCGTTTGCCAGTATGAGAACACATCAAATGGTGATTTTTTGATCGATAGGCATCCGGTGTTCGAGAACGTTTGGCTCGTGGGCGGCGGTTCTGGGCACGGATTCAAACACGGGCCGGCGGTTGGCGAGTACGTTGTGGAGATGATGTTCGGCAGAGGAAAACCAGAGCCGCGCTTTAGTCTCGCGAGTAAGGGGAGAGTACGGGAGCGTACCGTTTATTAGACTCTGTGTCTCTGTGCCTCTGTGGTAAGAATTCCTTCGGATTGATCACCACAGAGACACAGAGACACAGAGGTTTCTAAGGCTTCGGGCTGGCGTTGTAATCGTCGAGCAATTTCTGCGCGCGAATACTCGGACTGATCAGCGCGAGCTTCTGCGACCAGTCGTAACCACTGAAAATTCCGACTACCTCGGCGTCTGAGTTATAGACTGGACTGCCGGAAAAACCATCGCGGCTGTCGATCTTCACTGACCAGTATTCCTGAGTGCCGAGCATGTAGTTGCCGTAAAAGCTGCCATGGCTGACTATCTTGTCGCCATGAGGTCGCGCTATCAGGAACAGCTTGTCGTCTTTAGTTGGCGCTGTCTCAAACACCGGGGCTTTTGCGTTTTTCGAGCTGCGGCACATCTCGAGTAACGCCAGATCTGCTTCCTTATCGACCCGGAGGACCTTGGCACGGCAGCCGTCTACGAAAACCTTTACCGTAAGCGCATCGCTGGACTTGAATCCCAGCATTACTTTCTTAGTCGTGCTGAGATTGCCGGAGATTACGTGATAGGCGGTCATTACCAGTCCGTTACCTACCAGGAATCCTGTCGCATACCCGTTGGGGCCGACATCAAATAAGACCGAAATAGCCGTCTCCAGCGGGTTTTGCTCCTTCTTCGAAAACTCCAACTCCAGCGAAACTGTGTAGCGCTCCTGTTGCTTGAGCAGCCTGCTGGAGCTCTTGTCAGCCACACAAACAGGCGCAAGCAAAAGAACAAGGGCGGATATACAGGTAAGGCTGCAAAGCTTACTCTTCATCGTGACCCTCCGTTTAGGTTCTTAATCCGCGTGTTTTAAAACAAATCCTTAATCAGAAAAGATTAGGACGCCCTTTGTCATGTGTGGGACACGACAAAGAAAAACTGGGCCGAGTTACTGCTTCTAGACTTTATCCGGGAACAAGACCGGAGCATTCTAGGGCGCTACTTCAGGATAAGCAATGATTTTTAGTATCGAAGTTCGGAATAATTGGCAACAACGTGTGAAGCCGCGGTCTCGCGAAGTGTTGCGGCATTCTGCGGTTCAGAAGAAACGATTTCGGCAAAGGCGCGAAGGCGCAGAGTAGAAGTCAATTCTTCCTTTGCGCCTTCGCGCCTTTGCGATGAAATTCTTCTTCGGTTACACGGATGCGACGCGCTGTTTGGGTTCGTTGATGCGGGTGTAGTCGGGATGGAGATAGACGAGGCGGCCGCCAACGATCGTCGCCACCGCGGCGCCGTACAGCGAGCGCCCGTGAAACGGGGTGTTCCGGCTCTTCGATTTGCATTTCTTCACGTCGAAAACCCATTCCAGTTGAGGATCGAGAATCGTGATATCGGCATGAGCGTTGGCTTTGAGCGTTCCTCGATCCGTCAATCCAAAGATCCGCGCCGGGTTTGCGGAGCACATCTCCACCATTCGCTCTAAATCAATCAAACCTGCGTGAACGAGGTCAAACGCCAATCCCACCGCGGTTTCCAGACCGGTGATTCCAAACGGCGCCTGGTCAAACTCGAGCGCTTTTTCATCCGCGTGATGAGGCGCGTGATCGGTTGCGATCGCATCGATCGTCCCATCCTTCATTCCTTCAAGAATGGCGTCGACGTGTTCCCTGCTCCGCAATGGCGGACTCATTTTCGTGTTGGTGTCGTATTCAGCAACTGCTTCGTCCGTGAGCGTCCAGTGATGTGGTGTGACTTCACATGTCACTTGCAAACCTTCGTTCTTTGCTCGACGCACAGCCTCCAGCGCGCCGCGCGTCGAGATATGCGCAATGTGCACTTTTGCCTTCGTCAGTTTCGCCAGCACGCAATCGCGCACCGCATCAATGTCTTCCGCAGCCGCGGGCATGCCACGCAAACCCAGAATCATCGACCAGCGCCCCTCGTGCATGACGCCACCGGCACTCAACGAAGGATCCTGGCAATGATCGACGACGGTGAGATCAAAACCGCGCGCGTATTCCATCGCTCGACGCATCATTGCAGAGGTTGGAACCGGGCGTCCGTCGTCTGAAACCGCTACGATGCCGGCGTTTTTCATCTCGCCCATTTCCGCGAGTTCTTTTCCGCCGCTTCCTTTCGTCACTGCGCCGATAGGGAAAACATTTGCGAGTTTCGCTGCCAGGCCTTGTTCGACGATGAAGCGTGTAACGGCTGGACTGTCGTTTATTGGATCGGTATTTGGCATTGCGCAGATGCTGGTCCAGCCGCCGGCGACTGCTGCTGACGCGCCCGTTGCCACTGTCTCTTTGTACTCCTGACCCGGCTCGCGCAAATGCGTGTGTAGATCGATGAAGCCCGGCGCGACGATCAATCCGGTGGCGTCGAGGACCTGCGTTTGTTCGGGCACGGACTCGCCGCGCTCGACCAGGCCGACAACACGACCGTCTTCAATCAACACGCCTCGACCACCGGTGTTAACTTGCTGCGCGGGATCGATCACATAACCGTTTGCAATCAGCAGCTTCATTCGTGGTTTACCTAATACCGTTTGCCTTACGTTCGCGTTTCTGTTTTTTGGCCGGCGGTTTTTCTTCAGGCGGCTCAGTATGGCTGCCGCCCGCGAGCAGGTACAGAACGGCCATCCTGACCGCGACTCCATTTGTCACCTGATCGAGAATCAAGGAGCGACTGCCATCTGCAATCTCGGAAGAGATCTCAACGCCGCGGTTCATCGGACCAGGGTGCATCACGATCGCGTCCGGCGCAGCACGATCGAGATGCTTCGGTTGCAATCCGTAGTGAACTGCGTACTCACGCATCGACGGAAAGAACGCCGCGTCCTGGCGCTCGCGTTGAATGCGAAGAATCATGACGACGTCTGCGCCTTCGATTGCGTCTTCGAATCGCCTTTCGATCCGGAGCCCACTCTCCACCAGTTCGGCAAAGTCGTCGGGAACGAGAGTACCTGGACCACCTATACTGACGTTCGCACCGAGTTTTGTTAACAGGTAAATATTCGATCGCGCGACGCGTGAATGCAAAATGTCGCCGACAATTGCGACCTTCAAACCCTCGATCCGCCCTTTTTGCTCGCGAATTGTCAACGCGTCGAGCAGCGCCTGCGTCGGATGTTCGTGCGCGCCGTCGCCGGCATTGACGATCGGCGCATTCGTCATGCGCGCGAGATGCTGAGGCGCGCCGGCCATCGAATGACGAATGACGATGCAATCAGGCGCCATCGCTTCGAGATTTCGCGCTGTGTCCAGCAGGGTCTCGCCTTTGCTCACGCTCGACGTTGAGACGCTGACGTTGACCGCATCGGCCGACAGGCGTTTAGCGGCGATTTCGAACGACGTTCGTGTGCGGGTGGACGGTTCGAAGAAGAGATTGATGACGGTGCGGCCACGCAGCGCGGGCACTTTCTTGATCTGACGTTTCGAGACCTCGCGGAAGTTTTCGGCAGTGTCGAGGAGGTCAGTGATCTCGCCCGGGTCGAGCTCACGGATACCCAGAAGGTGTCTGCGAGTGAAAGTTGTATTCATATGATCATAAAAAAAGCGGCCCCTCGGCCGCTTTGTTACGCCGTCTCTGACGGTCGCTCGACGATTACCACTCCTTCTTCCTCGTCAAACTCCTGGAGCATCACTTTTATGATCTCGCTCTTCTTTGTCGGAACGAGCTTGCCGATGTAGTCAGCCTGGATTGGTAGCTCGCGATGCTCTTTGCCACGATCGATGAGCACTGCCAACTGCACCCGACGCGGGCGTCCAAAGTCGATCAATTGGTCCAACGCAGCGCGAATCGTGCGACCGGTGTAAAGCACGTCGTCGATCAGGACGATGTTTTGGTTTTCGATGTCGCCGGGAAGTTCCGTGCGATTCACGACGGGCTTTGCGCCCACAGTTGAAAGGTCGTCGCGATAGAGTGTGATGTCCAGCACACCGACGGGAGGTCGATTGCCTTCAAGGTCGGCAATCTTTGCAGCCATTCGTTCGGCTAGCGGCACACCGCGTCGCCGGATGCCGACGAGAAAAAGGTCGCCTGCGCCATGGTTTTCTTCAACAATTTCGGATGAAAGGCGAGCCAGTGCGCGATTGATGCGCGGGCCATCCATGATGCGAGCTTTCTCGACGAAATCCATGTGCGTCGGATACTAACAAGAAGCGAACTTTCCCGCAAACTTGTGTATGATGTGAATCCGATAAATTTGTAATCCTGTCTAAATGATCTATCGCTTCCTGCGCCCGATTCTCTTTCGTCTCCCGCCCGAGACCGCTCACGAATTGGCCTTGCACTCTCTTTCGGTACTGCCGCCAGGATTAATCAAGAAAGATTTCAACAATCCGATCAGTCGCTTTGGATTATCATTTCGGAATCCTGTGGGGCTCGCCGCTGGCTTTGATAAGAATGGCATCGCGCTTCAATCCCTCGCGGCGCTCGGATTCGGTTTCATCGAAGCGGGGACGGTTACGTACCATCCTCAACCTGGAAATCCGCGCCCGAGGTTGTTCCGCTTGTCGGAAGATCAGGCCTTGATCAATCGCGCTGGGTTCAATAACGAAGGCGCTGCTGCTTTCGTCAAAAGAGTCGAGCGGAGTCGATCTCAATGCGTGCTTGGCGTAAGCATAGGCAAAAGCAAGATCACGCCGCTTGAAGAAGCGAACGACGACTACCTGAAGAGTTTCGAACTGGTTTACAACGTTGCCGATTACATTGCGGTGAACGTCAGCTCGCCGAACACGCCGCAACTGCGCGAGCTGCAACAGTCGGTGCAACTCGCTTCGCTCCTCTCAGTGCTTCAATCGCGTGGTCGAGAGTTGGAGGAACGCCATAAAAAGTACGTCCCACTGCTTGTAAAACTCTCGCCGGATCTCGAGCGCAGGGAGTTGGAAATGATCGTCGACGTTATCGAACGGCTGAAAATCGACGGCATCATTGCGACCAACACAACGATCAGCCGCGACAATTTGCGCACCGAGGCGACCCGCGTCGCTGCGTTTGGAGCAGGCGGGCTCAGTGGAAAGCCCTTAAAAAACGTCTCGACGAAAATGATTGCGCAATTGTATGAACTGACTGGGGGAAGAATTCCGCTGATCGGCGTCGGCGGGATCTTCACCGCAGAGGACGCTTGGGAAAAGATCTGCGCCGGCGCCAGTCTCGTGCAGTTGTACACTGGCTTGATCTATCAAGGCCCGAACATCGCGCAACAGATAAACGAGGGCTTATCACGCATTCTCGCGCGCGCGGGTTTTGCGACTCTCGACGCAGCAATCGGACATCGGGCCAGGGAGTTATCGAGTGACTAACTGACAGCCAGCAGCACGAGGAATCCCGCAAACAACATTGCCGTCGAAAAAGATTGTCCGCCTGGATCGATTTTAACTAAAACTCTTCCGCGATCAATAGATCAGCGCCGCCAGACCGCCGTTTTCACCTTGTCAGACCTATGTTTAATAGATAAGCTTCATCTCAAACCTGCTTCTTTTCGTTACAGGTCCTCTAAAGTCGAATGTCATACCAATTGCCTCCCCTCCTCGATGAAGACGCGTTTGAGAAACTGATCCGTGACCTTTTGCGAAGAGTCTACGATGATCCCGGTATCGAGCGATATGGAAGAAAAGGGCAAGCTCAATCAGGTGTAGATGGTCTTTCACCCGCTGATTCTACGATCAGGTTCCAATGCAAACTAAAAGATACTCGACATGAACCAGATGCTCGCATTCGCGCGGTCTTGTTAAATGAGATGGAGGAGGAACTCCTCAAAACAACATCACTACCTAAGCCTCTGACTCGCTTTATTTTTGCTAGCACGTTTAAGAACGATACTGAATTGCAGAACAAGGCCGCGCTTCTCTCATCAGACACGCTCACAGTCGAATATTGGGGTTGGGAAACGATCACCGAAAGAATGTGGGAATATGCGGAAGAGTTGATTCCGATCTATTACCCCCACATTCCCATTAAATCGGTCCACGGATTCAGACGACTCTCGGGTCACGCCATCGAAAAGTCGCGACTCACTAATAAGGATCGGTTGAAAGAGTTAGCCCTCGATTATTACCGGATCAATGACCGCACTGATATTGTTTTACGCGTCGTTATCAACGACTTAGATATCCGCAACACACAGGTGATGGACGAAGTTTATCGTCGCCTCGAAAATCTTTCGCGGAACGCTACGCTCTGGCTGATCGGAGATGGAGGATCAGGAAAAACAACAATTCTGCACCGTTTGGCTATGGAACTCGCCCTCCGCGGCGAAAACGTTTTTACTTTGAATCTTGAAGCTCAGTTTGCCAAGTCAGACGTCGAATCAATCCTCAGTCAAATTAAATTTTGTTCACCATCAGAACAAACAGTGCTCTGCATCGACAATCCAGCCGCGAATGAAGAGGCGCTGGAAACAATCCTTCGGGAAATTCCAGACTATGCTGATAACGTTCACGTCATTCTGGCCGAACGTGCGCATCGTTACTATGCCCTCCAGCGTACCGGGGTATTAACTTACTTACATGGGCAAGAAGAAAATGAGCCGGTTCGAGTCCGGAATTCGCGAAGGCATCGTGAAGAAGTTTATAACAAGCTCTTTGATCTCCTGGGAGTACACGATGCCGATCTCGAGCGATTGATGACCATTGTGCGAAATGAGCGACTCGTTTACGTAAATGCTACGTATTCAATATTGCTGGAGCTAAGAAAGCAAAGGAAGATCAACTTTGATTTTGATTGGGATGACTATCGAAAAACCGTCGAAGATCTAATGAGTTTTACCGAAGGTTATCGATATATCGCCCTCTTCTATCTGTTTGGCGTAAGAACCTACTTTGAAACTTTTAGTCGAGTCTGTGGCGCTGACAGCGCGCAGCAAAAAGTGTTTCTCGAAAGGTTTCGCGGATTAGTAAATGAACCAATCATCGTGGACGAATGGCGGGATGAGTCGTCCAAGAAAATTACACATTTAAGGACTAAGCACGAGATCGTCTCGGAAATTTTCTTCCAAGAGCATCCCCTAATAGATCGAGACGAGATTTTGATGCAATGGTGCGAGCAAACTGACTTTTCCGATCCCGAAGAAACACAGTCGCTGATTAATATTTTCGGATTGAAGAAGAACTATCTAGCGGAGAGCGACCATGTAAACTTCGAAAAGCTGATCGACTTTTTGTTGACTGGGTATCTCAAGGAACGGGTAGCAAGGTCGCCTAAACTCGTCGGTACGCTCAACTTGGCCAAGTTCTGGTTATTGAGCCTGCGTGAGAGATTCGATGAAGCCATAAAGGCACTCGAAGAGTTCATCGAGACTGAACCTGAAGATGCACATAGCCGGACAGAGCTAGCCAAGGTATATCAGCGTCAGGGCCGGTTCGCCGATGCACAGAGAGTTCTGCTCCAGATACTTGAATATCGGCCGAATGATCTTAACTCGCGGACTGAACTGGCTAAAATTTACCAGCGTCAGGGCAAGCTTAACGAGTCTGAATCGGTCTTGCTCGCATTACTTCAAATTGACGAAAACAACATTCAGGGTCTCACCGAGATTGCGAAAGTTTACAGGGCGCAACACCGCTTTGAAGAGGCGGAAACGTTATTGCTGGAAATCCTAGGAAGAAAGCCCAGAGATCTCAATTCGCGCACGGAACTGGCGAAGGTTTATCAGCGCCAGGGCAAACTAGTAGAAGCAGAAGCAGTCTTGATGGAACTGCTCAAACTGGAGCCGAACGATTTACAAGCGCGCACGGAACTGGCGAAGATTTATCAGCGCCAGGGCATACTGGTAGAAGCAGAAGCAGTCTTGATGGAACTGCTCAAACTGGAGCCGAACAACCTGCAAGCGCGCACGGAACTGGCGAAGATTTATCAGCGCCAGGGCATACTGGTAGAAGCAGAAGCAGTCTTGATGGAACTGCTCAAACTGGAGCCGAACAACCTGCAAGCGCGCACGGAACTGGCGAAGATTTATCAGCGCCAGGGCAAGCTCGCCGAAGCTGAAACGCTATTGCTACAGAGCCTCGAAATAGACGCTCAGCAACTTCATCCGCGCACGGAACTGGCGAAGATTTATCAGCGCCAGGGCAAACTGGACGAAGCAGTTCAGCGACTTCTAGAGTACATAAGACTAGATCCAAAGGGGCTTCATCCCCGCACGGAACTGGCGAAGATTTATCAGCGCCAGGGCAAGCTCGCCGAAGCTGAAACGCTATTGCTACAGAGCCTCGAAATAGACGCTCAGCAACTTCATCCGCGCACGGAACTGGCGAAGATTTATCAGCGCCAGGGCAAACTGGACGAAGCTGAAACGCTATTGCTACAGAGCCTCGAAATAGACGCTCAGCAACTTCATCCGCGCACAGAACTGGCGAAGATTTATCAGCGCCAGGGCAAGCTTGCCGAAGCTGAAGCAGTCTTGATGGAACTGCTCACACTGGAGGCGAACGACCTGCAAGCGCGCACGGAACTGGCGAAGATTTATCAGCGCCAAGGCAAACTTGATGAGGCCGTCACTATCGCTGAGGAACTTCTTGCGCTTGATCCTTTGAATGAGTTCGCGCTCTCAGAATTGTTGGGAACGTGGCTCCGTCAAGGCGAAAAAGAGAAGTGTAAGACGCGTTTCTTCACGTTCATCGAACAACCTAAATACAAATTCAGTCGTTATTCCCAAGCACCGTTCTTCCGCTTTTTTCAATGTTGCCGCAAGTTTGGGATGAAGGATGAAGCAAAACGCGCCTACGAACGATTTCAAACGCAACTTGACGATCGCAACATTCACCTTTACCAATCAACATTTTTCGACTAACGCATTTTGAACCAATCCACACAGGTTCACTGAACAACGGATCACCGGCGTGCTGTTTCCATCTCCCGGTACCAGCGCTGCATCACGTAAAACGCTTTTTCTTCTCGCCGCGATCCGAGATCAATCCCGTTCGATTCCAGTAGTCCTGAATTCCCGGTAACGGGCGGCGTGGGGAGCGGAAGCCCATGAGGATCCAGGGCGCGGCGCCGCGGAGGAATGGGATCTTCTTCAACATTCCAATCTGGTGCTGATAGATGCTCTCCTGATATTCCTCGGTCCAACGTGTCAGAGCATCACCGTGATGTCCGTAACGTGCGTCGCCGCCGAACTCACATAATTAGCGGCTTCTGATAAGTGGTTCGCCATTCTAATCCGCCGGCTTTCGATGGTAGTCCATCGTACCAGCCCACATACTCATTGCATCCGAGCACGTCTAGATATTCGCCGAGAGAATCATCGATCATTTGCGTCGTAGGGTTGATGTAGTGACGTTCCATTGCCGCAGAGATCAACCGGCCGGAATCGAGACTACGAGCATGCGAAACCAGATTCTTGAGGAACGACAGTCGCGCGTCACTAAGCGGCGTCTCATTTGCCACCGACCAAATCACAACCGCAGCCCTATTCCTGTCGCGCGCTATCATCTCAGTCAATTGATTTCGAGCGTTCAACCCTTGATTCGATTTTGCGAACCTTTTTCAAGCTGGATGAAGTAATCGTGGACAAACGTTGCCGGCGTCTCTACAAGCTTTACGTGACGAGTGAGTCCACCATAGTTCCACCAATCCGTCATCAATGTCGGCACCGCGTCGCGTTTGCGTTTATTATCAACTTTGACGACGAGGAAATTGCCGGTGTCGCGAACGAGACTCGTAATCTCGAAGTTAAACGGCGTGAAGCCGCCTTCGTGCTGCCCGATCTTTTCACCGTTGAGATAAACGTCAGCCTGGTAGTTAGCTGCTCCGAAATAGACAAAGAGACGCGTGTTCGGCCGGCGCTGGTAATCAAACGATTTTTTGTACCAGACTGTGCTTTCGTAAAAGAACAATTGGTCTGACTGCGTGTTCCAATCTCCCGGAACCTTCAGTGTTCCGGATTTATCGAAGTCATATTCGATCAAATCACTTTTGTCTTTAGGTTTGGCGTTTTTGAAATAACCATTAGCGCTTGGTCGATAACGGTAATCGTAATAGCCGGATTCGTACGGATCGATGATCACTTGCCATTGACCGTCGAGGCTAACCGTTTTTCGGCCGGCAGGGCTTGCAATCAAACCAATTTGCTGTGCCCGCACACTTGGGAACAGCACGAGAAGCGAGACGAGAAGGATTAGCGGTTTCATCATATGAGTTGACTCATGAGCAGTTATACTGATGGAACGTGGGCCAGAAACAATGGCTACGCACCAGGAAAGGATCGTCACTTGCCCGTTAAAGATAACCTAATCATTGCACTGGATGTAGAAACACGGACCAGCGCCCTCGATCTCGTGCGCGAACTCCACAACGTCGCCGGTATGTTCAAGGTTGGCTCTCAACTCTTCACTGCCACTGGTCCACAGATCGTTCGAGACATTATCGCTCTTAATGCAAAAGTATTCCTCGACCTCAAGTTTCACGACATTCCACACCAGGTTGCAGGCGCAGCACGATCTGCCGCTGAACTCGGCGTTTCGCTATTGACGATTCATGCAAGCGGTGGCAGTGAGATGATGCGCCGCGCAGTCGAATCCGTCGAGGAGGTGGCGGAAAAAGGTGGCGTGCGCTCGAAGGTTCTTGCGATCAGTGTCCTCACGAGCATCGACGCGACGATTCTCTCTCAAATCGGCGTAACATCCAGTCCCGAAGAATCAGTCCTCCGCCTCGTGCGCCTTGCCGAAAGCGCAGGCATTGACGGCGTCGTAGCATCGCCAAACGAAATCAAAACAATCCGCAGTGCAGTTCCGAGCTCTAACTTTCTTGTCGTCACACCCGGTATCCGACCGTCGACAAGCGAGAGCGAAGATCAGAAACGAGTCGCAACTCCAGCCGCGGCAATCGCCGCCGGCGCGAATTACCTCGTTATCGGTCGTCCGATAACCGCCGCCCCCGACCCACTCACCGCAGCGCACGAAATCATTGAAGATATGGAGCGCTCCCTGAATGTAGAGAAGCAACGGAACTGATTAATAAAGCGTGCGTGTAAGAAGCGTCGAGGAGTCTCGATTTGCTCAACTACTTGATTTGAAACTATCATGCGACGGTGAAGCTCAGCTTGAAACCCCCGTTTATTTCCATATCAGCCATCCTCCTCATAGCACTCATATCCCCACTGTTTGCTCAGGAAAATGGCGGTGCGAATCCATTTCCATTCTCGCAGTCGCCGTATCGTGTCGGCGAACGGCTGACGTACAGCGTTTCGTTTTCAAACTTTCCGAGTGCGGCCCATGTCGAACTCGAGGTCGTCTCTCGCGGAACTCATTTCAACCGCGACGCGATTCAACTGCGCGCGCATGTGGAAACAACTGGTGTCGTCAACGTCGCGCTGTATGCCATAAATACCGACTACATTACCTATGTCGATCCCGAAACCGGTTTGCCTTTTCGATCGGAAGAACGAGCGCGCGACGCGATCGAAAGTGCGGGCTCGGTTAAGGATTTCAGTCAACCTGGCGGTAATGAAGCAATTCCACCAAAGCTAAGAGCCTTTCCCGGGACTTACGATCTGCTCTCCGCTTTTTATCGCGCGCGAGCGCTCCCACTGTCGGCCGGCGGCGTCTATAACTTTACCGTCCGCGGCGATAGCGAGTACCAGGCTGAATTAAAAGTGATCGGAAAAGAGGTAATCAGAACAAACGTCGGATCTTTTCCTACCATTGCTACTCAAATCAAAATTAACAGCTCCCTGATCAAAAACATCAAGGTCAACTTTAGCGATGACCCCGGCCATGTGCCTGTACTGTTCACAGCTCGCGTCAGCTCAGGTGAACTGCGCGCAGAACTTGCCGGCTCCGAACTAATCAAGCCGCCGGATTCGAAACCTACTCCGCCTCCCGCAATCGCAGTCGCACCTGCTCCAGTGCCTGATCCAACCGCTCCGCCGAGACTCGACAACGTGCCGTTCACTCTCGGCGAACAACTGAACTATCAGGTGTTCATCGGGAGCAGCAATACCGCGCTGGGTCTGGCGTCTTTCCAGGTACGCGGACGTTCTCGTTATTTCGATCGCGATGGATTGTTCCTGAGTGTTGTCGCTCAAACGACAGGCGCGGCTGCGCAACTCTTTACGGCGAGGGATCAAGTTGATTCGTATGTCGATCCGAAAGCGTTGTTGCCTTACCGCACGGTATTGAACTTACACGAGGGACGCCGGCGGTCGACTGAGACTCTGACACTAAACCAGGAGGCGGGCACTGCGACCAGTGATAAAGGAACAAAGATCGACATTCCGGTCGGCACGCATGACTATCTTTCGTTCTTTTATGCGCTCCGCACTTTCAATCTGAACCCGGCAAAGAAGAGTGCGATCTCGATCCTCGTGGAAAACAAACCGAAGACCTTGTTTGTCGACGCCGTCAAACGCGAAACAATTCAACTAGGCGATCGAAGAATACCGGCGATCGCGCTCACGCTGACGACGGACGATCCTGAGAGCGACAAGTACAAGCTGCGGATGTGGGTAAGCGACGACTCGCGCCGTTTACCGCTCAGGCTCACCTGCGTAACGAAACTCGGTCCATTGCGCGCCGACCTCGCTATCCTCCCCACTGCCAATCAGTAGTAGCCACAAAAGGCACAAAATCTCAAAAGAGGGCTGAATCGAAATTGAAATCTATTTTCAACTAGGCTATACTGCGCGACGCCATGCTCAACTCATTCATCATCGTACTGCGTGAAGGATTCGAGTCGTTTCTGCTAGTCGCCGTCATTCTTGCTTATCTCAATAAGTCGGCGCAAAGGTGGCTCAACCCGTCGGTTTACATCGCCATCGTCGTGGCGCTGGCCGCAAGTGGCGGGCTCGCTTACCTGCTCTACACCGGCATCGATGATGCAACGATCGAGAGCATGTTTGGCACGTTCATCGGCGGTTATGTCAGCCAGTTCTTTGCCAATGAGGCGCTCCGAGAAGCGGTACTCGGCGCCGTAGCAGTGGTGATGGTGGGCACGCTCGTGATTCACATGTGGCGCAGTGGTCCAAAGATTCAGCAGCGAATGCGTGAAAAGTTGAGCGCTGCTTCCTCGAAGAAGTCGCGCGTCGCAGCCGTGCTCGGTGTGTTTCTTTTTACCTTCCTGATGATTACGCGCGAGGGAATGGAAACGGCGTTACTGCTCATGCAGGTTAAAGATCCAAACGTGATCAATGGAGCACTACTCGGCCTGGGTGCGGCGATCCTGTTTGCGATAGGTTGGGCGAAATTCGGTCACCTGATCAATGTGAAACGCTTCTTTCAGGTCACAAGCATTTTCCTGCTGCTCTTTATGCTCCAGGTCGCGATCTATTCTTTCCATGAATTCACCGAAGCAGGCTTGCTGCCCAACAGCGAGGCCCTTCATCACGCGACTGAAAAGTTTTCACCTGACGGCCTCTACGGCAAATGGTTCTCTCCAATCATGGTCGGGATCTGCGGACTGTGGCTGGTGGGTGCGTGGCTGATCGATCGCTACAGAACCGAGCGCGGTAGCGCAGGGTCAATGCCATGATGAGCGCTGCAGAATAAACGGACCCGGCGCTACCGTGCTCTTTTCTGAAACAGCTTCGCGAGCTCTCGTTTCAACAACTTCCCTGTTGGACCTTTCGGAATGTCGTCGACAAAGCGAATTGTCTTTGGACATTTGAAGTCCGCGAGTCGCGCTTTGCAGTAATCAATCACTTCCTGTTCTGACACGCTGGCGCCAGGCTTCAGCACGACAACCGCCGCTACTTCTTCACCATAAAGATCATTCGGAACGCCGATGACCGCAGCAGCCGCAATGTCCGGATGCTGATAAAGCACTTCATCAATCTCGCGCGGGTAGATGTTTTCGCCACCGCGAATGATCATGTCCGACTTGCGATCGACGATGTAAAAAAAGCCGTCCGCATCGCGATAACCGATGTCTCCAGTGTGGAACCAACCGTTTCGAAACGCTGTTTCGTTGGCGACATCGTTTTTGTAGTAACCCTTCAGAATGTTCTCGCCACGCAAGACGATCTCGCCCAACTCTCCGTCAGGCACTTCGCGATCTTCTTCATCCACGACGCGCATTTCGTTGCCGATCGGAACCCCGCACGAGCCGGGCCGACGACGCGTATCAGGTGGATTGAAAGTCGATCTGCAAGTTGACTCCGAAAGTCCGTAACCTTCGATCACGAGACAGTTGAACGTCTCTTCGAAACGTCTCAACACCTCGGCCGGTACCGGGGCCGATCCACACATCGCAAACCGCAACTGGTCAGTTTTCAAACCTGCCGGAACGCCGTCCGGGTATGTGCTCAAAAGCATCGAAAGCATCGTCGCTACCGATCCGAACGAGGTGATCTGGTAGTCGGAAATGATTTGCCAGAAACGCGATGCTGAAAACTTCGGACTCACGACGGTCGACCCACCCGCATACAGCGCCGACATTGTCGTTACTGAAACCGCATTCATGTGAAACAGCGGCATCATCGTCAGCAGTCGATCTGCTTCGGTGAATTTAAGCCAACTGCTGATCTGCCGTGCGTTTGCGATGACGTTGCCGTGCGTGAGTAAGCAGCCCTTCGGTTTGCCGGTTGTTCCCGACGTGTAAATTATGATCGCTTCATCATCGCAGGAGAGATCCGCGCCTAATCCGCGTTCATCCGCGATTCCAGCCGTCGCTTCCGCTTCGTTATCAAACGGAATGATCGACTCGGAGCGTGTCGTGTAGCTGTTCGCGAATGGGATCGACGATCGGAAGAAACTCAGAGTTCACCAACAATGCTTTCGCCTCAGAGTTTGAGATCACGTATGCAATTTCCTGCGCCTTCAGCAACGAGTTGATTGGACCAGCCAAGGCGCCAATCTGCCAGCACGCGAAATACGCGATTACATACTCGACGCTGTTGGGCAACAGGAGGCTAACCACGTCACCCTGCCCAATGCCATTTGCCGCAAGCAAGCTCGCGGTGCGTTTGACCGCCGTCTCAAACTCTTTGTAGGTGAACTGGCGGTTGTCTGTTTCCGAGAAGAGAAACGGCTTGTCTGGCGCTGTATTTACACGCTGTTTCAGCAGTTCAGGGATGCTTTGCGGTTCGTCAATCATGATGTAGCTCATTCTAGCACGCCTCTGCGGTCCTCTGCGTATCTCTGCGTCTCTGCGTTGAAGAAGCGTTTTAACGCAGAGGACGCAGAGATACGCAGAGGACCGCAGAGAAAATCATGATATATTCCAGCCCTCATATGAATACTTATCGCAATTTTATCGGCGGCAAATGGATTGAATCCGCCTCCACCCGCACAGCGCAAAACATCAACCCGGCCAACACCGACGACGTTCTCGGCACCATTCGACAAGCGACTCGCGAAGAGGCGCGCGCCGCAGTTGAAGCCGCAGCCGGCGCATTTCGCAGTTGGCGTTCGACACCCGCGCCTGCTCGTGGTCGCATCGTCGCGAAAGCTGCCCGATTATTGGAAGAGAACAAGGAAGAGGTCGCGCAAATCCTCACCCACGAAGAAGGCAAGACCATCGCGGAGTCGCGCGGCGAGCTTCAGCGGTCCATTAATGTGGCCGAGTTTTGCGCGGGCGAGTCGCGACGAATGAATGGCGAAACCATTCCGTCCGAGCTGCCTTTGAACTTCGCGTACACGATCAAACAACCGCTCGGCGTGGTTGCGTGCGTCACGCCATGGAACTTCCCTGTCGCGATTCCGATTTGGAAGATTGCGCCGGCTTTAGTTGCGGGCAACACAGTCGTTTTCAAGCCGGCATCGATCACGCCTGCAACTGCCGTGCGCATCACTGAGATCTTCGAAGCCGCGGGAATTCCGCCGGGAGTTTTGAACCTCGTTATCGGATCGGGTTCTGAAGCCGGCGACGAGATAATCAATCATCCGGCGGTGAAAGCGATCTCATTCACCGGATCCAACGGCGTTGGTATTCGACTTTACGAACAAGCGTCGAGGCGCGGCGCGAAGGTCCAATGCGAGATGGGCGGGAAGAATCCGGTTGTGATTCTCGAAGATGCCGACATGGATCTCGCAGTCGAATCCACGGCGCAAGGAGCGTTTGGATCGTCTGGTCAACGATGCACAGCCACAAGCCGCGCGGTTGTGGTGGACCAGATCGCAGACGAGTTTGTGGAGCGTAGTTGCGAAGCGAGCTGAGTCGATGCGTCTTGGTGCTGGATCGGATCCGATGACGGAGATGGGCCCAAGCGTCGATGAGAGCCAGTTCAACACAGTGCTCAAATACATCGACGTGGGACGCGAAGACGGCGCCACACTCGTTTGCGGCGGATCGCGTGCGACCGGCGATGGGCTCGACAAAGGATATTTCGTGCATCCGACTGTCTTCGATCACGTGACACCCGACATGCGAATCGCGCGCGAGGAGATCTTTGGACCAGTGTTGTCAGTGCTGCGCGTGAAGGATTTCGATCGTGCGATGGAAGTCGCGAACGATTGTGAGTACGGCTTGTCGTCGTCGATCTTCAGCAACGATGCGGCGCGGATTTTCCGTTTCGTCGACGACATCGAAACTGGAATGACGCACATCAACTCGCCTACAACCGGCGGCGAGGCTCACATTCCGTTTGGTGGCTCCAAAGGCACCGGCATCGGCGATCGCGAACAGGGTTCGACAGCACTCGATTTCTACACCGAGCTGAAGGTGGTCTATGTCGACTACACCGGCCGCAAGCGCGAGGGGAATCTCTACTGATGATTGCCACAAAAGTTTGTGCCTTTTTGTGGCTGCTTGCTGGTGTTGGCACAGTAGCGGCACAGACGAATAAGAGTGTGTATACATCTCTCGCTGAAAAGCAGTGTCGCAAACTCAAGTCGGCTGAGGCTGGAGATGACGGCTACGAGGGACGATGTCGCGGTGTTGCCGGGTATGCGTTGTTGCTGAGCGAAGGCGATCTTCGTCAAAACATCACTGTTATCACGCCAAAGGGCGCGAAGCATTCACTCGAGCTGTGGGATGTGATCAGCGGTGGCTTCTCCAGTGTGGGTCCGAACGCGGAATGGCGCATGGCGATGCAGAACGGCAAACTATCGCCGGTCGCGTTGATCGTTCGCTACAACGCGAGTGAAAATCCGGACCAGCCTGACAAGCTAAGTTCATACCTGGCAGTGTCGAAAATCACGCCAACAGAAATCTGCGTCACCGACAAAATCCTCCCCGGCCCTAACGCCAACGAGGACGCCCGTCGCGCCGCCGACACCGCCGCCACAAAACCGTGCCTTAAACAGAGATAGAATTTATAGCCACAAAATGCGCAAAAAGCACAAAACGAATTCAGATGTCATTTGAGCTTTTTGTGCCTTTTGTGGCAAATCTTCTTTCGGAGCTATTGATGAAAACGCTTATCAAGAATGGTCGCGTGGTAACGGCGGTCGATGACTACAAGGCTGATATTTTGATTGAGAATGAACGCGTTTCCGTGATCGGCGCCAGCCTCGATATGGAAGTGGACCAGGTGATCGACGCAGGGGGAAAGCTCGTGATCCCTGGTGGCATCGATCCACACACGCACATGGAACTCCCGTTCGGCGGTACCGAGGCCTCCGACGACTTTCGCACCGGCACAATCGCCGCCGCGCACGGTGGCACGACGAGCATCATCGACTTCGCCGTCCAGTACAAAGGCCAATCGCTGATCGAAGGCATCGACAACTGGCACAAGAAAGCCGAAGGCAAGACCGCGATCGATTACGGCTTTCACCTCATCACCACCGAACTCGAAGACAAGCAGATCGAAGAACTCTACACTGCCATGGACGAAGGCATAACGAGCTTCAAGATGTTCATGGCCTATCCGGGCGTTTTTCTCGTCGACGACGCAACGATCTTCCGTGCAATGTCCGCGGCAGGCGAGCGCGGTGGTCTAATCTGCATGCACGCCGAAAACGGGATCGTCATCAACGAGATCATCAAACGCGCCCTCGAGAAAGGACACACTGCGCCGAAGTATCACGCACTGACACGGCCCACGGTCGCAGAAGCCGAAGGAGTCCATCGCGCGATTGCAATCGCCGAGATGGCTGAGTCGCCCGTGTACATCGTTCATCTCTCCTGCGCGGATGCGCTCAACCAGGTCAGGCAGGCGCGCGATCGTGGCATTCCGGCATTTGCCGAAACGTGCCCGCAGTATCTGTTCCTGTCGATCGACGACTACGACGAGCCCGGTTTCGACGGCGCTAAATACGTCATGACGCCGCCGCTGCGAGAGAAGTCGAATCAAGCCGAACTGTGGAAGGGTTTGAAGATGGACGATCTTCAAGTCATCTCCACCGACCACTGCCCGTTCTGCATGAAAGAGCAGAAGGAACTCGGCCGCGACGACTTCACGAAGATCCCGAACGGCGCGCCGGGCGTCGAGAACCGCGTACCCCTGATCTACAACGGTGGCGTGGTTGAGAATCGAATCAGCCTGAATCGTTTCGTCGAGTTGACGTCAACTGCCGCTGCGAAGATGTTTGGTCTCTTCCCGAAGAAAGGAACGATCGCAATCGGCTCAGATGCTGACATCGTCGTCTTCGATCCTGAAAAAGAGCAGACGTTGAGTGTGAAAACAAGTCACATGAACGTCGACTACAACGCGTACGAAGGCAAGAAGATCAAAGGCGTAGTCGAGACCGTACTCTCGCGCGGCAAGGTTGTGGTTGACAAAGGAGACTTCAAAGGAAAAGCGGGCGACGGACAGTTTTTGAAGCGCGGTACCTGCGTCGCCATTTGATAACTCTGTGTCTCTGTGTCTTTGTGGTAGTTATTAGACACAGAGACACAGAGACACAGAGCAGATATCGACCCAAACAAACATGACAACTCAATCCCCCGCTACTCAACGCGACTTCGTGGAGCTACACACTGACGTCTCACATAGTCCACTGTGGAACAAGGATCTCGCACCAACAACAATCAAAGAAAGAACCTGGTCCACCTGGAACATCGCCGCTCTCTGGATCGGAATGAGCGTGGTCATCACCACCTACACGCTCGCCGGCGGTTTTATCGAGGCCGGCATGAACTGGTGGCAAGCGATGATCACGATCCTATTGGGCAACACGATCGTGCTCATCCCGATGATTCTCAACGCGCATGCAGGCACGAAATATGGCGTGTCGTTTCCAGTGCTTAGTCGTGCCGCATTTGGAACGAAAGGCGCGAACATACCGGCGATGCTGCGCGCGGTGGTCGCGTGCGGCTGGTTTGGCATTCAAACGTGGATTGGCGGCACCGCGATCGATGCTCTGTTTGGTGTGATGTTCCCGGCATGGAAAACTCTTAGCACATCCATCCTCGGCATCGGATTACACACCTGGATTGCTTTCTTTCTGTTCTGGGGAATTCAAGTCGTCATCATCCTGAAAGGCGTCGAAGGCATCAAGTATCTCGAAACGTGGTCGGCTCCGTTGTTGCTCGCGGGCGGAGCGATCCTGCTCGCGTGGGCAGCATGGCGCGCTGGTGGATTGGGCCACGTGCTTACACAATCATCGGCACTGCAAAAGCAGCAAGGAGAGTTCTGGAATATCTTTCCCGGCGCGTTGACTGCTTCGGTCGGCTACTGGGCCACCTTGAGCCTCAACATTCCTGACTTCACTCGTTACGCGCGCTCACAGAAGTCCCAGATGCTCGGCCAGGCGCTGGGTCTGCCGCTAACCATGACAGCATTTGCTTTCATCGGCGTTGCGGTCACGAGCGCTACGCTCTTGATCTATGGCGTCGCGATTCCGAATCCAGTGGATCTGATGGCGCGCTTTGATAGCGTGCTGATCATCCTGTTCGCCACGGCAGTGATCTTCGCAGCTCAACTCACGACAAACATGGCCGCAAATGTCGTCTCGCCCTCGAACGACTTTTCGAATTTGAACCCGCGGCTAATCTCTTACGTGACTGGCGGCTTGATCACGGCGGTTATCGGCGTTCTGATGATGCCGTGGAAATTGATGGAGTCGATGGGCGCATACATTTTCACGTGGCTGATCGGCTATTCAGGCTTGATGGGGGCAATCGCGGGAATCCTGATCTGCGACTACTGGGTTATCAGAAAGCAGCATCTGGACCTTGAAGGATTATTTGATCCGAAGGGGCCTTATTCGTATGGCAGCGGTTACAACTGGCGCGCGATCGTTGCTCTTGTTGTCGCTGTCGCGCCCGTGGTCCCTGGTTTCCTGCGAGCCGCAACCACACCCGGCGGCCAGGTCGGTGATCCAAACCTCTTCGATCACCTGTACACTTATGCATGGTTTGTTACTTTTGCTCTGGGATTCGGCATATACTACGTTTTGTTGAAAGCGTCGAAGGGAGAGTCCGCGTAATGCCACGCACAGTTAAATGCGCACTTATTCAGTGTTCGAATGCAGCTTCCACCGATCTGCCGATCGAGGAGATCAAACGCCTGAATATCGAGAAACACCTGACGTTTATCCAGGAGGCGGCGAAGCAGGGCGTGCAGATACTCTGCATGCAGGAGATCTTCACGACACCTTATTTCTGTGCCGAGCAACAGACGCGCTGGTATGAAGCGGTGGAGCGGATTCCCGATGGTCCAACTGTGCGACTGATGCAGGAAGTCGCGAAGGAACACGGCATGGTGATCGTCGTGCCGATCTATGAAGAGGAACTGACCGGGATTTATTACAACACCGCCGCGGTGATCGACGCCGATGGAAAGTATCTCGGCAAGTATCGCAAGAACCACATTCCACACGTGAACCCCGGCTTCTGGGAGAAGTTTTATTTCCGTCCGGGCAATCTCGGTTATCCGTGTTTTGATACTGCGTTCGCTCGTGTTGGCGTGTACATCTGCTACGACCGGCATTTCCCCGAGGGTGCGCGCGCGCTCGGTTTGAATGGTGCTGAGATCGTGTTCAATCCATCAGCAACTGTGGCGGGACTTTCTGAGTATCTCTGGCGACTCGAGCAACCGGCGCATGCGGTCGCGAATGGTTATTTCATTGGCGCGATCAATCGCATCGGCCACGAACAGCCGTGGAACATCGGCGAGTTTTACGGACAGAGCTACTTCTGCGATCCGCGTGGGCAGTTTGTAGCCGAAGCGCCGCGAGATAAAGACGCGCTGGTAGTCGCCGATCTCGATCTCGACAAGATTCGCGAAGTTCGTAACACGTGGCAATTCTTCCGCGATCGCCGCCCCGACACATACGGCGCACTAGTGGCTGATTGAAACATTGCCGATTGGCGATTGCCAATTTCTTCAAATCGACACTTGGCAATTGGCAATCGGCAATGACGCAAGGGAGTTAATTTCAATGGACTTATCAATCACTGTTAACGGCATGAAGTTCCCCAATCCGTTTGTGTTGGGTTCGGGTCCGCCGGGGACGAATGCCCGAGTGCTCGCGAAATCGTACGACGCTGGTTGGGGAGGCGCGGTCGCAAAAACTGTCAGTCTCGAATCGGCGAAGGTAGTGAATGTTGTGCCGCGTTATGGAAAACTCCGTTCGAGATCGACCGGCGAAGTTATCGGTTTTGAAAATATCGAACTGATATCGGATCGACCGATTGACATCTGGCTCGATGAGTTTCGTCAGATTAAAAAAGAGTATCCGAACAATATCTTGATCGCTTCGATCATGGAGGAGTATGAAAAGAGTCGCTGGCAGGAATTGACTCGCATGGTCCAGGACACAGGCGTCGACGGTTTCGAGCTCAACTTCTCCTGCCCGCACGGAATGACCGAACGCAAGATGGGTTCGGAGATGGGCGAACATCCGGATCTCACTGAAGAAGTGACGAGCTGGGTAACTGAAGTCTCGAAGATTCCAGTGTGGGCCAAGATGACGCCCAACATCACGAACATTCGCGAACCCGCCCTCGCTGCGGTCCGCGGTGGCGCCAACGGCATTTCAGCGATCAATACGATCTTGTCGGTGATTGGAGTCGATCTCGATACGTTGAGACCGATGCCGACTGTCGAAGGTCACTGTGTTCCTGGTGGTTACTCGGCGCAGGCTGTCAGGCCGATAGCGCTGCGCATGGTGAGCCAACTCGCACTCGGGGTTCCGGAGAAGGTTTCGATCAGCGGCATCGGCGGCATTGAAAACTCACACGACGCGCTCGAGTTCTTCCTGCTCGGATCGTCAACCGTGCAAATATGCACGGGCGTCATGCTTCAAGGCGTCAAGATGATCGACGAGTTGAAGGAAGGCGTTGATAAGTTTATGGTCGACAAAGGCTTCAACTCAATTCAGGAGATTGTCGGCAAGAGCCTTCCCTATTTCTCGACGCACATGGATCTCGTGCAGAAGATGAAAGCCGCGAAGCGATCGAAGGCCGGCGAAGCGAGCCGCGACAACGAGTGGGCGCAGAAAGATATCACTGAGAAGACCGCTGAGCTGACGTCAAACTAGCCACAAAAGGCACAAAAACACAGAATGAAATTCGACTTAATCATTTGTGACTTTTGTGCTCTTTTGTGGCTAAGTAAGTTCTGTGAGAACGGGCGCGTGGTCCGACGGTTTTTCCCACGTACGTGGTTCCATGTCGATCCAGGTGCGGGCGTTTCGTGAGATTAAAGGATCGGTGATCCAGATGTGATCGATTCGCAGTCCCTGGTTGCGTCGAAAAGCTCCGGCGCGATAATCCCACCAGGTAAACTTTCCTCCCGCCTCCGTGTGCAAGCGAAACGCGTCAGTAAACCCAAACGACTTTATGTGCTGCAAAGTGGCGCGCTCCTGCTCGCTGAACATGATGCGTCCCTGCCAAAGTCGCACATCATGCACGTCACGATCTTCGGGAGCGACGTTGAAGTCGCCACATAGAAGCACCGGCTTGGCCGGATCGTAGTTCGCATCAAGAAACTCCCGCAGTCGCTCCATCCACTTGAGCTTCAGTTCGTACTTGTCGGAACCCACCTTCTGGCCGTTTGGAATGTAAACGTTGACGATGTCGATGCCGTTGACCGTCGAAGTGATCAATCGCGACTGTGCGGTTTCGTCATCGCCGGGATATCCGCGGTGTCTCGTGTCGCATGCGTCGCGCGTGAGAATCGCGACACCGTTGTACGACTGCTGACCGAATAGTTGGCACTGGTACCCACGCTCCTGGAAGATCAGCGTTGGAAACTTATCGTCAGTACACTTTGTTTCCTGCATGCAGAGTACGTCAGGCTTCACGTCATCCAGCCAACGGATCACACTCGGCATGCGGGCGAGGACTGAGTTTACGTTCCAGGTTGCGATTAACATTAAACCGACATCAACAGTCCACCGATAAGTGCGCCGCGTCGCACGATATCGTCAGCTTCGATATGTTCGTGCACAGCGTGCGCGCCATCGCCGCAGATTCCGAGTCCATCGAGCACCGGAATTCCCATAGCTGCGAGGAAGTTTCCATCCGAAGCACCACCCACTTGTGCTTCACCTAAATCGAAATCTATTTGAGCACCAATGGCCCGCGCCTTTTCAAAAAGTTCGACAACCGCTGCAGTGCGTTCCATCGGCGGCCTGTTTATACCACCCGACACAAACACTTTTGTTCGCTCGTCAACCGGCTTGAGATTCGAAAGTATGCGCTCGATCTCCAGCGACTCCGCCTCTGTTGAGAAGCGAACGTCTATCTCGCCCTCTGCTTCGGCGGCCACGACATTCGATCGCGTGCCGCCATGGACCACACCGACGTTCAAAGTGATCCCCGATCCCGGCGAATTGATCGCGTGAAGTTGTTCCGTCTGGCGCGCCAACTCGAGTATCGCGCTCGCGCCTTTTTCAGGTTCAAGCCCGGCGTGCGCCGCTTTTCCTTCGACCTTGATCGCAAAGATCCCGGTTCCCTTCCGGCTGGTTTTTACGCGCCCGCCTGATGCAGGTGGCTCCAACACAAACGCACAACGGACAGGCCGTTGGCTTGCGATCTCCCGCATCAGTGGCCATCCCGATTGACTTCCAACTTCTTCATCACAAGTCAGCACTACCGTCACACCGAACGCCGGCGTCACCTTCAACTCCGACAACAGGCGCAACACTTCGATCACAAGCACGCAGTTTGCTTTCATGTCAAAGATCCCTGGGCCATAGAGCTTGCCCGCCTCGCGTCGCCACGGGCGCTCGCGAAACCGAACCTCGCGCATGTACCGTATCTGTATGGCCCACAACGAGGATCTGTCTTCGCATCACGCCGGTTTATGAAACGCTCTGATCACCAGGTGTTGTCCAAAACCCGGAACGTCTACGCACTCAACGCCATTTACACACTCGAGCTCACTCGCGGCCTGGACGCAGTAAGTCAACAACCGCACGACTCCCTTCTTCATCGCCCGAAGGAGATTCAGCTTCAACCAGCGCCTGCATAAACTTCTCGATTTCAGGCTGCCTCGATTGCAGTGCGGTAAGAATTTGACGCGGAAGTTGCCCAGTCATTGAATCGTCTCTTTGCGTACGGTCAGCGCCTCGATGCGCGGCAAGTTAACAGCAAAACCGATCCCTGGCGCCTCAGGCGCTTTGATAGTGCCGCGTGAACTGACCTTAACCGGAGGTTCGATAATGTCTTCTTCCCAGTAACGGGCACTCGCCGAAACGTCGCCCGGCAAAGTGAATCCTGCGAGCGTGGACATAGCGATGTTATGCGCGCGCCCGACTCCGGATTCGAGCATGCCGCCACACCAGATCGGAATCTGATTCTCGCACGCAATGCGCTCGATCCTCTTCGCTTCTGAATGTCCGCCGATGCGACCGAGTTTCACGTTAATGATCCGGCACGATCCGAGCGCGATCGCATGAGTCGCATCTTCTGCCGAACGGATCGACTCATCAAGACAAACTGGTGTTTGGATCTGGCGCTGAAGAGTTGCGTGATCGAAGATGTCGTCGTGCGCAAGCGGTTGCTCCAGCATCATCAGGTTAAACTGGTCCAACTGCTGAAACAAAGGCACATCAGCAAGTTTGTAAGCGGAATTCGCATCGCCCATTAAACGAATATCGGGAAACTCCTTGCGCACACGCTCGACGATCTTCAGATCCCAGCCCGGTTTTATTTTGATCTTGATGCGCTGGTAACCCGCGTCAACTTCCGTGCGGATCTTTTCAAGCAGAATGTCCGGACTATCCTGAATGCCGATCGAGACTCCGGAAAAAACTTCGCTGCGAGTCCCGCCGAGATGTTTCCACAAAGGCACGCCCGCGCTCTTGGCTTCGAGATCCCAACACGCGGTTTCGATTGTGGCTTTAGCCATGCGATGCCCTCGAACAGACTTCATCAACGACGATGCGCCAGCCGCGTTTTCAATCTGTTTTCCTACCACCATGGGCGCAAGAAATTCGCGCAAGGTGGCCCAGGCCGTTTCAGTCCACTCATTGCTATAAAACGGACCTTCGCCCGCGGTGCATTCTCCCCAACCCTCTACACCGTCGGCGTCAGTCAGGCGCGCCAGCAGAATGCGTCGTTCAGTTGTGCGACCGAAGCTTGTTTCGAAAAAGTGAACTAGAGGCAGGCGGATTTCGCGCAGTTCAATCGACTTGATATTCACAAGTAAGAAGCTGTTCCTCCGTGGGAGGCATTATGCCGCAAACAAGCACAAAAAGCCCAAATGATCCGGCTTTATTTCTCGTCGCATTTTTAAGACTCACTTAACTTGACCCGCCCTCATAGAACTGATAAAAGGCTCTCACATTTTCCTACCGGCCTCGAATATTTTCCTCCGGTATGCCTCATCAATTAACGTGCGTGCGGATTTGTGTTTAATTCAGGATTCTCGAAAGGACTTTTATGCTTATTAGTTGCCCCCCTCAGGTCTTATACGCGAGCTGCTGGTCTGTTAGTCGCCGTACTCACATGTCGCTTTCATACTCTTCAACGTTGCGTCACGACGGAACGTGGCGTCGATGGCTCCAGCACCAATACCGGGTTCAAGCTCAACTATTTTCATAAACGAAGTGCACTACGATAACACCGGCACTGACGCGGGTGAGTTTATTGAAGTGGCCGGTCCGGCAGGAACTGATTTGACGGGATGGCGAATCGAACTCTACAACGGAGCGGGCGGAGCGCGCTACGACAACGACCCGTTGACCGGGACAATCCCCGCGCAACTGGGCGGATACGGCACAGTCTCCATTTCCTATCCCGTAATGGCATACAAAATGGCAATCCCAGACGGAATCGCATTGGTCAATCCCTCTAACGTCGTGGTGCAGTTTTTATGCTATGAAGGAACATTTACTGCAACGGGGCTTGTTGGGACCGCGTTAGGTCTGACATGTACTGATATCGGTGTTACAGAGGATGCGTACGACGCCGATCGGCCAATCGCTCCAGCTTCAAGGCACCGGAACAACTGCCGGCGACTTCACCTGGGCTGGACCAATCGCCAATACTCAAAACAGCCCCAACACGGGACAGAATTTCGGCGGCGTGGATACCGCGCCAACAGTCGTAAATACAAGTCCGGTCAACGGTGCACTCAACGTTGCCGCCAACTCAAACATCAGCATTACATTCAGTGAAAGCGTCAACGCGACCGCAAGTGCGTTCACAATCGAATGCCCAACCGGATCGCCGCAAACATTTACTCAAAGTGCTTCGCCCGCAACGAGTCTTCACTCTCGATCCCAACGCAGATCTTCCGGCCAGCGCCAGTTTGCACAGTTACAGTAAATGCGACGCAGATCACAGACGTGGACACCAACGATCCACCGGATCAGATGGCTGCGAATTTTGTTTTCTCGTTTACAGTCGCTGCTGCGCCGCCGGTAGTTGCGAACAACGTAGTCATCAATGAACTCGATTCAGACACACCCGGTACTGACGCGGCAGAGTTTGTCGAACTGTATGACGGCGGTGTCGGCAACACTTCACTGACCGGCCTCGTCGTCGTCTTCTTCAACGGCGCGAACGACCTGTCATACCGCGCAATGGATCTCGACGGCTTAACGACGAATGCCGCGGGTTACTTCACCTTAGGTAACGCGGCTGTTCCCGGTGTGGATGTAGTCTTCCCGGGCAACACCTTGCAGAACGGCGCGGACGCCGTAGCGCTCTACGCAGCCGACGCTACAAACTTCCCAAACAACACACCAATTACCCTGGCTAACCTGCGCGACGCGGTGGTCTACGGAACTGGCCAGGTAGACGATCCAGGATTGTTAGTTCTCTTAAACGCAGGACAACCTCAGGTCAACGAGAGTGCCGCGGGCGACAGTACCATTGCGTCCATCGGACGTTGTCCGAACGGCAATGGCGGAGCGCGCAACACCTGCGGTTATTCAGCACGCACTCCAACTCCGGATGCAGCGAACAACTGTCCGGCTGCGGCGGTTGTTGTTCCGATTTATCATGATTCAGGGCAACGGATCTGCTTCGCCGTTTGCCAATCAAGAGGTGATTAGTTCCGGAATCGTCACCGCTCGTAAGTCGAATGGCTTCTTCATGCAGGACGCGGTCGGCGACGGTGATCCAAGTACGTCAGACGGAATATTTGTTTTCACTTCGAGTAGTTCCACTGTTGCCGTCGGCGATGCTGTGACAGTTACAGGAACGGCAACAGAGTTCTTCAACCTGACACAGATCTCAAGCGCTCGCCTGTAACGTGACGGTAACGTCGAGCGGGAATGCGCTGCCTGCGCCCGATCGCGCTTACGACAACGATTCTCAATCCGGCCGGACCGACTGATCAACTCGAGCGTTTTGAAGGAATGCGTATGCATGCCGACACGGTCGTGTCAGTGGCGCCGACAAATGAGTTTGGTGAGATTTTCACGGTGCTCGAAGGAGTCGCACGTCCGATGCGCGAACCGGGCATTGAGATTTCATTACCTGTTCCACCAGATCCGACGTCGGGTATGGTTGACTGCTGTATTCCTCGCTGGGATGAAAATCCCGAGCGAATCATGATCGATAGCGATGGATTGGTCGGGTCGACTGTTGTTTCCGTCACTTCAAACGTCACGTTGTCGAATATCACTGGACCACTCGACTTCTCGTTTGGCGACTACAAGGTGCTGCCCGAAACAGCGCCAGGCACGACTGCGAACATGAGCGCGGTGCCGGTGCCAACTCCGGCAGCGGGCGAGTTCACCGTGGCCGACTTCAACATCGAAAACTTCAACAACAACGCTACTCAACGGGCGAAAGCAGCACTCGCGATTCGCGACGTTTTGCATCTGCCCGATGTGATTGGCACGATCGAGATATTCGAACTGTCAGGCCTGCAAGCACTCGCAGCGGAAATCGAAGCCATCTCGGGTGTCCATTACGAAGCGCACTTGATCGAGGCCGACGCACATTTCCGGCGATGCAGATCAGGATGTTGGCTTCCTCGTCAAAACGTCTCGCGTCCAGATCGACGCGGTGACCCAGGTCGAAAATCCCGGTTGCAATGGCACGCCGGCCACCTGCATCACCTTCATCGATCCGGATGGTAACCCGGCGTTGCTCAACGATCGTCCGCCGCTCATTTTGGAAGCGACGGTTGATGCAGCAACTCTAAACCCGCGCAAGGTGTTCGTCATTGTCAATCACACGCGCTCGTTCATCGACGTCGAGCTCGTCACTGGAGATGGCCCACGTGTGCGCGCCAAGCGCAAAGCACAGGCTGAGTTTCTCGCCGATCTGCTCCAGGATTTGCAAACGGACAATCCGTCCACGGCAGTGATTTCGATCGGCGACTACAACGCCTATCAGTTTAATGACGGCTACACCGATCCGGTTTCAGTGATTAAAGGCACGCCGACAGCAGATGAGGAGATGGTGGTGGATGCGAGTCCGGATCTCGTAAATCCCAATTTCATCAACCTGACAGATACCTTGCCTGCCGATCAGCGTTACAGCTTTATCTTTGAAGGAACGCCACAGGCGCTCGACCACTTCATCGTTAACACGGTCGCGAACTCTTTCCTCCAGCGCTATCACATTGCGCGTAACAACGCCGACTTCCCAGAAGGACCGTTGTTCGCCGGTAACGCCGCGAGGCCGGAGCGCAATTCCGATCACGATATGCCGGTCGGGTACTTCAAGTTCCCGGCTGCAGCTACCACGACAACTGTTTCTGACGCGATCGCAGTGTTCAGTCCGGCGAATCAGAACGTCGTGCTCACCGCGAATGTAACGACCGCCGCGGGAACAGTGAACGAAGGCACAGTAACGTTCACCGTTCGAAACGCTGCTAACGCGGTGATCGGTGTGCCGGTGGTTGGAAACGTTGTGGGCGGTGTGGCAACGGCGAACTACACGTTGCCTGGTGGAACTACTCCACAAGCTCTGACCATCACGGGAGAGTTCAGTGGCGGTTCTCTCATCGCTCCGAGCAGTGATACGGCGACGTTGTCAGTCACCTTCAACATCTGCCTGCTCTACGATCCGACGAAGGCAGTGAAGAGTGGGGCTACATATCCGATCAAGATCCAGCTCTGCGATATTAACGGCAACAACGTATCGTCAGCAGGTATCGTTGTTCAGGCACTTAATATCCAGCAGGTCTCAAGCTCGGCTATGGGCGATGTGATAGCAGCCGGAAACGCGAACGCGGACAGCAACTTCCGCTTCGACAACGGCTTTTACATTCTAAACTTGAAGACCACCGGATTGAGTACGGGAACCTACAATCTCCACTTCACGGCTGGAGATGACCCGGTAATACATTCGGTGCAATTCCAGGTGAAGTAGTTAGACCCGCATTACACGATTTCACGGGATTAGCAGGATTCATCCTGTTAATCCCGTGAATCTTTTTTGAGGATTCTAACCCGCAAAATGTTCCTCAAATCGACCGATCCCACCCTGCCTATGTGACCGATCTGAATCACGTTGACCAGAATCATGTCATTCAAGAAATAAAGGCTTTTTTGCTTATTGACCCGCCCTCAAAAGAACTGGTAAAAGCAATTATCAGCCCCCTTACCGGGCATGTTTTTTGACGGTATTAGGATGAGCCCACTAAAGTCAGAACCGGGGATCGCGCTCCGTACACAGGTTCAACCATTCGGCTCGATTGAATCTTTGTAAGCCGCTAATTCTCGGTTCTGGCTTGCCCCCCAAGCACCGAGCGCGGTAGCGCCGGGTCAGAGATAGTTAGAGCGCACCCTAGCTGACATCGACCCGGCGCTACCGCGCTCGGTTCTGTTATTCGGTTGAGACTTGGTCCTGTTTGTTGAGTGCGGCATGCATTGTATGCCACGGGAGGGTCGCGCATTTTACGCGCACTGGGAACTCGCGCACGCCTGCGAAGATCTTGAGATTGCCGAGAATGTTCTCTTGCGTTTCGTGGTCGAACTCGCCTGTCACCATCGAGTGAAACTCTTTGAATAGCGTTTCAGCTTCCTCCTTGCTCTTGCCTTTGATCGCCTGCGTCATCATGCTCGCCGACGCTTTTGAGATCGCGCATCCCGAGCCTTCAAAACCCACTTCCTTCACCAAATCACCTTCCAGATTTATGTAGATAGTCATTTGATCGCCGCAGAGTGGGTTGTATCCTTCGGCGCTGTGGTTTGCAGTGTCGAGTTTGCGAAAGTTCCGCGGCTTCTTGTTATGGTCGAGGATTACCTGCTGGTAGAGTTCGCTTAGTTCAGACATAGATCATTGCCGATTTCCAATTGCCAATTGCCAATTTGTAGCTCCAGATTGCCGAGGTCTGACAATCGGCAATTGGAAATTGGCAATCAGCTAAATATCTCAATTACTCGCTCAATTGTGCGCGCGAGCACGTCGATCTCTTCTTTTGTGTTGTAGAAAGCAAACGACGCGCGCGCCGTCGCCGGCACATTGAATCTTTGCATCACTGGTTGCGCGCAATGATGGCCCGCGCGAACGGCGATGCCTTCCTGGTCCAGGATCGTGCCGATGTCGTGCGGATGAATGTCGTCGATCACGAATGAGAGCACGCTCGCCTTGTTCTTTGCCGTTCCGATAATCCGCACGCCTTCGATAGCCGAAACCCGCTCAGTCGCATAACGCAGCAACTCAGCTTCATACGCTGCGGCGCCTTCTCTGCCGATACTGTTCAGATAATCGATAGCGGCCCCGAGTCCGATCTGAGACGCAATTGCGGGAGTGCCCGCTTCGAACTTGTTCGGCGGATCGGCGTAGGTAGTTTTCTCGAACGTGACGGTCTTGATCATGTCGCCGCCGCCCTGAAACGGATTCATCTTTTCGAGCAATTCAATCTTGCCGTAAATGATGCCGCTGCCGGTCGGCGCAAACATCTTGTGTCCTGAAAAGACGTAAAAATCACAATCGAGATCCTGCATGTCGATCGGCATGTGCGGCGCAGCTTGCGCACCGTCGATGAGCACAGGCACGCCATACTTGTGCGCCTGAGAAATCATCTGCTTGATCGGATTGACCGTGCCGAGCGCGTTCGACACATGCATGACCGCCACGAGCTTTGTTCGCTCGTTGAGCAAACCGTCGTACTCGTCGAGCAGCAACTCGCCCGCGTCGTTCATCGGAATCACGCGGAGGCGCGCGCCCTTTTCTTCGCACAGCATCTGCCAGGGAACGATGTTGGCGTGATGCTCCATCGCGGAGATAATGATCTCGTCGCCGGCGCCGATGAACTTGCGTCCATAGCTGTGCATCACCAAATTGATTCCCTCAGTTGCACCGCGAACGAAGATGCACTCGCGCACGTCGCGCGCATTGATAAACCCCTTCACTTTTTCGCGCGCGCCTTCGTAGGCCGTCGTCGCACGCTGGCTCAAGTAATGAACGCCGCGATGAATGTTTGAATGTTCCTGTTCGATATAGGTGCTGCCGCGATCGATTACGACTTGCGGGACTTGTGACGAGGCGGAGTTGTCGAGGTATATGAGCGGCTTACCGTTTACGGTTTGTTGCAACACCGGGAAATCAGCGCGGATGCGTTCGATATCCCATCCGTTGGAAACACCTGGTGTCGTTAAGGTAATGGCTTCCATCTGCCAATCTTGAAAAATCCTGAAATCCTGTCTAAAGCGACGCGCGCAACTGACGAAGCACAGTTTCATCAAGCTGCGACCGGATCGACTCAATCTTGATCTTCGCGATCACTTCTTCGGCAAACCCATACGTCAGTAAATTGCGGCCAAGCTCGGGAGTGATGCCACGTGTTTCCAGATAAAACAGTTCCTCCGGATCGATCTGTCCCACCGCCGCACCGTGCGCACACTTCACATCGTCGGCAAAAATCTCTAGCTGCGGTTTCGTGTCCACGCGCGCCTTGTCCGACAGCAGCAGGTTCTTATTCGTCTGCATCGCGTCTGTTTTTTGCGCGCCTTCACGAACGAAAATCTTGCCGTTGAACACCGCTCGCCCGTTGCCGTCGAGAATACCTTTGTACAACTGGTGACTGTTGCAGTGCGGCTGCTTGTGATCGATCACCGAGTGAGTGTCCGTATGTTGATCCGAACCAACCATGTAAAGGCCATCGACCGAAGTCTCTGCGCCTTCGTGGTCCATCACAACCGCGATATCGTGACGCGACAGTTGCGCGCCGAAATTGATCGACGTCGTATCGTAACGGCTCGAGCGACCCAGTTCAGCCGAAGTTGTAGCCGTGTGAAACGCCTGGTTGCTTTCACGCTGGAGCCGGTAGTGTTCCAGCCGCGCGCCATCTTTCACAACAATCTCCGCAATCGCGTTTGTGAAATAACGCGCGCCATTCGTCGAAACAAAATTCTCAATGATCGTTGCAGAACTGTTTTCCTCGGCAACGACGAGCAATCGTGGAAAATTGGCGCTGTTTTCACCGTCGGCAACAAACGTTATCTGCAACGGCGTCTCGAGATTGACGTTCTTCGGAACACAGATAAACACACCCGATTGCAGGAATGCCGTGTTCAGTGCGGTCAAACCATTGTTGTCGTAGCCCGCATCGCGCGCCAGATACTTCCGCACCAGCTTGTTGTATCGCGCATCAGTAGCCGCGTTGAAGAGATCGATCGCTACGACACCTTCAAGCGCTGTCTTCACCGACAAGTCTTCACGCAGGAAACCATTGACTACGACGAGGTGCGCATTCGCGGTCTCCGGATACGTAAAACCACTCACGTCCAGCGATTCTTCACTGCGAGCGCGGGTACAAAACCTTCTTTCGCGAGGGCAGCGAGGTTCGTGTATTTCCATTCTTCGTGTCTTACCGGCGGGAAACCCAACTGTTCGAAACGCTCCATCGCGCTCGCGCGCACCATCTCCAGCCACGCGACAGTCGGCGAGAGTTCGCGCACATTGGGGAACGCGGCCTGATAACTGTTTTCCGATTTGACGAGTTCAGTAACCATTACTTCGCCGGCGCTCCCGCTCCTTGTCCGTTTGTGCTTCATTGCCGTGTCGTCTTGATCCAATCGTAGCCCTTCTCTTCGAGCTCGAGCGCCAACTCCTTGCCGCCTTCGCGAGCGATTCGCCCGCCGGCAAGTACGTGAACAAAATCAGGAACGATGTAGTTCAATAAACGCTGGTAGTGTGTGACGAGGATGATCCCGTTGTTTGGCGTGTGCAGTTGATTGACGCCGTTAGCTACTATGCGCAACGCATCGATGTCCAAACCCGAATCCGTTTCGTCGAGCACGGCGAGCTTTGGTTCGAGCACCGCCATCTGGAGTATCTCGTTGCGCTTCTTCTCACCACCGGAAAAACCTTCGTTGACGGAGCGAGTCATGAAGCTTGCGTCCATCTCGACGATCTTCGCGCGCTCTTTCAACAAATCTTTGAATTCGAGTGGATCGAGTTCTTCTTCGCCGAGGTGCTTTTGTTTTTCGTTGTAGGCTAAACGCAGAAACTGCGCGTTCGAGACACCCGGAACTTCAATCGGGTACTGGAACGCCATGAATATGCCTTCACGCGCGCGTTCGTCAGGCGCCAGTTCGAGCAGGTTGCGCCCTTCGTAAATGATCTCGCCGCCGGTAACTTCGTATTGCGGATGTCCGGCAAGCACTTTTGCGAGTGTGGACTTTCCGGAACCGTTCGGCCCCATGATGGCGTGAATCTCGCCCTTGTTAACCGTCAGGTTGATGCCTTTGAGTATCTCGTTGCCATCAATCGCTGCGTATAAATTTCGGATCTCTAACATGTACGAATCCTCGTCAATCTTGAAAAATCCGAAATCCTGTCAACCGACACTACCTTCCAATTTAAGACCCAGTAATCGCTGCGCTTCAACCGCAAACTCCATCGGCAACTGAAGGAAAACGTCTTTGCAAAAACCGTTGATGATCAGCGACACAGCGTCTTCCTGCGAAATGCCGCGCTGCTGCAAATAGAAAAGCTGCTCTTCACTGATCTTCGAAGTCGACGCTTCGTGCTCCACGCTCGAGCTGTTGTTCATCACCTCGATGTACGGGAACGTGTTCGCGCCGCAGTTTGATCCGATCAGCATCGAGTCGCACTGCGTGTAGTTGCGTGCGCCCTCGGCCTTCGGCATCACCTTCACCAGGCCGCGATAGCTGTTGTTTGACTTACCAGCCGCGATTCCCTTCGAGATGATCGTCGATCGAGTGTTCTTGCCGAGATGGATCATCTTCGTGCCGGTGTCAGCCTGTTGAGCGTGATTCGTCAGCGCAACCGAATAAAACTCACCGATCGAGTTGTCGCCGGCGAGAATGCACGACGGATACTTCCACGTGATCGCGGATCCTGTTTCAACCTGCGTCCACGAGATCTTCGAATTCTTCCCGGCGCACTTGCCACGCTTGGTAACGAAGTTGTAGATACCACCGACACCTTCTTCATCACCGGCGTACCAGTTTTGCACCGTCGAGTATTTGATCTGAGCGTCGTCCAACGCGACCAGTTCAACAACCGCGGCGTGAAGCTGGTTCTTGTCAAACTTCGGCGCCGTGCAGCCTTCGAGGTATGAAACGTGGGAACCTTCTTCAGCGACGATCAGCGTGCGCTCAAACTGTCCTGACTCCGAGTTATTGATACGGAAGTAAGTCGACAACTCCATCGGACAGCGCACGCCTTTCGGAATGAAGCAGAAACTTCCATCCGAGAAGACCGCACTGTTCAAAGCGGCGAAGAAGTTGTCGTTTGTCGGAACAACCGATCCCGAGGTACTTACGGACGAGATCCGGATAGTCTCTGATCTGCTTCAGTGAAGGAACAGAAGATAACTCCGTGCTTCTTCAGTTTTTCTTTGTAAGTCGTCGCGACGGAGACTGAGTCGAACACCGCGTCGACCGCAACGCCGGCCAACTGCTTCTGCTCCGTCAATGGAATGCCGAGCTTCTCGAACGTCCGCAGCAGTTCCGGATCGACTTCGTCGAGACTCGCTTTAGTTACCTTCTGTTTCGGCGCGCTGTAGTAAATCAGGTTCTGGTAATCAATCTCCGGATACTTGAGATTGGGCCAGTGCTTCGGTTCCGTCATCGTCAGCCAATGACGAAATGCCTTGAGACGAAACTCCAGCATCCACTCGGGCTCGTTCTTCTTCTCGACGATCAGACGAATAGTGTCTTCGGTCATCCCGCGCGGGATCACATCCGACTCGATATCGGTTACGAAGCCGTATTTGTATTCCTGTTTACTTAAAAGTTCTGCTGTGCTCATGAGTCTAAACTCGGTTATCCCGGGGTTTTATGCCCTGTATCTGGTGCAAAGCCGCGTCGACATTCGCTTCGGTTCCCAGCAACTGCGAAAGCGTGATATCGGCGAGCGCGTTGTCGACAATCTGGTGCAGCTCGACGATTACGGGTCGAATACCGCAGTCGCCGGTGTGAACGCACGCATCGAGTACTCCCGCGTAGCTCTTGCAGTGCGATTCAGCGGGTTCGCCCTCGAGCACTCGTATCACCTGGTTCAAACGTATTTCGGACGCGGGCCGCGAGAGCGTGTAACCGCCCTTTGTGCCGCGTGTTGATTGAACCAATCCAGCCTTGCTCAAAATCCACATCAATTTGCCGGCGTTTGCGGAAGATATGCCTTCGAGGCGGGCAAGCTGCGCGAGTGTTAGCGACTCGCCCATAGTCTCGGCGCGCGCTAACTGCAACAGGCAGCGAAGTCCATATTCCTCTTGAGCTGATACCTTCATCGTACGCCTAAACTATTAATCTGACGCATCTTAAGTGATACCTTACTTTAAAGTCAAGATTGCTCGCACGGGTTCCAGTTTGTGATAATTCTGTGTAACTGACGTTAGAGCTTGAAGTCGAAGTCGATATACCCGGCGAACCGGACAGGCTTGTTGTTGACTAATGACGGCGGGAACGTCCAGCCCTTCGCAGCCTCTTCTGCTGCGTGACGCAGGAGCGAAGGGCCTTCAGAGTTCGTGACCCAGATCTTTCCGTTTTCATCAACTATCGCGAAAACTCTGACTGTCCCCGAAACGTTGTGCGACTTCGCAGATGGAGGATAGACAGGCGTCACGCGCTTGGTTTCTCTGCCGCTCAGCGATCCTGTGCTGACGAGCTGCGGCTCGGGACCAGTCGCTGGCGCGGCGATCGGAGTTGCCGATGAAGGATCCGCGGGTGCGGCAGGCTTAGTTGAAAACGGATTCGGAGTCCTGTTGGTCATCGCATCGAGCGCCGGCGACCGCCCAAGCGAAGCGACCTGAATCTGCGACTTGGCCATCTTCTCGCGCGCCAGGATGTATTCCGTCTGCCACTTGGCGTGGTCCTCATTGTTGCGCGCGAGCGCCGAGCGAATTCCGAGCACGTCTTCCAATAGAGCCAGCGCTTCGTAAGATCGCGCTGCTACCTGGGCGATCTCGTTTGCCTGCGCGATTACGCGTTCGAGCAAAGTGCGGACGCGTTCAAGGTCGGTATTCGCTTCCGCGGGAAGTCCGGGTTCACTGGGATTGAGTCCAAAACTGCGATAACGAGCGAGATGCGCGCGAATACCGTTGAGCGTTTGGCCGGCCGCGGCGAAGTAAGTGCGAAGGGATTCATCTTTCTGTGCCGCGCGTTGCTGGAAGGCTTCTTCAAGTAACGCCTGGGAGCGCCCGTAGTTTCCCTCTTCGAGGTAAATACCAAGCAACATCAGAGTCGTGACGTTGCGCAACGTGACGTCGTTGACCGACGCACGTATGTTTTCCAATTCGGTCGCGGCAGCTTGAAGCTGATGCACGGCAGCGAGTGCGCGGGCGCGCTCAATCCTTCGCATAGCAGGATTCTCGGCTGCTTCCTCGCTCGACCCAGTCGACTGCCCTGCCGCGAAAACGGCTGTGATTAGAATTAGAAATGCAGAGAGGATTATGTTGACGTGGGGGCGGACGTAAGAAAAAGAACTCAAATCGGTGACTCCTGAAATACAAAAGCGAGCCTAATGCTCGCTTACACTGTTGATCATTTTGTCGAGGCTATTATGGCCGCAACGGGGCCAATGAGGCAAGAGGGGGCTTTAGCAACGACCTCTTTTTGACGCCGCGGTGTTAGAATGCCGCTGAAATGAGTTCTATACCAGCCAATGAGCTAATCGTTGCCGGCATCGAGGATCTGCGGTCTCGGCGCGAAACAATGGCGGCTTTTCTCGTGGCAATCGGAGCACCAAAGCTCCGCAGTCTTGGCTTGGACATCCCTGAAAACTTACCTTCCAATCCGGAACATAGGCTTTATGACTTGTTGGCCACCACTGAGCCAGATTCCGCCCACTCCCGATACAACGCTCTGATTAGACGACTTGTTAGTTTTGAACGAGCACTTCCATCAGTCAAAAGTAAATCCCAGACTGTGTGAACTTCACCACAATGTGATTCGCAAAACCGAGGCATGACTCCCAGGTACATAAAATTTTTCGTTTGACAAAGAACTGGCTTCTCCGCTTCGGCTTCGCCGCCTGATGTGAGGCGGGGCTTGCCCCGCCGGAGACTTGTTTTCAGATTGCGCTACGCCCTTAGTTCGGGCTCTCCGTAGTGCGGGTCAAAGCCCAAACCGAGGGCATAGCCCCAACCTTAAAAGAGAATTACGGCGGGGCAGAACCCCGCCTCACATTAGGCGGCGAAGCCGTTTCCGCAAACTCAAACGGTTGAAGATCGTGGAAATGGCTTGTTATTACTGCGGTGACGCTGCAGTTCCCAGGCTCTTGATAATCCGGTCGCGGAAGGTGCGGGCTTCGTTTTTGATGGTGGTCTCGTTGAGGGTCAACAAACGGCGGTTGCGCATGACGATGCGGCCGTTGATGATGACGGTTTCGACGTCGGAGGCCTTGGTGGCGTAGACGAGGTCTGAATAGACATTGTACAGCGGGATCTGGTTGAGGGTGTCGCGATTGAGGAGCAGTATGTCAGCGCGTTTTCCCTTCTCGAGCGAACCGATCTCCTTTTCCAGATGAAGCGCCTGGGCACCGCGAATGGTGGCCAACTCGAACGCCTGCTGCGCGGAGATCACCTTCGGATCGCCGCTGAAAACCTTGTGCAGCTTGGCGACAGTGTCCATCTCTTCCCACATGTTCAAGTCGTTGTTTGAAGCGGCGCCGTCAGTTCCCAACCCTACGAAAAGGTCTTCAGTCATCATCTTCGGAACGGGTGCGACGCCTGCCGCGAGTTTCATGTTTGACTGCGGATTGTGAACCACTCCAACACCGCGGCGCTTCAAAATCGCGATGTCAGTTCCCTGCGGCCACACCACATGCGCTGCGATCACGCGTTCATTCAAAAAACCAATGCGATCGAGATATGCCACGGGGCTGGCGCCTTTGTCTTTTACACTATCGTCGACTTCCCTCTTCGTCTCCGAAACGTGAGTCACGATGGGCGCGCCCGTGCGATCGGAAAATGCACGCGCAGCTTTGAGATGTTGCTCCGAGACCGTGTACGGCGCGTGAGGCGCGATCGCTGGAATGATCAGCTCGTGCCCTTTCCAGCGTGCGACAAACTTCTCAACATAAGCCATCGCTTCGGCGTTGTTCTTGTTGTCGGCTACTGGAAAGTCGATGACTGTTTCTCCCAGCACGCCACGAACGCCCGCTTTCGCCGTCTCATCGGCGATCGCGTCTTCGAAGTAATACATGTCGCAGTAGGTCGTGGTGCCTCCGCGGATCATTTCAGCCAATCCAAGCCGCGTTCCAACGCGCACGAATTCTTCAGTTACATTTTTCGCTTCGGCAGGAAAGATGTACTTCGTCAACCACTCCTGCAAATCGAGGTCGTCAGCCAAACCACGAAACAGCACCATCGGAATGTGCGTGTGGCCGTTAATCAACCCGGGCGTGATGACTTTGCCCGTCGCATTGATTCTCTGTCGCGACGTGTATTCACGCTCAACATCTGCACGTGGTCCAATCGCGACGATACGTCCCCGAGACACAGCAATTCCGCCGTCAGGGATAACCCGGCGCTCCTGGTCCATCGTGACGATCGTGCCACCGAGAACGAGCAGATCGACCGGCTCAGCGCGCTGCCGTCGTGTTTGAGCGGCGGCGTCTGAAAGTGGCGTGGAGAGCATGGTGGTTACGATCAGGGAAACACGAAAATGCTTTGGCATTCATTTCTTCTTCAAGAATCGCGCATCGAACGCGCGCGGCAACAGGTCGGCGATATGAAATTCTTCGCTCTGCCCATCGAGGTTCGCGAAACACGATATTCGCGCCTCTCGCAAATTCCCAGATGATCTGGCGGCAGGTTCCACAAGGCGGCGTCAGCGTTTCAGTATCAGCAACAACGGCGAGATCAGTGAACTGCCTTTCGCCTTCCGACAACGCCTTCCAGATCGCAACGCGTTCCGCGCACACAGTTAATCCATAACTCGCGCTCTCGACGTTGCAGCCCGTGTAAACCTTGCCGCTTGCAGTTCTCACTGCCGCGCCCACTTGAAAATTTGAAAATGGTGCGACCGATTGCAAGCGCGCACTCTTCGCCGCTTCAATCAACGGTCCAAAATCTCCGCTCAAAGTTGACCTCCAGCAATTGATAAAGCATTGGTCAGCCTCTCGCGAATTTTTCCGACTCAACAAGTCGATGCTTACGAGATTATGACCACCCTCAGGAATGATAACGTCGGCATGGCGCTTCGAAGGCTCAACAAACTGCATGTGCATGGGCCTCACGGTCGCGAGATATTGTTCGATGACTGATTCGACTGTGCGACCACGCTCGGCAATGTCGCGCCGCAGCCGTCGAATGAAGCGAATATCGTCAGGTGTGTCGACAAACACCTTGATGTCCATCTGCTCGAGCAGGCGCGGATCGGCGAAGATCAAGATTCCCTCAACGATCACGATCGGCTTTGGCTCAACGAAGCGCGTTTCGTTCAATCGCGAGTGGGTCTTGAAGTCGTAGAGCGGCAATTCAATCGCTTCACCTGCCTTCAACCGGCGCACGTGGTTCACGAGCAGCTCGTTATCAAGCGCGTCAGGATGATCGAAATTGGCAACACCGCGATAATCGAGTGGAAGATCGGTGAGGTTTCGATAGTAGGAATCTTGTTGAATGAAAACTACTTCGCGGGCACTAACTGATTCGAGAATGCGGTTCGCAACAGTGGTCTTCCCTGAGCCCGTTCCACCCGAAATGCCAATAATCATGCTCATGTACAGGATTGTTCTTAGGCTTAGTTTAATCGCTTTGGCCAAAAACCTTAGACTCTTCGACTAATCGCACTCACAACTTTCCGCAGCAACTCCGTAAACGTTCCCCGCACACGATCGCCCGTCGCCATCACCTCTTCATGATTGATCGGCGCATCACTGAGACCCGCTGCCATGTTGGTGATGCACGAGATGCCAAGCACCTCCAAACCCATGTGCCGCGCGACGATCGCCTCAGGAACAGTGCTCATTCCAACTGCATCCGCGCCAAGGTTTCGCAGCATGAGGATCTCAGCCGGCGTTTCGTAACTCGGACCAGACAACGCGCCGTAGATTCCCCGCCGCACCTCCACGCCGATAGCCCTCGCTTCTTCGACAACCAACTCCTGAAGCTCGGGCGAGTAGACCGTCGACATATCCGGGAAGCGTGGTCCAAATCGTTCATCGTTTGGTCCACGCAACGGATTCGCGCCCATCAAGTTGAGATGATCGCTGAGCACCATCAACGCGCCCTGTTGCAGCTGGACGTTTATCCCTCCGGCGGCGTTCGTGAGAATCACGGTTTTGATTCCCAGCAGGTTGAAAGTACGCATCGGAAACGTGACTTCCTCAAGCGAGTAGCCTTCGTAGTAATGCATGCGACCCTTCATCGCCAGGATCGGAACAGTATCAACCTTGCCTACTACTAACTGTCCTGCGTGTCCTTGCGCAGTCGAACGCATAAACCCAGGTATGTCTTCATACGGGATGCTGACAGCCTCTTCAAAGTCGTCAGCAAAACCACCGAGACCACTCCCGAGCACAACCGCGATCCGCGGTTCGACACTTATTCTCGCTCTGATGATTCTGGTGGCGTGCTCGGCGCGTTCGTAAAGACTCGTGCTTGCCGTTCGCTCAACCATTCAAAACCTCCTACTTCTCTTTCTGATACGGTATGCCAAGAGCGCGCGGTGGCCGGGACGATCCAATAAAGCCCGCAAGCACTACAATGGTCAAGACGTAAGGAACCATTTGGATGAATTGCACCGGAATATCTTCGCCCGATGGTAACTTAAACACACCCTGCATCTGAATCGAAACCGCTTCAGTAAACCCAAACAGAAGACACGCGAGCAGCGTCGGCACTGGTTTCCACTTTCCGAAGATCAAAGCCGCGAGCGCGATGAACCCACGACCCGCAGTCATGTTGCGTGTAAACAACGACGACTGCCCGATCGAAAGATATGCGCCACCAAGTCCCGCCAAAACACCGGCGAGCAACACGCCCGAGTATCTGTATGCGACTCACGCTGACACCCGCAGCATCGGCAGCTTCAGGATTCTCTCCGACCGATCGCAGTCGCAATCCAAAAGGTGTCTTGTAAAGCACGTACCAGATTCCAGCCACGAGCGCGAGTATCACGATAGCAATAAGCCATGGCGACTGCGGCAACAGATGGTCCTTTGGAATTTGCGGAGTCGATCCTGAGGAGAGAAACAAAGCGCCACCCAAGAAAACCAGGTATGCCCAGCATCAGGATGTTAATTGCCGCCCCACTCACCACCTGATCGGCTTTGAACCTGATGCAGCTCACTGCGTAAATCGCCGCAATGAAAAGTCCCGCAATCATCCCGGCAAGTAAACCCGCCCACGGACTCGCGGCTCCCATTCCCAATCTCGTGTCTGCTGCGTACGTAACTGCGGCCGCCGTGAAAGCTCCCGCAAGCATTTTTCCTTCGAGTGCGATGTTGATGACGCCGGATCGCTCCGAGAACAGACCGCCAAGCGCCGCGAGCACGAGCGGTGTTGCGACGCGAATCGTTGAAGCTATGAGTGAAAGACTGAAGAGATCTCTCATTGGTTTACTCTCAAACGTTGCATCGAGAACCTTCCTCCCAAAAGCCACTTGAAGAACGCCTCAGCGGCGACGAACAGAATGATGATGCCTTGAAGCACCTGCACGATATCTTTCGTGACGTGCTCTGAAAAACCATCGACGTAGATTCCGCCGTGTTGTAGTGCAGCAAACAACAACGCCGCGAGGATCACGCCCACCGGATGATTACGACCGAGCAGCGCGACGGCAATTCCGGTATAACCATAGTTGTCAGAGAAGCCGTCGTAGTAACGATGCCGATCGCCGAGCACTTCGTTGATGCCGACCATTCCCGCGAGTGCGCCTGAAACTGCCATCGCCAAAACGATCTGAGTGCGAGTCGAAATACCGCCGTACTCTGCCGCAAACGGATTGCTGCCGGTAGCGCGTATCTCGTAACCCCACTTCGTGCGCCACAGAAATAGATAGACCAGAAGACAGCAGAGCAGCGCGAGCAGGAATGCAACGTTCAAAGGAATGCGTTCAGGAAAACCGGGAATGAATTTACCGAGACGTGCGATGTGTGCGCCTGCGCCGATTTCTGCGGTTTGCAGTATCGGATCGCCTCCAACCCTGTAGTGATACTGCGTGAAGTAACTGACGAGCGCGATCCCGATGAAGTTCAACATGATCGTGTTGATGACTTCGTGCGATCCAAATCGCGCTTTCAAGACGCCCGGAATCGCTCCCCAGAACGCGCCACTAAATATCGCCGCGAGGCAGCAGAACGGAATGAGAAGCCAGGGCGATAGATTTGCGAAAGTAATTCCGACCCATGCTGTTGCGAATGCCGCGACGTAGAGTTGACCTTCAGCACCGATGTTGAATAAGCCGCAACGAAATCCCACGAGGACCGCGAGCCCCGTGAAGATCAGTGGTGTTGCATGAAACAGCGTGTAGCCGATTCCGTCGGGCCATGAGAGCGCGCTGCCGAGGAGTAAGCGATAAGCGACTAACGGATTGTCGCCGATGAGAATTATCAAAATGCCGCCAACAATAAATGCGGCCAACACGGCGATCAGAGGGAACAGAAGCTCACGCGCGAGTTTGTTCATGTAGTGGTATGGTTTGGAGTTCAACCTTTAGGTTGTGCCTTCGTTTGGACGGCAAGCTAAAGCTTGAACTCCAAACGATTAATGTCCGCGAGTCATCAACAACCCAATCTCCTCAAGGGTCGCAACTTTCGGATCGACCTCACCTGCTATTCGCCCTTCGTGAATGATCAGCAGCCGATCGGAAAGACTGGTCACTTCCTCAAGCTCCGCCGACACCAGCAGGATCGCGCAACCAGCATCACGCAACGCAACCAACTGGCGGTGAATAAACTCGATCGCCCCGATATCAACTCCGCGTGTCGGTTGCGAAACGAGTAACAACTTCGGATTGACGTGATACTCGCGGCCGATGATCAGTTTCTGCTGGTTACCACCCGAAAACGCACGCGCAGGGAGTGCCGCGTTTGGCGGACGAACGTCGAAGCGTTGAATAATTTCATCTGCACGACGCTGGATCGCATTGCTATCGAGAAAAACTCCACCGGCCAGAGCAGCAATGGGCGGACGGTAATGCACGCCGAGTATCGAGTTCTCTGCGAGTATGAAGTCGAGCAACAACCCGCGGCGGTGTCGATCTTCAGGAATGTGAGCGATGCCAAGCTCACGCCTCGCGCGCGCACCCACGATGTTGAGGCTTTTGCCTTCGAAGTTCATCTCGCCTGTGATGCGCGCCGGCTCAACCAGTCCAGCCAGTGCTTCGATCAGCTCCGTCTGCCCGTTGCCTTCAACTCCGGCAATGCCGACGATCTCGCCACTGCGAACTTCGAACGTTACCTCGTTAACACGTTTGGCGCCCTTTAATATCGACAACTGAAAGTTTGTTTACTTCGAGCTTGGGCGGGCCAACATCCGGATCACTCTTCTCGACGCGCAGCAAGACTTCACGCCCAACCATCATTCGCGCCAGTTCCGCTGCGTTTGTGTCTTTCGTTTGGACACGGCCGACGACTTTTCCGTCGCGCATCACCGTAACTTCATCCGAGATCGCGAGCACTTCTGACAGTTTGTGAGTGATGATGATGACTGTTTTACCCTGCTCGCGCATGCGACGAAGAATCGCGAAGAATTCCTCGACTTCGAGTGGTGTCAGTACCGCGGTCGGTTCGTCGAGGATGAGTAAACGCGCATGTCGATAAAGCGCCTTCAACAACTCAACGCGTTGCTGCTGGCCCACTGACAAATGCTCGACTGGTTCGTTTGGATTGACTGCGAGTTTGAACTCTTCAGAGAGTTGCCTGATCTGAGAGGCGGCGCTCTTAAGATCCAGCGCCAGATTTGTCCCGGGCTCCGCGCCGAGCACGATGTTCTCAGCGACGGACATGGTCTCAACCAGCATGAAGTGCTGATGGACCATGCCAATGCCGAGCGCGATCGCATCATGCGGCGACTTGATCTCACGCACCTGGCCGTCGACAAGAATCTCACCGCTGTCGGCGGTGTAAAAGCCATAGGCGATACGCATCGCCGTCGACTTCCCCGCCCCATTCTCACCAACGATGGCGTGGATAGTCCCCGGCTTTACGACGATGTCGACATGATCGTTCGCGAGAACATCGCCAAAGCGTTTTAGTTATTTGTCGGAGTTCGAGCATCTAGACTGATTGAAGCCACAAAGAAGCACAAAAAGCACAACTGATTAACTAGATCTTTTGAGCCTTTTGTGCGTTTTGTGGCAGTACATGTTTATCCACCCATCGCGTCTGTGACTTTAATTTCGCCCGCAATGATCTTCTTTTTAGCTTCCTCGGCTTGTTGAATTGCGTCCTGTGGAACGAGGTCTTTGTTGAATTCGTCCATCGAGTAACCAACACCGTCTTTATCAAGACCAAAGACGTGCAGGCCCGGAACGAAGCGATGATTTACGACATCCTTAACGATGTCGTACACCGACATTATCGACTCGCTTGACCATGCTCGTGAGAACAAAGCCTGGCTTCACCATGTTTTGATTTGAATCCACGCCGATCACGAAATGCGTGGCGCGCCCGTTTTGCACGCCCTGCTGCTCGACGGCATCGAAAGCCCCCAAACCGGAATTCCCGGCGGCCGTGAAGATCACGTCAGCGCCTTTGCCGATCTGTGCCAGCGACGAGTTCTTTACCTTTGCCCGGATTGTTCCACGCACGCATCAGTCACGCCAACATAGTTTCTGATCACGCGTATATTTGGGTTGACGGATTTAGCGCCTTCCTCGTAACCCTGCGCGAAACGATGAATCAGCCCGATGTCCATTCCGCCAAGAAATCCGATCGTGCCCGTTCGAGATGCTTTCGCAGCGAGTATGCCGACCAGGTACGAACCTTCATGCTCTTTGAAGACTAACGATGCAACGTTCGGCAACTTACTCACGCCATCGATGATCGCGAACTGAATATTGGGATAGTCTTTCGCGACCTTCTCCATGATCGGCGCCTGCGCGAAACCCACTCCGATGATCAGATCGAAGTTCTGTTCGGCGAACGCACGCATCGCGGGCTCGATAGCGTTCGGCGTGCCTGGTTCAATGTCGCGCAACACGATTGGAAAATCTTTCGCAGCACGCTGCACGCCCTGCCACGCAGCCGCATTGAACGAACGATCATCTTTCCCGCCGATGTCAAAAACAATCCCGACGTGAATCTTCGATCCGTCGCGAGCCGCGGAGCTTCCACAGCCGGACATCAGACAGTGTCGCACGCAAACCAAGGCAGCTGCAAAAACTGATTCGAGAACTTTGTATTTCATTCGTTGACGATTTCCTTGACCAACTTCAACTCTTCCGCCGCAGGTTCATCTCCAATGTGATACGCAGCCTGGATACGACGCGCCGCTTCAGCCGCAGCCGAACTGTCAGCGCAGTACACCGTCCCGATCGCATCACCCGCGCGAACCTGATCGCCTAACTTCAACTCGGAAGTAAAACCAACTGTGGGATCCACTGTGTCTTCGATGCGCACGCGCCCGCCGCCGATTGCCGCGATTGCGTGACCGATCTCCGTGGTGTCGACTCTTGAAATGAAGCCGGAGCGCGGGGATTCTACCTTAACGGTTTCTCTTACCAAAGGCAGAAACCTGCCGGGGTCGTCGCAAACGCGAGGCTCGCCACCCTGCGCCTCGATGTTGCTTCGCAGGCACTCGAGCGCCTTGCCTGATTTCAAAACTTTCTCCAGTCGCTCACGAGCAGCATCAATAGCCTGGTCCACATTCGCCAGCACCAGCATGTGCGCGCAGAGTTCCATCGATAAGTCGAGCACGGGCTGCGCCGCTTCGTTTGCTTCACCGCGAAGGATCTCGATGCACTCCTGTATCTCGAGAGAGTTTCCGACTGCGCGACCGAGCGGTTGATTCATGTCAGTCAACAACGCGCGCGTTTTGATGCCGCACGAATTTCCCGTGCTAACTAGCGCATGGGCCAGGTCGCGGGCTCGCGCCTCTTCTCGCATGAACGCGCCGTTGCCGACTTTCACGTCGATGATCATCGCATCCAGACCGGCCGCGCCTTTCTTCGAAATGATCGAAGCGACAATCAACGGAATGGCTTCGACTGTCGCAGTCGCATCACGCAAGGCGTACATCTTTTTGTCTGCTGGCGCGATTTCGGCAGTCTGTCCCGCCATCGCATAGCCCACCTGGTCCAACACCTGCTTGAACTCAGTCAAACTCAGGTTCACTCGATAACCCGGAATCGACTCGAGCTTGTCGAGCGTGCCACCCGTATGGCCCAGCCCACGACCGGAAATCATCGGCACTGACACGTCACACGCAGCCACAAGCGGAGCGATGATGATCGACGTCTTATCGCCGACGCCGCCGGTTGAATGTTTATCTGCTTTTGGTTTGGGAATGTCGGTGAAGTCGAGGATGTTGCCGGAGTTGAGCATTGCCTCCGTCAACGCCTGCTGCTCGTCCTGGTTCATGCCATTGAGGTAAATGGCCATGAGCAGCGCGCTGACCTGGTAGTCGGCGATGCGACCGCTGGTGACGCCCGCGATGAAGAATTCGATCTCTTCGCGCGATAGGCTCAGCCCGTCTCGCTTTTTTCTGATGACGTCTTGTGGTCTCAAGCAGCTTTCCTTAGTTGCTCTCCATAAGAACAGCGGCCTGAGCGGTCACAGCGAGCCCCTGCCCCACCGCATCGACGCCTTCGCCCGTCTTTGCTTTGACACTCACGCAGCCGGCGTCGATTCCCAATACTTCGGCGATGTTTTCGCGCATTGAATCGACGTAGGATCTGAGTTTTGGTCTTTCGAGCAAAATTGTCGAGTCAACATTGACTACGTGGAGACTGCGTTCGCGCGCCAACCACATCACGCGCGAAAGCAATTCAAGACTATTCGCACCACTCCACTGTGGATCTTTATCCGGGAAATGCACTCCCATGTCGCCTTCACACAACGCACCGAGAATCGCATCGGCAATCGCATGACTCAAAGCGTCAGCATCCGAATGCCCCTCAGCCCCTCGATCCGAAGCGATATGCACACCACCGAGCACAAGCTCCCGCCCTTCAACGAGGCGATGAGTGTCAGTGCCGATGCCGATTCGAATCATGATGCGACTTTTGCGTGTCTTTCTTGTGAAACACTCTTTGTGGCTATCTTCTTTGAATAACGCTTCCGCCACCACGAGATCCTCAGCAGTCGTAATCTTAATATTCCTCGCACTCCCTTCAACAACGCTCACGCGATGGCCCAGTTGTTCGACGAGCGCGCTTTCGTCAGTCAGCGATGGATCGTTTACATCAGCTCGCTGGTACGCCTCTCTCAACAACTCGTATCGAAAGCATTGCGGCGTCAAAGCACGACGCAATCCACCGCGATCCAGAGTCTTCACCACCGAGCCATCACTAACCTGCTTGATCGTATCCGTCACGGGCGCCACAAGAATCGCCGCGCCATCCGTCCTGCGCAGCCGCAACCGTGTTGCTGATCTCTTCAACAGTGACGAACGGCCGAACACCATCATGCACCGCAACGATCTCCGCCGTCGCAGATCTAATCGACATCAAACCGCGCTTTACCGACTCAGCTCGCGTCGCTCCTCCCGGAACAACACGCGCGACTTTCCGCAGTCCCATTTTCCCCGCCATTGAAAGGAAACCCGCAGACTCTTCTGCGGGCAGGACTACTATCACTTCTTGAATACTGTCACACTGCTCGAACACCTTCAGCGTGTGAAAAATTACGGGCGTTCCTGCGAGTAACAGAAACTGCTTCGGCCGATCGCTCGCCATCCGGGTGCCAGCGCCGGCGGCAGCAATAATCGCGATGTTCATGAAAGGGTAGGAATTCGTCTACCGGGTGGCGGCGTTAGCTCTCAGTGATCGGTTCGCTTTCAGAAATACGCACCGGAGCTGGACCACTACGCGAGTCGCGCAACTGGCGCCGCGATGCGCCGTTGGTGCGATGAATGTCGCTGTGTCCGCCATTTTCCGCTTCTTCCCAGAGACGGCCGAAGATCATCTTGCCGGCAGTTGTCTGCAACACGCTCGTCACTGCGATGTCGGCATTCTTGCCAATCAACCTGCGCGCATTGTCGACCACCACCATCGTGCCGTCATCGAGATAGGCCACGCCCTGATTGTATTCCTTGCCTTCCTTCAGGATGAAAACCCTCATCGCCTCGCCTGGGAGCACGACCGGCTTGAGCGCATTTGCCAACTCGTTAATGTTGAGCACACTGACACCGCGCAACTGAGAGACCTTGTTCAAGTTGAAATCGTTCGTGACGATAACGGCATCAAGCTGTTTGCCGAGCTCGATCAACTTCAGGTCAACTTCACGCACGGACGGAAAGTCAGTCTCAACGATTTGAATGTCGAGTGAACTGTTGTTCTGGAGCCGGTTGAGCATGTCCAGACCACGGCGTCCACGTTGTCGCTTCGAGGAATCAGGTGAATCAGCCACCTGCTGCAACTCGCGCAGGATGAACTGCGGAATGATCAGCGATCCGGTAAGAAATCCTGTTTCGGCGACGTCTGCAATGCGCCCGTCGATGATCACCGAGGTGTCGAGGATTTTGAGATCGCGGCGCGTGACTTTGTCACTGAAGATTCCGCCCAGTGCGGAGAGATCGAGATAGTCGCCCTTGGCGGCTCCGACCATCAATCCGACATAGGCCATGAAGAACGTCAGCGCCAGCGTCAGAAACGTCTTCATCTGCGGCTGGAGTGCGTCTGATTCCTGTCGACTAATTAACGAGCCGATCAGATAAGCCCCAATGATTCCGAGAATTGAACCAACCGCCGCGCCGATCAGCGTCTTGAGCGAGGCGCGTCGAATCCGCATCTCAAAAAGGATGATACAGATGGCGATCAGCGCACCAGCCCCGCTGAAACCCAGGGGTCATCGCCTACTGGTACCAGCTTGTATCCCGCCGCTACTAAAATTGCCGTGAATATAAGCCGTATAATTACGACATCGGCATGCATAATGAGGGCATACTACCACAACCGCCCTCGGCTCCGTAACTTGCGATTCAGACCATGTGTGAGTTTAAATGAGGCCATGCGTAAGACAATCCTGCCCATTCTGATCGCGCTCGTGTGCGTTGCAAGCAGTACAGCGTCACAACAGAGCTCGCTGAAGTTTAGAGTTCCAGCCGGTTGGGTCGAAGAGGAAAGGACCTCCAGCATGCGTGTCGCGCAGTACCGGCTGCCCAAGACGGCCGGCGATACTGAGGATGCGTCGCTGGTTCTTTATTACTTTGGACAGGGCCAGGGTGGCTCGACCGCAGCGAATATCGAACGCTGGGTGGGTCAGATGAAACAAGAGGACGGCAGTGCTTCGAAGGACAAGGCTAAAGAGGAGAACTTCGAGGCGAACGGATTGAAGGTCGCGACAGTGGACGTATCCGGAACCTACGTTGCGGAGACAAGTCCCGGAAGCGGGACGTTACACAACAAGCCCGGTTATCGCTTGCGGGCCGCGGTTGTCGAAACCCCAAAAGGCTCTTATTACGTGAAACTCGTCGGACCAGAAAAGACGGTGGCTCAGTGGAACGACTCGTTCCTGAGCTACCTGCGGTCGTTCGAATTCAAATAGGCCTGATTACTGAGTTACTTGTACCGGTAAGTTATTCGCCCGCGCGATAAATCGTAAGGCGACATCTCAACACTCACACGATCACCAACCAATATCCGGATTCGATTCTTTCGCATCTTTCCGGAGATAGCGGCCAATACCACGTGTTCGCTGTTGTCGAGGCGGACTTTGAAAAAGGCGTTGGGTTGTTTATCGATGATGGTTCCTTCTGCGGGGATCAGGTCTTCTGCTGCCAATCAGTTTCTCCTTGGGCCGTTAGGTTCGGACCGAAGACAATAACACACGGCACGATTGCCAATTGCCAATTGCCGATTGCCGATTTGAGAAGTCCGCACGCGTGAAGGATCCCACAAATCGACAATCGGCAATTGGCAATTGGCAATTTTTTGAACCCGTTCAAAAAAGCTCTTGACACCCTTTCCGATCAGGCGTAACCTGCCGATAGTTGAACGTGTTCAAATTCAGCTAAAGGAGGCTGACCATGACAATCGGAATAACCACATACCTGATTTACCTGACCCTCAGCATCGGGCTGACCATCTGGGTCGCTCGCACCCTCCACAAAAACGGCCGCGTCTTTCTCGTCGACGTCTTCCACGGCAACGAAGCCCTCGCCGATTCGGTCAATCACCTGCTCGTCGTCGGTTTTTACCTGATTAACTTCGGCTACGTTACCCTGGCCCTGAAACTGGGATACGCAGTCAACTCGGCAGAGCAAAGCATTGAAGCCCTGTCCGTAAAAGTCGGCATGGTGTTACTCGTCCTCGGCGGGATGCACTTCTTCAATCTCTACATCTTCAGCCGCATGCGCCGGCGCGCAACCACGCAACAGAACACTCCACCGGTGGACCCTGACGCTTTCACGGCGACCGCTGTCCAGCAGGAGGCCTGAGCCATGCAAGCCCTGACCGTGCTTTACGACCCTGAGTGTGGCCTGTGCAGGCGCGCACACGAGTGGCTGGCGGAACAATCCAAAATTGTCGAGCTGAAATTCGTGCCCTGCGCCTCTGATGAAGCGCGAAAGCGCTATCCACAACTCAACCACGATCTGACGAAGAAGGATCTGACGGTGGTGAGCGAGGGCGGCTGGGTCTATTTCGGTCCAAAGGCCTGGTTGATGGTCCTGTGGTCACTCACGCGGTATCGCGAATGGGCCTACAGGCTCGCGACGCCCGAATTGCTGCCCACCACGAAAAAGGTAGTTTCGGCGATCTCGCAAAACCGTTACCAGATCGGACGAGTAGCTGGACTCACCAGGTGAAACGATGACTGCGAAGCGCAAAAAGAAGACGGACAAGGTCTCTAAAGGTGATCAGACGAAGGCACTGATCCTCGACACTGCTCTGGAGATGTTCCGCGAGCGAGGCTACGAGGAAACCACGATGCGCGCGATTGCGCAAAAGGCAGGCGTGTCGCTCGGCAACGCGTACTACTACTTCAGCTCCAAGGAATATCTGATCCAGGCTTTCTATCAACGCCTTCACGACGATCATCTCGCGGTTGCCGTCCCTGCGCTCGAGAAGGAAGAGACATTGAAGGCACGCCTGCTTACTGTGGTGCGATTGAAGATCGATTCGATGAGACCGTATCACCAGTTTGCGGGCGTGCTATTTAAGACTGCTGCTCATCCACGAAGTCCGCTCAACCCGTTTTCTGACGAATCTGATCCCGTGCGGGAGGCGAGCATTGACTTGTTCGCCAAGGTGGTTGAAGGCACAAAGGCGCGCATTCCAAAAGACCTGCGCGCCGAGTTGCCTTACCTGCTCTGGGTTTATCACATGGGCATCGTCCTCTTTTGGATTCACGATCAATCACCGAAGCATCGACGCACCTATCGTTTGGTCAATAACACAGTCGAGCTGGTCGATCAGGTTGATTCACCTCGCCAGCAATCCGTTCATGCGGCCGCTGCGCAAGCAGGCGTTGCGATTAGTTGACGAACTGCGTGATGCGGCGGAGTCGCTCGACGACGATCCAGGCGAAGTCGCCTGAGATTGAGAGGTTCAAATGCGAACCACGAATTGCGCATTTCAACTCGAAGCTAACATATCCGGGCATTTTCCTTTTGCAAGGATGGCTCGGAGGCATTCTGGGTGGCTACATCCTCATGGTTTCGATCTGCCTTTTGAACGAATCCGCGGACTTGTTATTCGCGGTCAACTGGATGCCACTCTTTGTGATTCCATTAAGCATACTTGCCGTTGTGAAGGCGACAATACTCTGGGCCGGGTACCGGTTGACTGGAATTCAACTGGGTCCTTTAGAGCGAGTTGTGGCCACTATTTTTTGTGTAAGTCTGATTGCCATCTTAATTGCATTTCAATTAAAGCTTGAGGAGGCGTACCAACTTGCCGCGTTGCTGGGAACTCTCGTGCTGACAAGCTTGCCAACGGCATTACTGGTCGGATCACGCTTCAAGCCCTGGGAACTCTGCACGTTTGGGAGCATGGCCGTCAGTGGGACTGGCCGAAAGAGTCGGATCGAATCGTGTTTTGCCAACGGTTGGAACGCTGCCGTTGCGACTTCTAAGTCTCGGCACACTGGCTGTTTGGATCCTCACTGTTGCGTGTCAACGCGAAATTCAAACTATTCCTCTCAAGATTATGCCAGCTTTATCTATGCCGTTCGATCTATTTACTGTTTAGTGCGTATGTGACTTTTCGATCACCTCGAAAGACGATTCTGCTCGTGGCGGGGCTGGTGGTGAACTTGCCCGTAGCTGCTCTCGCGGTTTTGGCATACCTCAATTATCCCTCCGCTTTTTTTCCGGAGATGCTGGTTGCTATGGGTGTGATATGCACCACGTTTTTCGTAGCCTGGGCGCTTTTTCTTGCTGCTCGAATGAGCGTTCCGACCAACGGCATCTTCCGGGCTGACTTGAACGCGGCGCTGTTGAGAGCTCACGACGAGCGCGACCATGAATGTCTTGGTTCAAGATTTTTGCAGTGGCATGAAAGCGAGGCAACATGATGAAAATCGCAATTACTGGTGCGACTGGTTTCGTCGGCAGTCATTTAGCAATTCGCCTGACCAGCGAAGGTCACGAAGTCGTCCAAATCGCGCGACGTGCACGCGGAACTGACGATGCGATCGTGCAGAGCCGTCTCGACAATGTGGATCAACTGGCTACAGCATTCGCGGGTTGCAAAGCGGTAGCGCATTGCGCCGGCATCAATCGTGAGATTGGCGATCAGACGTATGCGCGCGTTCATGTCGAAGGCACGCGCAAAGTCGTCGAGGCGGCGAAGAAAGCGGGCGTCGAGAAGATCGTGCTCATGAGTTTCCTGCGTGCGCGGCCACAATGTGGTTCGCCATATCACGAGTCGAAATGGGAAGCAGAAGAGATCGTGCGCAACTCCGGACTCGACTACACGATCATCAAAGCCGGCGTGGTTTATGGCCGCGGCGATCACATGCTGGATCATCTCAGCCACGCGCTGCACACGTTTCCAGTATTCGGTCTCGTCGGCCTCGAAGAGAAAAGCGTCCGCCCCCTGGCGGTGGAAGACCTGGTTCACGTGATGCGAGCGGCTTTGGTCGATCGGCGCATGAAGAAACAGACGATCGCGCTGGTTGGGCCTGAAGAGATCTATCTGAGTGAAGCGGTACGCCGCGTCGCGGAAGTGATCGGGAAGCAGCCGTTAATGATTCGAATGCCGATCTGCTTTCATAAACTGCTGGCGAGCTTCTGTGAGTGGACCATGAGAGTCCCGCTTGTTTCCCTCGCGCAGGTGCGGATCTTATCGGAAGGAGTTGTGGAACCGGCGTCGCCAGTCGTGCCGTTGCCATACGATCTTGTGCCAACGCGAAGATTCACCGCCGAACAGATCCGGAGTGGGCTTCCGCAAGCTGGGCCATTCTGTGCCGGTGATTTGCGTTGGTGTTCGTAGTTTGTGCATTTTTGTGGCACTCTCTGCCGAATGGTCCAGATTGCGATCATTGGCGGTGGCATCGGTGGTCTGACGACCGCACTCGCGCTTCAGCACTTCGGGTTTGAATCTCAGGTCTTTGAGCAAGCACCTGCGCTGCACGATGTTGGTGCGGCGATCGCTATCTGGCCCAACGCGATGCGGGTGCTCGCGGCGGCTTAGCATAGCCGAGAAGATCCTCGACAGAGCCGGCCTGATGGAAGAGATACGCTGGGTGGACCAGAACGGCTGGCTGATAAACCGCGTTTCGATTTCAGATGCGCAATTTCCAGCCGTTGCTCTTCATCGCGCCGGCTTACAAAGCACGCTTCTCCACGAACTTGCGCCCGCGTCAATCCATCTCGGCCATCAACTAATCGATCAAAAGCAGCAAGGCGACAAGATGATCGCGACTTTTGCAAACGGTCGCTCGATTGAAGCCGACTTTTTAATCGGCGCTGACGGTATTCACTCGCGCGTGCGTGCTCAATTGATTAACGACGGCGAGCCAGTCGATCGCGGTTACACAATTTGGCGTGGGATTGCTGCGAAGATCCCGAGCGAGATTCCGCCGAGTGCTGCCGTTGAGTTTCACGGACGTGGAAAACGATTCGGCATTGGTCCGGTTGGTTTAGGCCGAGTGGGCTGGTGGGCCTCAGCCAATGGCTCGATTACTGATGATGTGTCGCACTTGTTCGAAGACTGGTATCCACCCGTGCTTGAACTGATCGAGTCAACACCAGCCGCATCGATAATCAAGAACCGTGCCCTCGATCGTCCGTCAAACAAAACCTGGGGACGCGGTCGAATGACTCTGTTGGGCGACGCCATTCATCCGACAACACCCAACCTCGGACAAGGTGGTTGTCTAGCGATTGAAGATGCTTTCGTGCTGGCGAGGTGTTTCGAAAAATACGGCGCGTCCGAAGAAGCGTTGAGAAACTACGAGCGCAGTCGCTACAAACGCACAACAGCGCTCGCCAAATACTCGCGTTACTACGGAACCATCGGTCAATGGGAAAACATCTGGGCCAGAGGCCTGCGCAGAACCGCACTCGCCCTCGCCCCCGAAGCCCTCGCCATCCGCCTGATGCAGATCGTCTTCGACTACGACGGTATCTGCAGGGGCGGCACTCCGTGGCCGCCCACAATCTAGATATCAATCGATGGGCGGCCATCGGAGGGCCGCCCTTCATTAGTTAGTTGAACTGGTCGACATCGGCACTGGATTGCCCTCGATGTCGATGTAAGTGATCGGTGCGATGCCGGTCGCTTTCAACGGACCTTCGATCTTCGTTCGATCGCCGACGATCACGATTGCGAAGTGCTTCAGATCGATGTACTGCTTCGCCACTCGCAACAGATCTTCCTTCGTCACTGCGGAGACGTTTTTCGCGTACGTCTGATAGTAATCTTCCGGCAATCCCTGAACCGTCAAAGATGTGATTGCGCCGCTGATCGCAGACACAGACGAGAAACGCTGTGGCAGTCCCTGAATCAGCGACTCCTTCGCAGTCTTGATCTCTTCGTCCGTGATCGGCTTCTCACCCACGATGCCCTTGAACTCTTTCATGAACTCCATCAATGCGGCATCAGTCTTGTCGATAAAAATCGAACCACCGGCACGGAACGCACCCGGTCCTTTGCCAAACCCGAATCCCGAGCTCACGCCGTAGCTGTAGCCTTTCTGCTCGCGAATGTTTGCATTAAGTCGCGATTGAAACTGGCCACCGAGAATCGTGTTCAGCACCTGGAGCGCGAAATAGTCAGGCGTATTTCGTGGTGGACCAGGCAATCCAATATTAAATACAGACTGCTGCGCACCCGGCTTGTCGACGAGATAGATCTTCGCCGTCTGAAGTTCAGGCAGCTTGGGATACTCGAATTTCGCTTTCTCGCCGGCCTTGGACCAGGCAGCCAAACCTTTTTCAACTGCACTCTTGATCTTCGCTGAGTTAACGTCGCCGACTACGGTGATGATCGCGCGGCCCGGCTGAAAATAAGCCTTTTGAAACGCCACGATGTCATCGCGCGTGATCGCTTTCACGGAAGCCTCCGTCGTGCGTTGTCCATACGGATGCGCTTCACTGTAGAGGATTTTCGAAAACACCTGCGATCCGATTGTGACCGGCTGATCCTTCGCCTGAGTCAAATTAACCAACGTTCGCGCGCGCAATCGTTCGAGCGCGTCTGCCGGGAAAGTTGAATTGAGCATCATGTCCGAAAGCAACGCCAGCGTCGGTTCGAAATTCTTCGCGGTCGATACAAAGCTGACAGACCCTTCTTCGCCGCTGATGAACGCGTTGATGTTCGTGCCCAGCAGTTGCAGTGCATCCGACAGTTGATCACCGGTCTTTGTCGTGGTGCCTTCGGTCATCATGGACGTGGTCAGCGAAGCCAAACCACGCTTTCCGACCGTCTCAAACTGATTGGACCCACCAACAAAAGTGATCGTGAAGGAAACCAGCGGGAGGTTATGACTTTCAGAGACGATCAACGTCGAACCATTTGCCAACTGAGATTTGGTCCATGTCGGCACACGCAACACAGGTGTTGGCCCGGGCGTTGGAACCTTGGTACGGTCGAGCGTCTGCTGAGCGACTGCCGCAATATTCGCGAGGCTAATGATCAGCGCTGCCGCGAAGGCAAGAGCTCTTCTCTGTTGTTTCATGATTTACCTCCTCGTGGCGTTCCAACTACCACCGTGACTGCTTCACTTTCCGTTGCTTTTGAAGCCTGGTCCTTTTTGCCTTTCGGAACGACGCTCAGCACGATGCGAGAACCCGTCAGATATTTACTTGCGACTCGCTTCACATCAGCCGCAGTGACTGACAGCGTCTTTTGATAGTTAGTCTTGAATCGAGCCGGATCGTTAAAGAACACTGAGCCATTGATCAATTCATCCGCTTTGCCCAGATTCGATTCGAGTCCGCGCAGGAAATTCAGTTCGAGCCCGCTTTTGGCCTTTTGCAACTCTTCAGCCGTCGGTCCTTCGGCGATAAATTTCTGAATCACTTGATCCACTGCCGCTTCCAGTTCCGTCAACGACGACTCAGGTCGTGGAACCACAGTGACTTGAAATACGCCAACGTCTTCGGCGGAACTTTGAAAAGCGCTAACCTGTGATGCTTTTTGAGAGTCGAAAACAAGCGCTTTCGTCAAGCGCGCTGTTCGCGGTCCTGACAAGATCGCGCTCATCATCCCGAGCGCATAGCGTTCGTCGTTCTTGAAGCCTACCGTGGGCCACTGGATGTAAAGTCGCGGCACCTGAACGCGATCTTCGTAGACCAGGCGTTTGCCCGCGTCTAACTTACCGAGCGGGACGTTTGGCCTTTGCACCGGTTGACCTTTCGGCAAGTCGCTGAAGTATTTTTGAATCCAGGCTTTCGCTTGTACCGGATCAAAGGAACCGACAACAGCGAGTGTCGCGTTGTTTGGTGCGTAGTAGAGCCGGAAGAACGACTTAACATCCTCCTCAGACGCGGCGCTTAGATCGACCATCGAACCAATCACCGACCACGAATAGGGATGGCCCTTCGGATACATCGCTGCGGAAAAAATCTCGGGCACGCGGCCGTACGGTTGATTGTCGTAACTCTGCCGGCGCTCGTTCTTCACCACTTCGCGTTGCGCATTGAGCTTTTCGATGTCGAGCTTATCGAGCAGGAAGCCCATGCGATCGGATTCCAGCCACAACGCTGATTCGAGGTAATTGGATGGAATCGTTTCGAAGTAGTTGGTCCGATCGTTATTCGTCGTACCGTTGTTACCACCGCCTACACCTTCCGTGAGCTTGTCGTGCAGTCCATACGGCACGTGGCCTGAGCCGGTGAACATCACATGCTCAAACAGGTGCGCGAAACCGGTGCGACCCGGCATCTCGTTTTTGGACCCGACGTAATACCAAACGTTAACGGCAACAGTTGGTGTGGTATGGTCCTGGGATAAAATCACCGTGAGACCGTTTGGCAGTTTGTAAGTTTCAAATGGGATCTTGATGGAGTCGGAGCCGTTCTGCCCCAGCATTGATTGGGTAAGCGCGAACGTCAGGACAAGGGCAAGCGCCGACAGTAATCTTCTCTTCTTAATCACGACAACTCCTTTCAAATTGCATCGGTTTTCCGGGCGTGGCAGGTGTGCGGAGCGTATCGTATGAAGGACCCAGTTGACTGTCAACTGCGTTTAGGAGTCCCTCCGAATTTATGAACATTTATCTGAAAGGGTGTGCTTGTCTTAGAATCCATTCACTATGAAAGCTATCCAAGTTTCTCAAGTGGGTGGACCCGAGGCGCTCACTCTGGTCGACCTGCCGGTTCCGTCGCCAAAACCGAACGAAGCTGTCGTTCAGATCAAAGCCGCTGGCGTCAACTTTATTGATGTTTACTTTCGCGAGGGCCGATATCCCGCGTCGCTGCCGTTTGTGAACGGGCAGGAGGCGGCGGGTGTTGTTACCGATGTCGGCAGTGATGTGAAACTGGTAAAGCGCGGCGATCGCGTCGCATACACCAGCGCGTTGGGAAGCTACGCTGACTTTGCAGCGGTGCCGGATGGTCGCTTAGTGAAGATTCCTGACGAATTGGATTTTGAGCAGGCAGCGGCAGCGATGCTCCAGGGCATGACAGCGCATTATCTTTCGCACAGCACTTACAAACTGCAAAGCGGTGAGACGGCGTTGATACATGCGGCAGCGGGTGGTGTTGGGTTGCTGCTGGTGCAAATGGCGAAAAGGATCGGAGCGCGCGTGATTGGAACTGCCGGTACGCAGGAAAAGGCGCAGCTCGCGCGTGAAGCAGGCGCGGATGAATGCATCATCTACACAGAGCAAGACTTTGAATCTGAAACTCGACGGCTCACCGGCGAGAAAGGCGCGCACGTCGTTTATGACGGCGTTGGCAAAGACACTTTCGATAAAGATCTCAACGTACTTCGTCCGCGCGGTTATCTGGTCCTCTTCGGGGCCTCGAGCGGCGCGGTCCCACCGTTTGACCTAATCAAGCTCTCCCAAAAAGGCTCGCTCTACATCACGCGTCCGACGTTGGGCCATTACACTGCGACGCGCGAAGAACTCGAGTGGCGCGCGAACGACGTATTCCAGATGATCGTCCGTGGCGATCTCAAACTCCGAATCCACAAAACGTATCCGCTTGAGGAAGCACAACAAGCGCACCGCGATCTCGAAGGCCGAAAAACCACCGGGAAGCTACTGCTCGTACCGTAATCGTCTTGTGCTTTTTGTGGTTTTTTTTGTGCCTCTTGTGATCCTAATGGAGTAGACCTACGAGCTCTCGCTTGATTGCGCCGTCAGGGCAAGTCTCAAGAAACTCTTTCAACCAAGTCTTCTTTTCTTCGTCATCGGCAGCGGCAATCGCGCGCAATTCGTCGCGGTTGTACGTCAGAAAATCGTCTTCAAGCATCGAATCGAAGTGGTAAATCGTTTCAAACTCATGAGGCGCTATCTCCGACTCTCCGGCAAGGACAAATGACGAACCATCCCTGCGAGAACCGCCCAAAACAACCGTCCTCTGCTTTGTGAACAAATGAGTGTCGTATCCGAAATACTCAACTGTGTAAGACACTTTTAATTTCGCCCGTCCGTTTTCGACCTCACATGACACAGGTCGTCCGATAAAGCCTTTTGCAGGAAACGCGGCGAACCCGGCCTGACGCACTTCACCTAAGTACGATCCAACACGTCTCACTCCGCGGTCTGAAACCTCGTACACCGTGTCCAGCCACCCGCCAAGTCCAGTGCCCGTTGCGCCGGTACTCTGCAGAATTAACCACGCTCGATCATTGCTCACGAGCACCACTGGATCCGACGGTCGATATTTAGTCCAAACGTTGACCGTTCCCAACAGCCTTGGATTCCGATCGCGAGAATCGTTGAAAATGAGGTAGCGGTACATTTGTACGAATTGCTGCTTGATCTGCAACACAACCTCACGGTCCACATCATCGTCGAGATTGAATTCAAAGATATTCGCCTCGCAGCCACCGCAGGCAGCGCTATAGTTGATCGGAACTGATATCTCGGGATCATCCGTAACTCCAAGTCGTTGCCATAATCTATACAGGTTCGCGTTCGGATGCGCGTCAATAAAGGACTCAATTTCGCGTGGTGTGATTCCCAAAGTTTCCGGATATACGTGATACGTCGGCTCAGGCACAGGCGTGAGCGTCGGTGAGGGCGCTGGGACTTCTGCTTGAGCCACTGCCGCGCGCTGTCGCAGCAGGTAACGATGAACAGTTCCGACCGACACCCCAGCAACAAAAGCAACGCAGGCAACCGTCACTCGCAGTAATTTGGATCGCACGCCCGCATTATTGAGCGACCCTAAAACAGCAGCAATGTGGCTCACCACATTCAGTGTTCGGGTCAACCCGGTTCGGACAGGGTTTTCTCTGCGGAGAAAACTCGAATCAAGAAAGTCTTGACAGGCATTTTGGCGCCGCCTATATTAATCGAGGTCATGAGTAGCACTCGTACTTTTTTCTCTTTCGCCTTTACTTACCGCTTCTTCTTTTTTGAGGAGAGCGGACCGGCGAAGTTTGAAAACGACGTGCTGAAGACCTAAGAAAAAGCACAACACCTTCAACGAGCCAGCCGCGATCCTAAAAGTCGTGGCTGGTTTTTTTTACGCCTGGAGCTGGGAATCATGGATATAGATCATTGGCGCAAAGAGATTGACGACATTGATTCGGAACTGCTTCGCCTCCTCAACATGAGAGCGCGCCTCGCAATGAAAGTCGGCGCACTGAAGCAGGCCGCGCACCTCCCATTCTGCGACCCTGACCGCGAACGCAGCGTCCTTCAACGCCTGCAGGAGATCAACGACGGCCCGCTTGATGAGCGCGCGGTCGGCAAGCTTTTTCGCAGAATTATCTGTGAATCGCGACGCGTTGAGTCGGGAATTGCCTCGAGATGACCATGTTAATTCGCAAACCAAGAGTCGCATTTCAAGGCGAGCGCGGCGCCTTCAGCGAAGAGGCCGCGATGAAGTTGCTCGGCGACGAAATCGAACTCGTGCCGCGAAAGACCTTCAGCGATCTTTTCAACAGTCTCGATAACCACCTCGCCGACTACGTGCTCGCGCCGGTTGAAAACAGTATCGCCGGCGTCGTTCAGCCTTCCGTCGACCTGATGCGCTCGAGCACGCTCGCAGTAGTCGATGAAGTTGAAATAAAGATCGAGCAACACCTGATCGGCTGCCCGGGTGCAAGCTTCGAAACGATCGAAACAGTGCAGTCGCACCCGGTTGCGCTTGCGCAGTGCACTCGCTTTTTTGCGACGAACCCCCGGCTCAAATCGCTGATCGCCGACGACACCGCAGGCAGCGTCGCGGAAATAGTTCGGCTCAACGACACGAAACGCGCAGCCATCGCCGGACAACGCGCAGCGGATATCTACGGCGCATCAATTATCCGCAGAAGCATCCAGGACCAGACAGAAAACTACACCCGATTCGTTTTGCTGTCAGCTAACAGAACCGCGCGCGGTACCGCCGCGTCAACCTACCCTGCTTTAGTAAAGGAACACACATCATGATCGTCAACATGTTAAGCACAGCAACCCCCGACGAAATCAACCACGTCATCGACCGCATTAAGGAATGTGGTTTTCAAGCACACGTTGTCAGGGGGGAAGAACGCACCATCATCGGCGCGATCGGGAGCAGCGGGCGCCGTTCGGAAATCGAAGCGCTTCGCGCCGCACCGGGAGTTGCGGAAGTCATCCAGATTTCTCATCCGTTTAAGCTCGTCAGCCGGCAACTGAGGCAAGCGCGCACCGTCGTCGACGTGTGCGGAACAAAGATCGGCGACGGCCAGCTCGTCGTGATCGCTGGTCCATGCTCGGTCGAGTCGGAACAGCAATTGATGGAAACGGCCCATGCGGTGAAGGCTTCGGGCGCCCGTATGCTTCGCGGTGGCGCTTACAAACCCCGGACGTCGCCGTACGACTTTCAGGGACTCGGCGTCGAAGCACTACGTTTTCTTCAACGAGCCAGTAGAGAGACTGGATTGCCAATCGTGACCGAAGTCATGAGTGAAGCAGACGTGGAGATCGTTGAGGAGTATGCAGACATGATGCAGGTCGGCGCGCGCAATATGCAAAACTTTTCGTTGTTGCGAAAACTCGCGCACGTTTCAAAGCCGGTGCTTTTGAAACGTGGCCCATCGGCGACGGTCAAGGAATGGTTGCTGGCTGCGGAGTATTTGCTTTCGGGCGGGAATGCCAATGTGGTTTTGTGTGAGCGCGGAATCAAGACGTTTGAGACCGCGACGCGCAATACGCTCGATCTCTCAGCAGTCGCCCTCGTGAAAGAGTTATCACACTTGCCCGTGCTTGCCGATCCTTCCCACGGGACGGGCTTGCGAAGCTTGATTACTCCGATGTCGAAAGCGGCGGCGGCGGTTGGTGCTGACGGTTTGTTGATCGAGGTCCATCCGTGTCCGGAGCGGGCGCTTTCAGACGGACCGCAGTCGCTGGATCTGAAAGCGTTTCAGGAGTTGATGGAGAATCTTGGGCAGGCGCCCGCGCGCGAAGCAAAAGCGGCATAATCCACAGATTACACAGATTAATCTGTGTAATCTGTGGATAAAGTGATTAATTCCCTTCGGGGCTGCGCATCTTCCGCGGCAGTTCCTTCTCGGTCTTTATCACCGAGCCGTCGATCGCGTTGACCCAAACGTGCGTCGAGACGCTGGCATTTGTTTCATCCGCGATTATCACGTGATAGAACACTGATCCATCCTTCCCAAGCTTTCCAGGCTCTTCCCAGCCTTTTGCACCCAGGCTGCATACCAAAACTTTTCCGGGCTGCTGGCTCAGTGCCACCACAATCGCCTGGTCCATGTTTATCCTCGCCAGCCGAACTAACGCAGCGTGCATTACCGCGCGCATCTCGACTTCCATTTCCCTCTTGCGCTCCATCTCGGCCTGAACAGCAGGATCGAATGGCTTTCTTTTCCTTCGAGCTCACCTGCCGCACGAAGCTTCATTTCTACAAGCTTCTCTCGATCCTTCCGCTCCTGCTCTTGCGGAGACGGATCCTGTGTATCAAAGCGGACGGCAAACGCGGCCGCTGCGACACACGGCACAAGCAGCAACAGCGCGACAGCAAGCAGCAGATGTTTATTCCCACGTGTATTGAAGTTCGATTTTCTTAACAACGACATGATACGGGCCTCCAGAATGTCAGCATCGGCGATGCCTACGGTTGTAGTTACGGAGAGACGACGCAGAGGTGGCGCTGAGCTGGCGAGTTGTACGAGCGAGCGCGCATAAACTTCCGCGTTCAGAATTCGCTCCGCAACAAGCTCATCACAGCAGAGTTCGCGAGTTTGCCTGACGCGACGTCTTAATAACGCCGCCGCGGGATGAAATGAGATGGGGACGAACAACAATTCGTAGATCAGATTGAGCACGTAATCCCGCCGCGCAACGTGAATGAACTCATGGCCGATTGCAGAGGTAAGTAGCTCGATGTTGCCTTCGCGCAGCAGTTGTTCGGGCAAAATAATGACCGGCTCGGAAAGGCCGATCGTCACGGGCACTGGCACTGTTTCTGAACGTAGTACCTTCACCCAACCAGACGGCGCGCCTGCCTGGTGTTCGCACTTACGGATGATTTCCGTGACTCGCTGATCAGGCTCGAGCTCAACGGCCCCACGCCTGATCGTTCCGGTGGTTTTCCAGGCTTGGACCAGTTTGAAAAGGCGATAAAGAAGAAACGCGCAGAACAGCGCTACTAGCAGAGACGCGAGTCGCTGATTCAATCGAAACGTTGATGGCACTGGAAATCTTGTACGCGCCAGTGCAATTGGAAATGGTTGCAACTCTTCGCTGGCCAGGATCGCGTATGTTGTCGAAGCGGAGGAAGAAACTGTTTCGCCGAGCGTGCGTAGTGACGTGATTGTGGGAACCAGAAACGCGAGACAGAGAGCGGTGGTCCAGAGCCAGTGTCGATAGCGCGCGGGGGAGTTTCGCAGCAGCCATGCGCCGAATGCGGCGAGTGCAGCAATGAGGGTAATCTGCCAAAGAGAGTTTAGAAGAAACGTCAGTACGAGTTGGCTAATTGTTCTCATCGGCGTCCTCCTTGACCTGTTCGACGAGCTTTTGCAGGCGCGCGAGTTTTTCAGGGGTGAGGTGCTTGGTTTCGACCAGGCTCATGACCAGACTTTCCGCCGAACCGCCAAAAAGTCGATCGACCACATCTTTGACGTGCTTGCCCACGACTTGTTTACGACTGACCGCGGGCTTATAGAAGTAGGCGCGGTTCTTTAGAGTGCGTTTTGCTTTGCCCTTGCGCTCGAGGATGTTCAGCATGGTCTGAACGGTTGTGTACGCCAGATCGCGTTTGAGTTTTTGCTGCACGGTCTGGACGTTTGCGGGTCCGGTTTCCCATAGGACGTGCATGATCTCGAGTTCGAGCGGGGTCAGGTTTTCGGTCTTGGGCCGCGCCATCGCTGGTTGCCTCCTAAGTTTTTAGGAGTATAGGAGCGTGGCCGGGACGTGTCAACTAATTTTTTAGGACTCTCAGGGCATCTGCGATTTGCGTCTGACGGTGGAAATCGAGTCAGCGTAGAGACGTAGAAGGCAGAGGGACGCGGAGAATCGTTGTAGAATCCACTACACGTGAATAAGCAAACGCTCATGCACGTTTTGATCTACGGACTCGTCGGAGGCGTCCTGATCGTCGTGCTCAAAGTGATCGAGTTTCGATTTCTCGTGGTCGAGCACGCGATTGAGATCTATGTCGGGCTTATTGCCGTGATCTTCGCGGGCGTCGGCATCTGGCTCGGGCTTAAGCTGACAAAAAAGAAAGAGGTGCTGGTCGTTAAGGAAGTGCCGGTGCCCTCGCAGCCGTTCGCATTGAATGAGGAGCGCCTGAGAAACCTCGGGATCACCAAACGCGAGCTCGAGATTCTCGAGTTGATAGCAGAGGGCATGAGCAACCGAGAGATTGCGGATAAACTGTTTGTCAGCGAGAACACTGTCAAGACCCACTCCAGCCGTCTCTTTGACAAACTCAGCGCCAAGCGCCGTACTCAAGCCGTGCAGATTGCAAAAGAAAAGGGATTGATACCGTAGAGGCCTTTGGACTTGGGTCTTAGGTCTTGGTAACAAAGGCCAAAGATCCAAGCTCTAAAACCTAATCCAAAAGTAGTATTTTGCCGTAAACCAACGAAATCACCCTAAAGTATGACGACAACTTCGCCACGCAACGATAGCTTACGCGCAGATTTCCACAGACTGCTCAGGAGGGTTTGTCATGAAGAAGATCGTTTTGACGTTCGGGTTGATTTCAGGTGGGATTTTAGCGGCGATGATGTACGCCACGCTGCCGTTTATGGATCAGATTGGTTTCGACAACGGCCAGCTCATTGGTTACACCACGATGGTGCTGGCGTTTCTCCTCATATTCTTCGGCATACGGTCTTATCGCGAAACCATTGGCAATGGCTACATCACCTTTGGACGTGGGTTCAAGGTAGGCATTCTGATTACACTCATTGCCTGTCTCTGTTATACCGTGGCGTGGGAGATCCTGTATTTCAATTTCATACCTGACTTTGGAGATAAATACACCCAGTATTTAATCGAGAAGTCGCGCGCTTCTGGCGCCAGCCCTGAACAGATTGCGAACGAAGTCGCGAAAATGGAGCGCTTCAAGGAGATCTTCAAAAATCCGCTCTACAATTTTCTAATTGTTTTCTTTATCGAGCCTCTTCCCGTTGGACTGATAATGACAGTGCTTTCAGCTTTGATCCTGAAGAAACGCCCGGAAGCAGTTTCACAAAACCAGGAACTGGTCAGCAATCCTTGATCTGAGCCGGCGTTGAATAAGTTTTGTAGACGGAAAGAAGAGCGTCGACAAAGGACAACGCACAGCCTCAATCGCCGGCCGTGCGTTGCGTGGTCCAGGTTACCGTCGCTAAAACTAACTCTGCGTAATCTCTGCGGGCGCGCGCCCATTTTCATTGTCACTCAACTGACGCGCAGATCTTGCGATACTGATCTTCGGTGAACGCTTTCAAAGTCTCAGTTTGAAGATTTCCCTGAGCTCCCAAAGTGAGCATCGCGGTCGCGTATGTCTCATCGTCGGGAGCTTCCATCACACACACGAGATCGTAGCGGCCCATGGTGAGGAAAGTATCTTTAATCTTCACCCCAACCTTCTTGAACGCCTTACGACCGACATCCAGACGTAAAGGACTGGCGTTCACGTTCGTGATTCCCTGCCCGGTCCATCTCATCAACGCGATATACGTTGGCATATTCGTTCCTCCTCGTTACACCTTTATATAGATCTGTTTCCGGTAAAGCAGCCACATCAATAAAAGCCAAAGCAAAATAAATGCGATCGCATAGAACAGCGACGCGTTGATCGGCGACGCCCACGACAAAAAGAGATTCCGAAAGATCCAACCCTGCGAAGAGATCTGCGTGCCGTCGCCGCGTGGGAGCCTGATCAAGCCCATCAACTTCACCATCAATCCTGAACCGACAAACAGCGCAAGGGCATTCACGCCGAACACTTCAAACGGCCACGCCCAGCGACGATATCCTTTTATATCGATCACCCAGTAACAAAGCGCGAGCAATTGCAAACCGAGTCCGCCAGTGAAAAGGACGTACGAACTGGTCCACAGCGGCTTATTGATCGGGAAGAACATATTCCAGATCCACCCGAGAACGACACAGACGCCGCCGGCGACGAACATTCCCACAACCTTGTCCATCCGCGTCCGTTCACTGCGTAACCAGTGGCCCGTCAACACGCCGAGCAGTGTCGTCGCGACAGCCGGGATCGTGCTCAGTAATCCTTCCGGATCGTAAACCCTTCCCTGTCGCCAGATGTGCGGGCCCAGAAGCTTGCGATCTATAAAGGACGCGATGCTGCCCTCCTTGCTGAGATCGCCCGCGGTCCATCCCGGCGCCGCAAGGTTAGTCATCAGGATCCAATAGACGACGAGCAACGCAAGTGCAATCAGAAGTTGCGTCCTTATTTTTGTCGTCAGGAAAATAAGTGACGCGATCAGGTAACAGATCGCGATTCGTTGTAGCACGCCAGGGATTCGTATCGTCGATAGTTGGAAATAAGGAAAGCCGTTTAGAAACAGCCCGAGACCAAAGATAATCGCGGCGCGCTTAATCACCTTCAGATACAAGTCACGCCTCACCGTGCTTTCCTCGACTCGACGTCCAAAAGCGAGCGTGATTGATACGCCGACTATGAAAAGGAAGAACGGAAAGACGAGATCTGTCGGCGTCCAGCCATGCCATTCCGCATGTAGAAGCGGCCAGTAGACGCTGGACCACGTGCCGGGATTGTTTACGAGCACCATGCCCGCGATCGTTAGACCGCGAAAGACGTCGAGCGAAACGAGGCGCCCGCTGGGATTGGCTGCAAACACTTTGGGGGACATTATGTTTTTGTGTTTTCTTGTGCCTTTTTGTGGCTGAGTCTATTCGAATGACCGGTCGATCTCAAACTGTTATGTGTTAGAGTGTTGACTGTCGAATGTCCCTGATGCTCCAAGAGATCGCCGAGCAGCCGGCCGCACTCGAGCGCACGATCGCGGAAGAGCGCGCCAAGATCGCAAAGCTCGGAAGCCTGCTGAAGACGCGCGACATTCACCTCATCGTTCTGGTCGCTCGCGGCAGTTCCGATAACGCAGCGCTCTTCGGCCGTTACCTGCTTGAAATCACTACCGGCATTCCGGTTTCACTTTCAGCTCCATCCGTTCACACGATCTACAACGCGCGGCTCAGGTTGGACCACGCCCTCGTCGTCGGCGTATCGCAGTCAGGCGAAGGCGAAGACATCAATCGTGTCCTCGAAAGCGCTCGACAGTCTGGCGCTCACACGATCGGAATCACCAACGAGCCGGGATCTTCGATGACGCACTTCGTCGACGAGACGTTGCTGACACATGGAGGCCGCGAACGCTCGGTAGCAGCAACCAAAACATTTACAGGCCAGATGCTCCTCTTTTATATGCTTGCGGCAGAGCTGGCCCAGAACTCTGCGCCGTTTTCGTACGAAGCGATTCCACAGTTCGTCGCCGGTGCGCTCGAGCAGAAGCCTGCGATCGTCGAGCTGGTCCAACGTTACGTGTTCATGGAAAATTGCGTTGTCGTCGGACGCGGGCTCGCCTATGCGAATGCATACGAGATGGCGTTGAAACTTATGGAGACTTGCTACGTCGTCGCGGAGCGTTTCTCTTCAGCAGATTTTCTGCATGGTCCACTGGCGATGGTCGAGCGCCATTTTCCAGTGATACTCTTTGCGCCGCCGGGTGTCATGCTACCGGGAGTTAAGAGTTTGATTGAACGTCTACGTGAGCTGCACGCCGATACGCTGGCGATCACGAGCGACCTCGATGCCGCAGCGATGTGTACGCGCGCGATCGTGATGTCGCGTGAGTTGGACGAGTTTCTCGCGCCGATTCCCTACATAGTTCCCGGTCAACTTTTTGCGGCCTTGCTCGCTGAAGCGAAGGGTCTCAATCCGGATGCGCCACGATCGTTGTCAAAAGTGACGCGGACACTTTGAAACCATGAACGTTGAATTGAAGGGCACGCACCCCGTCTACATGCAGGTCCGAGAACAGGTCGAGGCCCAGATCCGCAACAAGACCCTCGGCCCGGGCGAATCCCTTCCGTCTCCGGCGGCCCTCTCCAAAAAACTCTCCGTCGACAAAGGCGAGATCCAGCGCGCCTACTTCGAGCTCGAACAACTCGGCCTGATTACAAGGCACACCGGCAAAGACTTTCTCGGCAAGCCTAAGATCGACTACCGCGTAGCTTAATCGAAGAGTCCGCTATGCGGAGAACTCTTCTCGCGCAAAGGCGCAGAGGCGCAAAGCGCTGCCGCGTTTCTAGAGGCTTTCTTTGCGCCTTTGCGCCTTTGCGTCGGAATGTTTTTCCCTCTCGCAGCCTTGACAGAAACCTATGTAGATAATTATACGTATAGGTATCTAGCCTGATGGGAGTGATCGATGAAGAAGAATTATCTGTCCTACACGATGGCCTTGACTCTACAGGCGATCGAGAACGGTTACAGCTACGGATTCGACATCATGACGATTACCGGACTGCCCAGTGGAACCGTCTACCCTGCGCTGCGGCGGTTAGAAAATGCCGACTTTGTCGTATCAAAGTGGGAGCGACAGTCGATCGCGCAAAACGAGCAACGGCCGCCACGCAAGTATTACGAAGTAACCAAACCGGGCCGCACAGCTTTAACCGAGGCGCGGGAGCGCTTTCATCTGCTGTCACAATTTGAACCCATGGCCACGAAAAAACCTGCGCGACAGAAAGGTTGAAGGACCCCAGCTTGTCAAAACAGACGCGAACACGTCCGTGGTTATGGCCGATCACTTTCATCGGAGTGCTCATACCAGGCCGATTACGCGCCGATTGGCGCCAGGAATGGGTCGCGGAACTGCGTTACGCGAAGAGTTGCTGGCCGAGTGGGAGCGTCTGAATTGGCGAACGAAACTCAATTTGATTTGGAGTTTCCTCAGACTAATCAATGGCTCGTCCAAGTCCGCAAAGACATATCGGAATTGTGATAACGAAAGACACGCTGGGCTCGCTTACGACATCTGGGCCAAAGAACTATTCGGTGAGTGTGCACGAACAAATTTCATTTCTATCAATTAACTAGCTACATATAGCAAATGAATCAAACAGAAGACCGGAAGCCGGTCGTCAATAGAGACATCCAAGTAGAGACGGTCTCAAGCAAACAAGCCTCTACTGGAAACTTGAAATGGATAATCACCGATTCGAATAACGTCAAATACTTCTTCTGGCAAAAGAACAACGGTGGAGACTGTGATACTTACAAAGCCTTTACAGGAATGGGCGTTAAGAAGCGTGATGTTAAACAGAATAGTTCCTCTGCCACACAAAGGGTCTAATACTCCTGACAAGGCACTCCACCAATCAATGATTAAGCTGCTTCGGCGGCTTTTCATTTGTCTCAAAGCGAAATCTCACACTGAATTCCTTAAGCCCACTTTGACGTATCGCTCCAGCTACAGCTTTAATCGCTGCGCTGATAACTACCAAAGCTCCTACCCCTAATAGAAATGTCTCCATAGGCCACCTCCGCAATCAACCACTACAGTTCTAACACACTGTTTACGCCACCGGGTAGGTAAATGTAATCGATTATACATAACTAATTTTGGCCCATTAAGTGTGGAAAGAACCGAAACAGCTAGATGAAGTTCAACTTAGCAGAAAAATTCATTTGTGGAAAAAAAGAAGTATCAATGCGTATCCAACGACCTGCCGTCATCTGACCTTTTCAAACAGTAGACGAGGCGAAACTTTCACTAGGCGCTACTCATCCCGCCTTCGCGAGCGCAACCCTAGGCTATATGCCGGCGCCTGCTTCGCAGGCTGAAACACAGAGAACCGCATCAATTAGTTTCCGAGTTCACCGCGGAAGAAAAGTAGCAGCACCTCAATCACGATTCGAACCGTAAAGATCACAGGTACGCCGATGAGCAGTGCCAGCGAGATCCACCATGAACGCCGCGCCTTTTTATAATCAGCGTCGTCAGTAACCAGCGTGGCATACCTTATCTGCCAGCGAATCAACAGCACGAGCACGACAACGAAAGCGATGAGGAACCCGGAAAAGAAAAGAAAAGGCACAAACGGAAGCATACTCAGACCTAGAAAAACATACATTCCGATCGCCGCTGTTCGCAGAAAACTTGCGTCGCTGTAAGCATGATTCGCTTTCTCCTGCCTGTCTGCAATTAGCTGCGCCACACCAGGGTCAACCGGCACAGAGCAATAACGACATTGCGTCATGCTGTCGTTAATCATTTCACTACAGTTTGGACAGCGAAAGGTACGAGGGTTCGCGAGCATGTAATTTTCTCCTGGGCTGAGATAGAGGAAATTTGGGACCGCATTATATAGTTGCCAAAAGCCTGTGGTACAGTCTTTCGGCCAATTGATCTTGCGAAAGTGGCGGAATTGGCAGACGCGCCAGACTTAGGATCTGGTACCGAAAGGTGTGGGGGTTCGAGTCCCCCCTTTCGCACCAAAAGAGCTTGGTCTTTGGCCTTAGGTCTTTGCTAGTTGTTGCTAAGAACAAAACCTAAGACCTGAGACCTAAGACCAAGCACAAAAAGAAAATGAAAACCGAACTAATCGACGTCTCCTCAACGCGCAAAGAGATCAACATCGAGATCGAGCCGGCGGAGGTGCGCAGCGCTTTCGATCGCATCAGTGAAAAGTACAGCAAAGGCGTTAGCGTGCCGGGCTTTCGTCCGGGACACGCGCCAACCTCGGTCGTCCGCGCTCGTTATAAAAGCGAGATCAGGGCCGAGGTGTTGCGTGAGTTACTTCCCGAAGCCGTTAACAGCGCAATCGTCGAACACTCACTCGCCACAGTGGCCGATCCTGAAGTGGAGTTTGACAATACTCAGGGGGTAAATCCTGCGAGTGAAGAAGCGCTGAAGCTGAAAGTCAAAGTGGAAGTGCTTCCTGAGATCCAGCTCGATACATATAAAGGACTCGAAGCAACTCGCCGCAAGCGTCCAATCACTGACGCCGACGTCGAAAAGATCATCGACGGCTTGCGCGACGGTTCTGCATCGCTACAGCCCGTCGAAGATCGCGCTTCGGAAATCGGCGACACAGTAACAATCAACGCACAGTGGCAACTACGTCGACGAACCCGAAGGGGAAGAAGTCAAAGTCGATGATGTTGAGGTAGTTCTCGGTGGCCCGGGAGTGATGGAAGAGTTCACTCAGAACCTTACCGGCGTCAAACCAGAAGAGACACGGAGCTTCACTGTCGAGTATCCCGCTGACTACAACGCGCAAGCTTTAGCCGGTAAGAAAATCTCGTATGTCGCAGAAGTAACGGCCGTTCGCCGCAAAGAGCTGCCAGAGCTTGACGACGAGTGGGCGAAGAGCCTCGGTGGCGAATTTGATTCGGTTGATGCTCTCAAAGCGAAAGTGCGAGAAGATCTCGAAGCGCGTGCCGCTGCGGAGTCAGATAGCATGCTTCGCGACGACTTACTCCGTGCGCTCATCGAGGAGAACAAATTCGAGGTTCCTCAAAGCCTCGTTGATCATCAAACGAACCACCGTCTTGAAGGTGTCGCGCGCCAGATGATGAGTCGCGGTATCGATCTGCGAAGGCAAGAGCTCGATTGGGAAGGCGCTCGCGAAGAAATCAGGGTGCAGGCAGAGGGCGATGTGCGAGTTACGATGTTGCTCGAAAAGATTGCCAAAGCCGAGAACATCTCTGTTTCGGATGAAGAGGTTGAAGCGGAGCTCGAGTCGTTTGCAAATGCTTCACAACAACCAATAGAGCAAGTGCGTGCTGCCTTGACAAAGGAGGGGGGCGACCGTAGCATCGCGCACAGAGTGCGCAATCGTAAGGCGCTTGATCTTTTGATCGAAAACGCTCGCATTACGGACGCAGAGTGGACGGAAACAAAGGAAGCAGAATAGATCTTATGGCTTTAGTCCCAATGGTCGTTGAGCAAACGTCGCGAGGCGAACGCGCCTTCGACATTTACTCACGGTTACTGAAAGATAATATTATTTTTCTGGGTACCCCGATCGACGATCAGATTGCCAACCTTATCGTAGCCCAACTTCTATTTCTCGAAGCTGAAGACCCCGAAAAGGACATTAACGTGTACATCAATTCACCCGGTGGTTCGATCACTGCGGGAATGGCGATCTACGACACGATGCAGTTCATTCGTCCGGACGTGACTACGATCTGCGTCGGTCAATGCGCATCGATGGGGGCACTACTGTTAGCTGCCGGCGCAAAAGGAAAACGTTTCGCCCTTCCCAATTCGCGAATCCTCATTCACCAACCATCAGGCGGATCACAAGGTCAGGCAACAGACATTCGTATTCAAGCAGAAGAGATCCTGCGAATGCGCGAACTCACCTCCCAAATCATCGCGAAGCACACCGGACAATCGTACGAGAGAGTGGAACGCGATGTTGAGCGAGATAAAATAATGTCTGCCATGCAGGCCAAAGAATATGGTTTAATAGACGAGGTCATCGCGCACCGGGAGTAGAGCGCGGGTCACCCAAAGGAGCTTCATCTCTAAACTATGGTGAGACGAACAGATGATACTCTGCGCTGCTCGTTCTGCGGAAAATCGCAGAACGAAGTCAAGAAGCTCATTGCCGGACCTACTGTTTACATTTGCAACGAGTGCATTGACATCTGCAACGAGATTATCACCGACGACCAGCAAGCAGAGTCAGTAGCCACTCGCCCGCCACTTCCGAAGCCCGGAGAGATTAAGAACTTTTTAGACGAATACGTGATCGGCCAGGACGAAACAAAGAAACGCCTGGCCGTTGCCGTGTATCAGCACTACAAGCGAATTGAACTCGGCCGCAGGCGTTCAGACGTCGAGATTCAAAAAGCAAACATTCTTCTTATCGGCCCAACTGGAACCGGCAAGACGCTGCTCGCGCAAACACTCGCGCGAATGCTGTCAGTTCCATTCACGATCGTCGACGCAACGACGTTGACTGAAGCGGGCTACGTCGGTGAAGACGTCGAGAACATCATTCTCAAGTTGCTGCAATCCGCGAACGGCGACGTCGAACGCGCACAACAGGGCATTATATATATTGACGAGGTCGACAAGATTTGTCGCAAGGATGAGAACCCGTCGATCACGCGCGACGTCTCCGGCGAGGGTGTGCAGCAGGCGCTGTTGAAGATCCTCGAAGGAACCGTTGCGAACGTTCCGCCACAGGGCGGCCGCAAGCATCCGCACCAGGAGTTTTTCCCAGTCGACACCAGCAACATTCTTTTCATCTGCGGCGGCGCTTTCGTTGGACTCGAGAAAGTGATTGGAAGACGACTCCGTAATAAGTCGCTTGGGTTCCATGCCGAAGTGAAGTCAGGCTCGCATCGTCATGCTGAGGCGCTTGCGGCGGTGCAGCCTGAGGATTTGATTCGCTTTGGATTGATCCCTGAGTTTGTTGGACGACTGCCCGTGTGCGGAGTGCTCCACGAGCTCGACGAGGGCGCGCTCATTAAGATTCTTACAGAACCCAAGAACGCTTTAGTTAAGCAGTACCAGAAAAAGTTTGATTTCGATAACGTCAAGTTGAAGTTCACTGAGGATGCGCTCAAGGCGGTCGCCAAACAGGCCGTTGAGAGAAAAGTCGGCGCCCGCGGCCTGATGATGATCCTCGAGGAGCTGCTGCTTGACGCGATGTACACCCTGCCTTCCCAGAAACGGGTTAAAGAGTTCGTCATAACCAGCGAAATGGTCGAACGCCGCCGGGCTGTCCCCGGTGAGGGCCTTACTGGAATCGACGGCGCCGCCGCCTAATAAAAGTTGCCACAAACGGCACATAAATCAGCTACTATTCGTTTTACCTTTTTGTGCCTCTTGTGGCTAAACCTCTAACGATAGCGCACCCGCTGGAAATGTTTTACAATTAGCCCTCTTTCCCGGAAAAGTTGTTTTCACCATGGAAGAATACTCAGACAGAACCCCCGCAGACGTAGCCTGGTACCCGATGGTGCCGATTCGCGACGTCGTAATTTTCCCGTTTACAAAGGTAGCTTTCAAAATCGGGCGTGCAGGATCGGTACGAGCACTCGAACAAGCGCTCTCCACTGACCGCACGATTTTCCTGGCCACTCAGCACGACGCCACCGTAGACGAACCAACTCCGGATCAGATCTACGGCATTGGAACGCTCGGCCGCATTCTCCAGTCGCAAAAACAGGATAATGGCCAGATTAAAGTCGTTGTTGAAGGCCGCGAACGCGCCACCACTGTGCGTGTTGAGAATACCGATGGAGCGTTTATGGCGCTCGTGCGCCGCGCGCCGGTGGTCAACGAAGAAGGCACTCGTCTCGATGCGCTGATTCAAAAGGTCGGCCAACTCGTCGAGCAACATCTTCGACTTGCTCCGGACACGCAAACCGACGCGCTTCAAACCGCGCTTCGCAATCAGGAACCGTCGCATCTCGCCGATGCTCTGGCGTCCCAACTTCGAATCTCCGTCGAAGACAAGCAAGGGCTGCTCGAAATCTTCTCGACGCAGGCACGCCTGCTCCGTTTGATCGAGTTGCTGGAAACTGAGATCGAGAAACGACAACTCGATCGCACGATTCAAACTCGCGTCAAGCGACAAATGGAAAAGGCTCAGAAGGAGTACTACCTCAACGAGCAGATCAAAGCCATTCACAAAGAGCTTGGTCGCAAAGATGAGAAGGCCGAGCTCGAAGAGCTGAAGAAGAAGATCGAAGAAGCCGGCATGACTGACGAGGCCAAAGAGAAGGCGATGCAGGAACTGCACCGTCTCGAGGCCATGCCGCCGATGTCAGCCGAAGGCACAGTCTCGCGAACTTACATCGACTGGCTGATCAGTGTGCCATGGAAACAGAAGTCGAAAGAGATCAAGGACCTCGCGAAGGCTGAAGAGGTGCTGAACGACGATCACTTTGGTCTCGAGAAGATCAAAGAACGAATCCTCGAGTATCTCGCGGTCCGTCAACTGGTGAAAAATCCGAAGGGATCGATTCTCTGTTTCGTCGGCCCTCCAGGTGTCGGCAAAACAAGTCTTGGTAAATCGATCGCGAGAGCTACGGGGCGGAAGTTCGTCAGGCTTTCACTCGGCGGCGTTCGCGATGAGGCTGAGATTCGCGGTCATCGTCGTACCTATATCGGCGCCCTGCCCGGACAGATCATTCAGATGATGAAGAAGGCCGGCGCAGTTAATCCGGTGTTGCTCCTGGATGAAGTTGATAAGTTGGGAGCAGACTTCCGCGGCGATCCGAGCGCAGCGCTGCTCGAGGTTCTCGATCCGGAACAGAACCACACGTTCCAGGATCACTACCTCGACGTTGAGTACGATCTCTCGAAGGTCTTTTTCATCGCCACGGCAAACGTACTTCATACGATTCCTCCGGCGTTGCAGGATCGCTTAGAAATATTGCGGCTGTCAGGCTACACGGAACGAGAGAAGCTGGAGATTGCGAAGCGCCATCTGGTGCCAAAACAGGCTGAGGGCAACGGCCTGAAGCTCGAACAGTTTGACTTTACCGACGAAGGCATTCTCGAAATAATTCGTCATTACACTCGCGAAGCCGGCGTACGCAATCTCGAACGCGAGATCGGTTCGTGCTGCCGCAAGCTGGCGCGAAAGTTTGTTGCCGAGACGCCGGATGAAAACGCGAAGGCTGTAGTCGACGCGGAACGCGTTCGCGAAATGCTGGGACCGATTAAGTTTCGTCAGCAGGGTGTCGCAGCGAATAGTGAAGTTGGTCTCGCAACCGGGCTGGCGTGGACTGAGATCGGCGGCGAAGTGCTTCAGATCGAAGCCACACTTGTTAAAGGACGTGGTGGCGTAACGCTGACAGGAAAACTCGGCGACGTCATGCAGGAGTCAGCGCAAGCTGCATTAACTTGCATCCGCGCTCGCGCGGAACGTCTGGGAATGAGTCTCGATTTTATTCGTAAGCGCGATCTCCACATACATATTCCTGAAGGTGCGATCCCGAAAGATGGTCCGTCCGCTGGTATCACCATGGCGACTGCGATGGCGTCTGCGCTGGCACGCGTAGCTGTCAGGAAGAATGTCGCAATGACGGGCGAGATAACGCTTCGAGGCAAGGTGCTTCCGATCGGCGGGGTGAAAGAGAAATTGCTCGCCGCACATCGTTTCGGCATCGACACGATCATTCTGCCCAAGGACAATGAGAAGGATTTGATCGAGGTGCCCGAGGAAGTTCGCGATGCGCTCTGCGTCAATCTGGTTGAGACGATTGATGAAGTGTTGTCGCTCGCGCTCGAGGACACTTGCCCGACACAGGCCGCCACCGACGAAGGTCCACCGCTGTGGACGACCGAGCAGCCTTCACAGGGAATTCAGACAAGCTAAGAAAGCCATCCACAGATTACACAGATTACACAGATTTTTTAAGACCTATCTGTGTAATCTGTGGATGGGTCTAACTAACAGGAGAGGATCATGAGTAAAAAGCATAGAGATGCAGATTTGATTCTTAAGCTATACGATCTTCGGCGCGAGAAGACGATGCGTGATGCGCGCAACTGGTTTTTCACCTTCAATCCCCAGAGCCCGGCCGATTTTCTTGATGTATTGACGAGCGATAAGAGCGGTTACTATCGCATGGTCACTTCTTACTGGGAGATGGCCGCTTCGCTCGTGAATCACGATGCGATCGATGCCGATATGTTCAACGACGCGAACGGCGAGCACATCTTCGTTTACGCGAAGCTGGAACCGTTTTTGCCGGCGTTGAGAGCAGAGAGTGGAAATCCGCAAATGTTCGAACACCTGGAGAAGGTCATCAAGAACATGCCGGATTGGGAGAAGAGGGTCGCCGGTGTAAGAGAACGCATCGGAAAGATCATCGCGCTCTACCAGGAACGGGCCGCCGCGGCTCAGGCCGCCGCCTCTGGGGATTAGCAAAATCTCTGATGCCTTTGTGTCTCTGTGGTGAAAATTAACCACCGAGGCACAGAGACACAGAGAAGAACTTGAATGAAGGTTGTTAAAGCCGAGTTTCTCAAGAGCGCCTTCAAAGAGGACGACTGGCCACGCGATTCGCTCCCTGAGATCGCGTTCCTGGGACGCTCCAATGTTGGCAAATCGAGCCTGATCAATTCCGTGCTCTCGGTTCATGGCCTGGCGCGAACGTCTTCAACTCCCGGCAGAACTCAATCCTTGAACTTCTTTCAGATCAACGACAAGCTGCGTTTTGTTGATTTTCCGGGGTTTGGGTACGCTCGGGTACCGAAGCAAATAAAATCGAGTTGGGCGGAGATGGCCACCAGTTATCTTGCAAAGCGGCGGCAGCTTGTGCTATCAATTCACATCGTAGATTCGCGCCACGAACCCACAAAACAGGATTTGCAGCTTCACGAGTGGCTTGAAGAAAGTAGCAGGCCCCTTTTAACCGTTGCCACAAAATCCGATAAGCTTTCGAACAACGAGTTGAGGAAGAATTTGGAGCACATTGCACGCGTGCTCAACGACGACAGCGTAATGGCCTACTCGGCCAAAAGCGGCCGCGGTCGCGAAGAGCTTTGGCGTGCGATTAGGAACGCAATTGAATCTGAGTGATCGAGAGATTACATAGATTTGTAATACTGAGCGAGTATCCTAAAAACTAAGTCGGCAGTCCGAAAGTCTCATCAGCCCCCTTTTGGTCAATCTGAAATTTTGGGCCACGCGCGTGGAGTGGGTGGCATCAAAAGCGTTATAGATTTGCCGCGCGCGAAAAGTTGAGTTACATTGCACAACACCGTTTGAGGAGAATCTATTTTTTGCCCGCGAATGAAGTGGGAGACATTACGCGTGTACGCGTCCGTCGCTTCTACCACACAACCATTCACATCCATTGCCCTTAATTAGTTGATAACCGCTGAAACTGCGTTAAGAAGTTAGAAAGTAGTCTTAGAGAAAACTGATATGTCACAACGAACACGTTCACGCGCTTCAAGCGCGAACAACGACGCCAACGGAGACGACGGCGGCGCAACTGTCGCAACCGCCGAAGCTCCGGAACGAGATGCCAGGGAATCCCGCGACGGTAAGAACGAGGGCTTTCACAATCTGGCTGATCTCAAGGAGATGTCGATCTCCAAGCTCACGCAAATTGCCAAGAGCATGGACGTACCCGGCGCGACCGGTATGCGTAAGCAGGAGCTCATCTTCAAAGTATTGGCTGCCCAGACCGAGAAGAGCGGTCTCATCTTCTCCGAAGGTGTGCTGGAAACATTGCCGGATGGATTCGGCTTTCTCCGCGCGCCTGAGTACAACTATCTGCCGGGGCCTGACGACATCTACGTCTCGCCGTCGCAGATTCGGAAGTTTGACCTGCGCACCGGCGACACTGTTAGCGGCCAGATTCGTCCGCCGAAGGAAGGCGAACGCTACTTCGCGCTGATCAAGGTTGAAGCGATCAACTTCGAATCGCCCGATCAGGCGCGAGAGAAGGTCTTCTTCGACAATCTCACGCCGCTCTATCCGGAAGAGCAGTTGAAGATGGAAACCTTGTCGGAGAATCTCTCCGCGCGTGTCATCGATCTGGTAACACCGCTGGGCAAAGGGCAACGCGGCTTGATCGTCGCGCCGCCACGCACCGGTAAGACGATGTTGCTTCAGACGATCGCCAACTCCGTCACTCAGAACCATCCGGAAACGACTTTGATCGTGCTGCTGATCGACGAGCGACCTGAAGAAGTTACCGACATGCAGCGGTCGGTCAATGGCGAAGTGATTTCGTCAACGTTTGACGAACCGCCGACACGTCACGTGCAAGTGGCCGACATGGTGATCGAGAAAGCGAAGCGACTCGTCGAGCACAAGCGCGACGTGGTGATCCTGCTCGACTCGATTACGCGTCTCGCACGTGCGCACAACGCTGTGGTGCCGCCGAGCGGCAAGATCCTGTCAGGTGGTATCGATTCAAACGCGTTGCAGCGTCCGAAGCGATTCTTCGGCGCGGCGCGCAACATTGAAGAAGGCGGATCGCTCACGATCATCGCCACCGCACTCATCGATACGGGATCGCGCATGGACGACGTGATCTTCGAAGAGTTCAAAGGTACCGGTAACTCGGAAATTCACCTCGATCGTCGCTTGAGCGACAAACGTCTGTTCCCTGCAATCGACTTGCAGCGCTCCGGCACACGCAAAGAAGAGCTGCTGATCAGCAAGGAAGATCTGAATCGCATCTGGGTGATGAGGCGCGTGTTGAATCCGCTCTCGCCTGTCGAGCAGATGGAAGTCGTGCTCGAACGACTCGAGAAGACGAAGTCGAACGCCGAATTTCTCGCATCAATGCAAAGCTAGTCTGACGGTACACAAAGAGCACAAAATGGTTTCATAATCATTTTGTGCTTTTTTGTGGCTAATCATTTTCATAAATGCGCGTCGCTATCCTGACTTCTGAAGCTGTGCCTTTTGCCAAGACCGGCGGGCTTGCAGACGTTTCAGGCGCATTGCCAAAAGCTCTAGTGCAGCGAAGGCGTTGATGCGAAACTCGTCCTGCCGCTCTACGATCAGATCGATCGTTCGCTCTTGAATGGCGGCTCGGTTGAGAACGTTCGCGTCGAGTGGCGCGGCCAGGTGCATCACGTTCGCTTCTGGTTTAGCGACGCCGCAGGCGCACCCGCTTACCTCCTCGAAGCGCCCGAGTTCTTCGCGCGCTCTTCCATCTACGGTCACAACGACGATCACATTCGTTTCGCATTTTTCTCGCGCGCCGCACTCGGATTACTCAAAGCCCTCGACTGGCAACCCGACGTTGTTCACGGAAACGATTGGCCCTGCGGCTTCGCAATGGCTGAACTTCGCGCGCGTCGTCGTCATGAAGAGTTTTTTCAAAAGACGAAGAGTCTGTTTTCACTTCACAACGTCGGCTACCAGGGTCTTTTCAGTGCCGGTGATCTCTGGTGGCTTGGCTTTGGCGATCCTCCCGAGCGCGACGATTTCACGTTGGACCGTCACGCCTCTGCATTGAAGGCGGGAATTATCGCCGCCGACGCGCTCTCGACCGTGAGCCCGCGTTATGCGCGTGAGATCCAGACTCCTGATCAGGGCCACGGGCTCGACTGGTTGCTCCGCGCGCGAAGCAATCGACTGGCCGGAATCACCAACGGCGTCGATTACGAAATCTGGAACCCTGAAACCGATCCGCACATCGCGGCAAATTTTTCAGCGGAAGATTTGTCTGGCAAACGTGAGTGCAAGATCGATCTGCTGCGGCGTTTCGGACTGCCGGAAGAAGCCGACCGACCGATCCTCGCGATCATTTCGCGGCTCGTCGGACAGAAGGGTTACGATCTGATTCGCCAGATCTCCGGATCGATCCTTGAAACAGGATCGTTTTTCATCGCACTCGGTGCGGGCGCGAAAGAGTATGAAGACTTTCTCCAGCGCTGGCACGATGCTGCGCCACATCGAGTCGGGATTTACAAGGGTTACGCCGGCGAGCCACTCGCGCACCAGATCGAGGCGGGCGCAGATATGTTTCTCATGCCGTCGCTTTATGAACCTTGCGGGTTGAATCAGATGTACAGTATGCGCTATGGCACCGTTCCGATTGTGCGTGCCACGGGTGGTTTGGACGACACGGTCCAACCCTTCAATCCTTCGAACGGCACGGGAACAGGGTTCAAGTTTGGGCCGTACGACGGAGGCGCGTTGCTTGAAAAAATACGCGAAGCCCTTTACTTTTATCGACAGCCCGAACAGTGGCAAAAGATTCAGCACAACGGAATGTTAGTGGATAATTCCTGGGCGGCTGCTGCGAAGAAGTACATCGAGTTGTACCGGGAAATTTGATCATTGCCAATTGCCGATTGCCAATTCGGTCATTGCCGATTGCCAATTGCCAATTGCCAATTCGAGACTCCAAAGGTGACACGGATAATGACATCAAGATATTTTTCTTTAAATTGGCAATTGGCAATTGGCAATCGGCAATGTCTAAAGGTTATCGCAGTCATCGGCGCCCAGTGGGGCGACGAAGGTAAAGGCAAGATCGTCGATCTGCTCGCGGAGCGGTTCGACATCGTTGCGCGCTATCAGGGCGGGCACAACGCCGGCCACTCGGTCCAGGTCGGCGATCAATCATTCGTGCTGCACCTGCTGCCGTCGGGCATCGTGCATCGCGGCAAGACGTGCGTGCTCGGCAACGGCATGGTCATCGATCCGAAGGCATTCTTTGTCGAAGCGGATCGACTCACGCAACAAGGCATCGAAGTCTCACCGGAGCGCGTGAAAATCAGTTCGCGCGCGCATCTGATCTTTCCCGTACCACCGCGCGTTGGACCACACGAGTGAAGAACGGCTCGGTAACGAAAAAGTCGGCACGACGTTGCGTGGCATTGGACCAGCGTACGAAGACAAAGCCGGACGCCGCGGAATTCGCACTGCCGACGCGCTCGTGCCTGACGTGCTCCGTTCTCGTATCGAGCGAAACCTCGAAGACGCAAATCGCATCATCGTCGCTTACGGCGGCGAGCCTCTGAGCGCCGATGCCATCTTCGACGAGATGTCTGTGCTGACTCAGCGTCTTGGGCCATTCATCGCCGACACTACACATTTTCTGAATGTCGCTGCGACCGAAGGACGATCGATTCTGCTCGAAGGCGCGCAGGCGACGTTGCTCGACGTGGACCACGGCACTTACCCGTTCGTTACTTCTTCAACTACCGTCGCAGGCGGCGCGATTATCGGCACCGGTCTCGCTCCGAATCGATTGAACGGCGTGCTGGGAATCGTGCGCACTTACACGACGCGCGTTGGTGAAGGTCCGTTTCCGACTGAAATGCTCGAAGGCGAAGCGGAACTGGGCCAGATGATTCGGGAGCGTGGTCGTGAGTATGGTGCTTCGACCGGACGTCCACGCCGTTGTGGCTGGTTCGATTCGTTTGCGACTCGTTATGCAGCGGAGATCAATGGCTTCACGTCGGTCGCCTTAACGAAGCTCGACGTGCTCGATACGCTCGATGAAATCAAAGTGTGTACAGGTTACAAGCTGAACGGCCGGCTGTGTGAATCATTACCCGCAGTCTCGCAGGAAATGCGAAGAGTTGAACCTGTCTACGCGACGTTGCCCGGCTGGCGAAGCTCGACGCTCGGCACGACGGAGATGAGTTCGCTTCCTGCGAACGCGCGTCGTTATGTCGATTTTCTCTCTGAACAGATCGGAGTCGAGATCGGTCTCGTCTCCACCGGCCCAGAGCGCACGCAGACGATCATAGTAGAGGACTCGGCGTTAGGCGGTTGGATCCGCGATAGTAAACAAGGATAAAAGCCGCCACCACCCAATCAAAACTCACACACGTAACTGGATAAGTCCACGGCGCAAAGCTGCGTCCTGGTCCAAGGTAGTGCAACGGAAAATCCCAGAACGGATGCAGTGCCCACCCGAGTGCCAGCCACTTCGCATTACCACGCCAGCCGTATAAACCGAGAGCGCCAAACGCAATGCATTGCAGCAGCTCAACCAACACCCAACCCCGCAAAAACGTTCCTTCGTAAGCGAAGGCAAACCCCAGGTAAGCCCCAGCCGCCGCGAACAACACGGTCGCCAACAATGTCCGCCCAGCGATCTCTTTCCAGAACCTCGACAGCAGAAACGCGACGAGCGACAGGATCACCCCACCGATCGCTCCTTCGATCAGCACCCGCCAAAACAATTCAGCTTCAGTCATGCTCAGAATGGTAGCCACAAAAGGCACAAACCGCATCTTCCTTCTAACTCATTTGCGCTTTTTGTGCTTCTCTGTGGCTGGTTTTGGACAATCCCGCGCGCGTTCTGTAGAATGCCACTCGTTCCTCAAAGAGCACGCCTCGCGTGCTCTCTGCATGTATGGGCCGATAGCTCAGTTGGTAGAGCAACTGGCTTTTAACCAGTGGGTCGCAGGTTCGAGTCCTGCTCGGCTCAAAACCTTATGAAGTGCCCGCTTCGGGCGCACATGTTTGATATTTCGACTGAAAGGTAACGAGCAGAAGACTGTAAACTTTCGATGTTGGGTATCGTGCTGCTAACTCTTACTCTGACTCAGGGCGTGACGCCTCCCATCGCGCACCGTGAAACTGTAAAGAAGTTCCTCAGTGAGAACCCGAGTTATGTTCAGATGACAGAATTCGATCCGGCGACACTGAAGGCAATGCGAGACGAGTGGGGGTTTGGTAAGAACTTCACGCCATATTACGCAACCGGGGACTTCAACGCGGATGGTCGAAAAGACTTTGCGACCATTCTCGCCTTCGATAAAGGTAAAGGCGCACTTGAACCTCATGTGCTGATCTTTAACGGCAACAACCAAGGTAGATTTCAACTTGCATACAACGGGCGAGAGGAACCTTCAGTTGGGTTGTTCATCGCGACTATGCGTACTGGACCAAAACGGTTGTACGTCGGCATAGCAGAGAGCGACTCCGCAGGATGCTTTGAGCCCAACCGAAGGGGATACGTGGTGAAGCCGTGCGGAAGCAACTGAACTTGAATCCGCTGTTGTGGTATTTGTCTGCTACACGGCGGTCAGCTTACGACTTAGATTTAAGAACTAGGGCAGTGAGGTTTGGTTTCCCTTTTAGTCTCTGTTCGGGAATCTTTTCGCGTCTGCGATAGCAGCCACGGTAACAGTTCGGTTTCTGAAAGCGCCCGTTCCTCAATCGAATGACCTGCGCCGGTATACTCGGTATAGCGAACTGTGGCACCCGCTGATTTCAATGCGCTGACGAGTTGTCGGGATTGCTCGACCGGAACTGACTGATCAGCATCTCCATGGAATACCCAAATCGGAGTAGCTGCGATGAGCAGAGCTAGAGATCTGTATACATCGGGTGCCGTCAGGAACGGATGGGTTTGAACATCAAGTGCCACTTGCTGGTTTGTCGCTGACGGACTCTTCGCAATAACAGTACCGCTAATATCGACAAGCGCCGCGAATCTGTCAGGCCATCTGGACGCAAGACGAAGCACACCTTGACCTCCCATGGAATATCCGATCAGATAGACGCGATCTGCATCCCCATTGAACTCTCTCGCCGCGGCATCCAAACACGCGAGCACTTGCTCCTGCATCGTGGGGCTGGACCAGCGTGAGCTGGGATTCGCCTGCGGGAACACGACGATTGCAGGAACTCTGGCTCGGTCGCGCCGGATAACACTCGCTAAGCCCGTTTCGGTCTGCCGAAGCCCATCGACGCCACGCGCCGCATTATCGTGGAGAAACACGATCACCGGCCACTTTTGGCTGGGGTTAAAGTCCGCCGGTACGTACACCTGATAACGGTAAGCGGTGTTCCTGATTGTTACTTTCCGATCGATAAAACCCGTATCGGCGAGTGCCGCAGTCGGGAAGAGGAGAAGTAAGACTCCGACAATGCGAATTGTCGTAGACATCGAGTCTATTTTACTTCGGGTACTTTGACATGTCCCACCACTTGAACCGCTTGGGTTTGCTCGTTGGCTTGTCTGTTTGCGTGGCAGGCTCGATTCGAGCGAGGGGTGGGTGACCGTGTTTTTGGTAGTACGGTGAGAAGTCTGCATCGACGCGCGCGATCATTTTACGCTCGAGCTCTTTAGTTCGAATTTTGTGTGGGTTTCCTGTTGAAACGATCTCGAGTGTCACTATGCCGCAGTCGGCGGATATTGCGTTGGCCGGGTAGGCGTAGATTCCCTCGAACGTCGCGCCTTGCGCGACTTTGGCAGGAAGGATGGGCTCGACTCCTCGGTCGCCGCAGAACAAGCGCATTTTGTCGAACCCGGACTTGGATTCACCAGAACGCGGAGTGGCGTGGATGAAGATAACGGGTTTGTCTGCACGTATGTATCCACCCCAATTTCTTAACTCGGCAAATGCTTTGCTGTCTTGCCCTGTGGTCGCGAGACGATGACGCACAGTGGGCGTCATTACCATCACGCTGAACTCGCCGACGTCGAAAGAGTAACGACGCATGTCAAAGTCCTTTGCGGTCGCAACTGTCTTGATTGCATCGAGCGGAAACGGATCAGTCGGATCGACTGGTAAAAACCTCGCCACCGGAACCGTCGTCCGTTTCATCATCTTTCTCGCGTCTTCGATTAAAGGAAAGGCCTGCTCGATGCGCAGTATTCCGTAAACTTCGGCCCCCGAAACATCCGAATGCAGGTAAGTAGTAATCCCAACGGCTTCGCCGAGAGAATTGAAGAGTGGACCACCAGAGTCACTTCGAGTGAAGTTAATGTCCGAAGTAATCGAACGCTTGTTGACCTTGACTGCGATTCCGGCTGTAAAGGTTTTCCTCTCAGGCAAAGGACTGCCTATCATCACGACTCTTTCGCCTTCGACAACTGAAGGCTCATTAAGCTCGGCCAGCGGCGCCACACTCGCATCTGGAAGCGCGTCGAGGTTGACCCAGAGCACTGCCACGTCGGCGTCCGGGTCCGACGCAAGTAGCTTCGCCGGTATCTTGCGCTTCCTGTCAAACTGCACCGCAATGTATTCAGAAGGCCCAACTACATGCTGGCTGGTAAGTACGAGACCTGCGTCGTCGATAATGAAACCCGTGCCGTTACCAAACTCACTCCACACCGTCACGACCGATGCTTGAAGCTCTCGAAACGCCGCTGCGGTGAGTCGCCTTCCCTTGCGCGAAAGATGCGTGTTTGATCCGAGTGGATCACTCTCGATCATTGCGAGGAGAATCTCGTTCGGAACGCCTCGTTTGGGTAACCCAGCGAGAGCGGAGGGAGACGTATCAAACTCTGTCTCCGATTTTTTGATCCTCGTGAGAATTTGATCCGCAGACAGCCCCGCTTGCACCATCTTCACCACATCTTCATTGGTCAACGTCGGAATTGCTTGTTGAGCGATGGCGTGTTGAGCAGGAACAAACAGCAGAAGGCAAATGGTAAACAAACCGCACGTTTTCATGTTCACCCCCTTTTAGAAGAACTCCCAGGTACGGAGAGGGACAACTTCTACAACAAGAGGCGTGCCTCGTTGAAAGCGTCGCAAAATGTAGCTTTCAGGATTCGAGAGGTGCGCGCTGGCGAGCAGTTGTGACAAAAACGCACGCTTGATGAATCGCACTAGGAAACTGCGGTTTGGCGGAAGGAGGCAGTTCTGTTGAAGCTGCGGACGTCGGTCCAGTAGCGTGGAGGGATTAATAGGGTATGGACCAGGGATTGGAGGGGCGCGCTGCCGATGAAGCCGTACGTTTGCGCCAGACCAGAGATGAACGGGTTTGAGTTTAGGCGGAGCAGCCGGCGCACCTCGTGCGGGACGAGTAGAGCTTGAACTTCAGAAGCAAAAAATAGCGCCACGCTCCAGATGTCGGTATGCCTGGTAGAGCATGGATGTGTGTTTGCTGTAACTCAGATCGCGAACCAAATGCAGACGACGATCACTTATGCCACTCAGCATAGTCTTCGGCAACTCTGGTATATACAACTTCGCCGATACGCAGGAAGACTTCAAACAAATCGTTCTTTTGACGTTGTGACAACGGTCTGTACAGCAGCGCGTAAGCACGCTCTGAATAGTCGATCAGCATGTAGAGAACGTCGCGATAGGCCCAGTCAGGAATGTTTGTCGTCGCTGGTGCTCGACTGATGCGTGTCGCGTTCGCTGTGCCGTCTGCTCGTCGACGAACACGATCTCCTGCGCGTAACGAACGGTGGAGAAGAGGCGGCCAATAGGATCGCGTGGAATCTCGCCGGTAAAGAAAAGCCAATCGACGGCGCGGTTGAGTGCGAACTCAGCCGCCGAACCTGCGAAGATGAGAAGGACGAGATCCGGATTTCCCCAGATTGTGCGAACGATTGAGCGACGGTCGACAAAATCGCGGATAGTATGGCTTTGCACAAAACTGATTTAGCCACAAAAGGCACAAAAAGCTCAAAACTATCTGAAGCTTTTTGTGCCTCTTTGTGGCAAAACGACTTTTTTGACGCCAATCAGAACGTGAACCGCAGACCCAACTGCGCGGTCAGCGGGCGACCGACTGGTGGACCAAAGCCTGGTCCATACAGCGACACCGGTTGCAAGAACGCTCCCGGCGCGGTCGCTGTACTTTGAGCCAAACGAGATGCAAGCGAGAGGTTCTCGACGTTGAACACGTTGTAGAGATCGATATAGGCTTGCAACCCGAGGCTCTCTCTAAACTTGAACTGCTTCGCGGCTCGCAAATCAACGTTGAAGAAGCGCCCGCCGCGTCTCCTGATCACTCCTTGCGGATCGACAAAGAATCCCGTGCGGAGTTCGTTCACGTCCGACTGAGTGCATCCTCGCGGATTCAGTGCCCTGATGGCCGTTGAATCTCCGCGAACCGCAAACACAGCCCCCGGATCGACGCCGGCACAGAGCCGATCATTGGTGGCAAGACCGTCGCCATCAATGTCGAGTCCTGTGTTCGCCGAAAACGGTCTGGAACTAGCGAGCTGCATGATCGGCGCCAGTTGGAACCCATACGGCAATTCGAACACACCGCTCATAACCACTCGGTGCCGTTCATCCAAACGCGTTGAACCAAACTCTTCCGGCTTGAACTGGTTCTCCGGAGTCGTTGCGATACCGTTGCCACTGTACGAAGCGACAGGCTGACCACCCCACGATCTCGAACTGGCCAGTACGTAACTACCCGAGAACAGGTGTTTCCTCGTACGCCACTTGAGTGTAGTGGTCCAACTATCGAACAGCGAACGGTTGGTGGTTCCAATCATATTGATCTGCTCGATTCGATTTGCGGGGAGTCCCGCGTCCACAAATGCTCTGTCAAACACGCGGCTGTTAAGCCCGCGAACGCACAGCGGAGATGCAGGCGTCGAGCCCGGGTACAACGGGTTGCAGATATTTTCGATGCGCGGGTTGATTACCTGAACCCGCGGTTCATGCAGTCCGAGCGTGTGTACAAAGTCACTCGACAACGTCAGTTGATCTGTGAGTTGCTTTTCAACTCCGAGCGAAAACTTCTGCACGTAAGGCTCTGATGCATCCGGATCGTTAATGCGACCGAATCCACCGACAGCCAGATTCGCGATCGAAAAACCTGGCGGCGGTGTCGGCAGCGGATCGACTCCGAAGCGGAAGGTCGGCAACTGGCCCAAGCCGACTTCGGTGTTCGTCAAACTAAGAATCGTCTGATAGAGCACCGGATTGGTTTGGGTCAACGAGAACAAGGTCAGGTTCTGGAACAGTTGATCGTAGAAGATACCGTAGCCGCCACGAATCACTGTCCTTCCCCGTCCTGTCGGATCCCACGCGAACCCGAAGCGCGGCTGAAACTCTGTCCAGCTTGGCGTGGTTCGGCTGAGCCGCTCCGGATCGTCGGTGATTGCGTTTGCGAGCGGGTGGTTCAGCAACTGTAGCACTTGGATCGTTCGGTTATTCGTCTGGTCGGGCAGGTTGCCGATATTTGAATCCCAGCGAAAACCGAGATTGAGAGTTAGATTCCGAGTAACCTTGTAATCGTCCTGAACATAGAACGCCAGCTGGTGAATTTTTTGATCGTGAGTCCCTTCACCGTCCGAGAAACTGATGTTCTGAACTGCGCCAGGTGTGGCGAATCCCTGTGGATATCGACCGTTAGTGTTATTGGCGATCGTTGTCGGCGAATCGAACCAGGCGATTGTGTAACCCTTCGAACCGAAGAAGAAGAACCCGCCTAATTCGGTGTTGATGTAGTTCGTGCCGAATTTGATCCCGTGCTTTCCAGCCTGCCAGGAGAAGTCATCACGAAATTGAAACTTTCGCTCGGTCGTTGCTTGCGGCACGTTGGTGTTGGCGCCGATTGTTATACCACCGGGGAATTGCAACTGCGGATTGGTCGTAACGGCGAGTATCGCGTTACTGAAATCCTGGAAGTGAAACGAGAATTGATTGAGTTTCGTTGCACTCAAGGTCCAGGTGTGATTAGCAACGAGGCTGTAGAGCTCGTTGTCATCTGTGTTGCCGCCGGTCAAATCCGTGGTTGCCGGATTGGCTACCTGATCGTTCGGAGAGTTGTTCTTCTGGTAAGCAAACCGATAGAACATGCTCTGTCGATCAGTCAGATTGTGATCGACCCTGCCGGTGAGCAACGTATCGTTGTAAGGAGTCGGAATCTCAGAGACGAATTCCGAACCTGGAATCAGCGGAATCTGCACGGCCGCAGCCTGGCTCACGGAAACGTTTTGCCTCTCACGAAAACGTTCGAGAGCAAAGAAGAAGAAGAGATCATCTCGCGCGATTGGTCCACCGATCAATCCACCAATCTCCTGACGGCTAAAACTCGGTTTCTCGAACGCTGGATTAGCTGCTTGTCTTTGTTTCTCAAAGAAATCAAACGTTCTCAACTTCTCATCACGGAAGTTAGCGAAGAACGATCCATGAAAGTCGTTTGAGCCTGACTTGGTGATGACGTTGACAACGCCGCCGACTGCTCTTCCCTGCTCGGCGGTCCAACGATGTTGCAGCACTTGAAACTCCTGAATCGACTCGTACGAAAAATTCTGAAGCAGACTGCCGACTACGTTGTCTTTGTTGTCGCCGCCGTCCACATTCACATCGACCTGGCGACCATCGCCGCCATTGAATGCAACGTTGCCGACGCGCGTCTTCGTCGGATCGAAATTACCGACTGGTCGCGCCTCGGGCATGATCACGGAGAGTGCAGCGAAGGTTCGATTGAGAAGCGGTAGATTCTGGACCTGAACCGGTGTGACCACGCCGCCAAGATCGGAACGCGTCGTCTCGATCTGGAGCTGGTCAGAGGTGATGTTGACCACTTCAGTAATTTGTCCCGGTTTCAGATCGAAGTTAAGCGTGACGGTTGCGCCTACGTTAACCTCGCGACCTTTCACAACAGCCTTACTGAAGTTCGCTGCTTCGACTGTGATTTCGTAAGTGCCCGGCAGCAGTTCGGCGATCGTGTAGTTTCCCTGCTGGTCCGATTGCGCGCTACGTTCTTGTCCGGTGCCGGCATTGCGGGCAGTGACTGTCGCGCCGGCGACAGCAGCGCCGTTCTGGTCAAGCACGCGGCCGGTAATATCAGCGGTCGTTACCTGCGCCATAACTGGAACTGCAGAGAGCAACACAGCAGATGCAAATGCGAAAAGAAATCGCTTTAAGTAACTCATGCTTTTTCCCTCCTAAAGCTGAAGTAAATATCTAAGGGTCGTTCCTGAACCGGACCGACTGAGTTAACGGACTAAGCGTTTTCTGGAGCTGGGGAGGAGGTGGGCGGGATTCTACCACATAGCTTAATTCTCATGGCAAGAATCATCTCTGCGTCATCCATATTATTGGCGTTTAATCCACCAGGACGTATAACGGCCGCCGGAAAGATAGTCGACAATGTAGGACATCGGATCAGTGCTCTCGCGGATCTGCTTGCCCTGTAACTCGATGCGTCCGTCTTTGACCACAAAGGGGTACTCACCATACTGTTTGTTGTTTAGCGTGAGTCGAACACTGTAGCGGCCGTCTTCGCGCAACAAATCGCCGGCCTTGAGATAAGCATTCTGGTCTTCTCCAGTGGGCCGAAAGTACAAATCAGCTTTCAACCACCGAGGTTCAAGACGCAGAGTGCCCGTGTCTGAAGCGAGCACGCGTCCATCACGTAAGCTGACGAGCTTTAGATCGTAAGGCACTGACGTTTTGTTCTGTTGGCCCACCTTGTCCTGGATCCATGTGGTGAATCGTAAAGACGACTGTGGATCGTTTCGCTGGTAGAAGATGTTGCCGTACTCGTTCCATGGCCCTTCGACGAAGTAGCGATTACCGGCAGGCTGATATGGATCTTCATTCTTGATTTGGACCACCGAAATTGGAAACCGGTAGAATGGTTTGTCTTCAAGAGCAAACTCCAACACGTAATTTCCGGCAGCTAGAGGTTTCACTGCTTCATACCCGCCCACGACTTTGTAACGGCTCATTTCCCAGAGTCCACTAATGTTCTCGGCGTACCAGACGTAAGTGTTCAGTGCATTGCCGTCCGCGGACTTGACGATCGTCGAGAGCTTGCCGCCGCCATCCGGATCGTAGGGATAGTTTGACGTGCTTTGTCGCGCCGGAGTTGGAAGGCAGACAGCATACAACCGGCCAACCCCGAGCCGTCCGTCTGTGTGGCCGATGCGAACCTGGTCCAGCAGGTTCCAGAAACTAATACCGGGTGCGCAGGTTGTCTTCGCAGCCGGCGAGTGTGAATCAGGGGTTTGAAATAGCATAAACGCCAAAACCGGAATCAGGGCGATTGAGCGAAGTCGCATCTTTTACCTCAGGGCTGGAATTTTTCGCGCGCATTATTCACTAACACCGAGTGGCGAGCAAGCTTTCTCGTGACACCTCTCTGCGTAACCTCTGCGCCCTCTGCTTATGCAGAGAGGCTTGTCAAAATAGGACCAACGCACGATACTTACAGAGTGAATCTCATGACTACAGCGACACTCTATTCTTTGTTATTTGCCGGCGTGGGATTGTTGTTTGTTGGCTTGAGCATTCCGCTCATCCGGGAACGTGTGCCACCAAACTCAACTTATGGCTTTCGCACTGCGAAGAGTCTCTCCGACCCAAAGATTTGGTATGAGATCAATCGGATCTCAGGACTCGATCTGTTAATAGCGGGTGTGCTGATAACTCTCGGATCCGTGGCGATGCTGTTCCTCGGACAACATCTCCCACTCTCTCAAGTAGTTTGCCTCTCTTTCTGCTGATGGTCTTCACACTCTCCGGCGCCACGTTGCACGGGTACATCGTGCTGAGGAAACTGTAGACTCCTTATCAAATGGTTCGGGTCGTTTGTCCTACAAGTAAAGACAGAATCAATTATCACTGAGAGGAAGTAGGTTTCAATACAATGCGGAGACTGCACAGTCAGACAGCGAAAAGTATCAACTCGGAGGGCGATTCGAATGGTGACTTGTGCGACAGGAAACAGTTCGGATAGGTGTCACTTCAGGCCTTATCTAGATCAACCGGTTAGGAGGCAGTACACTCTCTAGATGCCTAATCTGGAATTGGCGGCCTGCACGCCGCACCCTATCCATGCTGACGGTTTCAATCCAAGCGCTGTCCTGCCCTGCGGACTAACAACAGATCAAGGACACAACCCCGAAGACACTTGGTTGATGGTATTTGTTTTCGATAGCAATAGACCAGTTGATGCTGCTAAACAGGTTTCGCCTAAACCTTTTCATTTTGTTATGGTACTGGGGGCACAACTAACCAAGGCAGACTGGTTGTATGCCGGGAGATCGTCGACAAGTCGGCGAACGATCACGGCAAGCGTCACTACTTCAGGTTACGATAAGATGAGGGCGAATTGGATTTATAAAGCGCCAGACATGACTATAGCGGAAACGGAAGCTGTTCTTGAAGACCCTCTTTCGGAAGACGAATAGCGGAAAGTTTGGGGATCGCTTTGCAACTTACTTCGTAATAGTCAGAATACCTTTCAACGCCTACGGACGAAACGCCGACCGCTTCGGCAGCCGCGATCGTTGATCCCGCACCCATGAAAGGATCGGCCACAATACCCACACCTAGCGGCAAGGCAGCGTGAACAATTTTGCGCATGAATGACTGCGGCTTCAACGTCGGATGGTTTGCTATTGCTTTTTCCCGTTGCGGCGTACGCTCACTAATGACCACGTCACTGAATGGCTTGTCATCAGGAGTGCGCCGCAAACCACCGGTCTGGTATTCTCGCAAACAATCGCTAACCTTCATTCCCAGGGGCAAAGGTTTGCGCAACAAGCCCCAAGGTTCATAACAGGCTCGTGGCATACTGGACACGTCAGGGAATTCGGTTTCCGCATTCTTAGGACGATCCCCGCCGCGAAGTGTACGAACAAGGCGAATGAGTTCGCCGCGAAATTCCAAACCACCCCCGATCAATGCTTGAAACACTAACTGCGACAAGAACGCATTAGTAGCAATGAAGACATGGGCGCCGGGGCGTAATGCGTGTGAAGCCACCTTAGCCCATTCAGTGAAAAAGATGCTGATTTGATCGCGTTCCTTGGTGTTTAGCGCCGTGAAGCGCGGTAAGGGGGCGCGGGTGTGGCCATCAAACGATGGCGGAATGCGCCAGATTCCGCCATTGCCATTGTTGCGCTTTTCGATCTGGTCAAAGTGGTATTCCTTAACACCATAGGGCGGATCAGTGACAATCGCGTGAAGGCTGTTTTCAGGAATGCGACTTAACCACTCCAGACAATCGCCATGCAGGATCAAAGAACGTCCAATCACTTGATGCGTGTAATCAAGGGCTAGGTTGGTGGCTGTTTTTGCTAGGATCGCTTTACTCACCATTTGCTTTCACTTTATAACAAAGAAATCTACATAGACGCCATTTTAAACAAGACTTTCGCCGAAGATATGTCGCTCGTCAATGAGGAATTTATCAATTTGAAATCAAAGTTTTATCAACATCGCGATCTGTTCATTTTCTTCTTCCTTGCGAAGAGAGAGATTCGGCCTCACCCTCCGTCAACGACACATTTGCTCGCCGCAAGTGCTTTAGTTAATTCTTGCGGACCACCGTTCACAATTCTTAGTTGTTCAAGGGTACCAGGTTTACGTGTTGCGCAAGAATCTGCGCTATGCCCAGCTTTAGACTTTGAAAACGTCTCCAATCTTTCGGAACCTTCCGTTCGCGGCTGATTGAGATCGAATCGCATTGGTGTCTTTTTAATAGAATGGGTGATTGCGAGTGTGGTATAGTGCGCGCAATCCACCAAACAAAGAAGCGGGCCGACTTGTGCGCAAAGTCGCGGTAGAGATGTCGATTGCTCGACACCCCCCGCACAGACCCGTGCGAGCGCTGCTCACGCACACGGTTCCTACCTTGGATATTTGGCGTCGAAGCGCGCAGTGGGATAGGGGTGGAGAACACAAATCTCAGGAAGCAAATGACCCAGACGCTCCATGAAGCGTTCCCAGTTCCAGCGACTACGCTGACTGCGCCGTCGAAGCTGGTCCAGCCACATACGTAGCACCTCCTGCCGAAACGCTTCCAGCCGCGCCTGATTATCCGGAATCGCATGGTATTGGAAATACCCTCGCACCACGGACTGTAGCCATTTCACCGTCTTCACGTGCGACTCATGCCGACGCACTTTCAGTTGCGCTCTAATTTCCTTTAGCTTGGCTGTCATGCGCTGGCGCTTAGTCTGACGCCGGATGGTGAAGCGGCCCGCGTTACGTGTTGTCCCACAGATGTGGGTGAAACCTAAAAAGTCAAAGGTCTCTGGCTTTCCTAGCCCAAGTCTTTTCCGTCGTTCAGTAGCATAGCGTCCGAATTCAATCAGACGTGTCTTCTCCGGGTGCAGCTCCAGACCGAATTTGGCCAGCCGTTCCCGTAACTGCTCCAGAAACTGCTCAGCTTCTTCCCGATGCTGGAACCCTAGCACGGCGTCGTCGGCATAGCGACAGACGATTACATCGCCCTTCGCCTTCCGCCTGCGCCACTGGTGCACCCAGAGATCGAGAACGTGATGTAGATAGAGGTTAGCGAGGACTGGTGAGATCACCGATCCTTGCGGAGTCCCTTCCACCGTCTCGAACCACCGGCCTTTGTTCCATCACGCCTGCTTTCAACCATTTCTGGATGAGGCGGATGATTCGTTTGTCTCCTACCCGATGCTCGACGAACTTATTCATCCATTCATGTCGAACTTTATCGAAAAATGAGCGGATGTCGAGATCTAAAATCCAGTTCACTTTCTTGCGTGTGATTCCCACCCATAAAGCGTCCAGCGCATCGTGTTGACTGCGCCTTGGCCGGAACCCGTATGAGAAACCCAGAAAGTCCTCTTCCCATATCTGATTGAGAACTCTACCCACCGCGTGCTGAACGACTTTGTCTTCCAGCGCCGCGATCCCCAATGGTCGTTGTCGGCCATCAGGTTTGGGTATCCAGGTTCTTAGTGACGGTAGCGCTCGATAAGCTCCACGATGAAGGCGACCATGAAGGTTTGCTATTCGCTCTTCCAACCCGCTTCCATATTTTTGCCACGTAACGCCGTCTACTCCGGGAGCAGCTCCACGCTTGAGTGCGAAGAAACTGTCACGAAGCAGATCCACTGTCACGTGATGCAGCAGAGCCGTGAACCGTAACTTCTTATCCTTCCTTGCTGCTTCGCGCACATGGGTCAACTTGCTTGACCAGCTTCCCCGTTTCTGCGTCCGGTACTGGTTGAGTTGATCCATGTTCTCCTTGGTCAGCGGCCTTCCCTCCACTGCCTCCGCTGGCGGTTCCCCGCTTTTGTTCGGCTGCTTCGCAGGTACTATGCCGCTGTACGACTCCCCGTCACCGTGCATGTGGGTCTTATCGCTTATCGCTTTCTCCCACCGGACCACTACCGTTCGTATCAGTGGTCGACAACGGGGTCTCTCGGTTCTCGCGCGTGGAGTTTCTATGCATGCATGGGGTCTCTGACTCCGCAGGGCTGCGACGCACTCGCGCTAGCGCACGCCGCCTTGTTGCCTTCCAGCCTTTGTGACGCCGTCGGCTTCTCCCCTGATGATTGGGCCATTTCGGAGCTCTATACCCAGCCTACATATACCTCTGTCGAACGCTCGATTGCGGTCTTGCGGCCGCCCCCGCATGACTCGAGGCCAGGATGGTTCGCTACTCCTTATCCTGTATGACTCTTTCATTCACGACTCCACGCCGGTTTATCCCGACGCACCACAAAGCCGGCCCTAGACCATCAACCTTCAGTAGAAAGGATGAAGATCATGGCCAGTCATAGTAGCGCAACCGCGCGCGAACCTCACGTAAACACGTCAACTCAAAACAACACACCTATCAACAATGCGCTCAAGCGACGCGCTTGGCTGCTGTCGGCGCGATAGGTCAAAGCGTTGGAGTGAACACGCGACAAAGATCGTGCCTTGAGAGAACGACTGAAACCGCATTGCCTCATACAGGGCGACGTATGAGGCGGGGGCATCACTGCGCAAACGGCAAGAGGGGTGGTGCCCCGTTAAAAAGTTGAGGTAGATAAATGGTCGCCAATCTCAGCAATAATAAAGGGCTTCACACCTTCGCGTCCGGTGAGACTTAGCCAGACTGCGCCGCCTTCGCGTTCTACCTCTAAACCAAAGTCAAAGAATGGACAGCATAGACGCTCAAGCGAAATGAATTCCGCAACCTGTAGTAATACGTCGGACTGATTTGGAAGTTGAAATGAGTAACCATTCGCTACTTCGCGGACGCTTTCAACCGAGCGAAACAGTTTTTCGATTGTCGCTAAGTGTGCCTCTCGCTGATCAGGCCGGATGGCGTTCATATCACAAGCAAAAGGTGATTCTTTTTCTGTCATGAGTTTCTAGGCCAATACATGATGATAAATACTCCCGCAAGTGCGACCGCGCCGCCAATTAGATCAAACCTATCGGGAGAGATCTTATCCACTCGCCAGCCCCACAGGACAGAAAGAACTATAAACACGCCGCCATATGCGGCGTACACACGCCCAAAGCTGGCTGGTTGCAGCGTAGGTATGATTCCATAAAGAATCAGTATCGCGCCACCAATGAAAGCGAACCAAATCGGTTTGCCCTCACGCAGCCACAACCACATAAGATAGCCACCGCCGATCTCACAGAGACCAGCAACAACAAAATAGATTATGGATTTGACCATGAACTAATTGTAGGGCTATTCGCGCGCTCACAACATCTAAGGAACGGAATGACCTGCGCGCAGTTCTCTGCGGCCCTCTGCGTATCTCCGCGTTCTCCGCGTTTAATGGCCCTTTCAACGCAGAGGTCGCAGAGATACGCAGAGATACGCAGAGGGCCGCAGAGAATAACCGCGTGCCCAAATCGACTCTTTGCGCAAAGCCCTACCGAACAACTGGCTGTGGAAGTTCTTCTCAGCGATCTCCTGGAGAACCGATTTGGCTTGACTCTCGTCCCGGCTCTAGGGTTTATCCTTTTTCTACCCTTGGAACATTGCCATGAACGAAGGTTTACAGATCGGCGAGGTTGCGAAGCGGGCGGGTGTAAGCATCGACACCTTGCGTTACTACGAGAAGGTGAAGCTGCTGCCACGTGCGGGCCGTTCGACGGGTGGTTTTCGACTCTTTGCTGCCGAACACGTCGAGCGCGTCCGGTTCATTAAGCAGGCTCAGGAGTTGGGATTCTCGCTTGACGAGATTAGAGACTTGCTGGCGACGGGTGGCACAGAAGAATGTCGCAAGGTTCGCGATCTACTTAAACGCAAAATCGCTGAAATGGATGAAAGGCTGAAGTCGATGAAAGAATTTCGTCGAGTGTTAGCGAGTCATCTTTCAGCTTGCGAGAGCGAACTAAAGAAGCATCGCGATTCAACCTGCTGTCCTGTTTTGCCTTTGAACGACAAGGTGCAGGCTTCGAAGCGTAGAAGGAGCGAAGATGACTAGTCGAGGGCTTGTGGTTATTACGGTTGTAGGAGTGCTGCTGGGTTTCTTAGTCGAATCTGGTGCTCAGCCTTCCTACGATTCAAGCCCTTTGGCAAAAGAAGGATATAGCGCTGATCTAAACGAGCTTAAGAAGAGATTCAATGCCGACAAGAAGAAAGTTCGATTGCTGATGCTCTTGTCTCCGACTTGAGGCGGTTGTCTTCGGGGGGCTTCCGAAGTTCAGCGAGACGTAATGGACCAGATCAAAAACGACAAGCTGCGTTCTTATTCTGTTTGGGTGCCGATTTTAATGAGCGACGCAGAACGAGCCGTGCCGAACGCAGCAACGCGACTACCCGACAAGCGCGTCATCGCATTTCTGGGACGGCAAAGGAGAATTGGTTGAGGCATATAAAACGATCCTGCCAACAAAGAATGCCGAGACCGGCCAATACGTAAAAGCCTGGGACGTTTACCTCGTATTCGCGCCTGGCGTCGAATGGAAAGATCAACCACCTAAGCCAACTGTTTGGATGCATCAACTTTACTCCGTCGATCCGAAGAACAGGTTTGACAGCAAGGGCCTGGCGACCGAAGTGCAAAGGCTACTCAAATAACTATGGATTGCTGTGGCGTCGACAATATCGAGAACTCGCGAATTGATGATTTGCCGATCACGGTGGAACTTAAAGCGACTACCAATCCAATTCCGCTTTGTTACTGTTTCGGCTTTGACGAGAATTATATTCGGGAGGAGATTGCGCAGACTGGAACCACCACTGTGCCGCAACGGATTTCTCAGCTCATTCGTGAGGGCTTGTGCGCGTGTGATGTGCTCAACCCTTCTGGAACGTGCTGCTTTGGTGCGGTAAACAGGACTGCAACAAGAATAAAGAAAGAAGTCGGTTGAGCAAGATATGAAGATCTCACGGAGCGCAGTGGCTAGTGGTGTGTCGGTCTTTTCGGCGTTCTTTTCAGTTCTGCCGGTTAGTTGCTGCGTGTTTCCGGTTGCTATTTCGTTTCTCGGTGCGTCAGGTCTCGCCTTCGCCTCAGCATTAATGCCCTATCGCCCCTACTTCATCGTGCTGACATTCATTTCGTTAGCAACCGCTTTCTATTTCACCTATCGTCCGCAACGAGATTGTGCGCCGAATGCGGCCTGCGCAATACCGAAAGTTCGAAAAGTGCAAGTGATCGCTTTCTGGGTGGCGACTGCTTTCGTTCTGATCCTACTGGTGTTCCCTTACCTGATCCCATTCTTGCCGCTTTAGAACGATGAAAAAGTTTCTAATAATCACTCTGGCAATTGCGGTGATGTTCGTGGGTCTTCTGGCATTATATCTGTACGCAGGAACCACCGTTCCGACTGGACAACAACCTCTCACCCGGCTGAATGACTCTAATTTTTCGTCACTCAAAGATGCCTTTAACGAGTCAGCTAACTCGGTCCGCGTTATCGTAATGCTTTCTCCGACTTGACCAGTGTGTTTGCGGGGGGCCTCCGCATTTCAAAAATTATTGGAGGAACAACACGGAAGCAGTGTGCGGGTTTTTGTAATTTGGGAACCGGTACTACCATCGGACTTGTTTGCTCCTTCGACTTCGACGCTGAGCCGAATATCTGACGCAAGAGTTTCTCAATACTGGGACAAGCCACGTGTTGTTTCTCGCTCCATGGGCGAGACGGACGATGACTCGATCGTTTGGGATATCGTCGCCGTTTATCAACCAGGAAAACTTTGGGAACAGACACCGCCTGAGCCTACTTATTCTGGCGGGCCCGTGGTCGAGGTTATTGACGAAACAAGAAACGCGATCAAACGTGAACTGCAAACTACGAAGTAATGAGTTGACTCACCAACTCGTGCGCGCAGACAGCAAGCTAAAGCTTGAACCGCTTGAACCCTTGAACTCTAAACTGGATTCCCTTGATTGGGGAATAATATAGTTGACTGACCGGACCTCCAAAACCCTCAGGCCAGTGTGGGGATAACCCCTATTGACTTACTTCGTTGATAGGAATAAAAGGCACCTTATTCACGGTGTTCGTTCTCACGAGAACCTCCATTCGTAAGAGCCACACCTCACGTTGACAGAGTTTTCTCACCCCCAAAGAGTGCCCGCTCCGCCCAGCATCACTGAAAGGAGATCCCATGTTTAAGCTTCTATATCTTCGTTTACTAACCGTCGCCGCTCTTGGAGCCTGCTTCTCCCTGCCTCTGTCTACGCCGATCCAGTAACGATACGGCTTTGGAGAGAATACAAGTGCGTTTAGCTTTACCGCAGTCGGCGCGAAATTCAATGGAAGCACCACGTTTATAAAACAATCGGAGCTTCTTGGCAAATTAACTTAACAATTCTCGAGCAAGACAATGTTCTGTCAGATTTTTTAAGCTTAAGGGCTACCGTGACTCATATTACCGGACCGCACGGCGAGGTTATCAGCTTTGCTTTCCGATTTAATGAAGGAGGTGCGGTAACGGGGACCGGAATGTTCACAGCACCCCCAGCATGGAAGCTCTAGATCATTTTGGTCACGTCGATAACTATCAAGCGTCGCTAACCTTTAGCGCGGTTAACAGCGAAATCACGAACTACAGATTCCATTTGGAAAGTAGGCACTGCATCGCCAACGATTGTCCTCAGCTACCAGCTGAAGTTAACCTTCCCGAGCCCGCCACATTACTCCTCCTGGGCACAGGGTTGGTAGGAGTCGCGTTCAAGACGCGGAAGAGACTCAAACATCGCAAGAGCGGGTAAGGAAGCCAATAAGTTTGTCTGCCGCTGCTCGTAGGGGGCAGGAGCGGCATTGAAGGGTATCAAGGTGGACCCGCTCTTGCCCTGTTTTTCATGGACAAAGACACGCCGCTGATATATAAGCCGCAGTCATACTGGCCTTTAGTTTCTGACCTAAAACAGAATTCCGGCCAGTGTTTCCCCTATGCCCCTTACAATCTGTGAACCCTTAGGGTGGTATCTCGTCGTGAAGTGTAAAAACTGCGGTATGCGACAACCGATCCATCGGGATATGTCGCAAGGTAAATCAACACTCTTGAGGAAGTACACTTGGCGCTGCTTCGAGTGCGCCCACGTTGACACGTATGAGCCTCACGAGATCGAACGCTATCAGCATCAAAAGCTATCCCGAAATTGATACTTGCCCGATAACTGCGATTTGAATCCCATCTTGACTCTGGACCCAACTTCAGAATGTAGACTTCACCAGTCTTATATTCTTAAGAATGGTTCAGCGAGAAGACAAACTTTCAAGACTATCCAATGCCGTTAGTCTTACGGTGTTGGAAATAGACTTTTACCCTAATGAACTCATACCAGCCTTTCTGTTGGCGAACTTGATGTCTCCCGCCCTTTGGGCCTGGCGTTCTGAAAAAAGCGCTTACAACAACGAGGGTTCTTTGCTCAGCCCTAAGAGTCGTCTTAATCAGATTCAGCGATTCTTTCATCGATACACTTTCACGAATATTCCAGATGAGCCGGGTGGCGATCCCTGGGGACTGCTGAGCTTCGACGAAGAAGAAAGGCGATTCGGTCCTGAGTTCGTCAGGAAGATACGCGAGGAATATGACGCGACCTTCAGACAGTTACTGGTCGAAAATGCAGATTCTCAATTCGGTCAGATCATCAATCAGCCTTACTACCGCGAAGGGTTCTTTCCGCGTCTGAAAAATGAAACGTTGGAGGTAATGAATGCCTTTGCGAATGTTAATTCAGAAGGAAAGAGATCAGGCAAGTGCATCGGCTTGGGTATGCTTTGGGCCGCTGCCCTGGCGGTTTGGGGACGATTTCCGCTTGATCGCATCATCATTACCGGGAACCGTGCGCACATGTTTGTCTTTCTCGACGTTGAAGACGGACATCTGCTAAACAACACCAAATGGTTCAGCAGCACTAGAATCAATAACCGCTCAGAACTGTCAGAGTTCGTCCGCGTGGTTGCGTCAAATCCGGAGACCACTTTTTTCTACAACCCGGTTGTCGGTATGTGCCACTGCCTGAATCGAGTCTCGCAAATACCGCGACCGCACGTGACGAATATCTACGACAATATTTCCAAGTTCGTCTCAAATCCGCTAAAGCATCCGGATCCGGACCATATTCAGTTTGTTGAGTCAGCGCATCAGATACCGGATCCGCTCGAATATGACTCGGCTCAGAGTTATCGCGCTGCCATCGTCGAATTGGCGCAGCAATATCCAGAATCCATCTATGAGTTTGCGCTCTATGCTTTTCGTTGGCTTGAGGTGTCGCACCCGGAAGTATACGTTCGCGCGGCTCTGCGCGATTATCATGTTAAGAGACTAGCTGAAGGAGTTGCAGAGTTGTCGGACGCCCTTGAGATTGTCGCGCGTGTTGTGGGCTGGGCGTCGATTTTCGAAAGCAGAGATAGAATTGCGATGCCGGATGAAACGTTGTACTTCAAGACCGGCAGCGACAGGGATAAGGCTCTATTACTCTATACGTTGCTTCACCATTCGATCATCGCCGATGCAGAAAGCATAATCGGCTTCTCAGACGAAAGCGGTTTTGTTTCCTATCAGGGCCAATGGATAGACTTAGCAACGCTCAGCTTTGCTCCAAAAGTCGTGGCAGAGGTCAGTACAGCGAGCGGTAGCGACCTGGTCATCCACGTCGCCTCGGGCCATGAAGCGGACCAGGTCGCTACCGCTCCCTGTACCGACCTCTTCCAAGTAGGATAAATCCGGTGACGTCTGTGGAAAGTTTTGTAGACAGTAAGGGCGTAAGCATCTGGACCACGCGCTCCGGAACAGGCGGAATTCCTGTACTGCTCTGTAATGGTGGGGCCGGCTGCTGTGATTACCTCGAACCGGTTGCGAATTTGTTCGACGACATTGCGCAAGTTGTCCGCTTCGAACAGCGCGGATGTGGCCGATCAGATTCGGCCCCGCCCTACGACATCGAAACGTGCCTCTTTGATATCGAGGCAGTTCGGAATCACTACGGAATTGACCGCTGGATCGTTGGTGGCCATTCCTGGGGTGCGGACCTGGCTTTGATCTACGCCCTCGAACACGCGACGAAAGTCGCCGGCCTGATTTGCATTTCAGGTGGCAGAATGCATAACGATCGTGAGTGGCACAGCGAGTATGAGCGGAGGAAAGAGCAGGAGGGTGAGTGTTTACCCGATTTCAAGTATCCGCCCAACCGCGAGGTTAATCGGCTGCTCAACCAATCGTGGAAGCACTACATCCAAAGGCCTGAATTATTAAGGGAAATCTCCGCGCTGAAAATGCCGGCCATCTTTGTTTATGGTGACAAAGATATTCGTCCGAGTTGGCCCGTTGAGCAAGTAGCAAATCTGATGCGCAACGCACGGTTTGAAATGATTAAGGGAGCAGAACATGTGATCTGGCTCTCACACGAGGATGAGCTTAAGGGCTTACTCCGAGATTTCCTTGGACAACAGTACTCTGAAAGTTGAGAAATTCTATGGACGCGAAATTTCATCCAGCCATACGTGCGATTAAAGCGGGCGACCTTGACGGGCTCCGTGCCTTGCTGAACGAGGATCCTTCGCTGGCGACGGCTCGCTCCTCGAGGAGTCATCCCACACTACTCCAGTGTCTGGCTCTCGAGGCTTTAGACGTTCCCAACAAAGTTGAAATGGCAAGACTTCTGATCGACGGTGGGGCCGACATTAACCAGGCATTAGGCGCCGCGGCCTGCATTGACAATGTTGAGATAACCGCACTTCTGCTTGACTGCGGGGCCGACATCAACGGACTGGGTAGTTGGTCGCCGTTGGAGGAAGCGTTGTACTGGAACAATCGACGTGTGATCGATCTACTACTTGAGCGTGGCGCGCAAGTGAAAAACTTGCGTTCGGCTGCAGCCCTCGGTCGCATCGATTTAATGAAGAATCTATTTCACGCCGATGGCACCCTGAAACCAGAAGCCGGAAAGATTGATTGGCCGTTCGGTGAACCGAAAAATTCAAACTTGAACTGCAAGATAAAAGATGAACTGCAAGCAAAGGTGGCGCAATGGTCTGATGATCCGCAGGATATTATCGACAATGCTTTTGTTTACGCGTGCATGCGCAACCAGCTCGAGACTGCGACTTTTTTGTTAGAAAAAGGCGCACAGATCGACGCGATCCCACCTGGCTTTGATTACTCAGGCACGGGTCTTCATTACGCCGCCCTCAACGGCCATCGCACAATGGTTGACTTCTTAATTCAACACGGTGCTAATGCCAACGTAAGAGACACCAAAGTTAATTCCACGCCAGCCGGCTGGGCTGAACACGGAGGGCACACGGAACTGAGGCAGTACCTGGATCAGCTTGCTAGTTGATAAGAACAGTTTTCGACGCAAAAGCGCAAAGACGCAAAGTCTTAAGGCATGGTTCCTTTGCGGCTTTGCGCCGAAAGCTCTTTTTTATAACTCATGAATACAGTGATCGAGCAGTTGAAACGCTGGGGCGATTCCCAAACGTTGATTCGTGCCATGGTCCTCACCAGCTCACGGGCCATTCCCCAGGCATCCGTGGATCTGTTTTCCGACTATGACGTCATCCTGGTAACGCGATCGATCGAGCCGTTCTACGAAGATCGCACCTGGTTAGAAGTTTTTGGTCCCGTGCTTGCCGTGTACCGCGATCCTCTTATCGACGAGAACGGACTAACGTATTCAGCGTACGTCGTTCAGTACGAAAACAGCTTAAAAATAGACTTCAGCCTTTGGCCTGTAGAACTGTTGCAACGCGTCACTAACAGTGAGCAACTGCCTGCTGAGTTCGACGCTGGATATCAGGTCCTCGTCGACAAAGACGATCTGACAACTGGCCTGAAACCGCCAACGTATTCGGGGTATATCCCCAGTCCGCCCACCGAAACACGATACATGGAGCTATTAGAAGGATTCTTTCTGGACACGACCTATGTAGCGAAGTTCCTATGGCGTGACGATCTGGTAGCGGCGAAACACATCCTGGATCACTCACTAAAGCAGGAACACCTGCGCCCGATGCTGGAGTGGCATGCGGAAATCGCTCATCAATGGTCACTCAAACCAGGGCCGTACGGGCGCAGAATGAAGCAGTATCTGCGAGAGGATTTGTGGACTGAGTTGGAATCAACGTATACCGGTCCGGGCCTCGAGGAAAATTGGGAGGCGCTATTTCGGACAATCGAACTCATGAAGCGCGTCGCTGTTGAGGTGGGGCAACATTTGGGATTCACGTACCCAGAGCAATTGGAGCAGCGAACTCTAAACTATTTACGCAAGGTGAGACGCTTAGATCGAGATTCGGAGACCTTTAGCTGAAGAAAGATGCAGGCGATGATCTGAACCATCGCCTGCACCTCGTTAATGCTCTGCTGAAGCAAAGCAGGGTTACGGAGCTATTATGTTGTCCTTTGCGCCGGTCAGATTAGTGAGAGCCTGTGTTGGCCTCAGCAATCTTGTCAGCGGTGGTTGCCGCGTCGGCTGCCATTTGCACGTTTTTCTTGGCTTTGTTGAATTGATTTTGCGCTTTCTTGTGCAACCCGCCTCCGACGAGCACTTCAATCGCATCGTCGATTTCAGAGATCGCCAGAGCAGCCAATGTATCTATTTGGCTGTTGTTGGTAGCAATCTTGATCCGGTTAATCAGATCCCGAGCTGACCGCTCGTTTTCCAGGACGTTGATGACGCGCAGTAACGCTGCGACTGCAACGACCTCCGTAGCTTCAAGCTTGATCCCACCAATCGCGGATCCGAAGCCGGGCGCCGTATTGAAGGCTGTGCTGTTATAGAAATCAACAGCTCCCTCAATCGTCTCAATCGAGTTGTTATGGAAGAACGGACCTGTGTCTGCCGCTTCAACAAGCACGGGTGTATTGAACGACCCGTTACCAATGCCGCCCGTTGGAGAAATGCCCGTTTGACCGAAGCCACCGTCCTGCGGGTTAAGCTGCGCAGGCGTGACGAGATCGGCCGGCTGCGAAGGCAGCCCCTCCACGTTGGTATTGAAGTTAGCATTCTGGCCAGGGAAGAAGAAGTCACTTGCCCCAGCGTTCAGGTGGCAGAAGAAACACTTACCTGCCCCTAAGTTCGAATTATTTGGATCGAGAGTGTTTCCGGGATTGTTAAAGATGTCGACGCCTTTCTGGACGACTTCATTCTTGAACTTCGGTTTCATAGCCGCCAGATTCAGGTCTTGTCGACGGCCAGAGACTTTTGGAATGCCTCGAGGTCATCAAGCTCACCCGTTGTCGGTAGACGGAAATCGCCTGGCGCCTGACGGTTCAAGGTCTTCGGGTAATGCTGAGTGATCGCACCGATGATGAACTCGCGAAGAGTTCCAGTTCCTGGTGCGCCGTCACCGGCCCATCCAGTTCTCTCGTTCGGCGGAATGGTCGTTCCGTCCTGAGCCGGTACACTGCCATTAGGCAATGGCGTAGCACCCGGCACTGGTCCAACCGGAGTCAGCGTGTTTTGTATCAGCGCCAGGGTATGGGGCACGCCGCGCATCACGAATTTGCCTGCCAGGTTATCGAAACCGTCAGGGTTTTCAAGAATCAATCCAAGCTTGCGCATCAGCACCGGGTTCTCGAAGTTATTAGCGAGAGCCGGCACAAACTCCGCCACGAATATCGGATCGTTGGGCGGAAGATCGAAGATGAATTCTGCGTCGATCGTGAGGTTGCCGTCCTCGCGGTGACAGGTCCCGCAAGTGCGCCCATTGCCGTTGAAGGTTTCGTTGAAGAAACTCACACGGCCGCGCTTGATAGAGTGTTCCAGCGGAGTCGATGGATTGGGGTTCGGTCCGATTTGCGCCGACGCAGTCGGGCTTATCGAATCAATCACTGTTTGAAAGAACCCGCGCTTGTCAGGCTCTTGTTGAATGGGATCCGCATCCGCCAACACTCCAAACTGTCCCTGCTGTTTGCTGCGATACAAACGATGGAAAAGCGACGTCGTACCAATCAGCGTTCGATCATCAATGGGGTTCTTGCCCGCTTTCGTGACGATGACGAGGTCCATGTTGAAAGTCGCAAAGGCGTCTTTGCTGAGATCCACTGCAAGAGTTGCAACCTTGTCCTCGTGCTTCAAGCTACCTAAGCGCACCATGTTGTCGTCGTTCTCGAGACCGATGCTACGGCCAGGAGCACTGTCTACCATCCAGACGTCCCATCCTTCATCTTTGGACAGTCCGTTGATGGCGACAGTAACTGTTCCGTCAACAAGATTGAATTTGGCTAAACCGCTGGCGTAGGTGTGGCCCGTCGACAGTCCCTTGAACCAGCCCATGGCCAGGACCATGTTTTTGTCCCCGCCGTCCTTTTCGTACAGCGTTTCCCATTCTTTGTAATTGGCATTAAGCGTGTCGAAGTTCCCGAAACCCAAGCCGGCTACTGATGGGTCCGATTCCGACGACGCCTTACCACTTAGAAAGAGCACGGGAAGCGCACAAGCTATTAAGAGGGAAATTAGTGTCAATAGCTTCAGTGCCTTGATCTTCATACGATCCTCCTCATGAGGTTTCCGCGCATTTTGTAACCCTTACGTGGGCCAGGCCGGGTTAAAGCCAGACCAACGCATACACTTACCCCAGTTCGGGTAAACCGAAGTTAGCGTCGAAACTTTTGTTGTACCTTTGGTGACTGCCCGTGGTTCGACAATGGCTGGTAGGAATGCAGACTCAATCAGGTCCACATTTGCAAACCAAGCTAAAGACAAGGAGAGAGACGTTCGGGAGGTGAGACTTTTTTCTCTCGCAACTTCTGGACTGAGTACACCAAGCTTAACGCCTGGAATAAGCTCAAGGGTCGGAACTCTTGAGAGCAATACGCAAGGTTAGTGCGGCGTTGGTTTACCACCAAGTCACATGAGAGTCAACGAAATTCTATATGACGAATTTGCTGCGAAACTGGATTGGACCTACTGAGCGGCGCCTCGATTTTTTAACAGCTCGACAATCTCTGTATTGCCGCGCTCTTCCGCCTTGAGCAGAGCGGTCTTATTCTGACTGTTCCGCGCGTTTGGATCTGCGCCATGGTCCAGCAAAAGCTTGACCATGGCCGCGTGCCCGGATTCAGCTGCGCCCAGCAGCGCTACGTCGCCGTTGTTGGCGCGCGCATTCACGTCGGCGCCTTTCTCGATCAAGGCCAGTGCCGCCTCGGAGTTGCCCTTGAACGCAGCCCGCATGAGGACGGTCCAGCCTTCGCTGTCTCGGGCGTCGACTTGAGCACCCTTATTCAGTAACGCTTTGACAATTCCCGGGTGATTCTCCCAGGCGGCGAACATCAATGCATCCATACCTCGAGTAGTCTTTAATGCTGAGGTCTGGGCGTTTAGCGAGGATGAGATCGACGATTTCCGCATTGCCTTTCCAGGCAGCCGACATCAATGCGGTGCCGCCGTGTTTGTTTTTCGCATTCAGTTTCAGCGCCGTACTCGAGTAACACTTTCACGACGTCAACCTGGTTTGCGAGCGCCGCAACCATCAAAGCTGTCTGGTCGTCGCGGGTCTTAACCTCGCTATCCATGCCCGCGTCCAAAAAGAGTTTGACTGCCCCGGCGTTGCCGTCTTCGCGCGTTCTCGATGAAGTCCCGTTCGTTGAAACTAATTCCCTGGCGCGCGAGTTCCTGCTGCGCCTCCTCGTGCCTGCTACAAGCTGAGAGGGCAATGGCAAAGGTGAGTAAAAATAGTAAGCGGCGCCGCATGGTGCGGCGCATTATACATGAATGAGTTTTTGCAAGATCCAAATCATTCGTCGTTTTTAGAGATCGCAACGACCGAGAAACTCTTGCCGTTTTTGCGGCACTTGGGAGAGTGAGGGCAGGAGTCCTCGGCCGTTGCTTTGTGTTTTTGTGCCTTTTGTGGCTAAGAATTACCGTTTCGACACAGGTCGCAGGAAATTCTTAAACGTCCAGTGCGCCACCTGCCTGCCTTGCTTCCGCGCCGCTTCATCAGCGAACCGGAAATGAATCCCTGAATACACACGCGCGTCGACCACGTCCTGCGCCGCGTCGGACAAGCGGTTATAGGTGCGCGTGTCCTCCACGGTTGGACCAACATTCGTGGTGGTGATCGAGAACGTCATGTGGTCCGTTTCGAAAAAGTGATCGAGCATCGTCGTCACGGCTGAGGCAAAATTGTTCGCGCCTGAAGTGTAGTCCGGATAATTCGGAGCAGTAATCAACGACAGCCAGCCTGCATCGCCAATCGTGTCGGGATTACCGTCGTTATCACCTTCTCGAATCGCCGTGATCGGACGCCAGAAAACGTAATGGTTCTTATCATTCCACGAACTGATTAACGCATCCGCAACCGCCATACTCACCAAAGCAAAAAGACGAGCACTGTCACCGACGTTGTGAACATGTGTGGTGGCGATATCGCGAAGCGCTCGGTTCCACATCACAGGAGTGTTCCCCGCATAGAACTGGGCAATGTCAGTCTGCAATGCATTACGTACGCTGCTGTTTAGCGCTCCAACTGCTTTGACTTCATTGTAGTCCTTCGTGTACTCGCGGCTCGTCAAAGCCGGCGGTGGTTCCGAGCGGAATTGCGAAGGCCTGGTCATGGCAAACGGAGTGACGTTCCCGAGCCACGGCGCAGCCATCGGCAAATTCGCAGGGGGCGTCGGACGCCAAACACCAGGCGCGGTACCGCCGACGAAAGGCGGTGACGGTTGCGTAGGAAAACTGCCGTCACAAGCTCTCAGCGCGATGATCCCTGCCGCTGCTTTCGCGCCCACGGCTACACCAGGATCTGCCTCTGTCAAACCATGGCTCAAGAGATACTGTTGGTACATCGGCGTAAGAGATGGAGCCTGCGCCGGGAAACGGTTGACAAGCACATCGTGGGCGGCTTTCGCAGCGGCTGCGACAGGCGAGCCAGACGCCCCAGGTATATCGACGTAGTAAGGGTCGTATCGTTTCTCGATCGCCTGCGCAGCGTCATAGATAGCTGCGTGGACGATCGCGATATCGACCACGCCCGACGGTCCCGGACGGTTAGCCGTCAGCGTCGCCTGGACTGTGATCGCGTTCCAATCTGTTACGACATCGGCGCTTACGGTGGTTGGTACTGCAAGGATGACGATTAACAGCAATATGTCTCGCCAGGTTTGAAGTTTTCGGTTTCATGATGCTCCCTCGCTGTGGAATTTGCCGCCTCCAAGCGAGGCGACTCACCCAGTAAGGCGGGAACTGGGCCTGAAACCTTTAACGAGTTAGGGACACATGTGATAATTTGCTTCCACCCCCACAGTTTCCTATGGCCACACGCTCCCCGAAAGAGATCTCCCAGCTCTTGCTCGCATGGAGCGAGGGCGATCAGGCAGCACTTGAACAACTGGCCCCGCTGGTCCATGAGGAACTGCACCGGCTTGCGCACCACTACATGCGCGGTGAGCGTGAAGGGCACACCTTGCAAACCTCAGCACTCGTCAACGAGGCTTATATCCGGCTAATTGATTGGAAGAACGCGCGTTGGCAGAATCGCGCGCACTTTTTCGCTGTGTCGGCGCAATTGATGCGCCGGATCCTCGTGGATTTTGCGCGTGACAAGCAGTACCTCAAACGCGGGGGCGGCGCGTTGCGAGTGTCACTCGGCGAGGCTGAGGATTTGACGGAAGCCGCAGCGCCGACTTAGTCGCGTTGGACGAAGCGCTCAGTGCGTTGGCTGAAGTGGACCAACGCAAGAGCCAGGTGGTTGAGATGCGTTTCTTTGGCGGACTGTCGGTGAAGGAAGTGGCCGAGGTGCTGAAGGTCTCCGAGGAAACGGTGATGCGAGATTGGCGGTTGGCGAAAGTGTGGCTGCTTAGGGAAATGGGACGAGATGAAACCTGAACGGTGGCAACAGATCGAGCAGCTCTACCACGCGGCGTTGCAGCAAGACGCTGGGGAACGCGCCGCCTTTCTCGGCGAAGCATGCAAGGGCGACGACACGCTGCGGCGTGAGATTGAATCGCTGCTCAAGTATGAAGCCCAGGCGGAACACTTCATCGAGTCGCCGGCGATTGATGTTGCAGCGAAAATGATGACTGCCGAGCAAAGCGCAACAGTGACGGCGGGCCAGGTGATCGATCACTACAAGATTGTACGCCCGCTCGGTGCGGGTGGTATGGGCGAAGTCTTCCTTGCGGACGACACCCGATTGCACCGCAAAGTCGCGATCAAGTTTCTACCTGCGCACTTCACACAAGATCGCAGACACCTGCGCCGGTTTCAGCAGGAAGCTTTAACTGTCGCCACGCTCTCGCATCCGAATGTCTGCACGATTCACGAAGTCATCGAGACCGGAGATAACCGTCACTGCATAGTGATGGAACACGTTGAAGGCATGACGTTACGCGATCGGATCGCAGACGGTCGAATGAATGTGAGCGACGCACTGGACGTGGGGATCCAGGTCGCGTCCGCGCTTTCGTCGGCGCACGCGGCAGGGATCGTGCATCGCGACATCAAGTTGGAGAACATCATGCTCCGGCGCGATGGCTACGTGAAGATCCTCGATTTCGGACTGGCAAAACTTACTGAGCGCGAAATCTCACTCGACACAGAAGCCCAGACACAGATGCTGATCGAAACCTCGCCGGGCGTCGTGATGGGGACGGTTTACTACATGTCGCCGGAACAAGCCCGCGGCCTTCCTGTCGATGCGCGCACTGACGTTTGGAGTTTAGGTGTCGTGCTTCATGAGCTGATCACCGGAGAGAAACCGTTTGCTGGACCAACGCCAACCGACGTCATCATTTCTATTGCTGAACGGGAGCCGGCGCCGTTGTCGAAGTATGTACCCGGGGTGCCCGCGCGGTTGGAACAGATCGTGAAGAAAGCGTTGGCGAAAAATCGCGAGCATCGCTATCAAACGGCAGAACATTTACTAAGCGATCTAAAAAGCGTCAGGCAGGAGTTGGAGATTGGCGCTGAAGTAGAGCGCTTCAAAGCGACGCCGGCTGCGGCGGCGTCGCGGTGGTCCCCTTTCCCACTGCTGATTCTCGCTGGTGTACTGATCATTGCAGTCGCTTCTTACGTTTTGTTTTTCCGCAAAGGCTCAACACCGGCATCGACAGAGATCAAGTCTTTAGCGGTTCTGCCGCTGGAAAACCTCTCGGGCGATCCTTCACAGGATTACTTTGCCGACGGGATCACGGAGTCGCTAATCACCGACCTCGCCCGGATCAATGCATTGCGCGTGACCTCGCGTCCGTTGGTAATGCGTTACAAGGACACGAACAAATCAGTGCCGGAGATAGGCCGTGAACTGAATGTCGACGCAGTTCTGAAAGGTTCGGTACAACGGTCGGGCGACCAGGTGAAGTTCGCCGTCCAACTGATCAACTCGGCAACGAACCAAAATCTCTGGACCAACACCTACGAGAGGGATCTACGTGACGTGCTCGCGGTTACAAAAAGAGGTCGCACGGGATCTCGTCAACAACATTCACATTCAGGTTACAACGCAGGAGCAAGCGCGACTCGGTCGCACGCGACCTGTAAATCCTCAAGCTCACGATCATTATCTTCGCGGAAAGTTCTATCTCCACCGTCAAAACCGCGCGGACAACGAACTTGCGATCGAGGCCTTAGAACAAGCCGTGGACGAAGATCCCACCTTTGCCGCAGCCTTCGCGGAACTGGCCCAGGCATACGTATGGAAGTTGTTCCTGTTCTCCCCCGAGGAGAAAGAGTGGTCGCCGAAGGCTTTCGTTGCGGTGCAAAAAGCCCTCGACTTAGATCCGGAGCTGGCAGTGGCCTACCTCGCGCGCGGTCGTCTGCTGTGGACGCCCGAAAATCGTTTTCCTCATGAGAGGGCGATTGGAGAATACCGTCGTGCGCTGAGTTTGGATCCGAACCTGGATGAAGCACGAAATCAGCTCGCGCTGGTGTATTGTCACATTGGCGCACTTGACGACGCGATGCGGGAATCACAAAGCGCGCTCGCAGCTAATCCCACCAACAGTCTGGTTCAATTCCGAATCGCCGAGACTCAGAATTTCCAGAGGAAGCATGAAGAGGCGCTGGTAACGCTGCGAGCAATCCCTAGAGAAGCCAACCCGGCACTGGTATCTAACCAGACCGTTTGGGCGCTCTTCAGTCTGGGCCGGCGAGAGGAAGCCTCCGCGACGCTCGAGCAATTCTTAAAAGATTACCCGCAGGACAATCGTGGGCTGGCCACTGGTCTCCAGGCGTTACTGGCGGCGTCAATGGGACAGGAAGGCGTGGCAGAGGAAAAGATCAAGTTGGCCATAGAAAAAGGGAAAGGGTTTGGTCACTTCCATCACACGGCCTATCACATCGCGAGTGCTTACGCGCTCATGAATAAGAATAAAGAGGCAATGAAGTTTCTCGAGGCGGCGGCCAGTTGATGGTTTTCCGTGTTACCCGTTGTTCGAAAGTGACCCACACTTGAATAACCTCCGGCAAGACACGCGCTTCGTTGCGTTCCTCGCGAACCAGAAAAAACAGTGGGAAGAATTACGCACGAAGCTCGGCCTTTCGTAATCGAATAAACCATCCTCGCGGCATTGTCTTTGCACCCAGATCCTTAAGAACCAGAAAGTTGTATACATAACGAACAATGGGTGGGAGTGTGACCAAGTTTCGATGCGAAAGATATTTCATGAAAATGGGCTTTCAATAGTATTCCTGCGGATTGTTCTTGCTTATTCTGGTGGGCCAGGCTGCCGTCGGGCTGTATGCGCATAACGACGAACAGCAAGAGCACGGTCAACCAACTGTGAATTTTGTTGACTACCTCAGAAGTTCTCACTTTCTCGAAGCGACAATGGAAAACTGGGAGAGCGAGTTTTTGCAGATGTTCGCATTCGTAGTGCTGACGGCTTTCCTATATCAAAAGGGCTCCGCTGAATCGAAGAAACCCGACGAACCTGAGCAGGTAGATCGAGACCCACGCGAGTCGGGTAACAAGAAAGATGCGCCATGGCCCGTCCGCAAAGGCGGACTCGTGCTGAAGCTCTACGAATGCTCACTTTCGCTGGCATTTCTTTTACTGTTTCTGATTGCTTTTATACTGCACGCCGTCGGCGGCGCAGAGGAATACAACCAGAGCCAGCGAGAACACGGAAGTAGTGAAGTAGTTTCGACACTCGGATACATGGGAACTTCGCGGTTTTGGTTTGAGTCGCTTCAGAATTGGCAGAGCGAGTTTCTGGCAGTGGGTGCGATGGTGGTGCTATCGATCTTCTTAAGGCAAAAAGGCTCTCCAGAATCCAAGCCCGTCGATAGCCCTCACAGTGAAACTGGTAAAGGCTGAGACTTGTTGGACAGGATTAATCCTGTCAAAACAGATCCTCAATAAACCGTGAACCTCAACTGCTGTGAGGCGGACTTGTTCGCGGTCTTGTCCGTGACGGTAACATCCAACAAATAACTGCCCGGTGGCAGGCTGCTCAATGGAAACTCTCCGGTGTAGGTGATGTTCGCAAAGTTAGTGAGTTTTTCAGTTGAGACTTTCGCTTCCGGAGGCGTGATCACCGCCTGTCCGCCGCGAAGGATTTTGATCTGCACGCCGATCTGCGGCGGCGAGCCGGCAGCGTTGTAAATATACGACGTGAAGCGCATGCGCGAGTTGCGCGCAAAGCGACGACTCGCGTTTACACTAACTTGCGACGCACCTCCACCTTCCGCGATCTCGCCAACATACAAACTGCTGATCGAGAAAGTCCCTTCTTTGAGCTTTGGTATCTCGATCCACTCGATCGCGCCGATGATCTTACGAGTTCCCCTCTCGTAAGCAATCGCGCGTACTTGATATAGCCCGGGAGCAACGTCTACCTGATGGTTAACAGTGGCAAAGACCGGAGGCCCCTGGGCACGTGAACGCGGCACTTCGATTCGCTGCTTAAAACTTCCGACCGCCTTGCCCTTGCTATCGAAAACTGCCCCCAGCACACCCGTGTCAACCTGTCCGCCGCCACCATCCGGAGCGTGCGCGCTTATTTGCAGCGACGACGTGAGCTGCATCTTGTTAGCCGACGTCAGCTTGTACCCGAGTGCGAGTGTTGGTCTCAGTTCCTCAGTTGACGATTCGGTAACGCCAAGAATGTCTGTACTTTCCACTTGAACCGTCGCAGGCTCTGCATTTGCTGTTTTAGGTTTCTCGATCGCGCCAAGGTAACCACGTCGCACTTGCACTTTCAGCTCCGGCCGATCCGGAATCGTGAGTTTTATTTTGGAAAAATTCGACGCACGTTGCGCGTCGGTTTCCGGTCGCCAGGCAATCAGGTAGTAACGCGATGTTTCTTCAAGTGCGCGCGCAATACCGTCTTCGAGAGAGTTTGAGTTTAGAAACGCGCGACCACCCGTGTCGGCTGCGAGCGCGTGCAACGGTTCCTGCGAGAAAGTTCGTTCACCGGTGGCGCGACTCATCATGACACCTGACGAATCAAAGCCACCGCTGTTCGACGCGTCCAAATACGAATCAGTTGATAGCCCACGAGCGTCCAGAGAGTAAATGACGACGCTACTGCGATTCGCAGCATCTGTTATCCGTCGCATTACTGTAGTGAAGTCTGAGCCGGTGAAGTTAGGAATAAACCCGTCAGAAAGAAAAAAGACCAACTTGCGACCGGGCAACTTCGCGGTCACGCCCATCAGATTGACAAGCGAAGTGAGGGCCGTTTTTATCGTGATATCCGACTGGCGAACGATCGCCTTTGAGCGACGCTCGACAACCGCCGCGGCGATGCTCTCCGGCATCTTAATTTCCTTTACAGTCTGCAGGACAAAATAATCAAACAGCGCCCGATCGTTCCGTTCGGCGATCAAATACGCCGCATATTCACTCATATGCGGACGCTCACCATCGCCCCCACTACCGGGAACGAACTTCAAACGGTCGAGAGCTGCGCGCAACACGGCCGGATTATCCGTCAGTTGCTGAAGAAAACCGATCTGCCCGCTCGCAGACGTGATGGCTACCTGATCGTTTGGTCCAAGCTGCTTCTCGATGAAGTTGGTAATCGTTTTATGCGTGCGGATAAGACTGCCCGGTGCGAGATGCAGATCGTTGATAAAGAATAAAACTATGCGGCCGCGCTCTGAAACGTCAGGCGTGCTCGTGGTTTCAGGCGCGGGCTGCGAACCTTTATTCCCGCGCGACGCCTTCAGCAGTGCGGCTTCATTCTTCCCACCGGTAACGACAGACTCAAAGAACGCGATCGGTTGTGGTTTCCCGTCGATAAGCAACTGAAACTGTTCAGGTTTCAGGCCATCTACGAACCGTCCATCCTTGTCGAACACCATCACGTCCGTTTGGACGATCTCGGTAGTTATGCGAACGACGTCATCTTCTTCAAGCGGCTTTGGTTGTTGCGGAGGTTTCTTCTCCTGCGCCTGCGCAACGAGGGCCGCGAGACATAAAAGCGTAGCGATGATTAGAACTCTGGGCATGGCGGCAAGTTTATTCGCTGTCAGGAATTACAAGATTGACATGATTAGCAGGATTTAATCATATCTAGTAAATCTTGAAAATCCTCTAATCCTGTTAAGGAGAGTTAATGTTATCAAACAATGATCCCTTTGATGCGGTCATAATCGGTTCCGGATTTGGTGGATCCGTCATGGCCTATCGACTTGCCGAAGCAGGATTGCGCGTTTGCCTGCTGGAACGGGGCAAGGCTTATGCTCCGGGTTCATTTCCGCGAAAGCCCTATGACCTCGGTAGAAACTTCTGGGATCCGAGTTCCGGCCTCTATGGCTTGTTCGACATATGGTCGTTCAAGCGATCGGGCGCGCTGGTCTCGAGTGGCCTGGGAGGCGGGTCACTGATCTACGCCAACATTCATCTTCGCAAAGATCCGAGTTGGTTCAAGGAAGATCGGCCCGACGGGGGTTACGATCTTTGGCCCGTTACTTACGAAGAACTCGAACCACACTACGAGCGCGTCGAAAAGATGATGAACGTGCAGAAGTATCCACGCAATCATCCACCGTATGACCAGACGCCAAAGATGATCGCGATGCAGGAAGCCGCACGCAACATGCGGCTCGGCGACCAATCAACACACAAGTGGCTGCCTCTTAATTTGGCCGTCAGCTTCAGAACGAAGCATGTCTGCAATCCTGATGATGACGATCCAGCAAATCCTCCAGTCACCGGCGCTCAGATACATGAAGAACACCGGAACTACCACTCGGTTACGATGAAGCGAGAGTTGCCGCGGTCCACCTGTCGTCTCTGTGGTGAGTGTGACATCGGCTGTAATTACGGAAGCAAGAACACTCTCGACTACACTTACATCACCGCAGCCATTCACCAGCGGCCTCACCCGGCGCAAGTTGAAACTCTGTGTGAAGTTAAAGCCATAGCTCCTCTGGGAGACAAGGGTTATTCGGTCGAGTTTGTGCGACACGATCCCGAAGCGATCGATCCTGCAACCGGCAAGTGCCCGCCTCCGAAGCGATTCACGATCAGATGCAAACGTCTTATCCTCTCGGCCGGGACATTTGGTTCGCCCTATCTCCTCATGCGAAACGTCGCGTCGTTTTCGCATCTGAATCGCGAGGCACTCGGAACGCGTTTTTCAGTCAACGGCGACCTCCTCTCGTTCATCGTCAAAAGTAAAGAGCGCAGGAACGGGAAGCTGGCGCCGCGACGTTTGGATCCGAGCTTTGGTCCAGTGATCACCAGTGCTATTCGCTTCGGCGACACTCTCGATGGCGACGGACCACAGGGTCGTGGCTTCTTCATCGAAGACGCTGGTAATCCGTATCTGTTCAGTTGGCTGACAGAACTATCCGGCATTCCCGGCACTCTTCTGCGCGGTCTGAAGTTTTTGAAACTACGTGCCAGGTACCGCACTGGCTTACACAGCGACGCAAACCTCAGCGCCGAAATTTCCAATTTGCTTGGGCCTGCGATCAGTACGATGAGTTCGTTTCCGATCATCGCGATGGGCCGAGACTATGCGAACGGCCGGTTGTGGCTCAAGGGTGATTTTCTGGAATGCGATTGGACGCGAAAGAAGTCGCAGGAGTATTTCGACCGGGTCAGGCGTGCAGGCGAGGCGATTGCTAAATCGCTAAACGCCGAATATCACGACAACCCTTCCTACACGTTCTTGCAGCAAGTGCTGACTGCTCATCCGCTGGGTGGTTGCCCGATGGGTTTTACGGCGGCTGACGGAGTGGTTAATTCGTATGGCGAAGTCTTTGGCCATCCCGGGCTTTACGTTCTGGACGGCTCGGTGATGCCTGGTCCAGTCGGGCCTAATCCGTCTTTGACTATCGCCGCCATTTCAGATCGCGCCGCCGATCACATCATCGATCAACACAGACAATTTCTTCGACGCAAAGGCGCAGAAGCGCAAAGAGAAACATAAAACACTAACTTTGCGCCTTAGCGCCTTTGCGTTGATATTGTTAGCAACACGATCTGGTGTGTTTTGCAAGAACAACCTAAAGGTTGAACTCTGAACAAGGACCGGGTTCTGGTATCTTATGCAGCACTATGAACCGTAAACTCCCCATTCTTCTCCTGCTCGTCTGCTGCGCAATCAACTCCTTCGCACAAGTTTCAGAGCGCCAACAGTTCATTCGCACCGAAGCGCCGGTGGTCGCTCTAACCCGGGTGCGTGTGATTGACGGCACGGGTGCGGCGCCGAAGGAGGATCAAACAATCATCCTTAGGGGCGGGAAGATTGAGTCGGTCGAGCCCAGCGCCGCCTCCAAAATCCCAGCAGACGCGCAAACGCTGGATCTCAATGGCTACACGGTCCTGCCGGGGCTTGTCGGCATGCACAATCACATGTTCTTTCCGATGGGTGGCTCGCCGCCGATGTATTCAAACATGGGCATCAGTTTTCCACGCCTGTATCTCGCGCTCGGCGTCACGACCATTCGCACAACGGGCAGCGTCCAGCCTTTCGCGGATCTCGAGATCAAAAAGTTGATCGATGCCGGTCGCATGATCGGGCCGAAGATGCACATCACGGCGCCATATCTCGAAGGTCGCGGCTCGTTCACACCGGTGATGCACACGCTCACGGGCGCCGATGACGCACGGCGCATGGTCAACTACTGGGCCGATCTCGGCGCAACTTCGTTCAAAGCTTACATGAACATTTCGCGCGCAGAGTTACGTGCGGTTGTCGAGGAAGCACACAAGCGCCGACTGAAAGTAACGGGACATCTCTGCTCGGTTGGTTACAAAGAAGCCGCCGAGATCGGAATCGATAATCTCGAGCACGGACTGTTCGCAGATTCGGAATTCGTTACCAGCAAACAACCGGACCAGTGTCCGCAGGGCGTTTCAAACAGCCTGCGTCAGTTGGATATCAACGGGCCGGCAGTGCAGGAAACTATTCGCACACTCGTTTCGAAGAACGTAGCGATCACGTCAACGTTACCGGTGTTTGAAGCGGGCGGTGCGCCGCTAGCCCAAACAGGGATCGGCGCGAGTAGTGCGTTGTTGAATCAGCGCGTGTTGAGCGTGATGTCGACCGATGCGCGCGTTCGTTATCTACAAGCGCGTGCTCGCGTTTCGCCGGAATCGAACTTTGTTCCACTGTTGCGGAAGGCGATGGAGTTTGAGCGAGCGTTTGTGAAGGCGGGCGGATTGTTGATCGCCGGCCTCGATCCCACGGGAAACGGCGGCATCGTCGCCGGTTTCGGCGACCTCCGGCAAGTTGAGCTTCTCGTTGAGGCCGGCTTCACACCCGCCGAAGCGATACAGATCGCGTCACTCAACGGCGCAAAGTTTCTCGGCGAAGACGCGCGTATCGGCTCAGTCACTCCCGGCAAACAGGCCGACTTGATGGTGGTAAAAGGAAATCCAGCCACGACCATCGCGGATATTGAAAACGTCGAGATCGTCTTCAAAGACGGCGTCGGTTACAACTCAGAGAAACTGATCCAGTCAGTCCAGGGACTGGTCGGTATTCGTTAAGCTTTCGCAGTTTCGCTTGATTAATGCTTCGTCAGCTTAAGCCCGCTAACGATCGCCTCGGTGTTGTGTGCGAAGCGGATGCCGTACACGCCGTCGGTTGATTTGAGTTTGCCGGCGGTCACGAGATCGGCTTTGTTGTAGCTCGCGACAACCTTGTTGTTGATTGCGCACTCCACCTTGTCGCCTTTCACGGACAGTGCGATCTCCTGCGTGACTGGTTCACCAACAGCGGCTGCCTTGTTCACCGCCGGATTCTCCTCGCCGCGTCCATTCATCTGAAAAGCCGCTGGTCCAAAGCCGCGCACAATGAACTTGCCGGTGCCGTAAGCCGCGCAGTACAGGTAGCTCTCCTGGTCCGTGCCGAGATCATTGCCCGCGATCATCAGACCGTAAGGATGCGGATGATTGTTTAGGCTCATGTACTTCGGTTCCTTGAACGTCGCGCTGACTGTGTAATCTCCAGTCGCTTTGTTCTTCGGATTCCAGTAAGTTACTGCTGGTCCGGTGGTGACCTTCAACGCATCGCCTTCCTTCGCTAGCTTCGCGCTGTTGAGTGTCATTCCGGCGGCTGCTTCTTTGGCGTCGATCTTTCCGGTCCAACCGTCAACGGAGATTCCGCCACCGGCAACGCCGCGCGAAGCCTCCATCTGGCCACCCTGAGAGAAGTTTGTGCTCGGGATCGATAAAACGGCGACGGCGACGAGCGCCAAGGCAGTAAGGTAACGCATAGTGCAATCCTCCTATTGAAACTTTAGAAAGGGAAAGAATATGGCAGAAGAGAAAATACTCACCAAACATCCGCAAGGCAAGACCGGAAGAAACATCAGCAAGAAATCTTACGACACACTGAAAGCCGCAATCCTCGCCGCGCTAGGGAAAAAGGAGCTAACTCATACGGAATTATTCGAGCAGCTTAATAAGAAATTGAAAGGCAAGTTTGACGGAAACATCAGTTGGTACGGCGAAACAGTGAAGCTCGATCTCGAAGCGAGAAAGATCATCGAGCGAACGGCGTCAAAGCCTCAAAAGTATCGAGTGGGGGCACCCAAGAAGTAGCACAAAAAGCACAAATGTGTTTTCAGTTGTTTGTGTATTTTTTGTGCTAACGTAGCTTTATCCGGCGGCGATAAAAGAGGACACCTCCTGCGAGCGCCACAGCGGCTAACCCGCCACCACCAAATAACAACCAGCGATAGCTTGATGCCGATGCTGCAACCATCATCTGACTTTCAGGTGTCGGACGCGCACTCTGGTGATAGGCTGCCGCTTCGGCATTCAAAATCGCCGTTTCCAGACGCTGCCGGCTCGACTCGAGTATTTTCAGTTGGGCCAAGACGTTGTCTCGTTCAATCGTCAACTGGCGGCGACGTGACTCGCGCAGCTCCTCAGGCTTCGTCGACCCAACTCCCGCAAGCGAGCGCTCGATGTTTTCGGGTTTAAGGCTTTCTTCCAACTGCTGCAATCGAGATCGCAAATCCTGCTCTTTGGCTTGCACCTCCAGCAACTGCGCGCGGAGTTTCTCAAGCGACTCCGCCGCCGACTCCGGCCGCTTATCCTGCGCGTAACCGTCTGTTGTGAAAGCCACAACTAAAAATAACAGTATGAAGAATGATCTAAACCTCATCGTCAATTCCCTGCTTTCTTTTCGTGGCTATGGTCTGAGACGAATCCGCGCGAGGATGTCGGTGAATTTCCTCTGTGAACGCAGCTTCGCGAATACCGGATCGACTTTGAGATTCATCAACCAGATATCGCGTTCTTCAACCGCAGTTTCCAGCCACTTGAACGCCTGATCCTGATCGCCGAGTCCAGCGTGAATCGCCGCGACTGTGTAAGGCGAAATATAACGCTGTCCTTGCAGTTGTTGTAAATCGGCGAGCACTTGTTTCGCCTCGGCAGTTTTTCCAGACACTGCATACGCATGGCCGAGAAGCCCGAGCATCAGCGGACTACCCGAAAGCTTCACGCCCGTCTGGAACTCCGCGATCGCTTCCGCATACATTCCCTTTTCCTTCATAAGCAAGTCCGAGATAACGCCGCGCCGGGAATGAACTCGGATCGAGCTCGAGAATTTTTCTGCACTGCTCGATCGCTTTGTCGTTGTCACCTGACAAATAGTAGATCCAGCCGAGATGTGAACTCGCGACAAACGAAAGCGGCTCCAACTCTTCCGTTCGTTTCGCCTCTGCAATCGCCTCGTCAAAACGCTCAACCGCGACGAGGTACGAGCTGTACCACTGGTGCGCCGGAGCATACGCGGGCTTGAGCCTGATCGCAGTCTGGAATTCGCGCTCGGTCGCACTGCGATCCCAATCCCAGCGAAACTTTATAAACGCCATCGAGCTATGGGCTTCGGCTGAATTCTCGTCGATCTCGAGTGCTCTTGTAGCCGCTTCCTTCGCCTTCGGAAATCCTTCTTTCGGCTGAAGCCGGCCATAAACGACGAGCATGTTGTAACAGTCGGCGAGTCCTGCGTACGCTTCGCCATAGTTAGGATCGATCGCGATTGCCTGATTGAAAAATTCAATCGCCTGCTGCAACCCGTCGCCAGTGCGCTTGTTCCATGCGTTGCGGCCCTTGAGATAGAGCCGGTAAGCCTCGAGTTGTTTCTTCTCCTCGACGTTCAACTTCAAACGCAGGTTCTCGAAGATGTCGCGCGAGATGTCGTCCTGGACGAGAAGAACGTCGGAAAGTTTATGATCGTAGTGCTGTCCCCAAAGCTGAGCGACGTTCTCGAGATCGATCAGATCCGCCTGGATGCTGATGATGTCGCCGTGACGGCGCATGCGCCCGGTCACGACCGCGCGCACGTTCAATTCTTGTCCGACTTTACGCGGATCGATCTCCTTGCCTTTGTAGCCGGCGACCACACTGCGCGGCACGACTCGGAGTTGCGGCAGTTTTGAAAGACTGTTGATGAGGCTCTCAGCGATCTTGTCGTTGATATATTGCGCGTCGGGATCCGCAGACTCATCGACGAATGGCAAGACCGCGATCGACTGGATCGCCGAAGCATTTTCAGCCTTGCTCCAACCGGTCAAATACATCACGCTGATGATGCCGATCACCACGACACCCGCGGCCATTGCGAACATCGGAGTTCGCTTGACCCGTGCAGGTTGACTGGTAGTGTTGGGAACTGAAACAACCGGAGTTTGAGTAGTCGCTTCGAGCGGAAGCACGCGCTCCTGAGGTCCGTTGCCACTTTCGTCGCCCCCGGTCTCGGTGATTTCGGCGACAAACCGGTAACCGCGCCGCGGCACAGTCTCGATAAACTGCACTCCGCCAGGAGTTTCCCCAAGAGCTTTCCGCAAGAGTGAAATGTTCTGGGTGAGGTTCCCTTCCTCGACAAAGGTGTTGGGCCAAACTCGGCGCATCAAGTCGTCCTTTGCGACCAGCTGTCCGCCGTTTTCTACGAGCGTCAAAAGTATGTCGAAGACTTTCGGAGTGAGTGGAACGGGTTCACCTTCACGCAACAGGACGCGTTCCGCCACTTTGAGACGGAAACGACCGAAATGATAGCTGTGATTGTCCTGCTGACCCATAAAACCGGCCTTGAGAAACATCTTTGAGGAGATCTTGAGGACTTGTCGAGCACTGTAAACCTAAGATTAGGCGCTCGAGAAAGCTCCAAAACGAGTTTGGTTAAGACAAGTCGTTAAGCGGAAGTGATTGTAATGCAAGCACTGGACGCGAGCAACGAGCAGTTCAGTTGAACAATGAGGAATCTCCCCATGATCAATGAAAAAAAGACTTCCGAAGTTATCGAAACCTCGCTGATCTATTTATTGAGTGCCGCCGTCGCCGTCGGCGCGTTTGTTCTGGTCGGGCTAATCGCCGTGCTTTTCGGGTTTAGCCAGACTTGATTCTCAAGACCATTAGCCACAAAAGGCACAAAAATCACAAAAGAGTTAAGGAAGAGCATTTCTATTTTATGACTTTTGTGCTTTTTGTGGCTAAAACGGTTCGTCTATCGATGCGCTCTGCTTCGTGAAAAACTTTGGACCATCCGGGGTGATGTACAAACAGTCTTCAAGCCTGAATCCCAAACTCGCCGTAGATCACCACCGTTGGCTCATCACTGAAACACATTCCGGGTGTGATCGGGGTCTTGTTCCCACGGACGAAGTTGGTCCATTCGTGGCCGTCGAGACCGATCCCGTGTCCGGTGCGGTGTGGCAGGCCAGGCACCTTGTAGTCCGGACCAAACCCGGCATCGACAATCACTTTTCGCGCCGCATAATCCACCGCTTCACAAGGAGCGCCGACTTTCGCCGCCGCAAATCCCGCGTCCTGCGCCTTCCGTTCGAGGTCCCAAATCTGTCGCTGTCGATCCGTGGCCTTACCAAACACGAAAGTGCGGGTAATGTCTGACTGGTATCCATCGACGCCACAACCACCATCCATCAGCACAACGTCACCTTCCTTCAAACGTTGCGGCGTGCTGCTGCCGTGTGGAAACGCGGTGTACTTTCCAAAACTCACGAAAACGCCGCCCGACACTCCAAGCGCTCGGAACGCCGCCGAACAGTTGCCCGCAAACTCGCCCTGTGTCATTCCTTCGCGCATGCTGTCGCGCGTTGCTTTGTAAGCGACGATCGCGATGTCGTTCGCAATCTGCATCAACGCCAGCTCTGACGGTGATTTGTACATGCGGCAGCCGGCCGTGATCGGAGTCGCATCGACATACTTCAGGGCCGGGGCAGCCTGCCTGATCCCGTCGAAAAGAAAGAACCGGACACGCTCTTCCATGCCAATCGTGCCCGTGCGAATGCCACGATCTTTGAATATTTCAGCGACTCGCTTGTACGGGCTCTCGTCTTCCTCCCACGTGCGGATATCCGTGCCGATCTTAATCAGTTCGCGAGCTCGTTCTTCTTCAAACTTCGGACACACCCACGCGGGCTCGCCGCGCGCGGGGATCACGACTGCAAACATCCTCTCGCTGCCGCCCCAGCGCACGCCAGTGAAATAGAACATGCTGCTGCCTGACTCGATGTAGATCGCGTCAACACGATTCTCGCGCATCAATCGTTGCGCTTTCTCAATCCGTCCTTTGCGCTCTTCGAGTGTGATGGGGACGACATTGTCCGTCATGCGACGTAACTGACGAATCGTTTCAGGCTGGGTGCCCTGCTGTGGCTCAATTGTCTCCTCGTGAGCATGGACCAACGAACCGCCGAACAGCGTCGCTCCTGCCATACCGGCGGACAAACGTAGGAAGTCTCTGCGATCAGTACACATTGATGGGGCCTCTTTTTATCCTTTGTCCTTTGAACCTGGTGCTTTGTAACAGTTGATTTAATACAAAGCACAAAGTACAAAGTACGAAGCACAAAGTCCAACGATCAAGGGGTGATTTGATGTCCAGGGATCTTCATGGCTCGGCTCCGGACAAATCGAAAGCCGCATTGCTTTTGATTGATGTCATTAACGACTTCGATTTTCCGGAGGGCGAAGAACTTTTGCGATTGGCGAAGCCGGTCGGCAAAAACATCGCCGCTCTTAAGAAGCGAGCGAACGCCGCAGGAATTCCCGCAGTTTACGTGAACGATAACTTCGGCAGATGGCAGTCAGATTTCAAAAAGATCGTTTCGCACTGCGAAAACGCGCGCGGCAAAGAGTTTGTTGAAATGCTTTTGCCGGAAGACGAAGATTACTTCGTCTTAAAACCAAAGCACTCCGGCTTCTACTCGACGAGTCTTCACCTGCTGGTCACACACCTCGGCGCCGAGAACCTGATTCTCACTGGGATCGCCGGCAACAACTGTGTGCTCTTCACTGCAAACGACGCATACATGCGCGACTTCAAAATCTTCATTCCATCCGACTGCGTAGTCTCAAACACCGAGGAGGAAAACCTTCACGCATTGAAACAGATGGAGACCGTGCTGAAAGCCGACATCGCACCCGGCGCGGAATTGGATCTAAAAGCCCTTACCCGTTAGAATCCCCGCTTTGCCACAAAAAGTCACAAAAAGCACAAATGCTTTAACTAAATCGTTATGTGCTTTTTGTGCCTTTTTGTGGCTACTCTTCCTGTGGCCCATCGACATTAGTGCTCAGCAGGTCCTGCGTTGGGGCGCGGACCCAAGCGGCGGCGCGCCGTACGTCTACACTGATCCCGCCAACCCCGATCGCTACATCGGCTACGAAAAAGAGATGGTTGACGCTTTGGCCCAGGCCATGGGCCGGCGCGCTGAGTTTGTCCCAGCCGACTGGGAAACGCTCGTCCCCGCACTGCAACGTGGTTCGTTCGACGTAATCGTCAACGGCCTCGAGCCCACCGGAGATCGAGCGCAGCAGATTCTATTCAGCAATCCTTACTACATCTTCCAACTTCAACTCACAGTCCGTCGTGACGAAGATCGCATCAAGTCGCTGGACGACTGCCAAAACACGACCGTCGGAACACTCGGCAATACCGCCGCTTCTCGTCTGCTGGAACAACGAGGCATTCCGCTTCGCACTTACGCGGATCCCGTCGGCGCATATCGCGATCTCGAGCTCGGGCGCATCGATGCTGTCGTAATGGACGTGCCCGCTGAAGCCTTCTATGTGCGCGCCAATCCGAAGTTGAAACGCGCAGGCCCACCTTTCACAAAAGGCCTCTACGTTATCGGACTGCGTAAAGGTGACGAGGCCATCAAATCCGAGATAGATGCCGCCATCAACAAAATCATTTTCGACGGCACGCTCGAAACGATCCTCAAGAAGTGGGGACTCTGGAACGACGCGCAAGTCGAGTTTCAAGCGCCGATTCGCGCCGGCACTCAAACACAGCTTCAGGATTACACGCCAACCACCACGACTTTCAACTGGGGCGAAGCTCTCTGGCGGCTGACACGCGCAGCCGTCGTCACAGTCGGCATCGCGCTCGGTTCGATGGTGATTGCGGTTGTCCTCGGCCTGCCACTCGCAGTCGGACAGTGGAAAGGTCCCGCCTGGCTGCGGCTATTCTGCACCTTTTACGTCGAGTTTTTCCGCGGCACGCCCGTGCTGGTCCAACTGTTGTTTCTGTACTTCGGTTTACCCGTAATCGGAATCGCGATGCCGGGTTGGTTGACTGCGCTCGTCGGCCTCGGATTGAACTACGCGGCGTACGAGTCGCAAGTTTATCGCGCCGCGCTCGAAGCAATTCCGCTGGGGCAGTGGGAAGCTTCTTACTCCTCGGCATGAGTCCATTGCTCGCGTTTCGCCGGATCATTCTGCCGCAGGCATTTCGCATCGCCCTGCCGCCGATGACTAACGACTTCGTTTCGTTGTTCAAAGACACGTCAGTTGCGTTTGCTATCTCTGTTTGGGAACTCGCAACGGCTTATCGTGAACTCGCGAATGCGTCGGGACAGTTTCTGCTTCTCGGACTCGCTGTGTCAGCGTTTTATCTTGCAATGAGTCTGCCAATGGCCCACCTTGCGCGACTGCTCGAACGACGTTTGCGCGACCGAGCGGTGGAACGCACTGACCTCCCCGAACAGGAGGCCGTGGCATGATCCGCGTCACTGGTTTGCGAAAACGCTTCGGTTCGAATGAGATTCTAAAAGGGATCGACTTCGAAGTGCCGGCGCAGACCGTGCTGGGGGTCATCGGCGCGTCAGGCAGCGGAAAGTCGACGCTGCTTCGCTGTCTCAACGGTCTGGAAACGATCAACGGTGGAACGATTGAATGTGACAACGTTCGACTCGATGCGAGTCTGTCTCATGCGGACTATCGCAAACGTGTGAAGGATCTGCGACTGAAAGTCGGAACGGTTTTCCAACACTTCTTCCTGTTCCCACACTTGTCCGTGATCGGTAACATCATCGAGGCTCCGGTGCACGTGCTGCGCACGCCGAAGAAGACGGCTGAGACTGAAGCCTTCGAGCTGCTTGAGTCCGTGGGGTTGAAGCAGACGGCGCGCAGGTATCCCGGATCGTTGTCAGGCGGGGAGCAACAGCGAGTTGCGATTGCGAGGGCGCTTGCGATGCACCCGGCGTTGTTATTGCTCGACGAACCGACCAGCGCGCTCGATCCGCGACGCATCAACAGCCTGCGCACGTTGTTGCGGACGTTTGTGGATCGAGGTCACACGATGATCATCATTTCCCACTCGATGGGCTTCCTGGGCGGCGTCGCAGATCACATTCTGTTCATGGATGGCGGGTTGGTAGTGGAGCATGGACCAACAGACGAAGTGATGAATTCCCCGAAGGATGAACGAACCAAAGACTTTTTAAATCAAGCGGAGTAGTTTCGGCGCAAAGGCGCAAAGACGCGAAGGAAGAACGACGGTTCTCCTTTGCGTCTTTGCGCCTTTGCGTTGAAATGTGCTCAGTTGTCCGCAGTCTGCTTAGGTGTAGTGCTCGAGAGCGTATCGAGATAGCGATCAAACTGCGCTCGATCGTCTATCTTCGTTATGATTGTGCCTAACAGATAGCTATGGCCATGGAATGGGCTCGAGAGCCGTTCACAACGAACCGGGCTGACTTCCATCGCGATAACGCCATCAGGCACGAAGAGCGAGAGAATCAAACGGTTCGAGCCACTGCAAAATCGCTCGTCGATGATCGTCGAAGGCAGGACCATCCCCAGTCCGTTGGCACTGAGATCCTGAGTGCGGCCGAGGAAAACCAGCGACGAATCGGAGGTCTGAACGTCGTTATCCAGCAACGACAGACTGGCCATCAGCTCGACCTCACATTTCGCTTTGAGCCTGCGCACGCTACGGCGTTCAATTGAGGAGGCAAGCTTATCCAAGCTGGTCAGTCGTCCAATCGTCCAGTAACTGAGAGCGTTTCCGGTTTCTTCGTAATGTCTTTTTATCGTTAAGGTCCGAAGCCGAAGACCACGCTCTCCGGCCGGCCAGTAGTAGCACGAAACTATAAATTTGTACATGAGGGGGATCTAAAAGAAACAGAGTTCCGGGCTTTACACTCCGCCTCCTTTTCACGTTCCTACAATCTCGTTTATCGAATCAATTAAAAGCACAATGGGGCTATAATCCCACTTTCCGATCTATGCACTCGACGGACCCGGCGCCGGGTACACATAAAACACAAATGATCAAAAAAATCCTGCTCCTGCTGCTGCTCCTGCCCCTAACGATCCATGCCCAACAGGGAAACAAAAAACTCGCCGCCGAAGTGAAGGCCGAGTTTCTTCACGCGTGGAATGGCTACAAGAAATACGCCTGGGGCCACGACGACCTGAAACCGCTCTCGAAAACTCACCACGACTGGTACCCGCAGCCGCTCTTGATGACCGCGGTCGATTCGCTCGACACGATGATCATCATGGAGATGGACGACGAGGTCGCGGCGACTAAACAGTACATCCTCGACAATCTCTCCTTTGATAAAGACATCGAGGTCCAAAACTTCGAGGTCACAATCAGGCTCCTCGCCGGCCTGCTCACCAGCTATCAACTCACGGGAGACAAGCGCTTCCTCGATCTCGCTGAAGACCTCGGGAATCGACTTCTCCCAGTCTTCAACTCGCCAACTGGCATGCCGTATCGATACGTCAATCTGAAAACCGGGAAAGTAAGTAAACCGGTTAGTAATCCCGCCGAAACGGGAACGTTGATTATCGAGTTTGGCACGCTGAGTAAACTCACCGGCAAACCAGTCTTTTATGAAAAGGCAAAGCGCGCGCTTGTCGCGACGTATGACCGTCGCTCGAAGATCGGGCTCGTAGGTGAATGGATCAACGTCGAGACCGGCAGTTGGACCAAGACTGATAGTCACATCAGCGGCGCCATCGATAGTTATTACGAATACCTTTTGAAGTGTTCCCTGCTCTTCGGCGATCGCGACTGCAAACGAATGTGGGACGAGAGTATTGTGGCGATCAACAAGCACCTTGCGGACGAGGTTAACAACGAACAGTTTGGGAAGGAGTTGTGGTACGGCCACGCTGACATGAACACCGGCGCGCGCGGTGCGACTACCTATGGCGCGCTTGATGCTTTCTTTCCAGCGGTGCTGGCGTTGTCAGGCGATTTGAAACGTGCGCAACGCTTGCAGGATTCGTCGTACCGCATGTGGAATCACGAAGGGATTGAGCCGGAGGAGTTTGATTACCGCGCACGCAAGGTTGTTTCGCCCGGGTATCCTTTGCGCCCCGAGATTGTTGAATCGACTTACTATCTCTATCGCTACACTAAGGATCGGAAATACCTGTTGATGGGCGAGCAGCTTTGGAGAGACTTTGTGAAGCACTGCCGAACTGAAGCTGGTTATGCGGCGCTGAAGAGCGTCGTGACTAAAGAGAAGGCTGATTCGATGCAGAGCTTTCTGTTTGCAGAGACTTTCAAATACTTCTACCTGCTCTTCTCACCACCGAGCACGCTCGATTTCGAGAAGGTGATCTTCAACACCGAGGCGCACCCGATCAGAAAGACCTGGTAGCCACAAAAAGCACAAAAACACAAATGAGTTTGCAAAAACATTTGTGACTTTTGTGCCTTTTTGTGGCTAACTAACTATTTGTAGGCAACTCCCAAATTCTCAAACAGGAACGCATAAATATCTCGCGTCTGCTCGATTGCCTTGGTGGTGTTGCTCGCGCCGTGAGCTGACTTGGTATCGATGCGAATCAGAATCGGGTTTGACCCAGCCTGCGCTGCCTGCATCGCCGCCGCGTACTTATAGTTGTGCGCGGGAACAACGCGGTCGTCGTGATCGGCAGTCGTGGTCAACACTGACGGATACTTCGTCCCAGGCTTCACGTTGTGAATGGGCGAGTATGCATAGAGCGCTTTGAATTCAGCTTCGTTAGCCTCTGCTGAACCATAGTCGGCGACCCAGTTCCAGCCAATCGTAAACTTCTGGAAGCGCAGCATGTCCATGACACCCGCCGACTGGATCACAGCACGGAAGAGCTCCGGACGTTGATTGGTAACGGCGCCAACCAGCAGTCCGCCATTCGAACCACCTTGAATCGCAAGCTTGTTCGACGACGTGTACTTGTTTGCGATGAGCCATTCGCCCGCCGCAATGAAATCGTCAAACACATTTTGCTTCTTCAGTTTTGTTCCGGCCTCGTGCCACTTTTCGCCGTACTCGCCGCCACCGCGAATGTTTGCCGAAGCATAAACCACGCCCTGTTCGAGCAAAGCGAGTCGCAACGAGCTGAACGAAGGCGCGGTCACAACATTGAAGCCGCCGTATCCGTAAAGCACCGTCGGATTATTGCCGTCGAGCTTCAAGCCTTTTTTATGGACCAGAAACATCGGCACGCGCGTGCCGTCTTTGCTGTTGTAAAAGACTTGCTTCGTTTCGTAATTCTCAGGTTTGAAACCTGGAATATCGACTGTGCGGAAGACCGTCGATTTCCTGGTGGCGATGTCGTACTTGTAAATCGTCCCGGGGAAATTGAGTGACGTGAAGCTGTAGAACACATGCTTGTCGTCGTTCAGACCACCGAAGCCGCCCGCAGTTCCGACACCGGGCAACGGCACTTCGTTCTCGAGTTTGCCGTCGAGACTAAACACGTACGCACGAGTGGCAACGTCCTTGCGCCATGAAGCGAAAAGTTTGCCGCCGGCGGTGCTTGAACCCTGCATCGGTTCTTCTCTTTCCGGCAGAACGTCTTTCCAGTTCTCCTCAGCGGGATTCTGTGGATCGACAAGCACGACGCGGCCGTTCGGCGCCTTCCTGTTCGTACGCATCAGGAACTTATCGCCGACGTTGTCTAGAATGCCGTAGCTGTCGTCACCGATGTCCGCAACGATGGGCGAGAACTTCGTTTCGTTCTTCGACAGATCTTTGTAGAAGAGCGCGTTGCCCTTCTTACCCTTGCCTCGTTCGGAGATCGAGAGGATCGCGAAGCGCTCGTCTTCCGTCGTGCCGACGTTCTGGAAACGCTGCGGGTTTTCCTTGTCGTCGTAAATCAGAACGTCTTCTGACTGCGGTGTCCCGACTTTGTGGAAGTAAACAGCTTGAAATTCATTCTTGCTGCTCAACTCCTTGCCTTTTGCCGGTTCCGGATAACGACTGTAGTAGAAGCCGTCGCCCTGCCACGAAACACCTGAGGCCTTCAACCACATGATTTCATCGGTGAGCTTCTTGCGCGAGTCGACTTCCATCAGGCTCAGCGTGACCCAATCGGAGCCGCCCTTCGAGATACCGTAAGCGACGTACTTCCCGTCTTTTGATAACGAGAACGCGCTCAACACCGACGTGCCGTCAGCGGAGAACTTGTTTGGATCGAGAAAGACTTCAGGCGTTCCGTTCTCACCTTTTTGAACGTAGAAAACGCTCTGATTCTGGAGTCCGTCGTTCTTCGTGAAGAAGTAAGTGTTGCCACGTCTAAAAGGCGCCGAGATTTTTGGATAGTTGAAGAGTTGGGTCAAACGAGCCTTCAGCTTTTCGCGATAAGGAATCTTATCGAGGTAAGCGAACGTCACTCTGTTTTGATCGTCAATCCAGGCTTTCGTCTCCGCGGAGGTCTCGTCTTCGAGCCAGCGATATGGGTCGGGCACTTTGGTGCCGAAGTAGTCGTCAACTACGTCGACCTTCCTGGTTACCGGATAAGCGATTTTGGAAGTATCGGTATCCGGGCGCGACGATGCGCCAGCGGATCCGTGTGGCGCTGTGGCGCTCTGGGCGCCGGCACGCGACAGGAACGGAGCGATCGCGGCGAGCGTCAGAAGGACCGCGACAGACAAAAAGGCAAACAGGCTTCTTCTCTTATTCATGTTGTATCTCCGCACAGGCAGGAATTGAACGGATAAATGTAATGGAACGCACCGCAAATTTCAAATGGAACTCCTGGGACTTATAGGACTAACAGGACCTATGCTAGAATCGCCGTCGCATGTTCAACCCGCAGTTTCTACATTATCGGCCACTTGAATCTCGCGCGAATCTTTTCGCGGACTAATCTTTTCGTCTTCATAAATGCGTCGCAATCGTCCCCGTTTCGTGAGAATCGGGGTTCATTTGGCATCTGAAAAAGGGAGTTTAAGAAATGTCTACCAGCGTAATCGCACCACCGAGGCGCCCGGTGATCAAGACGGCGCTGCCCGGCCCCAACGGCAAGAGGATCGTCGAAGCGGACGCAAAGTTTGTTAACCCAGCCTACCCGCGACCTTCCTTCAAACTAGTAGCGGATCGCGCTAGTGGAGTTTGGGTTGAGGACGTCGACGGCAATGTTTTTCTCGACTGCAATGCGGGCGTCGCGGTCTGTTCGACCGGCCATTGCCATCCGGAAGTAGTCAAGGCGATCCAGCAGCAAGCAGAACAACTGATCCACATCTGCGGCACGGATTATTACTACCGTCACATGCCGGAACTCGCAGAGAAGCTCGACGCGATCGTGCCGGTGAAATCGCCAACGCGAACACACTTCGCAAACAGCGGCACTGAAGCCATCGAGACTGCGTTGAAGCTCGCGATGCACGTGACTGGTCGCGAAAAATTCATCGGGTTTTTCAATAGTTTTCACGGCCGCACAATGGGTTCACTCTCGTTGACATCGTCGAGGGCGGCGCAGCGCAAGGGTTTCAAAAGACAGGCACTCGACGTTGTTCACCTTCCTTATCCGAATGAGTTTCGGAATCCGTTTAGCGCGGCCGATTGCGGTGATGGCGGCGCAGGTCAGGGCGCGCTCAACTGGATTGAAGAAAGATTGTTTAAGACGACGACACCACCCGAAGAAGTTGCGGGAATCGTAGTTGAGGCAGTGCAAGGCGAGGGTGGTTACGTTCCGGCGCCGAAGAATTTTCTACACGGACTGCGACGCATCTGCGATCAGCACGGGATCATGTTGATTGTCGACGAAGTGCAATCGGGAATGGGTCGCACCGGGAAAATGTTCGCCTGTGACCATTATGGTGTTGAGGCTGACATCGTCACCATTGCGAAAGGCATTGCTTCAGGATTGCCGCTCGGCGCCTGCGTCGCGCGTGCGGATCTCATGAACTGGAAACCTGGAGCGCATGCGTCTACGTTTGGTGGAAATCCGGTTTGTATCGCAGCGGCGTTGAAGACGATCGAATTGCTGGAAGGTGGGTTGGTGAAGAACGCTGCTGAGGTTGGTGATTACTTGAAAGCCGGGTTGGAGAAACTGATGCAGAAGCACGAGTGTATTGGCGACGTGCGTGGCATGGGAATGATGCTTGGAGTGGAGTTCGTCACTGATAAAGCGACGCTGAAACCAGCTCCGGAGCTGCGCGATCGTATTGAGAATGCGGTTTTCGAGCGCGGGTTAATACTTCTCGGCGCAGGGGCGAACACGATCCGCTGGTCACCACCGCTGATCCTTACGAAAGAGAATGTGGACGTCGCGTTGGAGATTTTTGACGAGGCGATCAGTGCGTCTCTGTGATGTTTTGTAGGGAGCGGCGGCGGGGGCAAGCCACCCTTCCTGACTTGTTCCGTTCTGAGAACTTAACAAGTCGGGAAGGGTGGCTTGCCCCGCCGCCGTTCCCTACAATAACCTCTCGCAGATTTCATTCATTCGGGCGCGCAGGCGTTCTTCATCCACGCCTGCGACACTACCTTCACGAAACACTTCACGACCCGCGATTACGGTCAAGATCACATCGCGACCGGATGAGGCGAAGATCAACGTCGCTACCGGATCGTAGTTCGGGATTTGATGAGCACCGGTTAATGAAACTGCAATAAGATCCGCCTGAAAACCCTCTTTCAACTGCCCGATTTCGGCTTCGAGCTCAAAACATCGAGCGCCGCCGACCGTCGCTGCTTCCAGTGCCTGCTGTGCGCTGACCCTGTCATCGCTTCGAGCTGATAGCGCCGCGAACCGGGCCTCTTCAAGCATGTCGCAGGTATTGTTGCTCGCAACCGAATCACTCCCTAACCCAACCGCAACCCCCATCTCAACAAACTTCCCAAACGGCGCGCGCCCGTGGCCCAACTTCGCATTCGACTTTGGACAATGCGCGACCTTCGCTCCCGTATCTCTCAACATCTCAATGTCGGCCTCATCAACTCGTATGCAATGCGCCAACAAAGGCCTCACTCGGAGCACACCAACCTGCTTCAAATACTCAATCGTCGAGACTCGCGGCGCGTCCCATTTAATTTCTCGTTTCGCCAACCCGTCCGCAAACTGCCCGCAACCTTCACGCAACAGCAGCTCTTCAGCTTCCGACTCCGCGGCGTGCATCATCAACGGCAACCGTTCACTCTCCGCGAAATCCGCAATCATCTCGAGCTGCGGTCTACAAACCGTGTATGGCGCATGCGGCGATACACCAGCGCGCACTAGCTCTGTCTCGAAATCGCAGCAGCTGCTGAGTCTTCGCTTTAAGCTTTTCGAAATTTTCCGTGACTAGCTTCGGATCTGGTCCAAACGATTCCTGGTAAACAACTCCGCGCATTCCAACCTCGCGCAGTGCCTGCATGCTAATCATCGCCGAGTCACTGGCATCGCCTACACATGTGATTCCGGCTCGCACCGCTTCGCACGCGCCCCAGAGCAGCAGAGACACGCAGATCAGCCTGAGTCAGAACATTCAGTCGCGCAAAGGTGAGTTTTTTTAGCCAGGCGAAGAAATCGGTTTCCTCGGCTTCGAGATAACCACGCATCGCGGTGAGTTCGAGATGAGTATGAGTATTGATCAGCCCTGGAAGAATGACCGCCTCACCGAGATCTTCGAGACGAAACGACGGAAACCTCGCGACGATATCGGGCCGATCACCAACGGCGGCAATGCGTTGTCCCTGAACTGCCACCGCACCGTTTTCAATTGGTGAAGCTGAAACAGGAAGAACCCAGCGCGCGGAATAGATAGTCGTCATTGAGTAGGAGAAGTTTGCTGAAGCGCCGCGGCTGACGTTCGCGAACTCTTGATCTCGCGGTAACGTCGCATGATCGAAAGCACATACGCCTTCGTCGAGGGAATGTCGATTCGGTTGATGAATTCCGCGCCCGATTGAACACTCCCGGGCTGGTCTGTCTTACTCCACTCAACCGCGCGGCTCGGTCCAGCGTTGTAAGCCGCGATCATTCTCATTTCAGTTTCCGGAACGTTCTGAAACGGCTCGCGGATCTTTTCGAGATACCAACATCCGATCTGAATGTTACGTTCCGGATCGCGCAAAATACTTTCCGGATCGGAGGCCATCTGGCGTTCGAGCTCGCGCATGCCCGTTTCGGCGGCCCACTCGCGGCCCACCGTCGGAGTAACTTGCATCAGGCCGATCTCACCATCACGTCCGGTCTTCCACGGACTGAAGTAAGTCTCTTCGTAGATGACGCTCCAGACGAGATCCCGATCGACGCGATAGATCGCGGCCTGCCTTTCGATCAGGGAATCAAAGCGGTGGATCCAGTAACGGTTGAAAGCAAAAGCAGCAAGCAGCAGTGTGAGGACTAGCAGTATGACAACCAGGACGCGTCTCATAAATATTGCCAATTGCCAATTGTCAATTGCCGATTTGGCTGGTTCATTAAATTGGCAATCGGCAATTGGCAATCGGCAATGAACACTAGTTTCTTCGTCTCAATCCCTTCCAGAAGCTCGCAGGTGAGCATGCGTAATCAACGCCTTCATAACGTGAACGCAGCGCGTGTTCGTCAAGCACGTGTCCCTGAAGCCAAACCTCCGCTTCGAGCGTCGCGCCGACTGCCAATGAATCGCCGCGCAGTGCGCGTTGATTAACCAGAACTTCGAGCTTGATACGTTCCAGATCGAGATGAATCCAGAAAAGCTCGCCTCCGGAAAGCGGATTCCTCAAAGGTTTGAAAGCGATGATGCGGCCTGACAGGCTCCAATCGTTTTCGTGCGCGGCCCTTGCCGGCGCGGCTTTTTCAAGTGGCATCCAGCGCGTCTTTGTCTTCGCGCGGCGCACGCGCGCCCGATACGCAAGACCACAAAGACCGATGTGCAACTCCTGCGCTCCAAACCCGGTTGGACCAACCTCGGTGAGGTTTTGCAGTTCGAAGAGAACTTCGCAGTCGGTTCCTTCACGATAGCCGTGTATGACTGCCTCGCCTTCTTCGTCGTACTCCGTCAACGCCCACGGCGCGATCGTTTGGATGTAGCGAGCACGAAAGCCCGGACGGCAATCGGCGTAGAACACGTCGCCGCTGCCTGACTCGTAAAGCACGGTCCACACCTCGAGTCCTTCACCAAGTTTCCAGCAGCGACCGTGCAACACGGCGCCGCGTCTGGTGAGTTGCGTGGCTTCGCCTTGATCCCCTGCTCGCTCGGCGAGATAGTTGAAGGCCTTCTCGCTCGAGACTTCCAAACCGATCGTTTCAAAAGTTGGATTCATGATGTGCTGAGTATTATTGCGCGCTACGCTTTCGCTGTCTATGCTTCACAGGCTTTCCATTTCCCTTTTCAGCGCGAGGCGCGCGGGTTTTGAAGCCGCGGATCACGCGCTGTGGGCCATGCGATGGTTGCACTCCCGACCGCACCATCTCTGCGAACAGGTCGACATCATAATCAGCTTCACGCGACATCTCCTCACGAATCGCGTGCAGCACTTCTAGAAATCTTGGACGACGATACATAAATCAATTCCGATTGACCGGATTCCAGGATTGCCAGATTGTTAATGCCGAAGAGAATCGTGCAATTACGTGCAATCTGGAAATCGGCAATGTCAACCGACCTTTTCCGTTGCTTCCGACACCAAAAATTCCGGTGTCACGATCATCGGCACATAAAACCCGGCCGCCGTATTGAACAACCGGATCCGCGCCTGCCTTCGAACGTTCGCAAGATGCCCGAAGTTCCACGTCACCAAATAATCGATCTTGTGAAACGACGCAATCGCCACGTGCAGTGCATCGGCAATGTACTTGCGATGAAAAATCCCGCGTGCGATATAACCGTCGGCGAGAATCGCGGCCTCTTCGGTCAGATCAACCTGCTCGAGCTCGCGAATCAGTTTCAAATAAGAACTACGATGCGGCTCTTTCACTCGGCCCAGTTCAGACGAAACAAGCGGCGAGATCACCGCGCGGTAGTCGGGCATCTCGTGTTCCCACCATCTGATCGTCAAGTCGCGCCGGAACGGCTCTCCATTATCAAGATAGGCGCCAATAACCGATGTCTCCAGGTAAAGAGCTTGCTTCATGGAGTTGACACCACTTCCTGATTGATATTCTCGACGCTCTTCGGTTTGCTCAAAGGTTCCAAACGCATTGCCCCCCTTGCAAAGTCAAAATAGATACGGAAGTGTCGCAGGAAATTCCCGCCTAGAATTCCGCTCTGTGTGAATCCGGCAGTTTCGTTCACCGGTTCCAGATCAAGCACTGCCGCATTGATCTTTTCGAGCTTGCTGAGACCAAGACTCAGTCGCGGCAACTGCAAAAGCTTCACGTCTTCAGTCACTCCGGCCGCGCCGAAGACGCGCATCTTTGAAGGCTGCAGCAGCTCGAAAAGCTGTTCTTCCTGCGAAAGCTTTTCTGAAACCACAGTGATACTCGCCGCTGTATCGATGATGAAGTTGACGTTTTTCTGGAAGCCTTCGAGATTAACTTCACCACTCAAAAACCCGCTCGAAGTCGTTCGCAAAGGAACTTCGATCGCGCCGCCATCAGCAGTAACAGGAGCGAGTCCCTGGAATCCATCCTGACGTCGAATCGCGGTCCACGAGTCGACGAAGTCCGTCTGATTCTGCCTGACGAGAGACATGTGCCTCGTTCCATAATCAAGCGATGCTAAATACTTCTGCACCACCGACAGACCAAGATATCCATCGACGGGAATGTGATTGTCGAAGAACTTGCGAATGTAAACCGGTACGTTTTCAACTCTCACCGTGCCGATCTCGATCGAACTCAAAAAGCCATAGACGATCTCAAACTTTCCACCCCCGCCAACCGCACGGGCGAGTCCGCCTTTCGCAACTGCTCTAACACCGAGACGCTTCGCAGTCTGCTCCGAGATTACGGACATACCCGATCCGGTGTCGAGCACAAATCTCAGCGGCTCTCTTTGTCCGTTTATACGAACGAGAAGGATCGGACGATTGTCAGTTGCTTCAAACGGAACAGACGCACGATCGCCATTCGGAATGTACAGCGTGCCTTGTCGACCTAGATAGCGAAGGAAATCGATGAGCCCTTGAATGCGAGCGCGTCGATCGAAATCGGTCTTTGGCGAAATCGCGAGGAAGCGCTCGTAGGAGTCGGCTGCCTCTTTGTACTTCTCACTGCGCGCGCACGCCTGGCCCAGGTGAAAAATAAAATCGGGCTCTTCAGGATCCATGCTCACTGCTTTGCGCAACATTGGAATTGCCAGCGACAAACGATTTTCATAAAAGTCGACCATCGCCAGTCCGTGCACAGCCCATGGCTTCGTTTTCGTCGAGCGCGAGCGCGGTCTTGAATTCCTCCACCGACAGGCGAAACTCACCAGCCGCGAGAATCGCCGCACCAAGCAATGAATGAGCGCGCGCCGAGAGTGGCGCTTGCATGATCACGCGCGCTGCGTTGTCGTAAGCGCCCTGGAGGTTTCGTTGCTTCAGCAGCGCGAAACTGAGACCGAGGCGTGCTTCGACGTCCTGGCCGTCTTTGCCCAGCAAGTCACGGAAGATCTTTTCAGCCTGAGGGTATTCGCCTTTGCGAATTGCCCTGTACCCTTTGGTGTAAGCCTTCTTGTCAGTGGAACCGGCAGCAATGTCGGTCGCACCGGCGAGTGCAAAACAAAGCACGAAGGCGGCCACACTGAAGGCCGCCATCCGGGAAAGACGCCGATTGTAATTGCATTGCATGATCACACCCCAGAGCCACAATGTCCATTTGTGCTTTTTGTGGCCTACTTCAAAACTTCTCCTGTCTTCATGGACCAGAGAACCAGGTCGAGCTCGTCGAAATCGACTCCGATGTCGCGGGCGAAGCCGACCAGTTGCTGCTCAACCTCGAGATACTTCCTTCGCGTCGAAGGTGGCTTGACTGAACCGATCACTCCGACTTCAACCAAACATCGCATCACGTGCTTATCAAGAATCGCGTGGCCTTTCACGCCGATGTTTCGCAGAAAGTGACTGGCCTCTTTGTAGCCCAATCCTTTGACTTGCTTTTCCTGGGCCAGCCAGTCGCGCCGCTCAAAAGGATCTTTAAAGCTGCGCAAACGATTTCGCAACGCCATGCCGCACTCGGCGTGAAAATAGTTTCGGGTAGTCACAATGTAACGCGGCCGCGCCACTGGGAAGCGATGCGCGCCCGCTTCTTTCAAAGCGGCAGTCATCGAATCCGAGTCGCCATCAAGAAGCAGCGCTCTCACTGCGTCGACGGACTTGAGTCCCATGTGAGCAGACGCTCCGGCAGTGAAAATACAATAGGCCAGCTCTTCCCAAAGCCGGACGTCAGATCCTTTGCGCCAAACTTCTTCGAACTCACGGAGCCTGTTCCGGATTTCTTTGCGTCGCGCTCGGTGAGTGGCCACCACTCTTTCAACTGTGACGGGTTCTTGATTGCGTTGCACTGTAGTTTGTCAACACCGCGATTCTATGGGCGTGTCCGAAGCATTGTCAACGAGAGTTGGTCTTCACGGTCTTTGTGCTTGGGTCTTTGTTGCAAAGACCAAAAACCCAAGACCCAGGACCGCAAAGAATTATTTCCCGACAACACCTCAAATCTCAGTTATGATGGTTCGTGGTTTGGCCCCAATAGCTCTTGAACATCCCCATTCGGTTCTTCAGCATCAAAAGTTGCTCTCCCTCACAAAATCCGAATATGACTCGTATGTTTTCAAACCCGATAGCGCCGCGTTGGCTAATCGGCGCCTTTGTGTTCTTCGTCATTCTTTCCGGGAATGCGTTTGGGCAGGTTCCAATCGCAAGCCCGTCGCCTTCGCCATCACCATCTCCATCGCCGTCGCCTGAAGGCAGGCCGCTCTACGGTGTGCAGGGAGTGCTGATCGAGACACTCGACGGAAAGGTTATCTCGTCGCAGGCTGAGCACGATCAGTTCAATCCAGCGTCAAACCTGAAACTAGCCACCGCGTTGGTTGCGTTGAAAACACTTGGTCCCCAGCACCGTTTTGCGACAGGCGTGTGGACTGACGGCGTGCTCGATAAAACCACCGGCGTCTTGAATGGCAGTCTTTATATTTCCGGACGCGATCCATCGTTTCACTACGAACACGGCGTGTTGCTCGCACGCGAACTGAATAAACTTGGGATTAAGCAGGTAACAGGAGACCTCTTTGTTGCGCCCGGTTTCACGATGAACTTTAGCGCCTCGGCACAACGTTCCGGAGAGCGGCTTTACGATACGCTCGACTCGACGCTGCGATCTTCCATTGCAATCAGCGCGTGGAACTATGAGCGAACATTGCTCAACGATCAGGCAAGTTTGCAAACGGTGCCGAGCGTTGCCGTGATGGGAGAGGTTTTGGTTGATGCGGTGTCGCCATCCGCGAAACTTCTGCTGACGCAAAGATCGAGCAAACTCGTCGATATCCTCAAAGTGCTCCTTTGCTATTCGAATAATTTTATGGCCGATCGTATTGGCGAAGCGCTCGGTGGACCGGAGGCTGTGCGCCAGCGATTGAATAGCGAGCTCGGGTTTGGGCCCGACGAGTTGAGGATTGCGACGTTGAGTGGACTCGGCGTGAATCGCGTCTCGCCGCGAGCGATGATGAAGATCTACAGGGCGCTGCTCGCGGAGTTGAAGAAGAACGGACTATCGCCGACAGCCATCATGCCCGTGGCCGGCATTGACCCCGGCACTCTTGAAGATCGATTCAAGGGACTCGCATGGCGTGGTAGCGTCATCGCAAAAACCGGGACGTTGATTGAGAACGGATGGTGGCGCAAGTTCCCTCGTCGGTCAGATGAAAGCCGCGAACGGTGAGGTCCTGCTTTTTGTGATCATGAATCAACGAGGCAGTGTTTCGCGCTTCAGGGAAAACCAGGACTACCTCGTAATGCTGGTTCAGAACACGCGTGGTGGGCCAAAGGCTTTCGAGTACAAACCGTTAATGCTCACGATGCAACTCTCACACACTGAGAGCACAGTCGCCACGAGCGAGGAATTCGAACCCCCGTCGAAGTCGAACTGAGCCACAAAAAGCACAGTACCGGGAGCGGTAGCGACCGGGTGATTGTAACTTGAACAATTAATTTTGCCGCTCCTGCAACTTGATGGTTCCAATAGCGCCCGGCAATTAATTCGTTCCAATTTCCGGAAAAGTACAAAAGGTTCCTCGAGGTGCCGCGTTGGGCGGCATTTCGTGAGGTTCACACCATTATCCCTGCGACTTCATCATCATTTATACTGTTATCTTACTCGCCTTCGTTTCATCGCGCCTTGTTCTTGGCTTTCTACATCAGAATCGGAGGTCACCAAAATGAAAAGTGTTATGGTGATGGCGGTAGTGGTTGCATTTCTATTTGGCCCCGAAAAAGCAACGTGCACCTACAATCGTAAGATGTATCCCGTTGTGGTTGGGGAGAAGACGGACCTTTATGAAGTGTTGGGACCTAACGAATTGAAATTGGCCGCTGGAGTTAAAATCAAGGTACTCAAGGGGCCTCGCGGAGAGAAAAACGGCTTTGTGCTTCTGCGACAAAACGGCGGTGTAGGCGGATACATGGCTTGCGGCTGTATTAGTGCGATGACTAGTTCCTGCGTTACAACGTCGGACAATCCCGAGCATCCATCCTGCAGCGGCAATTGTGTTGATAGTGAGGGGAGGCCGCGTGGGTGCGAGTTGTTTGGACCAATCATCGGTCCTCCGCGGACTCCTTTCATGTTGAAATTCCTCGCGCGCCCATAAACGAGGGGCCGGAACGCAGCGAACGCTCTGTACACGCGCGACTTATCGCCGCCCGATGTTTGTCCTCTGGAAATTATGGGTGCTCGGTCGTGGAATTCGGTGAGGGTGGTGGTTAGAAATCAGAGCGGCGAAATTGCTCGGTTTTGTTTGAACTTGCGGCAAGTAATTGGTTCCAATCGCGGCAAGTAACTGCTTCAAGTAACAATGATCAGAGACTGACCAGGTCCCTGTACTGACCCTCAAGGAGTTTACAAAATACGCCCCGCTATCCGAAGACAGCGGGGCGCTTTACCGTCCTGACGCAGCCACGGCGTGCGGCACCGCAACAGCAGCGGACGATTCCCCTTTACAGTCTTCCTAAGAATTACAAAACCGGCAGGATTCCAGAACGGGACAGAATTTGAATGTTGTTTTTTAGAATTCGCGAACGCCGCGAATAGCGTGTCCGCCTACCGCCTTGGCCATGTCCACCGCGTTTGAGCTGTATTGAATGTTGGATGTGCCGCCACCGTTCGTGTCGAATACGGGCGCCTGAAACGCGTCTGTAGTTGCTCCCGTTTTTGTAAACTTGGCGACAAACAACGCGCCATACATGTTTCCGTGACCGCCGCCATTGCGATAGACGCTTCCCCCACCGAGGACCATGATCACACCATTCCAGTTGAAATTCCCGTCCAGCGTAAGGTTTCCAGTGACAATCAAAGTTCCCTGCCCTGTCGGACTACCTGGCCCGAGAGTGAGATCACCATCCACGAAAGTCAGAACCCCATCAGGATTACTCGCGCCAAGACCGGCCGCGCTCGCTTTAGCTGCATCCTGAGTTGGGAAGTAGCGTCCCTGGTTTATCGCCGCCTGCATCATCCCTTCGTTGCCATACAGAAATTGCCTGGCCTTGGTAACTGACTCCAGAAAGCTTGGCGTATTACTATCTCCCAGGACCGCAGGATCTGCCGGCGTCACATTCGGTCCGTTACCACAGTTAGTTCCATCCGGCAGACAACCGTCCATAACATTGTTGGTTCTGTTGTAGTCGACGTTACTGACGGAGTATGCCGCGAGGGTAGTTCCGGTATTTGACACATCCACACCCGAAGTCGACGTGACGTTACTACCACCCAATGCGAAACTCATCGGGTTTGCCGTACCGTTGGGCAGCGTGACAACCGCATTCACGTCATAATCAACAGTGTAGCGATCGACAACGATCTCCATGTTCTTCCGGCTGTCGCGGGGCCCGAATCCAGCCACTTGAATTACCATACGATCAGGCCGATATGTAGCAGCGTTGGGAGGGTTACACATCAAAGTGCTGTCCTGGTTATCAGGATCGAGGATCGACGTGATTTGAAACCGCGTAGTCCCGTCACCGGCAACGTTGATCACAGCACCCGACATGGTGCTCCAAAGATTGGGTGTACACACGACATTGCGAAACGACGCGCGTGTGCCGACAGGATCGGATGGCACGTTTCCGCGCAATACTTCGAGCGTCTTGGCCACACCTGCTTCCGCCGCGTAGTAGGCTTGCATTTCGGCGGTAGTGTCTCGCGCCGTTATGCCCGTCATGGTAGCAGTCATGATTAAGGTGCCACCGGCAGCCAACAACAAAAGTGAAAGAAGCACTGCAGTAATCAGCGCCGCGCCACGTTCGCCGGCGCGACTTTCGAACAACGGGGTCGCCTTTTGTGATCTCATTTGACCGAAAGACCTTTCTTCGCAGCGAAACTAGTAACGCCACAGATCGGAATTACGCAGGGTGACATCCGAGCAAAGTAAAACTGAGTAGGATGGGTGGTAACCGGGGGAGCCGGGAGTGCCAATTTGGTCCAAAGTAACCGAGATGGCAATCACAATGTATTTCGCTTCTGCTGGAGTGACCTCATCGTCAGACCAATTGGTGATGTCATTGCCTCCCTGAGGAGCCGTGTAAGTCACTTTCTGATCGAAGTAACGAATCGTCATACTGTCGATGCGGTTTGCCAGCACCGTGCTTCCGTTGCCAAACTGATCGTGGCGAGCAAGATACTTCGTGTTGTCTGCATCATTAATGAAGTAGGTGATGTCTTCTCCGGGATCGATTACGCCGTTGCGCGAATCGTTGGAAACGCCCGGGTCGTAGTCGTGCCTGTTGAGATTGGCGCGAATGCGAACTCCATTCAGTCCGGAATCTGCTGGAACAAGTCCGTTGTTCATCATGTTGAATCCAGCATTGGCCAGCTCGCGCGACATGATATTCAGAGCGCGTTGCGTGTCGGCGAGCGCGTCAGACTTTTGATTCTCACGAGTGCGCATACGAACCGAACTCGCAAGCAGCGTCGCGGCGGCAGTCATCAGCGTCATCGTGATTGTCATCGCGATGAGAAGTTCAAGTAGAGAGACACCGCTGTTCAGGTTCTTCTTGTTAGACTCAATCATAAAGTCCTCGCTAGTTTGAACTCTCGCTTAATAGATACCAGTGACCTGTGTGGATCGCAGTGTGGTAATGGTGACGGTATCGAAGGCGCCTCCGAACTGCGGAGTGACTGAAACCTGGATCCTCTTGAGGGTTGCTGAGTCTTCGTCCGGATCTCCGTCCGGAACCCAACTGAGATCCTGAATCACCGTGACAACTGTATAAGTTCGGCCTGCACTAAAGGCTGTATCAGTGACGCCATCCGCGTCTGTTGCTTGCAACCCTCCCTGGGCGTATGCGTAGGCGACGTTTCGTGTTTGCGTGGTGAATGGGATAGTCCGCAACCATTCCATGCGTTCCTGTGCGATCGCCATTGCCAGCTCTCGATCATCTGCCTTGGCGTTTGCCGATACTGCGTAAGTAAAGAGAGAGGCAACGCCGAGCCCGATGACCATAAGTACGACCAACGAAATGGCGGCTTCGAGAATAGTAAAGCCCGGTTGGCCGCAGCAGCTTTAGCGCGACGACTGTCTGAGAGTATGAGGTCCATATTTGTGCCTTAGTTACCTACGTTAACCGTAAGCTTTTGTGCTGAACCGCACGAAGGCTCGGCGGAAACATTCACGATAAACGTCCCGCGATTACCCGCACCGTTCTTGGTGGAAACTGTAAGGACGCTCGTTCCGTTGCCATCAATTCTCACCAGCGACAAGCCGAGGTTTAAGCTGTTTCCGCTTCCGGCTAGCGAAGCGCTAATGGTGCGCACCCCGGTTCCGTTGGTAATGCTAAACGTAGCAGTTCCTGATTGGTTGGAGGTGTTGCTCTGGCTCAAATCGAGACGGTTCGGACTGAGTGCCGAGGCACACTGTGTTGTGGGCGGTGTAGGGCTCGGTGCTGGGCGTAGGTGTTGACGTCGGTGTAGGTGTAGGTGAGGCGTGCGGGTTGCCGTTTCCGTTTCCGTTTCCACCCCCGTTTCCGCCACCGTTTCCATTACCAGGATCGAGATCGATCACGTCCGGAGTAGGGGTCGGCGTTGCGTTTGGATCGCCCGGACCCTCCGGACCTGGAGGTGGAGTTGGAGTTGCGGTTGGCGTTGCAGTTGGCGTTGGCGTCGAATCAGCAACGTCGCCGGTGACCTGACTAATTACAACTTCGGGAATCAACTGATCGGGAAAATGTTGTTCACCGACCGTGATATCGCCTGAACCTGATACGTCGACCGGCAGATTCTTCGCGAGATAGTCACTGTGTATCTGGAATACCCACGCTTCGGAGATTCGACCACGCCAGTTAAATGAGACTCTCCGCGCCGCTGTGTTGAAACTCAAACCGGGTTCGAGATCAAACGTACGAGTCTCTAAGAAACCGTTACCCCAATCCATGGTTACTGCGTACGAGGTTGAGCCCGGATCGCCCGTTTCGATTGACGACTCCTCGCCGTCGGCGGCATGTCGACGGATGGCATCAGCGCGTGCCTTCTCGACGTAAGACGCGAACAACCTCGCGGAGTTCTGAAGCCGGAATTCAGCGCGGGCTGTTCTGATTCCGAGAACTCCAAACGTCGATACGACGGCAATGATGGCGATGGTTATGACCATCTGCGTCATTGTGAACCCTTGCTGCTGCTTTGCTGTGCTCTTCATCTTTACGCCTATACCTCCGACACGAAGTCGTCTGCGGGCGCCGGACAAACTCGGCTGGTCCATCATTGGCAATAATTGTTCCGCCGCGAATCAGGCCGAAATTAGAGGATCTTTCAACCGAGGCGAACCCCGGCTGTTACCTTTGGTGACACGACTAGGAAACGGACTTCCCACTGCGAACCGGCTTTATGCTTTTTGTGCCTTTCGTGGCTCAATTCTCATATACTGTGCGCGCAGATGGCCGATATCCTACTTGTCGAAGACAAAGACAGCCTGCGTCGCGTACTGCGATTAACTCTCGAAAATGCCGGATACAGCGTAACGGAAGCGATCGACGCCCGCTCGGCGCTCGGTGAGATTGCAACGACGCGTCATAGGCTTGTGCTCACCGACCTGCGTATGCCAAACGGGTCTGGCCTGGATGTTCTGCGTTCAGCTCGCGCCGCCGACATGGACGTACCAGTGATCGTCATGACGGCCTTCGGCTCGATTGACGAAGCGGTGCAGGCAATGAAAGACGGCGCTCACGACTTCCTGCAAAAGCCGGTCGATTCCAATCATCTGTTGTTGCTGGTCGAGCGAGCGCTGGAAGAGGCGAGACTCAGAACGGAAAATATCCTGCTGCGCGAAGAGTGGTCGCGCCGCTACGGCTTTCCTCGAATCATCGGCGAATCTGACACACTCAAACGCGCGGTTGGCGAAACGCAGCGTGTAGCCCAAACAGAGGCGACCGTGCTTCTCCTCGGCGAATCAGGCACCGGCAAAGAACTCTTCGCGCGCGCGGTCCATCATCTCTCGACTCGTCGCGACAATCCTTTCGTCGCAATCAACTGCGCCGCCATACCCGAAACCCTGATCGAGAACGAATTGTTTGGACACGAGCGCGGCGCGTTCACTGGAGCAAGCGATCGCCGTCAGGGTAAGTTTGAATTAGCTTCAGGCGGCACTGTGTTTCTCGACGAGATAGGTGAGCTGCCGTTAGGAGTCCAGGGAAAACTGCTGCGAGCCATCGAGGAAAAAATGGTGGATCGGATCGGTGGACGCGCACCCGTTGCCGTCGACGTTCGCGTCGTCGCCGCGACAAATAAAGACTTAAAAGCAGCGGTCGAGAACGGTCAGTTTCGCGGCGACCTGTTCTTCCGGCTCGCGGTGTTTCCAATCGAAGTGCCGCCCCTCAGAGATCGCGGTGAGGACATCGTTCTGCTGGCTCAACACTTCGCATCCGAGATAGGACGCGAACTGCGCGGTCGAGATGCGCAACTCAGTCATGAAGCAATCGCATCGCTCAAACAGCACCATTGGCCGGGCAACGTCCGTGAACTCGAGAACGCCATCGAACGCGCCTGCATTCTTTCAGACACCCTGATGCTCGAGCCTGCGGATCTCGGACGTGGACCATCAGCGCACGAGTCCGAATCTCTCGCCGGACTCGATCTCTCTGGAACACTGTCTGAAGTGGCCCATCGCGCGCTCCGTGTTGTTGAACGAAAGAAGATCCTGCGCGCCCTTGAAGCAAATTCAGGTAACAAGAGCAGGACGGCCGAAGATCTCGGCGTCAGTTACAAGACGCTGCTCAACAAGATTAAGGAATACGCTCTCTGATCTGAGATGAAGGACGCCGGCAACTTCGACGAGAGCAGTCCTGCAAGCGAGATCGCAGGTGAAACAGTGGAACAGGTCGGCGAGACGACGCCTGATCCAACAGAACCGAGCGCGGTAGCGCCGGGTAAAGGTCGAACGGAACCAAGCACCGGGCGTTCCGCTTTCTTTGTCGGCGCTGGAATCCTCATCAGTCGCATTGTCGGGCTGATCCGGCAGCGAATCTTCGCACACTACTTCGGCAGTTCCGCTGAAGGAGACGCCTTCAGCGCGGCGTTCAGAATTCCAAACTTTCTCCAGAACGTCTTTGGCGAAGGAGCGCTGTCAGCTTCTTTCATTCCGGTGTACGCAAAGCTCCTCGCTAAAAACGACGAGAAAGAAGCAGCACGCGTCGCCAATGCGATCTTCTCGATCCTTGCGTTGGTAACTGCGGTTGTCGTGCTAATCGGTGTACTCGCGACTCCTTACATCGTCACTTTGATCGCCGCGGGTTTTGAAGAAGAGCGCGAGAGTTGACGATCACGCCTGGTGAGAATCTTCTTCCCGGGCGCTGCGCTGCTCGTTCTTTCAGCATGGTGTTTAGGTGTTCTCAACAGCCACCATCGCTTCTTCATTTCTTACACAGCTCCCGTCGCCTGGAACGCGGCAATCATTACCGCGCTCCTGTTTTTTGGAAATCGCGTAGATCTGGCAAACCTCGCCGCTATGACCGCGTGGGGATCAGTGATCGGCAGTGCGCTCCAGTTTGCCGTGCAGCTTCCGGTCGTATTGCGGCTGATTCATCAATTTCGTCCGGCGTTCGCGCTCGCGAATTCACACGTGAAACAAGTGCTGACAAATTTTTTCCCGGTGTTCGTGAGTCGAGGGGTGGTCCAAATCAGCGCTTTTGTTGACTCGTTCCTCGCGAGCTTCCTGGGCCAGGGCGCAGTTGTGGCTTTGAATTACGCGCAGAGCCTCTACACACTTCCGGTCAGCCTTTTCGGGATGTCAGTTTCCGCAGCGGAACTGCCGGCGATGTCGAGAGCTCTCGGTGGTGCGGCCGCAGTCGCGGAGACGTTGCGACATCGACTGGACCAGGGACTACAAAGAATCAGCTTCTTCATCGTTCCCTCAGCAGTCGCGTTTTTAGCGCTCGGCGATGTGATCGCCGCAGTGCTCTATCAAACCGGAAAGTTCACGCGCGATGATGCGATCTACGTTTGGATCATTCTAGCGGGAGCATCAGTCGGCCTGCTCGCTTCAACGCTTGGGCGGCTTTACTCGTCAACGTATTACGCGCTACAGGACACTCGCACACCATTGCTCTACGCAGTGTTGCGAGTCGGCCTGGGGAGTATTCTTGGATACTTCTTCTCGATCCACATGCCCGGAATTCTCGGACTCGATTCCAAACTCGGGGCCGCGGGATTAACTGTCGCTTCGGGGCTCGCGGGCTGGGTCGAGTTCGTGCTGCTGCGAAACAGTTTGAATAAACGAATCGGTCGAACGGGATTGGCGCTCTCTTACTCCGCAAAGCTCTGGCTTGGTGCGTTGCTTGGAGCCGGTGTTGGTTGGGGTTTGAAACTGCTCGTCGCCGGCTGGCATCCGGTTCCCCTCGCGATAGTCGTTCTCGGCGGCTATGGCGCCTGCTATTTCGCCGTCACCTACCTTTTTGGCGTCCCTCAAGCGCAACTCGTGATCCGCCGGATACTGCGGACGCTCAAGATCATTTGACCGCCTCTCTGCCTGGAATCGTCACTAAATTAACACTTTCTACTCTATAGTTTTCGCCCCCGCGGGCGTGCTGGCGGACCAAATAACAGGAGACTAGGAAACAAATGTACACGAGGCCAATGATTCTACCCCTCGATTCGACTGGCCGAATCTATGTTCTTGAAGACGAAAAGGGTCAGGTCGTGGGTACGGGTTCCCGAGAAGTTTGTGAGACCTTGATGTACATAATTGGCTCTAATTCTGCGCCTGCCAAGGAACAGAATCAGACCACCGCTCGCACTAACGTTCGCGCTGCGATAACGATCTAAGTTCGTGCTCCTCCTTTTGCTTACAGATTCTGGAACTGGTTCAACGAGGTTCCAGAATCTTTTTTTACAATTTCTGGAGAAGCCCGGCTATTGAATATGTAGTTTAGGTATCCTGGAAAACGGAACAGTTGGTGCAGCGGCGGGCAGGCGGGGCGGCTCGGGCCGCTTTTTTGCTTTTTGTGCTTCTTTGTGGCTGATATGATCCCGTCGTGCAACCCGTGCTCTCCGCTGAACAAATCCGGGAGATCGACCGTCTCACCGTTGAAAACTACCACATCCCATCTCTGCTTTTGATGGAGTCCGCCAGTGGCGCGTGTCTCGACGCCATTCAGGCGCGCCTTGGCGAGTTAACCGGCAAAAAGGCTCTCATTCTCTGCGGCAGAGGTAACAACGGAGGTGACGGAGCGGCGCTTGCCCGCGGACTGTCGCGCGCCGGCATGCATTGCGCTGTCGTCCTCTTCGGCAAGCTCTCCGAAACAATTGGCGATGCTCGCACAAACTTCGAAGCCGTGAGCCGGCTCGCAAGTTTCGAAGCCGGATCACATGAATCACCGCCGCCGTTGACGTTCATTGAGTGCGAGGGGATTCCTGCCTGGGAGCAGATCGCTAAACCTCGTCACAGCTACGACGTCATAGTCGATGCGCTATTTGGCACTGGTCTGGCCCGGCCTCTTGAAGGAGTCTTCGTCAAAGTCATCGAACACCTCGCGCTGATCAAACAGGCGCGCGATCGCGTTTCAGACACGCGTCCGTTAGTGCTCTCGATCGACATTCCATCCGGGCTCAATGCCGATCAGTCAAACCCGATCGGTCCAACTGTTGAAGCAGATCTCACGGTGACTTTCACCGCTCCCAAACCGGCAAATGTTCTGCCGCCGGCGTGCGACTTTGGTGGCGAGTTGATCGTCGCGAATATCGGTTCTCCTTCATCGCTCATCGAAGCTGCCAGGCCGTGGTTGTTTCTGACCGAGGCAGACGACGCGAGGCGGTGGTTAAAGAACACTCGTTACACTCCCGAGTCGTACAAGAACACTCACGGACACGTCTTGATTGCCGCCGGTTCGCGCGGTTACTCCGGCGCGGCGGCACTCACCGGAAACGCAGCGATGCGCGCGGGAGCAGGGCTCGTGACGATCGCGACTCCTGCTTCGGCCCAATCGTCAGTTGCCTCAAGCGCAATACCTGAAGTCATGACCACTGCACTCGCGGAAACCGATCGCGGCGCGGTGAGCGATGAAGCAGTCGAGCACTTTCTAAGTTGTCTTCCCGAGCGACTGTTATCGCAGTTGGACCAGGATTGACTTCTGACGACGAACGCACGCGGCGGTTCGTTCGTGGCATCGTCGAGCAACGCACGAAGCCTTGTGTCATTGACGCAGATGGATTGAACTCACTTGCGCCATGGCCCGAAGATCTCATTGGTTCGGAACAGTACCCTTTAGTTCTCACTCCGCATCCCGGCGAGATGTTGCGGCTGATCGGAGCGGATAAAGCCGCGCTCGCCGGACGAGTTGCAGCCGCGCGTGATTTCGCCACCGCGCATAAACTGATTTTGGTCCTCAAAGGCTCGCGCTCGATCGTCGCCGCGCCGGATGGCCGCGTGTTCGTTAACGCAACCGGAAACCCGGGACTCGGAACCGCAGGCGCCGGCGATACGCTTACCGGACTCATTTCCGGTTTTCTCGCGCAGGCCTATGCGACACTGAAAGGTCGAGCCGACGCGCTTGCCGCGACTGTCGCTGCGCTCTACGTCGGTGGGTTGGCAGGTGATTCCGCGGCGAAGAAACTCGGCATGCGCACGATGGTCGCGTCAGACATTCGCGAACACTTCAGTGACGCGATTCGATTTCTCGATCCGCGGGGAGAGAAGCCATAACGAGCCACGTTCCAACAGGTGAATTCACCAGCTCATCTCCAGAGGAGACGTTCAACTACGGGCATCAAGTCGGTGCTCGTCTTGAAGGCGGCGAGATTCTCTTGTTGAGTGGTCCACTCGGCGCAGGAAAAACGATTTTCGTGAAGGGGATCTGCGCCGCGCTTGGGGTTGCAGAAGAGGACGTCACCAGTCCTTCTTTCACACTCGTGAACCCGCACGCCGGACGCTTGCAGCTCTACCACATCGATCTCTACCGCCTCGACGAAGGCGCGAGCGCCGCCCACGCCGTCGATCTCGACGATCTGTTGAGTGATGAAAGAGCCGTGCTGGTAATCGAGTGGGCCGAACGCATGGGCAACTACCCTCTACCCGACAACGTCTGGCGCATCACGATCGAAGGCGACGGCGCCGCCTCACGCAGAATTTCAATAATTGGCTAAGCTCGTTTGTGCTTTTTATCCACTTTTGTGGCATTCTTACGTCCAACTAAAGGAGATTCGATAAATGCCATATTCAGAAATATTGATAGCTCCGATGCGTGAAGACTTGACTCGACTCGGTTTCGAGGAACTCAGGACCGCGGAAGCAGTTGACGAAACGGTTCAGAACAGCAAGGGCACGTTGATGGTGGTTGTAAATTCGGTCTGCGGTTGTGCGGCTGGGAGGGCGCGTCCTGGCGTGGCGCTCGCTCTTCAGAATGAAGTGAAGCCCGATAAAGTCGCAACTGTGTTTGCCGGTGCTGATATTGAAGCAACTGACAGAGCTCGAAGCTACTTCACCGGCTATAGTCCATCGTCACCATCAATCGCATTGCTCAAAGACGGGCAACTGGTCTACATGCTCGAGAGATATCAGATCGAAGGCCGCGACGCGCAACAGATCGCCGGCGAACTCACGCAGGCGTTTGATAAGTATTGTTGAGTTTTTGTAGGGGCGGCCCTCCGTGGCCGCCCGTTCTTAGGTCACAACCAGCGGGCGGCCACGGAGGGCCGCCCCTACAAAATACTCTCTACCTCCCCAACAACCTCATGATCTCCGAGTGCAACAACACCACGTCAGGCGATTGTTGCAGCGCGAGAAAATAGTTTTTCTGAAACTCGCGTCCCGGTTTCAGCAGGCGCCAGCAAAGTTTTCGCTCGTTCGATCAATGCGCTGGCGTCTGCTTCTGTTGCCGGCGTTTCCGAGGTATGTGTATCCAGCGTCTCGTCGATCTGCACGATCAACTCCGAGAGACGGTGCAACCAGTCGAACCAGGGATCTTTCAGCACTAGCTGTAGAAACTCGTAACTGTTGCTGATGCGACCGCGCGCGCGTTCATAATCCCTGCGTTCGAGTCCAGCAATAGCTTATGAAGCCTTAACAATCCATGCCGCAGGATCTTTAAACTCTCGCGAGTAGTTTCCGACGCTCTCTCGTTTGCCATAAACCGTACCTCTCCACTCGCTATGTTATGATCGCGCCGATGCCCAGCGCCATCTCCCTCAACACCCCGATTGAGGATCTTCACAGCTTCCGAGTCGCAAGATTAGGACCGACCCTCTCACACAAGCTCGCACGCGCATTAGCCAGTCAAACGCACAAGAAGAACTCTTCGGAAGTGGTAGTCGAAGATCTACTCACTTACTTTCCGATGCGGTACGAGGATAGATCTCGTCCGGCTTTGATCAAAGAGCTGAAAGAAGGCATGGAAGCGTCGCTCGATCTCACCGTCGTCAGTGCGCACGGCTATTCGGTGAAGAGCCCGCGCGGCTACGGCAGGCCGCAACTCTTCATCTTTGAAGTGTTCGGAATAGACGCGGCCAAGTCAGGGAAAGATGTGATCGTTTGGTGGTTCGTCTCAGGCCGGCGCGCGTACGACATCGTCAACTACTACAAAAAGAGACTGGTGCCGGGTACACGCTTCATCACTTTTGGTCGCTGGGAATGGGAAGCTCGTCGCAGCAGGTACAAATTGCGACTAACAAACCCGCGGACGAGCTTGAAGTTCTCGCCACTCCTGAGCTGTTGGACCAACCGGCAGACGATCCCGAACAAATAGAAGAGAACATTCCCGATCCGGCTCTGGCTGCGATTCATGCCGGCAGACGCGTGCCGGTTTACCGCAAACTCGGCGACTTCAACTCGAAGCGTGTGCGCGAGATCGTCCACGCCGTTCTTGCTCTCATTCCCGATAAATCTATTGAAGAAACACTGCCGCCGGATTTACGACAGCGAACTCGTCTGATCGGGCGGCCGCAAGCGCTGCGTGAGATTCACTTTCCGCCGCAGGACGCTTCGATGCTCGATTACGAACTGTCGAAAAGCCGTGCACACGTGCGGATGATCTTTGAAGATTTCTTCTGGGTCGCGTTCGCCATTGGTCTGAAGCGAGGTCAGCGGACTAAAGAGTCGAAAGAGACGCCGGTGCGGATCGATAAAAAAGTGAATGATGCCATCTCGTCGGTGATGCCATTCAAGTTGACTCGCGCACAGAAAAAAGTCACTGCGCAGATTTTCAACGACATGAAATCAACCGCGCCGATGAATCGTCTGCTGCAAGGCGATGTCGGTAGCGGGAAAACGATCGTTGCTGTGGTCGCGATGCTCGCGGCAATGGAAAATGATCTTCAAACTGCACTGATGGCTCCAACTGAAATCCTTGCGGAGCAACACGCGCGCGGTATCAAACGACTCTTGGCAAGACGCGGTATCGCGTGGAACTCCTGACCGGCTCGCTTCGTGCCGCGGAAAAGCGTCGCCTGCAAACTGCTTTGCAGAAGGGCGAAATACATGCGGTGATCGGCACGCAGGCATTGATCCAGGAAGCAGTCGCGTTCGCAAAGCTCGGCCTCGTCGTGATCGACGAGCAGCATCGTTTCGGTGTGATGCAGCGCGCGGAATTGCGAGCACGCGGACTCAATCCCGATGTGCTCGTGATGACGGCCACGCCTATCCCGCGATCGCTTGCCATGACGGTGTACGGAGATCTCGACGTGTCTGTTATCGATGAACTGCCGCCGGGTCGCACGCCGATCGAGACCACAGTGTTCGGTGAAGATCAACGCCAGGAAGTGAAACGTTTGATCTCGCGCGAAGTCAGGGCCGGAAGGCAAGTGTACGTGGTTTATCCCCTCGTCGAAGAGTCGGAAAAGATGGATTTGAAGGACGCGACGCGGCGTTACGAGTACCTGCGCGACACCGTTTTTCCGAAACTTTCCGTTGGCCTGCTACATGGAAAGATGAAGCCTGCGGAAAAAGAAAAAGTGATGAGCGCGTTTGTGGCCGGCGAAATCAAGATTCTTGTTTCAACGACTGTGATCGAAGTGGGCGTCGATGTTCCGAATGCTTCGGTGATGATCGTGGAGCACGCTGAGCGGTTTGGTTTGTCGCAGCTTCACCAGTTACGCGGACGCGTTGGTCGCGGCGCGGAGAAGAGTTATTGCGTATTGTTGACGAGTGATAAGAAGACTGCGATTGCAGAGGAACGGCTTGGCATCATGGCGCAAACAAGCAACGGATTTATCATCGCCGAGAAAGATCTCGAATTGCGCGGACCGGGAGAGTTGCTGGGAACGAAGCAATCGGGTTTGCCTGAGTTTCGCATCGGAAACATCGTGCGCGATCAGGAACTGCTGGAGAAAGCGCGCAAGGAAGCCGAGTTTTATCTGAGCAAGGAAAAAGCTGCGGTGACGGCGAAGATGATCGCGAGGATCAAACAGGATCCGCGGTTTGGATTAGCGGCGGTCGGGTAGATGTGAAATGCGTATTATTGCCGGTGCTTACAAAGGACGAAATCTGAAGAGCCCGCCATCGATGAATGTGCGGCCGACGTCCGATCGCCTTCGTGAAACACTCTTCAACGTGATCGCGCCACGCATTCAAGACGCGCGATTTCTCGATCTGTGTGCTGGTTCGGGAGCGGTCGGCATCGAGGCGCTCTCGCGCGGTGCAAGCCACGCCACCTTTGTCGATCGTTCGCGCAGGAGTTGTACGTTGATTGAGTCGAATGTCGAGTTGTGCCGGGTTCCGGAGGAGCAGCACGCGATCTACTGTTCCGAAGCTCATGAGTTTTTGCGGCAGACAACGTCACCCGCATGGGACATCATTTTTTTCGATCCTCCATACAAAGAAGACTATCTCAAGACGCTCGAGTTCCTCGGAGCAAACACGTCCAAGCTACTCACCAACGATGGCCTCGTCATAGTCGAACACCATCACAAAAACGCGCTACCCGAAACAATCGGAGACCTGATGCGCACGAGGGTTCTGAAACAGGGCGACTCCTCGTTGAGCTTCTACCAAAAGACAACTTAAGAAGCATCACAGATTAACACGGATTTGCACTGATCTTGAATTCTTGTGGTTTTTTTCTGATGCTGGTTTTAGGAATTGAAACATCGTGTGATGAAACGGCGGCGGCTGTCGTACGCGATGGGCGCGAGATCATTTCATCGGTCATCTCATCTCAAGTACCAATCCACAAACGGTTTGGCGGCGTGGTGCCGGAGCTGGCGTCACGCGAACACCTCGATAAGATTGTTCCCGTCGTCACCGAAGCCCTCGAACGCGCAAACGTCTCCGCACGTGACATCGATGGCGTCGCCGTCACGGTCGGTCCAGGGCTTGTGGGTTCACTCCTCGTCGGCGTTTCTTACGCAAAGGCGATGGCTTACGCGCTGAAGAAACCGTTCGTTGGCGTGAACCACATCGAGGGTCATATCTATTCGGTTGCTTTCGAGAACCCGCCGATTGAGTACCCCGCGGAAGCGTTGATTGTCTCGGGCGGGCATACAAACATCTTCTTTATTCCCGAGCCTGGAAAGTACAAAGTCGTGTCGCGGACGCGCGACGATGCGGCTGGCGAGGCTTTTGACAAAGTCGCGAAGCTGCTCGGCCTTGGTTATCCGGGTGGACCAATCATCGAACGACTCGCACGCGAAGGAGATCCAAACGCGGTGGCGTTTTCGATCCCGCGGATGGGCGATGGTTTACCGGATTTCAGTTTTAGTGGATTGAAGACTGCGGTAACAAAGCACGTCAGAGAAAGCGGGCTGACGCCGGTGGAGAATGGCGGCGAGCCCTCGCAGGGAATAAAAGATCTCGCGGCGAGTTTTCAGCACGTGGTGGTGCAATCACTCGTGCGGACGATGGAAAGAATTGCCGAGGAGAACTATCCGAAGACGCTGATCGTCGCGGGCGGTGTGGCGTGCAACGGAAAGCTGCGCGAAGTCTCGCGCGACATGGCCGCGAAACTAAAACTGCCAATCTACTTCCCCTCCCCACACCTCTCGACCGACAACGCCGCAATGATCGCCGCCGCCGGAACCGTGAAACTGCTGGCCGGCGAACGCGGCGCTCTCGACATGAACGCGGACGTAACCCTGCGCCTTCAGAATATCGATCTCGAGGAAGAAGCAGCGAAGCGCGCGGGCGTGAGGTATAGACTTTAAAGAAGGACCGGAGCAGCAAGCAGGACACAGATTTGAATATTTCCGTGATCTGTGTAATCTGCTGCCTGGTTCCTGTCTTTTCTTGGTCTCGTCACGCGAGACCCGAGTGGGCCTTATCAACCCTCTATCGTACTCATCGCCGTCACGGCGCGTTTTTCATATGCCGCAATCGTGGCGATGTTTTTCTTCTCCACCTCCGTTAGTGAGGCTTCGGTGAAGTTCGGGTCGGCCTTGTACCAGTCGAAGCTCGAAAAGTATTTCTGCAACCAGGCCTCTTTAAATACCTTGCCGTGCCGCGCATAGATCTCCTGGCGCATCTGGCTCGCGTCTTCGATAAATAAACCTTCCAGCAGTGCTTGCGTGATCGGCTTGGTGCTCAGCTCCTGGTGAATCTTGTTTTCATACTTGACGATCGTCTCGACGTTGAGCTTGTCGTTACCGGAAAGCTGTTCGTCTTTGAAATTGTCGTCGGGCGTGTACCACGGCTGGAAGTAGAAATACTGTTGCAACCAATCCGCTCGAAACATGCGACCGTGGCGCGCATAAACTTCATTTCGCAGCAGACGCAGCTCGTGCAGGCTTAAGCCGTGCAGCATCTGCTCGGTAATGGCCTTGTTCTCGAAGAACTGCATATCGCCCGGCAGCAAAGCCACCTTGCGTTGCCGCTTCTGGGCGCCGCTCAGGATGTCGATGTTCTTGCGCTCGATAGCCGTGAGCTTCTTCGCATCGTACTTGTCGTTCGCGGAATACCAGTAACGCTCTTCGAAATACTGTTGCAGCCACGGTTCATCGTCGAAACGCTTGCCGTGAATCGCTTCAACTTCCGCAAGCAGCACTTTCCACTCGGCGCCACTGTGCTTGCCGAGTTTGCGAGCCGGAATCTGGCGATCACGCCAGTAACGCATGTCGCCGGGTTGAATCGTCTCGTGTTTTGCGGCTTCGGCGATGCGGATCAGATCGAGGTTACGGCGCTCGATGTCGTTGAGCATCGAGTTTTTGAAATCAGGATTGGGCTTGTACCAGGATTGTTCTTCGAGATACGACTTGATGTCGAGGTCTTTGAAGACGCGTCCATGACGTCCAAACACGATCCCGCGCAGGAGCTTCAGATCTTCGGGCGTCAGCTTTTGAACTTGCGCTTGCTTCAGGGAGGTCTTGCTGAAGTCGAGGCCTTTCAACGATTCCATCGGATCTTGCTGGGCCAGGACCGCGCCACAAAAGAGCACAAGCAAAGCCACAAAAAGCACAAAGGAACGCATGAGGGTTAACTCTCCTTTAGCCGAAAATATCGCGGACCTTATCAACTAGACCCTTTGTTCTCGAGATCCTTGCTCTCAACTTCCGCCAACTGCTCGAGCAGTCGACGCTGTTCGCGTGTCAACGTGGTGGGAGTCATCACCGTCACTGAAACAAACAGATCGCCTCGACCGCGCCCGCCCAAAACCGGCATTCCTTTTCCTCTGAGCCGAAACACGCTGCCGGTTTGAGTGCCCATCGGAATGTTCAACTTCTGCTCGTCGTCAAGAGTTTTGACGAGGATGTCCGCACCCAGCGCGGCTTGTGAGAACGTGATCGGAACAGCCTTGTACAGGTTGCTTGCTTGTCGCTCAAATTCCTCGTGCTCGGCAACCTGGATCACCACGTACAGATCTCCCGGCGCTCCACCGTGCGTTCCAGACTCGCCCTCTCCGGTAACACGCAGGCGCGATCCCGTCTCAACACCCGCCGGAATCTTCACCTCGAGCTGTTTCTCACGCTCGACTCTGCCTGAGCCTTTACAATCCGCGCACGGGTTTTTGATCACTCTTCCCGCGCCACGACAAATGTGACACGTTCTCGCAACCGAGAAGAATCCCTGCTGATAACGAACCTGCCCACTGCCCTGGCACGTCGTGCAACTCTCTGGTTGACTGCCCGCAGCCGCTCCCGATCCTTTGCACGTATCACACGTCTCCAAACGCGGAATACGCAACTGCTCCGTCATGCCCTTCGCAGCGTCTTCGAGTGTGATATCCAGAACGTAACGAAGATCGGCGCCGCGTTGTGCAGACGTCCGGCGCGCTCCACCACGCCCGCCGCCAAACACATCGCCGAAACCAAACAGGTCGCCGAGGATATCTTCGATGCCTCCGAATCCCGGCGCGCCCCACGCTCCCGCACCTGCGCTGCTCGATACTCCCGAGTGTCCAAACCGATCGTAACGCCTGCGCTGCTCCGGATCTGACAACACACTGTAGGCCTCAGCAGCTTCTTTAAACTTTTCTTCCGCGCTGGCGTCGTTCGGATTCTTGTCAGGGTGAAACTTGACTGCGAGACGCCGGTAAGCGCTCTTGATCTCCTGCTCGGTAGCGGTGCGGCTAACGGACAGGACTTCGTAATAATCGCGTTTACTCATACTGTAATAATCTTTGTATTTTGTGCTTTGTACTTTAGTACTTTGTCTTGAAATACAAAGCACAAAGTACAAAGATCCAAGATCAAACTTCAGTTCTAGCGTCTGCGGTGGAGTTCAACATTGCGGATGTGAGTTGCCCGGCTAGACGTTCCAACTTATTCAAAGCAATCTTAAGCTCTTCCAGTTTTTCTGTCTTGCTGGCTGCCTCCGCCTCAGTGAAGACGCTCTCAGCACCTTCCTGCTCGATCTCAGCAAGCAAGCCGCCGAATTTCGTAAATGCCTTCTTCGTGTTTTTAAGCAACGAATCGAGTCTGGTTCTCAACACCAGAAGCTCTTTCGTGCTCTTATCACTGTCTGCGAATTCTTCGGACTCACGAATGAGCCGGTCAATCTCGTCCGGCGTCAGGCCGGACGTAGGCGTGATGCGCATCTGCTGTTCGCGCCCGGTGGTTTTGTCCTGCGCCGACACAGACACGATCCCGTTCGCATCGACTTCAAACGACACTTCAATCTGCGGAACACCGCGCGGTCCCGGCGGAATCCCAACCAGCTCAAACTTACCCAACGATCGATTCCCTTGCGCCACTTCACGTTCGCCCTGAAGCACGTGGATCTCCACCGACGACTGGTTATCAACCACTGTCGTGAACGTCCGACTCTCGCGCAGCGGAATCGTGGAATTGCGCTCGATGATCTTTGTGAACAATCCGCCTCGTGTTTCCAAACCCAAACTGAGCGGCAACACGTCGAGCAGGACGATATCCTTCACGTCACCGCTCAACACGCCACCCTGGATGGCCGCGCCCATTGCAACAACTTCATCCGGATTGATTTCCGATGACGGCTTGCGTCCAAAGATCTTCTCGACCGTGCGCTCGACGATCGGCGATCTTGTTTGGCCGCCGACGAGGATCACTTTGTGAATGTCAGACTGGTTGCAGTTCGGCGTCTTTCAGCGCGTTCAAGCACGGCTCGATTGTTTGCTCGACCAGATCGCTGACTAAGGTTTCGAACTGTTCCCGTGTGAGCGTCTTGTTGAAGTGTTTCGGGCCGCTTGCATCGGCGGCGATGAACGGCAGATTGATCCCGGTTTCATTCGCAGTTGAAAGATCGCACTTTGCACGTTCGGCAACTTCCTTCAGTCGCTGCAACGCGAGTCGATCCTGTCTCAGGTCGATTCCGGTATCGGCGAGAAACTGGCCCGCCATCCAACTCATGATCCGTTCGTCGAAATCCTCACCGCCGAGGAAAGTATTTCCCGACGTCGAGAGGACGTCGAAAACGCCGTCATTCATTTCCAGGATCGAGATATCAAACGTGCCGCCACCAAGATCGTAAACAGCTATTCGTTCAACCTGCGATTTGCCGACGCCATAAGCCAACGCCGCGGCTGTCGGCTCGTTGATGATTCGCTCAACTTTGAGTCCGGCGATCTTGCCGGCGTCTTTGGTAGCCTGGCGCTGCGTGTCGTCGAAATAAGCAGGGACCGTGATGATCGCTTCGGTTACGGATTCACCTAGAAAATCTTCAGCAGCAGCTTTCAACCGTTGCAAAACAATTCCCGACAGCTCGGGCGGGCTATAGTTGCGACCCTGCACGCGGATACGTGCGTCGCCGTTTGGCGAATCGACGATCTCAAAGGGCGAAGTCTCCCGCATGCGCGAAACTTCGGGCGAACTGAACTTGCGGCCGATGAGACGCTTAACGGCAAAGACCGTATTGGCTGCATTAGTGACGGCCTGGCGCTTCGCGATCTGGCCAACGAGGCGTTCGCCTTTTTCGGTGAAGCCCACCACTGTCGGCGTCGTGCGTCCGCCTTCTTTGTTCGGGACGATCTGCACCGCGCCGCCTTCCAGGACGGTGACACAGCAATTCGTCGTGCCCAAATCTATTCCAATCGATTTTCCCATTGATTCCGGTTCTGATAGACTCGCGTAATCTCTGCGTTCCTCTGCGCCTCTGCGGTTTAATACAAATAAAACAATAACCGCAGAGGCGCAGAGAACGCAGAGATTCAAATGTCAAATTACTTGCGCGTTGCGACTTTCACAAGCGCGGGGCGAATAAGTTTGTCGCCGAGGCGATAGCCGGAAACTATTTCCTGCATCACGGTGTCGGGCTCGTAGTCGTCAGTCGCTTCCGTGACGACAGCCTCATGAATGTGGGGATCGAACGGTTCACCAACGGCGGCGATCGGCTTCACACCTAATGCCTCGAGCACGCCGTTGAGTTGTTTTGAAATAAGATCCACGCCGCTAAGAAAATGACGAAACTCGTCTGACTCTGACGCTTCAACCGAAGCCTCCGTCTCCAGCGCTCGTTTCAGATTATCCATCACCGGCAGCAGCTTGCCGGCAATGTCGGCAACCACGCGATTGTACGTCTCAGTTCTTTCGCGCTCGACGCGCTTCCGGTAATTCTCAAAATCCGCCTGGCGACGCTGGAGCTTGTCCTTGAGTTCGGCGTTTTCAGCCTCGATACGCTTCAGTTCCGATCTGGTGGCGATCAGCTCAGCCGTATCAGGTCCACCGGTGGCGTCGTCCGTATCCACTTCCAGGCCTTCAAACAGATCTTCACTGTCGAGATTTACCTCCACAGCCTCATCGGAAGGATCCGTGCCGGCCGAGTCGACGTCATCGTCAGCGTCGTTGAATCTGATTGGGATGCGGTGCGAACCCTTGTCGCGTTTGTCTGATGTCATTAGGAAGGATCGAAATCTCCACGCGTCAACGTGCAGCCTGTTCGCCTAGTCGATGCTCTATTAATCGCGCCATGTAGTTTACCATAGCCATTACACGTGCATATTCAATTCTCATCGGACCAACCACGCCGAGTGTGCCCGCGTTGTCGTTAGATCCAACTCTATACGGCGCAGTGATCAAAGCGCAGTTCTGCATTGAACTTGCAGGATGCTCCCGTCCGATCACGACGTGTACGTCACCGGGATAATTCGCGGCGTCGTGAACACACTCGTTTAGAACCTTGATCAGGCGCGACTTCTCTTCGAAAGTCCTGAACAGCTCGCGCATGCGCTCGATATCGACAAAGTCGGGCTTCGTCAGGATGTTTGAAGCGCCGTCGACGTAAACGTCCGCGCTTGCTTCCTCACCTTCGAGGCTCCGCTCGCACAAAAGAATCGCGTTCTGGAGCATCTTATCGTAGAGAGCCTTCTCTTCCTTCATCAACTCCACGATCTCCGCACGGATGGCGAGCAGGCTCTTGCCGCTGAACTCAGTGTTCAGGTAGCGAGCGGTTCGTTCGAGGTCGTCCTGGGTAAACTCGTCGGCGACCCTGATCAGTTTGTTGTGAATGATGTTCGCCGTTGACACCAGCACGACCAGGATTCGCTTGTCTGGGAGCAGGACAAACTCAATGTGATTGAGTCGATTGTCGGCGAGAGACGGTGAAACGACGATCCCGACGTTCTGCGAAAGGGCCGAAAGCACATGCGACGCAGTCTCCATCCAACGATCGGGAGAAGAGTTGGCGTCGATATCATTCACAGAAAAAAGATGGTCGATCGCCTTCAGATCCGTGCGCGAAAGGCGCGCCTCACCCAGCATGTTGTCCACGTAATAGCGATAACCCTTGTCTGTGGGCACGCGACCGGCTGAAGTGTGTGGCTGATCGACGAATCCAGCTTCTTCGAGTTCGGCCATAACGTTGCGGATCGTGGCTGGACTCCAACCGTAGCCGTGTGAAAAGCGGTCGGACAACACACGAGAGCCGACAGCCTCGCCGGTTACGAGGTGCTCCTTAATTAAAGCCGCGAGCAAGACCTCCGCGCGAGAGTCGAGGGCTCTGTTCTCGGTAGTTTGAAGATTTGAAGCTCGCCGGGGCATCGATTCGCAGTATACAAAGTTATCCACAGATTTCACAGATTACACAGATTTGACGTTAATCTGCGTAATCTGTGGATGGCTTTAAGTTATTGATTAAAAGTGATTTATTGCCACCTCCCGCCAAAGGTTGACGGGCCGCTACCGCCGTCCTTAAGATTGTGTCCCCCGAACCGCTGTTTGCCTCCGAGAGTTACCGCAATGAACGAAGTGGGAAAATTTTTCGCCGATGCTTTTCGTCATATGGGCGGCAACCGCGGTGTGCCTGCGATTGAAGTTCGCTTTTATCCCTACGCTGGCTTGCGCCACACCATTCGATTGAGGTCGGGACGAGTCTACGTTCGCCTTTCCGACATATGCAAAGATGCGCCTCCGGAGGCAATTCGTGCGCTTGCGTGGATTCTTGTGGCGCGCCTTCTCGGCAAGCGAGTGCCGACGATTCATGACCGAGTTTACCGCGATTATTCATTAACACCTTCGGTAATGCGTTCATCGGATATTGCTCGACGCGGGCGCGGGAGAAAGATGATCTCCTCTGCGCAGGGCGAGGTTTACGATCTTGATCGAATGTTTGCACGATTGAATCGTCGTTATTTCGACGGAGCGATACCGAAGCCGACGATTACCTGGTCACAGCGCCGGACCAAGAGCATCCTCGGCCATCACGACCATATCTACGACAGCATCACGATCAGCAAAACTCTCGACTCGAAGGATGTTCCAGAGTGGTTTGTGGAGTACATCCTTTATCACGAGATGCTGCACATCAAACATCCGGCGCGATTAATAAACGGACGCCGCTACTACCACACCAGCGCGTTCCGACTGGATGAACGCCGGTTCCCGCATTACGAGCAGGCTCAGAAATGGCTTGAGCGACTGGCGCGACTGCGCCGGGTTCCCAGAGCGCGCGCGGCCTGAGTCCTTATTGGAACTATTGGATTTCAGTTGCGTTAGTACAAGCGAGGTAGGTGGGCTCCTCAAAAAGGGCGGTGTTTCTGGATTTTGGTTCAGATCGCCGCCCTTCTTCTCTGTGATCTCGCGTGTCTCTGTGGTTGAAGTATCTCTTAGGAAAAACCAACCACAGAGACACAGCAGAAAGGCAGCTCGACTAGACAAACCCCGAACCGCCTCGTTAAACTTCGCCTTTTGCTAAGAGCCTACCTTTTTAAACGGAGACTTCAGTTTTATGGCTATTCCTGCTACCCAGATTCGGCGCGGTATGGTGATCGTTTTCGAGGGCCAACCGTGCAAAGTTCTTGAATTTAGACATCACACGCCCGGCAACTTGCGCGCCATGATACAGACCAAGCTGCGAAATATTCGTACGGGCGCTTCTTTTGAACATCGTTTTCGTTCTGCCGACACGGTAGACCGCGCTTCCCTGGAACAGCACGAGATGGAATATCTCTATTCCGACGGCTCTCATCACCACTTCATGAATACGGAGAACTACGAACAAACCGCGCTGAGCGAAGAAGAACTCGGCGACGCCTCGCATTGGTTAATGCCAGGCATGAAGATCCAGGCGGAGTTTTACGAAGGTTCGCCAATCGGAATCGACCTGCCGCCGTCGATGGAATTTACAGTCACGCAAACCGAACCAACTTTGAAGAGCGCCACGGTTTCCAACGTCAACAAACCCGCAACCCTGGAAAACGGAGTGGTCATCACCGTCCCTCCATTTATCAATGAAGGCGACCGAATTCGCGTGGACCCTACAGAAGGACGGTATATAGAAAGGGCTAAGTGAGGGCGTAATGTACCTGGGCTATAGCCTTCTTCTAACGCTCGGCCTGCTCGTTCTGATCCCTCACTTCCTATTTAAAGCTCTGGCGCACGGCAAATACGTGACCGGTTTGCGCCAGCGCCTCGGGTCGGTGTCGCCAACGAACGGAAGGCAGGTTATCTGGCTCCACTGCGTTTCAGTTGGCGAGACTCAGGCCGCGCGACCGCTAGTGCAACAGCTCAAGCAACAGTTTCCACATCACGCACTTGTAGTCTCAACAATAACGCTGACCGGACAGAAGCTGGCGCGCGAAGTGTTTCGGAAACAGGCGGAAAGCGTTTTTTATTTTCCCTTCGACTGGCGATGGTCAGTGCGGCGCGCGTTGAAAACGATCAATCCGGCTGCTGTGCTCATCATGGAAACGGAGCTCTGGCCAAACTTCCTGCGCGAATGCAAAGAGAGAGAGATTCCGGTTGCGCTCGTCAACGGTCGAATTTCGAAACAGTCGTTTCGTCGATATTCGCTGGTAACATTCTTTTTGAGGAAAATGCTTGCGTCGCTAAGTATGGCCGTCATGCAATCGGAAGCTGATGCCCAGAGACTGCAATCGCTGGGCATGCCTCCCGAAAAGCTCTTTACGGCCGGGAATCTGAAATTCGATGCCGAACCGGGCAGCGATCTCGCTGAGACGACGCGCGAGATCCGCGAGAGATTCGGCCTGGATGCTGAAGCGCCGCTCATTCTTGCTGCCAGCACACACGCTCCGGAAGAAGAGATCATTCTCGAAAGCTTCAAGCAACTTAAAGCAAAACAACCCGCACGACTGATGATTGCACCGAGACACCCGGAGAGATTCAACGAAGTGGCATCTTTGATCCAAAATTCCGGTTTAAGCTGGACACGAAGAACGAATCCCCGAGAAGCGAACGATTCCGAAGCCACAGTGATTCTGCTTGATACGATTGGTGAGTTGCCCGCAACTTACTCGCTCGCCACGGTGGTCTTCGTCGGTGGCAGTATCGTCGATCGCGGCGGTCACAACGTACTCGAACCCGCCGCAGCGGGCGCGGCCGTCGTAACCGGAGCTCACACACACAACTTCCACGCGATCGTTGATCTAATGGAGAAAGCGGGCGCGATAGTTCAATTACCCCCGGTGCAAGGCGCAAACGCCGAGCGAGGAATTCACGCGTGCGGTTGAAAAACTACTCGCTGACGGAGGCGAGCGCGCGGAATTAGGCCGTCGCGCGAAGCAACTCGTCGCGAAGAACCAGGGCGCGGCCGAGAGAACAATGAAACTCCTCGCGCCGCTCTTCTCCGCGAAGCAGCACGAGAGTTCTCGATCAGATTCAATGTTGCCTGCAAACGCGCACACCTCATGAAATCGATCGTCCTTCCGCCATTAAGTCTTCTTTACGGCGCCATCACACGCACGCGCCTGTCGCTTTATCGTCGCGGGACCTTTCACACGACAAAACTGGGGCGCCCGGTAATCAGCGTCGGAAACATCACGACTGGTGGAACCGGAAAGACGCCACTCGTCGAATGGGTGTCGAGGAAGTTAGCAGCGAAAGGCAGAAAGGTCTGCATTCTGACGCGCGGTTATGGACGCAAGGATCCGCATCTCCAGGTGATCGTGTCGGATGGTTACGGCGTGCTCGCATCGCCGAGTGAGGCTGGTGACGAGCCTTACCTGCTGGCCACAAGTCTGACGGGCCAGGCGGCCGTGATCAGCAGCTCAGATCGGATTGCTGCTGGAAACGAAGCTATAAAAGACTTCGGCTCCGACTGTTTTGTCCTGGACGACGGTTTTCAGCATCTCAGGCTGGCGCGAGATCTCAATATCGCAATGATCGATGCGACAAATCCGTGGGGTGGAGGGACGTTACTTCCCTATGGGCGACTTCGTGAGAATCCCGAGGGTCTTAGAAGAGCTGATTGCGTGGTGATCACAAGATGCGATCAGGCTAACAACCTCGATTCGCTTCGCGAAAAGCTTGCGAGGCTAACTGAAAACCGTCCAATATTTTATTCAGAGATGCGCACGTTGCGAGTGTCTTCATTGAAAAACGGTCCTGCGACCCTGGCGCCACCCGCGCGTGTTGCGGCGTTCTGCGCGGTTGGCAATCCATCCTCGTTCGTGGAACACCTGCGCCGCTCAGGTTTTGAGATGGCGTTAAGCACCTCATTTCCCGATCACCACGTCTATTCACAAGACGAGATCGACTCGATCACCCGATCCGCACACCAAGCCGGCGCAACCGCGCTGATCACAACGGCAAAAGACGCAGTCAAGCTACGACAAATGTCCTTTTCGATCCCGTGTTATGTGTTGGAGATCGAGATCTCGATCGACAACAGCGACGCGCTGGAGCGACTCGTTGTTAATGCGGCGGAGAATTAGTGACAAGGTTGAATTGAAACAAGTCAGGAAGGGTGGCTTGCCCCCGCACTCCAACAGCGGGGGCAAGCCACCCTTCCTCACTTGTTTTATTTCCTGAGTTCTGAGTTTTCCTCCGGCATCACGGTCGGAGATGGCTTCGGTTCAGGTGGCTTCGTCGCTGTTGGCATTGGCGGTGGTGGTGTGTCCGGCACGACGCTGCGGGTCGGCTCAGGCAACGGCGGTGTTTTGCGATTGCTGTTTGAATTCGCGTTCTCGTTCGCGGGAGCAGGACTGAGATCCTCAAGCGGATCTACTGATGGCTCCACACTCGCCTGCGGACTCGCATTGACACTCGCAGGGGGCGTGATCGTCCCTCCTGAAGGAATTCCCTGTTCACCCTTTCCCGTCGGCGATGCTCCCGGTTGCACTGGTTGACTGTTCGGATCGGCTGCGAGGGTCTCAGTCTGCTGCTGATTCACGTTTGAACCGCTCACCGGTGCTGGTCGATTAAAGATCCAGAACGCCGCGAACACCACGAGCAGTGCGACTGCCGAAGGAACAATGATCTTCACCGGATTGAAACTCGACGACGGCTGCGGTGGTGGCGGCAGGTATTCCTGGACAGGAACCGTAACCGGAGCTCTGCGAGAAGTAGACACAGGTGGCGCCTCTTCTCTCATGCTTACTACCGTCACTTCGTCAGGCTCGTCCTCACTCGGCGTGCGTGCCACATCCACTGGCGCCGCACGATTGATCGTCATACCTGATGCGATCATCAGATCCTCGATCAGTTCCGCGACGTTTTGATAACGATTGTCGGGCACCTTGGCCATTGCCCGCGCAACGACCCGCGCCACCGCCGGAGGTATGTCATTTCGCTCATCCAGAACTGAAGGCACAGGCTCCTGCAAGTGCTTCATCATCACCATCGTCGGCGAATCTCCCGAGAACGGCACGTGCCCAACAAGCATCTCGTAGAGAATCACCCCAAGCGAATAGATATCCGAGCGTGAGTCGATCTCTGAATCCTGCGCGCACTGTTCGGGCGACATGTACTGTGGCGTGCCGATCACGAGATTAGGCGCCGTCAAGTTTGTGTCGATGACGCCATCAGGCTCGTTGATCTTCGCGATGCCGAAGTCGAGCACTTTCGCGTGGTCGCCCGTCATCGTATCGAGCAGCATGATGTTGTCACTCTTAAGATCGCGATGCACAACGCCCTGGGAATGCGCGGCATTGAGTGCGTCTACGATTTGCCGAGTGATGTCGACTACTCTGTGTAACGGCAAATCCCCTTCGTCACGGATTAGCTGCTTGAGCGTCTGCCCGCTCAAAAACTCCATCACCAGAAAGACGTGTCCGCTTTCGTCCTCGCCGAAATCAGTGACACTCAATGCGTTTGGATGTGCGATTCGAGAAGCGGCGCGAGCCTCGCGCGAGAAACGTGCAACGATCTTTTCGTCGGCGGCGAGTGAGGGACGCAGCACTTTAATGGCCACGACTTTGTCCATTAGCACGTGGCAGCCGCGGTAGACAGTGCCCATGCCACCTTCGTTGAGGCGCGCATCAATACGATACTTTCCGGCGAGAGTGGTGCCGACTAGTGAGTCGCCGTCTTTCTCGAGCGCAATACCGTCCGCAGGGCAGAGCGTTGTGGTGTCAGGATATTCAACCCCGCACTTCGGACATTTTTTCATCTAATGTTGCGCCTCGATCAGTCTTTGGGAGAAGGTTCAGCGTATCACAGCTTGAAGGGCTTGCAAAAGATATGCCTCGTTTCATCGCAAAGGAGCAGAGGCGCAAAGGAAGATCCGATTCCCCCTTTGCGCCTCTGCGCCTTTGCGATGAAAGTCTAGACCGTTGGTTAGCTCGGTTTCACAACTGCGAACACAACCAGCAGCGCGAAAAGCACTAACGACTCGATCAGCGCCAGACCGAGAATCATCATCGTCTGAATACGTCCAGCAGCGCCCGGATTTCGAGCGGCGCCTTCGCAAGCTGCCGCGCCGATGCGCGACTGTCCCAGCGCGCCACCCAATACCGCGATGGCGAAACCGATTCCGGCCGCCAATGCGCGATATTTGCTGACCGAACTGGCGTTGTCACCAGCCGCCGCGGCTTCCTGCGCAAAAACGGTCATGCCACTCATAAGAATTCCGACCACCGCAAAAAGCAACATTCTAAATTTGCTCATGCTTCCTCCTCACATGTACGTTTCAACTACATCCGGCAGAATAGCTTGAGCATACCTGGACGATATTATTGCGCCCGATTCCGGTATCCACCGCCCCTCTTCCAACGGCGCTCCTGCGAAACAGACACTGAACACTATAAGTTGCCCGCGGTCGCCCAATCTGGCCTGGCTCATGCGCGTAATGCAGTTGCCTATTTGCGAGGTAACGTTTGTGGACGCGCTGTCCACATCGCTCACCACGCGCTCCATTTTGATAAAGCCATTAAGTAAGAACCGGCGCTATCATCTCGTCGTCCTCCGCGTGTTCCGCTTCGTGCGCATGATCGTGTGGCGCGTGCGACACTTCGCTCAGGTAGAGTTGCGATAGCAGTATGAAAACAAATGTCTGGACGAGGGCCACGAAAACGCTCAAAGCCATCAGCGGCAGCGGGGTCAGCCACTGTGTGTATGGCGGAGCGAGATTCGCGACGGTCTCGAGCACCTTCTCGTCGGCAAACAGGTTGCCGAAAAGACGGATGCCGAGTGAAAACGGTCGAATGAAATTACTGATCAACTCAATCGGGAAGATCAGCGGCGCGATCCACCAGATTGGACCGGCAAAGTGTTTCAAGTGCGTCAGCAGACCGTTTTCTTTGATGCCGACGAAGTTGTAATAAAGGAACGAACTCAACCCCAGCGCGAAAGTCACACTCGTCGCGGCTGTTGGACTCATGAACAGCGGGAAGAGCCCCATCAAGTTCGAAACGAGAATCAGCACGGCGAAACTCATCACGACCGGGAAATACTTCAGACCGTGTGGACCAATAATGTCTGCGATCATGCTGCGCACGGCGAGCACGCTGACCTCGAGCGTCTGCTGACCGCCACCCGGTTCGCTTTCGGAAAGCTTCCCCTTCAGAATCCAGATGATGACAACACTAAGGATACAAGCGATGAAAAACATCACTGTGTACCAGGGAATTGCGGTCTCAGGCGTGTATGGACCAAAGGCACTCTCGGCACTGGTGCCGAAGTTGGCCAGGAATTTGTCCCAGAGCGGTTTGGTGTAAGTGATTTGAAACCGGTAGACGGGTTCGCCGAACCAATGATTAACTAGCTGCACTATGATCGGCGCGGGATGTGCCGCCTCTTCCGCGTGTTCGGCAGTTTCGGCGGCTTCTGCAAACCAGAACATCAACTAATTTCCTCTCGCTGTTTGATTGCGAAATAAAACTCTCTTAAAGCTTCGACAAGGATCGCCGCGACAAAACTCGACAACCCGATGAGAACTGCGGGTAGTGATATCAGATCCAGCGTGTAACCGGCGAAAACGACACCTGCGATCACGAGGTAACGCAGCAGGAACTGCGCGATTCGCCAGTCTGCTATTCCACCGGTGGCGGACAGGCGAATCGCGGCAGCCGCTGAATTCTTCAACCAGCTATGACTAAAAAGCGCCAGCAGACCACCGGCAAGCAGGCCCGTAGTTACGCGCCACGGACCGAGAAACGCCGAAACAGTGACGGCGAGCGCGGTCGTCACGGCCATTGTGCGAAACACCCTGGTGTTGGTGGGATCGTGCATGCGCAAAGCCGCAGATTATGCCACAAACAGAACCGAGCGCGGTAGCGCCGGGTCAGTAAGTCTTGGAGCTGAGGCGGACGAACTGATACAAGCCGGCGGCGGAGCCGAGGACGATGCCGGTGATCAGGAGCCATGGATCGGTGCCGAGCCATTTATCGAGGAGCCAGCCCAGGCCGCAGAATGAGACTACCAAGGCGAAGAGGGTGATGCCTGCGGCGTACGCGAAACCCGCCTTTCGATTCTCGTCCTGGTCTGACGTCTTCGGCACCGCTCACCAACTTTCGCGTGTCAGGTAGTTTTTGGGAAGGTCGTAGAGTTGAGCGCGACGCGAGTGGCGCATGGAATCGTGAATGAAACAGACGTGCGTACACCAGCACGCTTTTCCGCCGTCGATCGCTGCGAGTTCGGCCTGACGTTCATTCGCCGCCCATAACGCGCCGAAGTCGTAATCGAAGTCAGCAAGCGTCGAAAACTTTTCCCGCAGCTCGCACGCGCGAACGTCGCCGTTGTAATCGATGACTACCGCAGTCTCGCCCGCGGTGCACGGAAAGGGCCATGCAGTCGGCTGCTGGAAATTTGCGTGTTGCGTGCGGTAGTGAGTGATGATCGCGCCCGCATAAACCGCATTCTTCACAAAACGTTTGCTCCTGTCGTCGCCGGCGAACATTCGATCGCCGTAGCGCTTCGTCAACTTCGAAACGTGCGCGTACATCGCCGGCAAGGTCTCAGGAGGAACCTGCTTGATCTGTTCGCCGGCAAGGGTTTCGCCGCGAATGATGTTGAAGTACTGGCCGTCAAGTCGATAGTTCTGCCACATGAACTCCGAGAGCATTTCGATCTCGGTGTAGTTTTCTGCGCAGACTACCGTGTTCACGTTGAGACGGAAACGATCCGTGTATTGAGACTTTAAAGGATAGAGCGACTCGATGCAGTCCAGCGCCTTTTCCCAGTTTCCGGGAACTCCCCGGATGCGATCGTGAGTTTCGCCGTAACCGTCAAGTGCGATGTTCAAGTAAAGATCGATCGCGGGATTGTGCCCGAGCGCATGGTCCACCACGTCGTAAACGCGCGATTTGATTAGACCGTTCGTGGGAATGATGATGCGCTCGACACCGTTGTTCGTAACGAACAAGTCAATAACTTCGGACAGATCTCGTCGCAACGTGGGCTCTCCTCCTGAGAGCCAGAGGTCCGTAAACTCAGGCATGGTGCGCGAGATCTTTTCGATCTGCGAGAACGTCAGATCCCCCGGTTGATTCAGTTCGGCGTGGTAGAAGCACGTCTGGCAGAAGGCGTTGCAGCGCGAGGTGATAAACAGAATCACCGTGCCGAGACGCTTTTCACGTTTCGTCGATCGCAATAGCTGCACAAACTGTACGGCTTTGTTGGTCATGCTTAACCCGGCGCTACCGCGCTCGGTTCTTTTTTAGTTCTCGCGGGAGATAATGACAGCTTCGTTAGGTGATTTCAATTGGTAGGTTATGCCGCGCCATGTGATGCGACGCGAGAAGCCCGCGAGGATCGCGTTGTAAAGATAGAGCATTGATGCGAAGGGCCAGAGGAAGATGTGCGCGACCAGATCGCGGCGCAGAGGCATCCTGAGGGCGCGCCAGCGGATGATCGATTTCGCGGCGCCGAGCGCAAAGAGGATGGCGAGCACGACTGGCAACACCGAGCTTTTAGACAGGATTAACAAGATAAAGCCGCCGAAGAAGACGATAGTAAAAAGGGATGAGCCGAGGAGGAGAGGGAGCCACAAATGCGAGGCGTAAACGCGCGTGATTTTGATTTGGCGTGTCGTGAATTCAAGGAGTTCTTTGAAGTCGCAGTCGCCGAATGAAGGGACGAGGCAGTTGGGTGTGAAGTGAATCGGCAGGTTAGCCTCCCGAAGGATGCGCGTGAGCGCGAAATCATCGGAGACGGCGCCACGCCAGCGTTCGCGGATGTCCAGTCGTTCAAAAGTCGCGCGACGAATTGCGGTTGAGCCGCCCCAGCAGAAGTTTTTCGACGTGTTACTGCCGAGGGTTGACGCAATCGATGCATTCCAAACACTACGCAGTTGCGAAGCAAGGCCACCGTTAACCGGAACAAACCAGCGATAGCCACTGGAAGCACCAAGTGTCTCATCTGCGAGCGGCGCGACTAGTTGTTTGAGCCACTGTGTTTCCGGTCGAGCATCCGTATCGACAAAGATCAGCACTTCAGATCCCGGATCCATCTCGTTAACAGCTACGCGGAGATTGTGGACCTTCTGTCCACTGTCAGTCGCTGGACCAGCAACCACGATCTTTGCAGCGACTCGCGATGTCCTGGTTAGTTGTTCGACAACCTCAAGCGCCGGATCATCCGCGCGATCGAAAACAAAAAGCACTTCGTAACGAGGATAATCCTGCGTCAGGAGACTACGAAGGTTTTCTGCGAGACCCGGTTCGAGTCCCCTGCCCGGAACGATCACGGATGCAAGAGGAAAGAACTCCGGAAGCGGACGGCTCGTCTCGCGGCGCACGTAAGCTGCGAACCGAAGCCCGTTGAGTAAAGACTGAATACCAAACCAGCAAGAGATTGCCGCAAGGAAGTAGTAGAGATACACGTAGCGGAGAAACTTACGAAACGAAAGGCTCTATCAACACTCTCGTTATCGCAATAAACGGCTGCGGAAAGATCCCGCTCACAATCACGAGGATCACCGAAATGACCAGCGCCGTTTGCAACGAAGGTGAGAGCGCGAGTGGTTTGTTATCGGCGATGCGATCACCGAGATACATCACCCTGATGAAGCGCACGTAATAGTAGAAGGAGACCACCGTGTTGAGAATGGCCCAACCGGCGAGCCAGTAATACCAGGTCTTTTGATCTTCGGCGCCACGCTGGATTAAGCCACCAAAGAGGAACCATTTACCAATAAATCCTCCGGTCATGGGCAAACCGCCGAGCGACAGCATAAAGATCGCCATCATCGCAGCCATCAACGGCGCCTTCTGGCCCAGGCCGGTTAAGTCGTCGACGTTGTCGCCGATGATTCCACGACGTCGCAGACTGATAATCACACCGAATGCGCCCATGTTCATCAGCGTGTAGACGAATAGATAAATGATGATTCCGATGTAGCCGTAAAGGTTGGCGGCGATGAGTCCGAGCAACAGATAACCGGCGTTTGAAATTGACGAATACGCCAGCAGGCGTTTTGAGTTTTCCTGCGTGACTGCGGCCCAATTGCCTACCATGATCGTTATCGCGGCAACCAGTCCCAACAGCGGCGCCCAATCGGTGCGCATCCCTTCGAGGCCGTCATTAAAGATACGCAAATACAAAGCGAAACTTGCGGCCTTCGATCCGGTCGAGAGAAATGCGGTGACGGACGTCGGCGCGCCTTCGTAAACGTCCGGCGCCCACATGTGAAACGGCACTGCTGCGACCTTGAAGAACAACCCGGCAGCAAGCGCAATCATTCCGAGCAACAAGAGCGGGCGCAAGTTCGCGATCGGTTGATCTAGCGAAGCACCGCCCTCTGCCGCCAAAGCACTCTGGATTCGCGGCATCAGTTCATTGATGCTGTTTCCGATGTCGCCAATATTTGTGGATCCCGCGATCCCGTAGAGCAACGACATGCCGTAAAGAAGCACGCCCGACGAAAACGCGCCGAGCAGGAAGTACTTCATTGCGGCTTCGTTCGACTTCCTCTCGCGCTTCGTAAAAGCAACCAGGATGTAGAAGGTGAGCGCCATCAACTCGAGACTGATGTAAAGCGAGATTAGATCGTAACTGCTCGCGATGAACATCATGCCGACGGTGGCGAAGAGCACCAGTGCATAGTATTCCCCGTGCTGTTCACCTTCGATATCGAGGAAGCGTGTAGAAATCCCGATCGCCAGCGCCGCCGCGACGAGAAAGATTGCTTTGAAGAGTAGTGCGAAGCCGTCGACACGGATCATGCCGTAGAAACCGTCGAACGGAAGTGAGTGGCGCATGAACCACCACTGCACGACGAGTGAGACAAAAGCGAGTGCGACACCGACGAGCGAGAAATACGCCGTGAGCTTGCTCTTGCGATACGGCAGTATCACTTCCATCACGAGCGCCACACACGCGCACGCAGTCAAGATCAACTCCGGCGCGATCAATTGCAGATCCGCGGAGCTGATGATTGAGGTCGAGTTGGCTTGCAACAGAAACATTGTTCTTTGTCTTAGTTTGAGTTTCTAGCTTTTAGTGCTGCTCTTGTACAAAGCAAGCTAAAGCTTGAACTCTACGTATCGTCCAGCTCTCTCCGCCGTAGCCGGCGTGGGCGTTCCCAGAATCTGGTAATCCGGTCTCACCTGTTTCACGACCACATTCACGGGTTGCTGAATGTAGTGAAGAAACGGTTTCGGATACACGCCGATCCACAACGACAGGATCATCAGCGGCACCATGTAAGCCCATTCGCGAATGTTCAGATCCGGCAAGCGTTCGTTCTTCGGATTATCGATGGTGCCGAAGAACATTCGCTGGTAGAGCCACAGGAAGTATCCGGCGTTGAGTATGATTCCGAGCGCGGCCCACGCAGCCCAGTAAGGATTCGCTTCGAACGATCCTCGCAGCGCCAAAAACTCAGAGATGAACACCGCCAGCAACGGCAGGCCAATCGCCGTCATAACCATTCCGAGAAAGATTGCCGCATAGCCCGGCATCACGTGCGACAGTCCGCCAAACTCCGCCACGTTGCGCGTGTGTCGTCGTTCGTAAATTATTCCCACGAGCAGGAACAGTGCGCCGGAGTAGATGCCGTGATTGATCATCTGCAACACGCCGCCATTGACGCCGTTCGGATTGAGCGCAAACAGTCCGAGCATCACCATGCCCATCGACGAGACTGACGAATAAGCGACGAGTTTCTTGACGTCGCCGTTTTTCTTCACGACGAAATACATCGCGGCCAACGCGCCGTAAATGATGCTCACGATTGCCAGAAAGACGATCACACTGCGCACGCCAAACGATCCGAAATAGCTCTGGTCGCGCGACGCCCACGGAAACATCGGCAGGTTAAATCGATAAAAACCGTACGTTCCGAGTTTCAGCAGAATGCCCGCGAGAATCACAGAGCCGGCTGTGGGCGCCTCGACGTGCGCATCCGGCAGCCACGTGTGAAACGGAAACATCGGCACCTTGATCGCAAAGCCGAGCGCGAACGCAGCAAACAGAAGCACCTGCATAGTGCCGGGTGGCAGGAATGTTCCCATCGCCTGCATGAACACGATGTTGAAAGTGCCGGTGCTTTTTGCAGCTTGCCAATTGTTCCAAATCATTTGGCCCGCCTGATCGCCGGCGAGCGCATTGATCATCGGCTGCGTGATCTGGTTGGTTAACGCTGTGTCCTGCGTCAGGAAATACATCTTCAACACACCGAGCAGCATCACCACCGATCCGACGAGGGTGTAGAGGAAAAACTTGATCGCCGCGTAGAGACGGTTCTCGCCGCCCCAGATTCCGATCAGGAAGTACATCGGAACGAGTGAAACTTCGAAGAACAGGTAAAACAGGAACAGGTCCATCGAAGCAAAGACACCGATGACGGCGGTCTGCAAAAACAGTAACAGTGCGTAATACTCTTTCTCTCTCTTCTGAATGTATTCCCACGAAGACAATGCAGCGATGGCGCCGAGCAGCGTGGTTAGCACGATCAGCAGGACGGTGACACCGTCAACTCCTATTTGATAACGCGCACCGATAATCGGTATCCACTCGTAGTCTTCGAGAAACTGCATTCCGCCGGCGGTGCGGTTGTATTTCAACAACCAGAGTGAGGCGAGGAAGTCGATCACAAACCAGCCGGTGGCAAATTTCTTGATTAAGTTCGACTGGTCCTTTTTCATGAACGCGAGAATGAGGATCGCGCCCACGGCCGGCACCCATGTGATCAAAGAGAGAATATAAGAGTTAGTCATTTGAATCTCGCCTTCAATTTGTGAATACCGCAGCGATATCTCTTGCGAAGAACACAGCGACTGCGACCATCAATCCCAGGACCATCACGAGTGCGTAATTCTGTGCGAATCCCGTTTGCGCGGCGCGGAACAATGGCGACATCAAACGAATGATGAAAGCAGCGATCGTGTTGACGAGCCCGTCGACGAAATACTTATCAAACGCGCCCACGACAACACTGAACTGCCGGCTCAGCCACGCAAGTCCATTGACGATGCCGTCGACAAGCTTCGCATCGAAGGCATAAATGGCGCGCGCTGCATCCATCGTGCGCCGCGTGATGGCCCAACCGTAGAATTCGTCGACCCAATACTTGTTGTAACTTGCGAGATAGAGTGGTTGAAGTCTCTGCGCCCAAATATCCGGTAGATAGGGTCGCCAGACGTAGAACAGAAAACCGAGAAGTATGCCAATACCCGCGACGACGAGCGAGATGACGATAAAGAGCCATTCGGTCAGCAGATGGCTGTGAGTGACGTTCTCAACTGCATGCGCGAGATTGAAGCCGGTGTCACCGTAGGGAGTGGCAGCCGTGGTTCCATGACCTTCTTCAGCAACTGGCGCCGGTGCGGCGTGTGCAGCGTCGGCAGTTGCGGGGGCTCCATGATCTCCGCCCTCGGGCGTTTTGAACTCACGCGTCACTGGATCCCAGATGATGGGATTCAGCCAGGTCACAATGTTCAAATTGCCGCCCGGATGATTGGTTCCGGTGATGGGCTTGAATGCTGGTCCAATTCCGACTAGTCCGCCGATAGTCGCCAACACTGCGAGTGCGATCAGCGGTATGGTCATCGACGGCGGCGATTCGTGCGGGAGGTGCGCGCCATGACCATGGCGGCATCCTCATGGGCGTGACCGTGAGTCGCTACGTGATGCGCCACGTCTTCGTGAATTGGTCCAACATGCTCGCCGGCATCATGTCGCGGACGATCTCCAGCGGCTGAACGCGTCGCATCGTGTTGCGTTAAGCCTTTGTCGTAAGCAGCGGCATGCGCTTCGTCGGCTTCACCGCCCGCGGGTTGTTCGAGAAATTTCTCTTTGCCCCAGAACGTCATTCCCATCAGGCGCGTCATGTAAAACGCGGTGCAGGTGGCTGCGATCGTGCCTACCAACCAAACGAGCCAGCCAAGCGGTATTTGCGTCGTCGATGCTGCGTTCCAGAGAATTTCGTCTTTGGACCAGAAGCCACTGAACGGAATGATGCCGCAGATCGCGAGCCAGCCGCAGAAGAACGTCCAGTACGTGTAGGGCATGTACTTCTTGAGCCCGCCCATGCGGCGCATGTCCTGCTCGTGGTGCATGCCGTGAATCACGCTGCCTGCGCCGAGGAACATCAACGCCTTGAAGAACGCGTGTGTCATCACGTGAAAGATGCCGATGACAAACGCGCCCACGCCGCAGGCCATGAACATGAAGCCAAGCTGCGAAACGGTTGAGTAAGCGAGAACTTTCTTGATGTCGTTCTGCGTGATGCCGATCGTTGCGGCGAAGATCGCAGTCGCGGCGCCGACGAGCGCGACGACGAGCAGCATCGTTTGCGAGTGCTGGAAGATGACGTTGGTGCGCGTGACCATGTAGAGTCCCGCGGTCACCATCGTTGCAGCGTGAATCAACGCCGAGACGGGTGTTGGACCAGCCATCGCATCAGGCAGCCAGACGTGCAGTGGCAGTTGTGCTGACTTACCGCAAGCGCCGACGAAGAGTCCGAGCGCGATCCAGGAGAGAATGCCCCAGTGACCGAGCAGTTCGATTGGGTAAGCTTTCGCCTGCTCAAAAACCTCGGTGTATTGTGCGCTGCCAAACGTGGCGATGATGCCGAAGATCGCGAGTGCGAAGCCGAAGTCGCCGATGCGATTCGTAATGAATGCTTTGCGCGAAGCGTTTGCGGCTTCCTGTCGATCGAAGTAATAGCCAATCAGCAGGTATGAACACAGACCCACTCCTTCCCAACCAACAAACATCATCAGGAAGTTTGAGCCCATGACGAGCACGAGCATCGCGAACATGAAGAGACCCATGTAAGCGAAGAAGCGATAAAACCCCGTCTCGCCGTGCATGTAGCCGGTCGCGAAGACAAAGATGCAAAGACCGACGCCGGTGACGATCAGCATGAAGATCGACGACAGCGGATCGAGTTGATAGCTCCACTCGATATTGAGCAGCGCGAATCGCGGCGCTTCCGTCGCGACGGCATGCGCACCTTGATTGACGCTGACCGCGCCACCCGGAATCCAATCGAAACTAAAACCGTCCTGGCTTGTGAGATACGGCTTGGGCCATTCCGCATGACCACCGAAACCGTACGAGTACACCGCGGCCACGCTGATGAGGAATGAAAGCGCTACCGAGCCAACAGCAATGCCGCCGATGAGTTTTTCAGAAAAACGAAACTTCCGGCCTAAGAGGCCGTTAATCGCAGCGCCGATTAGAGGTAGCAGGGGAACTAGCCAGATGTATTTTTGCATTCTGCAATATAGGACCTATAAGACCTATAGGACCTATTACCATTTCAACAGATCAATCTCGTCTACCCAGATCGTTTCCTTGTTCCTGTAAAGCGCGATCACGATTCCCAAACCAATCGCTGCTTCGGCCGCCGCAACCACGATCACAAAGACCGTGAAAATCTGTCCGGCGAGCGCGTTGGGGCTGCCCGCTTCCGACAGGTATCGAGAGAAGGCGATGAAGTTAAGATTCGCTGCGTTGAGAATCAACTCGATCGACATGAAGATCACGATGATGTTGCGCCGCGTCAAAACTCCCGCAACCCCGATGATGAAAAGCAGCGCTCCAATCACGAGAAACTTCGACAGATCGGGATTGAAGGCGGCCTGCTTCATTTGGGCGAACCTCGTGGTCTCGACCTCCTGTAGCAAAAACAGCAATGCGGGACTGAAAAAGTTGAGCATGACTATTCTGATCCTCGCTCCAGCTTTGCGAGCTCTGGATCGTTGACCACTTCTTCCTTCAGAACTTCCGGATCCACATCGTCCGCAGAAGCTTCCTGTCTCAGCGTTCGCGCGAGCATGACTGATCCGATGATCGCAACGAGCAATAACACGCTCGCGATCTCGAACGGTAAAGACGCGTAGCGATAGAGACTGTTACCGACTCCTTCAGCGTCTCTGGTGATGCGGCTGCTGCCAGTCGCGGACTTGGCAAACGTAGCATCTTTAATTGCTTGTGCTTCAGCAGTGGTTTCGGGAATCGGACGGTATCGCTGCAAACCTCCGTAACCTCTGTTGACTGCGAAAAGCAGTGCACCGGCTAACAAGAGACAAAAGATCAAGCTCGTCGTGACCTGCTTGGGCCGGTTGAAGATCTCTTCGGTGCCGCGCTCTTCGGCGCCGACGTTGACAAGCATGATCACAAACAGAAACAGGACCATGACGCCGCCGACGTACACGAGAATCTGCACACCCGCGATGAACTCAGCGCGCCCGAAGCACAAACAAAGCAGCGACCGAAACGAGAGATGAAATAAGAAACAGCGCGCTATGCACAGCATTGCGCGCCATAACGGTCAGCAACCCCGCAAAGATCGCCGCGAGGGCAAAGCATTGACCGGAGCAGCTGGGCGTTGAGGGCGACGACGATGGTCGAGAGCGCTCATGAGGACGGCGCCCACCGCCGGGGCCAGCGTGATGCCGGCCCAGGCCAGGGCGCCGGCGGCCAGCGGGATGGCGACGACGTTGTAGCCCGCCGCCCAGGCCAGGTTCTGGATCATCTTGCGGTAGCTGGCGTCGGACAGCCGGATGAGCGACGACGACGGCCGCGGGGATCGTTGGAGGCGAGGATGACGTCGGCCGACTCGATGGCCACGTCGGTGCCGGCGCCGATGGCGATGCCGACGTCGGCGCCGGCCAGGGCGGGGGCGTCGTTGACGCCGTCGCCCACCATGGCCACCGACCAGGCCGCGGGCCTGCAGCTCGGCGACCTTGGCGTCCTTGTCCTCGGGGAGGACCTCGGCCATGACCTCGTCGACGCCGAGCTCGCGGCCGACGGCTCGGCGACCTGGCGGGCGTCACCGGTGATCATCACCACCCGCCTGCCGAGGCGGCGCAGCTCGGCCACCGCCTCCTTGGCCTCCGGTCGGATCTCGTCCTCGAGGGCCAGCGCGCCGACGATCTCGTCGCCGTCGGACGAGGTAGAGAACGGCCGCGCCGCGCTCCTTCCACTCCTCGGCACGGCCGCCGCAGCGCTCGGGCTCGGTGAGCGACCGCTCCCGCAGCAGGGCCGGCCCGCCGACGGCGTAGCGCTCGCCGTCGATGGTCGCCTCGACGCCCCGGCCGGTGATCGAGCGGAACCCGGTGGCGCAGGCGACGCCGTCGCGGCGCTCCTTGGCCGCGGCCACGATCGCCCGGGCCAGCGGGTGCTCGCTGTCGGCTTCCACGCCGCCGGCCAGCCGCAGCACCTCGTCGTCGTCGAGCCCGACGCCGGCGATGCCGGTGACGGCATGCTGGCCCTTGGTCAGCGTGCCGGTCTTGTCGAAGAGGACGGCGTCGATGGTGCGCATCCGCTCCAGGGCCAGCCGGTCCTTGATCAGGATGCCGGCCCGGGCCGCGAGGCGACGTCGAGATCGAGATGACCAGCGGGATGGCGAGGCCGAGGGCGTGGGGGCAGGCGATGACGAGCACGGTGACGGTGCGGGTCACGGCGGCGTCGACGTCGCCGGCCGAGCGCCCAGGCGGCGAAGGTGACCACGCCGGCGCCGGCGGCGACGTAGAAGAGCAGGGCGGCGAAGCGGTCGGCCAGGGCCTGCGCCCGGCTGCGCGAAGCCTGGGCCTCGGCCACGAGCCGCTGGATGCCGGCCAGCGCCGTGTCCTCGCCCGACGGCCTCGACCCGCACCCGCGACGGCGGAGTCGGTGACCACGGTGCCGGCCACGACCCGGTCGCCCGGCGCCCTGGGCACCGGGCGGGACTCGCCCGTCACCATCGACTCGTCGAGTTCGGCCTCGCCGTCGACGATCAGCGCCGTCGGCCGGGACCCGCCCGCCAGGCCGCACGAGGACGACGTCGCCCGGCCGCAGAGCCGTCGAGCGACACGGTTTCCAGGCTGCCGTCGGGCCGGACCCGCTCGGCCTCGTCGGGCAGCAGCTCGGCCAGCGCCGCCAGCGCCGACTGGGCCTGGCCCAGGGCCTTCATCTCCTGCCAGTGGCCGAGCAGCATGATCGTGATCAGGGCGGCCAGCTCCCACCAGAACTCGAGGTCGAACCAGCCGAGGCTGGTGGCCAGCGACGCGCCGTAGGCGACGCTGATGGCCATGGCGATGAGCAGCATCATCCCCGGCTGGCGGCCGCGGGCCTCCTCCCAGCCCGCCGGCCAGGAACGGCCAGCCGCCCCAGAAGAAGAGGACGGTGCCGAGCACCGGCCCGACCAGCTCCATGCCCGGGGAAGTCGAGGTCGTAGCCGAACCAGTCCATGACCATGTGGCTGGTCGCCACGATGGGGACGGTCAGCAGCAGGCTCCACCAGAACCGGCGGCGGAACATGCACGTGGTCGCCGTGACCGGCGTGGTCGCCGTGCCCGCCGCGATCGTGTGGCTGGGTCGGGCGACGTGGTCACGCGTCGTCGAGCTGCATCGCTCTCAGCTCTTCACCAGCCGCTCGATGGCTGCGGTGGCCTCGGCCAGCTTCCGGTCGCCGTCCGGCCCGCCCGGCGGCGACGGCGTCGGCGACGCAGTGGCGCAGGTGGTCGTCGAGCATCCCGACGGCCACGCTCTGGAGCGCCTTGGTGACGGCCGAGATCTGGGTCAGCACGTCGATGCAGTAGCGGTCGGCCTCGACCATCTGCTGCGAGGCCCCGGACCTGGCCCTCCACACGGCGGAGGCGGGCCAGCAGCTGATCCTTGTACATCTCGTAACCCGGCATGCTGAATACTATACCCCCCTAGGGTACTGATTGCAACATCGTCGGGAGGCGGGGCCGAGTAGCCTCCGGGGCTCCAGACCGAAAGGGGGAGCCTGATGGCGTTTCCTGGGATTGCCCATGTGGCGGTGACGGTCAACGACCTCGGCACCAGCCGGCCGTGGTACGAGCGGCTCTTCGACGCGAAGGCGGTGCTCGACGAGGACACCGGCCAGTTCCACCACGTCGTGTGGGTACTCGACGGCGGAAGCCTCTTCGGGATCCACCAGCATCCGAACCCGGTGAGCAACGAGCCGTTCAGCGAGCTGCGCCCCGGCCTCGACCACGTCGGCTTCGGCGTGCCCAGCCGCAGCGAGCTCGAGCAGTGGGAGGCCGGCTCAACGACCTGGGCATCGCCCACGGCGGGATCGTCGACGCGCCCTACGGCTCGGGCCTCTCGTTCCGCGACCCCGACAACAACGCCCTGGAGTTCTTCGCCCCGCCTGGCTGAGCCGGCGCTCAGTGCATGAGCCGCGGCCGACACCGGGGAACGCCGGAGGGCTGCCCCCAGGCTGCCGCGGAAGGGGACGTTACCGAAGGCGAAGATGCCGCCGTCCTCGGCGACCATCAGGTAGCCGTTCTCGCCGGGGACGATGCCGGTGATCGGCTTGTTGAGCTTGTGCCCGCCCATGGAGCCATGGAAGCGGCACGTCGAAGGCGAAGATCCCGCCGTCGGAGGCGACGAGCCAGTAGCCGGACCCGTCGGGACGGGCGCCATGCCCATGCACTGGCATATTGAGGTGCATGGCGCCGGTGGAGCCGTGGAACTCGGCGTCGCCGAAGGTGAAGAACGCCACCGTCGGAGGCGACCATGTAGTAGCCCTTCCCGGTGGGCGTGGCGACGGAGTCGAGCACGGGGCCGTTGAGGGTTGCGGCGCGCACGTCCCCGAAGGACGTTGCGTCACCGAAGGGGATCGACCCGGCCCGGTGGTGAATACCCAGTAGCCCCCTCCGGTTGGCGTGGCGGAAAGGCTGGTTACACGTTCGCCGGCGGCGAGTTGTGCGGGAGCCACGTTGCCGAACGGCCGGGCGTCACCGAACGTCCGGACGTTGTGTCCGCTGGTGAGGATCCAGTAGCCCGCTCCGCTCGGCGTCGGTTCGAGGTCGATTGCCGACACCGTGGACGGCAGCGGCCCGGCGTTCCCGCGGTGCCGGGCGGCGCCGAAGGCGTAGACATCGCCGGCTGAGCCCAGCATCCAGTAGCCGGACACGAGCCGGCAGACGGGGGCGGAGGATTGTGTCCCCGAAGGGATGGCGTGGGGCGGGTCGATGCTGCGGCCGGCGACGTCGTCGTCGTAGAGGAAGGCGCCGTCGTCGTTGTCGTCGTTGTCGTCGGCTTCGTCGTGGTGGTCGACGTCGTCGGCTTCGGAAGGGTGGTGGTCGTGGTCGACGTGGTGCTTGAGGTCGTGACGACCGTCGTCGCACCGGTTCCCCGAGGCGACGGGCCGGCGGTGATTCCGTTGATCCGCCGGACTCGATGGCCGTTGGTGTCGGTCACGTAGAGGTCGGGTCCGAAGACCGTGACCGCCCGGGGGCCGAAGAACGGAGCGTTGATGGCGAGCCCACCGTCGCCGCTGGAACGGGGCTGCCCGTGCCACCGATGGTGGTGATGATGCCGTCGAGCCCGATCCGGCGGATCCGGTCGTTCTGGCTGTCGGCGATGTAGACGACACCGGCGGCGTCGACGTCGATGCCGCGGGGTCGTGGAGAGCTGGGCGTTGACGGCGGGCCCACCGTCCCCGGCGAAGCCCTCGACCGTGGTTCCGGCGACCAGGGAGATGATCCCGCTGGCGTCGACCTTGCGGATGCGGTTGATTCGCGGCTCGGTGAAGTAGATCTCGCTGTTGGGCCCCAGTGCCAGGGTGCGGGCTCCCACAGCTCGGCTGCGAGCGCCGGGCCGCCGTCGCCGGCGCTGCCGTGCAGAGCCGTTCCCGACGATCGTCGTGATGATCCCGTCGGGTGTGACCTGCGGATCCGTTCATTGCTCGTGTCGGCGATCAAGAGGTTGCCGGCGGCGTCGTAGATGATCCCCTTGGGGTTGGACAGCTTGGCGTCGACCGCCGGGCCGTTGTCGCCGCCGAACCCCTGGCTGCCGGTGCCGGCGATCGTGGTGATGATCCCGTTCTCGTCCACCATCCGGATCCGGTGGTTGGCCGAGTCGGCGATCGCGAGCCGCCCGGAGGGAGACACCGCCAGGCTGTGCGGGCAGGACAGCTGCCTCGAGGCCGGGCCGCCGTCGCCCGAGAAGCGCCTCGGGCAGAGACTGTCGTCGTCGGTGTCGATCAGCTTCGGGATCCCGGCGACCGTTCCCAACGTCCCGTCGGTGTCGAGCAGAACACGGACCACGTTGTTGAAGGTGTCGGCGATGTACATCCGTCCGGCGCTGTCGAAGGTCTGCATCCGCGGCTGGTGAGCTCGCCGTCGGCGCCAGGCAGCTGTCGCCGTCGTAACCCGAGCGGCCGGACCCGGCAACCGGCGAGACGGTGCCGGCCAGATCATCGGCGCGAGCAGCTTCGCGCACGCCGTAACCGACAGTGACGAGGGCGAGGCTGAGCAGCAGGATGACGAAGTTCTGTCGGACGCGAACCGGACAGGGACGGCAAGGAACGACCTTTCAGGCTCGAAGCGGGGGGAGAGTTGACCTCTGGTTAACCGAAAGCGACTTCGTTGGGCACCGCCAGAACGCCTCTGACACTGAGTGCCACTGAGCGGTTTGGGCGCAGGAGACGGAGCAGGGTCCGCGGCACATGGGCGCTTCACCGGGGAAGGGCGGCGACCGCGACGACGGGCCGGCCGGGGGGTCTGAACCGAGCGAACCGGCGAAGGGCAGGTTGGAGAAGGTGAAGATCCCGCCGTCCTCGGCGACCATCAGGTAGCCGTCGCCGTAGGGGACCATGCCGGTCATCGGCGGTTGAGCCGCTGGTTGCCCATCGAACCGTGGAAGCCGGCGTCGAAGGCGAAGACACCGCCGTCGGCGGCCACGAGCCAGTAGCCCGATCCCGTCGGGGTCGGGTACCAGGGACTGGACCGGCAGTTGAGCCGCCGGTCTCCCATCGATCCGGAGAAGCGGGCGTCGCCGAAGGCGAAGATGCCGCCATCGGAGGCGACCATGCTGAATACAGCCGCGGTCACCGAACCAAGAAGGAACTAAAGAGTCTTCGTGTCACTGGTAACTCCAAAACGGAGTGCTTTCAAGCTGGGTGTCCATCAAGGCGACCGTGCTTGACACAGTTGGCAATATGGAGGCTTCGAGAATCGCCCCTACAGGGCAGGTCAGTTCGGGCTCGCAGGCGGATGTTGTTGCCACACGCCTTTCGATGAGTTTTCGCTGGAACTTGCCATGGGTGGTCTCTGGAATTCGATCAGAAGCGGCAGCCTTGTGAATCGCTTCCCATCCAATGTCGCGTTCGGCGACCGCTGTTGCCGAGCGCGCCCACCACGGCCACCTGGGCGAGCACGAACGGGTGGGCACGCAACTGGTTCACCGTCGGTGAGCCGAGCGTGACGATCCCCGACACCGAGGTCCGGCCGCCGGACCGCGAGTGCGCGGGCGAAGATGCCGCCGCGACTCTGGCCGATGATCGCGACGCGCTCGCCGGCGTCGAAGGCGAAGCGCTCGATCTTCTCCTCCAGCCGCGCGCAGGACTCGGTGAAGACGCAGAGAGGTTCAGGCGGATGCCCGCGCGGCGCGTGTAGTAGCCGTTCTCGCGCAGCCAGCGGGTCATCGTGCCCAGCGAGCCGTCTCCGGCCATGAAGCCCGGGATCAG
>CAWCZP010000004.1:0-230614 GCA_963800055.1 uncultured Acidobacteriota bacterium
AGCGTGGATTTGAATTGATACCCAGGGTTGTCGCTGCGCTCCAACCCTGGGCTGAAATTAGCGAACGCCTTCGGCGTATTTAGCCCTGCTCTTCAAAATGAACCAATACCGCAATGTGCTTGACGCCCTTAGTTGCTGCGGCTAGACTGCTGCTCTTCTCACCTGTTTTTGCAAGCGAAGATTTGGTGATAGTTTGATGTCGGCCCACATGAGAATTCTGACCAGAGGGTAGTCTCAAATTTCTGATGAGCACGCCTGTAAGCGACAGTCCGTCGCTGACACCCAACGCAGCGCAAAGAACCGCGGCTACTCGCCTGTCTCGGTATGAATTGCCAGATGAACCCCTGGTGACAATTCAGGCAAACAAATCGTGGAGCGCGCTGGATTTCCATGAGTTTTGGGTCTATCGCGAACTGCTTTACTTCCTGACTCTGCGCGACATAAAGGTGCGTTACAAGCAGACGTTGCTTGGTGTGTCATGGGTGTTGTTCCAGCCTCTATTAACTACCGTAGTTTTCACCATCTTTCTCGGCATACTGATACGGGTGCCTTCGGAAGGCACGCCCTATGTCCTTTTCGTCTACGCGGGATTGCTACTTTGGACTTTCTTCAGCGCGGCTGTCGTTTCAAGTAGTACCAGTCTGGTTAACAACGCGCATTTGATTACCAAAGTTTATTTCCCACGCTCAATTCTTCCTGTCACCGCCGTCGCCGCGCGGTTGCTTGATCTTGCCATCGCCTTCCTCGTGCTGATTTGTTTGATGGCCTATTATCGTGCCGCATTAACGTGGGCGATCCTGCTGATACCTGTGCTAGTCGCACTTATCACGTTGCTTGCATTGGGTGTGGGCATGGTGACTTCCGCCATAAACGTCAAATACAGAGATGTTGGTGTGCTGATCCCTGTGCTCCTGCAGCTTTGGACGTATGCGTCACCGGTGGTTTACCCCGCGAGTCTCGTACCGGCTCGGTGGCAGCGTCTTTACGAATTGAATCCATTGGTTGGTCTGATAGGAAACTTTCGGGCTGCAGCGCTGGGAGGACAGATTGATTGGTCCGCATTGGCGTGGTCTGTTGGGATCATTGCTGCGCTCCTCGTGTACGCTGCTTTCTTGTTCCGACGAATGGAGACTCACTTCGCCGACATCGTCTAAGATGAACCGATCGATAATTAAGGTCGAGCACCTCTCAAAGCTATATCGGCTCGGCGCAACGCACATTGCCCATGACACTTTCCGCGAAGGGTTGTACGCGGCTATCAAGGGTGCCTTCAGCAGACAAAAAAATAACGACAACGGTAAGAACAATACTCTTTGGGCGTTGAATGATGTCAGCTTCGAAGTTTCGCGCGGAGAAGTTATTGGCATCATCGGACGAAACGGGGCCGGCAAGTCAACGTTACTCAAGATTCTCTCCCGAATCACCGATCCAACCGACGGCCGAATAGAGTTGTACGGGCGTGTTGGCTGTCTCCTCGAAGTCGGCACCGGATTTCACCCTGAGTTAACGGGTCGGGAAAACATTTTTCTCAATGGCGTAATTATGGGGATGAAGCGTAAAGAACTTGCGCGCAAGTTTGATGAAATTGTGGCTTTTGCGGAGATCGACAGGTTCCTTGATACGCCCGTCAAGCGATACAGCAGCGGCATGTATGTACGTTTGGCTTTCGCCGTTGCCGCGCATCTCGAACCGGAGATTCTTATTGTCGACGAGGTGCTGGCTGTCGGAGACGACCAATTCCAAAAGAAATGTCTCGGGAAGATGGCGGAAATCGCGGGTGAAGGACGAACGGTTTTGTTCGTGTCGCACAACATGCCGGCGATGCTCAACCTATGCCCGCGAGCGATTCTGCTGGAGGCCGGCCGAGTTACCAGGGACGGCGATACATCCGAGGTGGTGGCCCACTACATCCACACCGCGGGGGCAAACCTCGCGTATCGGGAGTGGCCTGATATTTCAACCGCTCCGGGCGATGATGTGGTTCGACTGCGCAGCATGTCCGTAATCGATGAAGATGAACGGGTGTGCCAATCGATCGACATTCGAAAGAAGATCGGAATTAGATTTGAGTACGATGTGCTGGAATCAGAGCAACAATTAGTGCCAACCTTCAACATAGCCATGGAGTCTGGCGTGCTCGTATTTTGGGCCGGCGATCGGGACCCGAATTGGGAAAACACGCCACGGCGCAAAGGTCGATACACCACCACGGCCTGGATTCCGGGTAACTTCCTAAATGCCGGAACCATGGTTGTCAGTGCTACAATCAGCAAGGTCAGGCCAACACACGAACATTTATATGAACAGGGTGTGCTGTCCTTTGAAGTCATTGACAGAATGGGCGAGGGTACGGCGCGTGGTAATTTTCCCGGTCACTTCGCTGGCGCCGTGAGACCGCTATTGCCATGGGAGACACGATTCGCGCCTATAGATAAGGGAAGTGTTGAAATTGGACCAGCTTCCTGAGCAGTCATTTCATAAGGCACGACCAGCGAACCGCAGTTGCGTGGAGACGGTACGGTATTCGAAATGTCAGAAGTAAAGTCGCAAAAGGCACTCCCAATGCATCCAGCAATTAAGGTGTGGCGCAATAAATCGCTCAAATCCTTTCTCAACATTTCGAAAGCGACGCGCGAAAGACATGAGCGCAAGAGCGACGTTCAGCAGCCTCCCGTTCGTAATGTTTTACGAGCCCACCTCGTTTTGCAACCTTAAATGTCCATCTTGCCCTACCGGGACAGGCATGTTGGACCGTCCCAAAGAACGACTCGATCCCAAGCAATTCAGAGCAACGGTGGATGCGCTCGCCGACAAGGTGTTCGTGATGTACATGTACAACTGGGGCGAGCCTCTCTTGCATAAGGAGTTTTCCAAGCTCGTTAAATATGCGACGAGCAAAGGTATTGTCGTGAAGACCAGCTCTAATCTGAGCATTCCGCTAAACGATGTTCAGTTGAAGGAAATAGTTGAGTCAGGATTACAACAGATTAAGGTAGGAATCGACGGAGCTACTCAGGAAGTCCATGAACAGTACCGCAAACGGTCGGACCTGGAGCTGGTCCATAAAAACGTGCGCACCATTGCGGATTTTAAGGAACAACTGAATAGTGCAACTCCGGAAATCTCAGTTGCCTATCACGTTTTCGCTCATAACGAATCCGAAATTGAAGAATTTAAGAAGCAGATGCCCGCGCTGGGTGTGAACCACTTTGGGCCATCTCCTTCGTGGTTGCCGCCGGATGGAACAGTTTCGAAGCCCAAAGACCCGCGTTTCGATATGTACAAGATGGCCAATAAAACGCTCGAAGGATTGCGATCTCAGGGTGACGAATTAAAACCGTGTGGCTGGCTTTACTACGCCACCGTGATTAATCCTGGAGGAACGATCTCTCCATGCTGCGGGGTGGCCAGCGAGAGTTACGACTATGGTGAGCTGCCAGCCGAAGGCGGCGCGGCGGAAATGGATAATGAATTTCGCGCTGTCTGGAAAGGCAAGAAATACGCCGCCTCACGCAAGCTGTTTCGTAAAAAGGACACTCTGCAAAAGTGGTCCGCGAAGAACCTGCGCGATTTGCAACCTGATGGTATGGCTTTTTCTCAGCTCAGCAAATCATCTTCATTGATTTGCGCGGATTGTCCGATACCCCATACCCTGGAACGTTGGACTGGAGAGCTCGAGGACATTTTCAAGTTGTACCGCCAGGAAACCAAGCGATGCCTGCGAAAACTCAATCTGCCCGGCGCGGTGGTTAACGGTATCAAGACTTTGATCCTGCGATCAGCGTTGCGCCGGCAGTGATACATTTCGATTTGAATTTCTTTTATCCTCAAAAGTCTGCGATGGTTGAGCTATGAAGGCGGTGATTCTGGCCGGCGGGCTAGGCACACGTTTGGCCGAAGAAACTGAGGTTAAGCCCAAACCTACTGTCGAAATCGGCGGATACCCCATTCTGTGGCATATCATGAAACACTATGCTCATTATGGGATTACCGAGTTCTTCATCGCCCTGGGTTATAAGGGCGAAGTCATCAAGCGGTTTTTCTTGGATTACTACACCTGCAACGGCAACATCACCATCGATTTTTCAACCGGCGAAGTTAAAACACGAACCAAGGATTGCGAAAACTGGATCGTGCACCTGGAAGACACCGGAGAACTCACCAATACGGGTGGTCGTGTGAAACGCCTGGAGCCATGGCTTAAGGACGAGACTTTCATGCTTACGTATGGCGACGGGGTTTGCAATGTGGACTTGAAAAAGCTTAGCGAGTTCCACCGGTCTCACGGGCGAACCGCTACGGTAACCGCGGTGCGACCTCCGGCCCGATTCGGAGGATTGGTTTTTGACGGCGACATCGTCACGGACTTCACTGAAAAACCACAGATTGGCGAAGGCTGGATCAATGGCGGTTTTCTGGTGTTCGAACCGGAAGTTTTCAAATACCTTGACGCAGATGACAGCAGCCTGGAGGCCGACGCATTGGAACGGCTTGCTTCCGCCGGACAACTGGCCGCATACCGGCATGAAGATTTTTGGCAGTGCATGGATACACTTCGCGACAAGAGATTCCTTGAGGGCCTGTGGCAGCAAAAACAGGCGCCGTGGAAAGTATGGAAATAGATCCATTCTGGCTCGACCGCGCGACATTAGTAACTGGCGCGACCGGACTGGTTGGCGGCTGGCTTGTTAAGCGGCTGCTGGCGGCGGACGCAGATGTTGTCTGTCTGATCCGGGACCGGGTACCGCAATCGGAATTGATGCGCGCCGGGTTACAGGCTCGGGTCAAGGTAGTTCTCGGGGATCTTCAGGATCAAGCGTTGCTCGAGCGACTCCTGGGAGAGTATGAAATCGAAACTGTCATTCATCTCGCCGCCCAGACAATAGTTCCCATTGCCAATCGAAATCCGGTATCAACTTTTGCCTCGAATATCGGAGGCACCTGGTCTCTCCTCGAAGCCAGTCGTCGCAGTCCGCTGGTCAAACAAATTGTCCTGGCCTCTTCTGACAAGGCATACGGCGATCACGACTCGCTTCCCTATTCTGAAGATACTCCTTTGCAGGGACGCCACCCGTACGACGTCAGCAAGTCGTGCGCGGATCTGATCGCGCAGTCGTACGCGGTCACTTATGGTTTGCCGGTGGTAATTACGCGCTGCGGAAATTTTTACGGCGGCGGCGATCTCAATTGGAATCGTCTGATTCCGGGAACGATTCGATCCATATTGCGGGGCCAGCGGCCCCTGATTCGTTCTGACGGTAAGCACATCCGAGACTATTTCTATGTTGAGGACGGCGCCGGAGTGTACATGATGTTAGCTGAAAGTCTTGGGAAGAATCCCGAACTGCGCGGCCATGCCTTCAATTTTTCAAACGAGACTCAGGTTACAGTTTTGGAGCTCGTGGAAAAAATTCTCGCGCGAATGAATTCCGATCTCGAGCCCGACATTCGTAACGAAGCATCGAATGAGATTCGGCATCAGTATTTGAGCGCCTCCAAAGCTAGACAATACTTCGATTGGAAGCCCCGGTTTTCGCTGGACGAAGGTTTGGAGCACACCATCAAGTGGTACAAGGAGTTGTTGGGAGCCTCTTGATGAATACGGCGCAAGTGAGTTGCCGTGCGTGCGGCAAGCCAGACCTGATCACCATCCTATCGTTAGGAAAAACGCCCTTAGCCAATGCCTTGCTCACTCGTGAACAACTGAGTGAGACCGAACGAACTTATGACCTGGATCTGGTTTTCTGTCCCTCGTGTTCCCTGGTGCAAATAACGGAAACCGTGCCTCCCGAAAAGTTATTTCGGGAGTACTTTTATCTCTCTTCATTTTCCGAGACATTGCTTCGCCACTCAGAAGAAAATGCCCATGAGATCATCAAGTCACGCAATCTAGACAGCAATAGTTTGGTGATTGAGATCGCCAGCAACGACGGTTACCTCTTGCAATACTACAAGTGCGCCGGAGTTCCCGTTTTGGGAATTGAACCGGCCCGAAATATTGCTAAGACTGCTGAAGAGCGTGGTATTCCCACGGTCTGTGAGTTCTTTGACGCCGAGCTCGCAAAAAAGCTGATTGCCGAGGGGAGGCGCGCCGACGTGGTGCACGCCAACAACGTGCTTGCGCACGTTCCGGATCTCAACGGCTTTGTTAACGGTGTCCAACTTGTTTTGAATGACACTGGCGTCGCAGTAGTAGAAGTGCCTTACGTCAAGGACATGATCGACCGTCAGGAGTTCGACACGATTTATCATGAACACCTTTGCTACTTTTCCCTGACCGCCCTCGATCATCTGTTTCGTCGCCATAACCTGCTCATTGAAAATGTGAAACGTCTGGATATTCACGGCGGTACCCTTCGGATTTATGCGCGAAAGCAAAACATCAATGGGAACGAAATACCGGCAGCGATCGAAGGAATGCTTGCCGATGAGGCCGCGTGGGTTCGAAGTGCGGACTTTTATCGTGGGTTCGGCGAGAAAGTTGAACGACTGCGCGGCGAGCTCGTGACCATGCTTTCCGAATTGAAGGCCGAGGGCAAACGGATAGCCGTCTACGGCGCCTCTGCGAAAGGCAGCACGCTGATGAATTATTTCGGACTGGGTAGCCCGATGCTGGATTTTGTGGTCGATCGAAGCACAGTCAAACAGGGACACTTCACGCCCGGCACGCATCTCCCGATCTATTCGCCGGCTGTGCTGCTTAAAGAAAAACCTGATTACGTTTTACTGCTGACGTGGAACTTTGCCGACGAAATATTGCAACAGCAGGCCGAATATCGAAAACAGGGCGGCCGTTTTATCATTCCCATTCCGGAATTGAAAGTCGTGTAGTGGCGTAGTGGCGGCATTGGCAGCCTTATGATCTTTACTGAAACAAAACTGAAAGGCGCTTTTGTCATTGAGATTGAAAAGTTCCACGACTCGCGAGGATTCTTTGCGCTCAGTTGGTCGGCCGAAGAGTTCGCCCGTCGCAGCCTGGATTCAGAACTGGCCGAAAGCAACATCTCCCGGAATAAAAAAAGGGTACCCTGCGCGGCATGCATTACCAGGCTCACCCCCATGGTCAAACAAAGTTGGTGCGCTGTACCATGGGAGCCATTTACGATGTCGTCATCGATCTTCGAGCTTCATCGCCGACCTTCAAGCAATGGGTAGGTGTTGAGCTCTCAGCGAATAATCATCTGATGATTTACATTCCCAAAGGTTTTGCGCATGGCTTTCAAACGCAGGAAGATGATTCAGAGGTTCTCTACCAGATGTCTTACCCGTACGTGCCCGACAGCGGCCGGGGCGTCCGCTGGAACGATCCAGCTTTCGGCATCGACTGGCCGGACGGAGATCGGATAATCATTGAAAGGGACAGAGCGTATCCGGATTTCAATCAAGAGGAAACTCGATGAGTTCTGAGATTGTTGCGGACAATCGCGTGCTTGCGCAGGCTCTGGGCGTAGCGGGAAAAGATCAGCAGCTGCGTAACGCGATCTTCGATGCTTTGCGGCAGGCCGAAGCCGCTGCCGATGATCCTGCGAGTTTTCGCGAACAGGTTCGATGGCCGTTGATACTTTCACTCTTAAGCGAAGCAAAGACTCATACCGTAGTGCTCGAGAACGGTCTGATCTTTGAGGTCAGTCCGGACAGCCGGATAGAGCAGGCGTTACTGTTGAGCACTGAGGCGCATCCCGATCATGTCTGGGAACCACAAACCACGAGGCTCCTAACGGCACTCGCTGCGGAAACTACGAACGTGATCGTAGGCGGCGCTTACATTGGCGATCATGTTCTCTTTCTGGCGCGCGCGGTCGGTGGTGGTTTAGCGCCGGGCGTGATTCACGCCTTTGAGCCCATGCAGCACGCGTTCGATCGCTTGTTGCGCAACTTGAAGGTCAATAACATCCGGAACGTCGTCGCCAACCGGCTCGGATTATGGGATCGGGGTCAGGTCGTTTTGACAATTGAGGGCCACCTCGGGCTCGCGTCGTCAAAACCTGAGGCCGAAGACGACACTTCAGGAGAACGAATCGAATCGATATCGATTGATGAGTACGTTGAGTCACGCGGGGCCTCACCCATCGGTTTGATCATGCTCGACACTGAAGGAGGAGAAGAAAAAGCACTTATCGGAGCCAGCGAGACAATCGCTAAACACGCGCCAAACATCGTATTCGAAATTCACCGGCACTTCGTAGATTGGAGCGAAGGGCTCGAAAAAACTTCGATTGTAGAGTTCCTCCGTTCACACGGTTACTCAGTCTATGCCATCCGGGACTTTCACAATAACTATCCGATGGCAGGCCATCCAATTGAAATTATTCCGGCGCATCGGGTCTATCTTGAGGGACCGCCGCATGGCTTTAACGCGCTGGCAACCCCGGATCCTAATCTGGTGAAGCGGCTCGGACTGCGAATCGTCGAAAATGTTAGTCCGAAACTGCTACTGCACAAAGATCCTGAATTGCACCATCCGATATTTTAAGCACGCGCTGATTACAGCTGATGATTACGGTTCTCGGAGCCTCTGGTTTTATCGGGTCTCATCTGGTCAAGAGACTAGATGAGCTCGGCATACCCTTCGACGCTCCTCGCCGTGACGACACCATTTCTACCGGCAATGCCGGCGACGTGATTTACTGCATCGGCCTGACATCCGATTTCAGGTCAAGGCCCTTTGACACCGTACGTGCCCATGTCTGTAAACTGCTGACAGTCTTGGAGAGTTGCGAATTTGATTCGCTGCTTTACTTATCGTCTACTCGTTTGTATCGAACCGATATGCCAGAGGCCAAAGAGGAGGATTCGTTTCAAGTCAATTCTTTGAATCCGAGCGATCTTTACAACATTTCGAAAGCCATGGGCGAATCCCTCTCGATCGCGGGGGGAAAGAAGACACGAGTGGTGCGGCTGTCAAACGTATACGGTGACGATTTCACTTCCGAAAACTTTCTTCCCTTAGTGATCAAAGACGCGGTATCGAAAAAGAAGGTAATACTGCAAACGTCGGCTAACTCAACAAAGGACTACGTCAACGTTCGGGACGTCGTGGAAGGCCTAATCAACATTGCCACAAAAGGAGAGCACGCAATTTACAATCTGGCGAGTGGAGTGAACACTTCGAACCAGCAACTTATGGACAGAATCAGACAAGTGACCGATTGCGAGGTGGAGTTTGAGTGCGAGGCTCCGACAATAAATTTCCCGCCGATAAATATCGATCGAATGCGAAAGGAATTTGATTTCAGGCCGTCAAACGTGCTCGCGGACATCCCGACGCTGGTCGAATCATACGCACGGCGCGGAGGTTTCAGGTGATCAAAATCGATTCTCAAAGCGGCGTCGTCATAGTCGAGGAAAACGGGGACAAGATCGAGCTCGACATCGGAAGTCCCGAAGCCTTTGAAGCAATCTCCAGGGCCTGGCTAAGGAGTGGCTGGGACAACAAATATGTCTACGGCTTCAGTTGGTTCGGACGCCCAATCATTCAGTTGCCTGAGGACATGATCCGTTTGCAGGAAGTCATCTACTCAGTTCAACCGGATGTGATCATTGAAACAGGTGTAGCCCACGGTGGGTCGCTGGTGTTCTATGCGACCCTGTGCAAAGCAATGGATCGAGGACGCGTCGTGGGTATCGATATCGAGATCCGGCCACACAACCGGAAAGCGATTGAAGCCCATCCCCTGTTTCCATTGATTACGTTGATCGAAGGAAGCTCAATCGAGCCTGACGTCGTCGCGCAAGCTAAAGCGCAGGTGCGCGAAGGAGAAACCGTGCTGGTGCTGTTGGACTCATGCCATACCAAAGAGCACGTTTTGGCTGAGTTGAATGCGTACTCGACTCTGGTTACGAGGGGATCTTACATTGTGGCCATGGATGGAATCATGGAACAGGTAGTTGGCGCTCCGCGAACGCAACCAGACTGGTCCTGGAACAACCCGCGAGCAGCGGCGCAGGAGTTTGTGGCCGCGAACCTCGGCTACATTATCGAAGAACCGCCGATTCAGTTTAACGAGGGTAACATTTCAAAACCGGTGACGTATTGGCCGAGCGGTTACATCAAAAGAGTCGTTTGAGGATCTGACCATTGTGATAGAGCGCGAATTGGGCATCCACAGAACCGAGCGCGGTAGCGCCGGGTCAATCTTACGTTTATGTACTTTACTTGGAAATCGACCCGGCGCTACCGCGCTCGGTTCTGCGTGGGATGGCAAATCTTAACCCATTAGTAAGCATCGGCTTGCCCGTTTACAACGGCGAGCGAGATCTTGCTCGAGCGCTCGACTGTCTTTTGGCGCAGGACTACGACAATTTCGAAATCGTGGTTTCTGACAATGCTTCTACCGACAGCACTCGACAAATCTGTGAGCAATATGGAGCCCGGGACGCCCGCATCAGGCTGAATTTCAACCCCAGCAATATCGGAATCATCGCAAACTTTGAGCGTGTGCTTGAAGAAGCGAACGGCAGCTATTTCATGTGGGCGGCGCACGATGATCTTTGGAGTAAGAGTTTTGTCCGGTCCATGGTTGAGGAACTGCAGGACCATCCGGACGCCTCAGTGGCCATGAGCGCCGTTAAGCGTTTGCACGAAAGCGGAGGCTCTCACGACGTGGTGCGGTTCGAAGACGACGCGAATCCCAACTCAATGACGACTTTTGATTTGGCGATGGCCCTGGCTCTTGGTAGTCCGCATCATTTATTTATCTATGGACTGTTTCGTAGAGATTTTCTCAGGTGCGCCTTCAAGAATTTTCCGAGTGTCATTGCCAGCGACCGCCTGCTGATGATTCAGGTGGCGATGAGCACGCGTTTTCGTTATGTAAATGAGGTGTTGCATACTCGGTACATCAATGAGGAGCCGATTGCGATCAGATATAAGAACGAAGAGTTCGGTCGGGTCTGGCACGATCCAAAGGCCCACTTGAAGAAAGACCTGGCGATCGGTCCATATCTGCTCAAATCACAAATCATTCCGTGGCAACGAAAGTTTTGGATTCCCATCATTGTGATTTGGCCGCCATTAAAGAGACTGTATTATCGTGTATACCGTTTCTTCTATCGGTTAGCAGGCAGATTGTTCGGCCAGGGCGGCCGGAGAAAGAGGATAGTTAGTTACCTCAAGCGCTTAGGTCATACGAATTCCAGGTAGAGGGAGCTGAATGGACCGAACCTTACAAATCGAATCAACAAAAATTCATGACGGCGGTGACTGCTATGTGATTGCAGAGATTGGCCACAATCACCAGGGCAAAATGGAAACGGCGAAGGAACTGTTTCGTGCGGCTAAGGAATGCGGGGTCGATGCCGTGAAGCTGCAAAAGAGAGACAATCGAAGCCTTTATACGCGCGAAATGTACAATAAGCCATACGACAACGAAAACAGTTTCGGCGCGACGTATGGCGAGCATCGAGAGTTCCTGGAGTTTGGAATGTCGGAGTATAAAGAACTCCAGGGCTTTGCCCGCGAACTGGGACTCGCGTTTTTCGCTACGGCCTTTGATTTTCGCAGCGCCGATTTTCTGGCTGAGCTGAATACACCTGCGTTCAAAATAGCTTCAGGCGACTTACGAAACATTCCGCTCTTGAAATACGTCGCCGGCTTTCAAAAGCCAGTAATTGTGAGCACTGGTGGTGGCACGATCGATGATGTCCAAAGGGCTTACGATGCGGTGATGCCGATCAATTCACAACTCGCCATCTTGCAATGCACCGCAGGCTATCCTTGCGCATTCGAAGAGATGAATCTACGCGTGATCACGAGTTTTCGCGAACGGTTTCCTGATGTCGTAGTAGGATTGTCATCGCATGACAGCGGAATCGCGATGGTTGTAGGCGCCTACATTCTCGGCGCTCGAATTATCGAAAAGCATTTCACACTGAACCGCGCGATGAAAGGTACTGATCACGCTTTTTCACTTGAGAGAGGCGGGATGCGTCGCGTCGTTCGGGATTTGAGGCGCGTGCGTTTGGCACTGGGGGACGGCGTGAAGAGCACGTATGAAAGCGAGGTTGCGCCCTTACTTAAGATGGGGAAGAAGCTTGTTGCCGCAGCGGATCTGCCCGCCAACCACGTGATTCGCCGTGAGGATATTGCAATCAAGTCGCCAAGCGACGGATTGCAGCCGTATGAACTGGATCGCGTCCTCGGCAAAGTTACCCGGCGTCCGCTTAAAGAAGATGAGAACATTGCTGTTGAAGACCTAGATGGTAGCCGGTGACACAAAACAGCAGAACACTAGACGCTGAATCGCTCGCGAAAATCATTCGTAACATACGGCTAGTCGCTTTTGATTTCGACGGCGTTTTCACAGACAACTCCGTCTTCGTTTTTGAAGACGGGCGCGAAGCCGTCCGATGCATGCGCAGTGATGGATTGGGAATCGGTAAGCTGAAGGCGCTTGGTCTTTCGGTGGTCGTGGTTTCGACTGAAGTGAACCCTGTGGTCCAGGCGCGCAGTCGTAAACTCGTGATCAAATGCATCAATGGGTGCAACGATAAGCTTGCCGTCATCAACGAACTCGCCGCTGAGGCAGGTATTTTGCTGGACCAGATTGCGTTTGTCGGCAACGATGTGAACGACTTGCCCTGCCTGACTTCCGTTGGACTGCCAATCGTTGTTAAGGACGCTCATGCCGATGTCGTTCCATATGCTGCTTACCAGACGGAGGTAGCAGGCGGATATGGGGCAGTGAGAGAGGTCTGCGATCTGTTCGAAAAAGTATTGAAGGGAACACGTCATTAGCGCCCACGACCTCTTCAACGTAAAAGACCGGGTTGTGATCATCACCGGCGGCTGCGGTCAACTCGGACGGCAGATGACTGGCGCCCTGTTGAGTTACGGAGCGAAGGTCGCGGTATTCGACGTAGCTCCCACAGGCGACTTCGAATCAAAGGATGCGTTGTTAGTGTTGAGTGTCGACATCACTCGACGCGATTCGATTGAGGCGGGCCTGCGCGAGGTGAATTCGAAGTGGGGCGCCCCGCATGGTCTAATTAACAACGCCGCACTCGACGCTCCGCCAAACGCGCCCGCTGAAGAAACTGGACCATTCGAAAGTTATCCGGAGAGTTCGTGGGACAAGGTGATGCAGGTAAACACGAAAGGCGTGTTTTTGTGTTGCCAGGTGATTGGTGGCGCCATGGCTGCCGCCGGTCGCGGGTCGATTGTAAATATCAGTTCGATCTACGGTCTTGTGTCGCCGAATCAGAGCATCTATGAATATCGACGCGAGGCGACCGGCACGCCCTTCGTGAAGCCGGTCGCATATTCAGTCTCGAAGTCAGCGCTGTTTAATTTAACGCGCTACCTTGCTACTTATTGGGCGAAGAATAATGTGCGCGTCAACACACTCACATTTGGCGGCGTATTCAACGAACAGGATCCGAAGTTTCTTGAGAACTACTGCGCGCGAGTTCCGTTGGGCCGAATGGCACGCGAAGACGAGTACAACGGCGCGATCGTTTTCCTGATGTCGGATGCATCGTCATACATGACCGGCTCAAACGTTGTGATCGATGGCGGCTGGACCGCGTGGTAAGTATGTGCTTCTTCTCTGTGTCTCTGTGGTGAACTTTACATGGAAAGCAGGTAACCACAGAGACACAGAGACACAGAGAAGAAGTTTCAAATACCGCAATGGCTCTAAAACAAATTCCAAACTGGATTGGCGGCGAGGAACGAGCGGCTCGTTCGGGCGAGTGGTTCGATAAACTGAACCCCGCGAATGGCGAGTTGATCTACCAGGCCGCGCGATCATCTTCCCCCGACATCGATGACGCAGTCACGGCAGCGAAAACTGCGCAACCGCGCTGGGCGGAAACTCCTGCCGTCGCTCGTGGAGAGATACTGCTCAACGTCGCCATGGCATTGAAGCAGAATCGTGAAGCCGTCGCCGAAGTCGTCGCAGCCGAAACAGGAAAATCTCCCAAAGACGCACTAGGCGAAACGAATGGCGCGACCGCGCTCGGCGTGTTCATGGCCGGCGAAGGTCAACGTCTCTATGGCCGGACGACGACATCGGGCGCGGCCAACAAATACGCAATGACCATTCGACAACCCGTCGGAGTCGCCGGGTTAATCATTGCGGCTAACACGCCAATCGCAAATGTCGCGTGGAAAGTTTTCCCGGCATTGATTTGCGGCAACGCTGCAATTCTCAAGGCTGCTGAAGACACGCCCGCGACCGCATGGCTATTTAGCAAGATTGCGCATGAAGCCGGTCTGCCTGCCGGCGTGCTGAATGTGGTAAACGGTTTCGGCCCTGAAGCAGGCGCGCCGCTCGTGGCCCATCAAGACGTCGGCGTAATTAGTTTCACTGGCTCGACTGGTGTCGGACGGACCATCGCAGTCGATGCGGGGAAACGCCTGGCCAAGATCTCGCTCGAACTCGGAGGCAAGAACCCGCTCGTCGTTTGTGACGATGCAGACCTGGAAAACGCGGTCAAATGGGTGTTGCTTTCAGCGTTCAGCAACGCAGGCCAACGTTGTGCTTCCGGAAGTCGAATCATCGTCTTCGACGCGATATACGAGAAGTTTCGATCAATGCTCATCGAAGCGACGAACAAGTTGAAAGTCGGAAACAGCGACGACGACGATTTTGGTCCTGTTATAAATAAGCGACAACTCGACAATATGCTCGCGGCGCTGACACGCGCAAAGGCCGCAGGCGCAGTTGTGCTAACTGGCGGACAAAAACTCGATGACGAGAAGCACCGGCAAGGTTTTTACATCGCGCCGACTCTGGTTGAAAACACAGGAGTAAACGACGAGATCTCGACTACCGAACTGTTTGGACCAATCGCGTGTCTCTATCGAGCCGGCGACTTTGCGGCTGCGCTCGAGTGCGCGAACAATTCACCGTATGGTCTAACCGCATGCATACATACAAGCAACGTCGATCGCGCAATGGAGTTTGTTCAAAAAGTTCAAAGCGGAGTTGCGATGGTAAACGCCGGAACGTTTGGAAGCGAACCTCACATGCCTTTTGGCGGTGTGAAGCAATCGGGTAACGGCTCGCGCGAACCTGGAACGGAAGCACTCGACATCTATTCCAATCTCAAAGATGTCTACATCACAACCAATCCCGCGAAGTTATAGAGATCGAATGACGAAACGAAATGCGAGTATCGTCGGGCTTATTCCTGCCAGATCAGGATCGGCGCGAGTCGCGGACAAAAACGTTCGCAGCCTCGCAGGCCACCCGTTAATTGCTTACACGATCGCAGCAGCTCTCGAAAGCGGCATCTTCGCGGCGGTGGTCGTTTCTACCGACTCCGAAGACTACGCCGAGATCGCGCGCTATTACGGCGCGGAAACGCCGTATCTCAGACCGCCTGGCATTTCAGGCAGCGTGTCTCCTGACATTGAGTGGGTGCAGTTCACACTGGAACGCCTCCGTGATGATGGACGCGAATTCGACTGCTTCAGTATCCTTCGTCCGACTAGTCCGTTTCGTAATGCGACAACGATTGCGCGTGCGTGGAATGAATTCCTTGCGGAGACTGGCGTCGATTCACTTCGCGCCGTCCAAAAGTGTAAAGAGCATCCAGGCAAGATGTGGGTCGTGCGTGATAAGAGAATGTTTCCGTTGCTGCCACTGAGTCCGGCAGCGCAACCATGGCACAGCAGCCAGTACCAATCGTTGCCTGAAGTGTTTGTTCAGAATGCCAGCTTAGAGATCGCGTGGTGTAGAGTAGTATTCGATAAACAGACGATCGCCGGAGACGTCGTGATGCCGTTTTTCACCGAAGGTTACGAAGGCTTCGACGTTAATTACGCCACAGATTGGACACTCGCAGAGACAATGATAAAAGACGGCGTCGCCACACTGCCTCGCATTAGCAAGTCACCATACGTCGTTGAGGTGAAGAACAAGGGATGATCGAGATCAAGTTGATTGAAGTAAGCGAGTACGAACGTGTTAGATCATCGTCGATTAGTATTTTTGACAAGTTGGCCCTGCTGGCAAACATGTCTCGCGCCAACACTCTCGCCTCCGTCAAACGAGCGGGTTCAGGTCATCTCGGTTCGAGCTTCAGTGCGATGGATATCGTCACGCTGCTCTACTACAAAGAGATGAACACGGCGAGTGCAGGCGTCGACAGTCGTGACCGCGACGTCTACTTCTCATCAAAAGGCCATGATGTTCCCGGACAATATGCAGTGCTCTTCTCTCTCGGGATTCTTCCCAGGGAGAAGTTCGTAAAGCTGCGGCGGCTTGGCGGAACGTATGGTCATCCGGATGTCAGCACGCCAGGGATGGAAGCGAACACAGGTTCGCTGGGAATGGGAATCGCCAAAGGGAAAGGATTTGCTTTCGCGAAACGCCTGCGCGGAGATGGCGGGCGCGTGTTCGTCATGACTGGCGACGGCGAACTGCAGGAAGGCCAGATTTACGAATCGCTACAGAGCGCAGTTAACCAGAATCTTACGAACATCACTGTCATTGTCGATCACAACAAACTGCAATCAGATAAACCAGTCAAAGAGATCGGCGATCTGGGCGACATCGAGGGCAAGTTTCGCGCGTTCGGCTGGCACGTCGAGCGTTGCGACGGTCACGATTTTCAACAACTGGACAAGGTGTTCAGCAACTTCAGAGAAGTGACTGACAAACCCAAGGTCCTGATTGCCGACACTCTCAAGGGCCGTGGCGTTTCGTTCATGGAGCACCCGGTTGCGCTCAAAGCGGGAGGCGGTTATTACCGTTGGCACGCCGGCGCGCCCGATGATGAGTCGTTCACGGCGGCTTATGAAGAACTGATTTCCAGGATCAATCGATCCCTCGAAGAGTTTCGACTTGCTCCGTTGAAGCTGGAAGACTATCCGGCTGATGAAAAACAAGCGAGTGGCGTGTCTAAAGAATTCGTGGTGGACGCATACGGCGAAGCGCTGGCGAATACGGCAGCGAAACGCGACGACTTGATCGTGCTTGGGGCAGACCTTACCGCCGATTGTCGACTACGTGCTTTCGAGAAAAACTTTCCCGATCGTTTCATCGAAAACGGCATCGCCGAACAAGACATGGTTTCAATGGCGGGCGGCTTGGCCCTCGAAGGGTTCTTGCCGGTGGTTAATACCTTCGCGTCGTTCCTATCGGCGCGCGCGAACGAACAGATTTACAACAATGCCTGCGAGCAGACGCGCATTATTTACGCCTGTCACTACGCCGGCTTGATCCCTGCTGGTCCGGGCCAATCGCACCAGAGCATTCGTGACATCTCATTGCTCGGATCACTGCCAAACTTCGTCATTGTTCAGCCCTGTAACGCAGCCGAAACTCATCTGGTTGTGAACTATGCGGTGAATAGTTGTAATGACAACTGCGTACTGCGGCTTAATATTGGACCATCTCCACGAATCATAGATCTGCCGCCGGATTACACGCTGGTGGAGGGTCGTGGCGTCACGCTTGTGGACGGCAGTGACGGAATTTTGTTTGGCTATGGGCCAGTTATGCTAAACGAGGCGTTGGTCGCTGCTCAGTTATTGAAGGATCAGGGCTTTCATCTCAAAGTGGTCAACATGCCATGGTTGAACCGCATCGATAACGAATGGTTGATCGACACAATCGGGGAAATGAAACGAATCTTTGTCGTTGAAGACCATGCGCCAGTCGGCGGATTGGGCGACACGCTTTTGAATGTAGGTAATGAAATGGGCCTTTGGACCAGCAGGACTTGCCGCAAGTTTGGAGTTGAGGGTTACCCTGCTTGTGGTACTCCACCTGAAGCGCTGAAATATCACGGTCTCGACGGGCATTCGCTGTCCGAACGGATTCTTGGTACTGGTTCATTTGAAAAGAAGGACTAAATACGCCGAAGGCGTTGGCTAATTTCAGCCCAGGGTTGGAGCGCAGCGACAACCCTGGGTATCAATTCAAATCCACGCTAACCCTGAAAGGGTTAGGCGGTTGGCGAACCCTTTCAGGGTTGTAATGGAATACATAACACGATCCCAGGGTTGTCGCTGCGCTCCAACCTCTGGGCTGAAATTAGCCAACGCCTTCGGCGTATTTTCAAACTGAACCAGTGCGGTATTCTTCGATACTCGAACGAGAACATCTAAAAATGAGGTCATTAGCAGGTCATTGATGCGATCACTGCCGCAAAGAGTCTGGCGTCGGCTACGACCCCAGCGCCCTCCGGAGAGCCCTTATTTCAATTGGCAAAAACTTCTGCAAAAAGAAGCCGGATTGTGGACCGATGCTGTGTCGAGAGCCTCTAGCGGCCCACCAATCCTGATAGGGACAAGCGCCGGCGGATTTGTTCCGGGAGCTACTGTCGAGAGCACGCTTGCCGTCGCGTTGACGCTGCGTGGCGCTCAGGTCCACATCCTCCTTTGTGACGAACTGCTTCCAGCTTGTATCCAGGCGATGCTTCATTTTCTCCCCAGTCAAGCCGAGTTTGCCGACCATGGTCCACAACAGAGCTTGTGCGCGCAGTGTTTTCGGCCGGGCTACGAGATGTATAGTTCGCTCGGATTGCCCATCCATCGTTACAGCGACTTCATTTCAATACAGGATCGGCAGTCGGCCGGCTTACTGGCGGCCCGAACCCCTTTGAATGAAATCGATTCGTATGAACTCGACGGATTGTCAGTAGGTGAACATGCGATGGCCGGCACACTCCGCTTCTTCGCCAGCGGAAATTTAAAGGATGAACCAGATGCTGAACCTATCCTGCGACGTTACTTTGAGGCTTCTCTGATCACAACTGAGGTCACCAGCCGCCTGCTGGATTCTTACGGGTTCATCGCCGCGTGTTTCCACCACGGAATTTATGTGCCCCAGGGATTGATTGGCGCGGTGGCCCGCGCTAAAGATGTGCGCGTGATTAATTGGAACCCGGCCTATCGCAAACAGTGCTTTATCTTCAGTCATCATGACACGTATCACCACACTCTACTGGAAGAACCAACTGCGAACTGGGAACACTTAAGCTGGGATACGCAAATGGAAGAAGAGGTCATGGACTACTTGAAGAGTCGATGGTATGGGAGCAGAGATTGGATCTGGTTTCACGAAAAACCGGAAGAAGATCTTTCACTGATCGCTTCCGAACTCGGTGTGGATTTCAGCCAGCCGTGTATCGGTATGTTGACCAACGTCATGTGGGATGCCCAGTTGCATTATCGGGCCAACGCCTTTCCTAGCATGCTCGAATGGGTAATTCAAACTATACGATATTTTATTTCGCGTCCTGAGTTGCAATTGCTTATTCGCGTGCATCCGGCAGAGATAAGGGGGACTCTGCCGTCGCGACAGCCCCTGGTCGCCGAGATTCAGCGGGTTTTTCCGAACCTTCCCAAAAACATTATTGTCATCCCTCCCGAAAGTCAGGTCAGCACTTATGCTGCGATGAGCCAGTGTGACAGTGTAATCATCTACGGAACCAAAACCGGGGTTGAGCTGACGAGCATGGGAATTCCGACCATTGTGGCCGGCGAGGCGTGGATACGTAACAAGGGTATAACCAGGGATGCCGCGACTGCAGCAGAATATTTTCAGATACTCGATGAGTTACCTCAGCGTCGGCGTTTGGATGAAAGCGCAACGCAACGGGCGCGCAAATATGCCTATCATTTCTTCTTTCGTCGCATGATTCCGTTGTCGTTCATGAAAGAAAGCAATGTGTCTCCGTTCCGGCTTGAGCTTGAGAGCATTGAAGAACTACTGCCAGGTCGCGATCTCGGGCTGGACGTCATCTGTGATGGGATCATGAATGGAAAGGAGTTCATTTACCCGGCCGAGTATCAGCGGAGACAAGAAGACGTCAACATCTTGCATGCTAGTTCATAAGATACTGCTCACTGACAGACCACATGTTTCTCTTTCACCCAATCAAGTCGACAAAAGCAATACTGAAGTCGTTTGAGAACCGGCTTTTTCGTATGCAAATGCAGCTGGATCAGAACGATCGCCGTTTGCATTATGTTCAGGAAGCCCTTGGCAGAATCGAGAGCCGGCAAACAAGCAATATCGAAAGCGACAATTTAAATGACTATGAATTTCGCGTGTTCTCGCAATGGGGTGAGGACGGAATAATTCAACATCTAGTTCGGAGCATAGACTTACCGAAAAAGTATTTTGTCGAATTTGGCGTGCAGGATTATCGCGAGTCCAACACTCGATTTCTGCTTGTTAATAACAATTGGTCCGGGCTGGTCATTGACGACAGCGCCGCGAATATTGAGCGAATAACTAAAGACCTGGTCTATTGGGCCTACGACCTTACGCCAGTGCAAGCTTTTGTTACCCGAGACAATATTAACGAGCTGCTGCGCAAACACGGCGTAACCGGTGAAATTGGTTTGTTGTCGATCGACATTGACGGCAATGACTTTTGGGTCTGGCAGGCGATTGACGTCATTAATCCCGTCATAGTTGTTATTGAATACAACTACCGGTTTGGTCCACAGGCAGCGGTCACCATCCCCTACAACGAAAAGTTTGACCGAACCAGGACGGACCACGCGCCGATCTACTTCGGTGCATCTTTGCAAGCGCTGTGTTGGTTGGCAAAACGCAAAGGATACGTGTTCGTTGGTTGTAGCAGTAACGGCGTAAACGCCTTTTTTGTGCGGCGCGACAAGCAGCCGCCACATATCAGGGAACTGTCGCCCGAGGAAGGCTACTTTGAGGGCAAGTTCAGCGAGACATTTGATGAGAATGGCATCTGCATCAAAGGCGACCGCAACCAGGAGAAAGAGATCATCATGAAACTGGATCTGGTTGATGTTTATGCGCTTGAGTAATTTGGAAACCTCTGTGTCTCTGTGCCTCTGTGGTTAAACATTGCTCAGGAAAAGTTAACCACAGAGGCACAGAGACACAGAGAAAACCCCAACACAGTGGCCCCAAAATGATAAAAGTTCTGTACGACATTTCCATGTTAGGAGGCCATAGCGTTCCGCGCTATCGTACCGGCATTTACAGAACAGTAGAAAATCTCGCAAGAGGTTTGGCTGCCTCACCCGAGTGTGAGTTAACCTTTTGCATTGGACCAGAGGTCAACGCGGGTTTCGAGCATTTAACTGAAGATGAGCAGTTACATCTCGTTCCGTTTGCGATCAGCACATCTTCACGAATCCGTCGCCGGCTCCACCAAAGCATCACGGATTTGACGCGCAGCATCGAAGCAAGCAAATCAGACAGCGCACGCTTTTATCGCAAGGGTACGAGAAAGCTTCTTTATCACGCTTACCAAACTGCCGGGTCACATTCAATTCCAGTCGACAGCAAAACACTTGCGCGATCAGATATCTATCACTCGCCTTTCAGTGCGATTCCGGCGCAAATGCGGACCGCATCAAACATAAAAAGATTTCTAACTGTTTATGATTTGATTGCCATACGCTGGCCTGAGCTTTTTGAACCGTCAGTTAGCGTGGGTATCACGCGCGTTTTGGAAAGCCTGGGTCCAGAGGATTTCTCGCTGTGTATTTCGGAATCCACCAAAAACGATTTGCGCAACTATCGGCCCGATCTTAAGCCGGATCGAATATTCGTGACGCCCCTTGGAGCTTCGGATATTTTTCGTCCCTGCACGGACACTAACGCCATTGGCGCTGTCAAAAAGAAATATGGGATTCCACCTGAAGCTCAATACCTGCTCAGCCTGTGCACGCTTGAACCGCGTAAGAACCTCGACCAGGCGATTCGTTGTTTCGCGCGCGTGGTCCAGCAAGAACATCTTAAAGACTTGCGGTTGGTGCTGGTCGGCCCAAAGGGTTGGGACTATGATCGCATTTTCAGAGCAAGTGCCGAGGCAGAGAGAGTTTCTGAATATGTAATCTTCACGGATTTTGTCGCGGATGAAGACTTGTCGCCACTTTATAGTGGTGCTTTGGCTTTCATTTATCTCTCGCTCTATGAAGGTTTCGGATTGCCGCCGCTGGAAGCTATGCAATGTGGTGCTCCCGTGATTACTTCCAACACATCTTCTCTTCCTGAGGTGGTGGGTGACGCAGGGAAAATGTTTGATCCCATGGACACCGAGGGGACATGCCAGGCGCTGCTTGATGTTTATAGTGATCCTGAGTTGCGGGCGACGATGCGCCAACGTTCTTTGGAGCGAGCGAAATTGTTTGGATGGGATCGGTGTACCCGAGAGACTATCGCGGCGTATAAGACCGCGTTAGTAAGTTGACGTATTTTGGCCATTAATGAAGGTAAGTATTTATATTGAACCAGCCGGCAGCGGGATTGGTGGGTCGGAATTCGTCGGCGCATTGCTGGCCGAAGCTTTTGCAAAACATTACGACGTCGACTTGTTTCATCGTATTCCGTCGCTCACGGTCGAGAAGCTGGCTGCTAATTCGGATACTAACTTACAAAACGTGCGGCTTCGTTACGTGCAGATACCACAGCATGAACTTTCGCGTCGCAATCCACTGAGTCATTACAAAGCGTCACAAAGTATGCTCGCGGAGCTCAGCGAGTCGTACGACGTTTTCGTGCCCATCATGCACGGCGTACCACCTTTCTCGCACGCTAAAAAAGGTGCTCTCATTGTGCTGTTTCCGACACCGACTGCTCCGTATGTAAAACCTGAGGGAGGACTCGACATAAAACTCGCGCTGAAGCACCCTGGGCGCTATCTGTATCAGAGTTGGGTGTGGAAGAAGCGGATGGAGAGCTACCAAATTAAGACGGCTATTTCAGGTTTCTCCAGCGAGTGGGCGCGCAGGCGATGGGGGATCGATTGTAAAGTGATTTACCCGCCGGTCAATACAGCATTCCGAAATGTAAAAAAAGAAAAGATCATCCTTAGCGTTGGCCGGTTTGCAATCGAGAGTGAGGGGCATACTAAGAAACAGAGGGAAATGCTCGAGGCGTATCGGCACCTGAATAGTGAATCTTCTCTTGACTGGGAATACTTCTGCGTTGGGGGCTTGCCCGCAACAACGCAGCACAAAGCTTTTTTCGAGAATCTGTTGGATCTCGCTTCCGCAAGCGGTGCTCATGTTATGGCGAATCTCGATTGGGCCGATTTGAAAAGCCTTTACGAGCGGGCAAGTATTTTCTGGCACGCCGCCGGATACGGCGAGGATCAGAAATCACGACCGATATTCGTCGAGCATTTTGGCATATCCACTGTTGAGGCCATGGCAGCCGGGTGCGTACCAGTGGTTATAAATAAAGGCGGCCAATCAGAGATCGTCGAACATGGGATCAGCGGCTTTCTTTGGGAAACTCTGAATGAACTAAGAGACTACACCACTCTACTCATGAATGACGATGATTTGCGGGCGACGATGGCCCAGGCGGCCCGCAGACGTGCGCAACTGTTTAGCAGAGAGCAGTTCGTTGCGAATTTTGTCGGACCATTGCTGGGGAACAACGTTTAGAGTTCAAGCTTTAGCTTGGTCAATTTGAAATTTGTAAACAAAATACGCCGAAGGCGTTCGCTAATTTAAGCCCAGGGTTGGAGCGCCAGCGACAACCCTGGGGCACAAATATAATGCGACATGAACGCTGAAAGCGTTAGGCATGCGTGGGATTAACCCTTTCAGGGTTTGAAAAAATTTCTCATGCATACCCAGGGTTGTCGCTGGCGCTCCAACCCTGGGCTGAAATTAGCGAACGCCTTCGGCGTATTGGTCCAAAATTTCAAACTGAAGCAGCACCCTGAAGGTTGAACTCTGAACTTTGAACTCTTTGTGCGCTATGGTAGGGTGACGATTCTATGACCAAAAGAGCTCTTATCACGGGTATCACCGGGCAGGACGGAAGCTATCTGGCCGAGCTGTTGTTGTCTCTTGGCTATGAGGTTCACGGTCTAGTCAGACGCGTTGCCATGGAGGATCCGCAGCGACGTTTCACACGCATCGCGCATCTTCTCGAAGATATCGTCCTGCATCCGGCCAGCCTCGAGAGTTACCCATCGATATTCCACGTAGTTAGTCAACACGAGTTTACTGAGTGTTATCACCTTGCGGCTCAGAGTTTCGTGGCTGAGAGTTTTCGCGATGGGTTCTCGACCATGAATACAAACATCAACGGCACGCATTACATGCTGGCGGCATTGCGTGAGTTGCAACCTGCTTGCCGCTTTTACTTTGCTGGTTCGAGCGAGATGTTTGGTAAAGTCAGGGAAACACCCCAAAACGAGATGACGCCTTTTCATCCACGCTCACCGTATGGCATCAGCAAGGTTGCCGGTTTTGATCTCACGAGAAATTACCGCGAAGCTTACGACATGTTTTGTGTGAGCGGCATCCTCTTTAACCATGAAGGCCCGCGACGCGGTTATGAATTTGTTACACGTAAGATCACTTCAACCGTCGCACAAATAAAACTAGGCTTAAGCACCGAATTGCGACTAGGAAATCTCGATGCCAAACGCGACTGGGGACACGCCAAGGACTACGTTCGCGCCATGCATCTGATGCTCCAGCGCGACACGGCAGACGATTACGTCGTGGCTACAGGACAGACCCACATGGTGCGCGACTTCTGTGACCTTGCCTTCGGCGAAGTTGGGCTCGACTATCGCGACTATGTGCGCACAGATGAGCGTTTTTTGCGGCCCGCCGAGGTTGACCTGCTGGTTGGAGATGCGACAAAGGCACGAAGGGAACTCGGTTGGGAATCTAAATATACATTCCCGCAATTAGTGAGCGAGATGGTCCAGGCTGACCTAACATTGCAGAGTCAAAGCGCGCCGCCCGTCGGAATTCACGCTAGACAGTGATTATCACGGAAACAGAACTGGATGGTGTCTTGATCATCGATCCGGAGATCATCTTGGATGATCGTGGGTTCTTCGCTACTGCGTGGACTGCTCGTGAGCTCCAATCAATGGGTTTGGATCCGCACATTGCCCAATTCAACATCTCGTTTAATCAACAGCGTGGAACCATTCGGGGATTGCACTATCAAACCGCACCTCACGAGGAAGCAAAGTTAGTGAGTTGCACTCGCGGCTCAATGTTTGACGTTGCCGTCGACCTGCGCCCGGGTTCTCCGACACGGCTGAAGTGGATTTCCGTCGACTTGTCCGCTGACAATCGCCGGATGCTTTACATTCCCAAAGGCTTTGCGCACGGGTACCAGACGCGTGAAGACTCTACTGAAGTTCACTATCAGGTATCAGAATACTACTATCCGGAATCCGTGGCCGGAGTGCGCTGGGACGATCCTGCGGTCGGCATTCAATGGCCGCTCCCAGTGACGAACATTTCTGAACGAGATTCAAGTTGGGGGTTGCTTTGAGGGTAAGCGTTTGAGAAGTTCGGAGGCTGAATGTCAGCCAATCTGGTCAGCGTAATAATGCCGGCGTACAACGCGGAGAAATATATCGCCGCCTCCCTAAGGTCAGTAATCGCCCAAACGTATTCAGATTGGGAGCTGATCGTCGTAGACGATGGATCGACTGACAGTACGGCGGCGGTGGTCCGGGAATTTGTATCGCGCGACAGTCGCATCAAGTACATCTTTCAGGAAAACGGAGGGGCCGGAAAAGCACGCAACACGGGAATCGCGAATTCCAGCGCGCCCCTGATCGCTTTTCTCGATTCTGACGATCTATGGATCGAAACCAAGCTCGAACGTCAGACGCGAGCGCTCGCAGAAAACAATGCGGATGTCGTTTTTAGCGACGCATTCATTTTTAAAGGCGACGACACTAGCGACGAAACGAAGGCGTTCAGAAGCCCGGCAGGACGATTCTCCGGGCCAGATCTTCTTGATAGTTTGATTCGTCTGAACTGGATCGCCGTTCTCACGGTGCTTTTGAAAAGGACGGCACTGGATCGAGTTGGTTTGTTTGAGGAAGGAAAGGCATATCACGGCGTCGAAGATTACGATCTCTGGCTAAGGTTGGCGGAAGCCGGCGTCGTTTTCTATGGATTGTCCGATGTATTAGCCAGGTATCGACAGCACGGTGCAGCGATGAGCTCGGTCCAGAGCAATATCTACAAACCGATGCTGCGTATAGTGCAGAAACACATCGGCCGAACGAGGCTCAACGAACGGGAGAAGCAGAAACGTATCACTGGTTTGTATCGCGAGTTGATCTCGGTATTAATAGATGAAGGAAAGATCTCCGAAGCTCGAGCTTTCATACATGAGCTCTACGAGTGGAACAGAAAGAGTATCGTGACAAAGGTTCAAAAGCTTTTGATAAGAATCTTGCCGCAGCAGTACAACTTCATCAGTCGCGAATGTCTGTACCGCACTGAGTGGCATTTGAAAAACAGCTTCGGTCGCCGGTCTACGAATTAGTTTGGTACCGGTTGTTTATGCAGTATGAAAGTAAGGTGCTTATCGATAATGATAATCTATGAGCAACTAGAAATTTGGAGGTTGGCTTGCTAGTTCTGGGAATCAGCGACAGTCACAATTCTACCGCGGCTCTTTACGATGATGGGCGGCTTATCGCAGCAGTGGCTGAAGAGCGGCTGAGACGCGCGAAAAACTGGATGGGCTTTCCAGAGCTGGCGATTCGGGAGTGCCTGCGGATCACAGGCCATCAATTACAAGACATTGATTTCGTGGCCCTGACGGGGCTCGCAACGCCTTTTCCATATCCTACTCGCGAAGCCATTATCAAAGCCTTTCGTGGCCAAAACGGATCCAACCCCAAGTTTCACCGTGCCCGGCGCACGATTGTTGAATCGCTTTATAAAGGGGCCGTGCGCGATCTTTACCGCTCGACTTCATTTTGGAAAAGTCGTGACCACGAACGGCGTCGCCAAAGAACAGCTGACGTTACAGCTCTTGGGATTCCTGAAGAAAAGGTTGTAATCGTCGAACATCATATGGCCCACGCTTCCGCCGCGTACTATGGATGGGCGCGCTTTGATGAAGACATTTTGGTACTCACGAACGACGGCGGCGGTGATAGCCTCTGCGCTACGGTAAATATTGGGCGAGCAGGTAGGATCGAGCGAATCGCTGAGGTCCACTGGTGGGAATCCATCGGAATGGTGTACGCCATGACTACTTGTATTCTCGGAATGGTGCCTCTGGAGCACGAGTACAAACTCATGGGCATGGCGCCATACGCAGCCGGAAAGGCGACCGATCAAGTCTTTAAGGATCTAAGGAATCTGTTCGAATTCGAGGGCGCTGATGGAATTGTTTGGAAGCGTCGCGGGATGCTCCCAGAGGCTTTCGGCAGTTATGACTATCTCAGGAATCTATTCGACCTGCGCCGGTTTGATGCGATCTGCGGCGGACTCCAGCGGTTCGTTGAAGAGTTTATCAGCGAATGGATCAGGAACTGTATTCGCGCGACAGGCATCAAGAAGGTTGCGCTCGCCGGTGGATTATTCATGAATGTCAAATTGAACAAAGTCATCATGGAACTGCCTGAAGTAGATGATCTCTTTGTTTATCCTTCTTGCGGAGACGAGACGAACGCCATGGGGGCTGCTTATTACGCTTACGCTCAACATGCGGACTATAGAACGATGTCACCGCTCACCGATTTCTACATGGGACCGGAATACTCGACCGCAGAAATCATGGAAGCGATAGAAGCGTATTCGTTTAAGAACCACGTTTCCTTCGAGCAGAGCGACGATATCGAAGCTGCTGTGGCCCAGTTGCTTGCTCAAGGTGAAGTGGTGGCTCGATTCAAAGGACGCGAGGAGTTTGGGGCGCGCGCTATGGGAAATCGATCCATTTTGGCTGACCCCTCACAACCGAATGTCGTCAAGATAATTAACGATGCTATAAAGTCGCGCGATTTCTGGATGCCTTTTGCGCCGTCAGTGCTGGATCGGCGCGAGCCGGATTACGTCATCAACACCAAAGGAATTCGCGCACCTTACATGATCCTCGCCTTTGATTCGACCGATCGAGTGAAGGAATTTCGCGCGGCTTGCCACCCGTACGATTTGACTATTCGTCCCCAGGTGGTGTACCGAGATTGGAATCCAAGCTATTACGCCTTGCTTGAGAAGTTTGAGAGCATCACTGGGAGGGGAATTTTACTCAACACATCACTCAATTTGCATGGCTATCCGATTGTTAGCCGTCCCGAGGATGCCTTACACGTGCTGGATCAATCGGGACTGAGTTGGTTGGCCATTGGCGACTTACTATTGCATAAGCAAAACTGAAGTTCGTTGAGTTGGTATCGACAATGAAGATTAGCGTCGTTATCCCTACGCATAATCGCGCCGATGCGCTCGATCGAACGCTCTCAAACCTGGCAAAACAGCAGTGTGAGGAAGCCTGGGAGGTAATCGTCGTCAATAATCGTTGCGCAGACGACACTGATGCCGTAGTTAAGCGCAGGAGCTTTCCGGTTCGTTTGCAACTTGCGCATAGGGAGGACATACCCGGACCAGCGGCGGCGCGCAACGCTGGAGCGGCGCATGCAAGTGGAAAATATCTCCTGTTCATGGATAACGATATTTTGGTCGAGCCTGATTGCCTGCGACGCCATCTGCGATTGTTGGACAATCACCCCGGATGCTGGGTAGTGGGACAGGTAGTCAATCTCCCGGAAATGGATTCGACTCCATTCGGGCGCTTTCGCAAATCTTTGTTTCCGTTTGTTCCACCTGAGGACGGCGTTCAAGAAACCGATGCTATTACCGGGCAGAATGTTTCCATGCCTCGAGCGGACTTTGAGGCTCTCGGTGGTTTTGATGAGAGTTTTTACGTCGCCAGCGGCGAAGACCGCGAATTATTGATGCGCGCGAAGCAGAAGGGCATCAAATTGCTTTTTGATCCAGGCATAGTCGTCCTGCACAACGATTGGGCTGGTTCAACTATCCAGGACTTTTGCTTGCGCCATCGGATCTATACGCAGACCGAACCGCTCTTTTGGCAAAAGTATGGCGATGCCTACACCAGACAGCAGCTAGTAAAGGAGAACTCTCCACCTCGCTGGGCGGCTGACTCAGTTTCGCTAATCGTTTGGAAACGAACGAAGCAGATTCTCGGCAGTCGAGTTGGACAAGCGACGCTATTACGCGGATGTGTGAGTCTCGAGCGCTTCTTGCCTTGGCCTCCGCTGTTGTGGCGGCTTTATCGTTTGGCATTGGCTGGCGCAATATACCAGGGCTTTCAGGAAGGCTTGCAGAGGTTGCGTCAAGACGGTCGAGAAAGCATTGCGCAGTAGTAGAACTCAACTCGAGATCGCGCGACCGTTTGCAATTCTGTAAATTGGTTTAGAGGAGAACTGATGAAACAGCTTATCAAATCGGCATTCACCACGATGGGTTATGAGATTCGCAGAATAATGCCGCCGCAAAATAGGTTTACCGTCGGAAAAATTACGTACGATGTTGATCCTTGCAGTGTGGGTCGTGAGCCCCAGGGCGAGTTGACGGGTATGGGCGCCATCCGATTCATTCGCGAACGAGGGTTACGAGACCTCAGCATTCTGGATATGTGCTGTGGTGTCGGGGTCATCGGTCTTACAATATTTTCCGAGCTCCGTGCCGAATCGATCGTAAAGCAAGTCAGTTTTGCCGACATCAACATTTTCAACCTTAACTCTCTTCAACGAACTCTGGAAATCAATGATCTCGATCAGTTGAAGGGAACGCAAATAAATTACTGGCTTTCTGACAGCCTGGGAAACATTCCACCAAATCAAAAGTTTGACCTGATTGTTTCTAACCCGCCGCATTTCTTCGTGGAAGATCGTACAGCGACCGCACTCGCACCCAGCCGCCTCGCAATGTACGATGCCGATTGGAGCCTCCACAAGTCGTTCTACAGCCGATGCCACGAATATTTAACCGAGCGCGGAGAGGTGTGGTTTTTGGAAAACGGAGACGCAATAAACGCGGAAGGCCTGCGGCCAATGATCGACGCAAATCCCCACTTAAAATATGTTGGCGAGATGGTCGAACCGGGCGACCCTGTATTCTTCTGGATGTTCTCAAAAAAAGTGTGACGGAAACGGCGACCGCTCAAACGGCTATGGCCTGCACCCGAAGACGATCTCGCTAATGCGTATCTGCTACCTCGCTGATGGACAATTTATTCACGCGCACCGCTGGCTCCGCTACTTCAGCGAGCACGGCGAAGAGATGTCTCTAGTCTCGTTCGGTCCCATGGAGCCGCGGCACATTGCGGCGGTTGAAGCAACTGGAGCGCGCTATCTCGGCGAAGTCGGTCCATTCCACCTTAAGCAATTCTGGCGTACCGGCAAAGACGTTCTCTTCCTGCGCCGTCTGTTGCGGCGTGAGCGCGTTGATCTGCTGCATTGCCACTTTCTTGGTAGCGGTGCATGGTATGGAGCACTCAGCCGCTTCCACCCTGTTGTTCTGACCATCATGGGTGGCGACGTTAGCGGCCCGAACTGGAAGCCGGGCGACGACGTACGCGAGCGCCTCCTTTCGCCGTTTGCTCTGCGAAATGCCGACCTTATAACCTGCTGGTCACACCGGTTGACGCAAGTGGTCAAACGTTTCACCGGCGCCGAAACGCCGGTCGAGGTAGTCCATGGCGGCGTCAACCTGGCTCGGTTTTCACCTGGCCCTCGGCCACAGCGATTGCTCGATCAGTGGAAACTGCCCTCCGATGCCAAAGTCGTGTTGAGCCCGCGCCTGATGCGCCCACTCTATAATCTTGAAAACATCGCCACTGCGGCGCGCGAAGTTTGTGCCATAGTCCCCAATGTTTACTTTCTCTTCGCGTTTCTGCGTGACGCCGTCGATGAAGAGTACGAGAATCGCGTGCGCGAAATCGCTGAGACTGATCCTTTCACTTCCGAACGCATCCGATTCATTGGCGACATCCCGCACGACGAGATGGTCGACTATTTCCGTCTGGCTGACGTTGTGGTCTCGATACCTTCACATGACGGCACGCCAATGTCGGTCCTGGAATCAATGGCATGTGACACTCCTGTGATCGTAAGCCGCATACCGGATTACGATCCTCTCTACATTGAACCAGGCGAGACCGTGCTTACCGTTAACCCAGATGACAGCAGTGAGCTAGCAGCTGCTTTGGTCGAGCTCTTGCGGGATCCGGAACTTGCCTCGCGCCTGAGGGATGAGGCACGTCGCAGAGTTGAGGCGTCTGCGAGCTACGAGTCGCAGATGTCGCGCATGCACCAGCTCTATCATGACCTCTGCTGATGTGATCGAACTCCTGACCAAGCTCAACTGGGCTACTCTCTGTCGTCGGGCTGAAAAAATCCCGCATTTGCGCACGATTGCAAGCTCGTGTTATTACCTCGGACGAAAAGCGCAATCATGATTTCGCCGCAAGTCGGGATTCTTCCCCCACAGACAAACAACAAGACTCAGAGATTGCACGTCGTTCATCTCATCGAGGCGCTTGGTCCCGGCGGTGCTGAGAGACTTCTGTACACTAATCTAAAACACTTCGATCCCGAACGTATTCGCAGCACTGTGATCACGGTTTACCCGCACGCCACTCACTGGTTGGAACCGATTACGGCTTTGGGCGTGCCCGTAGTCCCCTTGAACTGCAGCAACGCACGCGAGATCCCCAAAGGCATTGGTCGATTACGAACGTGGCTGCGCGCGAACAAACCCGATCTGATTCACAGTCACTTGTGGGCCGCCAACATCATCGGCCGCGTCGCGGGACGCCTGACAGGCACGCCGGTGATCAGCTCTATTCATAATCCCGATCACGAAGCAGAAGCATGGGCTGATGGCGCTGATGTTAGCATCGTCAAACGACGCATTGTGCGCGAGCTTGATCGATGGACGGCGCACGCCTTCAGCGATCGACTAATCGCCGTGAGTGAGTACGTCAAACTAAGTGCGAATCGTCACCTCGGTATTCCGTTGGAGTCGATTGACCGGGTTTACAACCCTATCGATACAGATCTATTCAACGGTCCACCCGCGACAAGCCGCGCAGAGCTGTTACGAGCGTGTGGCTTGCCACCCGACAGCCTGATTCTTCTCAACGTTGCGCGTCTTTCACCACAGAAGGGACTGCTTTACGCATTGCGAGCGTTGCCATCGATCCTGGCGAGTTATCCTTCCGCGCACCTCGTTTCCATTGGAGCGACTACGGACCAGTCGTGGCTTGCGCAGCTCGAGCGTGAAGCAGCAGCGCTCGGCGTCACGAACAATTTCCACGTTCTTGGCAGGCGTCTTGATGTGATTGATTTTCTACGAGCTTGTGACCTCTTTATCTTTCCTTCACTATATGAAGGATTGGGGATCGCACTGATTGAAGCCATGGCTGCTGGTCGAGCCTGTGTCGCTAGTTCTGCTGGGCCAATCCCGGAAGTCATTAACAATGGAGAGGATGGGATCCTTGTACCGCCCGCGGATCCGGAAGCGATTGCTGCCGCAGTTTGCCAGTTACTTGGTGATGACTCGTTGCGCAGGCGTTTGGAAACAGCAGCAAGCAAGTCTGCGTTCAGCAGGTTCCAGCCGCAGGAATCAGCCAATACTTTGACAAAAATCTACGAGTCAGTCGTGGCCGCGAAAAAGCACAAAGAGCACAAATAATGGCAAGTCAAAACTCACCAGCCGGCGCCGGTCAGGTCATCGAGCACTTCGACAAGATGTCGACGAAGGGTGACTGGTCGCGTCTTTATGATTCGTTTGATGGCGGCAATTATCACTTTCACGTGCGGCGCAATCGGGTGTTGGAACTTTTACCCGAAAAACTCGGTCGTGTGTTGGATGTTGGCTGTGGTCCAGGAGTAATGCTTGAGGTTGTCCTCGAGCGAGGCGGTATCTTCGATGGAGTCGATCTTTCTCCGGAGATGATACGAGAAGCAAGAGAGAAGTTTGGTCATCTTCCAAACGTTCATTTCGCCGAGGGAAACATCGAAACGATCAACGCGCCTGATAACTCGTACGACCAACTGATCTGCATGGCGGTTATTGAGTATCTAAACACTCCCGACAAGGCAATGGCTGAAATGGCGCGCGTGTTGAAGCCAGGTGGCATCGCGATCATAACGATGCCTAAACGTTGGCACGTCAGCCGTGTCACAGTCGCAGCCACGAAGCCTGTACGTTTAATCGCGAAAGTACTTGGTGCTGCAACTGCCGACCACTTGCCGCGTTTGCGACTGCAACCGGAAGAGTTGGACCAGGCAGCGCGTCGAGCGGGACTGACTCCTGACGGTGGATCTCAATATCATTTCACGCCCTTTGCATATCCGTTGACACGAGTTGCGCCAGGTCTCTTCATGCGTCTGAACATGCCGTTCGAGAAACTTCATGGGCAAAGAGGACCTTTTGTATCATTCTGGGCTCACGGATACGTCGGCCGCTATAAGAAAGGGCCACAATAAGGCACAAAAAGCACAAAATGAGTAATCGCTAACTAGCTATGGTTCTCGCCTTCATTATCATTTGTGCCTTATGTGCTTTTTGTGGCGATCTTACTTTTTGAGGCAATGAAGAGAAACTTCTTTTCACTTCTTCATAAGCTTTACTTGACGCGGCTTGCCGCGTGGTGGAACCGTAAACGCGTTATCATCCTTTGTTACCATGGCGTAACAGAACGCCTCGAACGTCACCCAAATGACACTTCAGGACTGCACGTTCGCGCGCAACGCTTTGAGGCGCAATTGAACTTCCTGCGCCGGCACTACAATGTCGTATCACTGGCTCAGTTCGTAGAAGCACGTAAGAACAACGTTCCGCTGCCCGATTACTCCGTCGTTTTAACCTTCGACGATGGGTACCGTAATTTTTTGACCGGCGCGCTGCCGCGTCTCAGCGCTCGCAAACTGCCCGTCGCTGTTTTCCTGATCACAGATCGTGTTCGCGCAGAAAACCAATCAAACGGTAACGAGTGGTCGGAAGCAGATGACGAAACATTCTTGTCCTGGAACGAAATAAAAGAACTTCAGCGGCACGGCGTTGAATTCGGTTCGCATACCTGTTCGCATCGCAAGCTGTCGCAACTCTTGCAGCCGGAAGCCGAACGTGAGCTGCGCGTATCGCACGAAACAATAGGCGAGCATTTGTCGCAAACTGCGATGCCGCTCGCCTTCCCTTACGGCTCTTATTCCGAATCTATCATTGCGATGACGCGGGAACTGCCGTACACGTGCGCTTTGACAACCGATGCCGGCGCAAACACACCTTCGACCGATCTGTTCTTACTGCGCCGGAACCTGATCGGAGATGATGATGACGAGGCGTCGTTTGCAGCACGCGTCTCCGGCTTGACTGCTTTATTCAAAAAGGTCGCAGGGGGAATTCATGAGCGACAACTGGTTCGATAGATGCACTACCACTTAATCGGCATCTGCGGAACGGCCATGGCTTCGCTTGCCGGCATGCTTCAGGCTCGCGGGCATCACGTCACTGGCTCGGATCTAAACGTCTATCCACCAATGTCGACGATGCTCCAGGATCTCGGCATCGACGTGTTCCAGGGATTCAAACGCGAACATCTCACGCCCGCTCCTGATTGTGTTGTCGTCGGCAACGCGATCCCGCGCGGCAATCCGGAAGTCGAAGAAACACTCAAACGGAAATTGCTTTATCGATCGCAAGCGGAAGTCGTGAAGGAAGAGTTCATCCGCGGGCGTCATTCACTCGCGGTCGCAGGCACACATGGGAAGACAACAACCACAAGTATCGCGGCGTGGGTCATCGATCAGGGCGGACTCGATCCGAGTTTCCTGATCGGTGGTGTGGCGCAGAATTTCGGATCCAGCTTTCGCGTTACCAACAGCGATTACTTCATCATCGAAGCGGACGAGTATGACACAGCTTACTTCGATAAGGGTCCGAAGTTCATGCACTACCTGCCTGAGCTCGCGATCGTAAACAACATCGAATTCGATCACGCGGATATTTACAAAGATCTCGATGCAGTGAAGCTGGCGTTTCGTCGTTTCATGAATCTCGTGCCCGAAAACGGAAGATTGATCGCCGGTTGGGACAGTCCAAATGTTCGGACGGTAGTTGAATCGTTTGGCGAAAAGCTTTTCACGCAGGTGGAGACTTTCGGCACCGACAAAAGCGCGAAGTGGCAGGCGCGCAATGCCGACTTCTCCGCGACGGCTTTCGCGTTTTGAGGTGTTTTGCGAGAACCAAGCGTGGGGGGAATTTCAGACGCCACTACTGGGAGAGTTCAATCTTTTGAACTGTCTCGCAGTCATCGTTGCGGCGGATGCTTGGGGAGTCAGCAAGGAAAAGATCCAGGACGCGCTTGCGACGTTTCAAAACGTCAAGCGACGAGCCGAAGTCAGAGGCGAAGAACGCGGCGTGACGGTGATCGACGACTTTGCGCATCATCCGACCGCGGTGCGCGAAACGCTGCGAGCACTTCGAGCGCGCTATTCAGATCGCCGTTTGATCGCCGTCTTTGAGCCCCGCTCATGGTCTTCTCGCCTGGCTGTCTTCCAGCAGGATTATGCCAACGCATTCGCGGCCGCTGATTACGTGGTCATCGCGGAGGTTTTCGACAGCCAGAAGGTGACAGAAAAGGGACGCGCCCTTGATATCACCGAATTGATTGACGCGATTTCGCAACAGGGAAAACCTGCCTTCGCGCTTCCCGACGCCGATCAAATCGTGGCGCACATCGTTCCGGAGCTCCGTTCCGGCGATGTAGTCGCAATCATGTCGAACGGCGGTTTTGGTGGGATTCACGAAAAGATTCTGAGCGCCCTCCAGTCAAGCTAACCTCAAGTTCCATCGCGCACACAATTTAACGAACTATTCGTAACGGTCTCGCAGGATTAGTCCGCTAAAAGTCCTCTCATCAAGCAGGAGACCCCCAACCGTGAAAAAATTTTCGATCTTCGATCAGGCCCTGAAGTTCTCGGGATCCCAAGCCATCGAGAACCTGGGTGAGACTGCGAGCATTGGCCGGAAGGATTTTGTCGGCCGCGAAAGTTTCATCTGCCACACGACAACAGCCTCAGTCGAATATGTAAGCCTGATGATCGAGAACCAGATTTTGCTGCGCACGAACCGCTCCGGCAGAGTCTATGCCGGCGTCGAGAAGCTGTCGGCGCTGCAACCGATCATCGATCGTTACATGCGTATCGCCGACGTTTCAGAGGCAGTGTTTCTATTCGGGCAGGACGACTGGCGACCGCCGCGGCATCCCAACATAAGATTGATCACCCTCAACGAAGACTTCCGCCTCGCGCGTGAATGGTTTGTAATCACACACTCCAAATCCATGAGTTGTGCCGTGCTGGCGTTTGACGAAACAGGCCGTGAAGCGTTGCCCGAGCAGATCAGGTACTGGGCATTAAAGACAAGTAATCCGACTATTGTTGGGAGTCTCGCAAATGCAGTTGAAGGCGTGATCGATTGGTCACTCGCCGCTTAACGAAGATCAGCAGTCGTAGTTTCCTTAACAGGCCGTTCAACCAGTAACGGCAGTGACATAGAATCAGCTTTTCCACTCGGAGCCTTGACCGCTTCGACTCTCGAGGTCAACACACGCCGGATCTTCTTCGGAAGTAGACGCGCGGCGATCAAAGCAGTAGAGCCCACCAGCTCCACTACGTCCCCGCCACCTCGCCAGTGTTCTCGCACGATGCGGGGATCGGCCTCGCTCATCAATCGTAAAAGCGAGAGTGCGACGAGGTAAGCGTCGTCTACCTGGCCCACGAACGGTAGCATGTCCGGAATGAAGTCGAGCGGCACGAGGGCATATACAATTGCCCCGGCAACTAGCAGTCGTTCTTTTGCGGGCACTCTCGGATCGACCATCAAGCGAGCACAAAGCAAAAGAAGATTGGGAATGACGAGCAATAGATTCGTCATGCGACTTCGCAGGTTCAGTTCCGACATCCGTCCTCCTATGCAGATCCGCGCGGATCGGTGTAATCTTTGGCAACACTACCACACATGAACATTCTCGATCGAATTCGCCAGCGCGCCGCGTCAAGACCGCAACACATCGTGCTTCCTGAAGGTAACGATCCTCGCACGGTTGTTGCCGCCGCCGATGCCACGAGTCAACGCATCGCGAAAATCACAGTTCTTGGCGATGAGGACACGATACGTTCGATGGCCAGAGACAATCGTCTCGATCTGGGCGGCGTTGCCATCATCGACCACAAGCGCGCGTCTGATTTCGACAAGATGGTTTCGCTGTTTTACGATTTGAGAAGAGCGAAAGGCCTGATGCCCGATGAAGCGCGAACACTCGTTTCCGATCCTTTGTATTACGGAAACTTGATGGTGCGTTCAGGTCTGGCGGATGGTTCGGTTGCGGGCGCGACGAACACCACGTCGCACACCGTGCGTGCAGCGCTGCACTGCATCGGCGTCCGATCAGGTTTCAAGCTCGTGTCGAGTTTCTTTTTGATGGCGCTGCAAAACAATGAATTCGGACACGATGGCGCCATGATCTATGCCGATTGTGGTGTGGTGATCGAGCCGAGCGCAGTTGAGCTTGCGGAGATTGCATTGGCTGCGGCTGATTCGTGTAAAGCACTGCTCGGCGCTGAGCCACGCGTTGCGCTGCTTTCGTTTTCGACTAAAGGAAGCGCGAAGCACCGGTTGATAGATAAAGTTGTTGAAGCGACGCGAACAGTGAAAGCACGCGCGCCGGAGTTGCAGGTCGACGGCGAACTCCAGGGAGATGCCGCGCTGATTCCCGCTGTCGCACAATCGAAAGCGCCCGGGTCGGCGGTTGCCGGACGCGCCAACGTGCTCATCTTTCCAGATCTGCAATCGGGCAACATTGCCTACAAGTTGACTGAACGACTCGCGGGTGCGACAGCCATCGGGCCGATTTTGCAGGGTCTGGACAAGCCTGCGAACGACCTTTCTCGAGGCTGCACCGCCAAGGACATCGTCGATGCCATCGCGATCACGGCCGTCCAGGCTCAGGCGCGGAAGCAAACAAGTTGAACTTTGCGCCTTTTGTGTGCAGAGTAAGACGGGCAACGTAAGCTAGTTCCGGGCATCAAAACAGCCGATTCCGTAAAATGTCCTGGCCAAAACGTACAACTGGGCTTCTAGTAATGGCGGCGCTGTTTGCTTTCGGCGCCACCCGCATCTCGAGCCAGGAACCAGCAAAACCGCAAGCCACTCCACAACCGTCCCCAACACCGGCTAAAGATCAGGAAACCGTCAAGGTTTACACTGAAGAAGTGCGTCTGCCCGTCGTAGCCCTTGACGCCTATGGTCACTACGACCCGACCCTGGAACTCACCGATGTCCTCGTCCTCGAAGACGGTGTGATTCAACAACTCCGGAGCGTCACGCACATCCCGGCACACGTTCTGTTCCTGCTCGACACCGGGGGTGATCAGAGCGGCATGGATGGTGTGTCGAAGAGCACGAGCCTCACGCGCCAGGTCGCATCGCAGTTAGTAGCTAAACTTCAGAATGGCTCTTCGATGGCCGTGATGCAGTCAGGAAACTCCGCCGAGATGGTGCAACCATGGACCACCGATAAAGATGCTGTCCTCAAGACACTTAAAAACAAACTCATCTCGACTAAGCGCTCGCGGATCTCTGAAGCGATGGCAACTGCAAGTGAGCAGCTCAAAGATCGTCCCGAGGGCGCGCGCCACGTCGTAATGATCACTGACGGAGTGGATACACCCGGCGTAAAGGTCAAACGCGAAGACGCGATGAAACAACTGATCGCCGCGAGAGCGACCGTACACGTGATCAGTTACACGGAGTTTGTCAGACAGAAGCAGGAAAAGAAGTCGTCGCCCGTTGTCTCCAGCCAGCGTCCAAACAGTTCAGATCCGATCCGCGCGACGGATCCGACGCAACCTCCGGGCGCAACACGTTCGCCTTCGTTCGGAGTCGGGATCAGGTTTGATCCGGCGATGCGTCGACAAAGGAAAGCTTACGAAGCTGAAGTGAAGAGGAGTCAGGAAGCTTTGAAGAACGTTGCTGATGAGACAGGCGGCAAAATGATGTTGCCACTCAACAGTCAGGAGATGTTGGTCCAGGCGAATGAAGTGGCTCGCGCGATCGGCGCAGAGTATGTAGTCACTTATCGTCCGAAGCGGCCGCTTGCAGAAGCCACGCCGGGCGAATATCGCCGCATTGAAGTCGCATCACGCCGGGTCGGCCTAAGTCTCCACGCACGCCGCGGCTACGTCGTCCCCACGGCTCAGAACTAAGCCACAAAAAGCACCACAGACACACAAATGATTTTACTTATCTTTGTGTACTCTGTGTGTTGTGTGCTATCTGATCGCGGCTTCTAAACGCGACTCCATCATTCGCATCACTTCTTGTACATCAAACTGATCAGGCTTCGGCAACAGCGACTGCCGGTGTAACTCTTCCCAGTCTTCCTTCGGAACACGATGAAACGCCTCGACCACTTTCGGATCGAACTGTCTTCCGGCCCAGTCGTCCAGTTCCTGCGCTGCCGCTTCGTAAGGTTTGCCGCGTCGATACACGCGGTCGCTCGTGATCGCGTCGAATGCATCAGCCACGGAAAAGATGCGCGCGCAGATGTCGATGTCTTCGCTTCGCAGCCCGAATGGATAGCCAGTGCCATCCCATTGTTCATGATGCTGGGCCACCACGCGTGCCGCGCCTTGCAGAAACTCAATGCCGCGAAGAATCTGCTGTCCGTGCAGCGGATGTTCGCGCATGCGGACCCACTCTTCTTCCGTGAGTTTCGCCGGCTTGCGCAAGATCGAATCAGGCACGCCGATCTTGCCGATGTCGTGAAGTAGTGCGCCAAACTCCAGCGACTTCATCTCATCGCTGTTCAATCCGTACTCGCGGCCAAGTCTTAAGCTATAAGTGACGACGCGTTCTGAGTGTCCGTGAGTTTCGGAGTCTCTTGTTTCGAGCGCAGCAGTCAGTGCTTTCAGTGTCGAGCGATAAGCACCTTCCAGCGAATTCAGAGCGCGATCGAGTTCGGCAGTTCGCTGTTCGACTAACTCTTCGAGATGGTTTTCGTAACGCTGCTTGGCGACGACTAGATCGTAGTGTTCGAGTGCGCGTTTGACTACTGCTTCCACCTGTCGCAGATCGAACGGCTTCATCAGGTAATCGAAAGCGCCGAGACGCAATGCGCCGATCGCGCTCTCGACAGTCTGCATGCCGCTGATCATCACGACCACGGTTTCGGGTGAAATCTCCTTGACGTGGGGGATCATGTCGAGTCCGCTCATTCCCGGCATGGTGATGTCGCTGATCACTAGCTGGAATTCGCCTTCGCTGAGACGTTGCGAGCGCGTCCTCAGCCGAGCCAGCTTTGAGACATTCGTAATCTTCACTTAGCAGGTCGGCCAGGATTTCGGTGATTTCTACTTCGTCGTCAACTATCAGAATTCGTGGCGACACAATCGTCGGCATTTGGTTCTCCTGAAGGCGGGACAGGCGGCAAGAAGATTCGTAGAACTTAATTAGTTTATGGTGAGGGCTGCGGGTTAGAGGCAGCTACGCCCCGCCAGAAACTGGCTCAGGCATTCTAGCGGTTTTGCGGGCGCGGTGGCAAACATGTTTTTACGTGAGGGGTTAATGGATTGTGAGACAACAACTTACGTGTACGGAAATACACATCGGATCCGGCATTTGTCCCAACCTGTGATTGAAGTCGCTGCGCATGGCCCATCGACAAGGAATTCGCTCGGCGCAAAGTTGCGCTCCATTCGAATCAGTCTTATCATGTGCATCCTTCGACGCCGGAGTGGCGAAATTGGTATACGCACCAGACTCAAAATCTGGCGAGCTTCACTGCTCATGTCGGTTCGAGTCCGACCTCCGGCACCAATCTTTTTTCTTATCGCGGCTCCTCAGTGCGCGTCTAGCACGCCCCGCGCACGTGCCAAACCCTGCAACGGATCAAACCAAGATATGACTGTCAAAAGCGTGCCTTAAAGATCGTAATCTTTCGGCGACGCTCCAATGCCCTCGTTGGCCACCTCTTCATCATCTTCCTCTGAATCGTCATCCCCAGATGAGGGAAGCACAGTCGGCTCCAGGGTTGTGATGCGAGCCACGGCCTCTCGAAACACATCTTTGAACTCGTCCAGCTTGGCTTCGACTTCAACCGCCTTCAGCGTTCGTGATAACTCATATTTGTCTGACTTGAGGCCGACCATTGGGAAAACCTCCGCGAGACGCTGAGCCGTATCAATCGCGATCTGCTCATCAACGCCCCGCTTCCGGAGTTGTTGGTCCAGCGGAATGACGCGAATTCGTCCTTGCCTCTTTAAATAAAGTCTAAAGAACCTCAGTTCTCCCGTGCCCTTATACTCCATGGTCGCTGCCACACTGCGTGGGGCTGGCTTAACTTTTCCGATCTCGTTCGCGAAATCAATGAGCTTAGCGAAGACTTCTCGCGTCCTAAGTTCCTTGATTGCGTCAAGGAATTCTTGCACTGAAAGGGGAGTGCCTGATTCTTTCTCAGGTGGGAGATTAACGGAAACGATCACATCGGCTCGGTTCTCGACCAGTTTCCACGACGGTGATCCGTCCGGTAGGTGAGATAAAATAGATTATCCATTGAACCAATCTCCCGCCCCAGCGAGACGAGTGGAGCAAACGAATCATCTATTTCCTCAACCGGAAGAATTGACGGTCTTCTGTGTAGTTGCTGTTGAAGAAAGTCTTCGCCAAGCGCACGGTTGCCGAAATCGACTCGATGGAGGCTTACAAGGTTACCGTCCGCGTCAACAAAATGAGGCTGGCAATCGCGTCTCATATTGTTCTCTCACGCGCCTCGTTCGAGAATGCGGGTAAAATTCTCGCGCATAAATTTAGTTGCTGCGGCTTAGTCATCACTCGCATGGATTGGGTAAAACCTACGCGACTTTAGAGCGAAGATAGTCGCCTCCTCGAACACGTTTCGCTTTACCTGGACTGCGATTGTAAACGTAGATCCATCCTTCCCGACTCTCTCCATTGACCATCCGGACGATCGCTTTCTTTCGAACGAAAAGGCTTCTCTTTGGATCCGTTGGGTCAAACTCCTCATAACGATCAAGAGCTTCCAATATCCTTCCATCGGAAGGCAGCACGACCAGTTCCCCATGAATGATGGCCCGTGTGGAGGGATCGAGGACGGCACCTGGAAATTCTCCAAAGTCGTAAAGTCGTCCACGAACTTGGGCTGCGCCTAATCGTCGACAACGCTTAACGATGGAGGCAATCTCTTTGGGAGCTTCGCTTGGAAGGAGAGTGCCGTACACGAATAGATGTTCGCTCATATCCTCAATGCCAATAGTTTGCTTAAACCTTCGTAGCCATTCGCGGGATTTGATATGTACTGCCTCACCCGATCATGACGATTCAGACAATCGAGATAATAACCGAAAAGCGCTTCTATCTCTGAGCTCTTGAGCTGCTTTGATGTCTTCAAGAACGCGATGAACTCAAAGAAGTTCAGATAGTCGGTGAAATCTGCTTCTTCTCTGATCACGATCTCGTTCACTGAATCCGAGTCCCTTGGGCAATCAAGCTTTTCTCGCACTGTTTAAGATTTGTGATCTCATAAAACTTCTCGTAAAGAGTCGAGGCCCACTTAGCGCGTTCAAACGCTGAGTTGCGTTGATAGACGAACGCTGCAAATCCAGCAGCCAGCACGGTGCCAACTGCCGAGATTGCTCCCGCAATCATGTAACCAATCTCCACCCGCTCCTTCCAACCCATTTAAAATCCTCCTGCGCTTTCAGAAAAGACGCCAACAACCTGGCTTCAGCCAAGTCAAGCGAATGTTCAAATCGAGCTTTAGCGGGGCGGTGGCTGGGGCTTAGCCGATGGGTGGCAACGAATTTCTGTCCAAAATCACTTCAAGGGCACACGAACCTGGGTCAGGCTGTGGCGGCGACGGTTTCTGAGTCTTCGACGATCGTGAGGCCGCCGTCTTGTTGCAGGGTGTCGATCAAGATTTCTTCGTTTGCATAAATAAATGCGTTGCGTTCGCGCAGCAGTTCTTCAAGAAAACGCTCGCGGGCTTCTTCGACAACGTCGGGGGTCCATTGAGCGGGAATGTTGTCTGAAAACTGGTAGGAGAGATCTTCAACGACGCGCAGCAGCAGGTCGTTGCTCCTCTTAGTGATGCTGCGGAGCGTTTCTTTGTACTCTTCCATCCCAGGCAGGACCGGGAAGAGCCGCTCGACGGTGGCTACTTCGTGCCACGCCCATCCGAGTTGCGACGTGATCGCTTTGAGGCCGTGTATCCAGCCAGTGAGACTCACCAGACTCGTGAGTGCTTCGTAAAACTCCCCGATGCGCGGATCCAAAAAGTCGTAATCGGGATTACAAACGTCGCCACGTATTCGTCCGGTTCGCACCAGCTCGTCTTTGATCGGCGTACCGTCATATGGAAGCATCCGGCAAAACGTGACCGGCAAACATCCGTCGGCGAGAATCGTGCGTAGGAAATTAATATTCTCCCGGATCGACTCAAACGTGCTCGAAGGATCGAGAAGCATAAAGCCGTATTCAAACATCAAGCCGATGCTCTTCAAGATACTTACCGCGCGTAGATTCTGCTCGACTGTGATCTGCTTGTGCAGCGTCTCGAGTCCCTGCTCGCTTCCGGATTCCAGACCCATGTAAACAAGATAGAGTCCGGCGTCGCGCATTCGGATGAAAAGATCGCGGTCCACAGCGTCAGCGCGGCAGTTCATCTTCCAGATGACTTTCTTCGACAAGCCACTCCGTTCCAGCTCGTCCACGAACTCGTTTGCCCAGCGCCGCCACACCTGCCCAAAGAGTGGAAAATCATCATCTTGAAAGAGAAAGATGGTGGTCCCGCGCTCTTCGTGCAGCAGTGACATTTCGCGAACTACTTCAGCGGGTTTGCGCGTGCGCACAATACGACCGGGCGCCGCGCGGTAGAACGTGTGGATTGAGCAGAAGGAACAAGTGCGCGCACAGCCGCGACTCGCCAGAATCGGCATGATACCTCGCCCGATTACCAACTCGGGTTCGTAATCACGGTCCGGATAAGGCAGCTGGTCCAGGTCTTCGAGCAATGCGCGCGGTTTTGTCAAAGTCACCCCGTGCTCATTGCGAAACGCGATCCCATGAATCTCACGCCAATCACTGCCGGTTGTTACTGCATCCACCAGCTCGACCAGCGTCGTCTCTCCCTCGAACCGCACTACACTATCCAACTCCGGCACCAGTTCCAGCGTTTGCTCGTAGCTGAGACTGGGAAAGTGGCCACCCATCGTGAAGTGACAATCGATGCCATTTTTCCGGAGCAGATACAGCAGCGCTGCGTAACGATCGATGAAGAACTGGAAGATTAGCGAGAATCCGATGAGGATCGGATTCAGTTCGCTGGCGATGCGGAGAATTTCCTGCGGGTCCTGCTCGATGTCGATAACCTGAACCGAGTAGCCCTGGCGGCGCAGCACGGCGGCAAGGTAGCCCAGACCCAGATTGCCCTGGTTCTGAAAGCCGACCAGTATGACAGGTCGCTGATTCATCAGACGTTATCCGCGAATGTGTAGATCGCTATCTCTGACCTCTGGCGAGAATCTCCTTCACCCGCGCCTGAAACTCTTTCTTGGCCTGGGCCAATTCACGCTGGGCAACGCGGTCAAGGTTTTTGAAGAAAGGGGGTGGCGGATCTGAAAACCATTCCGGGTTGAATTTCAAAAGTGCAGCTTTCGTCGTAACTTTAGTGGCAGCTTTTCTGGTTACCATTTTGGCTCCTAAGAGACGAGAAACACCCTTCTAAACATCGAGATATTTTGTTTTAAGGAACGTGCGGACAATATTGCACTTGCAGGCTGATGTCAACACAAATTTAGTTTTGAGTGACAATCGTAAAACTGTCCCATTTGTGTTTCAGCATGATTGTCGAAAGCGGGATACTCCTCGCGTTATGAAACCTACGACAAAACTGTTTCTGTCAATTGTTTTCCTCGCGCTTTGCGCGACAAGCGCATCAGCTCAGTGCCCGCGTGAAGGTAGCGTTGGTGATCCTGTAGCTGCTCTTCGATGCGCGAAATTGATTTATGTAAGCTCGTCGTCAGCGCTGGTTGGAGCTTCGGTAGTTGAATCAAAGCTCCAGAAGCGAGCGGAGTTTTCGGCGCTGGGTTTAGCGATTACTCGAGACGGCGACGCAGCCGACGTGGTTCTCGAGCTACATCACGACCGCTTCACGAAATATGTCTATACCGCGATCGATCAAAGGACCAACATGGTCGTGGCGAGCGGAAAGTTGAGTTCGCTGGGTGGGACCGTGGCGGGCAAGGTTGCGAAAAGGTTTCTGAAGCAAGTGATGCAAGCCCGAGGAACCGCGCCAAGGAACTGAGGGTTCACAAACAGCACAAAGACAGAAAAAGAAAGCACAAGTCAGAATAGAACAAGTCAGTCAGAATGCTTCAAAGCCCGGTTATCCTGACCACTCTAACCCTCACAAACCACTGATTTTCCACCGCAAACGATGGCACGCGAGTGGCCTAATGCTTTGCGGGCCATAGCTGCCCGGACGCCGAGTTTGACAAACCACGAGTGGTGAATCCCCAGTCAGCCACTCAATCCCATTCGAAGAACTTTCACGAGCAATGTTTCTCGAGAACACGTCTTTCATCTCCCGCGCCAGTCGCCACTTGTGGCCCCTCCCTACTTTTGTGATTCCCAGCGCACTCGTGCTTTGCTTCATCGCTCCCGGCCTGTTTGGATCCACGTTTACCGAATTTGTCGTCATCTTATTCGTCGCTCAAATACTCTTCAGTCTAATCGTTTGGAAAACCTGGACCGGAACCCAGGAACAGCTCACCGGCGTGAGACATGAACTGTCCAGCCTGCAAGGCATCGTCGACGTTTCGCGCGATGCGATCATCGGCGTCACCACCGAAGGCGTGATCATGAGCTGGAACCGTGGCGCTCGTGGCATCTATGGATACACAGCGAAGGAAGCCCTCGGCGCGCCACTCTCAATGCTCTTCGATCACCGAAGAGGCCAGGAAGCTACACTGCTGTTCGAGAAGGTCACTCAAGGCGAGAACATTACACAGCATGAGATGGTCCATCTCAAAAAAGGTCGCACACCAATCGACGTCTCTCTAACGATCTGCCCCATCATGGACGGTAAGGCCATAACCGGCGCTTCCGTCGTCGCCCGCGACATCACCGAACGCAAACGCGCCGCCGGCTCTCTTGCCCAACAAGCCGCAGCCATGAAGGCGTCGATGGACGGCATGGCGATCATCGATCACTGCGGCGTCTGCATTTATATCAACGACGCTTACGCGAAGATTTTTGGTTACGCCGATCCGGAACGACTAATCGGCGCGAGCTGGGAAATGTTCTACTTCGAAGACGAATTGAATCGTCTGAAAGAACAGATCATGCCCGCCGTCTGGCGCGATGGTTCATGGCGTGGAGAAGCGATGGGCCTGAAACTCAGCGGCGGCACGTTACCGTTGGAAATCTCGATCTCGAGCGTTGACGGTGGCGGGTTGGTCCAGGTCGTACGCGACATCACCGAACGTAAGAAGCTCGAAGAAACTCTTCGCAACAGTTCACTTAAAGACGATCTAACAGGTCTGTTCAACCGTCGTGGGTTGCTCAAACAAGCAGCACCTTATTTCGATTTCGCGCGCCGGCAAAGCGAAAAGCTGTTGTTGCTCTTCATCGATCTCGATGGAATGAAACGGATCAACGACGAGTTTGGTCATAACGAAGGTGACAATGCGCTGATCAGCACCGCGACGATCCTGAATCGCAGTTTCAGAAGCTCAGACATTATCGCGCGGCTCGGTGGCGACGAGTTTACCGTCGTGGTCACTGATTTAACTGCCAGTAAAGACGACGCGATCAGCCGGCTAAACGAAAATCTCAAAGCCTACAATGCCACGGTCGCGCCTGGTCATGAACTCGCTTTCAGTATCGGTGTTGCGACTCTCGAACCCGAGCGCATGGCCTGCTTCGAAGATTTGTTGGTGCAGGCAGACCAGGCGATGTACGAGCAGAAACGCATGAAGCAGCGCCGCACATCGGAGCGAACTCAAAACAAGAAACATCGTGTGGCAGATGGCGAGGAACCTCAAGCGACATTCGCCGACAACTCGATTCCGTTCGCACTCTCCACTGGTCCAACCGGCGCCAGCGAAGGAACTTTCGATAACGCAGCGATTGGAATGGCCGTTGTTTCGACGGACGGCAGTTGGCTCCAGGTGAACGAAGCGCTTTGCAAACTGTTGGGTTACTCAGAACAGGAACTGCGGGCGACCAGCTTCCAACGATTAACGCATCCGGAAGATCTGCGTCACGTGCAGTCGTACATACAGCGAGTGCTCGAAGGTTACATTCAGAGTCACGAGCAGGAGAAGCGTTACATTCACGAGCAAGGACACATCGGTTTGGGTGCAGTGGCACGTATCGTTGTTGAAAGATTCCGAAACCGGAACGAAGCGATTGTTCTTCCAGGTTCAGGACATCAGCGATCGGAAGAAAGCCGAGGAGAAATTAACGCAGGACACGCTGACCGGCTTGCCGAACCGCGCGAGGTTCAACGATCTGCTGAAGTTGCGCGTCTCGCGTAAACAAGCGAATCGCCAGTGTGCGGTGTTGTTGTTCGACGTGGATCGTTTCAAGCTCATCAACGACAGCCTCGGAACCGCCAGCGCCGACCAGCTCCTGATCCAGATCGCGCAACGAGTGAAGACCTGCATGCGACAGGGCGATGTGCTCGCGCGTGTCGGTGGTGATGAATTCGCGGTGCTACTCGACGACGTTTCAGGTGAAGAGGAAGCTTCTTCGGTCGCAGTGCGTATTCAGCAGTCGCTGGCGATTTCGTTCAACCTGCTGGGCCAGGAAGTGTACACGACGTTGAGCATCGGAATCGCTTTGGCTACGGATAACAGCGACCAGGCGTCCGACATCCTGCGCTACGCAGAAACAGCGATGCACACCGCTAAAGCACGCGGCAAAGCGCGTTACGAAATCTTTGGACGCGACATGCACGGTGAGTTGATGAGCCAATTCAAGATGGAAACGGATTTACGCCGAGCGTGTGAAAGAGATGAACTATTCGTCGACTATCAACCGATCGTGTCGCTTCAGAATCGGACTCTGATCGGCTTTGAAGCTCTCGTGCGATGGCGGCATCCGGAGTTTGGACTCGTGCCTCCGAAAGACTTCATCCCGGTTGCGGAAGAGACGGGTCAGATTCTGACGATTGGTCAAACTGTGCTCGAGTCGGCGTGTCGCCAGGCGCGAGAGTGGTTGACGACGTATCCGGCTTCGCCGCCGCTGTTCGTCAGCGTCAACTTGTCAGTCAAGCAGTTTAATCAGCCAGGTTTGGTTGAGAACATTGCGAACCTGCTACAGGAATTCAAACTGCCGCCGCGCTGTTTGAAACTCGAAATCACGGAGTCAGTGTTCAGTGACAACATCGAGGCCGCAGTTGGGTTGTTGACGCAACTGCGAGAGCTGGGCGTGCAGTTGAGTATTGATGACTTCGGCACCGGCTATTCGAGCCTGAGTTACTTACAGCGTTTCCCGATTGATACTCTGAAGATCGATCGATCGTTTGTGACTCAGATGATGGAGAATGAAGAGAACCTCGCGATCGTTCGCACGATCGTGGCGCTGGCCCAAAACCTCGGCATGGATGTGGTGGCTGAAGGTGTCGAGACGGAAGAACAGTTGAAGCTGCTGCGGAAGCTGGAGTGTGAGAACGGGCAGGGATTCCTTTTCTCGACGCCGCTTGGTGGACAGGCAGTTGGATCAGTTCATCGCGAGCTGCAACCTCGAGAGTGAGGCGACGGCGCTGGTTGCGTAAGCAACCTTTAACACAGCAGAGCGGGGCAAGCCACCCTTCCTGACTTGTTCTAAACACACAGCATGCGGGGCAAGCCTTCTTGACTGTTGTTTTTTAGAGAACCAACCATTAGAACAAGTCTGGAAGGGTGGCTTGCCCCCGCTCTGCTGCCTAGATCTAAACCTGATACAGATCGCGTCCCGCATCTTTCACTATCAACGTATCATCATCCGCAGCCATCTCGAACGTGCGATGATCTAAATACCCGAGATTGACACGCCGGCAAGTCTCTTCATCCAATCCCGTCGCCATCGTGATCCTGTAGCGCGGTACGACCTTACCGCTGCTCGTCCAATCGTCCCGCATAAGCAACATGGGCCAGGTGCGCCGCGATGCACAGATTCTCCCGCAGCTCCTGCGAGACGCCTAACATGTCGCGCACGCTTTCCAGCGGCGCGTAACCATACTTCTCAATCAATGCGCCATGCGTTTCGGAGAGCCTCGTCAGGTGCGGGGCGTAGATGATCAGTTCACCACCCTCTTCGATAATCGCGCCCAGCTTGTAACTCGCCTTTCCGCCCACCCAGAGTTCATCGTAATGCGGGTCGAGCAGGGCAATTACTTTCTTGTACTTCCTTCCCGTGTAACGAATGTGAACCTGGCGACTGACTTCAGCAGCGCGCCGGAATGCTTCACGAATGTCTCCGGCGAAGAGCGCGTAGGTCACTAAGTCATCATCGCTTGTGCGAGAAACTACTGTGTTCAGGGAAATGATGCGCGCGTCGATCAGGTCTGTTGCTGCTTCGATCAAGCGCCGTGTTGGCGTGTCGACTTGTCCGATGATGTTTTCGATGCCGGCGAGCGCGCCGAGCCAGTGAGTGGTGTGCGTCAACTCAGGTCCGGCAACGCCGGGAAAGAAATACTTCGCACCGCCTGCAAAGCCTGCGACTTCGTGCGGAACAGTCGCGCCAAACACGAGTACGGTGTCGTAGATTCCAGGCGCGAGCAGTTTGTTGAGACTGACGGGAACGGCAGTTTCAATCAAGCCGTTCGTTAGTCCGTGAACGGTTTCAGCGCTGAGTTCACCGAGGGTTATCAGCTCATCGGGTTCGTCCCAGCGATGATCGAACAGTTGACCTGCGAAATTGCCGGCGCCGATCTTGAAACGTTTTTGCGATTCGGACATGGGCGGGTGAGTGCCCTGCGCAACGAGTGCATCGAAAGACGCGACACCGCGTTTCGTGAGAAATTCAGTTGCGATGGGGAAAAGAACGTGCGTGTTATCGTCGCGTGTTTTGTCGGGGATGATTGCGAGGACCCGTTCGCCGGGTTGGACCACGTCGAGGGCTGCGTGAACGATTTCTGTGAGCGTTGATTGGTCTAAGCCTTCTGCTGAGCTATGACCTACTACACTAACACTGAGCAAATCTGTAGACACAAAATTCATCATAAGGAACACAAAATTTTTGTGTTAAAGCGAGACTGTCTGCTCGGCCCAGAATTGAAATTCGCGGTGCTTGTGTTCTTCGGCCCTGGCCTGCGTACCGCCGGCAACGCGGCAGATCTCTTCAAATACGCGTTGGCCCACCTCGTCGATCGTCTCGGTTCCGTCGATCACGCCACCCGCGGAGAGATCGAGATCGTTGCGCATGCGCTCGAAGATCGGCGTGTTTGAGGCCAGCTTGATCACGGGCGTGATCGCATTTCCGATCGTGGTGCCTCGACCGGTAGTGAAAACGACAACGGTAGCTCCGGCTGCGACGAGACCCGGTGTCGACTCCTGATCGTACCCCGGCCCTTGCATCAGATTGAGCCCACGATTCTTCGAAGTCTCGGCGTATTCCAAAACTCCTTCAACCCGCGTCGATCCGGCTTTCGCAATCGCGCCGAGAGACTTGATCGTGATGTTCAGCAGTCCGCCCGCAATATTTCCCGGACTCGGATTGTTGTTCAGCACCGCGCCAAACTTCGAAGCATAGTCTTTGTACCAATCGACCATCCGGTAAACGGCGCGACCAGTTTCAACATCCTTCGCACGATTCGCGAGCAAGTGTTCGGCGCCGCAGAACTCAGGCACTTCAGTAATCAAAACAGTGCCACCGGATCGGACCAGCAGATCCGCTGCACGTCCGAGCGAAGGATTCGCGGAGATCCCGGAGAAGCCATCCGAGCCACCGCATTTCACGCCGAGTACGAGTTCACTGATAGAACACTCTTCGCGCTTGCTCAAATTCGCTTCCGGCAACATGCGCTCAACTTCTTTCAACCCTTGCTGAATTGCCGCCTGCGTGCCGCCGACTTCCTGGATGCCGATCTTTGCCACGGGCTTATCAAACGATTTCTCACGTTTGAGCAGATACTTTTCCACTTGCGCGAGGTTGGTCTTTTCGCAACCGAGGTCGATCAGAATTACACCGCCCACGTTCGGATGATCCGCGTAGTTCGACAACGTGCGCAGCATCACGTCGATCGTCGATCCGTCCTGGCAGCCACAACCTTTGTTATGCGGAATCGCAACCACGCCATCGACGTTCGGATACTTGTCGCGGTTGTAGAGCGTGAACTCGGCTATCGTCGAAATCTGCTGCGCTTCGTGACTCGCGCACATGCTCGTCGGAACGATCAGCACAAAGTTCCGCGTGCCCACTCGACCATCACGACGGCGAAAGCCCATAAAAGTCTTGCGCGCTGCTTCGGGAATGTAGTCGGGCGGAGGCGTATGCAACGTCTCGGGCAAATCGCGCACGAGCGGCACGTCGTTCGACATGTTTGAATGAGTGATCTGCTCGCCCCTCAATATGCCCTGGGACGTTCCAATCGGTTGGCCAAACTGTGTTACAAACTCGCCTGCGGGTATGTCGCGCGTGGCAAAGCGATGCCCCGGAGGCACTGCGCCGAGAAGCTTCACGATTGACCCGTTTGGCAGCACCACTTCAAGATCGGCAAACGTCGCCTTCTTGACGACGGCGACATTATCGTTCGGGTCGACAATGATTCCGTATTCGTTAATCAGCGCAGCTTTCGGTATTTCTATCGCAGCCATAACGGACGTAAATGGTTTGACCAATCTCGAAATCGGAGCGATCGACTTTAACACGTACGTTCTTAAACTCACAAGCGGTTTAAATAGTTGACGATTAACGACGAGGAATGCTACACAACGGCAGTCAGATTCTGAAAATTGGTCTAACCACATGACTTATTCGCTTCTCGAACTGGACGGCAAGGTGGCGGTCGTCGTCGGTGGAACATCCGGAATCGGTCTCGCCATCGCGAAGGGGATGGCGGAGGCGGGAGCGGATGTTGTTCCCACGTCGCGACGGATGGATCTCGTTGAAACAGCGGCGTCTGAGATCGAGCAACGCGGGCGTCGAACGATTCGCGCCAGCTCGGATGTTTCAGATCGTGCGTCGCTCCAGAATGTGCTCGATGAAGCGATCCGGGCGTTCGGGAAGGTCGACATTCTGGTGAACTCCGCTGGTCGAACCAAACGCGCGCCGACGCTCGATTTCTCGGAAGAGGATTGGAACAACATCATCGACACAAACCTGACCGGGACGCTACGGGCTGCACAGGTGTTTGGGCGTCACATGCTCGAGCGCGAGTCGGGCAGCATTATCAACATCGCCTCCCTCTCGACGTTTGTTGCGTTGTACGAAGTCGCGGCGTACTCGGCGAGTAAGGCAGCGGTCGCTTCACTGACGAAGTCGTTGGCGATTGAATGGGCGCAGCGCGGCGTCCGCGTCAACGCGATTGCGCCCGGGGTTTTTCGTACGGCGCTTAATCAAAAACTACTGGACGAGACCGACCGTGGCCGCGAGTTTCTTTTGCGCACGCCGATGCGCCGTTTTGGGAACGTCGATGAGTTAGCAGGCGCCGCGATCTTTCTCGCCTCCGACGCCGCGAGTTTTGTTAACGGCGAGATCATCGCCGTCGACGGCGGCTTCCTTGCCAGCGGCGTCAACCAGTAGTACACAAAAGGCACATATGAAGACACAAAGTGCACAAATCATTTTCGTGATTTTTGTGCCTTTTGTGTACTACGATCTTGCTTCGCGAACGATCTCGACGAACTGTTTCGCGCGTTCGGTGATCAACGACGCGTGACCTTCGCGGATGGCTTTGATGTCGACAAGGTCGGCTCCGACACCGAGCGCGGCGGCGCCGGCTTTGATGAAATCTGCGGCGGTTTTCAAAGACACGCCGCCTGTTGGGACGAGTTCGATTTGCGGTAATGGCGCTTTCAACGCTTTAAGATAACTTGGACCACCAACCGCTCCCGCCGGAAACACTTTCACGAAATCCGCGCCCGCTGTCCACGCCTGGACCACCTCGGTTGGCGTAAGTGCGCCGGGCATGACTGCCACATCGTGGTCCTGGCAACGTGCAATGGTCAAAAGGTTCAGAGCAGGGCTCACGACAAACTGCGCTCCAGCCGAAATGCACGAAGTGGCTGTTTCGGGATCGAGAACCGTCCCGGCACCGACCAACGCATCTTTCCCGTAACGCCGACAAACTTCTTCGATCACGCGGACGGCGCCAGGCACAGTCATCGTGATCTCGAGCACTGAGATTCCACCCTCGCGAATCGCGTCGATCGCGCGCATCGCTTCGTCGGCGCTGGTTGCACGCACGACCGGAATCACGCCGGTCTCTTTGATCTGTTTAATAACCTCAACGCGCGACACGCGCAGTCCCACCTTTCATCACGCGCTCCACTTCAGCCAACGTAGCCATTGTCGTATCGCCGGGCGTTGTCATCGCGAGTGCGCCATGCGCAGCGCCACACTCGACCGCCCACTGCGGTCCACGATCCATCAGAAATCCGTAGATCAACCCGGAAGCAAACGAATCGCCGCCACCAACACGGTCGAGAATCTCGAGATTCTCGCGGACCGGCGCCTGGTAGAGTTCGCCGTTCGTGTAACAGACCGCGCCCCAATCGTTGATCGTCGCCGTCTTTGCGTTTCTTAATGTGGTCGCGACTACTTTGAAATTCGTAAACTCAGCTAACAGCGCGCTCGATCATTCGTTTGAAGTTGGCCACTTCGAGTTTTGAGTGATGCTCGTCCTGGCCTTCGACTTCGAACCCAAGCGCGGCCGTGAAATCTTCTTCATTGCCAAGCATCACATCGACAAACGGCGCCAACTCGCGATTCACAGCAACTGCCCTCTGTAGCCCCCCGATCGACTTCCAGAGCGATTCACGATAGTTGAGATCGTACGACACGACGGTGCCGTGTTTTCTCGCGACCTCCATCGCTTCACGAGCAACGGCTGGCGTGGTTTCCGACAACGCACAAAAGATTCCGCCCGTATGAAACCAACGCGCGCCCTCGGAACCGAATATCTTTTCCCAATCGATCTCACCAGGCTTCAGTTGTGAAATTGCAGTGTGCCCTCGGTCGGAACATCCCGCCGCCGCACGCACACCAAAACCGCGTTCAGTAAAGTTGAGACCATTGCGAACGGTGCGCCCAACACCATCAAACTTCACCCACTTCAAGTGTGATTGGTCCACACCACCCTGGTAGATGAGATCCTGGACCAACCGGCCGACCGCATTGTCAGCCAGCGCAGTGACGATCGCGGCGTCCATTCCGAAGCAACGCTTCAACCCGCGCGCGACGTTGTACTCGCCCCCACCTTCCCAAACACGAAAGCTGCGAGTGGTGGCGACACGTTCTTCGCCCGGATCCAGTCGCAGCATCACCTCACCAAGACTAACTATGTCCCAGCGACAGTTTGTCTTTGGTTTCGGGGTTAACGTTTCTGACATTCAGTCGCTTTAGCGTTCCACGGCGAGGTTAGCGGGCTCGAGCCGTGGCGATAACAGGTGAATCACAAGTAACGCAGCCAGATATGCTGACGCGGCGATGATAAAGATCGGCACGTAGCTGCCGGTCCTTTGAAGTATCTCGCCGACCAATCGCGCAATCATCATTCCACCAACCGCGCCGGCCATGCCGCCGATGCCCACAACCGATCCGACTGCATGTCGCGGGAACATGTCAGACGTAGTTGTAAACAGATTGCACGACCAACCCTGATGAGCGGCGGCCGCAATGCCAATGAGCACTACCGCAACCCAGAGGTTTGACGTTTGCGCAGCAAAGACTATCGGAATCACCGCGACCGCACAAATTAACATCGCGAGCTTGCGACCAGCGTTGACGGTCCAACCGCGCTTGATCAGCGACGACGAGAGCCAGCCACCGCCAATGCTTCCGACATCCGCCAGAAGATAAATAATAACGAGGGGTAATCCAAAATCTTTTAGACCCAGGCCATGGCGTTTGTGAAGAAAGTCGGGCAGCCAGAAGAGGTAAACCCACCAGATCGGATCGGTCATGAACTTTCCGAGCGCGAACGCCCACGTTTGGCGGTGAGGAAGCAGACGGGCCCATGGAACGTTGACAACCGGGTCGGGCGGATCGCTCTGGATGTATGCGAGTTCGGTTTTTGAAAGTGACGGGTGTTCTTCAGGACGCCGGTAAAACGCGAGCCAGAAGATCAACCAAATGAAACCGATGGCGCCGGTGATCACGAAGGCGGCGCGCCAACCATACCAGATCGTTATGACCGGAACTACCAGTGGCGTAACAAGTGCGCCGACGTTGGTGCCGGCATTGAAGATCCCGGTTGCGAGCGCGCGTTCCTTCTTTGGAAACCACTCGGCGACTGTCTTGATCGCTCCCGGAAAATTCCCAGCTTCGCCGAGTCCAAGAAAAAACCGGGCGACGCCAAACCCGAAGACTGTACGGGCTAACGCGTGGCCCATCGCAGCAAGACTCCAGAAGACAATCGCCAGTGAAAATCCTTTGCGGGTGCCGATGCGATCCATCAGGCGTCCGGCGAAGATAAAGCCGATCGCATAAGCGGCCTGAAAAGAAAAGACTACCCAACTGTAGCCGATTTCGGTCCAACCGATTTCGGTTTGCAGAACGGGTTTGAGTATTCCGATGACCTGGCGATCGATGTAGTTGATGGTAGCGGCGAAGAACAACAGCGCGCAGATGGTCCAGCGATAGTTTCCGATCTTGGTGCGGACGGAAGGTTGAGTGACCGCTGTTGACTCGACAACTTCGTTCATCATTCTTCTCCTCACAACTTTAAGAATCCACGATGATGGATTTACCGACCCATCCAGCCGCCATCGACTACCAGCACGTGCCCGTTTACGTAATCACTCGCACTCGACGATAGAAACACTGCGGCGCCGGCGAGATCTTCAGGTTCGCCCCAACGCGCGGCGGGGATGCGTTCCAGGATCTGGCGGTTGCGTGTTTCGTCCGCCTGCAAAGCCGCCGTGTTTGACGTGCGCATGTATCCCGGCGCGATCGCATTGACGTTAATCCCGTGTTTGGCCCACTCGTTTGCGAGCGCCTTGGTTAATTGCGCAACGCCGCCTTTCGAAGCCGCGTATGCAGGGACAGTGATGCCGCCCTGAAATGAAAGCAGCGACGCGATGTTGACTATTTTGCCACCGCGGCCGCTTTCAATCATCTGTTTTCCGGCAAGCTTCGAAAGACGAAACACACTCGAGAGATTAACTTCGATCACAGCCGCCCAATCTTCGTCCGAATAATCGACGGCCGGCGTACGTCGAATCGTTCCCGCGTTGTTGATTAGAATATCGATGCGACCAAACCGCTCCAGCGTTTGGTCCACAAGGCTTTTAGCAGTTTCCAGTTTACCAAGATCGCCGCTGATCGCATGCGCCACACCACCAAAACTCTGAATCTGATCGCAAGTGGATTCTGGCGAACGCGTGTTGCCGTGACAAGTAACTTGTGCGCCGGCCTGGGCCAGCGCGATGGCGATAGCTGCGCCAAGACCGGTGGACGCTCCAGTGACCAAGGCGACCTTGTCGTTAAGTTTGAACTGGTCCAGGATCACGCTTCTGATGTAATTTTTCCGACGCAAAGACGCAAAGGCGCAAAGAATCAATTAAAAACCGCCTTTGCCCCTTTGCGCCTTTGCGTCAAAAACTACTTCAAAAAATCTTCGCGAAGCGGCGAGAAGATATCGATCAGCACTACTTCTTCATCCATCATCGTAGCACCATGCCAGCAGTGCGACGGAAAGTGCAGCACATCGCCCGCCGACGCGATCTGCTCTTTTCCTTCAATGAAGAAGCGGACTCGACCACGTTCGACAATGGTCATCTGTTCGTGCGGGTGATCGTGCTCCGGAGTCACGAGAAACGGCTTGAAACCGAAACCGGCAGATCATCATGCGGTTGCCGACAAACATCTGTCGCTCGATTCCTTCCGCCATTTGTTCAACCGGGATGTTGGCCCAGTTCAAATGCTTCGGAAGCCCGTTGCCGTTGCCATTTCCGTTGTTGTTGTTTTCAGAAGAGGTGCTGGACATTCTTGTTCCTCTACTTCTTGTCACTGACGGCTTCCAAACCCGATCCGCCTGCCGCATATTCAGGCTGCACGTTGACTACTCCGTATAGTCGATCTTCACCCTCCCGGATCGCCGCCATCATCCACAGGAAATTTATCTGTCCACCCGGAGCTGCGACGTTCGGGTGATAACCCTGCGGCATCAACACGCAATCACCTTCGCGCACGACCTGGACCAACTCTGGTTTCTGCGGATCGGTGTAAACGAATTGCACTCCAAACGACGGCGAGGGCATGTCGATAAAAAGATAAGCTTCTTCGAGGAGTTTCGAATGCTCGTGCGGAGGCCATGACGTCCAATTGCCCGGCGTAGAAAAAGTTACTCCGGCCATGATCCTGCCGGCTTCGACGTTTGCGCCGATGAGCACGTTGAGATCTCGTTCTGCCGGCGGCTTGCCGGCGATCAAATGCAGCCTCGGGTTTTCGCGCACTTCTTTGTAGGAAACAAACTTCAGCGGGTAACGTTTTTCGACCGGTGCAGAGACTTCGGCGAGATCGCACAGGCTCGGACCACTCGCTTCAACTTCGATCTCCGAATCGCGTGGAACGTAAACAGCGTCGTAGCGATCGAGTTCGAATGATTCGCCGTTTGCTCTGACTGTCGCCTTGCCATTGAGGCAGATCAATCCCACTTCGTGTTCGCTGCTATTAAACGTAATGGGCGCATCCCCCGCATCCAGCGTGATGCGGCCATAGTGCAGGTAACGAGCGGCTGTTGGACCAGGCGCCACCGCGGTGCGACGTCCTTTCCCCTCGTGTGTCTTTGGTACAAAACAAGTTTCTGGTGTTATCGGATTCTGAATCATGTTTAATCCTGTAAAAGTGGCGTCAAAGAAAGCCGGTATTTAAGGGGACTACGCGCTGAGACGTTTAGATCTCGAGCTTCATAAACAAGGTGCAACGGAATCGCTCCATGAACGCCGCGTCCGATGGCTGAGTTCCCCGCCGCAACAAGGCTTCCTTCCACCGGAAAGTCTGCACCAAACATCACGTCGAGCGCGCCCTTTGATGATTTGAACCGGACCAATGCTCGCTTCAGCATCTCCATATCGATGTTGTTGTGCGTCGAAGGAATGGCCAATCGCCAACGCTTGATGCTAACAGGTTGTTTTGAACTCAATGTTTCATCTCGCGTCAGCGTTCCCTTCTCGATACGCCACACAACCTCGCTCGTCAGTCCAACATCTTCAACTTTAGCCGAAGGCCTCCCAATCACGGCCCATCTGGTCCAACGCACGCGCAACGATCGACCATCAGCCGCAGGTTCAATCAAGTCAGCACCGTCGCCCGCAACAACTGTGCGACCGTCCGCAAGTTCGACGTAAGGCACAAGCGACGGATAGATCTGCTCGACAGGCGCGGCAAAACCCGGCAAGCCATACGGCGCCGGTAAATAGTCTGACATTCCCGGTTTTGGACCAGTCGTGATTGGCAACGCGAACCGCAACATCCCCTGGCGCACTACCCAAACACCCGCCGATCGCTCCGGGCCTTTCAGAAAAAACTCGAACCGCATCACTTCGCGCAGCGACGGCACAACCGGAAAACTCGCGACGCCTTCTTTCTCCAACGCGTTCACGATCGGCGTGTGCGAGTTTGCCACCTTGCCGAAGAACCCGGTCGTCTGTTGCCACTCGCGATCGCGCGAAATGTATCCGTAGTTCCCGCGTCCAAATGAAAAGATCGAGAGCAGGTGCGCGTCGTTGCGATAGTCGTTGCGCAGATAGTTCCACGCCTGGTAATAAAGCGCCGCAATGTCTGCCAGCGGCGCAGGTCTGAACTCCGGGTGCAACGCGAGAAAGCCAACGATCTCGGGCGTGTCGAGATAACTCACCACGCCCTGGCTGCGCCCCCAGTTGTAACCGTAACCATCTTCGGTAACGATGTCCCACCACAAACGCATCTGCGTCTTCAATGAAGCGCTTAACTTTTCGAGCAAATCTTTTCGTCCGGCGATCTCCGCCGCTTCATAGACGTAGCGCGCGTACTCGTTTGAATAACGATCGAAGCGACCTGTCGGCGGTGCGTCGTCCGCGTAGATGTTGCCGTTGTCGAATGGCACTGCCGCTCGATCGAGTAAACGATCGAGAAACGCGCGATCGTTCGAAATGCCGAGTTGGTATCCGATACTCGCGATGCGCGCGGCGACACCAAGATAATTCTCGGCAAGATCGATAACGCGATTCGTCTTCGGATCGTAGAAGCGCTCCGGATTCAACAGCGAGCGCCACGCCTTCTGCTCCTCCGGCGACAAGCTCTGCCAGAGCGGATTCGTCTTCAAGTCGCGACCAAAGTGACGCAACGCGAGCGCCGCATAAAGCTGCGAAAACGCTTTGCTTCCGGCGCGCGATTCGATCAAGCCGATCTGGCCCACCCACTTGGCAATGTCGCGGCCCGCCAGCTCGCGATTGCCGGTCGTGTCTGCATATGCAGCGAGCGAACGCATAAACGTACCCCACGAATATTCACCAGTGGTCGGTACGCCGAGAATGCGATCGGGCGGCGGGTCCAGCGACTTGATCGCGCCTAAGTGCGCCGCAAGTTCCTTCCCCAGAAACGTATTGACTTCGTCGCGGAAGCTCGCGGTGGATACAGTGTTAGCATTAGCGATCAGGGGAACACAAATTACACAGATAAATATGGATTTTAATCTGTTCTTCATCTGTGCTTTCTGTGTACTAGAACGTCAGCTTCAATCCAAACTGAATATTCCGCGGTGGCCCAGACGTCGAAATCTGTCCGAACGCCGCATTGTTCAAGTTAGTCTCCAGATCACGGAAGTTTGCGCGGTTGAAAGCATTAAAGATGTCGGCCTGAAATTGCAAGTTGAATTTCTCTGTGAGCGCAAACCGCCTGCGCAGCGAAAAGTCCCACGTATGAGCACCCGGTCCCAGGACTGTGCCTACTCCACAGGTGCCTCTCCGTGTGTCAGGCGCTGCCGCAAAGGCGGTCCGATCAACCCAATTGTTTGGACCACGCTCTCCATTGGGGAAAAGCTGATCGCTACGGAGGCAGTCGGCACGCCGGTTTCCGAGTGCACCATTCGCTGCTCCCGTTCCTTGTGCCGTAACGGTCAGGTAAGGTCCTGACTGGAGGCGAGTAATTCCGCTAACCTCGTATCCGTCAAGTACCGCCTTCACGAATCCGCGTGTACGACTAAACATCTTCAGCGTGTAGGTGTAGGTTAGAGCGAACACGTGTCGCCCGATCAAAAGTCGCTGGCCCATAGTTGAATTTTTGATTGAAGGGATCTTCCGGGTTATCGTTGAAACCGCTGGCAGTGGTGAGCACTTTGGACCAGGTGTACGCGGTCGTCATCAGCAAGTCGCCCTTCCGCTTCGCCGCGTAGAGCTGCATCCCGTGATAATTCGACGTTGCATCACTGAGTCGCATTCTGATCGCGGTGTAACCTTTGAATGGCCGTATGGCGTTGATATTAACGTTGGGGCCTGGAGGAACGTTGGCCCGGAGCTGATCGAACGTGGGCTGGTTGATATCTGGTTGCCGGATGAGATGCCGGCCAAGGTTGGCAACGTAAGCAGCCTCGGCAAAGATCCCGTAGGGCAGTTCGCGTTGCACGCTCAGGCTGTAACTCATCGTGTAAGGCGTGTCGAGTTCCGGATTGATCGCATTGATCTGCGCAAACGGCGCCGCAGTTGTCGAACCGCCTGCGATGTTACTCAGGTTTGCATTCTGGAACACAGCGCTCGTCGCGTACGGCGGATTGCTGAGCGACGGGAAGATCAAGTTTCCTTCGATGCGATCGTAGTACATGCCAAACCCACCACGAATCGCAGTCTTGTTATTGTCAAAAGGTGAATACGCGAAACCAACGCGCGGCATGATGTAGTGTTTGCCCTCGTAGAGACCGCGCGGCGCGCCTACCGGAACGGCCAGCACGGCGGCGCTGAATCGCCGCCCGGCACGCGTCCGAGTTCTTCCGGCGGTACACCGTTGCCGGCGCGAATGAGTCCGTTAAAACGATTGCCTCCTCTGGTCGTGTCGATGTTTCCATTCGCGAGAATCGTGACCGCCTGTGCCGGGTCGTAACGCGAAGGATCGAAGTTCGCGAGGTTGTTCGCCTGCGTGTAGATCGGTTGACCAAACTGGTATCGCATGCCGAGCTCGAGACTCAGCTTGCGATTCACTTTCCAACTGTCCGCAAGAAACGCTTCAGTTTGCGTGAAGCGGAAAAAGCCAAGAGGATCGAGCGCCTGTTCGCTGTACGTGCGGAAATTCCCGAGCAGTGCATCGGCGACTGAATTATTTGTAGTGCGCGTGTTGCCGCCGGTGTTGAAGTCAACCTGTCCGGCGTAAGTCGTACGCGCATTTTGATCGATGCGATTACGCGTAACACTCAGGCCTGTTTTCAGCGTGTGATTACCGCGAACCCACGTGACCGTATCGCTTACGTTGATGTCGGTCGTGGGAGAGACCAACGAGCGAGCGGCGCCGAAGAAACTCGCAAAGCCATTGATCGTGGTATCCGGAATGGAGTCTTCAAATCTGCCGCCACCCAAAAACAGTTGCTGAAATTGGAAGCCGTAGGTGTCGCGCTTCCACAGGTCGCCGTCGGGTGGGATTCGTTGGGCCACCCACGCGCCTGTGATCTTTGCTTCGTTAATGAAGTCGGGTGTGACCAGCCATGTGTGGTTGAGTTGTACCGAAGTTCCCGGCCGTTAAGCGGTTGCTGGGAATCGTAGGCAACTGTGTCGTGATGAAAGTGCCGAACGGATCGATCAAAGCATTCTTGTCATGAATGTAGCGGCCGTAGATTGAATGCTTCGAGTTGATCCGGTAGTCGATGCGCAGAAGATCTTCGCGGAAGTCGAGCGGGTTCGGTTGCTGGAACGTTACGTTGTTACCGATCGGACTGTTCGTAAACGCGGTCGCAAGGCCGATTGACGTACGAAACACGTTTGCGATCGCGCGGCCGTCAACTGTGATCCGGTTCGCCGGGATGATGTTGCGCAGTGCGGCGTTAGTGCCACCAAAGCACCCGGTTCGAACGGCAGCCGTTGTTACAACGCCTTGAGCATTGACCACAGGCGCAACGCAGGTGTTCGCGGCATTGTTTGGATCGCGAAGCACGCCGTCGTCAGCAGTGCCGGCGACTCCGTCGAAACCACGCAGGCGGAAAGAAAAGTCGCCGTTGAGTTCACCGAGTGTCGGTACTGTGCGTCGTTGCGCGTTGGATAAGCGACGAATGTACTTCCACTCCTGCCCGCCGAAGAAGAACAGTTTGTCTTTGAAGATTGGACCACCAATGCTGTAGCCAAAATTATTGAAGCGAAGCGTTGGTCTAACCGGAGCGAAGAACGAACGCGCATCGAGCACGTCGTTTCGAATGAACTCGAACGCGCTGCCGTGAAAGTTATTGCCACCACTGCGCGTCACGAGACTCACCTGCGCGCCGGAGTTGCGTCCGTACTCCGCCGAGAAATTCGAAGTCTGGATTTTGACTTCCTGAATGTAGTCGATGCCGACGTTGTTAATCTGGCTGGCATTACTGCCCGATTGCAGGTTGAAGCCGCCGTCGACCGTGACGTTGTTTGTTTGACCGCGATTGCCGTTGATCGATTGATTGCCGGTCGCGAGACTCGTCGTCAACTCGAGCTGATCGTCGTTCAGCAGCGCAACACCGGGGACGAGCGATAGAAGTTGAATATAGTTGCGACCGTTGAGCGCGAGGTTCTGCACCTGCTGCTGATCGATCACGCGCGCGACTTCGCCTGACGTCGTGTTTACGGTTTCGCCTGCCGCAGCGACAATCTGGACCGTTTCTGAAACTTCACCGGCCTCGAGCCTGAGATCGACAGTCAATCGCGCGTCGGCGGTGACGTTCTGCCCCGACACAAGGGCTTTCTTATATCCTTTCTGCTCGGCCTCTATCGTGTACGTGCCGACCGCCAGGTTCGTGATGGTATAAAAACCATTCTCGTCGCTGGTGGTTGTGCGCTCGGAGTTGTTCGCGGTGTTGATAACCTTGACCGATGCGTTTGGAACGCTGGCCCCATTTGCATCCTGCACCGTGCCCGAGATGCGACCTACGACAACTTGTCCAATGCGAACTGACAAGCAGCGATGGTGAGCAATAGAGCACTGCAAATCTGAAGTGACCACAAGAGTGGTTGTCGGGTTTCTTTAGAGCCTCGCATCGATCTGACCTCCAAAAAGTTTTACTAACTGATTACCCGGCGCTACCGCGCTCGGTTCAGTTACTTATGCGACCATAGGAGCAGCAAAAGCTGGCGCCGCTACGAGTGCGACGGCGCCGCGAAGTCTTGGGTGATCTTCCGCCGGCACAACATGGATCTCAGTTGCGCCGCCAAATTCAGTTAGGGTTCGCTCGCGCAAAGCACTGCGCACGATCGGTTCGATCAAGCTCCACGCTGTGGTGATTTCACCGCCGATATAAATGCGTGCCGGATCGAGAGCGTTGACGAGTGAAGCAAGACCGAGACCGAGGTAACGTGCAGTTGAATTGATCGCTGCAAGTGCTTTTGCGTCACCGGCTCGAGCACGCGCGATCAAGTCTTCCACCGTGAACGTCGCGGTTTCGGCATCGCGAGGTTTGGGTTCTGATAAGTCGTGACCAAAGTAACGCGAGAGCGTTGCGAGGTTTGAAATGTATGCCTCCCAACAACCGGTCGCGCCGCACGAACATCGTGGTCCATCGATGCTCAGAGGCACGTGACCAAATTCGCCCGCGGTGTTGTGACGTCCGCGCAGCACTTCGCCATTCACGACAACGCCGACGCCCACGCCGTCCGAAACACTTACGAAAACAGAATTTCCCGAGGCGACAACGTCGCTGCGTGTGGCCCATAGTTGGGCCAATGCACATGCTTTACCGGAGTTCTCGATGTGGACCGGAATTCCGAGTGCGACCGAAAGAGGATCGCGCAGATTGACGTCGCGCCAGGAGAGCGTTGGTGCGTGTACGATCCGACCCTGTCCAGGATCAACCATACCCGGCACCGCGACGCCGACACCTTCACAGGCGCCGATCTCTTTGTAGTCGCCAAGAATCTGCTTGATGCGACGCGCAAGCTCCTGGATCAGCACGTCGGAGTCGCGATTGGTTTGAAAACTGCTGACGACGCCGAGCTGACGGCCCATCAGATCCGTGCACAGGATGTAAGTACGCGACGCGCGAATGTCGACGCCGATCACGCAACGTTGTCGCGAGTCGATGTAAAGAAATGTCGGACGGCGTCCGCGGCCCACGGATTCGCCTAACGCGCCTTCGAAGATCAGCGACTCACTGAGCAGTTCGCTGACGAGAAGACTCGCGACACCGCGGCGAACGTTCATAAGCCGGGCGAGATCAGCTCGCGAGACGGGCTGATGGGCGCGAATAAGGTTCAGGACAATTTGCCGGTTAATTTCGCGGCTGGTACCGCGTCGAGCGACCGTGAAATCGTGTGGATTGATCTTACGCATAGAAATTGTTCTTTATTAAGACTTATTGGACGAACCGATTACAGATTGAAGGACAAGCCTGTGTTCAATTTACGCTGAAGCTGGGTTAACTAAGGGACGAATGAATTTGTCTAAACGCGGAACATATACTCCTGTGGCGCGAACCTGTCAAGAAGTTTTTCTGCTTTTTCTGCTTTTTGTGGCTAATTCTGGATCGCGCCGCAGGAGCGGCGAATGATGAGTTCGGGCGGGACCGTAATCTTGCGCACTTTTTTCTTGCCGTCGATCAATTCGAGCAGCAAGCCCGCCGCCTCCTGACCCATCGCCGACTTCGACCAGGAGACGGTCGTGAGGGGCACGCGCAGCATGTCTCCGTAATGAATGTTTCCTGCGCCGACGAACGCCACGTCTTCCGGGACCTTCAATCCAGCTTCACTCAACGCGCCCATCGCGCCGATCGCAGCCGGATCGTTCGCGGCAAAGATCGCCGATGGCAGATCATTTTTGGCGATCCACTGCTGCATCGCAGTACGCCCATCGGCTTCAGTAAAGCCACACTCGCGAACCAACGGTTTGAGTCGCGCTTTAGCCATCGCCTCCTGATAGCCCTGCAAACGTTTCAGCGACGTGGAAACATCCGGCCCGCGCAAGTGACCGATCTTTCGATGGCCCAACTTGATCAAGTGCTCAGTTGCGAGGCGGCCAACTTCGACATCGTCAGTCGTGACTGCTGAACAACGCAGTCCATCCAGCACGCGATCGATCAAAACAATGTTCGCACCTTCTGAAAGCAGTCTTCGATAAAACTTCACCTCACTTGCCGGCAACGCCGATGCGACGATCAGTCCGTCAGTTCTCGACAACAGCGCTTCAATCTCGTCTTTCTCTTTGCGCGACTCTTCATCAGTGCTGCAAATCAGATTCTGATAACCAACAGGCCGCGCCTGCGACTCCACGCCACGACAGATCTCCGCGAAGTAAGAGTGCATCAGGTCAGGAACGACGATGCCGATGAGATACGAATGATTTGTCGTGAGCGCCCGCGCAAACTGGTTCGGGCGATACTTCATCTTCTGCGCGGTCGCAAGGATTCGCTCGCGCGTTTCGCGGTTGATCTCAGGATGATTATTTATGGCGCGCGACACCGTCATCTTCGAGACGTTGAGGGCGCGCGCGATGTCTTCGAGAGTTACCGGCATGGAGTGAAGCTATTTGCGACGTTTTAAACTCGCAGCGATCGCGGCTTCGGCGAGAGGAGCCATCACAGCATAGCCTTGCGAGTTGGGATGAAGGCCGTCGTTACTCAGCTCGTCTTTTAAGAAACCTTTGTCGTCTTTCATCGCGGAGAAGTAATCGAGATAGCCGTGGCGATGCGTCGCCGCGTACTCTTTCATCCAGTTGTTGAGCGCCAGGATCTGATCGGGCGGGCGACGTATGGTTTGAACAATTGGTTTACCGTCGCGAATTTCGTAATCGCTCACGGGCAGCAGTGAGGCGAACACCACGCGAATCCCGTGAGCGGTTGCGAGTTCGGCCATCGATCTCAGGTTGTCTTGAATCGCCTCGAGAGTAGTTGGACCAGTATTGCCGGCGAGGTCGTTTGTGCCTGCGAGTATCACAACAACTTTCGGCTTGAGTTCGATCACGTCGCGGCGAAAGCGAATGAGCATCTGCGGTGTTGTTTGTCCGCTGATGCCACGATTGACGTAAGGCTTGCCTGGAAAGAAACCGGCGGTCTGATTGTCCCAGGAATCAGTGATCGAGTCGCCCATGAAGACAACGCGCTGTTCGTTCTTTGCGGGTGGCGCAGTCTTTTTGTTGTCTTCACTATAACGCGCGAGCGCCGGCCAATCTTTCAACCTCGTTTCGGCACGATCCAGCCGCGTCTTCAGCTCCTCACACTCCTGCGCAACCGCCGTAACTCCCGACAAAACCAGAACCACACAAACTACAATCAACCTGCCCATCACATCTCCTTTTGTGCCTTTTGTGGCTAAACCGTTCTTTGTGCTCTTGTGTGGCGCCAGCGATCGATCGCGACAGCCACAACGATGATCGCGCCGATAATGATCTCCTGAATGTAATTGGGCCAACCCACTTGCTGGCATCCGTTTCTCAGAAACGCCATGATCAACGCGCCGATCATCGATCCGAGAATACTTCCCTCGCCGCCATTCAAACTGCCACCACCAATCACCACCGCTGCAATGATGTCTAACTCCGAACCAGCAGCGACTGTGGGATCGCCCTGGCGCAAACGCGACATCTGCATCACACCTGCAAGTCCAAACAGCAACCCTGCTAGCCCGTAGATCCAAACCTTCAGTCGATTTGTCGCGATGCCGCACGCGCGCGCCGCGGCTTCGTTCGATCCGAGCGCAAAAACTCGCCGCCCAAAAACTGTATTTCGCAAAACAATTGCCGCAAGAACCGCCAGAACAATCGTTATCCACACACCCGGAGCAACAAGCAACCACGCCGGATTCGGAAACATCACCAGCAATTCGTTGAGCCAGGTGGCGGGCATGTTCACGGTCTGTTGATTCGCCATCCACTTCGCCACGCCTCTCGCAACTCCGAGCATTCCGAGCGTCGCAATAAACGGAACTACTTTCAGCCGCGTGATCACCAGGCCATTCACGACGCCGACCAGTCCTCCAACGAGAATGCCGGTCAACAAAGCAACTGAAGGTGGCAGGCCACCATTGATTCCGAGAGCAGTTATCACGCCGGTTAGAGCGATCGTCGATCCAACTGCGAGATCGATCCCGCCGCTGATGATGATCAACGTCATCCCGATCGCGCCGATGGCCACGATCACTGTTTGCGAAAGGACGATGCGAAGATTGTTTGGCGAGAGGAACCGGCCGGGCGTGTCCATGAGGATGGAGAAGATGCCGATCACCAACAGCAGACCGAGCACCGGTCCGAGCCGATTCAACCAGTTTTGCAACAGGCTCGCGTTGAGGAATGCTCGGCTTTGTTTGACGTCGGCAACCATTTAAGTTCTGATCTGTTCCCTCTGCTTAACCTCTGCGCCTCTGCGTCTCTGATGGTTGTTTATAACCGCAGAGACGCAGAGGACGCAGAGGTTACGCAGAGATCATTTCAAATATTGATCGAGCGGCGGATGCAGTAGAGCCTGAACCTCGGGCGATTGCATGTTCTCCTTCGTCACCAGCATCACACCCGTATCGATCTTGCGATTGACAGGTTTGCCGAGAAGGCTATCCACCATCGTCTTCACACCGAGGTAGCCCATGTTGAAAGGATTCTGCACGACGATCCCGTGCAACTGGTTTGCGTTGATCGCGTCGATGAACGTTTGGCTGGAATCGAAACCGACAAACGAAACTTTACCTGCCTTGCCAATGTCCTGAAGCGCCAGCAGCATTCCGGCCGTGGACGATTCATTCGGCGTGAAGATTCCCTGCACCTCGTCGCCAAAGCGATTCAAAAGATTCTCGGATGCACGCTTCGCGGTGTCGCGTGTGGCGCCGGCGTATTGATCGGTGGAAACAAGCTCGATCTCCGGAAATTTCTGTTTGACCGTGTCGAGAAAACCTGCTTCACGTTCGGTAGTGCTCGCTGAACCTTCCGCATATCGCAAAACCAGGACCTTGCCTTTGCCGTTCAAGAGTTGGCCCATGCGCTCGGCGGCGAGCGAACCTCCCTTGCGATTGTCGGTAGCGACGAAACTGACAATTTCTTCTGTCTCCAAACCCGAATCGATAATCACTGTGGGCACACCTGAACGCTGCGCATCAGAAACCGGACGAACCAGTGCGCGGTTGTCGAGCGGCGCGAGCACGATGCCGTTCACGCCTTGCGCGGTAAATCCCTCCACGACTTGTATCTGCTGTTCGCGATCGTCTTCACGCAGTGGTCCCTTCCAGATGACTTCGATTTCATTTCCCTGCGCGGCGAGTTCCTGGGCGGCCTTATTGCTGCCCGCGTGAATACTCTTCCAAAACTCGTGTGTAGTTCCTTTCGGAATGACCGCGATCTTTAGTTTTTTCTTCGCCGCCGGCGCCCCAGCGTTCGTGCAACCAAACGAAATAGTCGCGAGCAAAATCAGCAGAAGTATCTTGTTCATCCTGTTAATCCTGTCTAAAGGTTTTCACTAATTACCGGATTCCCGACGCCATCAACTCCTTCAATCATTCACTTCCATTTGATCACCCGGCTTAAGAAACACCGGCGGCTTTCGCGCAAATCCAACACCCGAAGGCGTGCCTGTCGCAATCACATCACCAGGTTCGAGAGTAATCGTTTGCGATATAAACTCTATCAACGCCGGAACACCAAAGATCAACTGATCCGTGTTTGAGTCCTGCATTGTCTTGCCGTTGAGCGTCAGCTTGATCGAGAGCTTGTGCGGATCGGGAACTGCGTCTGTCGTAACAATCGTCTGGCCCATCGGCGCAAACGTGTCGCACGATTTTCCTCGTTGCCACTGCCCATCACCAAATTGAAAATCGCGCGCGGTTACGTCGTTGAAAGCCGTGTAGCCAAGCACGTAATCATAAGCACGATCTGCGGTGACATGTTTAGCGCGGCGGCCAATTACGACCGCCAGCTCCGCTTCATAATCAACCTGTTGACTCGTGGATGGCAGGACCACCGGCTCACCCGGCGCGATCACAGCCGTCGAGAACTTCGAAAACACCACCGGCTTTTCAGGAATCGGCATGTTGCTTTCAGCGGCGTGATCTCTGTAGTTGAGTCCGATGCAGAGGATTTTACCCGGACGTGGCACCGGCGCGAACCAATACGCATCCTGGCTTCTGACTAACCAGCCTTTGTCTCGAGCTTCCGCGAGCGCTCTTGGATCACTCACGAGCGTGTCGTGAGTCGCGCGTGCTTTTCGAAACCATGGTCCATCCATGTCGAACCACGCAAGCGGGTTTGATGGCCGGTCAGCTTTATCGAACAGTTTTTCGCAATCCAAACGATAGCCGGAGTCATGGCCGTTGACGACCAAAAGAATCCCCATTCGCGGCGATTTCCAATCTGACTCTTCGGTTGAGAAGGAAATGATCCGCATCTAGGTTGATCCGTTGACAATCACGTACAACTCCTGCGGGCCATGTACTCCAACCGTCAACGTTAACTCGATATCCGCGGTGCGCGATGGTCCAGTTATGAACGTGACTGCGGGGCTGATTTCGGTTTTATGTATCAAGTCCAGGGCTTCGCCGAGTGTTTCGTGAATTTTTGAAGCGTCGACGATTGCGATGTGTACGGGAGGAACGAGCGAGACGAGTCGATGGCGTTCCTCGGTACTGACGAGAACCAACGTGCCGGTCTCGGCAATTGCGGCTTGTGCGGTCGTGATACCGACGTCGAAATTGAAGATGTCTGATGCGTTTGGCGCAATCGCGAGCTCTTCGATTTCGAGATCGGTTTGATACAGGAAACGTTCGACCTGCGGCGCGTCGGAAATGGCGATGCGCTGCGCGCGCAGGGGTGTTTGTTGTAGAGAGGTGATGATTTGGGTGAGGGCGGAAGCGATGCCAGCCTCATCAGATGCGATCGTGCATTTGGCGCCGACAGCTTCGAGGTTCTGCTTGAATAACTCAACCAGTGACACTTTGTGGTTCTGAGAATAGAACAAGTCAGGAAGAGGGGCTTGCCCCCGCTGATCGGAGCGCGGGGGCAAGCCACCCTTCCTGACTTGTTCTTTTTCAACTTGTCCTTGATCAACTTGTGCTTGTTTAAATTGGTCTTGAGCAACCCCCACTGGATCAACTTGTTCTTTCGCAAGCTCACGGTTGTCGTACGGGACACTCGCCGCGAGATGCGTGCGAATCGAATCCAGGATTGATTGTCGTGCTTCGTTAGTCATTCCACAATTCATGAAAACTCTTCGACTCGATCGGACGCAGATCGCGGCCGTTGGTCCATGCCCTCGAAACTGGAATTACGCGCTGGACGATTCGACCCGCAATCGAGCTGAGCTTGTATAAAGCCGGGCTCATCATGATCTTCGCCCACATCTTGAATGCCAGTCGTTCTGAACGGCTGCCCTTGCGAGGCGCAATCTCTGAACGCAGGTGCAACAGCAGTCGTGGAATGTCGATCTTTACCGGACAAACTTCACGACAGGCGCCACACAAACTCGACGCGTAGGGAAGTTGTGAAGTCTTTTCAATTCCCATCAACTGCGGTGTGATAACCGCGCCGATCGGACCGGGATAAACCGAGCCGTACGCATGACCACCGATCTGCTGGTAAACCGGACAAGCATTCAAGCACGCGCCGCAACGAATACACGCGAGCGACTGGCGCGTCACCGGATGGGCCAACATGCTCGAACGCCCGTTGTCGAGCAACACGATGCGCAACTCTTCCGGGCCTTCGTCGGTTAGCTGGCGCTTAACGCCGGTTATGAACGATTGATAAGCAGATGATCTTTGCCCCGTTGCGGAACGAGGTAACAACTTCAGAAACACATCGAGATCGGCGAAGCGCGGGACGAGCTTTTCAATGCCCATCACCGCGATGTGCATGCGAGGTAGGCTCGTCGTCAAACGAATGTTTCCTTCGTTTTCGACGATCACGATCGTGCCGGTTTCAGCGACACCAAAGTTGACGCCGCTAATGCCAACGTCTGCCGCCGCGAAACGATCGCGCAGAGTTACACGCGCGGTGCGCGTCATTTGCGCGATGTCGTCCGTGGGTGGCGAGCCCAACTCAGACGTGAAGAGATCGGAAACTTGTTTTCTGGTTTTGTGAATCGCGGGAGCGATGATGTGTGAAGGAGTTTCCTCTGCGAGTTGAATGATGTACTCGCCGAGGTCAGTCTCGACGACCTGCACACCCGCAGCTTCCAATGCAGCGTTGAGATGCGTCTCCTCGGTCGTCATGCTTTTGCTTTTGACGATCGTTCGCGCGTTACCATCTTTTGCGAGCCCGCAGATTATCGCATTCGCTTCGGCAGCATCACGAGCCCAGTGAACTTTCGCACCACTTCTTTCCGCGTTGCGCACAAACTCTTCGAGATAACGATCGAGATGCAATAACGTCTCGTCTTTGATCGCGCGCGCCTGGTTACGCAGGTCCTCCCAATTCGGAAGACCCGCAGCGGCCTCTTTGCGTCGCTCCCCGAAAAGCGAGGTTGCGTTTTTCAACGCACCGCGCAGATGCACGTCGGCCAGTGCGGCTTTCGCGTTCTCGCGAAAAGTTTCGCTGGAACTGATGATTCATAGGTTCATCCGGCGCTACCGCGCTCGGTTCTGTTATTTGCTTGCTAACAATTCGGCCAGATGCATCGCACGCACTTTCGATCCTTTGCGCGACAACCTTCCCCCAATCTGCATCAGGCAACTCGCATCACCGGATATGACAGCCTGAACGCCGGCGCGCTCAATCGCTTCGATTTTCTGATCGAGAATCGCGACTGAGATCTCCGGATACTTCACCGAGAAAGTGCCACCAAAACCACAACACGCATCTGCATGCTCGAGCTCGACAAACTCAGCTCCACGAACGTTGCGAATCAGAGTTCGCGGTTCGCTCTTGATGTTGAGATCGCGCAAACCGTGACACGCGTCGTGCCAGGTTAATCTTCCGTTCCACGCCGCGCCCACGTTCTCAACTTTTAGTACACGTATTAAGAACGAACTCAGTTCGTGTGTCTTTGCCGCAACTGCCTGCGCGCGCTTCAGCCACTCGGGATCGCCGGCAAACAACTCCGGATAATGATGGACCATCGCGGTACACGATCCGGATGGGCTAACGATCGCATCGGCTTTGCTCTCTTCAAAGATACTGATGAAACGTTGCGCGACGCAGCGCGCCTCGTCCAGATAACCGGTATTGAAAGCCGGCTGCGCACAACAAGTCTGTCGCTTATCGAACTCAACCTCACACCCAACGCGCCGCAACACCTCGACACTGCTCACGCCGATACTGGTCCACATTTGATCGACGAGACATGTGATGAAGAGGGAAACTTTCATCTTGATTGCCAATTGCCAATTGCCGATTGCCGATTGCCGATTTTGATTTGCCGAGCGCTCTTAATTTAATCCGAAATTGGCAATTGGCAATCGGCAATTGGCAATTCCACAACGCCCTTTACATAGTCCTCGCCATGTATCTCCGTCGACAATGCTTTCTCAACGTCTTCGAACGAAGTGTAGCGATGCGTGATCAGCGAAGCGACATTGATCCGTTTTTCCTCGATCAGATTCAGCGCGCGCTTGTAAACGGTCGGACGTCCATCGCTCTCAAATCCACCCGACGCCCCGGCAGAAGCAACAAAAACAGGCTCTTTGAAAAGTATGCTGCTCAGCACGCTTAAATCTGTTCCTGAATGGCCGTGTCCGTAAAGCAGAACGGTGGCTTGTTTGCGAATGAGTCCAGGCATCGAACGGAAGACTTCACCTGATCCCGAAGCCTCGATCAAATACTCAACGCCTTTTCCACCCGTATGCTCGTGAACCACCTCCACGAGATCCGAATGCACGGGGTCGATTGCTTCGTCAGCGCCGAGACTTCTCGCGAGTTGTCGTTTACGCACGTTGGGATCGCTGACAAAAAGAAATCCTTCGTATCCGAGTACGTTGCGCAGGTATTGCGTAAACAACAAACCCGCAGGACCGGCGCCGCATATTAACACGCTGCGAACGCGTCGTTCCCCGCTTTCGCCGTTGACCGCGTGACGCGTGCGCGTTCTCGCAACTGTGTCAGACGAATGGATGATGCAAGCAAGCGGTTCGACCAACGAAGCCGTCGAGCCCTCGAGTGGAGCAGTTATCTTTACTGCATTTACACTCGGCACAGCAATGAACTCGGCGAGGCCACCCGGCAATCCCGTGATTCCATGCTCGCGATAGAACTCGCATTGATGGCTATTCTCAGTGCGACAGTACTCACAAAGAATCTCGCGCCTCCGGCTGACGCAATTCAATCCCTGGTCCACTACAACGCGATCGCCCTCGCGCAGATCTTTCACCGCGCTACCAACCTGTTCCACAACGCCGGTGATTTCATGACCGAGAATCTGCGGTTGCAAGGCAGGCGGTATCGGCGCGCCGTATTCATTTGTGTTGTAGTTTGCGTGGCCCGCGAAGATGTGTGCGTCGGTTCCACAGATGCCGACCGCCGACACTCGAATCAACACTTCAAACGGCGAGATTACCGGGCGCGGAATGTCGCGCACTTCCAGACGCTGAACATCGCACAACACGCTCGCCTTCATCGTCTGCGCGGACGTTAGAGGCAAGCTGTTTTGGTTGGTAGTAGATAGAGCACTCATGCGTCAATGTCGCTGGTGTCGAGCCTTCCTGCATCGCGCAGAGCAGTGAATCGCTCCATAGTTTCGCGAACGCCAACATCGAGCGGCGTCGACGGCAGCGCATTCATCACTTTTCTGATGGCCGTGTCGTCCATTGCGGCGGCGATTGGAATCGGTGGTCCACCAAATGTGATCAGATCACCATTCGAGCGTGCAACTTGCTGGTTAATGAGTTTCGTGACGCGATGCACGGTCACTGTTTCACCGTGCAGATTGAAAACGCTTGCGCCTTCCGGCATGTGGTCGGCGCAGGAAATAAAAGCCGCTGCCGTATCGGCAACGTACTGAAAATCAGTCGCGCCACTAAAGCGAATATGAAACGGACGGCCGAGCACGGCGGATTTCATGGCTTTCGTCGGATCGCTCGTGAGGCCCGTGTCGCGATTGACGCCGTAAACAGTTAACGGACGAAGACCAATGCTGTATATGCCGTGATCGAGGAAGTAAACGCGAGCATTGCCTTCGTTTGTTCGTTTGAAGACGCCGTAATGAGTTGTTGGTTCACATTGCGCGGTTTCATCACAGGGGTTCGTCTGTATCGTTCATCCCATAAACCGCTGCCGAACTGGCATAGACTAATCCTTTGATGCCGATCGTTCGCACGGCCTCGAAGACGTTGAGAGTGCCGACGACGTTCACCAGAGCGCCGGCAACTGGATCGGCTTTGCACGTCGGCACTTGCAAACCCGCGAGGTGAATAACGCGCTCTGCTCCTGACGCGCTTAACGCGGATAACACTGCGGCGCCTTCCGTGATGTCGCCAATGATGAAACGTACTCGCGCGAGATCATCGGCGTCCATAATTGCGCCGAGCCGGCTGGAATTGTCGCTGCGATCGAAGACGACAGCTTCGTCGCCGCGTTCGATCAAAGCTTTGACAATCCACGAACCGATACAACCCTGCGCACCGGTGATGAAGTAAATCTTAGACACGGTAAACCCTCGCCGCGTTCGTGGAAAAAATCTTCTCGCGCTCGGTATCGCTGAGATTCGTGAGAATCTCCTGAAACGACTCAAGCACTCGATCGTAAGAAGCCGCCAGCAAGCATACCGGATAGTCGCTGCCAAACATCAATCGATCGGCGCCGAACGATTCGAGGGCGAATTCAACGAATGGACGCAAATCATCTGTTTGCCATGAAGTCCAATTCGCTTCGGTGACCAGGCCCGAAAGTTTGCAATGGATGTTCGGGTAGGACGCGAGTGGCTTAAATGCCTGCGACCATTCGTCCAGCGCGTGTTTCGCGATCGGTGGTTTGGCTAAGTGATCGATTACGAGGGCGAGTTCCGGACAACTTTCGGCAACTCGAGGGACGTGTTTTAAGTGTCGAGTGTGGACCAGGAGATCGTAAGACAATCCGTACGTCGAGAGTCGCTTCAGGCCTGATAAGACGGCCGGTTGAATGATCCAATCGTCTTGAGGCTCGCTTTCGACAAGGTGCCTGACGCCTTTGAATTTTGGATGACGTAGTTAGCTCGACTAACTGCGCATCGATGTCAGGGCTGATTAGATCAACCCAGCCTACGACTCCTGCAATGAAATCGTTTTCGTCAGCGAGGCTTAAGAGCCAACGAGATTCGGCGATGGAATTGCTCGCCTGGACCAGGACTGTTTTGGTGACGCCGTTGCTGGTTAAGATCGGCGCGAGATCATCGGGAAGATAATCGCGATAGAGCACGCCGAGATCGCTTGTCATCCAGGGGTAATCGAAACGACCGACCTGCCAGAAGTGTTGATGGGAATCGATCATTGGACAGGATTTACACGATTTACAAATTACAGGATTAGGCTGTCACCTCGCGCGGCTTTTCCGCTCGTTTCACTTCGTGCGCCTGCCGGGGTTCGCCGTCCAGTTCGAGCTCGAAAGTCGTGATCAGATCAGGCGCGCTCTTCGGCAAGCCGGTGAGACGAATGCGAAAATCATCCTGCACGAATTTCACTGGCACATTGCTCCCGTGCAACTTCGCAGCGCTGACCTTGTTCAGGAAGTTTGCGAGCACCACCGTTTCGCCGGGCCAGTAATGAACATGCGCGTAAAGCGTGTTGCCGCGGCGCGTGTAGCTCACGTAATTTCCACGACGCGGTTGGCAGTTGTTTGAGAGACGAATCGTGTCGCCGTGTTTCGCCATCCAATCGCCTACGGTCTCCAGCACTTTCACCGATTCGGTCGGGATCGAACCATCTTCAGTTGGACCAATATTTAAAAGGTAATTACCACCGTCGCGCGCGCACGTGATCAAATTGCGAATCACCGTCTTCGGATGTTTCCAGTTGTGATCCGAGATGTGATAACCCCAGCTATCGTTGAGTGTCATGCACGACTCCCACGGCCGGTTTGCTGAAGCTTCGATACGCTGTTCCGGAGTATCAAAATCTTCGGGGATTCTCGAACGATTGTTGATGATGACGTCAGGTTGGAGCTTTCTCACCATCGTGTTCATCTTCACCGACTCCCAACCGTTCGCATCGAGAGGCCACGGCACGTCGTACCAGAGAATGTCGACGGTGCCATAGTTGGTCATCAGCTCGCGCACCTGGCCGTGAATGTAATCGACAAATCGACGGCGAGCGGCTTCATCCTTCGCACACAAAGCGCCATCCGGATGATGCCAATCCATCAACGAGTAGTAGAAACCAAATCTCAACCCCTCGGCCCGTGCTGCCTCGACGTACTCGCGCACCAGATCTCGTCCCGGCGCCTTCTTCGTCGCGCAGTAATTGGTCAACTTCGTATCGAAGTTGCAGAAACCTTCGTGATGCTTGCTGGTGAGCACCATGTATTTCATGCCCGCCCGCTTTGCGAGCCGCGCCCAATCGCGCGCGAAGTTTGGTTTGGGCTTGAAGTTGTTGGCGTACTGCTCGTACTCCTTCGCGGGAATGCCCTCGTTTTCCATCACCCATTCGTGACGCCCGAGCGTGCTGTAAAGTCCCCAATGGATGAACATGCCGAACTTCGCTTCGTGCCACCACTTCATACGACGCGTGCGATCTTCGATTGTCGAAGTTGTGGGAGCGCCTGCATCCGCTGGAGCCGCGGGAGCCTGCGCCGAAACTAAATCGAGCTTTGAACTGGTTGCGACAGCGCCTGCGGCTGCGCCCATCAGGGCCAGGTAGTTTCGCCTGTTCATCAGAGTGTCTCCTGGGTTTGGGAACGGTTTTCGTTAGCGGTAACGGAGTCTAGACCCGCGAGTGGAAAGTGTCAATGGAATTATTGCCGATTGCCAATTGCCGATTGCCGATTGCAGTGGTATCCGAGGGGTTTCAATCGGCAATTGGCATTTGGCAATCAAAGAAATTTTTCCCAGGTGGAGAGGATTGTTCTTAGCTCGTCTTCTTCCTGAGCGGTTACGCTAACCAGCGGCGGGCGCACTGGACCACCGTTCAGTCCTACCATGTCCATCAATGCTTTCATCGCGGAGACTTCGTAGCCCTTGCGACGGGCGCGAAGTGCGTAGAGTGGAATCACACACTGGTCCAACAAGTCCGATGAGCGCTTCGCTGTCACCTGCTTCGGCCAACTCGTGCAGTCTCAACGACAGTTGTGGAGCAACGGTCGCGATGCTCGAACTAAACGTTCTGATTCCAGTGCTGTAGTACGCCGCGACCATGTCGTCGCCCGCGCCGCCGATCCAATGCAGGCGATCGCCGACAAGGTTCATGATCGCCTGTAGACGTCGTATGTCTCCCTGGCCGTCCTTCCACGCGACGAGAGTTGGGATCGCACACAAGCGCTCCACCATCGCGGGCGTGAAGTTGGCCCAATCGCGGGAATAGATGAGCATTCCAAGATTGGTCGCTTCGCCAATCGCGCGGTAGTACTCGATAAGTCCGTCGTCGTCGGCATGCGGATAGTAAGGAGGAAACGCAAGAATTCCGTCGGCGCCGGCTTTCGCAGCAGCCTGGGCCATCTCGACCGCGAGGCGCTGTCCGAATCCAACGCCTGCTATCACAGGCACGCGATCTTCGATGGCGTGAGTCGTCAGTTCGATCACACGCGCATACTCAGCAGGGGTTAAGGAATACATCTCGCCCGTGCCGCCCGCGGCGACGACGGCAGAGATCGGATGCTCCAGCAATTTCGTGAGGTTGTGGTGCAGTCCGGGTAGATCGAGAGTAAGATTTTCTTTGAACGGAGTGACGGGAAACGCGATCACGCCGGCGAGCTTGTTGCGAAGAGTGTTCGGATGCATAGGACCTGTACACAAGTAGCACAAATCACTCACAAACTAACAGCCGTCCGGAACGGGCGGGCATTTGTTTGATCTCAAAGGTGCCGTAGTGTGTTCCGAGCGCTGCGTCGGTCCAGAAGTCTGTGATGTGGCTGGGGCACTTCAGGCGAAGCGAGATGTCCTGCGGAGTGTTGGTCCAGTTTAGAACCGAGATGACCTCGCGCCTGCCCAGGCGCATTCTGCCCACTTGAAATGAATCGTCTTCGAAACGAGCTGCGACGCCTGAGGGTGGCTGGAGCTTGCGCAGCATCGCCAATTTGTCAGCGCTGATCTTCGTGAGATCGTCGCCCGACAACAGCATCCCGCCGGATGCGTAGATCGCCGTCGCGTGAAACTGGAATTCGTTGTCAGGCAGATCGCCTGTCAGAACGATCGCATCGGAATCGTTCCACCAGAGTCGCCCGTTCTGCCAGTTGCGACTGAGATTCTGCCGCGCGGTCGTCTCGATGCGTTCCCACGTGCGTTTGATGTCGTTCGAACTTCGCGATCCGTGAATCAATCCGAGCGATGGCCAGATCGGATGATTGCAGCCCAGCACGAAACTGTCTCCGACGCCGCGCAGGATCGCCTTCATGCCTCGACGATAGGCTTCGATTCGCGTCGCACGCGGATCGTGAAAGCGGCCGCCATGAATCGCGCCCCAGAAGTTTGCGTCGAGTTTGAAATAGGTGCAGCCCCAATCGCGCTTCATGATGCGGAAAAACTTCTCGAAATGCTGTTGCACTTCAGGGTGCGTGCCGTCGAGCACGTACCATGGACCACGCCGCCAGCCACCAAACGTGACGCGATCTGAACGCAGCGGCTTCCCTTCCGAGTCTTTCACGAACCAATTCGGATGCTGCTGAAAGACTTTTGATTTTTCTTCAGCGACGAAAGGCGCGACCCAGATCGCCGGCTCGAAACCACGCTCGCGAATCTGTTTCAAAACGCCCTGCACGTCTCCGCCGAACGCCGCGCCGGTGTCGAGCCAGTCGCCCATCGCAGGCTGGTAGCCGTCGTCGATCTGAACGTAACGCAGACCTGGCGTGTGCTTCGCGATGAAGTCGAGATTGTCGAGGACTTGTTTGGCTGTGACGCGCGGACCGAAGCAGTACCAGGAACACCAACCCGTCGGCGGTGATGGAAAACGTAGTGGTGGATGATTGGCGACGAGTTGCGTAGCGAGGTTGTCTAACAACTGTTCGCGATCGGTTCCCGTCTGGTAGGTAAAGTGTTCGAGCTGCCACGTTTCACCTGGCGGCAATTCGGCGCCTTCTGTATCAACCACGACTTTCAGAGAAGGGTTGTTCAAATAGAACTGTCCGATGTAACGACGACACGATGTGAACGCCAGGAGATGATTGTCTTGCGTCGAGGGCGAGAGCATCATCATTCCGTAGAACGCCTTTGCGCCGGCGGGCGCGGACATCTTGTAGTGTTTAGCGTCGGTGTAGTTTCCGAGATCGGATGGCTGGCCGAGTGTGCCGCCGGTCTGCGAAAGCATCTGGAAACCTTCACCGTAGAGACGTGTTGATGACGGAAGTGAGAGTTGGAGATCGAAGAGAACGATCTCCTTGATCTTTACCGCCTCTCGTCCTTGATTCGTGATGTGTGATTGGCAAATTGAGCCGTTCCATTTTCGGGTGACTTTCACGCGCGAAACGTCGGCGCCGTCGAGTAACGGAATCACATGGCTCGGCGCGTCGTGGAGTGATCTGCGAAGCTGGGGGAACGCCGCGAGGACGGGAGAGACTAGAGCTAGTTGGAGAAGCGTTCTTCGAGAGATCATTTTTAGACAGGATTTCAGGATTAGATAGGATTTACAGGATTTAATCTTAGTAATCCTGAAAAAATCACGTAAATCCTGGCAAAGTTTACTTCGTCAACCGCGCGTCAACCCAATCAGCATAAACGCGCCCGCCTTCACCGACACGCCTCACACGCAGCGTCAATCGCTTTACATTCTTCACATCCACCTTCACCTCTTTGACTCCATCACCCTTCTTCAACCCGTCACTCTTCCAAAGCTCCTTCCCATCACCAATCACAAAAAACTCCGCCTTCGCTTCGTTGTTGTTGAACTCATCATCAATCCCCACAAGCGCAGCGAAGTTGTCGTACGTCCCATTCAACTCAAACTCAATCTCCGAATTTGTCGGCATGCCGATGCCTTTCTCAAACGCACGCCCGCCAATCGAGAGCCCGCCGCTGTTGAAGTTTCGATTAAGCTCGGGTTGCCGCCAACCAGGCGTCAATCGAACCGGATCGAGATCGGAAAGAAACACTTCCGGCGGATGGATCTTTTTTAGTGTGAACTGTAACGACCCTTTCTTCTCACTAAGCGTCCCGTCCTGCCAAACGGTCCGCACCTCCGCTGTGTACAGAATGGCTGGATCGAGACCGCGTAGAGCAAACACTTGTGTCGGCGTGAATCCCAACAGCGTTCCATTCAATGAAACCTGATAACCCGCAGCCGGCTGGTGCGGCGTGGTCCAACGCAGATTAGCGCCGTCGATTCCGGACCTTTCGGCCCAAAGCTTTCCAGGCTCTTTCACCGGAAAGTGATAAGCAGGCGCTGCTTCAAATCGAACCTCCCAACTGACTTCGGTGGTCACAGGTGAAGTGATCTCAGCAATGGCCCAACCCTGATGATTCACAATCCGAACCGGCAGTTTACCGGCACGCGAATAAGCGGTCGCACTCTTAATCGCAAGCTGCTTCCCACGAGGAAATGCGAAGCGGAGTTCGTACGGATCGTTTTTGATCACCTTGCTCTTTCCACCGTAAGTGTTTCTCACTGCGTTGAAATTGTGAGAAACAAGATCGACCCACCCCTGCGTGATGTGCCGGCTCGTCGAGACGAGTTGCACTTGAGCGCTCGCCGGCGCCAACGAAAAAACTCTCGTGCTCGCCGGCATGAGATCTATCGAAATACCCTTTTCCCATGCACCGAGGTATTCCTTGTTCCAAAAATCAAACACGTGAACGGGCCGATCCTCAGGCAAGCCGAGATCTTTCCACGCCACGTAAGACGAAGCCGGTTTCGTCTCATCGAAATTAAAAACTCCCACGACGTCGTACTCGCGCCCGAGATGATTCACTTTCAGATCCCAGATTCGCTTGTTTCGATCTGAAGAGAACAGATCAAGAGGTCGAATATCGACCGCTGGATAAACTCGCTTGATGAGCTCAACTCGCTCCGGCGACAGATCGACTACACGATCGCTCATCAACGCCGCCTGGCCCGTCAATCCTTGCAACGTAGCCCACGCTCGCGCCTGCTCGAGCGGCAGCGGCGCACGCACGATGAAGACATCCGGATCGGCATACCAGGCCACATTGTGCAAAAAGTAGTATTGCATCGTCGCCCGCATCGCAAACTTAAACCCGTCCCAGTTCGGCAACACGTCTGCACCGATGCGCGATCCATTCATCAGTCCAACACCTTCCAAAGGCACGACCCAACAACCCAGCAGATAACGATCCGGACCAATCCCTTCGCGAATGCTCTTCAACGTTTCGCGATAGAGCCCGTCTGTGTCATCGCTCGGGTTCTTCATGAAGCTCTTCTTGTTTCTGTACTCGCGCACAACTATTGGCTGACCGTCGATCTTGAAATACTCGTAGCCCCAGCTCGACAGCTTCGTGAACAAGTCTTTCAAATACTTCTGCGACTCAGGCGCTGAAGGATCGACGAGAAACTTTCCTTCCCAAGTGCTCGACGCAGTTGTCCCATCAGGCCTCATCATGAACACGCCCGAATGATTCTTGACGACTGCTTCGTTGCTCTGACCGTGTGGCGCGAGCCAGATTCCCGGCTTCAATCCGAGGCTCTTGATGTACGCGGCGAGACCGTCCATGCCGCTGGGAAAACGATTGTTGATGGTGGACCAATCACGGTTTTCACCAAGCCCGCGGCCGGCGCCCTGCCAGCCATCGTCAATCTGGACGTAATGAACACCGTAGTCTTTGAGGTTTGCTGCGATCCATTTCGCTGCGACTTTGATTTCGCCCTCGTTGATCTCCTGGTAGAAGAAGTACCAGGAACACCAACCTGACGGCGGAAGAGGAAATTTGGTCTTGTCGATAGGCGCGAAGTATTTGATCTTCAGTGTGTCGCGAAAGTAATTCTTGAGAACAGTGTCGTCTTTGAGACGCACTTCGTCTTTGACGGGATCGAACGTGCCGTCGGCGTTCGAAGGTGAGACCTGGCCCAGAGTCATCACCATCAGATCTTTGTTGACGCCGTCGCGAACGCGCACCGGGATCGGATGCGGCCACGTCTGCGCAAAGCACTGCGGGGCCGCAAAAAAGCACAAAAGACACAGGAGAATTGATCTCAAAAACTGAACCTAATCGCGGCCTGCATCACACGAGGAGTTCGAGCGGCGATCGGAGTGCCGAAGCGCGTGTTTGTCTGCTCGCCCGCGGCATTGAAGACCAACCCCGCATCGATGTCCCTGAAATTCGTGTGATTGAAAACGTTGTAAACCTCCCAACGAAGCTGAAGCGTGCGGCTTTCGCCCAGCGGAATATTCTTGAATACCGCTACGTCGTTATTGAACGTTGACGGCATTCTCACAGAATTCCGTGGAGTGTTGCCGATATCTCCAAGACTCGTCGGTCTCGCGAAACAATTAACGTTGATGACGAACGGAGTGCCCGTTGGATCCGAACCACTGATGTTCCTCATCGGATCGCAAATCGTATTTGGTCGAGCGTTGATTTGACCGCCTGTGATATCAGTGATGCCGCCGTTGTAGGTGACGGTAATATTCTTCGGCTTACCGCTCGCATACGAGGTCGTTCCTGAAAGCTGCCAGTTATCGAAGATCGCCTTCACGAAACCGTTGTTCACTTTTCGACTCAGGTTCGGGACGTCGTAGATATAGTTGACCGTCAGGATGTGTGTCTGATCGAAGTCGGATGGCGCGTAGTTAAACTCCTTGAAGGGTCGTCCAAAGTTAACGTCTGACGAATCGTCGTTCGCATAGTCAAACGACTTCGAGTAGGTGTAAGCCACTCCAAATTGGAAACCCTGCGTATAGCGACGAGTAATCTGCGCCTGGAGCGAGTTGTAATTTGAAGTGCCTCCCCAGGTAACGACGTTGATGTCGGCGTAACCTCGAAACGGCCGCAGGAAATCGTTGCCGATGCGCTGGCCCGTAACCGGATCGATATTGTTTGTTCCTAAGCGCGCACCATCCGGCACACCGTTGATATTTACTCTCTGGCCGAGATGACGAGCGAACGATCCGACGTAGCTGACCTCCATGACGGTCTGGAAGCCGATGTCTTGCTGAATGCCGAAAGTGAAGTTGTAGAACGACGGCGTATGAGAATTTACTTCCACCGCGTTAAGGGCCGATGGTCTCGTAACCGCGGTCCCCACCAGACTCTCAATCGTATTGATGTTGCCGAAGTCGATGCTAAAGGTACGATTCGCCGGTTGGTTGTTCACGAGATTGCCGCCGGTTGTACCGCCACCCACACGCGGCGCGTGATAAAGGCCCGCATGGAGACGAACAACTGATTTGCCTGAGCCAAAAACGTCCCACGCAAAACCTAAACGTGGTTCGACATCGATGGGCCGAGTTGTCCGATAACCGCGCGGAGTACTCGGATCTAAACCGAGCGCAAGACCGTTATTTGCATTACCACTGTTCGGAACGATCGCGCCGACAAGACCAGCGTTCGCGCCGGTCAAAGGAATGAGTTGTCCCGTGACAGGATTCAGTGCTCGCCTTTGCGCAGCGGGGCAGGTTGCGGGAGGCGTAAACGCGACAGCACACGCACTCTGAAAAAGCTGAACCGCCTGGGCGGGATTGAACAGCGCCGGATCAAAGTTGGAACCCTGCCCATCGATCTGTTCGAACGGTGAGTGGTAGCCGAAACGCACACCATAATTGAGCGTGACGTGTCTGCTGACCTTCCACTGGTCCGCCGCATACCACTGCACCTGGGTCAGCCTGAGGTTTGTGAACGGACGCGCCGTCGATTCCTGATAGTTGCGGAAGTTGCCAACCAGAGCGTTGGCGTACGCGTAACCGGTATTACCGAGAGCGGCGGTGTAGTTGCTGTCGTTTGCCTGAAAGTTGAAAACTCCGGACCACTGACCACCCGGGGCTTCGCCATTCAAAAGCCTTTCGTAATACACACCAAACTTAAGACTGTGATCTCCCTTAGTCACAGTGAGATTGTTTGCAAAGGATGGTTTGACGTAATCGTTTCCGACTTCGCCCCAACGATCGAGCCAGTTGATATTGGCTACACCGTTCGTTGGACCACGCACGCCGCCCCAGTTTGTAACTCTGGGAATCGTGCCGAGGTTATTGTTTTGCGGAAAAAGTTGCGGTGCGGTGTAGTTCAGAGCACCTCTTTGCACCGCCTCAATCTCGCCGTCGCCGGGTATGAAACCTTCCGAGTCGTGACGCATTCCGAAGTTGAATTCGTTAACCCAGTTTGCGTTGATGACGCGTACCCAATTCGCCGTCCATCCATCATCTTTGTAAAGGTAGTGTGAGTTGATTCCCCAACGATTGTTGTCATTACCCGGCCAGCCGGAAGTGCCAGTTCCAAGGTTGTCTGACGTCCACCACTGCGCCTTCCAGTAAACCGTGTCTTTAGCTGTTGGTCTTGCGTCGAAACGAAGAACCATACTGCGTTTCGGAACATCCATTGGGCTCTGCGCGACATAGTTGAATGCGGCCCCGCCTGATCCACCGAAAGTGTTTGGCAACGGAAAGTAGTTGAGCAGCGCAAATCCGCTCGGGTTGAAACGCGACAGGGGAATAATGTTCAGTCCCAGTGGGTTTGCGGCAGTTGCTCGCGAAGGATCGCGGAAACAACCGCTGGTATCCGCCGCGGTGCAGTTACCGGCCAGCAGTGGATCGCGAACGAAAACTTTCGCGTTAGATGAATTGATCGATTGCGAGAAGTCGCCGTTGCGCTCGAGCGCAGTCGGCATCGTTACAAAGCGCGGATCCTGTGGCGTGATCTGATGTGGTTTTTCGTACGCGAAAAAGAAGAACGCTCTGTCCTTCAACCAGAACTTGCCGCCCTCGCCGAATCGCGGCAACGGCATTGGACCACTAACGTTCCCGCCGGGATAAAGGTGACGATAGAGCGGTTTCTTGAGACCTGCCTTGTTGTTGAAAAACGGCGTAGCGTTCAGCGACTCGTTTCGCAGGAAATAGTAGGCGCTTCCGTGCAAATCCTGGCCGCCACCTTTGGAAACGATGTTGATGATCGCGCCACCGTTGTTGCCGTATTCAGCGCCGTAGTTGTTGCGCAGGACTTTCACTTCAGCAACTGCGTCCTGGTTGATCGTCATGCTCAACTTGTTCGAGCCGCTCGGCTCGCCGGCGAAGAGACCATCGATCGTGGGAACGGTTGAGCGGCCACGTTGTCCGGAGATGTTTGGCAGGTCGGTCCCGAAGCCGTCGCCCGCGCCTTCGATGTCGTCGTTGTTCGACGTTCCGGGAAGCAAGCGAAGGAGCGAAGTAACATCGCGTCCTTTGGTCGAGATCAGGTTGATCTGATCGGCCGTGAGTCGTGCAGTTAAGTCGCTGCTCTCGCGTTCGATGATCGCGCCTTCACTCATGACGCTAACCGTCTCACTCACCTGGCCCGGTTGGAGCTTGAGGTCACCGAGCGCAAGGTTTTCATTCGCGCTCAGGATCACTCCGCGCTGCTCGAGCGTCTGAAAGCCCTGGCGTTCAATTCGCAAGGCGTAAGTGCCAGGTTGCAGGGCCGCAAAATTAAAACGGCCCTCACTGTCAGTAGTGGAGCCGCGTGCTTGACCGGTCTTCTCGCTGGTGAGTGTGACCGTTGCGTTGGGAACCATTCCTCCGTTGGCATCCGTGACTGCGCCCGAAATTGAGCCGGTGATCGTTTGCGCGTTTGCGACAGCGCCGAGGGCGAGCAAGACAACGACAACCGTCAGGGTGGCTGTCGATGAACGCAGAGAACTAAACATGGGACTCCTCCTTCGAATTCCGCTCTAATCGTCGATGTGACCGTGAAATCTAATTGTCCCTACTTCGGACAATTTCAACAGAACCGAGCGCGGTAGCGCCGGGTTCTTCTTTATCTTTGCGTATTTATTTAGACGGTTGACCCGGCGCTACCGCGCTCGGTTCTGTTGCTTGCTGTTGCTCTTCGAGCGCAAACGCACGCTGCGCACGGACGATGTGCTCCTGCATTGCTTCGCGGGCTTCGTCAGGCTTGCGAGCGCGAATCGCACGATAAACTCTGCCGATGCAACTCGAGCGCTTCGTTGAAATCGTGCGCGCGATCGATCGTTTCGCGACGCCGCTCGTAAAGCACCGCCGATACCATCTCAACCAATGTGGCGAGTGTCGGATTCCCCGACGCCGCTGCCACCGCACGATGGAAAGCGACGTCGTGCACAAGAAACTGCTGCGGATCTTTCAACGACGCAAACATGTCGGCAATCTGCTCCGACATCTCCGCCAACTGCTCGCCGGTGGCGTGTTCGGCCGCCAGTCCCGCGGCGCCAACCTCGAGGATCGATCGCGTCTCAAACATGTGATCGAAACTGAAACCATGCAGTTGCGCCAGCAGGCGCAAGGGCTCACTGTCGAGGGCTGGAGGTCCATCGACAATGAAAGTGCCCGCGCCCTGGCGCGACTGAAGCACGCCCATCGAGATCAAAGAACTCAAGCCGGCGCGCAAAGAAGGGCGGCTGATTCCGAGCTGTTTCGACAGTTCACGCTCGGGCGGAAGGCGTTCTCCGGGCTTCAAACCTTCCTGTTTTATGAGCTCGTACACGCGAGCCACGACCTGTTCCGTTGTCTGCCCGGATCGAACAGGCGGAACAATCTTAAACTTGGGAACGGCAGAATTGGTCATAACAATTTAACGAAGAGCGCGAAACTTATAATACCAATCGGAATTGGCGTCAAGAGTTTTTCTGTGACTTCAGTGCTTTTTGTGGCAGCCAAAGAGACTTGCTGCTGCCCTTCAGCGTCTTGTTCATAAACTTCTCGTTCATGATTAGAAACGCACCGAGGCCGTGAAAGTCGTTTGTGTTTCGTTTGCGCGCGAAGTAGTAAGCGAGATCGGCGACGTTCGTGCCTTCGCAGATGTCCGTGATGTTTGTCTGGCCTTCCTGATCGAGAGAGATTTTCGTGAGTACGCCCGCATATCCTTTGCGCACCCCTTCGTTGAAGTTCTTGCTCACGTAACCGCGATCGATGGCCATCGCGGTCACATACGTGTACATGCTCGAGCTTGACGTCTCGAGCCAGTTGTTCGGGTTGTCACCCTTGTTGACGACCTGATACCACAGACCCGTCTTCTTGTCCTGAAAGTTTGCCCACGCCTTAACGAGCTGCGCCACTTGCGAAATCAACTGCGGACGCTTCGGATGATCTCGCGGCAGCAGCTCCAGGACCTCGATCAACGTCATCCCAAACCACCCCATTGCGCGACACCAGATCTCAGCGGAGTGTTTGGTTTCCTTGTCAGCCCACGTCGATTGACCACTCTCGTCATAAGCGTGAAACATCAGGCCAGTGCGCGGATCGTTCAGGTGTTTCGCATAGGTCAGTAACTGGTGAACAGCCTCGTCATTCGCGTATTTACTGTCGTCAAACATGAGTCCGTACCGCACGAGGAACGGCATCGACATGAAAACGCCGTCGCCCCACAACTGCCATTCACGAGACTTTGTCGCCGCGTGCCAGAACCCGCCGTCTTTGGTGCGCGGATAGGTTTCGAAACGTTTCCTGATGCGATCGGCGGCGAGCTTGTACTTCGGCGCTTTGGTTTCCTGGTAGAGCAACAGCAGCAGATTTCCGGGAAGCATGCTGTCGAGGTTGTCAAACTTGATCTCGCGCATTTCGCCCTGAGCATTCGGGCTGGTGACGATGCCATTCTCGTCGACGCGCGTGTCGATCCAATCCTTGATGTATTTGAGATAGCGAGGATCGCGAGTTCGCTTGTAGACGAGATACTGGCCGTACAGGTAAAGCGACTTCGCGTAGCCCCACGAGCCGAGATCATTCGGTGTCGGGTATCGCTTCATCGTCGATTCAACCATCGCGACGGACCAGTCAGTCTTGCCGTTGTGATTGAACGATTGAGCATTGATTGAGATCGTCCATGCGAACAGCACGATGGCCACCACGAATTTTCGATTTAGGTTGAAGGTCATTGATCCTTGCCTCCTTATGGACAGGATTACAGGATTGAAGAACGATTTACAGGATTGGATTCAGACTCGCTTTGGTGTTAATTTATGGCAACCGACAACAACAAAATGGTTTTACCAATGGCGGACTGAAGGCCGAACAATAGAGAGCACTTCACTTCTTGTCAAGGGAGTAATCAGACAATGACCAAGTCGCGCGAGCCGCAGGATGAAGAGAAATCGGTCCACGATCCTGGCAGGCGGAAGTTTCTAAAAGGCGTCGGCATCGTTGGCGCAGGCGCAGCGATCGCCGATCACTTGTGGGTCGAGGCCGAAGCCGAAGAAGCGCAGGCAACACCGGCGGGGATAACGGGAACCGCCAAAGTTGTTCTCGATGTGAACGGTCAGAAACGAGAGGTCCAGGTTGAGCCTCGCACCACTTTGCTCAACGCAATGCGCAACCATCTCGAACCGGCGGTCACCGGACCAAAGCTCGTTTGCGACATGGGAACGTGTGGCGCGTGCACGGTGCTGCTCGATGGCAAGCCTGTTTACTCCTGCCTGGTTCTCGCAGTTGATGCAACGAGCAAACAGATCACGACAGTTGAAGGACTGGGTTCGCCTGAAAATCCGAACGCTGTGCAGGCAGCGTTCGTCGAACACGACGCTTCGATGTGCGGATTCTGCACGCCAGGTTTCGTGACTACGATCACAGCATACCTGAAGAAGAATCCAAATCCGTCGCTCGCGGAAGTTCGTGAAGCGTGCAAGGGAAATTTCTGTCGTTGTGGAACGTATCCGAAAGTTTTTGAAGCGGCTCTCGCTGCCGCACAACAGAACCGAGCGCGGTAGCGCCGGGTATTCAGGTGCCGAACTTATGCAACAGCAACCGCAAGCACAACCTTCGCCAAAACCGAAAAAGAAGATCAGAGTCCCGCGCGTCGTGAACGGCGTCGAGCAGATGGTCGAGATCGAAGTTGACGAAGACTCTGGACCAGGTTGGGGACCAAACGACAAGCACGCGTTACTCAACTCGCGCATGACGCGTGTAGATGGTCCACTGAAAGTAACCGGAGCCGCGCGCTACACGTACGACCAGCGCTTACCCGGCATGCTTTACGGTCGCATCCTTCGCTCACCACATGCGCACGCACGAGTTACCAAACTTGATACGGACGAGGCCTCGAAGATTCCGGGCGTTAAGGCGATCATCCCGGCGCCGTTAACCGAGGTGCGTTTCGCGGGCGCGCCCGTCGCGGCAGTCGCCGCAACGACACCGGAGATCGCCGGCGATGCTCTGCGCGCAATCAAGGTGACTTACGAAGTGCTCCCGCACGTGGTCCACGCTGATGCCGCGATGAAACCTAATGCTCCGAAAGTCGTCGCGGAGGAAAACAACGTTCAGGAGAAAGCGAAGAACGGCGATCCGCAAAAAGCTGACGCTGCTTTCGCAACGGCTGATGAAATCGTCGAGGCTGAATACATTTCACCGCGCATCCATCACGCTTGTCTCGAAACACACGGCATGGTCGTCGATTATCGCGGCGGCGACTCAGCCACGATCTACGCATCGACTCAAGGCACGTTCACCATTCCGGTTGACGCGGCAAAAGAGTTGGGACTCGAACAGAGCAAAGTGATCTCGAGCGTCGAACACATGGGCGGCGGATTTGGCTCGAAGTTCGGAATCGGAACCGAAGGCATGTTTGCTTGCCGGCTCTCGAAAGAAACAAAGGCGCCGGTGAAGCTGATGCTGACGCGTTACGACGAGTTTGTGATGGCGGGCAATCGCTCAGGGTCGTGGCAAAAGTTGAAAGCCGGCGTGAAAAAAGACGGAACGATCGTCGCGCTCAGGGCGACAGCAGTATCGTCTGGGCGGAATTGGCCAGGGCTCGCAAGCGGGACAACCGTACATCTATCGAATGGGCGACACGTATCGCGAGATCTACGCGCTGCACACGAACGAAGATTCCGCGATCGCGATGCGCGCGCCCGGTCATCCGCAAGCGTCGTTTGCGGTCGAGTCGCTGGTCGACGAACTCGCTCACAAGATCAAGATGGATCCGGTGGAGTTTCGCAAAAAGAACTTGCGCGATGAGGTTTATCACCGTCAGTTGGACCGTGGCGCAAAAGAGATCGGATGGTCCAGAAGAAATCCGGTTGCCGGTGGAAATCCTGGTCCATTGAAGAGAGGTATCGGCTGCGCTGTCGGCACGTGGGGCGGTGGTGGAAACAATCAGTGCAAAGTTGATGTGACCATCGCACGCGATGGCTCGGTGGTTGTCGCAATCGGAACGCAGGACCTCGGCACTGGCACACGCACGTACACGCGCGCGATCGTCGCCGAAGAACTGGGCCTCGGAATAAAAGACGTCAAGGAGCAGATCGGCAACTCGAAACTCGGCGCCGCAAATGCTTCCGGCGGTTCAACGACAGCGCCATCAGTTGCGCCCGCTGTCAAAGATGCGGCGATAAAAGCGCGGATGCTGATGGCCGAGCGCGTCGCACCTCTGATCGGCAATCCGAAACCTGAGGAAGTGGTTTTCTCCGGCGGCAATGTTTCGGCAAAAGGACAAACCGCCACATGGAAACAGGCGGCGGCGACGTTGCCCGCGGCAGGGATAACTGCGCACGGGCAGTGGCGTTCGGATCTGCAAGCGCGTGGCGTTCACGGCGTTTGCTTTGCTGAAGTTGAAGTCGACGTGGAGACGGGTCACATCAAACCGATCAAGATGGTCCATATTCAGGACTGCGGCTTGCCGTTGAACAGACTCGCGATGGAGAGCCAGATCAATGGCGGCATGATCCAGTCGCTCGGGATGGCGTTGTGGGAAGGTCGCGTGATGGACGCGCAGCTAGGCCTGCAACTCAATCCGGGGTTCGGCGATTACAAATTGCCGGGAAGCCTCGAGATGCCTGAGATGGTTCCGATCATCGACGACGATGACAAACGCGAAGCGGTGATCGGCATGTCTGAAGGGTTGCATCATTCCGGCAGTCGGCGCGCTGGTGAATGCGGTCTTCAACGCCACGGGTATTCGCATACGCGAGCTCCCGATCACACCGGACAAGATCTTGATGGCGGCAGATAATCGCGGGTTAACACGGATCTGAGAGGAATAAAACATGAAAGCCTTTGAGTGGACCAATCCGTCAAGCCTTGACCAGGCGGTGAAGATGCTGTCGGCGTCTCCGGCGACTGACATTGACGAAGCGCCGCGGCCGATCGCCGGCGGTCAGGATTTGCTGACCACGATGAAAGACTACACTTCGCGACCGGCGCGTCTCGTCAATCTTAAAAACATTCCGGGCATGAATAGCCTCACGCTCAGCGCGCGAGGATTAACGATCGGAGCGTTGGTCACGTTAACAGAACTCGAGGAGCACGCCGGCGTTCGCAAGAGCTATCCCGGTCTTGCTGAAGCAGCGCACTCGATTGCGACTCCGCAGATTCGCAATCTCGGCACTGTCGGCGGCAATCTTTGCCAGCGTCCACGCTGCTGGTATTTCAGGCTCGAGGAAGTCATCTGTTTGAAGAAGGGCGGATCGGAGTGTTACGCGGCGACCGGAGAAAATAAGTACAACGCGATCTTCGGCGGTGGTCCATCCTACATCGTTCATCCTTCAGACCTGGCGCCGATGTTGTTGGCGTTGGGCGCAACAGTCACGGTTATGGGAGCTACGGGCAGGCGCGTAATCCCAATGGACAAGTTTTTTACGTTGCCGTCAGACGGAAACATTCGACGTGAAAATGTATTGAAGAACGACGACATCATCACGCAAATCTTCGTTCCGGCGTCTCCGCTTGCGGCAAGGTCAACCTACTTGAAATTCAAAGAGCGTGAGTCGCTCGACTTTGCGCTTGCATCGGCGGCTGTCGCGGTGCGTGTAGCAGGCACTCGAACAGTTCGAGACGCGCGCATCGTGCTTGGCGGCGTCGCGCCGATTCCGTGGCGCGTCCCCGCAGCAGAAAAGTTTTTGATTGGAAAGCAGTTGGATAAGGACGTGCTTACGGAGGCGGGCAAGATCGCGCTTGCAGACGCGAAGCCGCTCGCGAAGAACGCGTACAAGGTTCCGCTGACCCAAACGCTCGTACGACGCGCTTTAGCCAAGGCCGCAGGAGTTTAGAAAGGAGTTTTCGTCATGGCAGAACAACCAGCACTTTTATCACCATTCTGCGGATCGCTGCGTTCGAAGAAGTTTTTCATGCTCGACCGCATGGCGACGAGCGCTGACGAATACGTCGATGCCGCGAACCACGTTTGGTGCTGCGAAACTCAGGAGGTGATCGGCCCCGACAACCAGTCGCGTTGAGCCAAACAGGTGTGTCCCAGGCAGGGCGTGCTACAGTTCTGCGATCCAGGACGTATAATCTGTGTAATCTGTGGATGGTTTGGAGAAATACTATGCGTAAGGGTTTATTAGCAGCGTTTGCCATGATGGTCGCCGTTAGTGCGTTGGTCTTCAGTTCGCAAGCTGAGAACGTGAGTCTTCGTGGAGATTACGTCGAGGTGCGCACCGCAAGCGTGTTCGCGGGCGCGTGTCATTTCAATGGCGAGGTCGTCACCACTGGACGCGATGCGTTGATGGCGTGGAATGTGACTTCCGGAAAATGGCAGGGCGTGGATCTCACCGGCGTTCGCGTGATGGCTATCGTCAACGCTGATGCGAACCTGTCTGAAGGCAGTGCTGCTCGTCGATCTGAAATCGTTATCGACTCACAGGCGTCCCGCCCGCAGGCGCTCGCGATGGTGAATGCGTTGAGGGAGAAGTACGCTGCCTCACTCGGAAAGGTTGTGGCCGTCCGGAGCGCGCCGATCAGTTTTGAACGCAGCGGTCGCACGTATGCTGTCATGACCAGCGATGCTGCGATCAACGTCGAGGCAATGCCGAACGATCTTTGCTGCAAGATGCCGAATCTCGTCTGGTACACACCGCTAGTCGGGTTGGAAAACAGGAAGGTCGGTTACACGTCCAAAGCGCTTTACTCCGGCAGCACCGTCGGCGAGCCATGGTCGCGCTCAGGTGAGAACAGCGCGTTCTACGGCAGCTTCTCGCTTGTAGCGACACAAGCTCATTAGCCACAGATAAACCACAGAAGGTACTAAACATGAATTGCTCCGTGCCTTTTGTGCTTATTTGTGGCTACATGTTTAGAAATGCGGTGGAAATGCCGTCCGACGAAACACTGACAACCGACTTCCCCTTGCGACGCACGCTGATCATAGCGCGACCGTTGTAGAGTTCGACTTTGCGCGCGGTATTGACGTGCCTAAGTTGTCGATCAAAGGTCCATCTCCCGCCAACCCGAACCGCACTACATTGCGAGCGTCGAGACACATGACGCCGTTCGCGTCGAGTGCTTTCGCTTCCAGCGTCGAGACGTCATCAGCAGTGCGCAATTCCGCAAGCACCAGCTTCGCAGGCTTGTCCCATTTCTGCGTTTGATACACGAGCTTGAGTTCGTCAACGATCTCTACCTTCTCACGCCGGCCAACCGCGCGAACAACATTCTCGCCCTCCTTAAACTTCACTAACCACCGCAAACCCGCGGCCGGAAAATTCTGCGCGTCGCGCTTTCGCACACCAACCGACTTGCCATTCACAAACAACTCAACCTGCGGACAATTCGAATAAACCTTCACCAGCTTCGCTTCATCACGCTCGCCCCAACGCACGGGCCACGAATGACCGTAGATATGGACCATCGCTTGCTCAGCCCAGTACGACTGAAAAACAAAATACCCTTCCTTCAACGTTAAATCGCGCTCGACCAATCCCTTCTGATTCACGCGCGGCACCGGATTCCCCGGCCGCAGCGTCGTCGCAAAATCTTTGAAGATCCATTGCGCGGCGCCCGTGAGCTCGGGCATCGTCTCCTGCTCTTTCAAGTGCCAGTCAAACAGATTGCAGATGTACGTCTCCGACCAATCACCATCCTGCGGCGCGCGTGCGATAACACCGCCAGTTAACTGAAAATCCAAACCGCGTTCATCAGGAGCTTGCCCCGCGACATATCCCGCAAGTATCTGCTCAATCGCTTCTGAATGCCTGCGAGCATGACTGTCGCCGCCCCACTCCATGTGCAGAAAGTGATCGACTTTTTTGATCTCAGCGAGCGACTTGGTTTTGTATTCGGTGTAACGTCCGTGATACCAGCCCGCCCAGATCGAAGGTGAGTAGACGTCCACAATGTCCTTACAGAAATCACAACGGCGAATGGCAGTTTTACGCGACGGATCGAGCGTGTGCGACAACGTGTTCAGCTCGGTCATAAACGCGCGAATCTTGTCTTTATCAAACTCTTCGAAATCGCCGGGCCAATCGTTTTCGTTTCCGATTCCCCAGATGATCACAGACGGATGATTGCGATGCTGGTCGATCATGTTGCGCAACATGCGTCGTGCTTGTTCCTTGTAACGCTCACCGCCGAGACCGCCGCGACACCAGGGAATCTCTTCCCAAACGAGCAGTCCCAACTCGTCGCACATGTCGAGGATCACGCGCGACTGCTGGTGATGACCGAGGCGAATGAAGTTTGCGCCGAGGTTTTTTATCAAACGCATCTCCTCGCGCATCTGATCTTCAGTCATCGCGGCTGCGACACCGGCGTGATCTTCGTGACGCTGAGTGCCGCGAATTAGCAGGCGCTCGCCGTTTAGTTTGAATGGTCCATTTTTTACGAATTCAAATGAACGCAAACCAAAGCGCTCCACAACTTTCGATATGCCGTGATCACTCCCAAGCGTGACGATGCAGCGGTAAAGCGACGGTTTTTTCGGCGACCAGAGAGCCGGCGAATCGATCACAAACGTGGAGAGATCGATGGTGCCTGTCCAGGGCTTGAGACTAGTCGAGTGGGAATGTACCTCTTGATTATCAGCATCAAGAACCAACACTTTCAGCTCGAGCGCGTCCTTCAGTTCAGCAGGATTGTAAAGCCGGCCTCGAACGGTGATCTTTGCCTTTCCGTTTGCGCAGTAACTCCGGCACGACGTGTACGCGCTCGAGCGAAATTGCCGGCACGTAGACGAGATTCACGTAACGATACAGGCCGCCGTAAAGATTGAAGTCGCTCAGGTTGGACGGAATCATCTCCAGATCGCGCGAGTTGTCGCAGAACACGGCGACGGGTAACGGTGCGACCTGGTCGCTAATCTTCGGACGCTTGTTCACCTGGTCAGTGACGTCGATTGTGAATTCATCGTAACCACCGACGTGCGAACCAACTTTATCGGTGTGAACAAACACTTCGGTCTTTTGTCCCGCGCCTTCGAAGTGCAAAAGTGTTCGGCCGCCAGGAAACGGATTCTTCACCTCAACTCTCGCTCGATACCAGCCGGGGCCCTGGTAATACGGTCCGTCCGGATCGACGGAATCAAACGCATTGAAGCAGTGAGGTACTTCAACTTTCGTCCACGTGTTCGCGTCGTCATTAACCTTGCGCCACGCTTCCCATGGCCCACCAAGACTGCCGCGCCGATACTCCCACGCAGTCAGTCGCTCCGAGAAGATGGTTCTTGCAGTGGTGTCAGAAGCCAGATGAGAAACAGATTTGCCGAGCAGAGTGCCACCCACCAACCATGATGTCGACTTCAGAAACGAACGACGGTTCATGTATTGGCTGCACGTTATCTCACAGGAACGACGGATTCAAGGTTCGCGGTGCACGATTTATCTCACAAGCTTGATAATCCTGTAAATCCTGTGAGATAAGACGTGGCCTTATGAGATCCCTGATTGCTGTTGACTGCGCTACTGTTGTTCTTGCCGCAAAACGGCATCCCCGATCTGCGCAAGACCGCGCTGAAATCCACAACGCCCTCCGACGAAATCGTTCGTCTCGATATCGACAAAGACGGAAAGCCCGACATTCTCGAGCGCTGGTGGAACGGCAAACGTGTGCGCTGGCTCGATGAAAATGGCGACATGCTGCCGACCGACACGCGCGGCGATCAAATCGCCGACGTAATGCAGATCGATAAAAACGGCGACGGACTCTACGACAGCGAACTGGACATCAGCATCAAGTGGGCCGACAACGATCGCGATGGTCGTGCAGATCTTCAGGCATTCGTTACACAGGGACGCGAGTGGTCCAACGATAAATACAACGCCTCTGAATCGCACTGGATGGTCTTTGTCGACGTTGAGAAAGACGGCGTGCTCGGCTGGCTCGACTGGGAACGCTTTGATTTCGGTAGCAGACAATTGGGGCTACACGGGAACGACCGATTGGCTCCCGGACTACAACGGCAACGCGGTATTTCTGAAAATTCACCGGCCACCACAATCACTTCCCGATCCGCGACTCAACTGGGAAAACCCCTTTGCTTTCTTTGACTTCGACAACGACGGCGCCAGCGAAATGGCCATCCGTTGGCTCGATCCTGTGCCGGCGCTCGACAAAGGCGTGACTAAACTGGCAGGCATTATCAACGAAGCGTTCGCAACGTTCGATATCGACAACGACTCCACCAAAGGCAACGAAACTGATTATGACATGTCGTTGCGCGGCCACGGTGGACCAGGCATTCCGTTATCGATCGTTTGTACATAAATATCCGGCGCTGAAGGGCAATCCGAAATTCGATCAATGTTTTCAGTGGAACAACTGGCGGCAGATCGACGAGCTGATGTACATGCCCCATGAAAAGAGTTACGACTCGTTCTTCAAGGCCGGTTGGACCACGATGTATTTCGTGTTTGACGAAGACGACGACGATCATCGCTGGGAACGCGTGGAGATGTATTACCCGATGCACGGGTTTGGTGGTCCAAAGGAGATCGATCTTTATTCGACGAAGCGTTGGCGGCGAAATAATTACGCCGAACAGAACATGGTGGCCGCTGAAGAGAAGCCTGGAATTAATGGCCATCCACAGGCTGACTCGCTCGGCGATCGTGGCGAGTTTGATGAAGATAATTCCGGTGGCGGAAAGCTTTATGTCGGCGTGTTCGATCGCAAGCTTCATCTCGCTGGCGCTGAGTGGGGCGCTTGGACTGTGGATAAGAATGCCGAGTTTCATGGCGGTTGGAAGACGCCATCGCCGAAACCTTCGGCGACGCGCGTTGAGGAAGTGGTGAAGTACACGGACACCGACAAGAACGGATTTCTGGACACGATTGAATACGACTACGACGGCGATCGAACGGTGGATCTTCGTGTGTCGTTGCTCGACTATCGCAGTGCGAGTAATCCGCATCCGGACGTCGTGCCGCTGATCGACACGCACAAGGAAGGGTGGAAGGGATTGAACGCGTTGTTCGCGAAAATTGCGAACCAATCGTTCCAGGAAGCGCACACCGTTTATCGCGCCGCCTGGCGCCGCGGGTTGACGACGCCCGAGATCGACAAGCTCGCGTTCGCGTCGGCGATCGGCGAGCGCTACGATCACGGTTACTGGTTGAAGGAGAAGATCTTCCGCGAGATCCGCGCGCGCGTTAAGAACACATCTCTTGGAAAAGGACCTCACCCGGCTTTATTACACGGGCCAATTCGACGAATACGCGCGCCGCATCGCCGAAGTGCCAGCGAAGTAAGCGGCGGATGCACGCAAAGGCGCAGAGACGCAGGAAGCAGGAGCGTTCACCTACCTGCTCCTGCGCCTCTCCTGCGTCTAAACCTTCGCGTTCATATTAATAAAATTAATCTTCCCATAAAGATTATAGCTTTGACTCTTGGCCCAACCCTCCGTAGCATCCTCTAGCCCACAGGAGGAAACCCCATGCCACAAACCAGAGTCAGCATCTTTGATACAACTTTGCGCGACGGCGAACAGTCGCCCGGCTGCTCGATGAACCTGACCGAGAAGGTCCGGATGGCCCAAAAGCTCCAGGACCTCGGTGTCGACATCATCGAAGCCGGCTTTCCGATCGCTTCGGAAGGCGACTTTTCCGCAGTGCGAGCGGTGGCCGCCCAGTGTAGCGAAGTCAAAGTGGCTGCACTCTGCCGGACAGCAGAACAGGATGTGGCACGAGCTGCCGAGGCGTTGAAATACGCTGCCCACCCGAGAATTCACACCTTCGTCGCCACGTCAGACATTCATCTCGAGCACAAACTGCAGAAAGACACGCGCCGAAGTTATCGAGATGACTCGCGCTGCGATCCGGCAAGCACGCAACTACGCCGAAGAGATCGAGTTCTCAGCGGAAGATGCGACGCGCAGCGATGTCGATTACTTGTGTGAAGTGCTCGACGTTGCGGTCGATGCAGGCGCTTCCGTGCTCAATGTGCCGGACACGGTTGGCTACACAACGCCGATCGAGTTTACGCATCTGGTCCAACAGGTGCGCGAGCGTGTTGTCAGAGACAGGGACGTGACGATCAGTGTTCACTGTCACAACGATCTCGGTCTCGCAGTGGCAAATACTTTGGCGGCGATTGAAGCAGGCGCGCGACAGGTTGAATGCACGATCAACGGCATCGGCGAGCGTGCCGGAAACGCATCGCTCGAAGAGATCGTGATGGCGATGCACGTGCGCGCCGATCGATTGCCGTTTGTAACAAACATCAAAACCAGCGAGCTTTATCCGACGAGCCAACTGCTCTCGAGCATCGTCGGCTTCGACGTGCAACCAAACAAAGCAATCGTTGGCCGCAACGCCTTCGCGCACGAAGCAGGAATTCATCAACACGGCGTCATCAACAATCCCGCTTTGCTACGAGATCATGACTCCGGAATCCGTTGGCGTGCCGGCAAACTCACTGGTGCTGGGAAAACATTCCGGGCGACATGCATTGTCGCTGCGATACATGGAGCTTGGTTACGACATCACGTCGGCAGAGCTCGACGACGCTTACAGGAGTTTTACCAACCTGGCGGATCGCAAGAAGCGAATTTACGACCAGGATCTGATTTCGTTACTGAGTGGCGCGAGATCCATCGGCGCTGCGGCATGACCTAGGAGTTAGATGCGGATGAACGCGGATTAAGGCGGATAAATAAACCGATATTCAGATGAGATTCAAGATTACAACTCTTCCCGGCGATGGGATTGGACCAGAAGTGACTGCGGAAGCAGTGCGAGTGTTGCAAACGATCGCGGGTATTCATGGGCTTAGATTTGAATTTGAGGAACATGCAATTGGTGGCGTTGCGATCAGAGATCACGGATCGCCGTTGCCACGAACGACTCTCGACGCATGCCTCGCTTCCGACGCCGTGCTGCTCGGCGCCGTAGGTGCGCCGGAATACGATCGACTGCCTCCGAATAAACGTCCTGAGGCGGGGCTGTTGTTGATACGGAGTGCGCTCGGTGGATATGCGAACCTTCGGCCGGCGATCTCTTACTCTTCAATCGCCGCTTGTTCTCCGTTGCGAACGGAAGTCGCTTGCGGCGCTGACATTCTGATAGTTCGAGAGTTGCTCGGCGGCTTGTACTTCGGCGAGCCGAGAGGTATCTCCGGATCAAACGGAACCACGGTCGCAAGCAACACGATGCGTTATTCCGTTGCCGAGATCGAGCGCATTGCCAGAGTTGCATTCGACGCGGCTCGCAAGCGCCGCGGGAAAGTAACATCGGTCGATAAAGCGAACGTGCTCGAGACGTCGCAACTCTGGCGGCAGACCGTGATTCGCGTGTCGCAGAATTATCCTGACGTTACGTTGGAACATCTCTACGTCGATGCGTGCGCGATGCACTTGATCGCGAACCCGCGACGTTTCGATGTGCTGTTAACTGAAAACCTTTTTGGCGATATTCTTTCCGATGAGGCGGCGGTCATTACCGGATCACTCGGGATGCTCGCTTCGGCAACGATCGGTGGCGAAGTCGGATTATATGAACCGGTGCACGGCTCGGCTCCAGACATCGCGGGCAAAGGCATTGCGAATCCTTGCGGCGCAATCGCTTCAGCGGCGATGATGCTTCGGCATTCGTTCAACCTCGAGCAAGAGGCGTCAGACATTGAGCTCGCGATCGAGCACGTACTCGAAGCGGGCTACCGCACTCCCGACATCGCGGAAGGAACAGGCGGTTACGTCGTGACGACGAACGAAATGGGCGAGATGATCTGCGAAGCTGTCACAGAGATCGCCGACATGCGTCACGCGTATCATGCTGTTTAGGATTCCTTTGTGATTTTTATATGTGCTTTTTGTGTACCTGGCATGAAAACGTTATTCGACAAGCTCTGGCAAGCTCATATCGTTCGTGAAGCCAGTGGCGAACCCACGCTCCTCTACATCGATCTCCATCTCATTCACGAGGTGACGTCGCCGCAAGCGTTTGATGGACTGCGTCAAGGCGGGCCGCAAAGTGAGACGCCCGGATCTCACTTTCGGCACAGTCGATCACAACGTTCCAACTACCGATCGCAGCCTGCCGATTGCTGATGCGGTTGCCGCGAATCAGGTCGAGGCACTGCGTCGAAACTGCAAAGAGTTTGGCATTCAACTGTTCGACATCCAATCTCCCGAACAAGGCATCGTTCACGTCATTGGACCAGAGCTTGGCTTGACGCAACCAGGCATGACGATCGTTTGCGGTGATAGTCACACGAGCACTCACGGTGCTTTCGGCGCGCTCGCATTTGGGATCGGCACGAGTGAAGTCGAGCACGTGCTGGCCACGCAATGCCTACCGCAAAACAAGCCGCGGACGATGAAGATCGAAACGCGCGGCTCGCTTCCTGAAGGAGTGACGGCAAAAGATCTCGCGCTCGGAATCATCGGCAAGATCGGTACCGACGGAGCTACCGGATACTCGATCGAATACACCGGCGATGCTGTGCGTGCGCTTACGATGGAAGGCCGGATGACGCTTTGCAACATGAGCATCGAGGCAGGCGCGCGCGCCGGGATGGTCGCGCCAGATGAGACCACGTTTGCGTATCTCAAAGGTCGCAGGTTTGCGCCGCAAGGTGAGGCTTGGGAAAAGGCGCTGAGTTACTGGAAGACGTTCAAGAGTGATGACGATGCTGTGTTCGATCGCGTGGTGGAGATCGATGCGTCGCAGCTCGAACCTTTTGTGACGTGGGGGACGAGTCCGGGAATGGTCGTGCCGGTGACGAGTTATGTTCCCGATCCGGCGGATGCGGCAGCTCAGCGCGCACTCGAGTACATGGCACTCAAGCCACGCACAAACATCCAGGACATCGTAATCGATCGCGCGTTCATTGGTTCGTGCACGAATGCGCGCATTGAAGATCTGCGAGCGGCGGCGCGCGTCGTTAAAGGGTACCGGATTAATTCATCTGTTAGCGCGATGGTGGTGCCGGGTTCGCAGGAAGTAAAGAAAGCTGCGGAACGCGAAGGGCTGGATCGAATTTTTAGTGACGCGGGGTTTGAATGGCGCGAAGCCGGGATGCTCGATGTGTTTGGGGATGAATGCTGACGTCTTGCAACCCGGTGAGCGTTGTGCGTCTACGAGTAATCGAAACTTCGAAGGACGTCAGGGACGTGGTGGTCGCACGCATCTCGTGAGTCCGATGATGGCTGCGGCGGCGGCGATCAAGGGGCACTTTACCGATGTGCGCGAGTGGGAGTTTAGATGAACTTTAGAGCGGGGCAAGGCACCCTTCCTGACTGTTCATTCTTTCAGATCTAATTGCTTTCAAAGCTTTGGGGAAGAACAGCAGAAGGTGCTTGAACGCTCACTGTAAAACGCACCATGAAACCATTTAGACAACATACCGGGCTCGTCGCGCCACTCGATCGCGCGAACGTCGATACGGATCAGATCATCCCGAAGCAATTCCTCAAACGCATCGAGCGCACGGGGTTTGGCGAGTTTGTCTTTTACGACTGGCGCTACCTGCCCGACGGCCAACCGGATCCATCTTTCGTGCTCAACGAACCGCGCTACCAGGGCGCATCAATTCTCATTGCCGACAAGAACTTCGGCTGCGGCTCATCACGCGAACACGCGCCGTGGGCGCTCGGCGAATACGGTTTTCGCGTCATCATCGCGCCATCGTTCGCCGACATCTTCGCGAACAACTGCTTCAAGAACGGCATGCTTCCGATCACGCTCACCGCGGAACAGGTCCGGCGAGATCATGACGCGCGCGCAACAACACGAAGGTTACACGCTAACCGTCGATCTGGAACGACAAACGATCAGCGACTCCGATGGCCTATCGATTTTATTCGTGGTGAGTGAATTTCAGCGTTACTGCCTGATGGAAGGTCTTGACGATATCGGTCTCACGCTCCGGCACGAAGACGCGATCCGAGCTTATGAAAAAGATCATTTTCCAAGTACATCAATCTCACTATAAAACGTGTTTCCCCAGTTATCGTGCAGCTCGGTTACGTAGCAATCAAAAAGCAGATAACGATACTTCCCTAAGCTGCCGCTCGCGTCGCCAACACTCGCTGCGTATTGTCCACCTTCCACGCCTTGATCCGACAACGTGCTCACCAGAGCAATCAACTTCCAACCAGCAGTCGCTGGATCAACTCCACGCTTCGGATCCAGATTGAGCCGGGGATTCGATGCATCCGACCGCATAAAGTTTGTACAACTGCGGGCCACGCGTGTTCGGATGCCATGAATAGGTGTTGACGCGCATAATCTCGATCGCGCTGCCGAAGTCCATACGAAAGCGACCACCTGAACTCCCGGCCCGGAAGTAAACGTTCGCGCCCGGTTCATCTTCATCACGCGGCAGGCGGCCATCCGTAAGCGCCGCCAGCTCAGCGCCACCCGCATCCAACTCACCATCGATCAAAGTCAGCTTCGCATTCGCAGCCGCATCGTCTTTAACCGGCGAAGCAAGGCGCTTGAATTTGAAATCTCGATTCGCAGTGTCGTTGGAGTTGTGATCGAACGTGACCGTCACATCAGGCAACAGAAGGATCATCAACAAGGTCAATGTGATCATTTGTGCTCTTTGTGACTGCTACGTGAAAAACGAAATATAGTAGCCTGCTTGTATTCCTCTCCAGGCCGAAGCACAGTTGACGGAAAGTTAGAATGATTCGGCGCGTCGGGAAAGTGCTGCGGCTCTAAACATAGACCCGCATACTTGTGATAGACGATTCCCTTCTTCCCTACCAAACTGCCATCGAGAAAATTTCCTGAATAAAACTGCATCCCCGGCTGCGTCGTCAAAATCTCCAGCACGCGACCCGTGCTCGCTTCATAAAGACGTCCCGCCGACCGCAGCGATCCATCGTAATCATTCAACACAAAATTGTGATCGTATCCGCCGGTGAAACCGAGTTGTTCGTACGGTTCACGAATATCTGATCCGATCGCTTTTCCATTTCGGAAATCCATCGGCGTCGCTTCTACAGCTCGAATCTCGCCTGTCGGAATCAAATCACTCGAGACCGGAGTGAAGCTATCAGCATTCAACGTCAACTCGTGGTCCAGGATCGTTCCCTCACCGTTCAGATTGAAGTACGAATGATTAGTGAGATTCACGATCGTGTCGGCGTCAGTCGAAGCGCGATAATCGATACTAAGTTCATTCTCTGACAACTTGTAGGTGACTTCGGCCGCGACATTGCCGGGATAGCTCTCCTCACCGTCTTTGCTCAGATAAATAAGACGCAACACAATCCCGTCGTCACTCGCATCCCAAACGCGCTTATCGAATCCGTTGAACCCGCCGTGAAGATGATTGACGCCGTTGTTTTGCGGCAATTGATAATCGACGCCGTTGAGCGAGAACTTTCCCATCCCGATGCGATTGGCATGACGTCCGATCAACGCGCCAAAGTAACGCGGATTTTTCACGTAGTCGTCGAGCGTTTCGTAGCCGAGCACGATATCGCCCATGACGCCATTGCGATCCGGAACTTTGAGCGACGTGATCGCTCCACCGTACGTGATGATCGAAACTTCAATGCCCTGATCGTTCGTGAGGGTGTAGAGATCAACCTCGACGCCATCGCGCATCGTGCCAAAGTGTTTTCGCGTTATGCTCACAGTTGGCTGAAGACTTGATTTGCTTCTTCCAAAGATTCGATCGAACCGATATCAAACCACAATCCCGGCACTTTCCACACATAAAACGGCGCGCGCGGGTACAGCCATTGGACCAACCGGCCGGGCTGGTCCGGATTGTTTCCTTCCGCAATATATTGATGTATCAACGGCAACGCCGACTGTGGATAGTAGTACAGCGCGATCCCCGTCAGCGTGCTCTTCGGCACTTTGGGCTTCTCTTCGAAGTACGTGATGCGATTGTTTTCGTCGATCTCGATCGCGTTGTATTTCTTGATCTCCTCGAGATCGCCGACATCATAAACACCTGTCACCGGCGATTTTTTCTCGAGACAGTAGTCGCCAAACTCAGTTAAGTCGTGGCTGAACAGGTTGTCGCCACCGACCACGATGATGTCTTCGTTAACCTCGTGTTTGGTGATTACGAGATGCAAGATCGCCGATCGCTCCGAGTTTGTTGGTATCGTCAGTGCTTTGATCGTTCACGATCGTAAAACCGAATTTGAGTTTAGGATCGTTGTAATCCTTGGCCCAGTTCTCAAAATGTTCCGTGAACTTCTTATTCGTTACGATGTATGCGTGATCGATGTGACGAATGCCGCCGATTTTATCGAGCACATGCTCGAGCATCGGCTTGCCCGCAACCGGCAGCAGCGGCTTTGGCTGATTCAGCGTCAATGGATAAAGCCGCGTCGCATAACCCGCGGCGAGAATGATTAGTTTCATAAGCATTTCAAATCCATCCCGCAGATTACACAGATTTGTTCAGTTAATCTGTGTAATCTGTCGGATGGTTTTCTATTGGATTTCCTCCGCTCCATTCGAAGCAGTACAAACGTAGATCTCCGGCATTATCTTCATCGCCTCTTCATACCACTGCGCTACACGCTCGCGAAACTCTTCGACGCGCTCCACGGCGACTAAGTTCACAGTAGATCCACCAAACCCGCCGCCAGTCATCCGCGCACCGTACACACCCTCAACTCTTCGCGCAAACTCAACCATCAAATCCAGTTCTTCAGAACTAACCTCATAATCATCACGCAAGCTTCGATGCGACTCGGCCATCAACCTGCCGAACTGGTTCAAATCACCCTGCTCCAACGCTTCGGCTGCCGCCAACACTCGCGCGTTCTCAGTGATCACGTGCCTGCACCGTCGATAGATCACCTCGGGAAGCTCGCTCTTAACTTGCTCGAGTTGATCGAGCGTCGCATCGCGCAATGCAGTTACATTCGGGAAATGCCTGGCGAGAACCATCACTCCAGCCTCACACTGCTCGCGCCGCTCATTGTAAGCGCTCGACGCCAACGCATGCTTCACCATCGTGTTGCAAATTATCAAACGAACATTGTCGGGCAACGGCAACAACCTGAAATCGAGCGAGCGACAATCCAGCAATAAAGCTTTTTGCTCCTGGCCAAAGAGCGAAACAAACTGGTCCATTATCCCGACGCGCGCACCCACGAATTCGTTTTCCGCGCGCTGGCAAAGGAGCGCGAGTTCGCGTTTGTCTATTTCAACTCCGGAGATCGCGGTTAACGAACAAGCCGTCGCGACTTCAATTGCCGCCGAAGAACTCAATCCCGATCCAATCGGCACTTCACCTCGAATCTCGAGTCGCGCGCCGCGCAAACGATAGCCTGCTCGTTCAAGTATCACTGCGACGCCGACCGGATAATCGCTCCAATGCTCCCGCCGCGTGATATCTCGATCGTCCAGATCAATCTCAACCTCCTCGTTGAAGTTTTCCGAGTGGATTTGAAGCTTGCGATTTTCGAGCGGCGTGACTTTGGCCCACGTGTAGGAATCGATGGCCGCCGGCATTACAAAGCCGTCGTTGTAGTCGGTATGTTCCCCGATCAAATTCACGCGCCCCGGCGCACGAAATGTGCGAACCTCAGTGCGCATTGGTTATATCAAGGATGATCTTCCATCTATAATCTACCTTCCTCCAGATCCGCACATAGCTACCATGCTCAATTACTTTCTTCGTTTCGTCGGTTAACTCGTAAGTGCCATGTGTATAACCGAAGTCTGCGACGCTGGAAACTTCGCCACTGATTGGTTCCGACTTAAACTGACCCGTAACTGAACTAAGCGCACCAACTGATGCCTCGCGCCCAATAAAAGGAAGACTACCGTTTCGGTAAAGTCTGATGTCTGATTCACTGAATCCGTTAAGGGCCCTGGCTAATCCATGCTCCACGGAAACCGTAGAAAAATTTCTATCGCTGTCCAAAAGAGACTTGAGTGCTTTTGCTCCGACTTCAGGACTCTCGAAAGTCATTTTGGGGAGCCTCACAGTAGGGTGCCAGAGTGTCTGTGGTCCACCTGATTGAGGATGACTGATGCCGATATCGACCACCCACTTCCACGATCCATCAGCCTGCTTTTTCCAGACAGTTACAAAGTGACCATACCCCGAAGGCTTCGCATCTTTGATGTCGCCTTTGAATTCCCATGGACCAGTAGTAAATCCCATATCACCCGATATCGCCATTTGCGCGTAATTCGGCTGCCAAGCGAGCAGTGGTCTTTTGTCGGAAGGAGGAACGGGATGATCGAGCAACCACTTCTTACCGTTAACCGCTCCCGGGTCGAAACAGAAGACCATCGTCCGCGATGTACGCCATGAACGCTTCGCGCGTAGTCTTCTCTTCAGCCATCTTCGAAAACGCCTGCTCAGTCTTGACCATGTCCTCCAATGGCCATTTCTCCTGCGCGCTCATCGAAAAAACTAAAAACAACGAAAGTATTACCAACCTCATATCTATTCCTTATCTGTGTCATCTGTGTACGACCCGATTGCCGCCTGCAAAACCGTCTCCGGTGTCCATTCATCAACTGGCCGGACGTTAGAAAGCCTGCCACGACTCATCACGGCAAGTCGATCGCAGATACCAAATAATTCAGGCAAATACGAACTCACCATCAGCACCGCTTTGTTCTGCGCCGCGCATTCAGCGATGGTTTCGTAAACCTGCGCTTTGCTGCCAATATCGATTCCGCGTGTTGGTTCGTCGAGAAGAAGCACGTCTGCATCCTGGTGCAACAGTCGCGCCACGATCACTTTTTGCTGGTTGCCACCCGAAAGCGATCCGGTTTCTTGTCGCACGCCGCGGGATCTGATCTTCAGCGCGTTGACGAGTTTCTCTGCCTGCTTCCGTTGCGCGCTGAGATCGAGCCAGCCCCAACGCGAGCATGAATCGAATCTGGTTACAGTTACGTTGTCGGCGACGGATTGATTCAACGTCAAGCCTTCGCCTTTACGATCCTCGCTCAGATAACCAATTCCTTCGATTAGACGCATCGCGGGTGTGCTGCGACCACTCGGCAGGCTCTTTTTATTGATCTCGATCGTTCCACTTTCAGGTCGCTCGAGACCGAAGATCGCACGCAACAGCGGCGTTCTTCCGGATCCCATCAAACCCGCGATGCCGAGGATCTCTCCTCGACGCAGTTCGAAACTCGCGTCTTTTAATAACGGTGGCGCGGCGAGATTTCGTACGTTGAGAATCGTTTCGCCCGGGCGCGGTGTGCGAACCGGAAACAGGTTCTGTTGCGCGCGGCCGACCATCTTCGCGATCAGCTCTTCGTCGGTGGTTGTTGAGATGTCTCCGGTGGCGACACTACGACCATCACGAAGAACTGTGAATCGATCCGAAATCTGTCGCACCTCTTCCAGGAAATGGCTGATGTAGATCACCGAGATTCCTTCGCTGCTCAACTTTCGGATGAGGGTGAAGAGATGCTCGACGTCTTCGCGTTGCAGACTGCTTGTTGGCTCATCCATCAGGATGATGCGCGCCTGCGCGGCGATCGCGCGAGAGATCTCGACGATCTGGCGAGCGGCGACGGAGAGATCCCCGACGCGTTTCTGTGGACGAATGTCTGCGTGATTAAAAGTCTTGAGCACTTCGTTGGTTCTGGTGATGAGTTGGTCGCGGTCCAACCAACCGAAGCGCGAGGATTCGATGCCCATGAGAACGTTTTCCGCAACGCTGAGGTGCGGGCAGAGAGATAGTTCCTGGTGAATGAGTGCGATGCCGTGCGTGCGTGCGTCGAGAGGGTTTGATGGAGCGTAGACGTTGCCCTGGATTTCCATCGCGCCGCGATCGGGTCGGAGCGAACCGGCAACGATGTTCATCAGGGTGCTCTTGCCGGCGCCGTTCTCGCCGATGAGCGCGTGTACCTCGCCCTGTCGCAACTCGAGATCGACGCCATCGAGCGCGATGGTTGGACCAAAGGATTTGTGAATGCCTTTCAGGGCAAGAGCCAGCATCGTTAAAAACCATCCACAGATTACACAGATTTTGTTCTGTTAATCTGTGGATTGCTATCTTTCCAACGTGTCGTAGAGCGGGTGGGCGGGTTTCACCCATTCGCGCTCGTTTGATCCAGTAATTCCCAGAATTCGCACGTTATCATTCTGTGGAATTGTCAGTATCTTCGCATTCGAAGGCACATCGATCGTGTACACAAACAAGTACGAATACGCGTAGGCCTCATTCGCACCCGCGGGCGTGTGGCGGTGTGATGCGAACCACGCGAGCGGCGCCCGTTTGATGAAACCCGGCGTGATGCCTGCCATCTCTCCGTAGGCGTCGCGTCGTGTCCGTGGTCGTTGCAACAACGCTGCGATGTCCGGTGGAATGTCCGGCGGCGGCGTGCGCGGCTGCACCAACACCTCCGTTTGCTTCCATTGACGATCGTCCCACTGTCCAATGAAACCGCTCCAACTCTGAATGTTCAAGTTCACCTGCTCACTGCCCAAACCAAACGCAACGTTTTGATCGCCGGCAGCGGACGCCGCGAGCACGTACAATCGTCGCACGGAGCCTGGCAATTCTATGGTTTGCCCGCGCGCGAGCATTGCATTCGCTCCGTCGCTCGGCGCGAGGCGGAAAACTATATCCGCATAGTTATTTCACGCGGCAGCATTTCGGCGGGCAGCGCGAATCCCTCACCGTCAAAACCGTGCTTCAATCTCTCACCATCACGGTTTGCAACCGCTAGATCGTAGGGCAACGGAAAAGAATGCGTTCGAGGCGCGGCAAGTCTGATGGCCGGTGGCGCCAGCTTCACCGCAAACGTGCGCGGCTGAAAACGACCAAGACTGGTTACGAGTTGACCATTCATAATTGACGCACGGCCCACCGGCTGCTCCTGGCCATTTACTTCACGCGCCGCGACAACCGGCGCCGCAAACCTGATCCGCACGTCGGGCGCCGATCGTCCATCAAGCTCGACGATTCGAACGATCACCTCGTCGCTGCTTTCTGCCTTCTTCAACGCAAGCACCCGCACGCGATCGTTGTTGACACGCAAAATTGAAAACGTCTTTCCCAAACGTCCCGGATGTTTCGAGCTTTGAAAAGCGATCAGCGGTTGATTGAGACGGTGCGCCTGCCAATCGGTCTGCTCCCGACGCCAGTCACCCCGATGTGCCGCAAGACCGTAAACAAACTCATGCCGTCCCAAATCCTGTGTCGACTGATCAGCATAACCTGCGCGTGGTCCAATTCCTGGCGTGCGAAGCAGCGTCAAACGAAGTGTCTTGTCATCAGGCTTGTCAGAACCGTACTTGGAATCCGAAAGTATCGTGACGCCAAATGCTCCGCTTCGATCTGTTAGATCGAACCACTGATGCGACGGCACTTCAAACTTCCGCTCGTCGTTGTTACCACGCTCTACGCTGCCGATGTCCAGGTTGTAAGTCGCATTCGGATTTGCTGCCGCGAGCGGAAATGTCGCCTTCAGATTCGCGTTGCTGGTTTTCCATTCGATGACGTTCCCAAATTCAACCCGATTACCCGCATCGCCGTTCGATAATCGCACCGTCTGCCTAAACTCGGAACCTTCAGTTTCACGCACCACCTCGATCGCAACACGCGCTGGTCCATTTTCAACCACCCGAATCTTCGCCGGCCCGCCGACGTGCGCGCGTGGCGGTTTCTGCTGATCGACCCAATCCATGTTCCATGCCGGCCACTGCGCGGGCGTGTCGCTCTTGATCGCAAGCCGCATCGGCGCATCGAGCAGTTCGCGATTGAGTTGCTTATCAAAGATGTTCGAAACATCGCCATCCGAGTTCAGTGTTATGCGGTACCGATGATTCTCCAGCAACGACTGGTTAACTCGCAGGTCAGGAAGGGAGGCTTGCCCCCGCCGTTGGGCCAAAGCGGGGGCAAGCCCGCCTTCCTGACTTGTTATATTTTCTGGCTTCCGATGAGACCGAACATCGTAGACGGCGTAACCAACCGAAGGCGCTTTTGCGAGAAACAAGATTTTAGTCGCAGCGCCATCAGTGCCAAGTACTTGCGACGGAACAGCACGTCCATCTGGACCAACTACAAAAAGTCTTTTCTTCGTGAAGTCGTCAGTAAAAGGCACCGTCGCTTCAACAACATCTTCGCGAGCAATGTTCAGTGGATTGTAGACAATGATGGGCTGCCCAACTGTCTGCGTATTCAAGCCCGAGGCGATGCCTTCAGTCGCGCTCGTGAGCACGCTCGCAAACTGATTCATCGCTATCACGTCGTCGTTCCAGGAAAACTGAAATGCTTTCGGCGTGGACGTGCCCGGCAGAATGTCGTGAAACTGGCCTCCCATGACGAGCGTCCATGCGTTGTTCAATCGGTCCTGCGGGTACGCGCGACTGCCCAACCACGCCGCGCCGACGGAAGCTTTCTCAGCAGCGTCGGCGAGCAACTCGTTCATGCGATTCCATCGTTTCTGATAACTCTGCGAAGTGAGTGAACCGGCGGAGTGATCCGTGAGCAGCAAGTCACCTTCATAACCCGGTAGGCCTTTGATCTGATCGGGACGAATATTGAGAAACATTTGCTCCGCTGTCGCCGGCACAACCTTCAACGGTCCATCACCAACACTCGACACCCCCGAAGGCATCAGCGACGCGTTTCTCGTCACGATCGCTTCCATCATGCGCACCGAGTCTTCGCGTGGTGAGCCCCCGGTGTCGCCCGTGCCGTAGTAGTGATAGTCAGTAAACACTCCACTGACTTTCCCGTTTCGTTCCACTCTTCGCGGCCAATCGACCGGATTGTTGCGCGCGTTTGGATTTGTGACGATCGGGCTTTTGCTGATGTCTTCTCTAATCTGCCCGCCATAGCTGCCGGGATTCAAGGCCGCAATGACGCCGCGACCGTCTGGTCCAACCCAGTAGCCGACGTTGAATGGAATTCCGCGCGGAGTCTCTTGAATCGAGCCTCTGCCACCCACGCGCGCGGCAGAGTTCCACGTTAGTTTCTGCGTTGAGAATCCTTTCAAGCCTGCGTGCGCGAGGATGCTCGGCAGTGACGCGGGAAATCCAAAACTGTCAGGCAACATGTACTCGGCGCTTGCCTTCCCAAACTCACGACGAAAAAACTCATTGCCGTAAAGTATTTGCCGAAAGATCGACTCCGCTGAGGGAACGTTAACGTCGCCCTCTTCCATCGACGACCCGGCGGGAAACCAGCGTCCCGCGGCGACATACTGCTTCAAGCGCGCGTAATCGGCCGGCCAGTATTCTTTCATCATGCGATAACGATTAGCGCCGCCGAAGTTGAAGAGGTAATTCGGATACTTGTCGAGCAACGCGAAGTTGTCGTGCAGCGTCTTCGGGATGTAGTCGTTGATCGAGCGCGGGTATTCCCAGCGCCACTGCGTGTCGAGATGCGAATAAGCGACGACGTAGAGAGTTGGTTCTTTGCTGAGATCGGGTTGAGGGGTTTGCGCCGAAACTGCCAACGAACTTGCGAGTAAAAAAGCGAGAGGCTTCGTCAGTGCTCGCATTGCTGATTTTGACTCTTGCATTGGCTGATATTCGACCCGGCGCTACCGCGCTCGGTTCTGTTGATATCCCGCGCTCCGTGAGCATGCTAGAATGCCCGGCCATGTCCATTTCGTTTTCGGATCGAGTGAAGATACCTGACGGCGTTCTGATCTCCAAGCTTCAGGAGGAGTCGGTAATTCTGAATCTGGATAGTGAACGTTACTACGGTCTCGACGACGTCGGCACGCGAATCCTGACAGTGCTAACTACTTCCGAATCGATCGAAGCCGCCTACGAAACACTCGTCAACGAATACGATGTCGATGCCCAGGTGCTGCGCCAGGATCTCCTCGAACTCGTCGAGGAACTCGTAGCATCAGGGACTCATAAAAATCAGTACCAACCCGTGAAAATCCGTGTCTCAGCTTTCGATCACTGCCAACGCTCGCATCGATGGACGTGAAGATCTAATCGCCAAACTGCCGCGCCCTCCACGAACCCAGGACGACTCAGAACTGATCCTCCTCGCTTATGAAACATGGGGTGACGACTGCGTCAAACACCTGATCGGCGACTTCGCTTTCGTAATCACAGACAATCGCTCACGACGACTCTTCTGCGCTCGCGATCACTTCGGCGTAAAACCATTTTTCTTCACGCACGTCGGGAACGATTTTCTGTGGAGCACGAAGTTGAATGAGTTACGCGCGGACCCGCGCGTGTCAGATGCCCTCAACGAAACGGCAATCGGAGACTACCTGGTTTTTGGCTTGAACCAGGATCTGTCTACTACAACGTTTCGCGACATTCAACGTCTGCCGCCCGCGCACAGCCTCACGTTCGAGAACGGCTCGATTACCACGCGGCGTTACTGGACTCCCGACACGTCGAAAGAAGTGCGTTTCCGTGATCGTGAAGCATACGTGGAGCGTTTTATAGAACTATTTCTCCAAGCGGTCCGTGATCGACTGCGTATAGATCGCGTCGCAGTGTCGATGAGCGGTGGACTGGATTCGACGAGCCTGGCAGCAGTCGCATGTGAGTTAGGCGTTGATGTTCGTGCGTGCTCAGTTGTTTACGACGATTTGATCCCCGATCAGGAACGTCACTACTCGACAGCCGCGGCGAATCATCTCGGAATTCCAATCAGTTATGTCACGGCGGATCGGTATTCACTTTTCGACGAGCAGGTTGCAGGCGACATGGACCAACCGGAGCCGTTCCTCCTGTCTCCACTCACGGCTCAATTTCACAATCTCTTACGACTTTGCGCGGCTCACAGTCGCGTTGCGCTTACGGGCTACGACGGCGATACATTTATGCACGAGCCAAAACAATCGCGTTTGAAAGTCAGGACAATGCTCAGGCGCATGCTCGGTAAGCGCCCACCGAACCCTACGCTTCCTGAGTGGATCGATGAATCTTTCGCCAAGAGAACCGATCTGCACGATCGCTTAAAACAATCTTTCTTCAATCCTGTCAATCCTGTGCGAAAGACGACCGTCGGCAGTACGGGCGTTGAACTCGAAAGTTTGGGCGCCGCTCTTCGAAGGCTACGATCCGGGCGCGACAAAATTGAATTTAGAAGTTCGCCATCCGTTCATCGACGTGCGTCTGGTTGAGTATCTACTCGCGATTCCCGCATCGCCGTGGTGCGTAAACAAGCACATCCTCAGAGTCGCGATGAAAGATCGACTACCAGCCGGCGTACTAAATCGTCCAAAAACTCCGCTTGCCGGCGATCCCGCTCTTCAATTAACACGCAACGGTAGTGTAAGATGGCTCGACAGTTTTGAGGTCAATCCGCAGCTCAGGGTTTTTGTTAATCTGAATCAGCGGCGATCGATAGCTGATGAATTAACTCCCGACGGCCTCTGGGCCAGCCTCCGTGTATTCGCGTTGAACTATTGGCTCACGAACTCCCAGCCAATCGATCGACGACGCGACGGAAAACCAGGTGAACAGAAACGAATCGTACCGGACCTCATTTGCCTAGACTGCATTAACAATGGAGATGAACCGCATGGAACGTAAACCAGAAACCGACGGACAGGGAACGAACAGGAAACCAGGAAGCCATATCACAAGCCGGAAGTAATCGTTTACGGAAACATTCGCGAAATCACTCGAAACGCCGGTCCAAAAGGTAATCTCGACGGTGGCGGCGGCGCTGCGGCTGGCCCTAAGACTGGCGTAACTGAGCAATCCATCGGCAGTGACTGCAATACGCCTCAATTAATGCCTTACCGTTGCTCGATCTATGGCCTTGGAGTGGTCGCAAATAGACCAATATCCCCGGAGTTCCTTCCTCGCCGATAGCAGCCTCGGAGATGTTTGCATAATTTTCGGCTCGCTTCCCGCATGGCTTCACGAAGCGAGCTGAAGCGCAAGTCGAAACCTCATACGTCGCAGATTACACAGACGAATGTGGTAGCCCGGTCTTGCGTGTTTTCCGATTGCTCGACGGCAAGTATTACAAGTTCTGTTATGCCGATCGGACGGAGTTTGTAGTGGATCGATGCTGGGACTGAGATTTGGGCTGAATGGCCTGGGCCGCTGACTCTTGAAGACGCGACTACCTACCTGCTTGGTCCAATCATGGGTTTCTCATGTTGCTGCGCGGCATGGTTTGTTTACACGCAAGCGCAATCGCGATCGGTATCAGATGCGATAGCACTGCTGGGACCGGCAGGTTCTGGTAAATCGACAACAGCAGCTGCTTTCTCTCAACGAGGATTCGGCATTCTCGCGGAAGACGTCGTGACGCTCGACGATCGAGGGGATCATTTTCTGGTCCGGCCTGCGTACCCGTGCATTCGTTTGTGGCCTGCGTCTGTGAAGGCTCTCTATGGAACGGAGTCTCACCTGCCGAGGCTCACTCCAAACTGGGACAAGTGTTACCTCGATCTCACCGAGCGACCTGAACAATTTCAGCAGCAATCGTTGCCGCTGAGCAGCGATCTATCTGCTGAGTGAGCGTCGCAACGATCCTCGCGCGCCTTTTATTGAATCACTCGATCGTGCAGAAGCGCTGATGTCGCTGGTGGCGAATACTTACGCAACGAAGTTGATGGACAAACAAATGCGCGCGCGTGAGTTTGAACTGTTGACTCGCGTTTTGAACAACGTTCCTTTGCGACGAGTGACACCGCATTCAGATCCGGCACGGATTCCGGAACTGTGCGACAAGCATCCTTGGCGACTACAGAACCGAGCGCGGTAGCGCCGGGTCAATCTTTCAATTGAGCGCTCAGGCAACGTGATCTACCCGGCGCTACCGCGCTCGGTTCTGTTGCCTTTTATTCCATGTATAGCCTTCACTTCTATGGCCGGATGATTGCCGATGGGCCGCGCATGGATGCGTACGCGGCAGCGCTTCGGCAGACAGTGAAACCCGACTCGGTGGTGATGGATCTCGGCTGTGGCCCAGGTGTGTTTGCCCTCCTCGCGTGCAAACTTGGCGCACGACGGGTTTACGCCGTCGAACCGAATCACGTGATTGGACTCGCGCGCGAAGCTGCGGTCGCAAATGGTTTTGCAGATCGAATTCAGTTCTTCGAAAAGTTGTCGACTGAGATCACGCTGGATGAACCGGCGACCATCATCGTTTCTGATCTGCGCGGTGTGCTGCCGTGGTTTCAACAACACATCCCGTCGATGATTGATGCACGCAAAAGGCTTTTAGCGCCTCGCGGCACGCTCATTCCTCGTCGCGATATTTTATGGGCGGCAGTTGTCGAAGCAGGTGATCGATATGACGAACTCATTGCGCCCTGGGAGAACAATAGATTCGACTTGGATCTATCGTCAGGAACACGGTTGATCACAAACACCTGGCGAAAGACACGCATACAACCTGAGCAGTTTCTGGTGGAGCCCGTTTGTTGGAGCACGATCGATTACCGCGAAGTTGATAGTCCTGACGTGGAGGCTGAGATTTCGTGGCGTGCAGCGCGAAAGGGCACGGCGCACGGCGTTGCTGTATGGTTCGATTCAGATCTCGTCGATGGCATTGGCTTTTCGAATCATCCGAGCGCGCCGGAATTGATCTATGGCAACGGGTTCTTTCCTTTTTCGCAGCCGGTTGAGGTGATGGAGAACGATCGAATTAAATTACGGCTCGAGGCAAAGATGGTTGTCGATGATTATGTGTGGCGCTGGGACACCGATTTCCCGAAAACCAGTTTCAAACAGTCGACGTTTTTCGGCGTTCCGCTGTCACTTGCAGCAACTAAAGAATCAGAGAATCTTGTAAATCTTGTCTAATCCTGAAATCCTGTCAACAAAACTCCGCAAGGCATTGGCCCAACTGCCTTACCTGCCGCGCGCGCTCAAGCTCGTGTGGGAAGTGGCGCGGCCATGGACCATTGCGTGGGTAGTTCTGCTGATCGTCCAGGGACTTCTGCCTGCCGCCGTTGTCTATCTAACCAAACTCATCGTCGACGGTGTTGTGGTCGCGGTGCGAAACGGCAGTTCGTGGCCGGTAGTGCGACCTGTTCTCGTATTGCTGTTGCTGCTGGGCGGCATCCTGCTGCTGATGGAAGTTGTTCGTGGTGGCATCAACTGGGTGCGTACCGTTCAAGCCGAGTTGTTGCAGGACCACATCACGTCGCTTATTCACGAGAAGTCAGTTACCGCCGATCTCGCCTTCTACGAACTCGCTGATTTCTACGATCACCTTCATCGCGCACGCTCCGAAGCCTGGTATCGTCCGGTAGCATTGCTTGGAAACCTCGGTGCATTGCTACAAAGCAGCATCACGCTTCTTGCGATGGGGGCGATCCTGATTCCACTTGGACCATGGCTAGCGCTGGCGCTGATGCTTAGCACGCTGCCGGCTTTTTATGTGGTCGTACACTATGCGCTCGCTGAATATCAGTGGCGACAACGAACCACCGGCGATGAACGGCGCGCATGGTACTACGATTGGATAATGACCACTGCCGAAGCCGCTGCTGAGCTCCGTCTCTTCGGGCTGGGTAAACACTTTCAGTCGAACTACACATCGCTGCGACAACGTTTGCGCGGTGAACGATTGCAGTTAACGCGCCGGCAAAGCATCGCTGAACTCGGAGCGAGTCTGGTTGCTCTCGTCATTATCGGCGGTGCGCTCGGGTGGATGGTGTGGAAGGCTTTGCAAGGCCTCGTGACTCTCGGAGAGCTGGCACTGATTTACGCCGCATTCAATCAAGGCCAGGGACTGATGCGCACGTTGCTCGAGAACGCCGGCCAGCTCTACGGCAACAGCCTCTTCCTCGGCAACCTCTTCGAATTCCTCTCCCTCCAACCGAAAATCATTTCGTGGGGGTGGCCCTCCGTGGCCACCCGTCGCCGACCTCAAAGCGAGCATTGATTTCAAACGCAGTCTCCTTCACATACCCCAACGCCAGCGGTAAAGCTCTCGACGATTTCACGATGACAATCCCGGCCGGAAAGATCGTCGCGATCGTCGGTCCAAACGGCGCCGGCAAAAGCACGCTCCTCAAGCTACTCTGTCGTTTCTACGATCCCGACGCCGGAAAAATCTCAATTGATAACCGCGATTTGAAAGATTTCCCGGTGGACGATCTGCGCCGGTTGATCACCGTGCTGTTCCAACAGCCGGTTCACTACAACACAACTGTGCGCGAGAACGTTATGTACGGCGATCTAAACCTCGATCGATCTGAAGCTGAAATTCAAACAGCCATCAGAGCTGCCGGAGCAGAAAGTGTGGTATCGCGTCTTCCGGAGAAAGAGCAGACACTGCTGGGACGTTGGTTTGCGGGCGGCACCGAATTGAGTGTTGGTGAGTGGCAACGTATCGCACTCGCGCGGGCTTTTCTGCGACGCGCGCCAATCATCATTCTCGACGAGCCAACGAGCGCGCTCGATCCGTGGGCTGAAGCCGACTGGCTCGAAAGATTCCGCGAACTCGCGCGCGGCCGCACGTCGATCATCATCACGCACAGGTTCACAACTGCGATGCACGCGGACGTGATACACGTGATGGATCGCGGACGCATCGTCGAGTCAGGCAGTCATCACTCGTTAGTTGAGCAACGCGGCCTGTATGCTGAGTCGTGGTCGCGGCAAGTTCAGCCTTTGTGTCTCGGTGTCTCTGTGGTGGGAAAATGATTTCACCACAGAGACACAGAGACACAGAGACGAGTTAATTCTTTGCATCGCGCACCGCGAGCTTAATGCCGGCCGGCGTGCGGAACTACGGCAACTTCTCGGCAAACAACTCGATTTCGACTACCTCTTCGCAACCGCTCAAGCACACGGACTTCTCCCACTCCTACACAAGCACCTCAGTGGTGGCGCCGCCGCCGACCTCATCCCCGGTCACTTTCTCTCACGGTTGAAACGGGAGTCAGTCGCGAATTCGCAGAGTGTGCTGCACCTGATCGGCAAACAGCTACGCGTCTACAAGCTATTCAACGAACAGGGAATTCCTGTCGCCCTCTTTAAAGGACCACTACTCGCAGAGATGGCTTACGGCGAGCTCTCTCTGCGCCAGGCAGGCGATATCGATCTATTGATTAACCGCCAACATTTCGATCGCGCTCGATCGTTACTCGAATCGCTCGGTTACGCGATGTATCCGCAGCTAACGGCGGCCCAGTTGGCTTCTCACCTCAACAATAACTGCGAGATTCAGTTCATGCGCGACGACTGGTTCACCGTAGTCGATCTTCACTGGAACCTTGCGCCGCGCAGTTTTGTGTTCAGGGTTGAAGTAGATGAAGTGATGTCGCGGCTGCGACGAGTGAGTCTCGCAGGAACGGCCGTCGCGACTTTCGGCATCGAGGATTCGGTGCTTTACCAGTCGATGCACGGCGCCAAGCACCTCTGGCGGCGTTTGGAGTGGATCACTGCCCTCGCGGAAACTTTGCGCTCGTCGCCGGAGATAGACTGGCCGGTTCTTCTCGATCGCGCCTCGAGTGCTCGCGCGACTCGCATATTAGGCCTCGGCCTGCGACTCGTCGAAAAATTTTCCGATACGGAGATCCCAGTTGACGTCTTTGAAGCGCTCGATCCAGACGGAGCGATTTATCGCATGGCCGAGAAAATTCGCGAACAGATCTTCACAACTTACGGCGCCGCCGATTCGACCGAAACCAACCTCTACAACCTTCGCATCATGGACCGCAAACGCGACGCACTAATCTCCGCGCTGCGCGCGATCTTCGTTCCCACCGTGCCCGACTGGCAAGCTCTCTCACTACCGGCTTCGCTCCACTCGCTCTACTACGCCTTCCGCCCCCTCCGTTTATCCAAAGCGTACGGGACCTCTCTTCTTCGGAGAGTTACGCGCAATGTTTAAGCCGCCGTTGAAATGGGCGGGAGGCAAGCGCTGGCTGGTGCCTCACTTAAAGCCAATCTGGGAACTGAACTCGCAAAGGCGATACGTCGAGCCGTTTTGCGGAGGTCTGGCGGTTGCGCTCGGATTGCAACCTCAGCAAGCGCTATTGAACGACATAAACCCGCACCTGATTAACTTCTATCGTCAATTGCAGAATGGCTTCGAGATGCGTATCGAGATGCGCAATGATGCAGAACTGTTCTACCAGCATCGAGAGCGGTTCAATCAACTCATCCGGCGCGGCAAGGCGCACACAGGCGAAGGCGCGCAGTTGTTCTACTATCTCAATCGCACGTGCTTCAATGGTCTTTGCCGGTTCAACAAGGGCGGCGATTTCAACGTTCCGTTTGGTACTTACACGACGATCAACTACGCGAGCGATTTTCGTGAGTATGCGAAGGTGTTCAAGCGATGGAAGTTTAGTAATCAGGATATTGAGAAGTTGGAAATCGAGCCGGAGGATTTCGTCTACGCCGATCCGCCGTATGATGTAGAGTTCACGACGTACAGCGCGGGTGGGTTTTCGTGGGACGACCAGGTGCGCACCGCGAGACTGCTGGCGCGACATCGTGGGCCAGTAGTGATTTCAAATCAGGCGACGCCGCGGGTTGTTGAGTTGTATGAGAGTCATGGATTTGAGTTGACGTATCTTGATGGGCCAAGACGGATCAGTTGCACGGGCGATAGAACAGCGGCACGCGAAGTTCTGGCGGTGAAGGTTTAGTGTCCACAGATTACACAGATTACACGGATCAAGCGTGGGTGCCTGATCTGATCTATGTGGATGGTCGCTTTGTGTCTGATTGTGCGATTTTGTGTGACAGCTCCGGCAACATCGTTCAGATCGTCGAGAGCAACAAGGCGCCTGATGCGATTCGTTTGAAAGGTCGCGCGTTGTTGCCGGGTTTGGTGAACGCGCACTCGCATGCATTCCAACGTTCTATTCGCGGGCGCACGGAACATCGTTCTCAAAATACGAGCGACAGTTTTTGGACGTGGCGCGAGCAGATGTACGCCGCCGCGAACCGGCTTCAACCGGAGGACATCTACGCCGTCTCGCGTATGGCGTTTCTCGAGATGGCGCTGACGGGAATCACCGCTGTTGGCGAGTTTCATTACATTCATCGCGCGCCCGATGGCTCGGCTTACCTGGATCCAAACTTACTTGCACGAACGGTAATTCGCGCCGCACGCGATGTCGGCATTCGCATCGCGTTGCTGCGTGTGGCTTACGCGCGAGCCGGCTATGAAACCGAAGCAAACCCGCTTCAGATTCGTTTAATTGAAGACTCAGCGGAAACTTATTTGAAGAATCTTGAAGACTTACTCAACACACCCGAGCCTGACGACGGGATGGCCTGGGTGGGTGTCGCGCCGCACAGTGTTCGGGCGGTGCCGCTTGATTACCTGAAGCAGATCGTAGGCTTTGCGAACGAACACGGATTCCCGGTGCACATGCACGTTGCTGAGCAACCGGCGGAAGTTAGTGCTTGCATTGAAGAGTACGGTCGCTCACCCGTAGCGCTGCTTGAAACAGAGGGGCTGCTCAGCAAACACTTCACCGCGGTGCATGCGATTCATGTGACGCCGAAAGCGATCGCGGCGATCGCGCGCGACGAAGCCATGGTCTGCGCATGTCCGACAACCGAGCGCAATCTCGGCGACGGCGTCGTGCCTGTCGATGCTTATTTCAATGCGGGCGTGCCGGTATCACTCGGAACTGACAGCCAGATTCAAATCGATCTGCTCGAAGACGCGCGCGAACTCGAATATCACCTTCGGTTGCAAAAGACAGCGCGAAACGTGCTCGCACCCGCTGATGACGCGAGCAGTTCGGCATTAGCACGCCGGCTGTTTGAGTGCGCAACAGTTAATGGCGCGAAGAGTATTGGCTTCTCTGGCGGAAAGCTCGAACCCGGAGCGCCGGCGGATTTTTTCACGGTAGATCTCGACGATCCTTCAATCGCAGGCTCGTCTATAGATGATCTGCTGCCAAACATCGTGTTCTCGCTTTCACGCGCGGCAGTGCGCGATGTTGTCGTTGCGGGAAAGCGAGTTATCGAAAACGGTAGACACCGAGATCAAGAAGCGATTATCAAAGACTTCGTACACAGATGACACAGATTAAAACAACACTGGCCGACCTCGTTAAGATCAATTCGGTTTCCTCGCGATCGAACGCCGAGATCGTCGACTATCTCGAACGTCGCTGCCGGGCGATGAACTTAGTTACACGACGCTACCCATACAAGGACGAACTCGGGATCGACAAGATCAATTTGATTGCACTGACCGCCGATGCCAGTGAAGTCGAGCTTGCGCTCGTGGGCCACAGCGATACTGTTCCGTACGATCCGAATTGGGTCGAAGCTACCAACCTCACTGAACGCGATGGAAAACTTTACGGGCGCGGCTCGTGCGACACGAAAGGGTTTATCGCGGCCGCACTCACCGCAGTCGAAACGATCGACTTGTCAAAATTGAGAAAGCCGCTGGCGCTGATATTCACGGCGGATGAAGAGATCGGACTGCGTGGCGCAAAGAGGTTGGCTGAGGCGAAACCATTGCGCGCGCGCTACAGCATCGTGGGCGAGCCAACTTCGCTCAAACCGATTCGCGCCGGCAAGGGTTATTCACTTGCCGAAGTAATTGTGAAAGGACGCGAAGCTCACAGCGCTTATCCAGCGCTCGGCGCGTCCGCGGTTTTTCGCGCCGCGCGGCTCATCAACCGGCTCGAATCAATCGCAGCGCAAGTCCAGGAAGATCAGCACGACGCTTTCGATCCGCCGTACACGACGCTTAACATCGGTTTGATCCACGGTGGCTCTGCGAAGAACGTTCTCGCCGGTGAATGCCGGTTCACGCTTGAATGGCGACCGATTCCAACACAGTCGTCCGGGTATCTGCTCAATCTGTTCCGAACTGCAATTCAGGAAGAGACGCATCGTGATCCGGCCTTTGAATGTGAGGTCGATGCGAACCGCGCCGATTCAGGGTTCGAGACTCCGCCTGAATCACCTCTAATCAAATTAATGGAGAAACTTACCGGAATTGATTCGGGCACGGTCGCATTCGGCACCGAAGCAGCGCAGATGATGGTGCTTGGCAGCGAAGCGGTGGTGATCGGTCCGGGAGATATTCGAGAAGCGCATCGCACCGGAGAATTTGTGCCTGTCGATGAACTCGAGCATTGCGCAGAGATCCTCCAGCAGGCCATCGAAAAACTAACAGAACCGAGCGCGGTAGCGCCGGGTCGATCTTCGTCCAACGGCGCGCTAGAATGAGATTGACCCGGCGCTACCGCGCTTGGTTCCGGGCAACCGCGAGGAATCAAACTCCATCGGAACAAGCATGCTCCGCATTACTAAGCTTTCCCTTGCGCTCATAGTTTTGTTTTCGTGCGTACCTCTGTCCGCGCAGGAACTTAAACCACTCACCAGTAAAGAGATCGTCTCGCTGCTCTACCAACTACCACGCAAGCCGGAAATGCGCGACGAGATCATCGAGGAGATCCGCAAGCGTGGCATCGGCTTTCCATTGACTGACGGAATGCGATCGGTCGTGGCAACAAAGAGCGGCAACGATGCATTACTCCGTCGCACCCTTGAAGAAGCCGAGCGACGTCGTGTAAACCCAACGGCTTCCGCGCTTCCATCCGAAAACGAAGGCAACGAACTTCTCGAACGCACGCGCAACGTCACGCTTGCTGCGGCGAACGCGATGCCTGATTTCATAGTCAAGCAGCTCATCAGAAGATCCGTCGCATACGGCACTACCGCGAATTGGATTCCGCAGGACAATCTGACTGTCGCAGTCGGTTACCGCGCGAACGTCGGCGAGGAATACAAGGTTCTTTCAGTCAATGGGATGCCCTCCGGTCCCGAAGTGCAGACGTCGCGCGATTACAGCAAGTACGCGCCGAAGGGCGCATCGTCAAGTGGCGTTGAATACATCTCCGCGCTCGCCGATATCTTCAAGCCTGAAACGAAAACCGAATTTCGGATGGTCGATACTGACGTTATCAAGAGTAAAAGAACTGTTATCTACGAATACATAGTTAAGAGAGACTTCTCACAACTGACTTTGAGCCTCGCTGATACTGGCGCGCGCGCTGTTGTTGGTTCGCGCGGCCGCCTCTGGATCGATCGCGAGTTGGATCGCGTGGTGCGTTTCGAACAGATCGCAACAGAGATTCCGCCTGACTTTCCGATCACAGCCGCGAGCAGTTTGATCGACTACGACTGGGTGCTTATCAACGAACGAAAATACTTGTTACCGACTCATTCTGAGATACTTTTGACGACTGTGAATCCGAAGTTTGTGCTTCAGAGTCGCAATGATGTTCGTTTCCGTGGATATCAGAAATATGGCGCGGAGTTGAAAGTCGCCGACGAAGTCGGCGAAGAGGACGAGCCACCTCCGCCGCCCAAACCAATTAAGCCACCTCACTAGAACGATTTGTGTCTTTTGTGTGTGTGTTCACAATTGTTCACTCTCACCGGCTATCTGTTTCCATCCGTCGACACGTAAGACTCATTGCAAGTCACTAAATCTGCTTTGTTTCCCGCTTCCGTAGATCAATCACCCTCGCGGTACAAGCCTTGCACAACGCAGCGGCCAGGAAGGCAGGGAAGCTCACGTAATGAAGCCCAGGATTCTGATCGTCGATGACGACTCCCAGATCACGCAGCAGCTTTACTGGACGCTGTGTGACGAGTATGACGTGGTAACCGCAAACGACATGCAGACCGCCATTCGACGCGCGACGTTCTATAAGCCCGATATATCCATATTGGATTTACAGATGCCCCCGGACAAAACCTCCCCGTCCAGTGGCCTCCGGTTGCTGGAATACATCAAGGGCCATCTGCCGCAGTCGAGAGTTTTGATCATGAGTTCGAACACCGACGCGGAGGTGCGCAAAGCGTGCTTCGCCGCCGGGGCTGACGGATTTTTCGCCAAACCCTTCGAACTCGAAGACATGCTTGCAAGTATTTGCAAGTTGACCCCCGTGCATAGGTTGGAGCTGTTCGCTCACATTCTTTGAAAGATCCGGACGCCGCTCCCTTCGGCGTCCGTAAGACACCGGAGATGAAACCCTCTTCATCGAACGGTGTGCTCGAAGGCCCCCGCTGACGTTGCCCTAACACGACGCGGGGGCCGATCTTTTTGTCCAGTCATTTGTCCAAACTGACATTTACAAACCGCTCTGCCATAATCCTCACGTGAGTGAAGCAACTGATAAAGTTCGTGGAGTGTCAGATCTACCTCTCTTTCCGTTGCCGGTGGTCCTATTCCCCGGCGTACCGCTCCCGCTCCACATCTTCGAGCCGCGTTATCGCCAGATGCTCCTCGACATTCGTGTGTCCAATAATCTTTTTGGACTTGCTTACTTCGATTCCACGCTTTCCACGAATGAGGTGCCGCCCGCAGGCAGTGTCGGATGTGTGGCTGAAGTTACGGAAACGCAGACGCTGCCCGACGGGCGTTCGAACATATTGACGCTCGGAGTGATCAGATATCGTATCGAGTCGTACGTCGATCGCGGCGATCCGTACCTCGTGGCGCAAGTCAATTTCTTTGAAGACGACGAAGAAGATGAGTCGTTGCTGTCTGGTCCGGCAAAAGAAGTTGCCGATACATTCACGCGCATCGCGCAAGCAGTGCGAACCATCAACGACGAGCGTGCAGCATTGCCTGACATTTCTGACACCGAACCGCAGCGCCTGTCGTTTCTTGTTGCTGCGGCGATGGAGATCGACGCGGAGATCAAACAGGAACTGCTTGAGCTGCGTTTAACGTCGGAACGGCTGGAACGGCTGCGAGCCATGTTGGTGATCGCGGTGAAGGGTTACGAAGAGCGCGCACGCATTCACGAACTCGCCAAGGGCAACGGGCACAGCGGCAAAAGGGTTAATATCGAATGACCACGCGCGAGCAGGTGAAGGTTAGTGTTCTGTTCTTTGGCGCCGCGCGTGATGCAGTTGGGTCGAGCCAGGTGGAGATCTTGCTCGATGCGCCGGCGACGGTTGGGAGCGCTTTTCGAAGTCTGGTTGAAGAGTTTGGAGGTCTCGAACGTTTTGGACGTTCGCTCTTGTTTGCCGTGAATCAGGAATACGCCACGCAGGATACTTCCCTCGAACAGAATGATGAGCTGGCGGTGTTTCCGCCGGTGAGTGGTGGAGGGAGCCACGATTTTTTCGAATTAACCACGGAACCGATCGATGTGGGCCAGGTTGCGAGACGCGTTGTGCTTCCGGAGTGCGGCGCGACAGTGACGCTTGATGGTTACGCGCGCGAATGGACCAAAGGGAAACGAACGCTGTACCTGGTTTACGAAGCGTATGATTCGATGGCGTTGACTGAAATGCAACGCCTCGGTGTTGAGGCGCACAAGCAATTCGAGATCGCGCACATCGGGATTGCGCATCGCACAGGGCGGTTGGATATCGGTGAGACGAGTGTCGTGATCGCCGTCAGCGCTCCCCACCGCCAGGCCGCGTTTCAAGCCTGTGAGTGGGCCATCCGTGAGTTGAAACGCACGGTGCCTATTTGGAAGAAGGAAGTCTACGCAGATGGGGAAGAGTGGATCACGCCACAAACCGGCACAGAATCAGCTTAGCCACAAAAGGCACAAAAACACAAAAGGAACTTAAGAAGTAGAGGCGCCTAAATTCTCGTGGAGAAATTGAGCGCCTCTGCTAATCAATCACTTTTGTGCCTTTTGTGGCTAACTTATTCTGTGACTTCTTGTGTCTCCTCTTCAGCGGCGGCTTCGACAAGTGAGGCGCTGGTGACTTTGTCGCCGGCGTCGGTTTTGATTAGTCGCACACCCTGGGCGCTGCGACCCGTCTTGCGGATATCAGCGGCTTCGAGGCGGATGAGCTTACCCTGCTGGGTAATGATCATGATCTCCGCTTCGTCTTCGACCGGAAACACAGCAACCACTTTGCCGGTCTTTTCAGTCGTCTTCATGTTGATGACGCCTTTGCCACCGCGCGATTGCAAACGATAGGTCGTGATCGGCGTCTGCTTCCCGTAGCCCTGCTCAGATACGGACAACATCCGCTCACTGTCTTCGGCCGACACCGGGCACACAGACACGACGAAATCGTCCTTACGAAGATCGATTCCACGCACACCACGCGTTGCGCGACCCATCGGACGGACGTTCTTCTCGTCAAAGCGAATCGCGAGTCCATTGTGCGTCGCGATGAAGATACGTTTTGTACCGTCAGTCAGGACCACGTCCAGCAACCGATCGCCCTCGTCGACGTTGATCGCGATGATGCCGTTCGTGCGAATGTTCTGGAAGTCGGCGAGCGATGTTTTCTTGATCACACCTTTGCGCGTGACCATCAACACGTAACGCCCTTCGGCAAATTCGCGCACCGGAACAACGCCCGCGAGCCTGCGATCCGAAGGAATGTTGATGAGATTCACCACGGCCTTGCCGCGCGCCGAAGCAGCAGCATCAGGCACCTCGTGAACTTTCAACTTATAAACCATGCCGTCGTCCGTGAAGATCATCAGATAAGCATGTGTCGACGCGATGAACAGATGCTCGACGAAGTCGCCATTCTTCGCAGCTGCGCCGAAACGACCTTTCCCACCGCGACCCTGGCGCGAGTAAGTCGTGATCGGCGTACGCTTGATATAGCCGCTGTTCGTAACGGTGATCGCGACATCCTCATCGGCGATCAAGTCTTCGATTGAAAGCTCGACGCCTTCGTCGACGATCTCCGTGCGGCGTTCGTCGCCGAAATCTTTCTTCACCTCTTCAAGCTCTTTTGAGATCACGCGTCGCAAAGATCGCTCGTTGCCAAGAATCTCTTCGAGCTCCGCGATCTGCTTGATGACGCCCTCGTATTCGTCCGTGATCTTTTGACGTTCGAGCGCGGACAGCCGTCGCAGTTGCAGGTCGAGAATCGCCTGCGCCTGGATCTCCGAGAACGCAAGGCCATCCATCGTTTTCTGCAACTTGCTCAGGTAAGTCTTGAGCGGAATGTCAGAAGGAACACCCTTCCACTTCTCCACCTCACTCGTCGTCTTCAACTGTCCCTGCAACCATTGTCGCGCTTCGTCAACTGAACGCGAATTGCGAATGAGCGTGATGATGGAGTCGAGCGCGTCGATTGCCTTCGTGAGACCTTCGAGAATGTGCGCGCGAGCTTTCGCCTTTCGCAGCTCGTACTCCGTTCGCTTGCGGACGACCTCGCGGCGAAACTCGATGAACGCCTCGAGCATCTGCTTGATATTCATCACGCGGGGCTGGCCGTTGACGATCGCGAGATTGATGACACCAAACGACGACTGCATCGGAGTCAACTTGTAAAGCTTGTTCAGCACGACCTGCGGCACCGCGTCGCGCTTCAACTCGACCACAATGCGCATTCCAGTCCGATCTGACTCGTCACGCAAATCGGAAATGCCATCGATCTTCTTCTCATTGATCAGTTCGGCAATGCGCTCGAGCAGTCGAGCTTTATTCACCTGAAACGGAATCTCAGTGATCACGATCGCGTCGCGTTCCTGCGCGCCGCGCCCGATGCGATCGATGCCCGCGCGTGCGCGCAACTGCAATACACCACGGCCTTCTTCATACGACTTTCTGATCTCTTCGCGCCCGTAGATAAAGCCGCCGGTGGGAAAATCCGGACCAGTAACGATCTTGCAGAGATCGGGGATCGTGATCTCCGGATCCTTCAACAACGCCAACGTCGCATCTACAATTTCAGTGATATTGTGAGGGGGAATCTTTGTCGCCATTCCGACTGCGATGCCGTCAGAACCATTGATCAGCAGGATGGGAACACGAGCTGGTAAAACGGTCGGTTCACTCAATGACTCGTCATAGTTCGGCTGGAATGTGACTGTTTCTTTTTCAATATCGGCTAGAACTTCGTTCGCCAAACGCGCCATGCGTATCTCGGTGTAACGCATCGCGGCTGCTGCGTCGCCGTCAACCGATCCGAAGTTCCCCTGACCGTCGATCAGCGGATAACGCATCGAGAAGTCCTGGGCCAAACGCACAATGGTGTCGTAAACGGGCATGTCGCCGTGCGGGTGATACTTACCGATCACATCGCCGACGATGCGCGCGCTCTTCTTGTACGCCTTGTTGTAAGTGTTGCCGAGCTCGTGCATGGCCCACAGCACGCGCCGGTGGACCGGCTTCAAGCCATCGCGAATGTCGGGCAAAGCGCGGCCGATTATCACCGACATCGCGTAATCGAGATACGAGCGCCGCATCTCGTCTTCGATGCTTATGTGGTTGCGTTCAGAAGTTGTTTCCATCTACTAGCCTTTCCAGTACAATCCGCCACGCAGTTTTGGCCCTGTTCAAGAGATACCGAGCTTGAGTTGGCAGTTTTTGGGGGAGAAAAAACAGGGTGAAGCATTGCAATCAAAGTGGCCTGTATTTTAGCCTTTTTGCCCGGCTTTGGCAAACACGAAATAGGCGGAAACTCTAATAAAATCAATAGCTTTCGTGTAAGCACTCCCGACGTTTTTCGTGCGCACCTGACCGTCGTCTGCTCCCATGAATGAAGAGCGAGATTGGAAGCGAATTCGTGAGCGACTGGCCCTGCACCTGCCGGTGCGGATTCAGGGTCGCGAGTCAGCCGATTTTGCCTGGACCGAGATAACCAGGCTAAATAATGTCACCCCATTCGGAGCAGGTTTCACTATCAAACGTCCAACTGAAAAGGGGCGCTTGCTGTACATGACGATCCCGATGCCGCGGCAGTTGCGCGTGTTCGATCACGTCGAGGACCAGTATCGAGTCTGGGCCATCGTCAGATACATGAAGGCTCGAACGTCAAACAAGGTAACAACATTCGATGTCGGAGTTGCCTTCATTGGAAAACGTCCGCCGGACAGTTATGAGAAAGAACCGTGGACGCGCTACGACGTTTCGACCACCGGATTTCAGGCGTTGGCGTCTGGTGATGGTATAGTTATGCCACTCCCGGCAGAAGATCAGCGCGCTCATACCCGACATAACATCGCCGTCGATATGAAGGTTGAAGTAGTCGACGAGGCTGGCGCCGTTATTGGTACTGAACAAACTGTGACTGAGAACATCAGCAGCCGTGGCGCCACACTTTTCACGACGTTGGAGATTCCGCAGGGACGTTTCATTCGATTGACTAGCGAACAATACGGAATCACTGCACACGCCGCGATTCGAACGCGAAGCACGGGGGTTGATGGGGTGCCGAGGATTCACATCGAGTTCATCGATAAGGAATGGCCGTTGTAAGATAACAATCGCGAGCTTGATCAGTTTGAGTACCAACGGAACATACCCTGTTAAGAAGCACGGCGCTGGCGCGACCACCGCTACCGGTATATTTCCGCAGTGGGCGCTTGAAACGCTCAGGCCCATCGTCGGCTTTTTCAGCCGAATGTTCTGGAAGATCGAGTACAACGGCGTTGAGAACGTGCCTGCGCAAGGTGGGGTAATCATCGCTGCAAATCATCAGACGTACATCGATCCTTTCTGGCTGTCGGTCCCAATCAAACGGCCGACGCGCTATCTCGCGTGGAGCGCAGCTTTTCGTTGGCCGATCGTTGGACGATGCCTGACGTGGTTTGGAGCGTGGCCACTCGCGCTTGAAGGTAGTGATCCGGCTGCGATTCGTCGTTCGCTACAGTGGCTGCGCGACGGTGGCGCGGTGGTGATTTTTCCTGAAGGCGGGAGAAGCACGGCAACCGGCGATCTCGAGCGGTTCAAAGCCGGTGCAGTTCGATTAGCGTTGGAAGCACAGGTGCCGATACTGCCGGTCACGATCAAAGGTGGAAATCGTGTTTGGCCCAGGGGCTGGAAATTTCCGCGACTGGGGAAAGTGGTCGTGACCTATCACCCGCTCTACCACGCTGAGCAGTGTGCGGATGAGGAGACGCGGGCGTGCGCGCGCAGGGAGAGTGAAAGATTAGCCTCAGTGATCGCCTCCGCATTATAAGTACACAAAAGGCACAAACAAGATCACAAGAAGCACAAAAAATCATTTACTCATTTGTGCCTTTTGTGATCTTGTTTGTGCCTTTTGTGATCTTGTTTGTGCCTTTTGTGTACTAACTCGTTAACACTTCCAGCATTGCGTCGTGGATGAGGCCGTTGCTGGCTAGAACCTGCTCGTTATAGATATCCACTCGTTCTAACTTGAAATTCGTGATCGTGCCGCGTGCTTCGCCGATCAATAGCGCGCCGGCCGCGATGTCCCAGGGGCTCAAGCCGTCTTCCCAGAATCCATCGAAACGCCCACACGCAACATACGCGAGGTCGAGCGCCGCTGATCCGTCGCGCCTGACTGCCTGCGCGGCCATTGTGAATTTCGCAAAGTCGCGCGCGAAGTCGGCCCGTTCGCGAACGTTGTACGGGAAGCCGGTACACAGCATCGCGCCACTGAGCTGCTCAACTGACGACACGCGGATCTTTCGATCGTTCAGCGTCGCGCCTTGTCCGCGTTCAGCGGCAAACATCTCGTCACGCATCGGATCGAAAACGACACCAACCTCGAGCTCGCCCTTGTGCTCCAGCGCAATCGAAACGCAGAAACACGGATAACCGTGCGCGTAGTTAGTGGTGCCGTCCAAAGGATCGATGATCCACTTCCAGTCGCTGCGCTTGCCGCCAATAAGAGCCGCTTCGCCGGATTCCTCGGCGAGAATTCCGTGCTGCGGGTAGTAAGAGCGAATCCGATCAATTATTAGGTTCTCAGCGGCAATGTCGGCCTCGGTGACGAGATTGATGTCGCCCTTGCTTGTGATTTTTGCTATGCCGAGACGTTGGACCAGCAGATTGCCTGCCTCGCGCGCGATTTGAGTGGCGAAATTAAGCACGGTAGTTTTGACAGGATTTACAAGATTTTTCAGGATAACGGAATTTTGATTCCCTTTGCGCGTGCGGTGTGTTCAGCTTCCTCGTAGCCTGCATCAACGTGACGAGCGACGCCCAGGCCGGGATCGTTTGTTAGCACACGATTGAGACGCTTCGCTGCGTCGTCAGTGCCGTCCGCGACCGACACCTGGCCGGCGTGCAACGAATATCCGATCCCAACACCACCACCGTGATGAAACGAAACCCAACTCGCGCCGCTGGCCGTGTTCAGGAGGGCATTCAAGATGGGCCAATCGGCAACGGCATCGGATCCGTCTTTCATTCCTTCTGTTTCGCGAAACGGCGACGCGACCGATCCGGTGTCGAGATGATCGCGACCAATCGCGATCGGCGCCTTTAGATCACCACGCTTCACGAGGTCGTTGATCGCCTCGCCCATCTCAGCGCGTTCGCCATAACCCAACCAGCAGATGCGCGCCGGCAATCCCTGGAAGTGAATTCGTTCGCGCGCGAGCCGCAGCCAACGATTCAACGTGCGATCGTCAGGAAACATCTCGAGCGCGAGATCGTCGGTCTTGCGAATGTCTTCAGCGTCACCTGAAAGCGCAACCCAACGAAACGGGCCTTTACCTTCGCAGAAGAGCGGGCGAATGTACTCTGGAACAAAACCTGGTATCTCAAACGCGTCTTTGCATCCTGCATCGAACGCCTGCTTGCGAATGTTGTTGCCGTAATCAAATGCAACCGCGCCCGAGCGTTTCAAGTCGAGCATGGCGTCGACGTGGCGCGCCATCGACTCCATCGAACGCTCAACGTAAGCCGCCGGATCTTTTTCACGAAGCGCGGCAGCCTCATCCAGCGTTAGTCCCGCAGGCACATAACCGTTCAAAGGATCGTGCGCGCTCGTTTGATCGGTAACTGCATCAACCTTCACTCCACGCCGAACAAGCTCCGGCAAGACTTCAGCGCAGTTACCAACGAGTCCAACCGAGATTGCACGCTTTTGATCGAGCGCGTCTTCACAGATGTCGAGTGCTTCGTCGAGCGTGAGTGCCAGTCGATCGCAATATCCGGTGCGAACGCGCCGCTCGATACGTTCTGGATCGACGTCGACGCCGAGAAACACCGCGCCATTCAAAGTCGCAGCGAGCGGTTGAGCGCCGCCCATGCCGCCCATGCCGCCTGACACGACGAGCTTGCCCGAAAGATCGCCGCCGAACTGTTTGTCAGCCATCGCGGCAAACGTTTCGAACGTACCCTGGACGATGCCCTGCGTGCCGATGTAGATCCAACTACCGGCGGTCATCTGGCCGTACATCATGAGGCCACGACGTTCGAGCTCGTGAAAGTGCTGCCAGTTGGCCCATGCGCCGACAAGGTTCGAATTGGCGATTAAGACGCGAGGAGCGTGGTCGTGTGTGCGGAAGACGGCGACGGGCTTTCCAGATTGGACCAGCAACGTTTCGTCGTTCTCGAGCGATTGCAACTCGCGCACGATCGCATCGAAGCAGGCCCAGTTGCGTGCAGCTTTGCCGGCGCCGCCGTAGACGATCAGATCATCCGGTCGTTCCGCTACGTCCGGATCCAGATTATTCATCAGGCAACGAAGAGCCGCCTCCTGATGCCATCCTTTGCAATTCAACTGCGCGCCGCGTGGCGCGTGAATTACCCTGTGGTCCATCCGGCTATTCTGTCGAACCCAAAAGTCGCTTAAACCAACCCCCGCCCTCTTTGCGGGTCAGTTGCTCCAACTCACCCGAATCGAGCCACACGCCGCCACACTTATCGCACGTATCAATCAACACTTCTTCAAACTTGCTTTCCGCCAGGCTGCCATCGCATCGCGGGCAACGCATCGACGACGTGCCGGCAGCTTTAGCTTCTTCCGCGACCTTCATTTTCTCGCGCAGCTTCTCGATTGCTTCCTGGTCCTTCTTGCGGAAGTAATCTTCCTCAAGACCTCTTCTGCGCTCGTCCATTCCTTTTGACATATTCACCCTCCAAAGAATTCAACGCAAAGACGCAAAGGCGCAACGGAAAAACTTGGCGCCTACTTTGCGCCTTTGCGCGAAACTGATTCTAAACTTAGAGCGCCGCAAAATCGCCACGCACGATCGCCGCTGTCAGTTTCTCAATATCACCTGACATCGAGCGATCGGCGGTCACCGGCGCGACAAGTTTACGAACGATCTCATACGCCTGCTTCACGCCGCGTCCGGGCGCGAGTGCCCGATACTCGAGCGCCTGCGCCGCAGTCATCAATTCAATCGCCGTCGCCAACTCAGCAAGCTTCACGATCGATCTCAGCTTAACAGCCGAAGTCATCCCCATCGAAACGTGATCTTCTTTACCGCCATCCGTCGGCACGTTGTCGACACTCGCAGGATGGGCCAGCACCTTCGCTTCGCTCAAGAGCGCGACCGCCGTCACTTGCAGCATCATGAATCCGGAAGAGATGCCCGGTTGCGTTGTCAGGAACGGAGGCAGACCTTCGTTCGAGTCGGGATTCACCAACCGGTCGACGCGGCGTTCAGTGATACTCATCAAGTCTGTCAAAGCGATTGCGGCGTAGTCAAAAACAAGTGCGAGTGGCGCGCCGTGAAAGTTTCCGCCGGACAGCACTTCACCGCTTTCGGCAAAGACGAGGGGATTGTCAGTCGCACTGCCGCTTTCAATTTCGACTACTTGCCGCGCGTGGTTTAGCGCGGTTCGAACCGCACCATGTACTTGCGGCATGCAACGCAAACTGTACGCGTCCTGCACGCGTGGATCGTTCTCGACGTGCGATTCGCGAATCTCGCTTTCTCGCAATAGCTCGCGCAAGTGCGCGGCGACTTCCAACTGGCCCGGGTGCGGACGCACTGCATGAATGCGTTCGTCGAAGGCTACAGGCGTGCCTTTCAGCGCTTCGAGTGTCATTGCGCCTGCGACGTCCGCGAGCCTGACGAGTCGTTCGGCGCGGTGAAGTGCGAGAGCGCCGACTGCTCCCATGGCCTGCGTTCCGTTAAGAAGCGCAAGGCCTTCTTTTACTTCCAACTGAAGCGGCGCGATTTGTGCTCGTTCGAGTGCATCTGCGGCTGGTTGGCGCTCGCCGTTGTAAAAGACTTCTCCTTCGCCGATCGCTGCGAGCGCGATATGTGCGAGCGGCGCTAAATCACCGCTTGCGCCGACGCTCCCCTTTTCAGGAATGACAGGCGTCACACCTTTTTCGAGCATCGCGATCAGCGTGTCGATCACCAACGGCCGCGCGCCACTGAATCCCGACGCCAGCACGTTTGCGCGTAACAACAACATCGCGCGTGCTTCGTCTTCAGGCAGCGGGTCGCCCAAACCGCACGAATGGCTTCGAACGAGGTTCAGTTGCAACTGCAACAAGTCAGACTCGTCGATACTCACGTCTGACAACTTGCCAAAGCCAGTGTTGACTCCATACACCGTCCGTTTCTGCGTGACGATATCCTGGACCACCTGGCGCGCACGTTCCGCACGCGCGCGTGCTTCGGCGGCGAGAACAACCTGTTCCCGGCCTTTCGCGACGTCTACGATTTGCTGAAGGGTAAGTTGTTGACCGTTGAGCGTAATCATTGCCAATTGCCGATTGCCGATTGCCGATTTGTTAAAAGCATTCGGGAACCTAATAGTGTCAAACAGTAATCAAATCGGCAATCGGCAATCGGCAATCGGCTGGCAATCACGTGACGCCGGCATGTTTCTCCGGCGTTTCGGAGATGTCGATCTTTTTGAATTCTGAAGTCTGCGTTTCGCGGCTGCGCACACGTTGGCGGGCGCGTTTCGCGCGCACTGTGGTGCGCCGAATAGGCGCCGAGGTCCAACTCGTCATTCGTTTCAATGGTTGCAATGAGAACTCGTGTTTCGGCAACACCTCACCGGTGGCTTCACGCAGTCGAGCGTTCCGATCGCAAAACCAAGAACGAGGGCATTGAAAACGATCCCGATCACAAACACGATCCAGCCGGGAACAAAACCAACCTGGGCGCGATCGATAAACGCATCGAAGTCACGCGCCGGTAGTGGATGCATGTAGACTTTCAGGTTCCAACTTAAAGCGAGCAGAGCGAAGATCCACAGGTAGTTACGGCGCAAGCGACGGCCAACCGCCTCCCATTCCGTGATCGTGAAGTGTGGCGTAGTCAAATCAGCCGCGAGATGTTCCGCCCATGCCTCGTCAGTCGGTCTGTTGTCAGGCGTGAGAATGTGCGCAAAGTAACCTGTTTCCAGGATTCTCACGCGGCTCGACCAGATCTCGTAATAGCGATAGCGGCGTGCTTCCATCAACAGAAAGATCGCGACCAGTATCGAGTTGATCGGAATCACAAAGTGTGGATTCAAAGTCGAGCTGAAGACAAACGAGAGGGTCGCGCCTGCGGTGATGACAGCCCAGTTTGTGGTAGTGTCGAGGCGATTTCGCCAGGTGTTCGAGCGTTGGACTTCGCCGCGATAGAAATGGATCATCGCAGCGTTGAATTCTGACGGCGCCATCCGGCGCATGAAACCCGCGGGCGACTGCGGCGACACATCAGACAAAGGCTCGACTGGAGCCGGCGCTCTGAGCCGACCAGTGACTCTGTCTGTCGATAATGGACCGCTACCTCTTTGACTTGCTTCGGTGGACATCTGACTTGATCGCTGGAGCGCGCCGTCCAGATAGGGGCGCGGAACCCCGGAAACCGATAATAGCATTTCGATTGCCAATTGCCGATTGCCAATTACGCGAATTGCCAATTGCCGATTGCCAATTGCCAATTTTAGACGCTTGAAATGCCCTCAAATCGGCAATCGGCAATTGGCAATTGGCAATCCTTGACACTGTTTCCACACGCGCCCTATAGTGGCCGTTCGTTGTTTGAGACTAATTTTGACCAGTATTGGATGCAGCGAGCTGTGGCCGCTGCTCGAGAAGCGCAGGCAAACGGCGAAGTTCCTGTCGGCACTTGCATCGTCAGCGAAAACAAGCTCGTCGCTGTTTGTGGAAACCGCACGCGTACCGATTGCGATCCCACAGCCCACGCTGAAATAGTCGCGCTTCGCGAAGCTGCCAGGACACTCGGCAACTATCGGCTCACGGGCGTGGATGTTTACTCGACGATCGAACCTTGCGCAATGTGCGCAGGAGCTTTGATACAAGCGCGTGTCAGACGTTTGATCTACGGCGCGCCGGACGAACGGGCAGGCGCAGTTAATAGCAGGTTCCGCATCTGCGACACAGATTTTTTGAATCACCGGATTGAGATCACCGCGGGCGTTTTAGAGGATGAATGCCGCGCGCTGATGCAGGAGTTTTTCCGAAGCAGGAGAACCGAATAAGACGCGGAGAGGTCGCATAGTGGATTAGTGCACCGGTCTCGAAAACCGGAGAGGCTTAACGGCCTCCGTGGGTTCGAATCCCACCCTCTCCGCCAGCGTTATTGCCGATTGCCAATTGCCGATTTCAAATTTTAATGCACCCAGCATTCGTTAAAATTGGCAATTGGAAATCGCCAATTGGCAATAAGGAGAGGTGCAGGAGTGGTTGAACTGGCAGCACTGGAAATGCTGTGAACGGGAAACCGTTCCGTGGGTTCGAATCCCACCCTCTCCGCCAGAAAGTTATTTATGAGCGACGATAAGTTAGCAATCGACGAAGCGCGACGCGCTGCGCAGCACGAGTCAGTTAAGAGCCAGGTTGAAGGCGAAGTGCAGGCGGAAATCGGCGAACGCGCGGCAGTAAAAACAACGCCCGGTGAAGCGCAGAAAATAGATCACGTAGCGGGCGAGTTTCGTTCAAAGGCAGTTGACGAGGTTGTTGACACTGAACGCGAAGTGGAGCGCTCGAGATCGCTTGCGCGCGTCTCGCAAGTTGTTGATTACATCTTCTGGGTAATCTACGCGCTTCTGGGAATGCGGTTCTTGCTCGCTTTGCTGGCGGCACGCAGCAGCGCCGGGTTTGTACAGTTTATCGTTACGGTCAGCAACCCGTTTTACGAGCCGTTTCGTGGAATTGTCGCCAGTCCTCGCACCGGTGAGGGGCACACATTGCTCCTTCCCATCGTAGTTGCGATAATTGCGTACGCGCTTTTGCATCTGGGCATCAATGCACTTTTACGGATGTTCGCGCATCGAAAGACGGCGATTTAGCTTTATCAGATCCCGGGCTCCGCACAACGCAAGCCTTGTGAACCCCGCCAGGCCGGGAACGGAGCAACGGTAGCAACGGCAGCGTGTGTTGCGGGAAAGTCCGGGGTCTGGCCACAAAGAAGCAGTTCCCACGAGAATCCTGAGACAAGGGAGGTCGATATGAAGCGACTCATCACGCTGGGTTTGATCGCCTTTGGCCTAATCGCCTTCCAAGTGTCAGTCAAAGCTCAAGAAACCGGTCCGCAAACAGGTCCGCGTATTCCGCCGCCTCCTCGAGCCTCCCGTCCTGATCTTGAACGGGTTCCCGTTCCAACGCCTGCGCCAGCACGCAACGGATCGGATCGAGAAGAAAAAGTGATCGCGAAAGGTATCCTGGCGCCATCGGAAAACGACGCTAGCCAGCATCAGTTTCTACTATCGCAAGAAAAGACTGGACTCCTCCGACTGCTTCCTCGCGAAAGTTTCGATTGGGAAGTTTACAAGGTCCGCAACAGGTCCTTATGCGAGGCGGTGGCGCTTATTACTCATTCCACTATCGCACTCACGAGTATGGCTACGGGTCGCGATATTTCATTCGAAAAAGGCAATCTGAGTGTCAGGGTTTGCGGGAGCGGACTACGGAATGCTAATCGACTCTGGGCGACATACCGCTCGACAATCGTCAGTTTAGAGACTCGGGCCTGCACAAATCTTAGCGTTACATACTCCTCCTACTGAAGAGCCCGAGGCCCGAGTCGAGCAACGCCGTGCGTCTGCCGGTGCAGTATCGACGGCACCAATTACAAGAATCGGCTTACCGGCTGACAGGTAAATTCGACGTACGTCGTCCGATCGATCGTCTACTCCAGTCCGATGCTCTGGTCGCTTTTAGAGTCGTACGTATCGATAACGACAGCAGCGCCGTCATCGTCTGGAAGCTCTTGAAGAAATATCCGATACCAATGTATCTGGATACAAAACTAACCAAGAATAACGATTAAATCCTAATGACCTATCAAGTTATCGCCCGCAAGTGGCGCCCGCAGACCTTCGACGAAGTAACAGGCCAGGAACCAATCACGCGCACGCTCCGCAATGCCATCGAGCACCAGCGGCTTCATCACGCTTATCTTTTTTCGGGTGCTCGCGGCGTTGGTAAAACGACCACTGCTCGTCTGCTCGCAAAAGCATTGAATTGCCACAAGGCGAAACAGCCGACGCCCACGCCTTGTCGCTCCGACGATCCGGATCAGTGTTCGTCGTGCAGAGAAATCACAGAAAGTCGCTCGATCGACGTGCAGGAGATCGACGCCGCGTCGAATACCGGTGTGGACAACGTGCGCGAGGCGATCATCGCGAGCGTTGGAATCGCGCCCGCGCGCGATCGTTACAAAGTCTTCATCATCGACGAAGTCCACATGCTTTCCGGAGCGGCGTTCAATGCACTCCTGAAAACTCTGGAAGAGCCTCCTCCGCGCGTGGTCTTCATCATGGCCACAACCGAGCGACACAAAGTTCCCGAAACGATCCTTTCGCGCTGCCAGCAGTTTGAGTTTCGAACGATCGCGACTGCGAAGATCGTCGAGCGCCTGAAACTGGTCGCGAAGGCTGAAAAGATTTCAGTTCCTGACGACGCTTTGCGCGAGATAGCGCGCACTGGCGAAGGCTCGATGCGCGACGCGCAATCGGCGTTGGACCAGGTGATCAGCTTCGCGGGCGAGAAGATCACGAAAGAAGACGTCGAGATGGCGCTCGGCGTGGCCGGCGCAGACATTCTTAAACGCATCATCGACGGCATCGCGTCAAACAAACCCGCCGAAGCAATCGCTGCAATCGACGACATCGTGATGCGCGGTCATGATTTGCGAAACTTCTGCCGGGATCTGCTCGCGCACTTCCGCGATCTACTGGTGACGAAGGTTTCCGGAAATGAAGAACTGCTCGAGTCGGCTGTTTGCGAACCGCAGGAACTCAAGCGTCAGGCGGAGTTGTTTTCAGAGTCAGACCTGGTGCGGTTCTTTCATTCGCTCGCGGAGACTGAAACAAAACTTCGCGCCGCAACACAACCGCGTTACCAGTTGGAGATCGGGATCGTAAAGCTGATGGAGTTGCGTGGTGTTGAGACGATCGGCGAGATCATTCAACGGCTCGCAGCACTCGAAAAGAACCTGGGCAACGAAGGATCGTCGAGCACGACAACGTCCGGCTCGGGAGGTAGTTCGACTACTTCAAGCAAGGTCAAACCGCCGGCGAGTTCACGACCAGCGGGATCGTCGTTCGCCGCAGCGGCTGTGGCTCCAGCGCTCGAAACAGATCTCGCTGAGAAGCTCGAAGCTCCTGCGCCGCCGGTGACGTTGTCGACTGTGGATCGAGTCAAAGCTGTTTTGGAGAGCCAGCGAAAGATGCTGGTGGTTGGGGCGCTCGACGCTGCGCAAACAATCGTGCTTGAAGATGGCGAGCTTCGCGTTGAGTTTGCTCCGGCGCTAAGGCTTCAACGCGATACGCTTTCGAAGTCTGATAACGTGAAGTTTTTGCGCGATGCGTGTCGCGAAGTCACCGGGAGTGAGATTGGCGTACGCATCCTCGTGAAAGATCCCGCGGCGGAGGGTGAGCCGTTGAGTCGCGAAGACGAAGAGCGGCTCGAAAAGCAGCGGCTACGCGAGATGGCGGAGAATAGTCCGATAGTTCAGCAGATGCTCAAAACGTTTCGCGGCGAGATTGTTGATGTGCGGCGCGTCGATAACAAAGGCTGAACGAACAAAACTCGGCGAAGCGTCGTATGAGGTTCCATTGTGGAGGTAGCTTAATACGATGCGCGATCCAGTTTTGGCAGGGATTTTGAGTTTGATTATTCCAGGTGCCGGGCAACTCTATAATGGCCGCATTCTGGCTGGGGTTTTGTGGTTCCTTTGTGCGGTGATGTTCTGGGGCTGGAGCTTTGGATTCTTCGGCTGGATCTTTCACATCCTCGCCGCTTACAGTGCGTACTCCTACGCGAAAGAGCACCCAATCAGAGCCTAAACACAAAGTGCGCAAACAGAACTTTGCGCATTTTGTGTACTAAGGTTTTACTGGTTTTTTCGGTGGTGTCCATCGCGGGATGTCGGTGGGATCGATTACCTCATCCAGCTTCGCTGATCCGCCCTTTAACATCGGCGGCACCTTCGTTACCGGAAGGCTCACCGTCGCGATAGGATCGACACGCCGCAGGATCGCGCCACCACGTCCCGCAACCCAAACATTAGTTCCACCACGATAAGCAATCGAAAATAGCGACGCACTCGTGATCGATGGCTGGATCTCCCACGTCTGTCCAGCGTCCCTGCTGTGAATAATGTTGCCCTGTTCGCCTACAACGAGAATATCGTTACGGTTGGCCAGCGCTACGCCGAAGAGGTTTCCGTTGACGCCGGTCTCGAGGTCTTTCCAGGTCTCGCCACCATCGTCAGTTCGCAGGATGACACCGCGCGCGCCAACAACGTAACCGCGTTGCGCGTCGGCAAACGCAAGCGCGTATAGCCATTCCTTCAGATTGCGATCGACGCGCTTCCAGTTTTCGCCGCCATCCTCAGTTCGCAGGATCGTGCCATTCGATCCGACGGCAACTCCGCGCAAAGGGTCGAGAAACTTAACGTCCTCGAGCCAACTGAGCGAGTTTGACTGTTGAAACTGCCAGGTTGCGCCTTCGTCTTTCGTATGCCAGATCGCGCCACGAGCGCCGACCACCCATCCAACCGCGTCCGAAACGAACGACAGTCCAAACAGATCTTCTTTCGCCGGACTTGTGATCGTCGCCCAGGTCACACCACCGTTAACCGAATGAAGGATCGTGCCCTTGTCTCCAACTACCCAACCCGATTTCTCGCTCGTGAATGTGATCGCATTGAGCGGCGCCGTCGATCCGGAAGGCCGGATGGTCCAACTCTTACCACCGGAGCTTGTGTAAAGAATTCTGCCGCGTTCACCAACTGCCCAGCCGCGCGAGTTGTCGATGAAGAAGATGTTGGCCAGATCGTCGCGCCCGCCTTCGGTGAGCCTGTGCCACGACAAACCTCCGTCGTCAGTCCTCACTACCAGGCCATCGGCGCCCGCAGCCCAACCGAGCGACTCATCGGAGAAATGGAGTGTTGTGAGCTTTGGACCAGTTCGCACATTCACCGGCAACCAGATGTTGCCGCCGTCGCCCGTGGTCAACACGACGCCGCCATCTCCCGCGGCCCAGCCGTGCAGGTCGTCAGTAAAAAAGACCGCCAGGAGATCGGTGGTGACCAGGGCGTCTTTGGTGGTCCATGTTTCACCGCCATCCTCGGTCTGCATGATCGTGCCACGATAACCGACGACGAAGGCCCTCTTTTCAGACGTGAACGTGACGCCGGTTAACGCGAATTCAGTCAGCTTCGTTGTTTTTTTCCACTCTTCGCCACCGGTCGAGGTAACGAGGAGCGTGCCATGTGCTCCGACTGCGATTCCATTTTTGCCGTCAGCGAATGCTATCGAAAACAGATGCGTCGATGTTTGACTGGCCTGCTGTTTCCACGTCTTGCCGCCGTCGGTAGTCGCGACGATCGAACCAAACGTGCCGACAGCCCAACCGAGCAGCGGATTCTTCGGCGCAAAGGTAACGGCGAAGAGATGATCTCGAATGCCGGTTTGACGCTGTACCCATCTGCCACCGGCGTTTGACGTAGTTAGAACGACGCCATTCGCGCCAGTGATTACAACTCGAGAACGATCCTTAACGTACAGGCCGTAAAGAGTTGTTTTGGCGGGTGTGAGCTGCTCCTGCCACTCAAATCCGCCGTTGTTGGTCGTGAGCACGACGCCATTCGCGCCGACCGCCCAACCGCGCTTCTTGTCAGGCGCAAATCTGATTGAGTTGATGGAATTTCCCTGCGGAAGTGGGTTTTGCCACTGCCAGCCGCGAAATGGATCCTGGGCGTTGGTTATTAGCGGCGCAGCGGCAATTAGCAGAAAGAGAGCTTTAATTCTAAACGTGAGACGCACTATTCCGTAACAATCCAGAAGTCTTCGATAAAGGGAGGCAGAATTATATGGATCAATAGCCCTGAAAGCTATTGCTCTGAGCGGGGGCAAGCCTCCCTTCCTGACTTGTTCGTATTTCTTCTTACTTGTTCTTTTTTAGACTCCAGGAAAAAGAACAAGTCAGGAAGGGTGGCTTGCCCCCGCTCGCTCAACCCTCCTCGGAGTCAACTACACCGATTTTTTCCTCGACGTCGCGCAGGATCGACTCTTCGACGTGCCCGGCTGCTGCGATGCGTCTTGCCGCGCTATCTGCTGCTTCCTGGAGCAAATGTCCTGCGTGCCCGCGCAACCATTCCCAACGAACTTTGTGTGTCGCGGCGGCTTTATCAAGTCGAGTCCACCACGGCAAATTAGCTTTGCGTCGAAATCGGCCGTTCATCGTTTCGACAACATATCTTGAATCAGTGAACAGATTGACCTGGCACGGCTCTTTTAACGACTCGAGTCCAACAGCCGCCGCGGCAATCTCAGCTTGTTGATTCGTCGCCACACCCAAATACTCACCGAACGCGCGCCACAAACCTTTGTACCCCAACAACGCGACCGCCGCCGCACGGCTCGCGACCTGCCCGTTACCGAGGCTCGATCCGTCGCAGTAAATTGCAACCTGCTTTAGCTCTTTTTCTTCTTTTGACACAGTTGAAGCGAGACGTAGCCTATCACGCAATCAAAGGAAATTGTAGAATCTGGAGCCACCGGAGGAATTAAGAATATGACGCCCCAGGAACAACGGTCGACGACTGAAGTCGAACGAATTAGAGATCAATTTCGACGTGCGTTTGACGGCGAAGCGTGGCATGGACCATCCGTGCTTCAGTTGCTAAACGGGATCACTGCGCAACAAGCTGCTTCGCACCCGATTCCGGGCGCGCACTCGATCTGGGAGTTGACGTTGCACATCGCTGCGTGGGAAAGCGCGTGTAAGCGACGACTCGAAGGCGATCCTGCACAACTTACCGACGCTGAAGACTGGCAGCCGATCGACGACACGAGCGAAGCCGCGTGGGAGAGTACAAAACAATCGTTGATCGATAATCATCGCGAGCTGCTGAACGCGATTTCCAACCTGGATGAGTCGCGATTAAACGAACCCATCATGAAAGATCCGAACATACCTTTTTCGAGTGTTTACGTGACACTTCATGGCGGTGTGCAGCACGATCTTTATCACGCGGGGCAGATAGCAATGTTGAAGAAGGCGCTGGAGAACGTATGAGCGGATTATCACAAAAAGAATGCGTGCCCTGCCGCGGTGGCGTCCCGCCGATGCAAGGCGAAGAGATCGCGAAGCTGCTTCCGGAGCTCGATGGCTGGGAAGTTGTAAACGAGCACCACCTCAAGAAGAATTATAAGTTTGCGAACTTTCGTGAATCACTGGCGTTCGTGAATCGCGTCGGCGAGCTTGCGGAAGAGCAAGGGCACCATCCGGATATCTGTTTCGGATGGGGAACGGCGGAGATCTCGATCTGGACTCACAAGATCAACGGGCTCACGGAGAGCGATTTCATCCTCGCCGCAAAGATCGACAAGCTTTGACAAGCCATCCACAGATTACACAGAACTTAAAATAATCTGTGTAATCTGTGGATGGCTTGAATTTCCGTATTGAAGTCAAACACCTGTCTTCTTCCGAAGATACCACAGCACATAAATATCAAGCAAATTGAAGAATTATGAGTCGGCACGGCTGTTGCCGTCTGCAAGCAGGCAGACACTGTTTGTTGGGAGGATTGTATGGCCAAGCCAACTTCAAAATTAGTGACAGCACTCTTTAAGAGCAAAGTAGCTGCCGAGTCCGCAGTCGACGCACTGTTGAAGCGTGGTTTCTCGCGCGACGATATCAGCGTACTCATGTCTGACGCTACTCGTTCCAAGGAATTTGCTCTCCAAACACGCACGCACGCAGCCGATGGCTTGGGTATCGGCGCCGCGGCGGGTGGCGCGGTTGGTGCGGTTCTCGCCGCGATCGCCGCAGTGGGAACGACGCTGTTTCTTCCTGGAATCAACCTGGTGATCGCTGGTCCAATTGCAGCAGCACTCGCCGGTGCGGGCGCTGGTGGCGCGACAGGAGGATTGATCGGGGCGTTGATCGGCGCGGGAATTCCAGAGTATCGCGCGAAGGTTTACGAAGCGGGAATCAAAGGCGGCGGCATCCTGATCGGCGTGGAAGCACAGACGGATGAGGAAGTCGAGCGACTTGAGGAACTGATGAGTGAACTCGGTGGCGAGCACGTTCGGACCGAGTAAGTTAACAAACAATAAGGGAGGGTTAAGACATGGGTTTACCAAACAGAGATGAGGTAGAAGGAAAACTGGATCAGGCTAAGGGAAAAGCTAAAGAAACTATTGGCAGAGCCATCGACGACGATGAGCTCGAGGCAGAAGGTAAAGCCGACCACGCAGGCGGAAAAGTCGAAGAAGGCTTCGGCAAGGCCCGCAGGAAAGTTGGCGAAGCAATCGAAGACGTGGGCGACGCGATAAGTCGCTAAACGTCGACACTTAGCCAGCAACGCATAGAAAGCACAGACTTTTTTGAGCCGAGAGCTCAATTCGTTTGTGCTTTTTGTGCTTTTTTGTGGCAAGATCTGAATCGACGATGGCTCAACAATCCCCTGAACAATCCGCGAAGAAAACCCGAACAGAAACCGACTCGATGGGGGCGATCGAGGTAGCTACCGATCGCTACTGGGGCGCTCAGACTGAGCGGTCTCTGCACCACTTCAACATCGGCGACGACAGGATGCCGCGCGAGATGATTCGAGCGCTGGGTATTCTCAAGAAAGCCGCGGCGCTCGTGAATGAAGAACTGGGCAAATTGCCGCACGAGAAGGTGGAGTTGATCGTACAGGCAGCGGACGAGGTGATCGAGGGAAAGCTTGACGATCACTTCCCGTTGCGCGTTTGGCAGACCGGCAGCGGCACGCAGACCAATATGAACGCCAACGAGGTGATCTCCAATCGCGCGATCGAACTCGCAGGCGGCGAAATGGGAAGCAAGAAACCCGTCCATCCAAACGACGACGTGAACATGTCGCAGTCGTCGAACGACACATTTCCGACCGCGATGTACATCGCCGCGGCGGAACAGTTGAACAAACTAATTCCGCAAGCTCAGGAGCTGCACGATGCGATCCAGGCGAAGGCAAACGAGTTTGTTGGAGTTGTAAAGATCGGAAGAACACACCTTCAGGACGCGACACCCATCACAGTCGGATCAGGAAATGGGCGGCTGGGCGAGTTTAGTCGAGCGCGATATCGATCGGATGAAGGCTGCCATGCCCGGACTGCTGGAACTGGCAATTGGCGGGACGGCTGTTGGAACCGGATTGAATTCACATCCGGAATTTGGCGAGCGGGCAGCGAAGAAGATCGCGGAATTAACCGGACTGGTGTTCAGATCACACCCGAACAAGTTTGCTGCATTGTCCGCGCATGACGAACTCGTGTTCGCGAGTGGCGCGCTAAAGACGCTCGCCGGTTCGCTGATGAAGATTGCGAACGACGTTCGCTGGCTCGCGTCGGGACCGCGTTGCGGTCTTGGTGAGTTAGTGCTACCGGAAAACGAACCGGGTTCGTCGATCATGCCGGGTAAAGTTAATCCGACGCAGAGTGAAGCGCTGACGATGGTCGCGGTGCAGGTTTTTGCGAACGATCTGGCGACGAGTTTTGGTGGATCGCAGGGCAATTTCGAGTTGAACGTTTTCAAGCCCGTGATGATTCACAACTTTCTCCATTCGGTCAGGCTGCTGAACGACGCGATCACGCAGCTTTGTAGAGTTTTGCATTGACGGAATTGAGCTCAATCGAGAGCAGATCGATGAGTATTTGAAAGACTCCCTTATGCTCGTTACTGCCTTGAACCCTCACATCGGTTACGACAAAGCCGCCCAGGTTGCTAAGAACGCCCACAAGAAGAAGATCAGTTTGCGCGACTCAGCAATAGAACTCGGTTTTCTGACAGGTGAACAATTTGATCAGTGGGTCGATGCGCAGGAGATGACGCATCCCTGATCGCAGATTGGCGTGCCGGACAAGAACGACAAAGTAAAAGAGAACGTTTGCGGATCGTATTACGTGGATTCGTCGTGCATCGACTGCGATGTTTGCCGCGACACTGCGCCGGAGAATTTTATGCGCTGTGATGAAAATAACTACTCGTTTGTTTTCAAGCAGCCGCAGACTGAAGAGGAAAGAGCGCTGTGTGATGAAGCGATGAGTTGCTGTCCGGTTGAGGCTATAGGCAACGACGGTTAGCTCTAGACAGGATTAACGGGATTTTCCAGGATTAGCAGGAATTTGATTGTCTTCGACTTTGACGTTGTAGGTTTTGATCCTCTCCCGCACCGTCAGGCATTCCCCAGTTCTCACATCAAACTGCCATCCGTGCCACCAACACTCAATAATGTGCCCGCACAGAGCGCCCTCGGAAAGCAACGCGCCTTTGTGTGGACAGAAATTCTCGGTGGCATAGTATTCGCCACCGACGTTGTATACGGCTAGCTCGTTTCCGTCGGGCAGCTCAAATCTGATGCAGGCGCCTGGCTGCAGGTCGTCGATTCCGCCCACAATTATAGTTTGTGTGGCGCCGGCAGGTGGCGCTCCGTCGTTTGTATTAGTATCGAATGACTGCATCGAATGGATGGTAACAAAACACGTTTTGTCGAACCAGAACCATAGGTTGCCAGCAAGTTTTAATCTCTCGTCCGTTCTTTATCTTCGCGGCCGGTTTCAACTCTCCCCTGGCTGTGAGATTCTAGGACCAGAAGAGGAGAGATTATGAAACGACTAATACTCATCACCGGCGTGATCGCCGTTGTTCTCAGCGCTACAACCATCCTGCACGCAAAAGAAATTACAGTTCGCGGGAAACTTCAGAAAACTGTCGAGGCTGGCGGTTGGCTCGTGGTTGAACGCGACGCCAAGTATCTAATTCTGAACTCTAAAGACTACCAAAAGCACGAGTGGTTTAAAGAGGGAACAAACGTTGAGGCCGTCGGCGAAACCAGGGACGTGATGACCACGTTCATGGAGGGAAAGCCGTTCGAAGCAAAGTCGATGAAACCAATCGAAGATCAAGGAGTTGCCACTCCCGGACGCGATGATAACAGGCGCGTTTCGCGGGTCATGGTGGTTGGCGATTCGATCGTGCAGGCTCAACCAGACACGGCAATCGTAACGATCTCCGTCGTCACACAGGGCCGTCGTGCACTCGATGCGCAGCAGGAGAACGCAGCGAAGACTGACGCAGTCGTTCGCGCGCTGAAAACTGCTGCCGGGGCCGGCGCCGAAGTGAAGACGAGTGGCTACAGTCTTCAACCGATGCGCGTGTACAAGGAAGGCCAGCCACCAGCAATCACCGGTTTTGAAGCACGCAACAGCGTCACTGTTACGTTGAACGAACTTAACAAACTCGGAACTGTCATCGATGCCTCAGCGCAAGCCGGCTCGAACGAGATCTCAGGTATCGCCTTCACGCTGCGCCAGGATCGACAGGCAAAAGACCGAGCACTCAGTGAAGCAACGCAAGAAGCGATGAGCAAGGCGCGAGTAATTGCCCAAGCGCTCGGTGGTCGACTAGTGCGCGTCGTCGAAGTACAGGAAGAAGGTTTTCAACAAAGACCTCCACAACCGCTCTATCAGGCTGAAGCGATGATGATGAAAAGAGATTCAGTCGCAACGCCGATCGAGATCGGTTCACTCGATATAACTTCGCGAGTGCAACTGATTGCGGAGGTGGAAACGATGTAATTGCGTTCTCTGTGCCTCTGTGTCTCTGTGTTAAGAATCACCACAGAGGCACAGAGACACAGAGAATAATTCAACTGATGTTCCTAATAAGGAGGGAAGCAATGGCCAGATATAGAAACGACCTGGATGAAGAGAGGGAATATTATCCCCGCGAGGAGCGCATGAGACGCGAACATCTCGGCGCTTACGAGGAACCCTTCAGAGATCGCCGGCAGTTCGAGACTGAACGGCGGCCTGACTATAACCGTGGCAGATTCGGCGAACGCGCCGAGTACAACTACGACGAACCGCGTTACGGCGATTATCGCGAACGTGGCCGCGACGAAGGCCGCAGCTCGCTATTTGACATTCGCGGAGATCTCGGCAGATCGCGCGATTATCACCGCGAGCCAGAGCGTTCACGATTGCGTTGCCGCGACATCATGACTCGCGATCTCGTGGTAGCCACGCGTGACTCGACGCTTGTGGAAGTTGCGCGAATGATGAAACAGGAAGACACCGGTGTCATTCCAGTAGTCGAATACGACACGCCGTCGGGTAACGGCCGAACTGAAGGCGAAAGAAACTATGAAGGCCGCAACTACGCGCGCGGCAAATTGATGGGCTTAATCACGGACCGGGATATCGCCATGCGCGCCGTTGCTGACAACAAAGATTGCGCAAGCACTCGAGCCGAAGACATCATGTCGGTTGATATCACTACGACGCACCCGAACGATCGTGTTGTCGACGTCATCCGAAAGATGGCAGACAAGCAGGTTCGGCGCATTCCGGTGACGAACGAGCATGGCTACCTGGTAGGCATGATCTCGATGGCCGATATCGCACTCGAAACGCGTAATGATCGCGAACTCGGAGAGGCCCTTGAGGATATCTCGAAGGGCTCGTCGTTCTGGAACCGGATTTTTGGTTAACGCGCTCCGATCAAAATAGGTCCTATAGGTCCAATACACCTATAGGACCTATTTGAATATTTAGCGTTTTGGGTTAACTTCTTTCCTATGCGAAACACGAATCGTGATTTCTCGCTGATCCGGATGGATCGGCGGGTGGTACCGTCTGGCCGGCTCTGGAATCCAGCCGCGGATGTTTACCGTGTCTCTGAAGGGTGGGTTGTCAAAGTCGATCTCGCGGGTGTTTGTACTGACGAGCTCGAGATCGAATTGCACGGTTCGACTCTGATTATTCGCGGCTGTCGAAAGGACACCCATATTCGTGAGGGTTTCGTCTACCAGCAGATGGAGATCACCTACAGCCGTTTCGAAAAAGCAATACGGTTTCCAGGCACAATTGAAGGAGCATCCATACGACGCGACTACCGAGATGGCTTTCTAATCATCGACGTGAGTAGCGAACAGGAATAATCACATGCCTGAATCGACTGAAACCGCACCGCCAGCCGCCGGAACACCCCCGACCGTTGCAGAAGCCACTCCTACAACGGATGGTTCTCCGATCCAAACGCCGGGCCAACGATTTGAGGTTGCAGTTCTTGCCCTGCAAAACCTGACGCTTTTCCCCGAGACGGTTGTGCCCCTTGGGGTAGGCAGGCCGCGTTCGCTGGCAGCAGTTGAAGCAGCTCTTGGTACTCCGGAAAAGCTGTTGGGAACCATCACCGTTCGTCCCGAGGCTGCGGACGACATTGATGCAAAGCCCTCCGATCTTTATGAGGTCGGCACCCTCGTGATGATCAAGCGAATGGAGCGTGTCGAAAACGGAATGCGCATCGTGGCCCAGGGCACAGAACGCATTAAAGTTATCGAGTGGAAGCAGGAAGATCCGTTCCTCCGCGCTATGGTCGAGGTCCTTCCTGACGCACGCATCGTCGACGGCGATCAAGTCGAGGCGATGAAACGCAACTTGCAGGAGATGATTCAGGAAGCGATGACCTTGTTGCCGAACATTCCTCCTGAAGTACGAATTGCCGTGCTCGGTTCTGTCGATGCGGGCCGGCTATCGTATTTTCTCGCATCGGTTCTCAGCCTCGGTGTCGAAGAAGAGCAGAAGATGCTCGAAGCGGACACCGTGGACGATCTGGTTCGTCTCGCGCATACGAGCCTCGGGCGCGAACTCGAAATACTGCAATTGCGTTCGAAGATCGCTTCTGAAGCGCAAACTGAAATGGACAAAGCGCAGCGTGACTACGTGCTGCGCCAGCAGATGCGCGCGATCCAAAAAGAACTCGGCGAGGACGAAACTGGCGAGGCTGCTGAAACGGAATTGCTCCGCGAGCGACTCGAAAAAGCTCAACTTCCCGATGAGGTGCGCGCGGAAGCCGATCGCGAGTTGAAACGACTGCAACGACTGCCTCCCGCGGCGCCTGACTATCACGTCATCCGCACGTATCTCGAGTTTATTCTCGAGCTGCCGTGGCTCAAGTCATCGGAGGATAAGTTGGAGCTCGCGGAAGCACGTCGCATTCTCGACGAAGACCACTACGGTCTCGAAGATGTAAAGGAACGCATTCTCGAGTTTCTTGCAGTCATAAAACTCAGGCCGGATACGAAGAGCCCGATTCTGCTGTTTGTTGGACCACCGGGAGTCGGCAAAACATCGCTTGGCAGATCCATCGCGCGCGCGTTGGGGAGGCAGTTTGAGCGAATGTCGCTGGGCGGCGTGCGCGACGAAGCCGAACTGCGGGGACACCGGCGCACGTACATCGGCGCGATGCCGGGACGCATCATCCAGTCGATCCGGCGGGCCGGCGTGAACAATCCCGTGCTGATGCTCGACGAGATCGACAAACTCGGTAACGACTATCGTGGCGATCCGGCTGCGGCGCTGCTCGAGATTCTCGATCCGCAACAGAACAATTCGTTCCGCGATCACTATCTCGATCTGCCGTTTGATCTGTCGCGAGTCTTTTTCATTGCGACCGCGAACCAGCTTGGGCCAATTCCGCCGCCCCTCCGCGATCGAATGGAGATCATCAGCATCGCGGGCTACAGCGATCGTGAAAAACTCGAGATTGCGAAGCGCTATCTAGTGCCACGACAGACCACCGAGAACGGTCTCAACAACGCGCAATTGAAAATCGCTGATGACACCGTCGAGTTGATCGCAGCGCGCTATACACGCGAAGCAGGCGTACGGCAGTTGGAAAGAAATATCGGCAGCATCGCGCGTAAAGTCGCGTTGAAGGTCGCACAAGGCGAGGCGGAGACGGTCACAGTTACTGCCGCTGACGTCCGCGAGTATCTTGGACCACCGCGCTTCTATCCGGAACAGGCGCGCAAGGAATTGCCTGCGGGTGTGGCCACAGGGATGGCCTGGACCGAAATGGGCGGCGAAGTTCTATTCATCGAAGCGACGCTGCTTCCTGGTGGCAGGGGTTTGACGATCACCGGACAACTTGGCGAAGTGATGCAGGAGTCGGCGCGCGCGGCGCAGTCGTACCTGTGGTCACACGCCGCGGAGTTTGGGATCGAGCCCGAGATATTTAAGGATTTTGGGGTTCACCTGCACGTGCCTGCGGGCGCGATTCCGAAAGATGGACCAAGCGCAGGCGTCACGATCACTTCCGCGCTGGCGTCGTTGTACACCGGGCGACGTGTCAGACCCGACACTGCGATGACCGGGGAGATCACGCTGTCAGGATTAGTGTTTCCGATTGGCGGCGTGAAAGAGAAAGTGCTCGCGGCGCATCGCGCGGGCATCAAGCGGATTATCCTGCCGGCTCGTAACGAGGCTGATGTCGACGACATTCCCGAAGACGTGAAGAATGATCTTCAGCTCGTGTTTGTGTCGGGAATCGGTGAGGTGGTTGACGCAGCGCTCGAGGTATTGGTCGCGAATCCACCGCCCATGATTCCGGCGACGGCACGAGGCGGACGCCACCCCGAACCTGAACCACTCTCCGTCAAAGGTTAGCCACTAAAAGGCACAAAAAGCACAAACAACAATCGTTTGCGCTTTTTGTGCTCTTTTGTGTACTGACTCTATGGTAACGCTTCGATGTTGAAGAAGAACTTGAACGAGCCGGTCTGCTGCACTCCCAAAACGAATTGCAGATTGATGCTCTGTCCAGGTGCTAACGGAGTCGCCAGCGTTATTGTTCCCGCACTCAAACTGCTGTTATGAGCGCCACCGATAGCTTGAGTCGGTGGTTCCTCCAGCGTGGTTCCAAACACCGTCACCGTACACGGTGGAGTAGCAGGAGTTCCCGAAGCCGCGCAGGTCGCCGTATCCGTGACTCCGTTAACTTCCACGCTCGTGGATGTTAGCGCCCTCAGATCGGCAATGCCTCCCGGCACCGAGATAGAACTGATATCCACGATTCGGAACCGCAGTCGAGTTACCGTTCCGCCGGTGTTGTTCACGAACCGGCGTCTCACTGAGAGCGTCCCGTTCGCACCGTTCGTCACCGGAGTTAGATTGCGTGCCCGGTTTGGCGGCGCTGGTCCACCGAAGTTCGAGTCGAGCAACAGCGCCGTTATCGTGCTGTTGCGGTTGATCGGGTTCGACAGATTCTGCGGACCTGGTGCTCCGAGGCGTTGGCCGGCCACAGTTACCGCGGCCGTCGTGTCAACGAAGATGAAGTCGTTGTTGTTTACATTCGTGTCAACGACTAAACCTCCCGTCGGACATGCACCAAACTGCGCCGGATTACCTTTCTTGCCACACTCGTCACGCACGTAACTGTGTTGGAGTGTGCTGCCGCTGAGCGGGGGCAACGTGGTGCCCTCGCGTAACAGGTCACAGACACCGCCTGTGTTGGCTGCCGAAGCCTACCGCATCAAGCCGCGTCACGCTCGAGAGACTCGCGACGAGGGATGTGTTGAATATCCCAACGTTCGCATCACTCTCGATGTCCGAAGACAACGTGAGATTGCCGGCCGCCGCTCCTGTGCCACCGTAGTTCGTGAGACTGTAAGCAGACCCGACGAACAGGAAGTGTCCGCGCGCCGGAATGACGGTGCCGTTTGGAATCACGCCGATGAGAATTGGCGCTGCATTGCAGTCAGCTCCCATCTTGAACAATCCGTAACCGGCAGACGCATCCGAAGCCGCGATGGTCAGTGGCGAGTCGCTGTTGTTGTAAACCTCGACGAAGTCGTCGCCTGCTCCTCCCGGTCCCGAAGTTCGAATTTCGGTGATCAGGAACGTGCCTGCGGCGTTGCCTTGCTTAATTGTTCCGATGGCAGTGCCATCCGCAATTATCGCGTTCGTCGGGTTCGACAAGTTGAGCTCGAAGGTTTCATCAATCTCTGGTCCGCCGCCGTCAGCGAGAATATCGACCGTGACTGTCTTGAACTGCTCACCTGCTGCGAAATTCAGTGTCGTTAAAGGTACGGCTGTGTAGTCAACACCCGCCACTGCCTGGCCGGGTTGATCGGCAGTTGCGTACTGGACCGAAGCCCCTGACGCGCCAGCAGGCGCCGACAACGAGATCGTAAACAGCATCGGCGCTGAGCCGGATGCAGGTTCATTGGCCTGAGCGTCCGCCGACTGAAACGTTTGGAGTTTGCAGGATCGGAGTTGTAGTCGGATCGTTGGCTCCGCCCACTGCGGGATCGTCAGTCAGGACATCGGAGAAGTTAGTACCTGACACCGTGCCCTGGTTGGAAACGAATTCTCCTCCTTCGTACGGCGAGTTGACCGTCACCTGGAATTGAATGTGAACCGTTTTGCCTGCGGCTAAAGTACCGATCGAATGACTGACCGTTTCACCAGCAAGCACACTCACACGTGGCCTCACGCTGATGCCGCGTCGAGGCGCCTTGTCTTGCATCGCCTTGACCGGTGAGTTCACTATCCAGGAGTTGGAACGAGAATAAGAACCGGCAGCGCTGCTGTCGCGTTTTCGCTTTCGGCAAACCGGCCACGGAAGCGGTAGCAAATCGTTTTTCTGAAGTCTGCTCGGGCTTCGCCACCGGCTTGAGCACAGGCTGAGATGAGTCAGTCTTGATGACGGGTTGAGAGTCGTCATTTACCTTTGCGTTGAGCTGGGCCGGCACTGCGCCGGGCCTCGGTGCCGTGCTGTTACTTGCGGTTAGAGCACAGTTCACAAAGTTATTACCCGAGAGAACGTCGACGCCATTGCCCGCCGGGTTGGCCGCGGCAACGTTCGCCTCTGCCTGCGCAGCCGTGGTTGGAGACCCGGCCAGGCCAACGATGCCAAAGTCGTTGACTGTCGAAACCGATCCCTGTTTGCGGATACCAATGCCCGCATTCACACCACTGCCCGCACTCGTGTTACCCGTCATCAGCATGCACACCGTAACGTCGCCCGCTGCACTGCCGGAGTCGACGCGAATACCATTGCGGTTCGCCAGAGTCGGAGCACCCACGTTGTTGTTCGTGATGGTTACATCCATCGTTCCCAACGCCGCGCGTGCAATCGCTCGGATTCCATTGCCCTCGTAATTACTGACGGCATTGTTTGTGATCGAGAAGTTGTAGTTAGCGGCTGAAGTGCCAAGACCCGCCGGACCATCGTCCACTTGCACTGCCAGTCCTTGCGTTCCGGCGCCAAGTGTCTGATTGGCGATGATGATGTTTTGGTCGATGGTGGTCGTACCTGTGATCGTACCTCCGACGAAAACGCTAATGCCCTGACCTTGGATATTCGTGATTGGTCCAGTTGCAGTACATGGCGCGGTCGTTTTTCCGTTACAGGAAATGTTGAAGTTCATGACCCCGACCTGGCCGTTCATGGTGGCGCGAATAGCATTCGAACCCAGGTGCGATGCCGCTGCAGCCTGACCAGCGATAGTGTTGTTAGTGATGTTAATTGGCGTGCCGTTCGCACCCAACGTGGCGGAGGTATTGTTGCTGACGTTCCCGGTACCACCAAGGATTGCGATACCTTCGCCACTCGGGAAATTCGTGATGGTGTTACTGCTGATGTTGCCCGTCGTCAGATGCGAAGTGGTCGCAGCAGAACCCTGCTGCAAGACCAGAATGGCCGTGCCCAACGAGACTGCTGCATTCGTCGAACTGGTCAGCGTGTTGTTCGTAATCACGAGATTACTGATCGTGCCGGTACCGTTTTCGATCTGAATGCCGTGACGGCGAGCGTTGGTCAGCGTGTTCTGCGTGATCGACACCGTGCCGCTGAGGGCAGTGGCATTAAAGAGGCCATCAGTATTGAACGAGACATTGCTCTCGTCATGTTGTCCGGCCGCCGCTGTACCGACGTTGTTAATGGTCGAGTTGGCAAGCGTGAAGTTAGTGACCTGGTTTCCGTCCACACCGCTGCGTCCCGCACCTTGAATATTGATGTTAGTAAACGACGGATTTTGTGTGTTGGTCAGCGAAATGGCATGACCAGTCACGTTCTGAATGGTTCCACCGGAACTGTTGCCGCCGACAGAGGTATTGCCATTACCGGGGACGATAAGGCGGCCGCTGCCGGTGTTATTGATCACGATACCGTTGGCTGGATCGGGATTACCATCGTTGTTTCCGACGGAGATACTCACGAACGTCACGTTGCCAGCTCCGATCGTCGTGTTCGTGATATTAAGTCCGACTCCCGATCGAGTGTTGATGGTGTTGGTGCCGGTCGTGGTAACGGACGTTCCGCCATCGTCAAGAATAATACCGGCGCCGTTTGACGCATCGTTGAGGATCGTCACGTCGCCGATGATGAGCGTGCCGACGTTAGCGTTACTGTTGATTGCCGTGCTGGCAGTATCGTCGAAAGCGAGTCCGTAGAGTTGGTTGTTTGAGACGACGTTGAAGCCGCCGCCTGTGATGCTGGGCTTGGCGCCGCCTGTCGTCGGAAGCGAGTCGCTATCTGTCTGCGGGCGTGACACCTGAAAGCGCCGCGAGCGTTCCCGTTGTCGCGCCCTGGCCGATGACGCTTTGATTGTTCTCCAACGTTAGCGGGCCAGTGTAAGCTGCCACTGAAGATAAAGATGTGATCGCCCGCCTCGGGCGCAATGACATCCGCTCCGTTTAGCGGCGTCGCATTACCGTTGACAGCTTCGAATGAAGCCAGGGTCGAGAACGGATTCGTCAGCCGGCCACAAATGTTGTTATTCGTCGTGCACGCACCGGAAGCCGGATTGTCGTCGATAAACCAGATCATTCCGGCGATCGTGATGTTAACGGTGCCTACATCACTGCCGGCTGCGTTGGAAATGGTGTAATTGAAACTGTCCGGACCTTCGTAGCCCGCAGGTGGGTTGTAGGTAAACGTGCCGTTCGCAGCGACGGCGACGTTGCCACCGCGCGCCGAAGTTGTATCGCTGAGTGTGACAGTGATCGGCAAGGTGCTGATGTCGTTCGTAAGAACGCTAAAGTTCGAATTGCCCGCGGTCTGAATGCGGATGTTGCCGGTCGCGTTGCGCGCATCGTCCATAGCTTCGGGTTTGACGCCGAAACTGAACACGAAATTAGCAACCATGTTGTCAGGCGGATCGCCGGCATCTGTATCACTAATCTGGTTTGCGATTACTGTGACCGTGCAGATCGTGCCCTGCGGCAAGTCAACAGTCGGATCCAACGTAATTTGATTTGTTCCTGAACCACCCACCGTAAATGTCCGCAGATTTCCCGGCGCCGGACATTCGATAGTGAACGAACTCGTCGTCGCATTCACGTTCTCGCTGAAATTTATGACGATGTTCGACGTCTTCAGGATGTCGATCGCACCGTTTGTTGGCACCGTGGTTGTCACCGATGGCGCCTGGTCGATCGTGAAGCTGAAGACAAAGTTCGCCGCCATGTTTTGAGGCGGATCGTTTGCATCCTGATCGGCCACTTGCGCGGCAAAGACAGTGACGGTCACTAATTCGCCATTCGTAAAATCCGTATTCGGATTAATCGTGAACGTGGTTGGACCACCAGTCACGACCGTATCGGCAACGTTACGCGTGCCGCTCGTTGCGCCAACGATTTGGAACCAATCGCCTGTTACGTCGACAGGTTCGCTGAACGTGATGGTGATGTTCGTATTGTTCGCCTGCTGAGTCGCGCCGTTGCGTTGGTGTGGTAGCGGTGACAGTCGGCGCCGCGTCCATGCTGAAGCTGAACACAAAGTTCGCCGCCATGTTGTCGGGCGGATCGACACTATCCTGATCGGTCACCTGTGCAGCGACGATCGTGACAGTGCAAGTCTCGCCTGCGGCGAAATCAACATTCGGATTAATGGTGAAAGTAGTTGGACCACCTGTCACTACCGTGGCCGCAACGTTGCGCGCGCCGCTGGTGGGACAAGCAATCGAGAACCATTCGCCTGTTACATTGACAGGCTCGCTGAACGTGACGGTGATGTCCGTATTCGTCGCCTGATTGACCGCACCGTTCGTCGGCGTGGTGGCCGTAACGGTAGGCGCCACGTCGACCGTGGTGAAACTAAAGACAAAGTTCGCCACCATGTTGTCAGGCGGATCACCACTGTCCTGATCGGCGACTTGCGAAGCTGAGACTGTCACCGTGCAGACCTCGCCATTGCCAAAGTCAGCATTGGGATTGATCGTGAAAGTTGTTGGACCACCAGTTACAACGGTGTCAGCGACGTTACGTGTGCCGCTGTTTGGACAAACGATCTGGAACCAGTTACCAGTGACGTTAACAGGCTCGCTGAAGGTAATAGTGACGTTGGAATTGATCGCTACGTTTGTGGCGCCGTTGGTAGGCGTTGTCGCCGTAACCGATGGCGCCTGATCGATGGTGAAGCTGAAGACAAAGTTCGCCGCCATGTTTTGAGGCGGATCGTTGGTGTCCTGATCGCTGACTTGTGCTGCAAAGACAGTGACGGTGACTAATTCGCCATTCGCGAAGTCCGCGGGGTTGATGTCGAATGTCGTTGGACCACCAGTCACGGTTGTATCCGCGACGTTCTTCGTGCCGCTGGTCGCGCCGACGATCTGGAACCAATTGCCAGTCACGTCGACTGGTTCGTTGAACGTGATGCTGATGTTTGTATTATTCGCCACCTGAGTCGCGCCGTTAGTTGGCGTTGTGGCCGTGACAGCAGGCGCTGCGTCAGTAGTGAAGCTGAAGACGAAGTTAGCCGCCATGTTGTCAGGCGGATCGTTGGCATCGGCATCTGTTACCTGCGCCGCCAAGATCGTTACCGTGCACGATTCACCTGGCGCAAAATCGGCGTTTGGATTGATCGTGAAAGTTGTCGCGGGTGAAGGAGGGGTAACGGCCGTGTCGGCTGGGTTTTTCGTCCCGCTGGTGGTGCAAACAATCTGGAACCAGTTGCCTGTTACGTTAACTGACTCGCTGAACGTAACTGTGATGTCAGTGTTAGTCGGCTGATCGACGGCGCCGTTCGTTGGCGTTGTGGCCGTTACGGTCGGAGCCAGCTCCTGTTCGGTGGTCGTAAAGCTGAAGACAAAGTTAGCCGCCATATGGTCAGGCGGATCGATTACGTCCTGATCGCTGACTTGTGCTGCAAAGACTGTAACAGTGCAGGTTTCAGTAGGCGAAAAATCACTATTCGGATTGATCGTGAAAGTAGTTGGACCACCCGTTACGACGGTATCGGCGACATCATGAGTTCCACTTTCGGCGCAGACGATCTGGAACCAGTTGCCAGTAACGTTGACTGCTTCGCTAAACGTGATGGTGATGTCGGTATTCTGTGCTACTTCGGTGGCGCCGTTCGTGGGAGTCGTGCTGGTAACGCTTGGCGGCGCATCGACGTTGAGTGTCACGAGAGCAGTGTCGTTTGGTGTTAATCCGTTTGTAGCTGTGTAAGTGAAAGTGTCGTTTCCTTCAAAGTCGGCGGGTGGGTTGTAAGTGAAAGAACCGTCTGCGTTGAGAGTGACAGTTCCGCCCTGTGCCGTCGCGCCGCCGGCGATCGGCACCGCAGTAGGAGCAGGAAGTACCAGTGTCGTTGGTGAGCACGCCAGGCGCGCCAACGACGAGGGGCGTATTTTCGGCTGCTGCGAAAACGTCCGGGAAAGCGAGGGGAGAAACCTTCAGAGAGCCTCCGACGAGCGTGGTATTCCCGTCAATCGTGTCTGAAAAATTCACGCCCGTGGCGTCGTCTGGACCAGTGTTGCTGATGTTGACGTCGTAAGTGATCGTCTCACCCGGCGCAGCTTTGCCATCGCCATCCAGATCGGGGAATGAGTCGACCTTCGTAGCAGTGATAGTTGGCGCAAACGGAGCAGGCGGTTCCATGCTGGATGTGGCCCCAACAGGCGTTGAGAAACTTGGACGCAGCCATATGCGAGCGGTGCAAGCGGACTCAGAACCATTAGTGAAATAATGAGACATGCGATTAATGCTCTGGACAGGCTATGCAGGTCTGAGAAAGGGTGGTTCATCTGAGTCCTCTATTTTAGAAAATGGGTTTAAAGCGGCTCGCAGCGAACAGACGCACTCGTGAGTAGCTATTTCTAATTCGAACGGAGACTGTCTAGACAAACAAACGCAACGCAGGCTTGGTACGCGTTGCGACCGGACAAACCGACTTTATTGCAAGGATGGACTCAGAGTCAACGTTTTTGGGTGCGGAATGGCTACAAAAAGCACAAAACGCGCGAATTGAAGCGCGTTTTGTGCATTTTGTGGTGTTAAACGTGGCCCTTACCCGCGTGGTGGGAAGACGCCTTGAAGGGCGATATTGAAATAAAAAGTGAGGTACGGCTGCATGTTGTTGTGCGGCAAAGAACCCCCCGCCGGCGTAAGCGCCTGAAATGCCATAGGGGTCAGAGCGTTCGCCGGGCCATAGAGATTGATGCCATCGCCCATGGCAAATTTCTGCCCGGTTCCGTGCGACGTTCGGCAGGTTCTCGAGGCCGAGCTGTGACGAGACGGTCATCCGCGTGCGAGTGGGCCGGTATTTCGCTCTCCAAAAGCGTTACGAACTCCGAGCCTCCGATCTCGCCCAAATCATGCAACGAAAGTCCCGGGCCCTGACCGGGGTGCATCGGTACGCTGCCCTGGAGATCGGGTAGCGCGAAGGTCGATTTTCCGTCGCCGCCGTAAGTCGTACCGAGCAGCGAGAATAGGGCCGTGTTTTGAGAAAGCGGCAACAACTGTCCGTTGCACCACGCCCAGCCCTTAGGCGCAAAGTTAAAAGGGAAGATGCGAATTTCAGCTACAAAAGGATCTGCCATGACTATCTCCTTAAGATGACTCAAGAAAAGTTAATCGCCCAAATCATTAAACTCACATGCGACAACACCGCCATCCGGAGATCAGGTCGGACTTGGGAAAATCCCAAAGAGCGAAATAATGAAGTTGATGCATAGGTAGGGTTGAAAGTTAGTGTGTGGCTGACTGCCTCCGACCGGTGCCTACCGCCTGCGGCGATAACGGCTGCGGTGGATTATCCGTGCCGTACGGGAACACGGCAGCGACTGTGACGCGTGCTCCGACGTTACCGGCCGTGTCGGTTGACGATGCGTTCGCAGTGGAACCCAGCAGTGGTGTGCGTATGAGCCGGAATCTGGTTGACCGTCAGCGTTATTTCCTCGGCGCCTCCCGTTTCGGCAAGAATGAAGCCATTGCCTTGATGCAGCGGAAGGCGGCCACGAAGATCAGGCAGTGAGAATGTGCTTTCCCCGTCGCCACCGTAAGTCGTGCCGATCAATTGAAAGAGCGTCTCATTCTCAGAAATGGGGAGTAGTTGGCCTTCGCAGAACATCCATCCTGCAGGAGCGAAGTTGCCAGCAAACATTCTGATTTCACCAACGTATGGTTGAGCCATTTAATGCGTTCTCCTCTCTAGTTGGGCGATGGGAATATGCCCTGCAAAGCAATGCAGAACGACAACGTCAAAAACGGTTGCATGTTGAGGTGAGCTTGGGAACCGCCTACATTGCCGATGGATCCCGGGTCCATCGCTACCAAGTTGGCCGGGCCGCCGTAACATGACTGCGGGGCAGACTTGCCCAGGACTGTGTTGTTGGCTGGCGTATTGACTGAAGCATTAGACGTGCCGTTGAGCACGTGTATATGCGTCGGCATCTCCGAGATCGTAATCGTGTGCGCCTGCTCGCCGCCTTTTTCGCCCAGGGTGTGTCCACTGCCGACGTGAATCGGCACGCGCCCACGGTTATCGGGCAATGCGAAATTCACGCGCCCATCGCCGCCGAATGTCGTTCCCAGCAACGAGAAGAGCGCCTGGTTTTGGTTTATGGGTAGGAGTTGCCCATTGCAAAGAGCCCAGCCCTTTGGGGCAAAGACAAAACTCATGATTCTGATTTCAGACAAAAAGGGTTCTGCCATATTGACTCCTCGTAGATTGAACTTCGAGAACTGTTGTTACCGCGCTCTCATGGGGAACCGATCGTTCGTGAATTTTTCGTGACATGTTCGATGAAAACGAACGTCGGGAATCTCAGGAAAGTGGAACGGTGCAAGATCTGAAATGCTTAGCTGAAGATCTTGGGAAATTAACCTGCTTGAAGGGCACTTGCAACAATATCTTGCACTGAAGCGGCCGCAGATTCTACCCGCAGTACACTAGAATTACAAGCTAAACCTTAAACGAAATTTAAGTATTGTCAAACGGCCTCGATAACTTCCTACACTGTGTCCGGCTGGACCAACTGATCTACGCCGCCCCAATTCCCACCGCTCTACAAAGCAGGCCCTCCCGCCTAACAATCCACAAAAAACCTGCCTGAGCGATAAGGAGAACAATTCAAAATGTCCGTTTCAAGACGTAAGTTCTTAAGAACTGGCGCCGTTGTGTCTGCCGCTCTCGTGTTGAATCCGTCCACTTTTGTCGTCGGTAGCGACTCGATCACGTCCAACAGTGCCGCTAAAAGCAACAAAGCCGGATTTCAACTTTACAGCCGCGAAATGTTTGAGCCCTATGTCGGCGACACCTTCCGCGTTCGTGTTGGAAAACAAGTGATTGATCTGAAGCTGGTAGCTTTATCGAACGAGAAACCAGCTTCCGGAAAAGATCGCCTGCACAGATTGCTTCTCAGTGCGATTCGAGGCTGTGAAGCCACTGCCTCAAGCAACACTGCATACGTTGAACCATAGCAAGCTCGGCAATTTCAATCTGTTCATGGTCCAGTCAAAGAATGGAGCAAAGTTTCGCAGACGGCGATCGTGAATCACGTTTTGTGATCCCCGGAAGCGGGGGCAAGCCCACCTTCCTGACTTGTGATGTTTGGAAAGGCTCAAGTCCCTTTCTGACTTGTACTTTTTGGAATAAGGCTCAAATCCCTTCTGACTTGCACTTTTGAAATAAGGTGCAAGTCCTAGAGAAGGAACAAGTCCGGAAGGGCGGCTTGCCCCCGCTCTCCGAACGTCCGCTTCATTCCGCCGGCACGTGTGATATCGTCTGCGGCATGAGTAACACCGAAACATTTGAGTTGCCTCGATGGCGGCAAGGTCGAACTCCGTCCAGTCACCGATGACGACGATCAATTCCTGCTTTCCCTTTACGCGGGCACGCGCGAACAAGAACTCTCACAAGCCGAGTGGGCCGAAGGGCAGAAAGAAATGTTTCTGCGCTGGCAGTTTGACTTGCAGCGACAGGAATACAGTGCGCGTTTTCCCGATGCTGCTTATCACGTGATTCTGGTTGACGAACGTCCCGCAGGAAGAATCTGGGTCGGAACCGACGATGTGCAGATCCGTCTGCTGGACATTGCTCTGTTACCCGAGTTTCAAAACCGCGGCGTGGGAACAGCGCTGTTGCACCGGCTCATGGACCAGGCCGCAAAGGCCGGCAAGGCACTGCGTCATATGGTCTTCATGCTGAACAACGATGCTCACAGATTCTACGAGCGGCTGGGCTTTAGGATTATCGACGACCTCGGTGCTTACAGGCACATGGAATGGCGTCCAGAAAAATAGAGACCTAATCAACTGCCTTCGGTTTGAAGTAATTGAACACCGCCTCATACCGAAACCCCTTCTCATCCTTCGCAATCGGAACCAGAAACAGATCGAAAGCACCCATAGCGTCGTGCTCGAGTGCGTAGGTACCCTGCGGCAGATAGCGATCGGCCGGCCCATGGAAGAAGGCGGAGAAACGTTCCATGTCGCTGTCCTCGTTCGACTGGCCCATATAAGCTTTGACTTCGGTTAGTTCGAGTTCCATCGGCTGTTCGCCTTTGACTCGAAACTTCGTGTTTACGTGTTTGGAGAATTCTTTTTCCGTTAGTGGAGCAGACATAGCGCGCGAGTTAGTTAAATTGTGGTTGAATAGAAGGCAAAGGAGCGCTCGATTTCTCGAGCGCTCCTTTGGTTAGTGGCTACTGCTTGTTGCCGATGGTTGGACCATCGCCAATCACGTAGTAACGAGACGAAAAGTACACATCACCTGGGAATGGGCTGATCCACCACCGAGTTGGTGGGGCGAGGTAAGCAAACACCCCGCTCCAATCGTTTGCTCCGAACAGCGAGGCGATCTCTACCGATACATCCTTGGTGTCGCCCTGGCCGGCGTTGAAGTCGGTCGCCGTGTCGGTGCCCGGCCCGCCGTTGAAGGAGTCGGCACCCGACCCGCCGGTCAGCGTGTCGTTGCCGCTCTCACCGCCGTTCGGACGCCGACGTGTCGTTGTCGTTGCCGCCCTCAAGGGTGTCATTACCACCCCCGCCGAAGATGAGGTCGTTGCCGTCCCCACCCCGGAGGGTGTCGTTGCCGTTGCCGCCGTCGATCGTGTCGTCGCCGAGGCCGGCGTTGACTATGCCACCGCCGTTGCCGCCGCAAATCAAGTCGTTACCGGCCCCGGAGTTGATGGTGTCGTCGCCGTTGCCGCCGAAGATCATATCGGTGCCCACGGTGGTGGTGCCGATGTTGATCGTCTCGGTCTTGTTGGTGCCGACGATGACTCTGATGTTGATCGAGCTCGTGAATGTACCGTCGCTCACCGTGATGGTGACGTCCGAGAACATGACGGTATTCTTCGTCACGGCGTTGATCGTTACCGTGCGGTTGGCCCCGCTGCCGCCGAACGAGATGTTGCCGAGGGGCACCACCGCGGTGTTCGACGAGGTGGCGCTCAGGATCAAGCTGCCCGCCGGCGTCTCCACGTCACCGACGAGGAGGTTCATCGTGCCGGTTGAAGAGCCGCCGCCGCACTGGCCGTAACCGACCACGACAGTCGGCGGGCGTTGTCGTCGTTCAAGATGGTACCCGTGGCCGAGTTGGGCGAACCAACGGTGTAGCCCGCGCCTGCGGTCACCGTAAGGATCACCGTCTCGTTGGGCTCCAGATCCGCGTCGCCGAACGGGTCAGCCGTTACGGTTGCCGTCGAGCTGCCGGCGAGGAAGTCCACCGTGCCGGAACCGGCGTTGACGAAGGTGGTCGGATGCCGTCTGTAATCGCCGCCTGGAGGAGCAAAAATAGCCGTCCCGCCGACCGAGAAGTTCACCGTCAGCGGACCCGAAATAATGCCGGTGCGCGTGAAGGTGTAGACCATGTTGGTCGCACCATCCTCAAGCACCGAGGACGGCGATACGGCTACCGAGACCTCAGTGTCGTCGTTGGTGATGGTGCCGGTCGCCACGCTGGGCGCACCGACGTTGTAGCCCGTGCCCGCCGTCACGGTCAAAATCACCGTCTCGTCGAGTTCGGCCGCGCCGTCAGCGGTCGGGTCAACCGTCACGGTCGCCGTCGAACTGCCGGCGAGGAAGGTCACCGTCCCGGTGGGCGGGGTGAAGCTGGCCGCGCCACTCTGCGTGTAGTCGGTGTTGAAGGTGGCCGTCCCGTTGATCGAGAAGTTGACCGTCAGCGGGCTGGTGGTGACGCCGTTACGCGTGAACGTGTAGACGAGGTTCCCCGCACCGTCCTCGGTGGTCGACAACGGGGATACTGCTACCGACACGTCCGTATCGTCGTTGGTGATTGTCCCCGTCGCTGAAGCCGGGACGCCGACGGTGTAGCCCGCGCCTGCGGTCACCGTCAGGATCACCGTCTCGTCGGGCTCGACCGTGAGTGTCGGCCGACGGATCAACGGTCACCGTAGCCGTCAAGCTGCCATCAGCAAAGGTCACCGTGCCGGTGGGCGGAGTAAACGTCGCCGCGCCGGTCTGCGTGTAGTCGGTGTTGAAGGTGGCCGTCCCGCCGATCGAGAAGTTGACGGTGAGCTCGCCGCTGGAATCGCCACGGGTGAAGGTGTAGACGAGGTTGGTCGCACCGTCCTCGTTCGTCGCCAACGGCGACACCGCCACCGACACGGCGTTATCGTCGTTGTTGATGGTGCCTGTGGCCGAGTCGGGAACGCCGACCTCGTAGCCGGTGCCAGCAGTAACGGTCAGGATCACCGTCTCATCCGGCTCAGTCGTCGCATCCGCCGACGGGTCAATCGTCACAATCGCCGTCGAGTTGCCGGCGGCGAAGTCCACCGTGCCGGTGGGCGGGGTGAACGTCGTTGCACCGGTCTGCGTGTAGTCGGTGTTGAAGGTGGCCGTCCCGTTGATCGAGAAGTTCACCGTCAGCGCGCCGGTGGTATTGCCGGTGCGGGTGAAGGTGTAGACGAGGTTGGTCGCCCCGTCCTCATCCACCGTTGGACGGAGCCACCGCTACTGTAACGGCCGAATCGTCGTTGGTGATGGTGCCGGTGGCCACGCTGGGCGCACCGACGTTGTAGCCCGTGCCCGCAGTCACGGTCAGAACCACCGTCTCGTCGGGTTCGGACTGAGTTGTCTGCCGTCGGATCAACCGTCACGGTCGCCGTCGAACTGCCGGCGGCGAAGTCCACCGTGCCGGTTGGCGGGGTGAACGTGGTTGCACCGGTCTGCGTGTAGTCAGTGTTGAAGGTGGCCGTCCCGTTGATCGAGAAGTTGACCGTTAGCGCGCCGGTGGTGACGCCGGTACGCGTGAACGTGTAGACGAGGTTCCCCGCACCGTCCTCGGTGGTCGACAACGGGGATACTGCTACCGACACGTCCGTGTCGTCGTTGGTGATTGTTCCCGTCGCTGAAGCGGGGACGCCGACGGTGTAGCCCGCGCCTGCGGTTACCGTCAGGATCACCGTCTCGTCGGGCTCGACCGTGGTGTCGGCCGACGGATCAACGGTCACCGTAGCCGTCAAGCTGCCATCAGCAAAGGTCACCGTGCCGGTGGGCGGAGTAAACGTCGCCGCGCCGGTCTGGGTGTAGTCAGTGTTGAAGGTGGCCGTCCCGCCGATCGAGAAGTTGACGGTTAGCTCACCGCTGGAATCGCTACGGGTGAAGGTGTAGACGAGGTTGGTCGCGCCGTCCTCGTCCGTCGCCAACGGCGACACAGCCACTGATACGGTGGTGTCGTCGTTGAGAATGGTTCCCGTGGCTGTGCTGGGCGTGCCGATGTTGTAGTCGGCGCCCGCAGCGAGCGTTAAGATCACCGTCTCATTCGGCTCGGCCGTCACGTCCGCCGACGGGTCAACCGTCACGGTCGCGGTCGTGTTGCCGGCGGCGAACGTCACCGTGCCGTTGGGCGGGGTGAACGTCGCCGCGCCGGTCTGCGTGTAATCGGTGTTGAAGGTGGCCGTCCCGCCGACCGAGAAGTTCACAGCCAGCGCGCCGGTGGTGTCGCCGGTGCGGGTGAACGTGTAGACGAGGTTCGGTACCCCGTCCTCGTCCACCGATAACGGCGCCACTGCCAACGTCACCTCCGCGTCGTCGTTAGTGATCGTGCCGGTGGCCGTGCTGGGATTGGCCACGTTGTAGCCCGTCCCTGCCGCCAAGGTCAGGATCACTGTTTCGTTGGGTTCGACCGTATTGTCTGTCGTCGGGTCAACCGTCACAGTCGCCGTCGAACTGCCGGCGGCGAAAGTCACCGTGCCGTCGGTAGCGGTAAACGTCGCCGCGCCGGTCTGCGTGTAGTCAGTGTTGAAGGTGGCCGTCCCGTTGACCGTGAAGTTGACGGTGAGCGCACCGGCGGTCACGCCATTACGCGTGAACGTGTAGACGAGGTTCGGTACCCCGTCCTCTTCCACTGAGGACGGCGCCACTGCCACCGTCACGTCCGTGTCGTCGTTGGTGATGGTGCCCGTCGCCGAAGCGGGGGTGCCCACATCATAGGATGCGCCTGAAACGACAGTCAGAATCGCTGTCTCGTCCGATTCGACAGTAATGTCCGTAGTCGGATCGAGCGTCACGGTAGCTGTGGAGCTGCCGATAGGTATGACTCACCGTGCCGGAGGTGGCGTTGAAGGTGGCCGCCCCCGTCTGCGTGTAGTCGGTGTTGAAGGTGGCCGTTCCGCCGACGCTGAAGTTCACCGTCAGTGCGGCAGCCGTCGACCCTTCGCGCGTGAACGTATAGACGAGGTTGCCTGCGCCGTCCTCCAAAACCGAGGCGGGTGCACACCGCCACGGTCACGTCCGGCTGATCAATCGTGGTCACGGGTCGGGTTGGCGGCGCCGACCACGTCCGGGTCGTCGGTGAGCACGGGGCCGAAGTTCGTGCCGGAGACCGTGCCCTGGTTGGAGACCTGGTTTGTGGCCCCCAGGTACGGATTATTGACGGTTACGTTGAAAATAATCGAAACGCTCTTGCCGGCCGGAAGATTTCCGATGGCAAGGTTAACGTCCACGAACGACATCGGCGCGGCAGCTCGCGGCGCGAGTGTCGCGTGATGCTTCATTGCGCGAGAATTCTTTGGCGCGTTCAACGAAGCAACTTGTTCATACTTCGCATCGCGTTTCTCTGAATTCTCGGCAACGGTCGATTTGGCCTTTGCGTCAGGAGTTGCCGGCGCCTTGCCAACCGGCTCCGCCTTGAATGCAGGCGCGCGTCTCGTGCCGGTTCCGATCGCAGCTCTCCATCAACCAGCTCAGCGGACCTTTGAGTGCCGATTTTCCAAGGCTCATTCTGGTACCGAGTTGACGCATGAGAACGGTCAACAAGTCGATCGTGCCTGTCGGCATCACTGAGTTCGGTGGTTTGGAGTTCCTGATTTGCGTACTGGAACAGCAAACTCCTTGTCGTCAGACGGTGTCGCATCGAAGAACCAGCCGTAGCCGGCCGCGGTCTCGTCCAAAATGATCTTGTTACCCTTAGCGATTGCGAGTTGACCATCCGGGAGATTCGCAACTTCAAACGTAAGACCCTGAAGCTTGGCAAACTGCGCTGGTGAGAGACCCGCATCTGCCCATCTGCGCGATAGCGGCCTGGGCCATTGCGGAAACTTCTGATTCCGTCAGGCTCTTAACTCTCTGCGCATCGGTGTTTTCACCGTTGCTGGCCCACAAAATGCTTTCATCGTCTGCCTTGGAAGATTGAGGCTTGCGCTGACAGGCTTTCGGCGCCTTTTGTACTACTTGCACTAACGGCACCGGCCGTCTGGGCACAATTCACATAGTTATTCACCCGAGATAGTGTCGACGCCATTGCCCGCCGGATTTTGCCCAGCAACGAACGCCGCTGCTTGTGCACCCGTGGCTGGAGACGGAGCTAAGCCGACGATGCCAAAGTCGTTGGTCGTCGCAATATTTCCCTGTTTGCGGATACCGATGCCCGCATTCACACCACTGCCGGCACTGGTGTTACCCGTCATGAGCATGCATACGCCAACGTCGCCCGCAGCACTGCCGGAGTCGACGCGGATACCATTGCGGTTCCCGAGAATCGGAGTGCCCACCGTGTTGTTCTGGATGGTCAAATCCATGAATCCCAACGACGCTCGCGCAATCGCGCGGATGCCATTGCCTTCATAATTACTGACGGCGTTGTTTGTAATCGAGAAGTTGTAGTTAGCGGCTGAAGTGCCAAGCACCCGCCGGACCATCGTCCACTTGCACTGCCAGTCCTTGCGTTCCGGCGCCAAGTGTCTGATTGGCGATGATCACGTTTTGGTCGATGGTGGTCGTACCCGTGACCGTGCCGCCTGCGAAAATACTAATGCCTTGACCTTGAATATTCGTGATCGGTCCAGTGGCGGTGCAGGGCGCGGTCGTTTTTCCGTTACAGGAAATGTTGAGGTTCATGACGCCGACCTGGCTGTTCATGGTGCCGCGAATAGCATTCGAACCCATGTGCTGTGCTGCTGCTGCCTGACCACGGATGGTGTTGTTAGTGATGTTAACCGGCGTGCCGTTCGCACCCAACGTCGCGGAAGTGTTGTTGCCGGCGTTACCGCTTCCACCAAGGAGTGCAATGCCTTCGCCGCTTGGGAAATTGGTGATGGTGTTACTGCTGACGTTACCCGTGGTCAGATGCGAAGTGGTCGCAGCAGAGCCCTGCTGCAATACCAGAATACCGGTGCCCAACGACACTGCCGCACTCGTGGAACTGGTCAGCGTGTTGTTCGTAATCACGAGATTACTGATCGTGCCGGTGCCGTTTTCGATCTGGATGCCGTGACGCCGCGCGTTGGTCAGCGTGTTCTGACGTGATCGACACCGCTCCGCTGAGGGCAGTGCGTGTAAACAGACCGTCAGTATTGAACGAGATGTTGCTCTCGTCATGCTGGCCGGCCGCCGCTGTACCGACGTTGTTAATGGTCGAGTTGGCGAGCGTGAAGTTGGTGACCCCGGTCTCCGTCTACACCGCTGCGTCCCGCACTTTGAATATTGATGTTGGTAAACGACGGATTCAGAACGCTGGTCATCGCAATAGCGTGACCAGTCACGTTCTGAATGGTTCCACCGGAATTGTTGCCGCCGACAGCGGTATTGCCGTTACCGGTGATGGTAAAGCTACCAGTGGTATTGGTTAGAACAATTCCGTTCGGTCCACCATTGGTTGACACGCTGGTGAGCGACACGGTCAACGGCGTGGTGCCGCCGGCGCGTGTGATCTCGACCGCAGCTGCTCCCGTCGTGGTGACAGTACCGCTCGGGATGGTGATGGTCTGGAGTGTTATTAGTCGCGAGCAAACCCCGTTGGTTTCCATCAGGCGTGATGGTAAGAGCGCCGAAAGTGGCGGCGCCGGTATTCGTCGTTGAGCGCTGATTCCTGTGCCGCCTGATCCAGTTACCGATGTAGCGGCAAAACTGAGCGTCGACGCCCGAGGAAACCACGTTTATGCCGATACCAGTCGAGTTGGTAACTGTTGTTGAGCCGGTGGTCAGCGATCCGGCTACGGTCGAAAGATTAATACCTTGCGTGGCGCTATCAGTCGAAGAAATGCTTGCGAAGGAGCCGGTGAGATTACCGTTCGTAAGGTCTAACGCTCGTCCAGTACCGTTAAGCGTTACTTCCGAAACATTGAGTGTGACAAAGCCGGTACCACTAATGTCCGTGGTGGCGTTGCCGCCTGTAAATCCGCGCAGGATGTTGTTTTGAGCAACGGTGATTCCGTTGCCGGTGATGTTTACGATTGCGGCGGTTGGATTTGCTGGCGGCAAAGGATCGCTGCCCGTCGCCGGAGTGATGCCTGTAATCGAAGAAAGAGTTGCGGTCGCATCTTGTCCGATGAATCTCTGGCCGTTCTCTAAGGTCAGCGGGCCGACGTAAACAGTTCGCGCTCTCGTACACAAAGATATTGTCATTCGCTGCCGGGTTATTGACCCCTGCAGCGCCGTTAACGGCTTCGAAAAGAGCCATCGTGTTGAATGGATTTGTCAGACGGCCATCGCACGGGCGCAGGAAGCGGGGTTGTTATTGATAAACCAGATCATGCCGCTGACGGTGATTGAGACTGTCGCCGTGCGATTTGACGCGGCAGTCGTTATGTTCGCATTGTCGGTCAGCGTGTACGTAAAAGTATCGACGCCTTCAAATCCCGCTGGTGGGTTGTAGGTGAACTTACCAATGTCCGCCCCCGATGTCGTCATGACGATCTGCCCACCATTTGCCGTGGTAGCGTCGAAAGCGCTAATCGTCGACGTCGGATTGAGTTCCCAGAAAGTCATTCGCAACAACGCTGAATGGCGCAGCCAGATTCGCTGAATTGATTCTTACGTTGCCGGTTACCGTCACTGGGAAAGTATCATTGGTGGCAACGGGCGACGCGGCGAGCGTGCCTCCGACAAAGGTGGTGTTCGGATCCACCGTATCGGTGAAGTTGACGCCAGTCGCATTTTCGCCGGTGGCGCCGATCACGACGGTATATTTCAACGTGTCGCCAGGATCAGCCTTGAGTGTCGACGATCAACGTCGACTAACAACGAGTCGGTCTTAGTGGCCGTCACGGTCGGCGCAAAGGCGCGACAAAGGTCGGGGTTGTGCGGCGCCGAAGCGCGATTTTGACAGCGTCTGACGCGGGCTGGAATTCTTTGCCACTTCTGCGCTGGCCAGCGGCGTGCTGGGCTCGGCCTTCCGCAACCATCCGCCCCTGTCGGGACTCAACTGAAACTGAAAAAGCAACTGCCGCAAACAAGGCGACAGCAGCAATCAGCGTCGGGAGAGCGCTTTTTGATTTAGTTGATTTAGTTGAGTTCGAGTTTTTACGAAAACTGAGACTTCGGATAACACGCGCGAGGCTCTGAATGCGGGGCATCGGAAACTCCTTTTGTTGTCGTTATTCTTTAAGGGATTTTGAAGATCGGGTTGAACTATAACGAGTTTTAACCGTTGTGAAGGGCTGTTCGAGATTTCTGGGCTAAAGTACACGGAACCCCCTTGACTGCACACAACGAGCGAGAACAGCCACAACAGGCATTTGTGAACAGAGAACCCGAATCTTTGCGAGGGCCGGGTTTCTGATAGTCGCCCAACTAAAATCCGTCCGAGAAACCAAAATAATGGATTGGTAACTCCACCGAGACTGCAGTCAGGACTACTGAATGATTGGACACGCATAGCCAAGGATCTTCATCCGTGGTCTGCGTGTAGTGGCGAATAAGCAGGCGGATTCTAGTGCGGGCTGGTCTATATGTCAAGAAATCTTCGCGGCGAAGTGAAATTAGTCATGCTTTAAACCGTTGAGCAACACATCGAATGCATTTAAGAGCGCGCGGCGGATTTCAATTGTTCAATCAAATTGAGATTTCGAATCAGGCGTTGCAGGTAGGTTGGGTGAATTCCGAGGAGTCGCGCCGCCTCGGCCTGGTCGTTTTTTGCCTGGTCCAGGGCGTGAAGGATGATCTGTTTCTTGTTTTGGACCACGCTCTGATGATAGGTCGTGCGGGATTGGTCCGCCGTCATCTCTCGCTCGAGCAGAGCTTCAGGCAAGTCTTCGGGCAGGATCCAATCAGTGGTCCCTAAAACGATCGCGCGTTCAATCGTGTTCTCGAGCTCGCGCACGTTGCCGGGCCAATCGTAAGCGGTCAAACACTCACGCGCCTCGGGAGAAAACCCTTTCAGCTTCCGATTACACAGCGCGCTGTATTTGTGTGCGAAATAATTCGCGAGCAAATTTATGTCTTCCCGCCGGTCGCGCAACGCCGGCATTTCGAGAGACACAACATTGAGCCGGTAATAAAGGTCCTGACGAAACTGGCCCGCCTCGATCGCTTCCTCGAGGTTCTTGTTCGTGGCAGCGATCAATCGCAGATCGACTTTGATCGTTATCGTGCCGCCGACGCGCTCAAACTCTCTCTCCTGAAGCACGCGCAAGAGTTTCACCTGGAGTGCGGGCGTGAGCTCACCGACTTCGTCGAGAAACATCGTCCCTCCGTCGGCGATCTCGAGACGTCCTTTCTTCTGTGCGATCGCACCCGTGAACGATCCTTTCTCGTGACCAAACAATTCGCTCTCAAGCAGCGACTCGTTGAGCGCCGCGCAGTTCACGGCGATGAAAGTTTTCTGCGCGCGCTTGCTGTTGCGATGGATGGCGCGCGCCGCGAGCTCTTTTCCCGTTCCACTCTCACCGCGAGATCAGGACGGTTGCGTCCGTCGGCGCGACTTTTGATATGAAGTGATAGACGCGTTGCATCGCCGCGCTCTCACCAATCATGTTGTGTTCGATGTTTACATCGGCAAGCAGCCGCTCGTTCTCCGTCGCGAGCCATTCAAAGTGTCGCGCATTCTCGATCGCAACCGCGGCGATGCCGGCGATCGCCGCGACGAGTTGCAAGTGATCGCGATTGAATTGATCGCGTGGCAGAGTCGTGTCGAGATACAACACGCCCAACGTGCGATCGATCATGATCAGCGGCACGCACATCACCGAGTGCGCGCGCGTCGAGATCAAACTCTCGGTCGCCTGTGTCGATTGCGCTGCTCCTTCATTCGCCAGCAGTGCAACGCCGTCACGCAGCACCTGCTGCACGATGGTCGTGCTGACGTTAACTGCCTGATCTTTTCCGTGAGCGCGATCGAGACCGAACACCAGGCTGGTTTCGAACGAACCTTCGTTAGTCAGGAGGATCGCGCCACGCTGCGCGGGCACGGCTTCGAAGAGCAGTTCGAGCAGGCGTTGCAAAAGATCGTCGAGACCACGGATCGAATTGATCGTGGTGCTCACTTTCATCAACGCGCTCAGGTCGCGAGTCATCTGGTACAGCGCATCGTCCAAACGAATCTGAACAGTAGAACCACTGACGATGCGCGCTTCGTCGAGCCGCACATCGCTCGACTTCGACGTGGCCTCACCTTCATGCGTAAGAAATAGAAACTGCGAATCGCCGATGCGAACGCGATCGCCGTGATCGAGGAGCCGGGTCCTGATCGGAAGGTCGTTTACGAACGTGCCATTGAGACTGTCGAGATCAGTAATGACGAAACCATTTTCGTTCTTTTCGATCTTGCAGTGCCGGCGTGAGACTGAGGCGTCGGCCATGCAGAGATTTGCGGCGGTCTCACGGCCGATCACAAGCGTCTCTTCGTTGATTGCGAAGATGGCTCCCTTGAGTTTGCCTGAGATTGCTGCGAGACGAGGAGGCATTGCTTTGGTTATCCACAGATTACACAGATTTCGTTATGTAATCTGTGGATAGAGTTTTACGGAACGATACGCCAGTTATTATTCGGCTTCGTGGGAACGGTTTTGTTTCGTTCGACCCAATCAATAATCAACTCGCGGATTTCTTCACTCGAACGATAGACGACTGGCGCGTTTTTGTACATGGTGTATCCACCACCACCGTTAACGCGATAATTGTTCGTGGCGAGGCGAAGCTTCTTCGACAGCGACAAAGGCTGTCCGCGAAAACGAAGGTTCTGAATACGCTGTCCGATTGGTTTTGAGATATCGAGGTCGTAAGTCACACCTTCGGCGATGTCGAAATTGTAGGCGGGGATCTTTTCGTTGATCAGATCGCGCGGTGATTTTCCCTCTTCGTAGGCCTTGTAGTATTTCGCCGAATGTTCCAAAGCGTCTTTGAGCTGCTGTCCGGTGACTTCGAGAACTGCCAGCGTGTTCTCGTAAACATAAAGTCCCGCGATATCACGGACAGTCACTGGTCCTTTGTCGATCCGTGCTTCCGAGTTAAAACTCGCCACCATCGATACGTCGGCCTTGCCCGCTTCGAGTTGCACTTTTTGAATCAGATCGAGGATTGCGGTGTCGCGAAAGCGCGCTTCGCGTGCGGTTAGTTCTTCAGCCGACTGACCGACCTCCTTCGATAGCCATTCCTGTGTCTCGCGATCGTAAGGCTCTGCAAGTTTGACGACTTCCGGATCTGGTTCAACGCGATCGTCCGCGGGAATTGTTCGTGCCGACTTCGCATACACACGCCAGCCCGTCGTGGCTTTTTGCAGGTAGATATCGGCGCGGGCGAGATGGCGTCCCCAATGATTTGCCTGCGTTAGCAGAACGCCGTTGATGTACATCGACGGGACGTCGCGATGCGTGTGCCCCATGAAGATCACGTCAATGCCCGGGACCTGTTTCGCGATCTCGATGGCCTCGTTCTCGTGTGGAATCTGTCCGGGATTCACTTCACCCGTGCGAAGATCTTCCTCCAGGCCCATGTGCATGGCGACGACAACGACGTCAGCGCGCTCCTGCCGGCGCAAAATCGGTACCCACTTGCGAGCTTCGGCGACTGGCTCACGAAATTCGAGACCGGCGTAGTTTGGTGGATTGTCCCAGTGAGGCACGCCGGGAGTGGTGAACCCGAGAATTCCGACTCTCACGCCGCCAACTTCTTTGACGATGTAAGGTTTGTAACGCGGTTTTTTAGTCGCTGTTTCGTATGTGTTAGCGGAGAGCCAGGGAAAGTTTGCTTCGTTGCGCGCTTTGTCGAGAACTTTCAAACCAAAATTGTATTCGTGATTGCCGACTGCCATCGCGTCGTAGTTGAGCGAGCTCATCACGAGCATCATCGGATCCGGCGGCTTGTTGTTCTTGCGACTGTGAAACGACTCGAGCGGCGAGCCCTGGATAGTGTCGCCGGAGTCGACGAGCAAAACGTTCGGGTGTTCTTTGCGAATGCGCTTGATCAGAGTCGCGACTTTCGCGAAACCGCGGTTGTCGGGTTTGTTTGTGTAGTAATCGATCGGGTTGATGTTGCCGTGAAGATCGGTGGTGCCGAGAATCGTTATCTGAACCCGGTCCGGCGCAAAGCTGTGCGCGACGAGTACCAGGGCCAGGATAAAGACGAGCGTCGCGAAGGAATAGACGAGCGGTGAAAATTTCTTGGTCTTCATCTGTGTGCAATCTGGTAGTTTGACAGGATTTACATGATTTTTACTGATTATCAAGATTAATGCCGTGCGTTGATAGCTTAGACCAAAATGCTTTATCGTAATAGCCTTTCCCAGACTGTGTCGGAAGTTGATTGCGGTTGGCGGGATTAAATAGCACCAAGTATGGATAACTTAGTAACTTCAAACATCCGCCAGCGGCCCATTCGGACGCTCGTCAGCGTGGCGGGAATCGCTCTCGGAGTGAGCCTGGTGATGCTCTTTACGGGTCTCGCGCGCGGCATGTCAAACGACCTTCAGCGGCGTGCGACAAACGTCCGTGCGGAATTGATTTTTATGCGCCCGGGAGCAGTTCAATTGACTTCCATGACGGCTAATCTCGACACGAGATATGTCGATCGTCTGAAGGCGATTGAGGGCGTTGAAGAAGCGCTGCCGGTGATTCGTCACTTCTTCCAGGGAACGAGTGGGATCGGCATCGAGCAGATTGATGGTGTTCCGTGGAACGCTTACGCAAGCATGAACGGCCTCAACATGACGGCCGGACAGGGACCGGATAATCTAAACGAAGTCGTCATCGACGAAACGAAAGCGCGAAACAATAATTATCGCCTCGGCGACATGATCAAACCGTTCGGCAAAAATGACTACCGCATCGTAGGAATTTACTCACCAGAATCGGGCGCGCGCGTGAAGATGTCGCTCGAAGCGTTGCAGCAGGCACTTGAAGCGGAAGGAAAGTGCACGTTCATTTTCGTGAAGCTGCGCAATCCGGATCAGTTGCAGGAAGTAGCGGCACGCATCGACAAAGAATTGCCGGGTAACACAATTCAACCCACGCGCGAGGTGTTTACGAGTTTTGAGAAAAGCATTCCGTATCTGGGAGTTTTTCTGCGCGTGCTCGTCGGGCTTGCGGCGGTGGTGAGTTCACTGGTGGTGATGCTTGCGATGTACACGACGATCACGGAACGCACACGCGAGATCGGGATACTAAAAGCGATGGGCGCGTCGCGTGGTTACATCGTGGGGATTATTGAGAAGGAAGCGATTCTGATCAGTTTCATTGGGCTGCTGGCGGGTTTTGCAGTGTCGATGATCGCGGGATATTTGATCCACAAAATGTACGGGCTGGTTTTCGAATATAGCTGGACGTGGGCGCTCGTCGCAGCGGCAATTGGATTGGGCGGCGGAATCCTGGGCGCGCTCTATCCCGCGTGGCGAGCCTCAAACCTGGATCCAGTCAACGCATTGGCTTACGACTAGCAGCCTGCCAGGAACGGAAAAGCCGTCCAAAGAATTAACAAGTTAGGAAGGGCGGCTTGCCCCCGCTGTCCCAGAAGCGGGGGCAAGCCACCCTTCCTGACTTGCAATACTCATTTGGTCTTGCGGGATCTAATCTGCTTGACTGTTAAGCCCTCGCAACGAGAACCCTCGTTTCCAGATCAACAGAACCCCAACCGTCACCCAGAAAATATCGCGCCCTTTTCTCACGATCGCCAGCGTTTCTCCGATCCCTTTCGCGAAGCCAAGCACTTTCGACACCTGACCAGTTCCACCTTCATCCACACCCGCTCGCAACGGAATAAACTTGAACGCCACGTTGATGATTCGATTCACTGACTCGAGAATAAACGCCTGCGTGATCGTCGGCGGCTCTGGGCTGATAAACGAAAGCGTTACGTAGACCTCTAAAATTCCCGCGAGGTGAAAGCACGAATCAAGCGCGAAGATCGAAATAAAGCTTCGCTGGCTTTTTGCATAAAACCCGTAGACACGTTCTTCAAGGGCCAGCGCCCGTGGCTGCACTCTGCTGACAAAACTCCGCGCTACGCCACGATCTCCGAGATACCCGAGGAGACCGCTGAGAAACTTCTTCTCGCTGCGAATGATCAGATAACCCAGCGGCACGATCACCACCGTTACACACAACGCGACAATACTCGCAATTCGCAGAGGCTTCGGGAGTGAAAAGCTGAGCAGCAGCGTAGACGTGCCTGCGAAGATAAACATCGCCACTGTCAAACCATAAAACATGTTTTCAATGGCGAGACCGGAAAGCCCGACCATCAAAGGCACGCGATCTTTCACAAACACTGCTTTCGAAGGTTCGCTGACCGCAGCGCTGACAAACGGAACTATGTTGCCGAGCGCGTCGCCCATCAAACGCGCTGCGAAAGCATCGCGAAAACGGAGTCGATAAGGAGGATCGATGCAGAGTGTCCAGGCAAGTGAGCGAACAACGTAGCGAAGGCTTGAGATCGCGATGATGAGAAGAAAGCCTGCGCCGAGCTCCTGGATGCGCTCGAAGATCAAACCAACGCCGGCCCGGCTCACGAAGTAGGCAAACAAAAGCACTCCCAGGAGACCGAAGATGATTCCTAGTGGAGCGAATCTCCTGCTGCTGCTTTGCTTCCCACTCGCAACATCATCCTGCATCGAGGTACCGTACCATATGGGCTTCAACGGAACCGAGCGCGGTAGCGCCGGGTCGTCGTCATGTTTCCTGGCGCTCTAATGCAAATCCTGACCCGGCGCTACCGCGCTCGGTTCTGCTTGGTTTATCATGCTACGTTCCATTTTGACACCGGTAAAACGAGCATCATACTAATGAGTCAATCCCAAACAGCGGTGGCGCAACTTTCGGGCGTTCCACTCACAACACTTTCTGAAGACGAGACAATGTTTCGCTCGAGCGTGCGCGAATTTGCCGAGGGCGAGTTGCGCCCGCGCGTCGAGCAAATGGATGAGGCCGCGAAGCTCGATCCAGCGATCATCAAACAGTGTTTCGACCTCGGATTGATGGGAATCGAAACTCCCGAAGAGTACGGCGGCGCCGGAGCGAATTTCTTCACCGCGATTCTGGCCGTCGAAGAGCTTTCGCGCGTGGATGCGTCGGTCGGAGTTTTTGTCGACGTGCAGAACACGCTCGTCAACAACGCATTCATCCGTTGGGGCACTCCCGAACAGAAAACAGAAATACCTGACGAATCTCGCCGCGGACAGCGTCGGTGCGTACGCGTTGAGCGAACCGGCTTCGGGCTCGGATGCGTTTGCGATGCAGACGCGCGCAGTCGATAACGGCGATCATTACGTGCTGAACGGCCGCAAGCTTTGGATTACAAACGGAATCGAAGCTGAGATCTTTGTGCTGTTTGCGAATGCGAATCCGGAGGCCGGTTATAAAGGCATCACGGCTTTCATCGTCGAGAAGAGTTTTCCGGGTTTTTCGATCGGTAAGAAGGAGAACAAACTCGGCATCCGCGCTTCATCGACAGTCGAGCTCATACTCGAAGATTGCCAGGTGCCGAAAGAAAACGTTCTTGGTGAACCGGGCAAGGGATACAAGATCTCGATCGAAACACTGAACGAAGGCCGGATCGGAATCGGCGCACAGATGATCGGCATCGCTGCGGGCGCGTTGGAGAGTGCTCTGCTCTACACAGCCGAACGGCAACAGTTTGGCAAATCGATCAATCAGTTTCAGGCAGTTCAGTTTCAACTCGCGGAGATGGCCACGGAATTGGAGGCTGCGCGTTTGATGGTATACAACGCAGCTCGGATGAAAGATGCCGGAATTAATTTCGTTAAAGAAGCGGCGATGGCGAAGCTCTACTCGTCGCGAGTTGCGGAGCGCGTGAGCTCGAAAGCGATCGAATTATATGGCGGGTATGGTTACGTGAAGGATTATCCAGTTGAGAAATACTGGCGCGATTCGAAGATCGGTGCGATTTATGAAGGCACCTCGAATATGCAACTGCAAACGATCGCGAAACTGATCATTGGAAAGTAGCCACAAAAGGCACAAAAATGAGTTCAGGCACTGACACAAAAGTATTGAAACTCGTCCGCAAGAGTGAATCACCAGTTGTGGAAGCACCGGAGCGGGAAGTTGATCTCCCCGATCATAAGTTACTTCTCGAGATGTATCGCACGATGTACCTCTCGCGACGCATCGACGACAAAGAGATTCAGCTCAAGGGACAGAACAGGATCTTTTTCCAGATTAGCGGTGCAGGCCACGAAGCGGTGCTCGCCGCGGCGGGCATCGTGTTGAAGCCGGGGTACGATTGGTTTTATCCGTATTATCGCGACCGAGCGCTCTGTTTGCAGCTCGGCATGACGCCTCTGGAGATGTTTCTCTCTGCTGTCGGCGCCGAAGCAGATCCCAACTCACATGGACGCCAGATGCCCTCACACTGGGGTCACAAGAAACTGAATATCGTCTCGCAATCATCTCCGACGGGCACGCAGTTGTTGCAGGCTACAGGCTGTGCGGAAACCAGTTTTCGCGCTAAGTTGGTGCCGGAGCTTCAGAAGCTCATCAGCAGTTTTCATAATGACGAGGTCACGTACGTTTCACTCGGCGACGGCACCAGCAGCGAAGGCGAGTTTTGGGAGGCGCTCAACACTGCTTCGAATCTGAAGTTGCCGGTCGTGTTTCTTTTGGAAGACAACGGTTACGCGATCAGCGTTCCGGTTGAAGTGCAAACGGCTGGTGGCGACGTCTCCAAACTCGTCGAGAATTTTCCATCGCTGTACCTCCAGCGGTGCGATGGAACTGATCCGATCGAGTCGTTGGAAGTGATGCGTAGTGCGGTTGAGTACTGCCGGCAACGAAAAGGACCGGCGATGGTCCACGCTAAAGTCATTCGTCCTTATTCGCACTCGCTTTCCGACGATGAAAAGCTTTACCGGCCCGACGAGGAACGCGCGACCGATGCCGAACGCGATCCGGTGAAACGTTTTGGCGCGCTGCTGATCGACGAAGGGGTGATCGATCAGAACGGTCTGCAAAAGATCAAAGACGAAGTCGATCGGGAAGTTAACGAGGCGGCAGACAAAGCGTTGGCGAGTCCACAGCCCGCGCAGGACACCGCCACGCAATACGTTTTTTCACCCGATGTCGATCCGGCGTCGAAAGCTTTCGACACTGAAGATCAAATGCAGCTTTCAGGAAACGCGGGCACGATGGTGGATCTGATCAACCGTTGCCTCGACACGGAGATGGCGCGCGATCCGCGGATTATCGTGTTCGGCGAAGACGTGGCCGATTGTTCGCGTGACCAGTATTTGAATTCAGTGAAGGGCAAGGGTGGCGTTTTCAAAGTCACTGCGAACCTGCAGCGTAAACACGGCAGCGCTCGTGTGTTCAATTCGCCGTTGGCGGAAGCCAACATCGTCGGGCGCGCTATCGGAATGGCGACGCGCGGGCTGAAGCCCGTGGTTGAGATCCAGTTCTTCGATTACATCTGGCCGGCGATGCACCAGATTCGCAACGAGCTGGCGCTGTTGCGTTGGCGCTCGGGAAATGATTGGAAAGCGCCGATGGTGATGCGCGTCCCCGTAGGTGGTTATTTGAAAGGCGGCGCGGTTTATCACTCGCAGTCGGGCGTGTCGACGTTCACACAGATCCCGGGGTTGCGCGTGGTTTATCCGTCAAATGCGCTCGATGCGAACGGACTGCTTCGCACGTCGATCCGGTGTGACGATCCAGTGCTGTTCCTCGAACACAAACATCTCTATCGCCAGGCGTACAACAAGTCGCAGTATCCGGGTGACGATTTCATGATCCCGTTGGGCAAAGCGAAGAAGGTCCGCGAAGGCAAGGATCTCTCGATCGTCACTTACGGCGCGCTGGTCCAACGATCGCTGGTCGCGGCGAAGCAGATGGAGCAGGAAGGCGCGAGTGTTGAGATCATCGACCTGCGCAGTCTGGTTCCGTACGACTGGGATGCGATTGTCGAGACAGTGAAGAAGACCAGCCGCGTCATCGTGGCCCATGAAGATTCGCGATCGTTTGGCTACGGTTCGGAGATCGCCGCGCGGATCAGTGACGAGTTGTTTGAGTATCTTGATGCTCCGGTGAAACGCGTCTGCGCTCTGGATACGTTCGTTGCCTACGCGCCTCAACTCGAGGACGCGATCCTTCCGCAAGTGTCCGATGTGGCTAAGGCGATCGCAGAGTTGAAAGCTTATTAGACAGGATTTGCAAGATTTAGACAATCCTGTCCATATAACGTACAGTTCTGTACGGTTCTGTTTCGCAGAATCTACCCACAAACCATCAATTTTTCCCCAAAATCCAAAGGCATAAAGTTTGCCGAATTAACAGTTTACATACGCCTCTGAGCGTCTCCCCGACATTGGTTCCCCCGAAAGACAATTAATCGCGATTGATTAGACACATGGGAGGTAAACTGATGAGCAAGCACTTTTTGAGCGTTTTGGGGGCTGTGATGCTGACTCTCGCACTCGCCACCATCGCTCTCGCACAGGAAACGACGACTACCGTTACTAAGACAGTCCAGAATCCCGACGGCACCTACACGATTATTGAGTATCCAGCGAAGAAGGAAGTTAAGATCAACCTCACCCCAGTTAACATAGCGGGGACAGGTGTAGCCACGATTCTTCGCGACGACGATGGAACCAGAATCAAACTCAACCTGGCAAACGTTCCCGCGGACGTGACTGCCCTAACACTTTACGCAGTTGACGATACGGGTAAGGTTACCGCTCTGGGGCCAGTCGCAATTGCAAATGGCACTGGAACCTTTACTGCGACCACTCCGCTTACGAAGTTCATGCTCGTTGCATCGCCGGAAGCTGCGTTGACCGCTTATGATCCCAACACTAAGGTTGTGTTTCGCAGTGCGGTGCCCGAAGGCTTCACAGTTATACCTGTGAGGGGTAGTGCAGAGGGAGAAAAGGTTGCGGCAGTAGCGGCGCCAACGACGCCCAACAGCCGTGGTGACGCCGTCTGGAGCAGTCGCGACCACATACACCGCTCCTTTGCTGGGCATCCCTGGCTTCAAAAAGGGAGACGACACCAAAATCAAGGTTGATTTCACAGGTGCTCTAGAGGGTGCTCGTGCAAACGTGTTCATCACTCCGCAGAAAGGCGGACCAAGCGAGGTCAAGATGCGTTTCCACGATTTGAAGGAAGCGCCTGCCGGCCAGAAGTACATCGTCTGGGCCGTTGGAGCTGATGGAGTGTTCCAGAAAATCGGTGAGGTCGTGAACACCGGTGGCAAGAATGAAGCTGAGATTAAGTCGCAAACGACGTTGCCGGACTTCGGTCTGGTTGTGACTATGGAAAGCGCTGTCGGCGATAAGCCGGTAGGCCCGGCGGTCGCGCATATTCATATTGTTCCGTAATTGAGCCTAACATCGGCTGTGTATGGGCCGCTCGAAAGGGCGGCCCTAGTTGTGTCAAATCCCTCACAAAAAACTACCACTCAAGGACCATCTTGAGCTAATATGTCGCAGCTGGAGTTGCACCGCGCACCTTCAAGGTCTCCCGACGGCGCTCAAATTCGAGCCGCACATCTTTTCACTAACGCAGAGATCCCCTGGCCGTGAGTCCCCTTCACGGACCGAACTCTCCGTTTTTGACCATTGAGTGTTAACGACATGAATAAGTCCACGTACCCCCGTCTATTCGCAATCGCGCTGGTTTTGCTCCTCACCTCCGCGGTTCGCGCGCAGGAAAGTCTTCCGACACTGGTCAAGCGAGTAAAACCGGCCGTCGTAGCCATCTCGACATACGACGCGAACGGTGAAGCAGTGATGACCGGGAGCGGCTTCTTCCTGAGGCCCGGACAAGTGGTCACCAATCTTCACGTCGTGCGTGGCGCTGTTCGTGCGGAGATCAAAACTCTCGACGGCAAAGGGAAGATGTTTCCGGTTAACGGAACGCTCGCGATTGACGAGGAGGGAGATCTCGCGCTGCTGAGTGTTGACATGCCTCTCGAACGCGCACGCACGAGCGAGCTCGCGAGTGAGCTGCCCGATGAAGGCGAACCGATTTTCGTGATCGGTAATCCACTGAAGCTCGAAGGTTCGGTGAGCGATGGGATTGTTTCGGCGGTGCGGGAAGTTCCAAACAGTTATCGCATCATTCAGATCACAGCTCCGATTTCTCATGGGAATAGCGGGAGTCCGGTTTTTAATCTGCGAGGGCAGGTATTGGGTGTGGTGACGATAAAAGTCACGAACGGTCAGAACATCAATCTCGCGATTGCGGCAGCGCGAGTCGCGGAGTTGAAAGCAGGGAAATTGCAGCCGTTGTCGAGTGTTGCGCTGAAGGGGAAAGGCGACGTGGCAGAGTCGCTTTATCGATCGGGGATTGAGTCACTGTGGTTGGGCAACTACGACAATGCGGTTGGTTACTTCGAGAATGCGGCCAACAAGAATCCGAAGCGAGCTGAGGCGTGGGTGCAGGTTGGATACTGCAGAGTGAAACAGGGGAAGATTCAGGAAGCGCTTCGCGCGTACCAGCAGGCGCTGCAACTCAAACCCGAAGACGCAGAGATTCACAACAAGCTCGGCGATGCTTATTACTACTCGGGACGCTTGCGCGAGGCGATTGAATCGTACAGCGAAGCCGCGAAACTGCAGCCTGATAACGCCGAGACGTTTTACAATCTGGCGCTAGCGTATTTTGAGAGCGGAAACCTGAGCATGGCCGCCACGGAAGCACGCACCCTGCAGCGGCTCGATCAAAAACTCTACGAGAAATATTTGCGCGAGACTATGTAATCAGGTCACTGGATTTGTTCCTGATATCTGGACCTGATCTCTCCCGTCTGACCAGTAAACACGACCGAGTCAACACTCCTCGGATTCCCCAGCACCACAAACCGAATATTTCGCATGTACTTCTGCGAGACGCGCTGGATGTCCGCGGGCTGCACCGCCATCAGCCGTTCGAGGAAGTTGACTGAATTGCGCCAGCCGCCGCCGATCAACTCATACTGCGCCAGCTCTCCCGCCTGCGCAGCATTCGTCTCCTGCCCCAGGTAATACGTCGTCAGATACTGCGCCACGACCGCATGAATGTCGTCAGCGCTCACCGGTTCATTCTGAAGTCGCGCGATCTCACTCAGCATCACTCGAATCGATTGGTTCGCATCAACCGCAGTGACATAAAGCCCTCCGACATTCGCTGCCTGCGTTCGCAGAAAAGCGTCGGGCGCGTACGACAGATTTCGCTTCACGCGCACTTCTTCAAACACTCGATCGCGCAACATTGAGCTTGCGATGCGCATCGCGTAAATGTCCGGCGACGTCAGCGAAGGAGCACTGAACAATCCCTGAATGTAATTCGTCGGCAGCTCGCGCGGCGTAACTTCAACCGACGACTTGTCAAACGCCAACTGCGGAATTGCTTCAGTTTTGTAATTGCCTCGCGGCAACTTGCCGAAACTCGCCGTCACGAGGGTGCGCACTTCATTCGGGTTCAAGTCGCCGACAATCACCAACAACAGCCGCGAAGTTTCCATCAGCTTCGTGTGATATTGACGCAAGTCCTCCGGCGTCAATTTCCCAACTGTTTCCGGTGTGCCGCTCGTGTTGTTCACATAAGGATGGCCAGCGTACGCAACTTTTTCCTGTAGCTTTTGCAGGTAGACGTCCGGATTATCTGTGTCGTCGCTCAGCGATACGACGATCCTTTGTTGGACCAGTGCAACGTCTTCCTTCGTGAATGACGGCCTCAGCGCTACGTCAGTAAACATCTGCCACGATCGATCGAAGTTCGCGCGGGTGCTGGCGAGTGAGAGCACTGAGTAATCGTTGTTTGAGCTGCTGCCAATAACGGTTCCCATGCGCGAAAGTTCATTGCGCATGCGCGCGCGCGGAAAGTTTGTGCTCGCTTCAGTCGCGGCGCTGAGCATGAGCGTTTCGATACCTGCGTTTTGCGCAGTGATGTTAGCCGCGCCGCCGCGGATAAAGAGACCCGCGGCTACGGTCAAGCCTCCCTCGCGCTTTTTCAACAACACCTTCAGGCCGTTCACATCAAACTCGGTGACGAGCGCGGCCTGCTTCGACACGACATTTTGAATCGATTGTTGTGCCTGTACCCTCGGTGGGGGTTGTGGCGGTGCCGCGGTCTGCGCGTGCGAAGAGTCTGTTCCGGCGATCGCGATGATCGCAAGGAGAAGGCACGCCCAAAGCGACGCGGTGACACGGCGACGCGGCGACACGGAGATATTTCCGCGTCCCCCCCGTCTCCGCGTCTCCGCGTCCGGTTCGTTCTAGTTGGCTCTTAATCATAAATTTGTTCACTGTCCCGTTAGCTCTTCCGGTGTAAGTTTGATTTTGGCTTGCGCTTCATTCGACATTAAAGCGAGACCGATGTGCGGCTTGCCCTGGATGTATGTGGTGACGTAACGGCTGATGTCGGCGCGCGAGGTAGCGCGCAAGCGCGGGAGATAGCCGCGGAAGTATTCGAGGCCCGTCGATGCCCACCAGAAACTGAGTGTGTGTGTATATTCGCTCAGCTTCTCGCGCGAGTAGAGATCGTCGGCTTCGAGAAGACCCTTCGCGCTCTCGAGCTGTTCATCTGTGTAGTAATCCTTGTCGTTGAAGTGGGCCACTTCTTCGTACATGGCCTTGATGGCCGCGCGTGCTTTGTCGGGAGTTGTTTGCGCAATGAGCGCGATTGGACCAACGTTACGCTGCGTGTAGTAACTCAGATCGACGCCCGTCACTAAGCCTGTGTCAACGAGGTTTCGCTGAAAGCGTGAATTAGGCTGACGCAGGATGAACGAAAAAACGTCGGCCGCGTAAGTCGCAGCATCGTCTTTACCGATCGATGGTCCATGCCAACTGATGTTCAGGATCACATTCTGCACTGGCTGAACAATCACCGCGCCTTCACTCTTCGGAAGCGCAGGATGCTCGACGAGCGGAAACTCGACAAACGGATCTTTTTCGCGCTTCGGCCAGTCGCCATAAAACTCCTGCGCCATCTTCAACACATCTGCGGGATTGACGTCGCCGGTCAACACCAGCGCTGAATTGTTCGGGACGTAGTAACGCTGCTGGATCGTGCGCATCATCTCGGTCGTCGAAGCGGACACGCTTTCCCTGCTTCCCAGCGCATTCTTGCGGCTTGGATACTTGAAGAAGAGCCGCTTGTTCATCTCCTGCGCGAGGTAAAAAAACGGGTTCGATTCGTTCCGATCGATCTCGCCAATCACCACTTGCTTCTCGCGAACAAACTCACGCTCGTCGAAGAGTGGATAGCGAGTGGCGTCTTTCATGAACTGCATTGCAGTACGGAGATTCGGGCTTGTGGTCGTGAAGTAATAATCGACTACTTCCTCGCGCGTGGTGCCGTTATAGGCAATCCCCATCTGGCCGATTGTCCGCAAATAGTCTTCGGCGTTGGCGACGGCGCGATTCTGTTTGAAAAACATGTGCTCGTAGAGGTGCGAGAGGCCGTTGAATTCCGGCGGCTCTGTGTAGGAGCCGTTTTTAACGGCGAGCTCGATCGTCACGAGTGGAACGGAATGATCTTCAAGAATTATTACTTCCAGGCCGTTCGGAAGCACCTGGCTGAAGATTTTCGCCTCTGGTACTCGAGGCGCAGACGCAGGCGGCGTGGCGGTTGTCGGCCTCGGCGCGCGTTGCTGCGGCGGAATCACCCTCGCGGACAACGTGGCGGGCGACAGTAAAGTTAATAGCAGAAGAACAACAAGCAAACTTCGTTTCACAGATATCTCCATATGCTGCAAATTGATGTTAGTCGAGGGGAAAAGGTTATCTTGACCGGGGAAATTTCACAATCAACGAATTGCCGATTGCCAATTGCCGATTGCCAATTTGGCCGCTCCGGTAACAACAAATCGGCAATTGGCAATTGGCAATCGGCAATAATCGTTCAACGTTTTCGTCCAACAATCGAGCGAGCCTTCTGACGGAGGGCGGTTCGATAAGGGGCGGCGTCAGTGCCGGCGGCGTTTGACAACCAGTGAATTCGCGGCGTGCCGCGTGGGGTAGTTTCACCAGTCAACTGGGCCGAGTAGGTACGATTGTCATTGGGTACAAACAAAACGAGGCGCCTCAAATTTCGGCTTTCTCTCGAGTCTTTCCCGCTGAAGAGCAGTTCCTGGTATCCATCTTCATCGGCGTCGACCAGTTCTGAGCTCCAGCTCGCGTGCTTAAAACCGTCCACGTCGAGGCGGCCCTGCGCCGTCACTCGAAATTTTCCATCGCGTTTCTGAAGCACCAGGAAATTGGTGTTGCCTGACTTGCGTTGATTATTGACTACGACGATCGCCGGGCCGGCGTCAGTATCGACGAGCTCAAGATCGCCGACAGTTCCACGAGCAAATCGCGCAGCGATTTTGCGTGCCTGATCGAGTGAGAGCGTGTCCACCGGAACCGTATCGCCACGCGGTTCGACTGCTTCTCTGGTAACGGGCGCTGCTTCGTTACGCATGGAAACGGGAGTCATTTCTATCTTCGAAGCAGCAACAGGAAGAGCGGTTTTCGGAATGTTCGGCGCCGAGGCGCTCTGTCCGCCCGTGTAACCCCATGCGAGGAACGCGCTGAAAGTGGTCACCAGAAAAAGTGGTGCGCCAACTCGGAATACAAGACCACGCCCCGCATCTGCTGCGGCGACCATTGCGGATAGAGGCTCCGCATCCGGCAACGTTCGTTCTGTCTGTACCAGACTTCGTTCCAGAAAGGCTTTTGCGAGCGCCGCAGTTCGCGGTCGATCTTCCGGCCGCTTCGCGAGCAACGTGTGAACGGCCAATGCCAGCGGGCGCGGAATGTCCTGTCGCAATCGCGGTAAAGGCGGTGCGGCGACTGTTGCTTGTTTGATAAGCAACGCCGACTGAAGTGGATCAGTGAAGGGTGGGCGTCCTGCGAGCATCTCGTACAACAAAACTCCGAGGCTGTAGAGATCGCTGCGTGCACCGACACGCTGCCCCAAACACTGCTCCGGCGACATGTATCGCGGCGTACCGATCAACTGGCCCGAACCAGTGCTCGCGTGTGTAAAAGTGGATTCAGCGGACGATGCCAAAACCTTCGCGACGCCGAAATCGAGCACGCAAACGCCGCGTTTGCCGAGGATTATGTTTGAAGGTTTGAGGTCGCGATGAATAATGCCGAGCCGGTGCGCTTCTTCGAGAACATCGCAAATCTCGGTTGCGATTCTGACTGCCTTTGACGGCGGAAAACGACCCTCGCGTGCTAGTGCCTGCGAGAGCGTCTCACCCTCAACAAACTCCATCACGATGAAGTGACGACTGTCAGGCAGAATGCCGGCGTCGAAGATCATCGCCGCGTGCGGATGGCGGAGCTTTGCCATCGTTTTCGCTTCGCGCAAAAAGCGGTCGGCAACGTCGGCATCACCCGCAAATTCACGCCGGATGATCTTTACTGCGACTGGCCTTTCGAGACCGAGGTGCGTGGCAAGGTAGACCGTTCCCATGCCGCCGGTTCCGATCTCGCGTTCTATCTTGAATCTGCCAGCGATAATTTGGGGGACATCCATACTGACCTTCCTTCGGGTAAAAGGCCGCAACGCAGATCGGTTTTGGAGCTTGGTTCGGGGGAAGAGACGGCGGTTAGTTTAGCACCTTTGCGTGGGAAGAATCACGGTCTCTGCGTATCAGCGTTCTTGCGTTGAGCATGCTTCTAACGCAGAGATCCAGACGCAAGTTTATTTATCCAATCCCGGGTGGATCCCGGGCACGTTCGGAATCCAAAACACCTGCCCGTTGATCTCAAGACTGCGCAGACCGCGTTTCGGCAGATCCTTTTCCTTCAAACCAAGGAACGTGAAGTGAGGCAAGTCGCTGAGCACGGTTTGAAACCAGCCATGCTTCGCCAGGATCTCGCGCACGCGCGGGTTCTCAAATTCAGTGACGTCAAACGCCAGCATCGCGATGTGCTGCGAAGTGCCGGGCGCTGCGATCGAGTAAAGAATCGACTTTGAAAGATCTTTACTGAAGTAAATCCCCGTCTTCTCGAGCTCGAGAACCTCCGCCACTTGTTGCGGGAGCGGTAGACTCCGCAAACGAGCTACTTGCTCCGCGGTTAAACGACCCTGCGACAACCAATAGTCGAGCGCCGGCTGAAAACGAGAGTTCCACAAACGAAAGCTGTCGTCGAAGTTGCGCCGTGCGGCCTCCGCACCGTCGCGGGGAGTGATGTCCAGTCCTTCTTTCTGCGCCTCTTCACGTGCTTTTTTTAGTTTCTTTAGTGCTTCGGGTTGAAGCTCGATTTCGTCATATCCGAACACTTCAACTTCAGAACCTACTGCATCCTGAAACCTCGTGACCTGTTCTTCATTGCTGAAAATGCAGACGGGCGGTGGAGTTACCTTTTTATCGGCGAGGAAGATTGCCCCATATTCCTCGAGAATCCGGCGAGCGACTGGATCCGAAGGCGGGCAAAGGTTATCGATTTTTGTTTTCCGTTTCTTGAGGGCTTTGGCAAGCGCTTCGTAGAAAGGGGTGGGTTCTTTCTCTTTAGAGTGAGCAATTGAGTTTAGTGTCATCGCGTGTGTTGACATGTTTTCGTGTAACGGCACCACCCCGCTTGCAACAGTCGGACAAAGCACGAGCAAAATCAGTCTTGGCAAATACATCGATGCCGCACAAACATGAAGAGCGAGTCGTCTAACGACCTCCAAAGCTCAACGATGATAGTGGCGGCTGATTGGGGCGGTCAACCGTGGCTGAACTGTGCTAGGCTCGGTTCAACCAGGGCTTCATTATGAATAACGCGGATTTATTCGGTGAATTGGTCGCCACCTATCGCAAACATGGCTGGGAATTACACTCAGTGTTGTTGCAACCGGCGACTCTGGCAGAAATTCAGTCGTTAGTTGGCGAAGTTCCGGTGAAAGAGGCGGATTTTGACGCGTTGTGGTTTTCGCGCCCGTCACACCAACAACCGCGCAGCATGGGAGCTGCGCCTCCTCGCACAGACGCAGTATGCATTGTTTGAAGCTTTTGAACCTGACGAGACCGAAGAACAACGCGACGAGGCCAGGCGTGAGATGGAAGCTCGAATGAGGGATTACGTGCAGAAGCAGTACAGTAGCCACAAAAAGCACAAAAGGCACAAACGAATTCCGACATTCGTTGTGCCTTTTGTGCTTTTTGTGGCTACTTACTGCTTACCCATCTTGACCGGGATTTCGAGTTTCTCTTTCACGTCGCCCTCACCACGCATCACGACCACTTTCACAGTGCTGTAGGGCAGCGTGCGCCTGACCCGCATGAGAAATTCATCCGTCGTGCGAATCGGAACGCCGTCAAACTCGATCACGATATCGCCGTCTTTGATTCCCGCGATATCTGCCGGGCGGCTGCGCAGAATCGTGTCCAACCTGACCCCATGTATGTTCGTTCCCGGCACAGCAACTCTTTCCGTATCACCATCTTCGTAACCGAATTGAGCGCGCCCCTCGGGACGACGTTCGAAGTCCCTACCCAATTTGCGGTACTCGTCATGAGAAATCGTGGTCAGCTTCGTGGTCTTCTTCTCACCGTCACGCACATATTCGATCTCGATGGTCTTGCCAATCGGCGTCTTTTCCATCAGATCTTCCATTTGATCTTCGTTCGAAATCGGCTGTCCGTCGATTTTGACGATCAAGTCTCCTCCGATCAGGCCGGCCTTGTCCGCGGGTCCGTTTGGAACGCTGACGGCGTTGAGCATGACTGCCTGACCGTCTTCGGTATTGTTGACTTCGTCAATACCGATATACGACTTCACCGCCGGCATACTTGATAAACGGTTCGCGTTGACGTACCGGAGCTATGAGCGCCGTAAACGCGGCTGCGCCGATAAAGAAGACCAGCAGTCCGATGAACAGCCACGACAAACCGCTCATGCGGCGGCGTTTTTTTCGCGGGTGACGCGGCAGCTTCACCTTGTTGGATACCTGTGTATCCTCCCATCCCGTCCGCGAGTCGGAATCCGCAATTCCTGCAGAAGCGCAGGTCTGACGGCATCGCCGAGTGGCAATTTGAACAGATGGTTTGATTAGCAGCAGTCGGCAGCGGCATTGAAACTTCAGAATTCTGCGTCATTTGAGGCTCACCTGTTCCTGTTCTTATCGTTATCGGAAGAATACACGGACAGGTTTCTATACGCCAAATACACTTTTCCGGTTGCATCCGCAAGGCTCCGGTAGACTTCCGGGCGCGTAAAAGGCAAGATACCCAGCACGGGGAGGAAGTTACCGTGGAAATAACTAAAGCGCTCGCGGCTCTGCAACCACTTTACGGCAAAGACAATGTAGAGATCATTACGACCGACGGCAGGCGCGTTCGTGGAACAGTTCGGAGCATGAAGACCACCCAGGCCCTCACCACACCGAGCGTAAAGATTCAGATCGCCAACGGAGAGATCGTCAAGATTCCATTCCCGACGATCGCAGAGATCAAAGATCACAATTTAGCAGGTTAACAGAACCGAGCGCGGTAGCGCCGGGTAATCCTCCAATAACGGCGCCCGGGAATAACAGAACCGAGCGCAAGTAGCGCCGGGTAACCTCAATAACGGCGCCCGGGAATGAAATCGACCCGGCGCTACCGCGCTCGGTTCTGTACGTTTTTCGAGTCTTGGCGTATATTACGCCGTCTCTATGCCTTCTCCCTTGATCATCGACGATTTCGGTGGCCGAATTGCCACGGTGTGGTCTGAGCTTCGGCCGGCGACACGCGGACTGGTCGAACGGGCATTGAGCGGAACACAAAGCTCCCGCAACTTTCAATATGACGCGCGCGCGGACCTCGAACTCAGCCGCTTTCTCGCCGCACTCGATGACCGCGCCGCTGAAAAAACTGACCTGCTCGATCCGGAAAAAGGCGGCAAACTAAAATCCATCGCAGACACGTGCGCCGCCGTCCTTCTCGAGAAAACTGAATCCGCCGAAGTCTTCACTCAACTTGTCGGCCGCGCGCAAATGCAGAAGGATTATCGACGCATCGACATACTCGCCGACGCTCTCACCTCGCGCTTTCCACCAAGCGAAATTTGCGAACTCGCACGTTCGGAAGACGTCGTCGTCCGCGAACTAGCGAATGAAGCACTCGCACGTTGTCCAGTTTCAGTTTTAGTGGGTTTGCTCGGTGATCCGGTCGATGCAGACACTGCTCGTGCAGCACTGCGACGACAAGTTGTCGAGTATGGATCAGAGGAAGCCCGGCAGCTCGTGAATGCGCTCGAACTGGCAGACGAGATGTAGCTACTGATTGATCTCGTGCAGTCGTGCGACGACTTGATCGATCAACCAGTCTGGAGTCGAAGCACCAGCCGTCACGCCAACCTTCTTCACGTCTATCAAATCAGCCGGATTGATCTCGGCAGGAGTTTCGATCAGAAAACTCTTCGCGCACTGCTCCTGGCAAACTGCCAGCAACTTCACGCTGTTTGACGAGTGTCGACCACCGATCACGTAGAAAGCATCAACTTGTCCGGCTAGCGCGCGCGCCGCATCCTGTCGATCCCGAGTTGCCGAGCAGATCGTGTTGACTACCTGTGGTTCTGCATCGGCTTTCTCACGCACCGCTTCGGCGACTTCGAGAAACGTCTGCAACTTGATCGTCGTTTGCGAAACGACCAATGGGGAGCGCAGCGGCGGCAGTGAAGCTACTTCACCTGCGTCGCGCACAACGTAAGTATTATCAGGCGCATAACCAACGACGCCGATCATCTCCGGATGATCCGGATTCCCCGCCACTACCACATCGCGTCCCTGTTTCGCAGCTCGCTCCGCGAGGTGCTGCACGCGAGTAACAAACGGGCAAGTTGCGTCAATCACTTTCGCCGCGCGCCCTTCCAACTCTCGTTGCACTTGCGGTGTGACTCCGTGCGCGCGAATCACTGCGATCGTGTCGGAGCCTGCTTCGTCCGGTGAATCGATTGTGGAGACGCCACGTGCGCTGAGACGCTCCATCTCTTGTGCGTTGTGAATCAGTGGTCCGAGTGAGCGAATCGGGCGAGCGCCTTCTTCGACAGCTTCTTCCACCATTTCAACGGCGCGCTCGACGCCGAAACAGAAGCCGTATTCGTCTGCCAGTAAGACTTCCATATGTGTTTTACGCTGCCGGTCCGGTCGTGGCGTCCGCGGATCTTTCACACTTCGCGCGCCACTCTTCTCTCATCCGATCGCCGCCGGCGACGCGTTCATCGGTCCACCGAATCTCCCAATCTACCAGTTCACGGATCTGGTTAAGTACCGCCTTGTTGAAGTCGCCACATGCGTGCGCGATATCCCTGGGTAAAATAGCGTATGAAAAGTCACCGATCTGACGCAAACCGTCCCAAAGTTCATTACATGCGTCACGAATCGGGTCTCGGTCTCGAGGTTCATCCATGATAAATCCCACCTCCAACTACACCTGTCATTCTAGCACCATCTGCTTTACGCCCGCACGATGGGTCATGTTCCGCCACTCTCTCTTGTCTCTTTTGTGGCTTTGTTTGTGCTTTTTGCGTCCTAAGTTGGCAGTCCTTTGCGAGCGATCATTTCCATCAGCCCGCAGAAGCGGTCGAGCTCGTTGAGGGTGGTGTAGACGTTGGGCGTGATGCGGATGCCCTTGAACTCCTCGTGCAAGATGGGCGTCGTGAAAACGCGGTGTTTGCTGAAGAGATAACTGCCAATCGCCGTCGGATCGACGCCAACAATTTCCACGTTCGCAATCGCACACGATTGTTCGGGATCGAACGAGGTATTGAAACGAACTTTTGGAACGTCTTTCAATCGATTCATCCAGTAGCGCGAAAGATACCGGAGCCGCGCTTCCTTCCGTTTGCCGCCCATCCCGTTGTGAAACAGCATCGCTTCCCCGATCGCCAGACGCGGCGCCGCGGAGTGTGTGCCGATCTCTTCAAACTTGCGAATGTCCGTGGACTGTTTCGACTCCGCTGCCATCAACGGCCAAAGCTTCTCGATCTTGTCGCGCTTAACGTAAAGCAAGCCACTTCCCTTCGGAGCGTAAAGCCACTTGTGAAGGCTCGTGCCGAAATAATCGCAGCCGAGATCCTTCTGTTTGAAGTCAAACTGCGCAAACGAATGCGCCCCGTCGACGACCGTCTCAATTCCCTTTGCGCGCGCCATTTCGCAGATGGCTTTCACGGGCGTGATCTGGCCCGTGATGTTCACTTGATGCGACATGAGTATGAGCTTTGTTCGACTCGTGATCCCTCGTTCGAATGCGGCAGTGATTTCGTTGAGGTTCTTCGGCGGAATCGGGATCTTCACCATCTTCAAGACGAGGCCTTCACGACGTTCACGTTGTCGCAACGTGGTGAGCATTCGTGGATAGTCTTGCGTGGTGGTGAGAATCTCATCGCCGGGTTTGAAGTCCATTCCCATGAGAAGAATCTCGAGCGACTCAGACGCGTTACGCGTAATCGCGATCTCTTCGCGGTCGCAGCCAAAGATCTCGGCCAAACCGGTGCGAATAGTCTCTGACTGCGGCTCGAGGATCTGCCACATCGTGTAGGCGGTCGCATCTTCCTGCTGCCAGATGTAACGAACGAGTGCTTCAGTGACGATGCGCGGGCTCGGCGACACACCGCCGTTATTCAGATTCACAATGCCGCGTGTGACGGTGAACGAATTCTGGATCACCGACCAGTAGTCTTCGTCCATTGCGACTTGCTGTGGCGTCAGATGAGCGACACGTCGAGTCGCAGCTTCGACTTCTTTCGCGAGCGCGCCGATAGTCGGGAAGGATAGCGCTGCCAGGCCAAGACCTTTTCCTGCTAAGGAAATAAAGTCACGACGTGAAGCTGAGGAAGTCATAATTGTGTCTCCAAATGGCTTGTGCTTTATGTGCCTTTTTGTGGCTTTGCTTCGTAAACGATCTCTCCATTGATCACCGTCATCACATTACGCGTCTTCAAAATATCAGCAACCGGAATCTTCATGATGTCAGCAGAGAGAATCGTCAGGTCAGCGAGTTTGCCGGCCTCGATCGTGCCGCGCAGTGTTTCTTCGAACGCGGCGTACGCGGGCCAGAGCGTAAACATCTTCAACGCATCTTCACGACTCACCGCCTCTTCCGGATGCCAACCTTCACCTGAAAAACCTTTCTGATCCTTCCGCGCGACAGCAGCGTAAAACTCGATCATCGGCTCGCCACGTTCGACCGGCGCATCGGATCCCCCAGGAACAACTATCCCTGACTTGATGAAACTCGCCCACGCGTATGAACCCTTGAGACGATCAACTCCAACACGGCTCGGTGCGAAGAAAAGATCTCCAATCGCATGCGACGGCTGCATCGACGGAATAATCCCGAGCTTCGCGAACCGCGGAATATCAGCAGGATTTACTATCTGCGCGTGCTCCATTCGCCAACGCGGTTCTGCAACTTTTCTCTCGCCCGGCGGCACCGCTTTCAGCGCTGCTTCATACTCGTCGAGCACGAAACGATTCGCATAATCTCCGATCGCATGTGTTTCAACTTGAATTCCTTTCCGCAAGGCTTCGATCAACATCGGACGAAGCTCTTCGGCTTTTACTGTCAGAAACCCCTTTGTGTCGGCAGCATCCGAATAAGGCGCCAAGAGCGCAGCGCCGCGCGAACCGAGTGCGCCGTCTGAAACGACTTTGATCGTTCTGAACGTGAACCGGTTTCCATACGCGCCGATCGTTGCGCCTTCATTGAGTAAGCGCGTGGCGCTCGCTCCTGGTCCATGGACCGCCTTGTAGATTCGAAGTTTGATGGTTCCTGCCTCGTAGAGCTTCTTGAAGATCTCGACGTCCGCGTAGCTACCACCCGCATCCTGAATCTGCGTCCAGCCAAGTTCGATGTTTCTCTTGACGCCAAGCACAACTGCGCGCTCAGCGTCGGCAGGTGAGATCGGTGGAACGCGCCTGCGCACGAGGCCCTGCGCTGTGTCGAGCAACATACCGTTAGGCTCGCCACTCTGCTTGTCTTTCGAGATTTCGCCGCCGAACGGGTTCGGAGTGTCTTTGTCTACGCCCGCTATCTTCAACGCCGCACTGTTTGCCACCGCGCCGTGACCATCGGCGCGACCGAGAATTACAGGATTGTTGGGCGCGACTTTGTCGAGATCCCAACGCGTGGGAAACGCGGGCGGCTTCCAGTGGGTTTCGATCCATCCTCGTCCAGTCACCCATTCACCGGACTTCGCCTGATCGACGCGTGCCTTCACTTTCGCGAGAAAGTCTTCGAGGCTGGTCGTGCCCTCGAGATTAAGTGTCATCTCGCGCAGACCGACGCCGGAAAGATGTTGATGCGAATCAGTGAATCCGGGCAGCACCGTGCTGCCCTTGAGATCAACTACGCGCGTGCCCTGGCCCACGTACTTTTGCGCGTCGGCATTTGAGCCGACAAAGACGACACGATCGGCTTTGACAGCGATCGCTTCGGCTCGCGGCGCTTTGTCGTTCGCGGTGTAGACGTTGCCGTTTTTGAAAACGATATCGGCGCTCGTGACACTTTGGTGCGCAGGTATAAGGGCCAGCAGCAGGAGACTCGCTACGAATAAAAGGAGTTTCATTGTTCCCTCTGTTGAGAATGTGGATTCTGACTCGGTGGCGTGCGCGAGGTTTATATCACGCCTCACGTTCGTTTTGTAGGGGCGGCGGGGGCAAGCCACCCTTCCTGACTTGTTCTTATTTCCAACGCGTGAACAAATAAAATTTTCAAAAGAAAGAACAAGTCAGGAAGGGTGGCTTGCCCCCGCCGCCCCTACAAAACGCCCAAAAACTCTTCGAGCTCCGATCGTGTCGGCAGGGCGGTGCGAGCGCCCAGCGCGCTGCACTTCATTGCGGCGACGGCGTTGCCTAATTTCAAACTCGTTTCGATGTCTTCGCCGTTCAAAAATCCAAAGAGAAATCCGCCACGAAATGCGTCGCCTGCGCCCGTTGTATCGCGACAACCTCCAGGCGCTTCAAAGCCCGGCGACTCTATAAAATTTCCGGCATCATAAACTACAGCGCCTCCCGCTCCGATCGTCATGCCAACCAGGGGGCAGCCGTATCGATTCTTTAACTCGACCAGCGCCGCACGTTCGTCAGTTACGCCAGTGACGCGCTGTGGAAACTCTTTCGACCCGATCATGATGTCGATCCACGGAAGCAGTTCAGGCAAGCCATCGTAAACGTTGTCGATGTCAGCAGAAACTATCGTGCCCGCTTCACGAGCAGCTCGCGCGAGACGCACGCATGCCGGCGGATCGTGCGCGTCGAGGTGCAGCACCTTTCCCATTGGTCCAAACTCAACCGGCGCCTCGTCAGCCCCGTAAGCAAGCCGGTCATCGCGATCCCAAACAATCGTGCGTTCCCCGCTCCGCACGTCGACCGTGATAAATGCGATCTGATTTCGCGCTCCGTCGACGACTTCAGCAAAGTCGACGTTAACGTCGTCGTCTTTCAACGTCTTGAGGCCAAACATTCCCTCCTGGTCAGATCCAAAGCGTCCGGCGTACGCAGTTTTCAAACCCAGGCGACGCAATGCGACCATTGCAGTTGCGGTTTGACCACCGGCAGACTGCGTGTGCTCGAGTAAACGCATCTTCGTATCAAACGCCGGGTATTCAGGGACGACAATCAAGTGATCGACGGCGTTAAGCCCGAAACCAACCGCATCAAACGGTTTGCCGGCTGGTGCTTTGAATGGGAACCGCATTCTCTGTGTATTCTGTGGATTAAGCTAAAATACGCGCGAGCGGCATCTTAACATCGTGGCAATTGAAGAAAGGCTCAAGGAAATTCCGCGCTCCCCCGGCGTCTATCTCCACAAAGATACGTCGGGTAAGGTGATCTATGTCGGGAAGGCAAAGAACCTCCGCAGCCGCGTGCGCTCTTATTTTCGCGCTCGACCGTTCGATCGAAAAACCGATGCGCTCGTCGATAACATAGTCGACGTCGAGTTCATTGTTACCGACAACGAAGTCGAGGCGCTAATTCTCGAAGCGTCGCTCGTCAAACAACATAAGCCACGTTACAACATCAAGCTTCAGGATGATAAGTCGTATCCGCATCTGAAACTCACGATCAACGAGCCGTTTCCGAAAGTCGTCATCACGCGGCGCGTTCAGCGCGACGGCGCGCTGTATTTTGGTCCATTCCTGCCTGCAAGTCTCGCGCGCAGAACGATCGATCTGATCAATCGAACATTTCAGTTACGCACTTGCGACATCGAGATCGACGGCAAGGCGCCGCGGCCATGTTTGGAGTATCACATCAAACGCTGCCTCGGTCCATGCGTCAAGGGATTGTGCGCGCCGGAACAGTATCAGGAAGCGGTGCGCGACGTCAGGCTATTGCTGGAAGGACGAAACAGAGAGCTGGCGGACGAGCTTGAAACGCGGATGATCGAAGCTTCCGATCACATGCGCTACGAGCTGGCGGCGAAGTATCGAGATCTGCGCAAAACGGTGATCAGGCTTTCCGAACAGCAGAAGATGGCTACGACTTCGGAAAGTGACGTGGATATCTTCGGCTACTACCGCGAAGGTCAACGACTCGCGTTGCAGCTCTTTACGATGCGCGAAGGAAACATCGTTGGACGCAGAGAGTTCTTTTGGGAAGACTTGGCTGAAGACGCGTTTGATCCGGCTGAGTTTTTGAGCGAAGTGCTCGCACAGTATTACGCCTCCGATTATGTGCCGCGCGAGATCAACGTGCCGGTTGACTTTCACGATCGAGAACTACTCGAAAAGGCGCTCACGAAACGAAAAGGCCGGCGCGTGAGAATCTACGATCCGCAACGTGGCGAAAAGCGCGACATGATCGATCTCGTCGACAAAAACGCGAAGCTCGCGTTTGAGCAGCGCTTCAGGATCCTCAAGCCGGATATGAAGCTCGTGCTCGAAGAGTTGCAGGAAACTCTCGAATTGCCGAAGTTTCCAGCGCGCATCGAATCCTTCGACATCTCGCATATCCAGGGCGCGGAGAACGTTGCGGGAATGGTTGTTTGCGATAACGGAAAAATGAATCGTTCTGAGTATCGCAAGTTCAGAATCAGAGGGGTGGAGGGTGCAAACGACGTTGCGTCGATGCACGAAGTGGTGACGCGCCGTTATCGCAGGCTGCTCCAGGAAGGGAAGCCGCTTCCGGATTTGATCGTGATCGACGGCGGCAAAGCACAACTGAATGCGGCGGGGATGGCGATGAGCGAACTCGGCCTCGAAGCGATCCCGATGGTTGGTGTCGTCAAACCACCGCAGCGGCACAATGATGTCGCTTACCTGTTGATGAAAGGCCAGGATGAACCGATCTATCTCGATTCACATTCGTTGATACTTCGCCTGTTGCAGATGATTCGCGACGAGACGCACCGCTTTGCAGTAACGTATCATCGCAAGCGTCGCGAGTTGCGCGACTTCACTTCGGAGCTGACGGCGATTCCCGGGGTGGGTGATAAGCGCAAAGGACGACTGCTTCGACACTTCGGATCGATCCAAAGGATTTCACGCGCGGGAGTTTCAGAATTGACGCCGTTTGTCGGGCGCAAAACGGCGGAAGAGATCGCTGAACACTTTGAGCGCCAAAGAGCGCTCGCCGCCTCCGCCGTCGAACCATCCACAGATTACACAGATTATTCAGATAAAAAATCTGCGTAATCTGTGGATGGATTTAACCGCCCTGTCCTTCTTTCATCCCACTAAATTCGTAAGTCAAATGAAGCTTTAACGAACCTTCGAGAACCTCGGCGCGCACGTCTTTCGCGCGTGCCCTGACCGCACCATTGCTCGCCCTCACCGGAATCATCAACTGCAACTGTGGCTCGCTCAAAAGCAAAAGCGGATTTACCTTTTGATTGATCGCGCTCTGCACAAACACAGTGACAAAATTATTCGCAATCGGGTTCACGCCCTCGAGATTCACTCCCTCTACATCGACGTAACCGTAAACAACCTGCTTTTCCTGATCGAAAGATAAGTTGATCTTCGTTTGTGCCCAGCCTTTGAACTGTAAACAACCCGCGAGGTTGTAGCTGCCGGTGAAAGCCATCGGCACATAAATATTCCCATTCTTAAACTGCACACCAGTTTTCACGCCACTGCCTTCCGGCAAAAGCGTGATCGAATTTGCGCAACCTCCCTGAAACATTGCCTGCTCAATTCGCTCGAAACCCTGATCACGGTTTTGCCCGAGTTGAAACGTCGGCGTTCCCAAACCGGAGAAAGTCGCCGCCAGTAAGCCATCGATGAAACTCTGTTCGAGAGAGATCACAACAGTCGCCGGAGGACTCGGACCCTGGTCAGGCGCGCGAACCGCCTGACCAGGCGCTGACTTCGCCGACGGCACTCCTAGAAAGAAGATCGCCACGCCGGCGCCTAACAGAATTCCGAGAATGAGAACTAGTACGTATCGCATGTCTTTACTTTCGTTCAGGGGCAGGAGCACTAAGCAGGCGCCGGAAATGTAAAGGCCTGCTCGTGCAACCTGGCTCCTGCTCCTATCTTGGACTCGCAGTGGGTGATGCAGTTGGCGACGGCGGTGGTGGCGCTGCTTCTCTGCTTTGCAACAGCGTTCTCAGTAGCGCCAAAAGCGTGTTCGCAACTGCGTCGACCTGTGCTCTTACTTGCGCTTCAGGCACTTTATTAAAACCAGTAGGTATCTCGAAGAGGCTGGGGTCGACATTGGTTGAAATGTCCCGCATCTCCGCTACTACATTAGCCCCTTTAACACCCTGAACATTACCACTGGCTTCGCCGAAAAGCTCGGCGCGGAGCGGAAGTCCCGTATCCTTGTCCACGTAGACAAACGATTCCGTTTTGACCTCGCCTGCCGAAGTCTGCGTCTGAGCTGTCCGCGCGTAACGGTATTTCACGGCGGTGCGCCCGTTGAGTTGTTCTTCGCCGACCAATTCGATGCCACGAAGTCGATCGAGATGGGCCACAATTTGACCAGGCGTCATGAGTCGATGAAGTTGGAATCCTGTTGCCTCGGGCGTTAACTCAGCATACTGCTTTCGTGCCGGCGCGATGCCGTATTGAACGCCCCCCTTCTCCAGATAAACGAGATCCGAATTGTCGGGCAACTTGAACGAGAGCCGCCTGTCGTTGCCGCTGCGCGCAACTTCGGCTGACAAAGTCGGGATGCCGACGGTTCTGTCTCCGCCTTCCGTTTGCGCAGTAAAGACAATCGTTGCTTTATAGGTTTCGGGTTCGCGTGCAGCGATGGTCGAAGGAGCGGTTGCGGCGTTTACATTCGCGCCTGTGGCGTTCGCGTTGACATTAGTGTTGGCGTTGGTGTTGATGTTGGTATTAACGTTTGTTCCCCTTGAACACGCACTCGCTGCAAGAGCAACTACCGCAATAGCAAAGAGAAGGATAAAGACCGGCCGTCTGACGTCGGTGTTTTTCATAGTGGCACTCTCCGAGAGTTTCGCGCTTGCGCGCGACGTAGTCATATCCGCGGGGGCTATTAAAGAAACAGGGAAGGTCAAAAGAATAGCACGAGTTGGGCCACACCAAAACTCCGTGGTTTACTCGCCGTTTGACTTTTCTTTACGTCTTGGAATAGAAGTCTGTGCATGAAAAACGTACTGCTTGTGTTGCTAATTGCTGCCGGTCTTTCCCTGTGTAACCTCTCCGAACGATTTAAAAGAGGAAGTTCAACCTCTGGTCCAACAGCGACTGGCGGGAGTAGCAGATCCGTTGAGAAGGCCAATCCAACGGCAGAGCAAACTGCGGCCCTCAGCGGAGGACAGGAAGTGAAGTGGGACAAGCAGGCAATGTCGTGGACCATTCCGCCGAATTGGACCGAGGAAACGAACGAGTCGAAGATGTTTGTGATGCGTTCGCCGGGTGGCGGAAACGCAGCTTCACTCATAGTTAACATCTCGCCGATGGAAGACGACTTTCCAGCCGATTCGAGCATTCAGGCTATGTTCGGGCAAGCCGAGGGAAGAGCCAAGAATGGTGAAGTGGACGAAGTGAAGTGGGTTGAGATTGACGGTTTGAAAGGCGTTCAGTTTCGCGAAGCGAATCCCGAGAAGCCCGACGGTCATCGCCGGCTGCAATGGATGGCCTATCGGAAGTACACCGGCCAGTTGCAGCTCCTCAATGTAATGCTTGCCAGTGAGGGCAAAGACTTCGAGCGACACAAGAACGCGATGTACGGAATCCTTTACTCGATGAAAGTCGCTCACTGATCTGTTTAGCCACAAAGCACAAACATATTTCCGGCATTAACTGTCCGCCTTTTGAAATACCTGCCGCTTTTCCGTCATTCAAATTAAAGATGGGAGCTCCCGAGATAAGCTCCCTCTTTTACCCTCGCACGTTTCGCAAGTTCTCCTCACTTGCGATTAATGGTGGTCACACTTCGATCGAAGCGAAAGGTGACCACCATCCCTTTTGGGTCAGCAGTCAGTGGCGCTCCTCGAAAAAATTTTCTGAAACGTTTCGTATGAGAAGTCATATCAATTGAAGCGTCACGTTTGCCAGACCGGTGGCGAGGTTCCATGCGGACGCTTTATCACCCCACGCGCTGATTGAACACCCTCACCCCACCCATGCGCTACGTTGCATGCCTCATGAGTAAGGTGGCGAGCGGCTGTTAGTGAGAAGTCGCTCGCCGGGTTTTATAGATCCTGCCTACTGCTTCTTGATGTAATTCCGATGAACCCAACCGTCCTTCTGCGCGCGGTCCTGAGTTTCGAAGAAGGCGTTCTTGTCGTCTTCACGCGTCACGAGTTTCACGCGCTCCGTTACGTCCTTCGTGGAAGCGGCGGGTTTCTCGGATTCCGCAAGGAATGTCTTGACCGCCTCGTCTGAGACCGGCTTGACCTCGAGATCCTTCTGTAGCTCGGCCAGCGCTTCCACAGCGTTGGACTTGATCAGCTTGGGCCAGAGCTTCACGAACAATGCGCGCGACGCATAAACATCAGCGCTATTCACTTTTCCATTTATAGCGAAGACATAACCGATGACGTCGTTCTTGTTTCTCAGTATGCCGGAAAGGGCGTTGATGTAGGCCGCCGTGGTTTCTTTTACTTTTGCGTTTTCGACGGACAGCTCAAGGCTCGACGGTGACGCGTCTGCCCTGACCTCGACGGTCATATTGTTGTTCAGCTTCCCTTGAACCGTCGAGACGTTCTGCCAAACCGCATCCTGCGACTGTGCGCTCTTGGCCGCAAGTTTCAGGTCTTTTGACGATGCGAAGTTTTCCGAACTGCTGAAGGTCGCGGGCGCTTCGTTGCCTCTCCTGTTCCAACGGCCCGACTCAACACAATATGCAGCGATCGGCATGCGTCCGGATCTCGGCGGCACTATGAAATCGACGGAGATCATGCGGTCCTGTTCGCCGCCGCGAACCATGTCGCCGGCCTGAACGTAGACGTCCTGGTTCGAAAGATTTCGGATCGCGAGTTCGTTGACATTTTTAGTTTCGTAAACCCGCACCTTCTTCTGGGCCAGTGCCTCCTGGAGGGTGAGAAATGTTTTGGCGGTCTGATCTTTTCCGTGGACTAGAAAGACCGTGAGGTTCTTGTGTGTGTAAGGCCCGGAGAGCCTGTATTCAGATGTTTGTTGCGGCGTGGTTGAGGAATTCTGAGCCGCCGCGGTGAGACCGATTAGGCAGAAAAGCGCGATTGCAAATAGGTAATGTAGTTTCATTGTCGTACTCCTGAAGATATGGACTACAGGGAGACGGTTATTGACGCCCGCAAGATCGGGGAGACGGGCTATCCGGCGGATAGAGGAACGAAAGACTAAAGACTTCTTGCGCAGGTGAGACGGCGTGTGGTGGTTTTTCGTTGCCAGAAGTCGAAGAACGGGTGGATTCTTAAACTGCTAATCTCCGTGGACGGTCGGTGCGTCGGCGTGCGGGACAAAGCACATCCTGCATCGTGCTTCATATTTGTCGGACGCACCGACTGCGACGCGTTCCTCAGATTCAAACGTGCGTTGTGAATAATTGGCGGGTTGGCCACACTTCATGCAGATGGCGTGAGTCTTCGTGATGTATTCGGCGATCGCGAGAAGTTGCGGCATCGGCTCCCACGGTTTGCCGGTGTAGTCCTGGTCGAGTCCGGCGATGATTACACGCACTCCTCTTTGCGCAAGCGTGTTGGCAACATAAACCAGTTCGTTATCGAAAAACTGCCCTTCATCAATGCCGACGACTTCAGTATCAGGATCAACCTTCGCGAGCACTTCGGCCGCGGAACGAGTGTTCATCGACTCGTGTCGCATCTCAGAATGCGAAACGATCTGGTTCTCCGAAAAACGCGAATCGATTTCCGGCTTGAAGACTTGCACCTTTTGCCGCGCGATCTTCGCTCGGCGTAAACGCCTGATCAGCTCTTCAGATTTACCCGAAAACATCGATCCTGCAATTACTTCCACCCAACCCGCATTCGCTCGCGAGTGCGGCGGTGGTTCATCATGATTCACTTGTGCCACTAGTTCGTCCATCCGAGTTATTCACTGTAGAGCCTGGGGTTGTAGAACGGTGCAAATGCCGCAATCAGCGCGATCTCAAAACTCATCGAACGCGTTACCAGATCGCGCGACAGTACACCCCACGCACCCTGTTTGCTGCGGATGTCGCGCCCGCCAGTCACCTCGTCCATTACCGTGCCCAACTCACGCCGGCCTTCGACGACGTTCTTCACAATGTAAGGGGGCACAGAGATCGACGGCGCCGCGCCAAACGCACCTTGTTCTCCGTCGGTGGCGTACGCCCAACCGCGCAGAAACGTGTGCCACTCACCTTCGATCGAAACCGAGTGGAACCCGCCTTCGAGCCCGACGTAAAGATCGGCTTCAAGACGGCGACTATGCAGCGAATCGCGCGCGGCCAGGGCCCGCTCACGCGCTCCCTGCATTAACTGCCAATCAGTTAGCGGCATTGCGGGAATGTTGGTTTCGACGCGGCGCGCGACTACGCTTGCGTTAGCCCAATTGGGATCGATGGTAGCGACGCGTGCGACGCTGGCGCGCACAGCCATGATTTTCGCTGCGCGATCAGACCCCAGGGCGATTGTCTTGACGGCCACAGATTCTATTGATTCCTGCCCTCTGGACTGACAGGCAAACGTGCAAGCTGAATTGCGAGAGAGGCTATAACACACGCGAGCGCTTCGTCAAAAGTGCCGCACTCGATGAACCTCGGGAAATGTTTTTAACAGATCGCGTCATTACCATTGAAGGCTTGGAGGATGGAGAGACTCGGGTGGCACAAAGATCCTATTGACATGGCGGCTACTTGGGAATAGCCTGTCGCACCTCTGATTCTTGTCTCTCGCCCAGAAACCCGTCTAGTTTCTCAGGGAAAATCCTTCGAAGCTTTACGAGTATTCGCCGTGACATAAACCCCTTGTCTCCTGGAGGAGGATTGACGATGCGTGAAACCAAACAATGGACGTTGATGTTTTACATGGCCAGCGATAACCCCCTTGCGATCAGCATTGTGTCGCAACTGAAAGCCATCAAAGATGCCGGGTTCCATAACCAGGTAAACGTGATTGCGCAATTCGATCCGTTTACTGAAGGGACGCCGACTCACATTTTCGACGTCAACCTGGTGAACAAATTGAGGAACCCATGCAGCTCGAACATCGGATTTGAAGGAAACTCCTTTGTGTGGAACCTGATCGAAGACAAGCTATGGAGGGATGAAAAACGCGAGAGTGGAAAGTTGGTTCGAGAGGAGCTGGAGGAAGTCATCAAAGACAACCTTAACCGTCCGTACACGCTGCCGAGAGCTCCGGACCTGAATGGCCATTCCGAGCCCACAACCGGAAGGCGGCGGCATGAACCGGATCCATACGCTTCCCTCCGAACGTTCCTGAATTTCTGTAGTCTAAGATATCCGGCTCGCCGTTACATGCTGTTCATGCTCGGGCATGGCGTAGTTGTCGGAAACGACGTTTTCATGTTTGACGAACATGCAGAAAACAAATCGATCACGCTGTCGCAAATGGGGCAGGCGCTAACCGACTTCAAAGACAACATTGAAGCACAGGGCGCTACATTCGAGTTGGTTAGTTTCCATAGTTGTTCGGTGAGTTCCCTTGAAGTGGCTTACGAACTGAAGGATACAGCTAATTACATGCTCGCATCCCAGGCGCCTGCCTTCGTTGGAAGTTGGCCTTACCGGCAGATCTTGATTCGCATCTTTAACGATCTGGAGCGAAACGGAAGCAGGACAGACATCAAAGAGCTGCTTCACGATATTTTTGACTACTGTTTCCACAACTGCACGGACTATCTCCTTGCCGGCTACTCCCATCAGGTTACGCTGTGCGATCTGACGAAAGTCGGCCAATTGAAAGAGGCAATGGCCGAGCTGTCAGCCGCGCTTGGTGCCGCATTAGAACCGGGTGACGACAAAGGTGATGCGGCAAGCAAGTTTGTCATCTTGTACGCCCATTGGCGGGCGCAAAGTTTTTACCAGGAGATGTACACAGATCTTTATGACTTTTGCCACTGCATTGTTGATAGATGTGAGCGCATAGAAGAGTCGACAGGGGCATCGGCAACGGCGCTAACCGAACCTCTTGCGAGAATTAAGAATGCGTGTCTTGAGCTTATGCCGCAATTGGCGAAGCCCGAAGTCCCGACTCCCTCAAGTAATGGAAACGCGCCGCAAATAGCTCCGGTTGTCGTTAAGTCGGAGTTTACGGGACCCGCATACCAGTATTCTCATGGCTTGTCAGTGTATTTTCCGTGGTCCCAACCATCGGAAGACAGTCAGATAATGGAAGAATACAAAACCTATAAATTCCACAGCGACTTCAACTCGGAATCCAAGAGCTCATGGCTTGATTTTCTTGAAAACGTACTTTGACGGACACGCGCCGTCTCACCAAGAGAGATGAGCTAAAAGGCCAGATCACTCGCAGAAAGACGCTGAAAGAGATGGAGGATCAGAGGCTTGGAAAATCCCAGGACGGGATAAGCCCTGAACAAAAGCTCGACGCAGACGTGAAAGCAGCGTTAGAGGCGGAAGTGAAAGAAGCATTCCAGGAGGAGATCGCCAGCCTCATCTACAACGGTGAAGGCCCGCTCGGAGGCGTTGCCCTCAAAGACTATCCGAGTGAAAAGACGGGTGAAGATTGCAGCTGTTTATCAATCAAGAACTATCCTCGCGATACGCGTGCTCGAGGGCAACGCAGGAAAAAAGCCCAGCGAATGCCGGTAAGTGATACGCTGCTGGGTCAGTTCTAGCCAACCAACTGAATGAAGGCAACACTCACTCTAGTCATTTGCGCGGTGTTGAGTGGGTGTTTTGTGCCTTGGATAAGAGCTGGTCCGTCAACCGAAGACCAAAGCCGGCGCGCGTATGAGCTTCTTGAGCTTAGCGCCGGCCAGAACCAGAAGGAACGTCCGCTCGCGATAAAGAGTGCGCAGGCTGCACTTGCACTATTCCAATCTGTCAATGACCTTGACGGCATAGCAACAGCGCACCACAGTCTTGGTCTATACCACATGGCTCAGAACGCATTGGTTGAGTCTGAGCGGCATTTCGACCTCGCTCTTCAGTTTTGGCGTCAAAAGTCCAATCTTCCAAAACAAGCCGAAGCCCTAATCTACCTGGGTTACGTCGCAGGCCGAAAGGGTGAATGGCTGAATGGTGTTTCCTATTTCACCCAGGCTCACAATCTGATTAACGACCAGAGCGAACCATTGTTGATGGGACGAATCGCAAGCGGCATGGGCTACTTATTTAACGAAAGCGGACTACCGGAAAGCGGAAGGGAGCAGTATCAGCGCGCGATGGAGTATTTTCGACAAGCGAAAAGGGATCGCTCCGTAAATAGCATGATAATGCTAATCGGCTACAGCGATTTCCTCCTGCAAGACTATTCCGCCGCCTTAACTCATTTGCAACAGGCGCTCGCGACCTTTGAAAGCTGGCCTAACCCAGAGGAAGTAAGCCTTAATCTCGCTGAATGCCATGAGTACCTGGGCCAAGTCTACATCTGCGATGGGCCAATACGATCGTCGCGCTTGAGCATCTGCAGCCGCTTCTAACCGTCTATAAGAATGCGGATAATCCAAAAGACGTGGCGCAAGTCGAAGCCATGCTCGGCCAAATCTACCAGCAACAAGGTGACATTGGTCGCGCGCCGTAAAAGTTACCTCGAAGCGTCGCGTATTTTCCGCAAGGTCGATGATCGAGTTAACGATGCGTCAGTGCGGTTTGCCTTGGGACGTCTCGAGTTGAATAGCGGGAACTACGAAGCCGCCGAAAGATATCTCAAAGACTCGATTGAAAACACCGAGAGCATACGCAGCGATTTGAAGACGCGCGTTTTCGCAGCCGCGTTCTCAGCCAGCGTACACGAACGTTACGTGGCTTATATCGAATGCCTCATGCGTAAACACAAATCACAACCGTCAAAAGGTCTGGAGGTGATCGCGTTCGAGGCAAGCGAACTTGCGCGCGCGCGTTCGCTGTCGGAGTTGTTGCGCGACACCCAAACGACCGTTCTGGTTGGTGTAGATCCGCAGCTTGCGCAGAAAGAAAAAAGCCTTCGCCACGCAATCCGGACCACTGTTGACCAAACTGTGTCTCTGCTGGCAACGAACTACAAAAAAGAGGAACTCGATAAGCTTGAGGGTTCGTTGACACGTTTGCGGGAACAGCACAAACGGATCACCGCAAAGCTGCGACAGATCAATCCCGATTACGACAAGGTTGAAGAGCCCGCAAGCTATTCACTGCAACAGATTCAGAATGTTGTTCTCGAAGACGACCAGACCGTCCTGCTCGAATACCTTCTAGGACAGGACGCGAGTTACGTGTGGGCCATCACTCGCAACAGCGTCGAGGTCTTCGAACTGCCCAGGGCTGACGCGATCACGAGCGCAGTGAAAAGAGTTTATGAGAACGTTCTGAAAGAGCCTGACGATGAAAACACGAAGCATCTGAATCAAGCTTCGGCAGAATTAGCGGAGATGATTTTGCGACCGGTAATCGCGAAGTTGACAGCGCCACGAGTGATCGTCGTTGCCGATGGCGCTTTGAATTACATTCCGTTTCAGTTGTTGCCAAATCCTTCAGCCAATAATGAGCCGCTGGTTGCGAAGTACGAAGTAATTAATGCGCCGTCAGCGTCGATTCTGGGACAGTTGCGCCAGGAGAAGGAGCTTCGCCAGCGTCGTTCGAAAGTGTTGGCAGCGTTTGGCGATCCGGTGTTTGACTCAAACTACGCGCAGTACAAGAATTCCGCCCCCACTGAACTGACTGCGGCTGTTCGCGGAAATGAAAACGAATCGTGGCGCCGCGCGTGGCGCGACGTCGAAGTCGGTGCGGATGCTTTCGACGTTTCGGTTCTCCAGCCGCTCGACTACACGAAGTTTGAATTGAATCATCTCAGCGCGATCGCGGGTTCAAAGGCGTTCGTGGCAAGAGGCTTCGCGGCTTCGCGCGAAACACTGGGAAGTCTCGACCTCTCGAAGTATGCGATTCTCCATTTCGCGACGCACGGCGTGCTGCATCCCGAGAAACCCGAATACTCCGGCTTCTACCTCTCAACTGTCGACACAGAAGGTCGCCGCCAGGACGGATTCATCAACATGCAGGATATTTATGGGCTTAACGCGCCCGTCGATCTCGTTGTGTTGAGTGCATGCCGCACGGGCCTCGGCAAGGACGTGCGTGGTGAAGGACTGATTGGGCTAACGCGCGGCTTCATGTTTGCCGGAGCGTCGAGCGTCGTCTCGAGTTTGTGGAGGGTCGACGATGAAGCGACTTCTGAGTTGATGAAACACTTCTACGCCAACATGCTGGAAAAAAAGATGCGGCCGGCAGAGGCTTTACGCGCAGCACAGAACACGCTCAGGCAAGTTCCACACTGGCAGTCGCCACACTTTTGGGCAGCCTTCACTTTGCAGGGTGAGTTCAAGCAGCCGATTGAAATACCTGCGGCGCATGGCGCTTCACCGTATGGTCCAAAATACGGTTGGTGCTGGATTGCTAGCGGCGTTGTTGGCGGGGATCGGTTGGGGTTACTGGCGGCGCCGCAGTCCGTCGCCGCGAAAGTTATAAGACGACAACGGGTGGCCACGGAGGGCCACCCCTACAAGAACGCGACGAGAATCAATTGTAGGGGCGGCCCTCCGTGGCCGCCCGACGCTTTATCAATTAAAGCTATAAGACGTTGAAGACGTAACTGCCGCGAACTCGCTGCTCCGATCCATCTGGATTCACAGTATAGAGATGAATGATGTAGCTTCCGGGCGTGATCTCTTTTGCTGGAATCGCGACAATGAGCGACTGAGCACTGCGTTCTTCACAGGCAGATTTCGCGACCGCTGCTGGCCGTCGAGCAACTCTACTCGAAAATTTTGCGCTTCCGGAGTTTGATCCGGAAGCTTGAGTTCAATTCGAAGTCGTCCAGTTCCTGGCTCGAGTTTCACCGACTCCCTTTCAGATCCACTCGCTCGATCCGAAGAATGAATGTTCAGTGTGACAAGTGCATCAGGTCCTGAAGTGCCGGAAGAAAACTGGGCGAGTCAGGACAGCCAGTCCTACAACAATCACTATCGCCGCCATCGCGGTAGCCGACGCGAAGTGAAAGCGACTGACTTCTCCAAAACGCGCGCACGCTTTCCAGGAAACCCGGCGTTGGCGCGACCGCATCACGATCGACGCTGCGCTCACTCGCCGCGCGTTGCATCAGTTCTCGTGCGAATTGCACCTTCTGTTGACGTTCCTCAGATTTCAGAAAATGCTGTTCAACTGCGCTTCCGCTCTTCGCCCTTGAATTCATCTCCGGCGTATTGATCCGCGATCTCGTCGACAATCGTGTCGAATTCCTCGATAAACGATGGATCTGTCAGCAGGCGTAGCTCCAATCGCTCCTGGTCGGCCTCCTCAAGCTGGCCGAGCAGATATCGCCGTACTTCGTTTTTGTCTTCGTTAATAATGATGGACACTCCCAGTGCTACCGCTACTATCTATGACGCTGGACGGCATTTTTGTTTTTGACGGGCGCGCCGATGCACTCAAGTACGCATTTTTCAAGGGTTACGCGCAAATGGTGGGCGCGCGTTCGCAAGGCGCCTTCCGTAATCGAGAGCTCTCCCGCCATCTGCCGGTGATGCTCGACTTTCTCGTGTCCCTTGAACGAGATGGTAGTCGAGGATAAATGCTTGTTTATCGGGCGGCAAAAGGCCCAGGCATTTTGACAGACATTCCGACCTCTCACTGCGATCGACTTGCGCGGGAGGAGTCGGCATCACATCAGTTGCGATCTCTTTCTGTCGTCGTGCTTCGCGAATGACGTTTCGAGCCACGCCGTGGAAATATTTCGCCGGCTCTCCGACGTAAGCAGCTTGAATCTCGGGTAATCGTTTGATTACCCGATCTATTGCTACGTCGGCATAGTGTTCGGCATCGCTGAGTCCGCTGGAAACAAAGATGCGGACAAGACCGGTGCGAATTACTTCATAACGTTGACCAGCCTTCTCGCGATCGGGATCCAGCCACTCCAGCAGCGTATCAAATGGTCTCTTATCGTTATTCAACTATCAGTAAGCCCTTAAAATCCTGGGGATCGATAAGACGTGTGCCGCGAAGTCAGGAGTCTGTGAAAGCCGCAAGATAAAACTAGCTCAGACGCAGGTCATATAGCAAGAAGGCTCATCTTGACATTCAAATCCGCGGTTGTTGTAATCCAAAATATGACAATCGAAGAACTTGTTTACGATTGGAATACGATTGAGCCGTCGCTCACGGCGCCGAACCGTCACATCGGCATCGACGACGAGACACTGCGCGATGGATTGCAGTCGCCGTCTGTTTCAGAACCTCCGGTCGAACAAAAACTCGAACTCCTGCACTTAATGGAAGCGCTCGGCATTGATACCGCCGATATCGGACTCCCCGGCGCCGGCGGCACACACGCAGCGGGCGTGGAACGTCTCGCTCGCGAGATTGCGGAAAAGAAACTCAAGATCAGACCAAATTGCGCTGCGCGAACTCATCGCAACGATATCACGCCGATCGTCGAGATCTCGCAACGCGCGGGAATTCCGATCGAAGCCTGCACGTTCATCGGCTCGTCTTCGGTACGTTTCTTTGCCGAAGACTGGACACTCGATAAGTTGTTGAAGATGACTGAGGACGCAGTGACGTTTGCAGTCGAGCGAAGGCCTGCCGGTGATGTACGTGACTGAAGATACGACGCGCGCAAAACCGGAAACGATTCGCGCGCTTTACACGACGGCCATTCAGTGTGGCGCGAAAGCGGTTTGCGTTTGCGATACGGTCGGGCATTCAACGCCTGATGGTGCTCGCGCCGTTGTGCGATTCGTGAAGAACATCATTGAAGAACAGGGCGGCAACATTCGGCTCGATTGGCATGGACATCAGGACCGGGGCCTCGGCGTGATCAATTCAATCGCCGCGATCCAGGGCGGCGCGGATCAAGTTCACGGTTCCGCTCTCGGCATCGGCGAACGCGTCGGTAACACGCCACTCGATCAACTTCTCGTGAATCTCAAACTGCTCGGTTGGATCGATAACGATCTTTCGCGTTTGGGTGAGTATTGCCAGACGGCCGCGCGCGCATGTCGTTGGACCGTGCCTTTGAACTATCCGGTTTTTGGTCGCGATGCGTTTCGGACGGCGACGGGTGTTCACGCTGCCGCGGTAATCAAGAGTTACAAGAAAGGCGATCGGCGATTGGCTGACATTGTTTACTCGGGAGTTCCTGCCGGCGAGTTTGGGCTGGAGCAGGTGATCGAGATTGGTCCAATGAGCGGAAAATCAAATGTGATTTACTGGCTCGAGAAACGCGGGCTCGAACCGAGCGAGAGTCGTGTCAATCGAATCTACGAACATGCCAAAGCTTCTTCGGGCGTGCTCGAAGAGAGTGAGATTATGAAGTTGATTTAACTCTGAGCACCAAGTTCATGGTTTCCGCATTAAAAATTTCACCCGCACTCACCATTCGTCACCTCATGTCGTCTGCTGAAGTTGCGCGTGCGTTTCGTTTCTTTGAGACGGACGCCGAAGCGATCACTGAAGAGCACATTCGTATCTGCTCGATCCCGGCAAGTCCGTTTGGCGAACACGAACGGGCGCAGTATCTCAGTGAAAAGTTTTCAAGTCTTGGATTGAGCGAGGTGGAAATTGACGACGAGGGCAATTGCCTGGGACTGATCAAAGGAGCATCGCTATCGCCGCTGATGGTGGTGAGCGCGCACCTCGACACAGTCTTTTCGAGTGACACTGATTTCACGGTCGTTCGTCGAGAAAACCGATTGCTCGCACCTGGGATCTCCGATGATGGATGCGGTCTCGCCGCTCTCGTCGCCCTCGCGCAAGCGATTCAAAACGAAGGCATTCGCACCGAAGGTTCGATCCTGTTCGTCGGTACGGTCGGCGAAGAAGGTGAGGGAAATCTTCGCGGTGTTCGTTATCTTTTGACGCGCGGACGTTGGGCGGGGAAAGTCGATGCGTTCTTGAGCTTTGATGGACCAGGAGTCGATCGCATCACGAATCGAGCGCTGGGATCGCGCCGTTATCGTGTCGAGCTCACGGGACTCGGAGGTCATTCGTGGGGCGACTTCGGAATGCCGAATCCGGTGCACGCGCTGGGTCGCGCGGTCTCGAGATTGGCAGCTTATCCTGCTCCGAAAGAACCGCGCACAACCTTCAACGTTGGGCGCATCGAAGGCGGCACGAGCATCAATTCGATTCCCCGCAAAGCGACGATGGAAGTAGATCTGCGCTCGGCGTCTGAAACCGAGTTGCGAAGGATTGATGCTTTCTTTCGACGCGCGATGAAAGATGCGGTTGAGGAGGAGAATGCGACGCGGCGCGCGGGCGACCCGGAGTTGAAACTCAGAGTGGATCTGATCGGTGAGAGGCCGACGGGAGAAACAGCCGCTGATTCACCACTCGTCGAGACTCGCGATCGAATCGACAAAGGTGCTTGGATTCGAGCCGCGACTCGATCAGTCGTCGACTGATTCGAATTTGCCGATCTCGTTGGGAATACCAGCAATTACTCTCGGAGCCGGAGGCGCCTCAGGCTTCTCTCACACACTCGACGAGTGGTACGAACCCCGCAACAGAGATAAGGGATTGAAGCGCGGGCTGCTGGTCGTGCTCGGAATGGTCGGAATCCAGTAAATCCGGTAGAAATCCTGAAATCCTGTCACTATTTAGACAGGATTTCGGGATTTAAGAAGATTTACAGGATTGGTTAATTGATCGGGATCGTAACGGTCGCCGATCCGCCCTTACCCGGCGGGAATCGCTTCTGTCGCGCAATCCTCAATGCATTCGGATCACCACCGGAAGCCTGCGTCACACGCCCTGACTCATCATAAGTAACCGTAACAACAACTCTCTTCGGACCCGGCTTCGCAGTTTCATTCACTGGCGCCGAAGCAACAGTCGCAGGATTCCCCGCATTCTGGGCTTCTCGAAGTTTTCTTTCTCTTTCACGTTGGCGTTTCAACGCGGCTGCCGCATCTTCCGTCGCGGGTTGCGGTTCAGTGGCTGTCGGTTGCGGTTGTGAAGTGGGTTCAGGTTGCGTAGTGGGCGCAGGAGGAGCTTGTGTGACCGTCTCAGTTTGTGCTGCTTCCGCTTTCTTACTGCTGTACCAACCAGCCGGCACTCCAATCACCGCCACACTTCCAAGCACCGCTACCGCGATCGCTCCGATGAACAGTGGCTTGCGGCTCGACCCTGATTCTCTTCCAAACGAAAGAAAAGCCGGCGCAAAAGATTTATCGACATCTGAGCCAGACTGGATCTCAACCGGCGCACCCGCCAACTCATCCGGTTCGGCGACATACTCCGGAGGAAACGCGACACCAGGTGCGATGTTCTCATCCAATCGACGCAGACCCTCGAGCACCACTTGTGTCCACGGTTGATTGATCGTCCGCTTTTCCGCTTCCACGTCAGCACTGAATTCAAACTCCGCATTCGGAAGCGTCAATGCGTAGTAAACCGCGTCGATGCCGTGCAATGTGCCGATGCGCGCGTCAACAACCGAGCCCGCCTGCAAGTAAAAATATCCTGCACCTTTTGGATACAGGACTTTAAGACGGCCGCTCTTTCGTTGATTACAGAAAAACTCTATCAGCTCGGAAAGTGAAAGGTCACTGAGGTGTCCGGTTAATGCCATGAGAACTAGTCCCTTCTAGGAGTCACGATCTGCTTGGGAAAGAGGGAGAGAATGGCGCGCCGACCCTCCAGCGCGCCATCGAAGGTAGGTTTAGGGAGCCAGCGTAAACTTGTAGTTGATCACGCCGGAAACCTTTACCGGTTGCCCGGAAAGTTTAGTGGGGGAAAATCTCGCTTTAAGAGCTGCTTGCACGGCTGCTTCGCGCAGGATAGCTGGTCCACTCGATGCAACTGCTGAAAGCACTCTGCCGGATTCATCGAGCACAACGTCAACCGTGACTGTACCCTGGCTTCTCATCCGTTTCGCAGCGTCAGGATAAATTGGCTGCGGCAGATTTATCGCAGTACCGTTGAGAACGCCACCTGACACGGGCTTGAGAATCGGGCGTGGGCCAGGACTCGGTGGCGGTTCATCGAGCAGGATCTGCGGAACCTCTGTGTCAGGGCTGACAGCCAGAACTTTGACATCAACCGGACCAGACGCGAGCTTAGTCGCCGACGTCGAAGCCGAAGGGAGTGAAGGAGCGACAGTAGCAGCCGCTTTTGTTGTCGCGCTTGTTAGCCGGAGTGGAATTCGTCACTGGTTTCGTGGTGTTGGTTCGCAGGTGGGTTGGCGGTCGTGTTCGCGGGCGGCGCAACTGGCTGCGATGTTGGTGCGGCGCCTGGTTGGACCATCTTCACCATGTTCTCGTCGAGGTAATACATGATGGAGCGATAGGTCACTTCGGTGGCTTCGAACGTGACGCCGCGCGCATCAACCACGGCAACCGACGTCGTCATCTTGTTCCAGTTACCCAGGAAGTCGAATTCATACTTGTAGGTTTCCTTGCTCAACAGCGATCCGTCGGCGTTGAGCATGGTCATCTCGCTGATATTTCCCTTCTCGTCGTACTTATAAACTTCTTTACCGGTCAGCGTGGCGCCGGCAATCGGGAAATACTGGTTTTCGATCTTGTTGCCTTTAATGTCGTAGGCAGCGAGCTCGACCAGGACGTGTTTGCTCTCGCTCTGGCGACCATCTAAGTTGACGAGTTTGGCAACTTCCGTCCGGACGCGTCTAACCGGGCCGATCAAGCCGTCGCGGGATCTATCGCTTTCGACCGCGGGGGCAGCCGAGGTGCTTCCGGCTTTGGCCGTCAGAGGAGATTGAGCACTTGCCGCTGCGCTCAAGACCATCAGGCAAAGCGTAACTAAACAGAATCTTTTGGGCATTCTAGACATTGTTTTCTCCATAATTCGCTGAGGCAGGCCAACTTGGGAAGATGTCGTGAGGCTGGGCAGGCAAGCTTTACGTCCGTTCCGCACCCGAACGGCCCAAGCCATACTAACGAAGTTAAACTCCGTTTGTCTATAGGGATTTGGTGAAAAGCTGATCGGTGCGGCTAGTCGCGAGGAGCTCGTGAGCGGCTTTGTAAACCTGGGCCACCGGGATGTTCTGGATTGACTGTCCGAAAATCAGTCGATGATGGTCGCCGATGGGCGTAAAGGCGTGTGGATCCGGGCGGTCATAGATGACGATCACCGGGGTTCCAGCGGCGGCGGCGATATGTACCGGGCCGGTATCGTTTGAAACGAAGAGGGTCAAACGGGCCTGCGCCGAGACGAGCTGCGGGATCGTCAGGCGGTCGAAGAAGATGGTCGACCGTGGAAACAGCGGGCGCATCTCTGGAACCTTCGACCTTTCTTCCGGACCAGTAAAAACGATGATGCGAACTCGATCATTTCTAACCAGATGATCCGCCAGATCTGCAAAGCTGCTCGACAGGCCAGATCCGGCCCGGGTGACCTGCTCCCGGAAACAGACCGACGAGCAGTTCGCCTGATTGCGCCTTCTCTTTCTTCAGCAACGCCTCGACTGCGAAATCTGCGGCTCGCATTCGTGTTCAAGGTCGGAACCCTTGGCGGATTCTGAATACCGAGTGGCTTGAGCAGGTTCAGATAACGATCGATGAGATGAGTGGATTCAACTTCCTTCGCCGGCTGTGGCTTGAAGTTGGCCAGGAAATCGAGTGAACGATTTGACCGTCGCGAGTAGAGGCGATGAGGTGCTCCCGACAAGAAACCGAGCAGGTTGGTCTCGTAGTAACTGTGCAGGTCGATGACAAAATCGAACTTCGCCTGGCGCACACGCGAGACAAACTTCATTATGCGGCCGATCGAGATCAGCGTTGGCCCATCACGCAGCGAAACACGATCGACTTCGAGGATGTCGTTTGCATAACCGCGAGAGGTTAATCAGCTCGCCACCAGGTTTACCGACCGCAACCGTTATTTTTGCATTCGGGAAACGTGTTCGGATCGCCCGGAGCGCGGGCAAACTCATCACGACGTCTCCGAGTTGACCGAAATCGATGACGAGAATGTTGCGTGGATCAAATGGCACTGTTCTTAACCTAGCCACAAATTAGGCGCAAAAAATACAAAATCGTTTTGTGCCTAATTTGTGGCTTTAATTCTCTCTTAAATCTTTGCCGGTCATCTCGGAGGGTTTTTCGACTCCTATTAAACCGAGCAGTGTTGGCGCCGACGTCTTCGAGCGCGCCGCCCGTTCGCAATTTCATCCCCACTGACTCTTCGTCAATCAAATGAAACGGCACTGGGTTCGTCGTGTGCGCCGTGTGCGGATTACCAGTTAGCGGATCGACCATCTGCTCCGCATTCCCGTGATCGGCGGTGATCAACGTGATGCCTCGCGCCCCGCGTATGCGCTTCGTGATCCAGCCGAGGCACGTATCGACGTACTGGCAAGCCTCGATCGTCTTATCCAACTTTCCCGTGTGGCCCACCATGTCGGGATTCGCAAAGTTGATAACGAAAACATCCGTCTCTCCGTCGTCAACACCTCGCAGCACTTTGTCAGTCACTTTAAACGCCGACATCTCAGGTTGAAGATCGTAAGTCGCGATCTTTGGCGACGGCACCAACAATCGATCTTCGCAGGAATACGGTTTCTCAACGCCGCCATTGAAGAAATAAGTCACGTGCGCGTACTTCTCCGTTTCCGCGAGCCTGTAGTTGCGCACACACGTCTTGCCCCAAACTTCCGCCAGCACGTTCCGATGCTGCCGTGGTGGAAACGCCACCGGAAGGTTGAACGTGTTGTCGTACATCGTGAAGCAAACAAAATGGACTCGCGGTCGATCCTCAATCGGAAACTCATTGAAATCGGGAATCGTAAGCGCTCTCGTTAACTGCCGCGCGCGATCGGGCCGGAAGTTGAAGAAGATGACTGAATCGTCGTTCTTGATCGTGGCCACCGGAGAGCCGTCGCTGCGCACAATCACGACAGGCTCAACAAACTCATCCGTAACACCACGTTCGTACGACTCCTTGATCGCTTTGATCGGATCTGTACGCTCTAAAACCGATCGCCTTCGTCAACAGGTCGTAAGCGCGCTGTGTTCTCTCCCAACGCTTGTCACGATCCATTGCGTAATACCGGCCGCACAGCGTTGCGATCTCGCCGCAACCAATCTCGTCGATCTTTCGCTGGAGCGCCGACACATAATTGGCGGCGGACGCTGGTGGCGTGTCACGCCCATCGAGGAAGCAATGAACAAAGACACGTTCGAGTCCGTGGTCCTTCGCCATCTTGAGCAGTGCGGAAAGATGAGTAAGAGACGAATGCACCTGGCCGTCTGAACACAAGCCCATCAGGTGCAGCGCTCTTTCAGGGTGACGCGCACTCTCCACCGCGTTCGTGAGTACAGCATTACGGAAAAACTCACCCGTTTCGATCTCGTGGTCCACCAGCGACACGTCCATGCGAATCACGCGACCCGAACCGATGTTCAAATGGCCCACTTCCGAATTCCCCATCACGCCCGCAGGCAAACCCACGCGCGAACCGTGAGCCTCGAGCAACGTGCTCGGATACTTTTCACAAAGCTCGTCGTAGAAAGGGGTTTGAGCAAGCGCGATTGCATTACCATCGCGGGCCGCGGAATAACCCCAGCCGTCAATCACGATTAACGCGAGCGGTCCTCTTTTTTTGTCATCTGCGCTGAGCAACTGCCTTTGTATTTTTTGTGCCTTTTGGTGGCGCCTGGTGAAAAGCTTTTCTGCCAGGGAAGCGGGCGGCGCCGCGCAGGTCTTCCTCGATGCGTAACAATTGGTTGTACTTTGCCGTTCGATCTGTGCGCGACAGCGAGCCTGTTTTAATCTGCCCGGCATTGGTAGCAACAGCAAGATCGGCGATGAACGGATCTTCCGTTTCGCCGGAACGATGCGAGATTATCGTCGTGCAACGATTTCTTTGCGCGAGCTCGATGCAATCAAGCGTCTCTGTAAGCGTGCCGATTTGATTGACCTTGATAAGAATCGAGTTCGCTACACCCAGATCGATTCCCTTTTGCAGAAACGTCGTGTTCGTTACGAAAAGATCGTCTCCGACAAGTTGCACCCTGTCGCCAATCTCATCCGTTAGCAGCTTCCAACCAGTCCAATCGTTTTCCGCCATTCCGTCTTCGATCGAGATGATCGGATACTGGTCACACCAGTTTTTCCAGTATGCAACCATCTCCTCGCTGGTCAGTTTTCGCTTGTCGCTCTTCTTAAAAACGTATCTCTTGCCGTCGTAAAACTCACTCGCCGCCGGATCCAGCGCCAGCAGACAATCAGAACCCGCCGCGTAACCTGCCTTAGTTATCGATTCGAGAATAGTTTCAACTGCCTCTTCATTCGAGCGCAGGTTTGGTGCAAACCCACCCTCGTCTCCGACGCTCGTCGCGTAACCTTTGCTTTTTAGAACGGCTTTCAACTGATGAAACACTTCGGCGCCGATTCGCAGCGCCTCAGCTGAAAGTTGTCACGCCGACAGGAACGACCATGAACTCCTGGAAGTCGACATTGTTGTCAGCGTGTGCTCCGCCGTTGAGGATGTTCATCAACGGCACCGGCAGCGTGCGCGAATTTGGACCACCGAGATAACGGTAAAGCGGAAGTTCCAACTGAGTCGCCGCCGCACGAGCTGTTGCCATTGAGACTGCGAGCAGCGCGTTGGCGCCCAATTTCGATTTGTTCGGCGTGCCGTCGAGCTCGATCAACGCACGATCGACTTCGGCTTGATCGAGAGCGTCAAAACCTTGCAGCGCCGGAGCGATCACTTCGTTGACGTTCTGAACTGCCTTCAGTACGCCTTTGCCGCCGTACCGCTTCTTATCGCCGTCTCTAAGCTCAACCGCTTCGTTTTCACCCGTTGAAGCGCCCGAAGGTACCGATGCACGCCCTATCACACCATCGGCCAGCGCCACCTCTGCTTCTACCGTCGGATTACCGCGCGAATCCAGTATTTCACGTGCTTGAACGTGCTCGATCCAGCTCATCCTTTAGCTCCCCTTCTTCTCCGTCAGTTTTTTGAATCTCCAATCTCACGCGCCGCACGCGACGTTTCTCAACGCGCTCGACTTTAAATAACGAAACTATCGTATTGGACCACTTCTCCAGGCTTCAAAACGTGTCCCGCCTCAGTCATCAGAAAGCCGCCGATAGTCGTGTAAGCTTCCGACTCGGGAACGTCAAGCTTCAGACGCCGGTTGAGATCTCGCACGGCCAAACCTCCGTCGAGAACATACGTCGCGTTATCAACCTCAGTGATCTGCTCGTTAACTTCCTCATCGTGTTCGTCTGAAATTTCGCCCACGATCTCTTCGAGAAGGTCTTCGAGCGTGATGATGCCTTCGAGTCCGCCGTGTTCGTCGACCACAAATCCAAAGTGCATCTTCGCTTTTTGCATCTGGCGAAGAACGTGCTCGAGCCGCGCGGTATCAACTACCCATAGCGGTGGTTGTAACACATCTTCGATCTTGAACTCTTGCGGGCGAAGCAAGTATGGCATCAGGTCTTTGCTGTGTATAAAGCCACACACGTCGTCGAACGTTTCTCGATACACGGGTAAACGCGAGTAACGATACTGCTCAAACGCCCTCGTGATCTCTTTGAGATCCGACGTGTGAGGAATTGCCGCCATCTCAGTGCGCGGCACCATCGCTTCGCGCACCAGCGTGTCGGAAAACTCAAACACCTTGTGTATCAGGCGACGCTCTTCCGCGCGCAGATGGCCACTCTCGCGCGAGATGTCGACGAGGCGGCGCAGTTCTTCTTCTGTGTAGGTAGATGCGTGTTCCGCAGTTGCTTTGATTCCGATTAGTTGAACAGTGCGAACGCTGGCCCAGTCGAGCGCGCGTATCGGCCAACTAAAAATGCGATAGAAGATTTGAAGCGGCAGGGCCACGGCGAGCGCAACTTTTTCCGCGGCCGCGAGTCCCATCAACTTCGGCGCCTGCTCTCCAAGCACGATGTGGAGCGAGGTGATGATAGAGAATGCGATGACGAACGCGAGCAGGTGTCGCCACCAATCCGATAAACCGGAGAATGGTGTTTCCAGCAAACGTGCGATCGCAGGCTCACCGATCCATCCCAGAGCGAGTGAAGCGAGTGTGATTCCGAACTGGCACGCAGAGAGGTAAGCGTTGAGATTTTGCAGCAGTCCCATGACGCGTTTCGCCGATCGACTGCCGGAAGCGACGAGAGTCTCAATGCGCGAAGCACGAACGCCGACCAAAGCAAACTCGGCGGCAACGAAGAATCCATTCGCTGCCACGAGCAGAAAAACTGAAAGGAGTTTTAGAATGATTGAGCTCGTAGGCGGAAATCATAATGCAAGCCACACAGACGCACAAAAGGTACACGAGGGCCTTTCAACTATTTATGCGCTTTTTGTATGTTTTTGTGGCCTAGTGTCCGGTGGTCGCCCCGGCTGCGCGAGCACGGATTGGACGGCGATCATGTTTATTGTGGGCACGCGCGAGTGCCTGATCGACGCGAGGTTCGATATTGCACTCGGGCTGGCGGCACACTGCGGCCAACTCCGACACTACCAGATAGCGTGAACGTTCGAGCATCCGTTGTTCGCGAAAAGAAAGGGGTTTGAGGTTGCTCAAATACGTTAAATGTTTCAGCACACCGGCAACCTCGAAGATATCGCCAGTGCGCATTTTTTCTGAGAATTCCTTGAAGCGGTCCTTCCAATCATTAGCGGGGGAGGAAAAATCATCTGCTAGTGCTTTGAAAAGCATTTCACACTCGCCCGAAGAGATTGGGGCTCGCAGGCCAACTTCTGAAGCATTGGATACGGGAACTAAGACCAGTGAATTATTAGCAGCAAGACGAAGCGTGTAGAAAGGTTGGAGAGCACTGCCTATTTGCTTCTGTTCTATTTGCTCGATGGTCCCGATTCCATGATTCGGGTAAACGACTTTCTGGCCGACTTTGAAGCCCACCATGCACCTCCATCGAATTTGAAAATATCAGACTGCGCCGCACGCGCGTGTCTTTGGGGAATTTCCGAGGACGCAGATTGCGTCGAAGCCCTGTTTGGTAAGTGATTAGAAGTCTAGCAAGCGATCTTGCGAAAGGTCAAGGTTTCGAAGGAACAGAACCTTAGCCACAAAAGGCACAAAAAAATACAAATATCTGAGGAGAATCTCTTGGCTCGTTCCGGGAATAAGGCCGAATAGCCGGTAAATGCCACGATCATCGGTCTGGTACTGGTTTAACCCCATAAATACGGATGTCGGTGTCCGACCGTTCGCATCGCGAATCATCATGGCGCGTACACGAACAGCAACGACAGGCTCTCCCAGCGAATTCGTCACGGTGCCAGTAATAACTCCACCACGAACCAACCGCAGATTTACTGAATCGCCAATGCGGTAATAACTCGCCGGGTCACCAGGATCAGCGGGAGGTGATGTATGCGTTACTGCGGTGGCGGTAACAATGTAAAGACCGCGTTCGAGATTGTTGACCTGAAATTTCCTTCTGCATCGGTTCTCTGATCGGCGATTACAAAGGCAGGCGCAGATGGCGCGACTTCGTAACTCCCCGGCGCTACGTTGGCGATGCGATAGAAACCGTCGTGGTCCGTTGTCCCTCTTGGGTATTGCTCATAGGGGTTCATCATGTCGCTCTTGCGCAAACTCACCGCGACACCACCGGCGCCATTGTCTTTTATAGTGATTCGCCCGGAGATTGAACCTTGCGGCGCCTTAGAGGCCTGTGGGCTGGCAGCAGATTGAGCAGACAAAGTGACTGCAAGACTCAAAAGCGCGAACAGAAGTGCGGGTACATATCGAACGGAGAAACTCATATTGGTTGCTCCTTGTGTAAGTGCTGAGGACGCGCGTCGCATCATAGTTCTTCCTGTTGTCAGCTTCAAGATTCAACTGTTAGGATCGCCGGGCCATGGCTCATCTAAAAATTACCGATGCCAGTGGTCGCCAGTGGCAGTTTAGCTTTTCGCAGCAAGTCGCTTGCACGATAGGCCGCGCACCCGACAATTCGGTAGTGCTTGATGATCCACGCGCCTCACGTTACCACGCGCACGTCAACCAAACAGAAAACCAAACCTTCACGATCGTCGATGGCGCCGTGATCAATGGCCAGCTTCGGCGCAGCGCGAACAAAGTTTTTATCAACGGTGAGCCGCAGTTCGAACACCAGCTCAAGAACGGCGATCGTATCACGATCGGCGCGAGCACTTTGCGCTTCGAACAGCCGGCGGAAGAACGGACCACTGACGTTCGTTACGACGACAAGCCGCTTGGTCACACACAGTTGCTGATCTCAGCAAACGATGTGATGTCGACTGTGCTTCGTTCGAAAGAGGAAGTGGCGCCTACGGCGCAGCGAGACAAAGTGCTCGAGGCGCTTCAGCGTAAAGCAAACATTCTCAGCGCGCTTTATGAAATGAGTAAGACCCTCGGGTCGGTGTTCGACCTGAACGCCATCTTTGAAAAAGCCACTGACATCATTTTTAGATCGACTCCAGCGGATCGCGTAGTCGCTCTCCTTGCGGAACAAGACACCGCAACGGGTGAAGATCCGACTCTGACGCCGATCGCGATGCGCGCTCGCGACAACAAGCTCGAAGCTCACGCACGGAGGTTATCGATCGGTCGCACGATCACGCGGAAAGTCATGAGAGATCGTGTGGCGCTCCTGTCGCAGGATGCAGCCTCCGACGAGCAGTTTGCGGGTGTTGATTCGATCGTTTCGCAAGGTGTGCGGTCGACGATCTGTGCGCCACTGATGACTGAATCGCGCGTTCACGGCGCGCTGTACGCCGATCGACTCGATCCTTTTGCGGCGTTCAAGCCTGACGATCTCGAACTTATCAGCGCGGTCGCAGCACAGACGGCGATTGCGGTTGAGAATGCACGCGCTCATGAACGTCTCGCACGGGAAGAAGTCGCGCGAGCCAATTACAGCCGGTTCTTACCCGAGTATGTGGTGAAGCAGATGCTGGAGAATCCGGAGTCGTTCAAGCTCGGCGGGGTAAGTCAGAACATCACGATTTTGTTCGCGGACATTCGCGGTTTCACACGCATCTCCGAGCACGCGCCGCCGGAGAAGATTGTCAGCTTGCTCAATCGGTATTTTTCGGCGATGACTGAGATCATTTTCGCTCACGGGGGCACGCTCGATAAGTATCTCGGCGACGGTTTGATGGCCCTTTTCGGGGCGCCCACCGCAACGCCCGATGATGCATCCAATGCACTTAACGCTGCCGTCGCGATGCAGCGCCGCCTACTGGGTATCAATCGAGAACTGCGCGATGAAGGTTTGCAGGAGATTGGTGTCGGGATGGGTCTCCATACTGGCGAAGCAATTATCGGTTACATTGGTTCCGATCGGCGTTCGGAATACACGGCGATTGGCGATACTGTGAACACTTCGTCGCGATTGGAGTCTAATGCTCGAGGTGGTGAGATTTTGATCAGCGATGCTACCGCGAAGGCGGCCCACAGCCGCTACAAGTTGAAGGAGCGCGAGCCGATCACGGTGAAGAACCGTCAGCAGCCTGTGAACCTGTGGGAAGTTGATTGGCAGCGAGCAAGCGGATCGTTTTAATAGGTCATATAGGACCTATAGGGCCTATTCTTCTATGTCTTTCATCGGTAAAACCAAAACCTTTCTTGGCCTCAACGCCCTAAGAAGCCTCGTTTCCGATTCAATGGCCATCGACATGGGTTCGGCGAGCACGATCATTGCCGTGCGGGGTCGCGGTGTTGTCGTCGATGAGCCATCTGTAGTCGCCATTAACAAGGTCACAGGTGAAGTCATCGCCGTCGGCAATGAAGCGCACAAGATGCAGGGGCGTGAAGCCCGCGACGTCACGGTGATCGCTCCGTTAGTTGACGGCGTGGTTGCCGACTTCGAGCGAACCCGGACGATGTTGGACCACTTCGTCAGGGAAGCGCGAAGCGGGACTTCCCACTTCAGTCGTCGCGCAATCATGAGCGTGCTCTCCGAAGTGACGCAGGTCGAACAACGCGCACTTCTCGCTGCTGCTGAAGAAGCACGCATAAGTCGTGTTTACATGATTGAAGAAGGCCAGGCCGCCGCTATCGGCGCCGGCGTTCCGATCAACGATGAACATGCGGCGGCCGTTGTGGATATCGGAGGTGGTACAACAAACGTAGCGGCGATCATCAGTGGTTCGATCATCGCGTCACGTGCCGAGAGGATCGGTAGTTCGGACATCGATCTCGCAATCATGGATCGTTTGCGGCGTCACCGCGGACTAACAATCGGAGTGCAAACTGCAGAACGCTTGAAACTCGAGCTCAGCTCTGCGATTGAACCTGAGGATCCATACAAAAAAGTCAACGTGCGTGGCCGCGATGTGCAGACGGGAAGTCCGGGGGCTGTCGATATCAATGCGGGCGAAGTCTATTCGATCACGTTGCCTGTAATTCGTCGCATTGCGGATGAAGTGCGGAAGTTGCTCGCGGATCTGTCGCCGGAAGTTGCGGGCGATATTTTTGATCGCGGACTGATCCTCACTGGCGGCGGCGCATCGTTGGAAGGACTGCCGAGTTATTTGCAAAGGGAGCTGGACCTCGCCGTTCGTGTCGCTGACGAGCCGCGATTTGCGATTGTCCGTGGTTTGTCGCAACTCTACGAAGAGCCTCTGCTTCTCAGGCGTGTAGCGCGCACCGAACCCCATCCCTTGATCGATACCGAGGCGACCGCGTTTGAAACTTAGGACCGAATGAATCTAGTCGAATTTTCTAAACGCCAGATCACGGTCGCGCACATCTTCGGGATCCCGGTGCGTTTTGATTATCGGTGGTTTGTAGTTTTCCTGCTGAGTGTTTGGCTAATAGCAGCAAACCTCGCTCAAGGTGGAATGTGGGTAGGCACGGTGAAACTGATGCCTATCAGCACCGGTCTATCATGGATCCTCGCGATAGTTACAACTCTCGGTCTGTTTCTCTCCGTTCTGGGCCATGAACTCTCACATGCATTGATGGGTCGCGCGGAAGGAATCGAGATAGACGAGATTGTCCTGCATCCGTTCGGCGGCCTCGCTCGGCTTCGCACTGAACCCGAGAATCCGGGCGCGGAGTTTCGCATTGCGATCGCTGGTCCAGCGGCGAGTTTTTTGTTTGCCGCGATCAGCTTCGTGTTGATGCTGCCGGCTGTGCGCTCGGGTTTTCTCACGGCGAGCGGGGTGTTGCTGCTGCTTTGCGCCGGCAACTTGTTGCTGGCCGTCTTCAATTTGTTTCCGGGTTATCCCCTCGACGGAGGCCGCGTGCTTCGCGCCATCCTCTGGCGTCGCACTGGCGACATCAATGAAGCGACCCGCCTCGCCGGAATTTGCGGAATGTTAATCGCCGCGATTCTGATTATCTTTGGCGTCTATATGGCCATCGCGCCGAATTTCCAGGCTTACTTCATGGGCTTCTGGTCGGTCTTGGTTGGCTTGTTTCTTTTCGACGCCGCATACAGCGTCGTGAAGCACGTTCGCGGACGGTTGCAGAATATCGTCAGCGAGGCGATGTCGGCGCCATTCTCCATCGAGCCCGATCTGCTCATCAGTCATTTGATCGACTCGATCCTTCCATTGCACAGGCAAGTCGCTTTTCCAGTCGCCGAGAACCATCAACTCCACGGCATGTTGTCTTTGGAAGATCTAAAGGCATTGCCGCGCGAACGATGGCACCTCACGCGGGCCCGCGACGTTATGCGGCCGATCGCCCCGCGATTCTTCGTCGAACCCAATGCCACCCTCGACTACGCACAGGAACTGATGAAACGAAACGGGATTGGCTCGGTGGCCGTGGTCGGGAAGTCAGGCGAGCTGCTGGGATTTCTTCAAACCGGCAAATTCAACCGCAAAAAACGATAGAGCCGTACACAGATCACACAAATTTGTTTCAATGAGTCTGCGTAATCTGTGTAATCTGTGGATGGATTTACAGGGCCGCATTTTTCCGCGATAATCCAAGCGGAGTTCTTCGAATGTTTCTGGAGAAAAGACGTTGTCGTCGCTACGCCGAGCACCCCGGGCTGGGAGTTTTGAACAGTCGAGATGTTACTGCTACTGCCATACACCGAGTATCTGAGACGAATGGTTGAACCGCGCAATGTCGCGGACATCATCTTCGTCTTTTTGCTCGTGTATGCGGTCTTGAAACTCCTTCGGGGAACTCGCGCCGCTCCAATGGCCGCCGGGATTGCTGCTCTCGTTTTTCTTTACTGGCTCTCCGTCAAACAAGATCTTGCAACGCTCGAGTTTGTACTCAGCAACGGACTGCTCTACATCGGTATCGCTATCATCGTTCTGTTCCAGTCAGAAATTCGACAGGCATTAATCACTTTCGGAAACCGCTTTCGAATGCCGTTTTCAAGACATCGCGGGCAGTTTGGCGAAGGAATCTATGACGAAGTCGTTCTCGCAGCGACAACGCTCGCTTCAACGAAGACAGGCGCGCTGATCGTTATCGAACGAAACGTCGGACTGAAGAACGTTACCGACGGCGGTGTTCAACTCGATGCGGAGCTCAGTTATGACTTGCTCATCAGCATCTTCAACACGGCCAGTCCGCTTCATGACGGCGCGGTTGTTGTGCGACGCCATCGTATTGCGGCGGCTTCGTGCTTCCTTCCTTTGACCCTTAATCCGCGGCTTTCGCGCGATCTCGGAACACGACATCGCGCGGCGATTGGCGTCACAGAGGATACGGACGCCGTTGCGGTAGTGGTATCAGAAGAGACCGGGTTGATCTCATTCGTGAAGAGGGGCGAGATCAGGCGCGGCCTCGACGCAACCAAGCTTCGCGAAGCGATCTTCGAGGCATTGGAAGCTCAACCCAGGAAAGAGAAAGAGAAACATTCAGAATCAGAGGCCGACGCGGAAAAGGTCGCGCCAGTTTGAATCTAAAATAGGTCCTATAGGGCCTATATGACCTATGCCGTTTCAAGACATCGACGAAGTTTCGTCTGAACCAACGCCGGCGGAGCCGAATCGCGCGGAGAAATTGCTGCGCCGGATTTTCCTGGAAGACTGGAGTCTCAAGCTTCTCTCCCTCGCGATCGCCGTTGTTCTCTGGCTCCTGGTAACAGGACAAAACGAGCCCGTCACAGCTCACGTCAACGTGCAACTCAACTTCATCCGGCCTCAATCGCTCGAGATCAGCAACGATCCACCGCGCACAGTCGACGTAATGCTCACCGGGAGCCGCAACAAGCTCGACGACCTGACCTCGCTCGATCTCGTCGCCACCGTCGACATCAGCGATCAGCGCGCCGGCGAACGAGTCTTACGTCTTGCCGACAAAGCGCTGATTCCATTGCCCCAGGGGATCAAGGTTGACGGCTATCAGCCAAGCGCGATTCCGATTCATCTTGAACCCATTGTCGAGCGCCAGATTGCGATTGAGCCAAAGCTCGACGGCAAACCTCCAGACGGTTTTGAAGTCTACAGCGTGCATCCGAGCAAGAGCAGTGTGGTAGTGCGTGGACCAGCCAGTCGTGTCAACGCGCTTCAAAAAGTGATGACTGAAAGTATCTTTCTCGCCGGCCACAAGGAAAGTTTTACTCCTCCAAGTTTGTCCATAGACGTCCCGGATCCGAAGGTCGATCTTCTCGAGCCAGTGGTGACTGTCCAGATTGAGATCGGCGAAGTGCGCAAGGAGAAAAACTTTTCCGGTGTTAATGTCAGCACATCCCAGGGCGGCAAGGTTCAACCCGCCACGACTTCTGTTACATTGTTGGGTGCGACGAGTCTTATCGACTCATTGAAAGCTGAAGACCTGAAGATTGTCGTGGACGCCGCTGGTCAAACACCGCGGCTCGAGCTGCCGGACGCCTTGAAAGGCAAGCTCGTTTTGAAATCTGTTCAAGCTACGAAATTTGTCCCGTTGAAATAGGCATCACTACGCATCCCAATGAAAGCTCTTTTTGGTACCGACGGCATTCGAGGCGAAGCTGGCCAGTTCCCGCTCGATCCTAAAACGGTAACTGCAATCGGTTTCTCCCTCGCTTCACACCTCGCGAAAAACGGTGAAGCACCGGAAATCCTCATCGGTCGCGACACGCGCGAATCTGGCGAATCGATTGAGCTAGGGCTCATCTACGGCGCAGCCAAGGCAGGTGCAAAGTGTCTCTCCGCGGGTGTTATCACAACGCCCGGTGTCGCTTATTTAACTCGCGCACTGCGAGCCGCCGCCGGCGTCGTTATCAGTGCCTCACACAATCCATATCAGGACAACGGCATCAAGATCTTCGCGCCGACGGGCCAAAAGATAGACGACTCAGTTGAGCGTCTCATCGAGTCGGACGTTTTCGCTAACATGGATCAGACTGAAGCGTCCGAACCAGGTCGCGCTTCGATTTCACCAACGCTCGAACAGATACTGCGACAGGAATATCTGAATTTCCTCGCTTTGAAAATCGGAAAGGGCTTAACGCTCGAGGGCCTCACGATCGTTATTGACTGCGCAAACGGAGCGAGCTCCATGTTGGCTCCCTCTTTGTTCTTACGGCTCGGCGCAAAAGTGATCGCGATCAATGCCGGTCCCGATGGTCGAAACATAAACCGGGATTGTGGATCCCTCCACATCGAATCGCTGCAAACGAGAGTGGTGAAGGAGCGGGCCGACCTCGGCGTGGCTTTCGACGGCGATGCCGATCGAGCACTGTTTGTCGACAGCGAGGGAAACTTCGTCGACGGTGACGCCACGCTATGGGTCCTGGGTACGCATCTCCAGTCGCATGGGCAGTTGAGAGACAACATCGTGGTCGCAACCGTCATGACCAACGTTGGGCTCGAAATCGCATTTCGTTCGGCAGGAATTCAACTTGTTCGCACAGACGTGGGCGACAAGTACGTTCTTGACGAACTGTTGCGGCTGAATGCGCGTCTCGGCGGCGAGCAATCGGGTCACATCATTCTGCCGGAACTAAGCCTGGCCGGCGATGGAATGATCACGGCGCTGTGCCTGTTGCGGGCTTTGCGCGAGACGCGGAAACCACTTGTGGAGATGGGTGTCGGGTTCAAGCGGTACCCGCAGATTCTGGTGAACGTACGTGTTCGGGAGAGGGTTCCCTTTGCCAAAATCCCGTCCGTTAAAGCCGAGGTGGATGAGGTTGAGGAACTGCTCTCGCAGGAGGGTCGGCTGCTGCTCCGCTATTCCGGAACCGAGCCGCTGGCGAGAGTAATGATTGAGGGCGAGAACCAGTTTAAGATCGAAGGCTATGCGCGGAAGATCGCGGACGCAATCGAGCGAGAGATCGGAGCCGGCGCTCCGCGTTCGTGAAATTTCTACACCGTGACCCGTGAA
>CAWCZP010000005.1:0-144630 GCA_963800055.1 uncultured Acidobacteriota bacterium
CGACTTAAAAAACGTCAGACCACAGTGTGAACATTGAACCAATACGCGACCATCCATAGGCAACATGTACGTGAACTTGGTCCAATCACTGTTACCGCAACGTCCGCAGATAATCCGACCCTTAAACTGTTGGCACATTTCATCCGGTGGTGCGGTGAGCGTGTGACGTTTCTCAGTGCGCATTGTACGCCGTTTCAAAGATTCAACTCCAGATCATCGTCTACGATCTCATTCATCTCGACATTCGCAAGGCGAGCATAGGCAAGTACAACTTCAATAAACGGAACGCCTCTGTCACGTTCATACTTCGAGATGTTTTTGGAAGTGATTTTGACTCCCGCCCGCTCTGAAAGCCGCTCTGCCATTTCTCGTTGAGACAACCCAAGCGCCTTTCGAATCTGTAGTAGCTTCTCCGCTAATCGTTTGGGTCTGTTTCTCGCGTGGCCCATGTGAGTAAACAGGGCGCTACGGATACCCACCTATCACGTAGCGCCCTTGTGCAAGGCATCGCCTACCCTCTCACCGAGCGATGCCCTGTGCCGCCCGACCACTCTGGGCGATTGTGCGCGGGCTAATTGCTAAGCCCCGTCACGTACAGAGCTTCGGCAATGCGCGGCTTTATAACTGCTCGCTGTCGCACGTCGCAATCACAATCGAAATCGGCCAGATCAAGATTCAATGCAAGCAAAGCTGCATATAGACCAACGCGCACACTTCACCCGCGCCGCCTAATGACAGCTAGACTCATTTGAGAGTGAGTCCTGGTTTTAGCGACCGATCAGATTGATGATCGTGAGTACCACATTAGTTAGTAACGTGCTCGACGTTGTTGTCGGCGGTGGTGTCGGCGCTGCCGCTCCGTTGATCGGTATTTCGCCCGCCAGAACGGTCATAGACATTAGCCCTGTGAGAGCGACAGCCAATACAAAGCGTTTCATGTTTTGAGTCTCCTTTGCGATTGAGGATGCAAGCTAACTTGTATCAGAAATCGGAAAAGCTGAAGTAGAGCTTGTGGCAGGAAATATTGCGGAGTGCGGCTGTGAGGTTTAATATCCGGCTCGCAAAGGCTCTTACTACTCACTCTAAGAAGGTCTAATTTCTTGAAGTTAGCCTCACCAAAGCTCGACGTGTCGCATCTGTCGCGTGATGAGGAAGCTGTGTCCAGATGCGAGATCGCACTAGAACAAAGAGACAATGAAACGCCGCAGGGCGCTCTTGAGATCATGCGCCCGTTGTGGCGTGGAGTCGGCACACGGCCCGACACTCAAGGGCTGCAACCGGAGACGGCTGCCTGATGTTTTCTTTTGCACTGGCACTCTCACTGGCTGGATCGGCAGGTCGCCATCAAATCAAAGACGCACAAGAGAGCGCGAGAAATCTGATCACTGAGAGCATCACTTATTACGAGACGCACAACCTCAAAAGGGAAGCTGCCGAAGCACTGTCAGAGATTGCGTATTGCTACTGGCGAGAAGGTCGGGTCAACGAAGCGCGGATCATGCTTCAAGAGGCGCTGGAACGATTGCCGCCCGCAGGACTCAAAAGGGCGCGGGCACTTCTCAAACTGGTAGATGTCGAACACTCGGCGGCACGACACTACGACGCGCTAAAACTTCTCACTGAGAATAGGGCTGTGTTTGCGAGCATCAGGCATCTGTATGGTCAAAGCCTCATATCACAATGAACTTGCCATAACGTGGAGGAACAATCGGAACGCGGAAAACCAGCCTGATTATTTTCAACGTGCGCTTACTGAATACAAAGCCGCAGAGCATCAATTCAAATTAGCAAAGAATCATGTCTATCGAGCGTCCGTCAAAAACAATGAAGCTCGTGGTGCTTACAAAGTTAGGTAGGTTCAAAGAAGCCCACAAGCATCTTGACCAAGCGCGAGAGATAACCGTTCGTTTCAAGCATCGAACTCGAACGGCACAGATTGACGGCACTCGCGCCGAACTACTGATCGCAGAGGGAAGATTCAAAGACGCCGAAGCTGTGGCCCGCAGAGCAGCGACACAATTAGAAAAAGCCGGGCATAGCTGTTGGCTTGCAGATGCGCTTATCCTACAGGCAACCGCTTTGGCCCGATTAGAAAAGCAGACTCGCGCTCACGTCATCTTGCAGCGAGCGATAGAAGTAGCTCACGAAGCAGACGCACTCAACAAAGCAGGATTAGCGGCACTCACGATGATTGAGGAAGTAGATCGCTTGTCACCGGATACCTTGCAGGCGGCATATCAGCAAGCGCATGAGTGGTTGGCAGATTCGCAGAGTCGGGAAGTTCTATCACGATTGAGTGCGGCGGCAGGAAAACTTGCCGCCAGTCTGCGTAGAGAGATGTCCAGAGACGAAGCGGTTGACGTGCTTTTAACCAAGCCCTTGATTTAGACCAAAGGCTATTGGAGTGTGAACACGAAACGATCAAACAGGCTTTAGTACAATCGGATGGCTCAGTAGTTCGGGCTGCGCCTCTGATTGGTAGAACGTATCAGGGTTTGGCGCACATGATCGAAAACTAAGCATCCTGATCTGCTAAAGAAGCGAACGCCAGTGCGCCGCCGACCATCCCGAAAGACAGTCAAGAGAAAAAAGTAGTAAATCAAAATCTCAATTTCGGCTCGCCTTACTCACGTCCACAAAGTCTACGCTGCGGTTAAGTGCTCCACTGCGTTGCGCCTGCCGGTTTTTGGGAGTGACTGCAAGGGGCGAACTTCGCTCGAAAAAGTCACCCGAAAAGGAGCACGCGACAAATGGAAAATCACGTCAACCAATCACCCGCCATTCCGAAATGGTCCGCCCTACTTATCGAAGCCGTCACTAAGCCAGGTCTGATCATGAAAGCGTATAGTGCGTTCCATCTTATTCGGCGTTGGGAATCAAATTCTCGCGCTTGTGCAATGTCAGATGCGCGGCTTACAGCCCGGCCCAATTAACACTTTTCCGAAGTGGAAAGACTTAGGCCGTTTTGTGAAACGTGGCGAGCGTGCGCTGACTTTGTGCATGCCAATTACTTGCAAACGCCGCGAGGAAGATTCAGACGAAGAACACACATTTACCAGCTTTGTTTATAAGGCGCGCTGGTTCGTTCTGAGCCAGACTGACGGGCAGGAACTTGAGCCGATTACGATCCCGGAGTGGGACGCAGAGCGAGCGATTTCGGCGCTGAGTATTGAGCGCGTTCCATTCGATCATCCGGACGGAAATGTTCAAGGATTTGCCCGCAGCGACAGATAGCAATTAATCCGCTTGCGCAACTGCCGCAGAAGACATTTTTCCACGAACTTGGTCACGTCATTTTGTTCCACACGTCACTAAGGAGATTTCGCGGACGGAGAGACCACGCCGCGCAGTCTGCGAGAAGTCGAAGCGGAAGCCGTGGCGCTTCTTTGTTGCGAATCGTTGGGCCTCGAAGGAGCAGAGTTTTGCAGAGGTTATATTCAGAATTGGCTCAGCCGTGGAAGCGGTTTTAATGCGGAAGCGATACCCGAAAAGAGCGCCCAAAAAATCTTCCGCGCCGCCGATCAAATCATCCGCGCCGGACGCTCCGAAATCGATCCGGTCACGGCATAACAACCCCTGAGAACGAACTGCGCCAGCCGAGGCAATAGCACTCGGCTGGCGCTTTTTTTTGGGCCGGGAAGCAACTGCGCCTAGTGGCGCAGTTGCGTCGAAATTTTCGGCATAAAATCTGCCCCAAACCGGACAACTTTTTCCGTGAACTCTCACTGACATTGACTCCAAGTCCGGGAACGTTTGACGATGCTATTTGGCTCTGTTCTGATTCCCAATTACGAGTCGAAAACTTTCCAGTTGTTGCGATACTCTGCGAGGTCTTTCGGATGAATCCCCGGCATCTTTTTATAGTCAGCAAACCACTTTCCAAATTTGGCAGGATCGGATCGAAGATCACAGCCCGGCACGATGTAATAATCGGGCGGAACGTCCGGCTTGTTTAGCACAACAAAGACGTAATAACAGGCATCCTGGACGCGCTCCAAATCGATGAGAAAATAGTTCGGACTTCGGAGCGCTTTTACTTGGATCGTGAACCTCGTGTCTTTGTCGATTAATGGCGAACAGATCTATTGATTTTGCATTGCCCAACGTCAGAGAGGTTTGCAAGCCTCGTTTAAGAAGTTCAGCAGCAACAAAAAACTCACCGGCCAGCCCCGACTTTTGACCGTCTGAGCGTTGCTTCGACACGCGCTTTATCGGTTCCTGTTTATTAAGGCATCCTTCTGATCCATCAAGACTCTCTCCGTTCGTAATCTTACCGTACTTCACCATCAAGTAATCGCCACCACCTCGCAGCGCCCTCACATCCTACAGAGTTAGACCAAGCGTTTCTTCCCCAAACGCTCAGACGCCGCACGGCTCACATAAGACCCTCCTAGTCACACGTTCGCTACAATCCTGCGACTTCAATCGAGAGAAAAAATAAAAAGGTGCTGCGCACCTGAAGAAATTAGACACGACACCCCCGCTTTGGGGCTGTCGCGTATACGCACGTATTTACGCGTTCACTTTGCTTATTTTTAGCCTATAACTTCTTTGTTTGGTTGAGCTTACGCGTCTACATTTTAGTTGTGGCGGTTATCGTTTCTGTTATCTCTTTGTAAGTCAGATGTTTACGCGTTAACGTCTTGATTTTCGTGGTTATCAATCTACGCAATCCCTTCCGTTTCAATGGTTTACGCGATAACCGTTTTGGCTCTCAACAGCTAGAATTGTTAACAACTTCCCTCTAACCGTTGCCTGTCAATAGTTTGCCTGTTAACAAGGCTTGCCGAGACCACTTTCAGGCGTGATGAGCACAACATCAAGGATCGCCCCTCTGTGCGAAGCGCTTCCGCACAAATGCCCGCTTGCTTTGTGACGACTTCGGACTGGCCTCGGTTTGGACCAGGCCGAGGGAGCACATTGGACCAAGCGGCAGAACCGATCGTCACCACTCGCTCGCGGCACAGCCAGGTTAGAGATCACTTGCCGCTGCGACAAAAAGCGACGGCGGCACTTTTCATCGCTGTGACACTAAGTTCCAGTGCCAAGTAAAAACAGCAACCTCACAATAGGGTTGAAAACCCTGTTTGCTCCCCCTCAGCATAGGGTCAAAAACCTTGCCCATCGCCACGATTGGGATTCCCCTTTAGCTGCATTGTCAGTCGGCAGCCCGCCCGCACAACTCTGCGCTTTCGCTCCGAGTCCGCCGCTTCGCTTCGGCCTCCGGTGTGCGGTCAGGCACCCAGCCGACTGTAGTGGTGGCTAAGGGGAAAATAGCTAATTGTCGCGTTTTACGCGCCTTTCGCAGAGCGCAAGGTTTACTTGCGCCCTCCAAATTCCTGTTAGAACCGACGGGATTGCTTTACACCCGCAGGTTTCCTTGACACTTTTAGATCCTCACTCGCTGGTCCAACCACAAGCAAGCAAACTTACACCGATTGAATTTCCGAGATGCGACGTTCCAACGCGAGCCTGCAAACATTCTTTGGCACAACTTTCGCAGCGGACCACACCGTTAAAGTCGCGGCCCTAAGTCAGCCGCACAATGCTTTTTGAAGAATCGATCATCAGTGGCCCAACATTGGACCACTCGATTCAGCCGAAGTCGGAGCTTCGATCTCGATTAAGAATTGACTCCGATAGACCACGCGAGAGTTTAGTCTTGCCCCTCTGATTCCCACCCTCGCGTCACCACAAAACCATAGCTTGGAAGGAACCTCGTTCGAGGAACGCGGAAGAATTCTGTGTCTTGAAGAACGCAGAAATTCAACCCGGATGTTTCCGCCGGAAACGATCCCGAAGCGAGGGCAAAACTGAAACCAAAACAGCGAAGCCGACGAGCTCGCTTATGACCTTTAGGAGTTTGAATTTATGTTGACCATGAGCAGAGCAATTTCCGCCGGGCAAGCGTCGAACTACTACAAGCAGGAGTTCACCAATTCCCAGGACAATTACTACCGCGAAGCAGGCGAAGTTAAGGGCCGTTGGTGCGGCACCCTGGCCGAGGAATGGAACCTGAAAGGTGAGGTAACTAGCGAGCAATACGAGCGCTTAGTTGCCGGTCAAGATCCGCACACTGGCGAGCAACTAATTCGCGTAGTTTCAGCCCGCGAAACGGTTAACAAGTTCGGCGACGAAATCACCACGAGCGAGCACCGCGCCGGTTGGGACGCGACCATCAGCGCCCCGAAATCCGCTTCCTTAGCCGCGCTTGTGGGAAACGACGGGCGTGTCAGAGAAGCCCACCGCGAGAGCGTCGATGCGACCGTGAAAGAGTTTGAAAAATATCTGCAAGCGCGTGGCGGCGGCGACAAGCCAGCCATCACCACGGGCAAGATGATAGCGGTCCAATTTGAGCACACATCCTCACGGCCCGACCGCGAAACCGGCTACGCCGCGCCGCAGCTTCACACGCACGTTGTCTTCTTCAACATGACCCAAATGTGAGGACGGAAAAGTGCGCTCCGTGCAGCCGCATGAGTTGTACCGCAGCCAGACAATTTGGGACCGCTTTTTACCGCGCCACTTTTGCCGAAAAACTGCAAGCACTTGGTTACGAAATTCGCGTTGATCCACGCACCGGCGCACCGGAGATCAAAGGCTTCAGCAGAGGAATATTTGCAGGACAGTAGCCCACGCCGCAAAGAAGTTTTGAAGGAAGAAGAAAAGATGAAGGAGCGCATGGAGAGCGAAGGAAAAACGATCTCCGACAACGCGAGATTGAAGCAAGCCGCCGCCCGGAATAATCGCCGCAGCAAAAACTTTGACCACGGCAAAATGCAGGAACGCGCCCTCGAAATGGACGCCAAGCATGACAATCAGGCGCGCCGCATCGTGGCCCAAGCGCGGGCACGATTGCCGCTGCGCTTGTCACAAAACGAGATTGAAACACGCGCTCAGGAAGCCGTGACTTTTGCTCGCGATAATGCCCTCAAAAATGAAGCCGTGGCGGACATGCGCAAGGTATGGAAAGACGCGTTGCGCCGCAATCTCGGCCTAACAAACCCCGCCGCCGTTGCCGCCGAATTGCACCGCCGACAGGAGAGTGGCGAGTTCAAACCAATCAACCGCCCGAAACACCAACCCGAAACTACTACAGAGCGCATGGTGGCGATGGAAAAGGAAAATATTCAGACCATGCTCGACGGCAAAGAGAGCCGTCCGGCGATCGTCGAAGCAGAGCGCGTCAATGAAGTTGTGACCGCCATAGCCGAAAGCCAGCAGCGCAACCTAAACGCGAAACAGAAATCGGCGATTGAACAAATCCTATCCAGCAGAGATCAGATAATTGGTCTGCAAGGTGGGGCCGGAACCGGCAAGACAACGGCGCTTTCCGTACTGCGCGAAGCAGCCGAAAAAGAAGGCTATCAGGTGCGCGGTTTTGCACCCTCCGCACGCGCCGCACAGCAGCTTGCCGAAAGCGGCATTCAGACCGAAACGATCCAGATGTTTTTGCGCCGGCGAAAGGAACCCGCCACCCGAAGCCGCCTTTTCGTTTTGGATGAAAGCTCCCTCGCCAGCACGAAGCACATACACAAATTACTTCGCCTGCCTCGAACCCGAAGACAAGGTGGTTTGTGTCGGCGACGTGCGCCAGCATCAGGCAGTCGAAGCAGGGAGTCCGTTTGAGCAACTTCAAGAGCACGGCATGACCACCGTCGCACTGACTGAGATCGTCAGACAGCCCGATAAAGTACAAAAGCAAATAGTCGAGGACTTAGCAGTCCGACACACACCTGAAGCAGTGGCCCAACTAATCAGCCGAGGCAAGGTGATCGAGATCGCCGACGAGCACCAACGCTTCGAAGCCATCGCCCAGGACTATGCCAAGAATCCCGCCAGCGCGGTGGTCATTTCACCCGCCAATCGCGAACGTATCCAACTCAATTTGCTTATCCATCGAGAACTACAGCGCGAGGGAATCGTAAGCCGCAACGATCAGCAAACGACGGTCTATGTCAGTCGTGCCGACATGACCGGCCCTGAGCGCACCTTCGCCAATTCCTACCGGCCCAACGAAGACATAATCCGCTACAACAGCGCGAGCGAAAAGTTTCAGGTCAAGGCAGGCGACTACGCCAGAGTCGTAGACACCGACCACGAGAAGAACAGAATTACGGTTCGCTTTTTTGATGGCCGCGAGCTCACTTATAACCCGACGCGGCTTTCCGGTGTGAGCGTTTACTACGAGGCAGAACGCGCCTTCGCAGAAGGCGACCGCCTTCAGATTCGCGCTCCGTTTAGAGAGAAACGGATTGCTAATGGCGAGCTCGGTACGATCACGAAAATCGAACCCGACCAAGTACGCCTCGCGATGGACAGCGGGCGCGAGATTAGCGTTGACCTTCGCAAGTTTCGTCACCTCGATTACGGCTACGCCGTCACCAGCTATTCCGCTCAGGGGCTAACTTTTGATCGCGTTCTGGTCAACGCTGACACGCAGGAATCCGCTCGCCTACTCAACGACCGCACGGCTTACGTTGCCATTTCCAGAGCACGCTACGACGCCCTGATCTATACCGACTCCACGCAGAACTAAGCGAGCACTCAATCGTGGAATAGAAAAGAAACGGCGCTTGAAGCGATACAAGACGACGAACGCGAGAGAAAAAGATCGCGAGAAGGTGATTAAAGAGCCTCCCGCCCCACAGCAGCAGCAACTACCATTCGATCACAGCTTGGATCAACGTCCCACCTATCCAGAGCCAGCACAGACCCAAGCCGCGCCGCTTGCGACTGAAATCCCGATTGAGATTTCCAGAGCAAGGTATGAACCCGCGATCTCTACCGAGTCCGCGCAGAATTTACAAGAGGCTCTCGATCGCGGCCTGAACAACGAAACGCCGCTTGAAGCGACGAGAGAGAGCCTATTCGACCTGCAAAAAGACCGCCATAAATTGAGTCGCGATCCGCTCGCCCCACAGCAACAACTACCCACCGAGCGCGGCTTAGACCAAGCCCCAACCCACGCTGATCCAGCACCAACAAAAGCCGCCGAGCTTGAGATTGAAGCCCCGGAAATCGATCTCGGCGGACTGATTCTTTAACACCGGACTCTTTATACCGATGAGGTTTTAGCAATGACTACACACTACGATTCAGCGACAGCAGCCAAGCGGCCACAGCTTCTTAAAGTGTCCGATGTTGCTCAACTACTGAACGTCAAACCACGAACGATCTACGAGATGGTTGCGCAGGATCGCATCCCTTATCGCAAGCCGCCAGGCTCAAACATTCTTCGCTTTGATCTCGAAGAAATTTTGGAGTGGACGCGCCGAAAATAACTAATGACTTGAGGGATCGATGCTGCTACCATGCGCCGCGTTCTCTTGGTGGCTGCAACGCTCAAGGAGAACACTAATGTCTGTTTACAAACGAGGGTCGCATTGGCATTACCGCTTCCGAGTGCGACGCGTGCGTTACCGGGGAGCACTTCCCGAGGCCAGCACGAAGTGGGAAGCAGAACAAGCGGAGAGCAAGATCAAGCAGGAGATCTTTGAAGGTCGCTTTGGTCTGGTCGATCTTGGTAGCGAGAGGTTAGCTGACTTCATTAGCAAAACCTTTCTGCCGTGGTCGAAAGCAAATAAGCGTTCGTGGAGACACGACGTATTTCGCGCCCGCACCATCTGCGACTATTTTGGCACCAAAACTTTTCGTGAGATGTCGCCGCTGTTGATTGAGAAGTTCAAACGCGATCGACGAGAATCAATCACGCGGAGAGAAAAGGTCCGCAGCCCTGCATCAGTCAATCACGAGCTTACGCTGTTGAGTAAGATCTTCAACCTCGCGATTGACTATAAGGTTACGGATACGAATCCATGCACCAAAGTCAAGAAGTACAAACTCGACAACAAGCGTTATCGCTATCTGCTACCGGAAGAAGAACCACGGCTAATGGCGGCACTCAGTGGGCCACGCGCTCATTTGAAGCCGCTGGTGATCGTGGCTATCGGTACGGGTATGCGGCAAAGCGAGCAGTTGCGTCTTACTTGGGATCGGGTGGACTTCTCACGACGCGTGCTGATTCTGACCAAGACAAAGACTAAGGATCGCGAGGTTCCGATGAACCCGGAAGTCGTCAAGACTCTATTCGCGTTGCAGTCTCGCTCGAACGGACAAGAGTATGTGTTCGTCAATGAGCGAACGAAAACGCGCATCAAAGAGGTTAAGAAGGCTTTTGGAACCGCGTTGAAGATCGCCGGAATTGAAGGTCTGGTCTGGCATGATCTGCGGGCTACATTCGGAACTCGATTAGGAGAGGCCGGATACGACGCCTTCACCATCGCGGCGCTCATGGGCCATTCTCAGATCCAAACCACAGCGCGTTATGTTCGAGCCACTGAGAGAAACAAGCGAGCGGCTGTCGAAGCCGTAATGCTCAATTCTGAGGGTGGACACAAATTGGACACAACGCAAAAGCGGCTAGGTCCACTGGCCGCCGTAAGTAATTGAAAACATTGGTAGCGGGGGGCGGGATCGAACCGCCGACCTTGGGGTTATGAATCCCACGCTCTAACCATCTGAGCTACCCCGCCATGCCTTGATTATCAACCATTTACGTTTACCATCAAAGTGATGGAATCGGCGTTGAATTTTTAGCATGACTGACGTTCCCGCGCAAACTGCCCATTACGAAAAGCCTAGAACTTAATTCTCTCTACACGCTCAACCTTCGTGTCCTTCACACCCTTGCAATGCGTCGCGCTGAAATCAACGACATTCTTTATCTGGAACACCGAGGCGCCCTTTGACACTTGCGGGTCAACGTTAAAAAATCCGCGCGGTTTGCGTCCAAAGAATAACGGCTGGGCGAAGGTCTTCTTTGACGTATCCGAGTTTTATACTAAATTCAATGCTGTCGGCATGTCGGACAAAGAAACCATAGGCGGGGATGTCCCCAAACATCGACGGTTCGGGATAGTTCGACTCCTTCTCCGGCGGTGTCACTGCGGTCTGCGCTAGCGTTCCTCCACCTTTATAAATGATGCGTATGTTGCTCAGCTTCACATCTTCAATAGGGTGACCGGGTATGCCACTAATGATTGACGCATACCGAGACTCGACATTATGAGCCACAAGGTTGCTAATCTGGACACGACGCAGTTTGCCAACAGGACTACCTGCAGGTCCGCGCTTGCGACTTCCCAGTCGCAGAAAGATCGGAGAGTTCACAATATCCCGCATGGTGATGTTGCTTATGATGATGTCTTCGAGAATGCCACCATCAACGGTTTCCAGCGCCAGCCCTCGACAATGATCGAAGATAATATTCGAGATCGTTATGTTCTTAAAACCGCCGTTTGATTCCGTCCCAAACTTGATGCGTCCGGTTGGACCATCACGATCAGGCGCCTCCTTCACGTTGCGCTTATACGTTGAGGCCATGGACAGAACATCCTTAGTTTTATTGGGCCCGGGCCAATGGATGGGCATTCATGACGCAAGTCGAACTGCTGGACGTGCTGCCGCAAAACCATCAGTCGCGTCAGCAACTTCTACAACTTCTCAGAGCACACGCAAAAGGCCTGGCGAGTTATCAATCAGGATCCGGATTTTGGCATCAACTGCCCAGGGAAGAGAATCAATTTTGGAGGTCTCTTAGATGCGAATAGTTACCGGTGTAATGTTAGTAGTCGTTTGGTGCGGTTTCGCTCTGGCGCAGGAGCTGCCCACAGAATGGATCGACCCTGATACGGGCCACCGGGTGATCAGGCTTTCAAAAGAACCCGGCAGTACCAGTCTCTACTTCATCAAAACGGTTACACGCCCGATGGCCAGAAGCTGATCATAATGACGCCCACAGGCCTTTCCGCCGTCAGTCTTAAAACGCGCGCCGTCGAAAGAGTCGTGGAAGGGCGCGTGAATCTCATTATGCTCGGCAAAAAAACGGGACGGGCTTACTACGTTAAGAATCGCATCATCTACAGCGTTGATCTCGAAACGAAAGCGACGACAGAGATCGCGCCATTACCGCCGAACGGATCCATCGCAAGTGTCAACGCCGACGAAACGCTCCTCGCAGGAGCCATCACCGACCCCTCGACCGCACCCGCGCCGACCGCCGCCACCGCGCCCGGTCAGTGGATCTGCTTGTTCCGTCCTGAAGAACTGGCCGCAAGTCTCGTCGCGCAGCTACCGAATGCCCAACAAATGATCATGCCGGGACGCTTTAAGACTGAGAAGCTGGTGAATCTGTCAAAACATGATTACAACCTCGAGCCGAACGTGACCTTTAGTCCTGATATGAAATGGGTCGTATTTCGCTCCAACAAGTTAGGACCAACCCATGTCTATGCCGTCGAAGTAGCAAAGGCAAATAACCAATCATCGAGCCGATAATGGAGAGCTTCACGATGTCAGAATCAAACAGTTTATCTCGCCGAGATTTTGTGAAGACCGCCGGTGCCGCTGCTGCGGCGTCGTTGGTGCTGAAGGATTCAGCCCTCGCTTCAGTGAGTGCGCCGCGGCGGCGTTACGCCATCGTGGGCACCGGTGATCGGGCTACGCGCATGTGGGGAAGTCAACTCATACAGAATTATTCCGACGTGATCGAGGTCGTGGGACTTTGTGACATCAATCCTAAACGAGTTGCCGTCGCACGAGAGATTATGGAGGTGCAGTGTCCGACGTTCACCAATTTCGATCAGATGTGTGATCAAACAAAGCCCGATCTGTTGATGGTAACGACAGTGGATGGTTTTCACAGCGAGTACATCGCCAGAGGGTTGGATCGAGGCATCGACGTGATCACCGAGAAGCCGATGGTCATCGATGAGAGACAGTGCCGCGTGGTGCTGGACGCGGAGAAGCGCAATAAGCGAAACATCGTGGTGACGTTCAACTACCGCTATGCGCCGAAGCACCAGAAGATTAAAGAGATCTTAATGGCAGGCGAGATTGGGCGCGTCATTTCCGTCGATTTTAGTTGGTACTTGGACGTGTATCACGGTGCTGATTATTTTCGACGCTGGCATCGATTGAAATCGAAGGGCGGTAGTCTGTGGGTGCATAAAGCTACTCATCACTTCGATCTGATCAATTGGTGGCTCAACGCTGATCCCGTCGAGGTCTCAGCCCAGGGCAGCCTTGAAGTGTACGGGAAGAAAGGCCCCTTTCGTCACACGCACTGCCGGCCTTGTCCGCATAAATCTAATTGCAAATTCTTCTATGACATTACGAAGAATCCCGCGCGCATGAAGCTCTACGTCGGCCCTGAAGACGTTGATGGATACCATCGAGACGGCTGTGTCTTTCGTGAGGATATTGATATCTACGACACGATGTCCGCGGTGGTGAAGTACTCAAGCGGAGCGCACATGAACTACTCGCTCAATGCGTTCATGCCGTTTGAGGGTTACAGGCTCGCGTTCAATGGCGAGAAAGGTCGTCTCGAAATCCGGGACTATGAACGTCAGCCCTGGCCCATCGAAGTCGAGACTGAGGTATATCTGACCAAGAGCTTCGGTAAACGTGAGCAGATTCCGATTACGAAAGTCGAAGGCGGACACGGTGGTGGCGATAGTCGTCTTCAGGATCTGATCTTCCGGAAGCCTGAGGTGGCATCACACATTCGTCTCCCAGACTCGCGCGCAGGAGCCATGTCCTGTCTCACGGGCATCGCAGCACGCAAGAGTGTTGAGTTGAAGCGGCCGGTGAAGATCTCCGAACTTATGCGTCTTTAGATCACAAAGAGCACAAAAACAATTAAAGCTGCCCTTTGTGCTTTTTGTGACTACACCAAGAGCGTCAACTCTCACTTGTGACGGGAATTCAGAGCAGGCGATGTAGCTTTATAAAGAATCATCAAAAATCCGTGAAGACCGCTTGCGAGACTTCTATCGCTTCGAACTCTCCAGAGCCCAGTCCAATGTTCAACAGCACACCCATGGAAACTCAACTGAGCTTAAAGCGACCACGTTAGCGCTTACTTCTTACGTCGCCGCACCCAAAAGTTTCAACTGAGACATGTTTTGAGGGTAAACAGACATGTCTAAGTAGAAGGTCGTGAAACTGAGAGGTTCAGGTTTGGGATTGGCGAGATTACACCAGCATTAATCCACACACGAAGCACTTCCACCTAAAGCCCCGTAAAGCCTCTTACGATTCGATAAGGTTTTCAAGTGTCGATTTCGCAGTTTTGCACTCTGAGTCGGCAAGAGAATCACAGGAGGCACTGTAAATGATTCTCCGTGGCTGGCCTAATAGCGAGTAGTTAAATTAACGACTTCTCCCCCACACAGAAGGAAAACAATGACACACGCAAAAACGCAAACGCAAACCATCAATCAAGTATCTCTGTCTATACCTATTCCCTTGCTTTTAGTTTTCGCGGGAGCCGTAATGCTGCTTTTTGCAACTGGTATCAGCGCTCAAGAGGTTTTGTCACAACAACGACAGGCGGTCACTATCAAGACTAACGTTCGGAATTGGACCGAGAACGGTAACGTAGTCCCCGTATGTTGGGAGACACCAGGATACGACCGCGAGAAAGTGATCGTAAGAGAGGCGATTAGCGGAACCTGGGAATGGTTCGCGAAGATCCGTTTCACCGGTTGGGGTGCGTGTCCGACGGGCATTGGAATTGGCGGCAGTGGGTCATCCAAGCAGGTGCGGATCCGCATCACTCCTCAGGGCACCAAAGACGAGGGCGCGGGTGGAAGCGCTCGGTATGGAATGGATGCTCTCAGCAGCGCTGCCGACAATAATCCGGGCGTCAACCTATCGTTTAACCCGGACGGCACAGCAAACATAGGGCGCGTCGAGTACATCGCGGTACATGAGTTCGGTCACGTGTTGGGCTTCATTCATGAGCAGGATACTCCGGGAAACGTCGAGGGCCCGGCGTACTGCAAGTCGCCAGGCAGTGAGCCTGACGCAACCTCGCTCACGGCTTACGATCGCGACTCCATCATGAATTACTGCAACCGGGATGGAAATATGAAAGGCAACCTCACTGATTATGATGTCATAGGGGTGCAGGCCGTTTACGGCGTTCGGATACCGAATATCGCATCTCGGAATTCGTGTGCGTCGGCTGCAGTTAAGCAACTCGCATCAGTTGCCTGGGGCTGGAACGACGGCAGTTTCCAGACTTCGTTTGCCCTGTTTCCCACCTCGCGCACACTGTTCCTGGAACGCACGGTGTTCAGTTCACGTGAGGGCGGCTGGGCGGACAATTTCAAGTGGTTTGCCGGCGACTTCAACGGTGATCGCATCACGGACATCGGCGGAGCCTGGAACGATGGCGGTAAGGTCACCTTGACAGTGAGGCAGTCAAAAGGTGATGGCTTCAATCAAGCCCACTGGGCGATCAAGAGTGGCGGGTGGATCGACAACGCGGTCTGGCTTCCGGGTGACTTTAACGGCGATGGTCGCACCGACGTGGCGGGGATCTGGAACGATAGCGGCCAGGTATCAATCGCCATGTTTCTCTCCGATGGAACCAGGTTCCTGAGCCAGAGCCCCCAGTGGAGCGTTCGCCAGGGCGGCTGGATGGACAACGTTAAGTGGTTCGCCGACGACTTTAACGGTGACGGCCGGACTGACATTGGAGCTGCCTGGAATAACGGCGGAACCACTCTGACAGTGAGGTTATCGACGGGCAGCCGGTTTAATCATTCCCATTGGTCAGTCAACGCAGGAAACTGGTCAGACTCCTCGGTGTTTGTGGCTGGCGACTTCAACGGCGACGGTCGTGCGGACGTTGCCCGACTCTGGAACGATCTCGGTCAAAACTCGACCTCCGTTTCTCTCTCCAACGGGGCGAGCTTCGGTGGTCCCTCTGACTGGAGCGTGCGTGATGGCGGCTGGATCGTGGGGGACGCAGTCAAGTGGTTCGCCGGTGACTTCAACGGCGATGGACGCACGGACATCGGCGCCGCATGGAACAACGAAAATCTCAATACATTATCGGTGAGACAGTCGACAGGAAGCGGCTTCGGCGGTCGTCACTGGGCGATCAAAGCCGGCGGCTGGAGGAATAGCGCTACCTGGTGCACCGGTCAGTTTCGGTGATTGTTTACGCACTAACGCTCGCGCGCAACCCCCTTAGAACGGCTTGCGGAAGCGTCCTCTCTTAAACTGGCTGAGCTCTCGACGTCGAGCGAAGAGGCAGCTCCCGACATGGAGGCCCTATGGAAATTATCGATCGCGGATATCGTTTCTTCACCATGCATAACCCGGATCGCAACGTTGCTCACGTCACCAGCTTGTTTGAGCGATTTCAGAAGCAGGCGCCCATTCGGCGTAATCAGGATTTCGAACTCGATTTCTATGGCAAAGGTACCGGGATACGGCTCGGCGCTGCGACCCCAGCTCGTTTTGCAGTACCGGCCACAATGGCTGCGGCCCGGCGGACGCGCATCGCAAGCGCTCTCGCCGAGGTGAGGGCAGCCAGTGACACTCTAGCGTCTCTCGCCCCGCCATCGACCTCATCGTCCTCCCCCGGACAACCATCAGTTGTGGTTCGCACAGTGCAACCGGAATTTCATAGCCCGTTTGACGAACACTTGTTTGACTGGGGACTAGATGAGCCGCCCTTCCCACCTCCCGACCCGGATGGTGGCGGCGGCGGCGGTGGCACACTTCATTCCGCCGTTCGCATCAAGCTTTTCATTTACGGCGCCACCGTGCCGATCGCTACATGGGAGCTGCCAGAAGGGATTGGTGACACCGTACGCTTTGTCGAATACGCGCCGGAAGGTTTTCCCGGCCCTGATTCACCCGTGAGGCGCACGGGATGGTGGCGAATGGCGGTGACGCCGATAGGTCCCCATCCCGTTGAAATCTATATTGCGGCGCAAACCAGGATTGGCGACGTTCCGATCCGAAGAACGCCACTGACCGTGCGGTTAACTGATCACCTGTTCCGAGTGGGACTCGACGCCCTCGTGCCGAAGGCGGAAATCGACGGGGATACACTCCGTTTGTCCATCGGCCCTGAGATGACGGAGCTCATCGGGCGCGGGCCGACGTTACTCGAGCACAGTATCAGCCCAGTCAACGGATTCTCGAAGCTTAGATCGCTCAGCATCACAACGATTGCGGGAGCAGAACTCAAGACCAGAGCGAAGGCTCACTACCGCGAGCGCGCCGCGCGATATCTGTTCCCGGGCAATCCGAGTGCGAATGTCGAACAGAAAATGGCGTTCTTCTTCCAGTCGCAGCTCGATCGGTTGGCGCAGATTCAGCCCGATGAGGTCTGCATTCGCATGCAGGCCGCATTCTCGGATGCAACGTTGTCGGTGTATGGGCTTGACGTCCTATCGCTCGACGGCGAGGCCGGCGAGATTTTCTTCGCGTTCGACCACGCCATGGAGCGGCTGCGGCCGTTCTCGTTCCTCGACATCGAATTCACAGCGCTCGCCTCTCTCCTGCTGCCGATCGTTCGGCTCTTCAAGGAAGTGCCCGGCGATGTCAACAAACACATCGAGAATCAGCTGATCGGAACGGATGCCGGCAAGGCTGTCCTCAAGTACATGAAGGCGTTCGTCGCGCGCGCGGTCGGACAGAATAACGTTGTTTACGATTTCCAGTTACAAAACAAGGCCTGGCAGATCCGCAATTCCGCCGATCCAATAATTCCATTGCCGAGGGTCACGCAGTTCCCGGTTACGGATGACCCCACAGACGACGAAGGAATCATCGGAATGCTCGCGCGCGCCGATGTCGCGTTGGGCGCAGATCCAAAGGCTCGAATAGCTGAGAATGACATTCTGGTAGACCCATCAGCCAACCCTGCTCCGACGTCCGCGCAGAAAGATACGCCAGCGAACCTGAATCTGGCACGCGCATTCATCACGCCGGGCGCGCATTTGAACATTTTGGATCGTCATCAATCCATCGTCGTCATCATGATGGAAAACCGCTCCTACGATCATATGTTAGGGGATCTCATGAACGCGCGCCCGGACGTTCCCTACGATGGCGCACCTAACAACGCAAAGAATCCGGGGGTCGGCGGTTTTAAAGAGGTGCCGCTTGTTCACACGCGAGACCTGCGCCTGGGCACCGCGATTCCGGTCTCTCCACGCCATTCTTTCAATTCAGTGCAGTTCCAGATCGGTGACGGTACGGCGGCGGGAAAGGGCAGCGGTGACATGGCTGGATTCGCACGCGATCTGTATCACAAATCGGATTCGCCGCAGCTGGCAATGACCGTGTACGGCGAGGAGGAGCTACCCGTACACTACCGGCTTGCGGACGAGTTTGTGACCTGCGACCGGTGGTTCGCTGCGCATCCGGGGCCGACTTTTCCGAATCGGTTCGCGACCATAATGGGATCGATACCGGAGCTCGATAATTTCGAGAACGAAGATCCGCGTCTTGGCTACCTCAAACACCGCAACATCTTCGACGCCCTAACGGCCGCCGGAATTGACTGGCGCGTGTTCGAGAGTGACCTCTGCCTGATCCGCATGTTTGATAAATATAGAATCGACGATCGACGAGTTGTGCCACTGTATGACAAAGACGATGGACTAAAGGCTACGCTTGAAAAACCTGGTCCGCTGCCGCGCGTCATGTTTATCGAACCGAACTTCGCGGACATTCCGCCGGTTAGGACGGCCGACGATGATCATCCGCCTGCCGACCTCGCGCACGGCCAGGCTTTTCTGTCTCGCATGTGCAATTTGCTTTGGGACCGCAGACGGTTCGGCGAAATATTGCTGGTCATCACATATGACGAGCACGGGGGTTTCTACGACCATGTGCCGCCGCCGGGCACGCCGAAGGGCGAACCGGGAACGTATGCGCCTTTGATTGCCGGCGGCCCCACCTATCTTGGCGTGCGGGTCCCGACTTTCGTCGTGTCGCCATACATTAGTAAAGGAACAGTGGACCGAACTATCTTCGATCACACGTCGATCCTGAAGACGATCCTCGTGCACAATCGCGATCGGTTTTCAACCAACGAATTGCTGAGCTTCGGACAGCGCGTTAACGAGGCGAAAGATCTGAGTGTTTTGTTCGATCGTGAGAATCCGCGACAGGCGCCTGCCCCCTTCGTGCTGCGAGCGGCGGGTAAGTTAGATTCGTCCGCCAAGACACCCGGAGAGTCGGGAGATGTGCTTGATGCGACTCCACCCGCGACTTCATCAACGACAATAACGCTCCCAATCTCGGCCGTGATGCGGGGCGACGTGATCATAACTGAGCGTGCCGTGCCGCCGCCGACTGGAAGGTCCGAGCCGCGTGATTATCATGCTGCGCTCGCGAAGATGCTGAAGCCTCGCAAACTCAGATAACCGAGTCGCAAACACTCACGAAGACTTTGCCGCAAAAATCAGAGAGATTAATGTTGGATCGAGTCAGTACCGTACTGACTCGATCCAAGCGCAGCCTCGCCTGTAAGGGCAAAGCATCCCAAGTGAATACGGGCACTTCGAGTCCACTGGTCAAAGCTCACTGGGATCAGGGTAAAATGCCTCAGTATGCCCCGTTACATAGATCTTGAGACCTGGCCACGGCGCCAGGTGTTTGAGTTTTATCTTCCCTTCGATAAGCCGTTCTTCAACGTCTGTACGCGCCTGGACGTCAGCAACCTACTGCGCGAGTTGCGCAAGCGTGCAAAAACAAGCATCTCGCTCACTTATCACTATCTCGCGCTTAGAGCAGCCAACGAAATCGAGCCGTTTCGGTACCGCTTAAGACAAGGCAAAGTCCTGGTCCACGATGTGATCAACGGCGGCACGACTCTAATGCTGCCAAACGAAACTTTCACACTCGTCTACTTCGACTACCACGAGAGCTACACAAAATTCATGGAAGGCGCAACCCGCGCTGTCGACGAAATCAGCAAGGCGACGGAGCGTTCAGACCGCGACACGAAGACGACGCGCGCATACATTGCACAACGCTGCCGTGGATAGCATTCACGAGTTTCTCGCATGCGCGACGTTGGGGTCGCGAGGATTCAGTTCCCAAGATCTCTTTCGGCAAGTTCACAAACGAAAACGAACGCACCCTGATGCCATTCTCCGTCGAAGTACATCACTCAATGATGGATGGTTTGCACGTCGGTCGTTACATAGCGCGCATCGAGGAAATGCTCGCGCAACCCGAAGCCTACCTCGATTAAATGCGCAAACTCATCCTCGTTATTGCGTTGCTCGCGGTAATCAGTGCGACGATCGTTTACGTTCTTTACCGGCGCAGGCCTCTGCCAACACCGATCGGCTGGAAAGCTAACGTCACGACTCTCGCCGGCGACGGTTCTCCACGCGTTCGAGACGCAAATCCATCCATCCAGGCAGCGTTCTCAGATCCGTTCGGTGTCGCAGTCGCGACTGACGGAACAGTCTACGTAGCAGATGCAGGCGAGAGTAATCGCATTCGAAAGATCACACCCGACGGAACAGTCACGACGTTCGCGGGGAACAGCGAAGGCTTCTCCGACGGTCTCACAACAGCAGCTTCTTTCAACACGCCTTCCGGCCTCGCGCTTGATTCGGACAGTAATCTCTACGTCGCCGACACCGGCAACAATCGCATAAGAAAGATCACACCGGAAGGCCAGGTTTCGACAGTCGCGGGAGACGGAACGGCAGGTTACGTTGATGGACCAGCATCACAAGCACGGTTCAATGGTCCAATCGGAATCACAGTCGACGCGAAGTGGCAACATCTACGTCGCCGATGCATACAACGATCGCATTCGACTAATCGCAAACGATGGCCAGGTGAGCACGGTTGCAGGCAAGGGAACTCCCGGATACGCAGATGGCGATCGGAATACCGCGCTATTCGACACTCCCTGCGGAATCGTCGCGGCTGCTGACGGCTCTCTTTTTGTTGCTGACACGGGCAACGATCGTCTTCGGAAGATCACGCCGGACGGGAATGTCACGACGCTCCCGCACAATGATCTCTCGAATCCGATAGGCCTTGCTCTGTCACACGATAACTTCCTTTACGTTACTGAACTCGATCGATCTCGCGTCGTTCAAATCGCACCCGATGGTACTCTGAACGTCGTTGCAGACGACGGGTTCAATCAACCCACAGGCATCGCGCTCAGCCCGCACAGCAACCGAACTGCGGAGCTCTACGTTGCAGACAGTGGCAACTACCTCGTTCGAAAACTGGACCAAACAACGGCCTCATCGGCCGCAACGCTCACCGATCCGCTTCCCCGATTAACTACTGAAACTCTGGGCCAGGACTCGTTGCTATGGCCAGTCGATCCACAAGACCGTCCTCACGAAGTTGTCGCCACAATCGGTGAAGTACGCGGCAGCTTCGACACGCACCGACAGCCGTCACCACCTTCATAGCGGACTCGACGTTTTCGGCGCTTATGGCGATACCGTCAGAGCAGTGCGTTCGGAAAAGGTAACAAGTCCACTTGCAAACTGGGCCTTTGGTTCGATCAACGAAGGTGTGCGCGTAGGCGTTGTCTCTTACATTCACATCCACGTCGGGCGCGACAAGGATACAAAGATGTTCGACGACCCGCGCTTTATTCCAGTTAACGATGCTGAACAGAAGCTCGCACGGGTGCGCATCAGGCGCGGCACACGTTTTCGACAAGGCGATGCGGTCGGCACGATCAACCGCATGTATCACGTCCACATGAACATTGGACCACCGAATGGCGAGATCAATCCACTCTCGCTCTTACCAGTTGGGTTCGTTGATAGTATTGCTCCGACGATCGAAAAAGATGGTATTCAACTGTTTGACGGATCAGGCACACGCCTCACGCAGAAGAACGGCGACCGTTTGCTCGTGAGTGGTCCAGTGCGGATCGTCGTCGACGCCTTTGATCGCACAAACATGAATCCGGCCCGGCGCCGGCTTGGTCTATATAAACTCGGTTACCAGGTTCTCAAAACTGATGGGGCTCCTGCTCCGGGTTTCGAACAGCCGCGCATCAATCTTCTGTTCAATCGACTACCGCCAGATCGAAACGCGACGAAGGTCGCTTACGCTGCGGAGAGTGGGATAACGGTTTATGGCAGCGCGATGACGCGGTTCCTTTACGAAGTGACGAACACGGTCCACGATGGCCGCGCAGCACCGGGCGTTTGGGACACGACTCAATTGCCAAAAGGCGATTACGTTCTGCGGATCATCGCGGCGGATTATTCGGGTAACGAGGCGCAAGATGGTCGCGACCTTTTGATTACTATCAAGTAGCTGTTGCAAGATATCAGCAAACAATGAGTTCAGAACTGCCTCTCGAAATCTCCCAATACATAAAACGTGCTCTCGACGAAGACATTGGAACCGGCGATGTCACGACTGACACGATTGTTCCCGAAGGCGCTTCACTGCGTGGCCGGATCGTTGCGAAGCAGGATGGAGTGGTCGCTGGCCTCGACATCGCGAAACAGGTGATGCTCGCTTTGAACGAAAGTGTTAAGTTTCACGCGAACGTCAACGATGGATCGAGAGTCACGCGAGGCACAGTTTTGGCCGAGGTCGAAGGTCCAGCGCGAGCACTGTTGACCGGCGAACGCACCGCCCTGAATTTTCTGGGCCGCATGTCGGGAATCGCCACCTTGACCCGCAAGTTTGTCGATGCCGTCTCAACCACGAAAGCTACGATCCTCGACACGCGCAAAACCGCCCCTGGACTAAGATTTACCGACAAACTCGCAGTCCGACTCGGCGGCGGACAAAACCACCGCACGGGCCTTTTTGACATGGTGTTAATAAAGGACAACCATATTGACTTCGCGGGCTCGATAACCGCTGCTGTCGAACGTGTGCGCGCATCCGGAACGAAGCTCGAGATTGAAGTTGAAACTCGCTCGCTCGACCATGTTCGGGAAGCACTGGCGCTCGGAGTTCAACGGATTTTGCTCGATAATATGTCCATCGAGATGATGCGCGAGGCTGTCAGTGTCTGTGGTGGACGGGCCAAGCTGGAGGCGTCTGGCAACGTAACGCTCGATAATGCTCTCGAAGTGGCGAGAACTGGCGTCGACTACATTTCCGTCGGCGCTTTGACGCATTCGCCGCGAGTGTTTGATGTGAGCCTGGAGTTTGTGGCATGAGTATAACGATGACTGACAATCAAGCAGTTCAGGAGATGTACGAAAAGCTGCACCGCCTGTTGTCTGACACGGTGCCTGACTTTGAACTGCGTCTGAAGGCCGAACTCGCGGTTGAGATCAATCGACTCAAAATCGAGAAGAACGCAGTCATACTCGGTCACAACTACATGGAGCCGGCGCTCTTCCACTCGATTCCGGATTTCGTCGGCGACTCGCTCGAACTCAGTCGCAGAGCTGCTGAGACTGACAAGGACATCATCGTCTTCTGCGGCGTGAAGTTCATGGCCGAGACCGCGAAGATACTCAATCCGACGAAGAAGGTGCTGATACCTTCAGAGAAGGCGGGCTGCTCTCTTGCTGCGAGCATCACTGCCGAGGACGTGCGCGAGTTGAAGCGACGATTTCCAGGTGTGCCTGTAGTTACTTACATCAACACGTACGCCGACGTGAAAGCGGAATCCGACATCTGTTGCACGTCGTCGAATGCCGTTGATGTTGTCAATTCATTAAAGACTGATAAGGTGATCTTCATTCCTGACGAATACCTCGCAGGCAATGTCGCGCGTGAAACCGGGAAGCAGATCATCTATCCGACTCGTGAGCCGAGGATGCAGTTCCCGAACGATCTCCAGTACGAAATGATCGGTTGGCCCGGTCGTTGTGAGGTCCACGAGAAGTTCAGCGTTGAAGATATTCAGAATGTCAGGAAGCAGTTTCCTGATGTGGTGATTCTGGCGCATCCGGAGTGCAGTCCGGAGGTGGTTGCGGCGTCGGATTATTCAGGTAGCACGACTGCGATGATTAGATACGTCGAGAAGACTAAAGCGCCGCGCTACTTGTTGCTGACAGAATGTTCGATGGGTGACAACATCGCGGCCGCGAATCCTGACAAAGAGATGCTGCGACTTTGCAGCGTGCGTTGTCCGCATATGAATCAGATCACGCTCGAAGACACGCTCGAGTCGTTACAGAAAGAACAGTTTGAGATCGTGATCGATGAAGACGTCCGCAAGCGCGCGCTGAAATCTGTTGAGCGAATGCTGGAGATCGGGAAAGAAGATTGAGCCTTGTACTTAGAAGGCTTTCAAACTGTATTTTGTTGTTATCTTCGATGCAAGCTTAAGCCTAAACTCAGACAATGACATAACCATGACATGATACTGAAGTTCTGATCATCGGCTGCGGGATTGCCGGTGCAACCGCTGCTCTACGTCTCGCTCGAAATCCTGAGCGTCAGGTCACGATCATCACGCGCGCGAGCGAGATTCATGAATCAAACACTCGTTACGCGCAGGGCGGAATAATCGGTCGCGGTCCAGACGACACTTCACAGTTACTGTTTCAAGATATCGTCGCTGCCGGAGCCGGTGTCACTTCCCCCGAAGCCGCGCGTATTCTGGCCGACGAAGGCCCACCATTGCTGAACGAAGTACTCGAACGCGCAGCCGGAGTGGTCTTCGATCACACTGAAGAGGGCTCGCCTGTTTGGGGCCAGGAGGCAGCACACTCGCGCCGCCGTATCCTTCACGTCGGCGACTCAACAGGCCTCGCGATCATGAACGGTTTGGTTGCCGCGCTCAAAGAGTTTCCAAACATCACGATCAAGACAGAAGCCACCGCAGTTGATCTCATCACTTTTCCACATCATTCGCGCAATCCATTAGACAACTATCGCGAAATCTCCTGCCATGGATGCTACGTGTTCGATCGAACAGAGAAGACGGTGCATCGTTATCTCGCGAGTGCGACCATTCTCGCCACCGGTGGATTGGGAAGGATTTATCGAAACACGACAAATCCCGTCGGTGCGCGTGGTGATGGCCTTGCGATGGCTCATCGAGCCGGAGCGCGGATCGCAAACGCTGAATACGTGCAGTTTCATCCGACTGCACTGGCAGTTCCCGGCGCCGAAGGCTTGTTGATCAGCGAAGCGGTTCGTGGTGAGGGCGGCGTGCTGTTGACGCCTGATTTGCGGCCGTTTATGGAGCGCTATTCGCCGCAGTGGAAAGATCTTGCTCCACGTGATGTCGTCGCGCGTGCGATTCATCACGAGATGGAGGCGAATGGATATTCTTACATACTGCTCGACATTGCTTCGCACATGCCTGCGGAGGCGATTCGATTAAGGTTTCCTTTCATCTACGATGCATGTTTGAAAGTCGGTGTCGACATCTCGCGGGAACCGATCCCCGTAGTTCCCGCGGCGCACTATTTCTGTGGTGGCGTGCTCGTGGATGAATGGGCGCGTTCGACGATCCGTAACTTGTACGCCGTTGGCGAGATCAGTTGCACGGGTGTCCATGGCGCAAACCGGTTGGCGTCAACTTCACTTCTCGAGGGACTTGTTTGGGGAAATCGCGCGGCGCTGGAGATTGAGAGAGCGTTGGGTGATGAAGCTGTTGGGCCAAGGCCGAAGTTTGAAGATGTTCCTTCGTGGGATGAAAGTGGTTTGAGTGCCGACCCGGATCCGGCGTTGATTCAGGGCGACATGCAGACGATCCAAAACATCATGTGGCACTACGTTGGGTTGGTCCGCAGTGGTGAACGGTTGTCGCGCGCGATTCGCGAATTACGGCACTTGTGGAATGAGATCGAGACGTTTTATCGAACAACGAAGTTGTCGGATGGACTTATTGGGTTACGTAATGCGGTTGAGGTGGCGCTGATCGTTGCGCAGGCGGCGCAGCACAACCGGCAGAGTCTTGGGTGTCATTACCGGCAAGATTCGGTGTTACTGACTGGAGACAGACTGATTAAGATCGACGGGAGCTCAACATTTACAGGTCAGGATTGACCCTGCCGATCTTGCATATCCGTCATCCTGTCTCAGAAATCGACCCAACTGCCGGCGCCGTTTGATTGAGCCTCCCTATAAATATAATCAGCACACACAACGTCTTCGATCGCCAAACCGAGCGATTTGAAGAGCGTGATCTCAGTTTCCGACGTGCGGCCCGATTTCGTTCCGATTAATAACTCTCCGATCTCACCAACAATGCTTTCCGGTGTGACAACTCCTTCTTTCGCTGCCAATAAATAATCTCCCGATTCGTTCAAGGCAGACTCGCGACGATCCACGAAGATCCGGGCGGCCGCCATCGTGGCGCTATCGATCTCTCTCGAACCAGGAGAATGCGTGCCGATCGCGTTGATGTGCGCTCCGGGAGAAATCCAATCCTTATTAATAACGGGCGCTAACGAGGATGTAGCCGTGACGATAAGATCGGCCCCACGAACTGCTTCTTCATTATTCCGAACTGCTTCTATGGGAAACTGATATTGCGACTGTGCCTCCTCCGCCAATTGCTGAGCGTGATCGAAGTTCCTCGCACACACTCTCGCGCGTTTGATCGCGCGAACGCGTGAAAGTGCCGCCAGGTGTGAACGCGCCTGAACGCCCGCGCCGATGATTGCCAGATCGTGTGCGTCTTCTCGAGCAAGTAAACGAGTTGCTAAGGCTGACACAGCCCCGGTGCGAATCGCCGTGATCTCCGAAGCGTTCATCAGCGCGAGGAGTTCACCCGTTTCGCGGCTGAAGAGCATCACTGCGCCCTGGTGCGCATCTTTGCCTTGCGACGGATTATCAGGAAACACGCAGATCGCCTTCATCCCGAATGCGCCGTGCTCACCACTAATATATGCGGGCATGAGACCGAGCAGTCCACGCGCATTCGGTGGACGAACGATCGTGCGTAGCGGTTGATACACCTCATCACGCGCGAGTGCTGACAACGCATCGGCCATCAAGTCGATACAAACTACTACTGGTAATAGTTGCTTCACCTGGCGACTATCGAGAATCAATATTTTCATTGTTGATCTAAACCGCTGCGCAGGAGATTACCCCAAAAGGTGAATGACCTCACGCAATCCGCACGGAATGGTTAGGCAACCTTCGCGTCATATTTAGCCTAAGTACGATAAAACTGCAAAAAAGCGTCGTTTATCGAGTGATCGGACATTGGCACACTCATTGCCAAAAGAGACGACGACGGAGGGAGTGGTAATGAAAAAGGGGTTAGTAAGTATTTTCTGTTTGTTGGTTTTGACATTCACGGCGATTCCGGCGGGAGCGCAAACACGTTATCGGAGGTTTGATGGCCGGCGCTATGAACAGCGTATCGACGATTCACGTTATCGCACGTATAGCGGACGACGTTATCGTTGGGATCGAGACAGATCTTTTTGGGATAGACACCGCGACAAGCTCACGACTGGTATCGGAGCTGGTGCAGGCGCCGCAATTGGCGGAGCCACTGGCGGTAAGAAGGGCGCAATCATAGGCGCATTGTTAGGTGCGGGCGGAGCAGCCCTTTACACCTACAAACTTCGAGACAGGGAAAGGCGACGACGCTACTAAGCTTGTCTCAATAACGGTTCGGTCACACATTGTAAGATGAGTGGCCTTGTAAGGGCCCGGATGCGAAGGGGAGAGCGCGTCCGGGTCCTGACATTTTAAACTTGGTCTTTGGTTTTGGGCCTTCGGTCTTTGGGTTAACGTGAAAGGCCAAAGACCAAAAACCCAAGACCAATTTCCTTTTGTGGCTACCCTCATTAGCCGCGTTAATAAGTTTCTGTTATATAGATAGGTCCGCATTTACCAGACTCGTCGGAGACTCTGATGGAATTCCAGGAAAATATTCTCGGGCTAATTGGAAATACACCTCTGGTTAAACTTAACCGCCTCGCGCGAGACACTAAGGCGCAAGTGTTTGCGAAGATGGAGAACCTGAATCCGGGTTATTCGGTAAAAGACCGGATTGGTGTGGAAATGATCGAGGCTGCCGAACGCGAAGGCATTTTGAAACCGGGTGGCACTGTGATCGAAGCGACGTCTGGAAACACTGGCATAGGTTTGGCGATCGCCGCTGCTGTCAAAGGCTACAAATGCATTTTCGTGATGACTGACAAAGCCTCTGTCGAGAAGTCGCGTTATTTAAAAGCGCTCGGCTCCGATGTTGTCATCACTCCGGTATCTGCAAAGCCTGGAACTCCAGACCATTACGTTTCGACAGCCAAGCGAATCGCAGCCGAAACTCCAAACTCGTTTTACCCCGATCAGTACTCCAACCCTGCGAATCCGGGTGCGCACTACCGCACTACCGGTCCGGAAGTGTGGCGGCAAACTGAAGGCAAGATCACACACTTCGTTGCGGGTTTGGGAACCGGCGGCACGATCTCCGGAACAGGTCGATACCTGAAAGAGAAAAACCCCGCGATCAGGATCATCGGGGCGGATCCATACGGTTCCATTTTCAAGACGTTCAAGGAAACAGGGAAGATCGTCGAAGCGACTCCGTATCTGGTTGAAGGGATAGGTCAGGAGATTGTGCCCGCTAACGTTCACATCAAGTATGTCGACGAAGTGATCAACGTCACCGACCGGGAATCGTTTGAACATGTCGCGGTCGTTGGGACGAATGGAAGGGATCTTCTGCGGTGGTTCCACAGGAACTAACCTGTCAGCAGCGCTGCGCGTTGCGAAAGATCTCGACGAGAGTGCAGTCGTAGTCTTCATCGTTTGCGACACAGGCGAGCACTATCTGACCAAGCATCACTCCGACGAGTGGTTAAAAGAAAAACGACTGTTAGAACCGCAGAAGATCACGGCGGGTTTAATTACCGGTACAAAGAAACCGCAGGCGCCGAAGTCTTTGGTATGGGTGAAACCGTCTGACGCTGTTGGCGACGCACTGCAACGCATGGATGAACTCGGCCTCAGTCAAATTCCAGTTTTGGAGGAAGGGCGAGCGGTGGGTTCGTTGCGTGAGAACCGGTGCCTGGCAAAAGTGGTCCGCAACCGGGAACTGCTGAACTCGCCTGTGAGCGAAGTGATGGAAGCGAGTTTTCCGACAGTCGACGTCGATGTGAGTTCAAACGAAGTGACGCGACGTTTACAGACGAGTCCGGCTGTGCTCGTGGAAGAGTACGGGCGCATCGTCGGCATCATCACGCGTCACGACGTGCTCGAATTAAAGAACGCTTAGGCTGCAATGGCGAGAGAAGAAAAAGTGTTGGCCGCGAATCGTGCAGCCTTTCACAATTACCATATTTCGGATAAATACGAAGCCGGCATTGTGTTGACAGGCACTGAGGTTAAGAGTGCCATGGGTGGCCGCGTACAGTTGAAGGAAGCGTATGTTTCAGTGCGCGAGGGCGAGGCGTGGTTGTTCAATGCGCACATTTCGCCGTATTCTCATGGCAACCGCGAGAACCACGAACCGCTGAGAACTCGCAAGCTGCTGCTTCACAAACGTGAAATATCCCGACTGGACGAAGCTACAGCCAAACAGGGAATGACTCTCGTTCCCACACAGCTCTATTTAAAAAACGGCCGGATAAAAATCGAGGTGGGGATCGCACGCGGTAAGAAGATGTATGACAAGCGTGAAGCCGAGCTGAAACGAACAGTTGAAAGAGAAACTCGCGCCCAGCTTAAGGAGCGTAATCGATAAACACAGGAGAACGAAGCCACATGCAAGTTGAAGCCAACAGGGGACCGATTGAAGAGCTTGACGTGCAAGCTTTGGCGGTTGCTGTTTTTAAGAATGAGAAGGCCGACGAAGGTTTTTTGAAGAAGCTGGATGAACTTTCCGGCGGTCTGGTGCGCTCCGCCCTCGACGCCGAGGAGTTTGCCGGCAAAGAAAGCGAGACAGCGTACTTCCACCTCGTCGGTAACAGCAACTTAAAGGCGCGCCGCTTACTTCTGATTGGTGTTGGCGAAGCGAACGATTACAAGAACGCTCAGGTTTCACAGATGGCGGGCACTGCGGTTCGTTCATTGCGCAGTAAGAACGCTAAGACGATCGCCGTGCTTCCTCGCTCTTCAGGCGACGCTGCGGCTACAGCTAAGGCGGCAGTTGAAGGCGCATTCATCGCACTATTCGATCCGGATAAATATCGCACAGTGGAAAAAGAAGATAAGACGGTCGAGCGTTTAGTCGTGGCGATCGAGGGCGCCGACGAGGAGGCTATGCAACAGGGCGTGAATCGGGGCGTGATCGTTGGTGAGTCGATCAACTTTACGCGCGATCTGGCGAACGAGCCTGGCGCTTACATGACGCCGACCGACATGGCTGAACGCGCGCGCGAGATCGCGAATGAGTTTGGATTGAGTATCGATGTGCTCGACGAAGATCGCATGGAACAGGAAGGCATGGGATCTTTATTGAGTGTCGCTCGCGGTTCGGATCAACCTGCCAAACTGATCATTCTGAAATACACGCCTACAAACGCGCCTGCGGACAACAAAGAATTACTCGCGTTCGTCGGTAAGGGGGTGACGTTTGATTCCGGCGGCATCTCGCTCAAACCCGGCGAGAACATGGAGCTGATGAAGTACGACATGACCGGCGGCGCAACGGTCATGGGCGCGATGCGAGCCATCGCGCAGTTGAAACCTCCGATTCCGATCCTGGGAGTCGCACCTTGCACTGAAAACCTTCCGTCAGGAAAGGCGACCAAGCCCGGCGACGTCGTCAAAGCGATGACGGGCAAGACGATCGAGATCATCAATACTGACGCCGAAGGCCGGCTGATCCTTGCCGACGCGATTGCGTATGCGAAGAAACTGGGCGCAACGAAAGTAATCGATATGGCGACTTTGACTGGCGCTGTTTCGATCGCGCTCGGCGATGTGAATGCCGCAGTGTTGGGAACCGATCAGGCGTTAATCGACGAGATTATTACGGCCGGCAGGGAAGTGGGCGAGAAGTTCTGGCAGTTGCCACTCGACAAGGAATACTCAAAACAGATCAAGTCAGACATCGCAGACATTAAGAACGTGGGCGGGCGCAAAGCGGGGACGATAACGGCGGCGGCGTTCCTGAAGGAGTTTGCGGACGGGCTGTCCTGGGCGCATCTCGATATAGCCGGAACAGCCTGGGGCGACGACGCCAAGCCGTACCGATCAAAGGGTCCAACCGGAATTGCAGTCAGAACTCTCCTCCGCATCGTGGATCGAGCTACTGAGAAGTAGTTGATCCGAATTGAAGCCGAGGGTGCGTTCAGAGTTCAAGCTTTAGCTTGCAGGTGTTGGATTCGGAACAGCCAAGCTAAAGCTTGAACTCTGAACGGGTTCGCGAGAGCCGAATGTGTGCATCACCGTACACAGTTGATGTGCTCGCCTGTGCACATTTGTTCACACGGTCGGAACCTCGATCTTCGTTTTTCCGCGTATTTTTCAACAATTGAGAATGGCATGGCGGTTGTAGTGGCGAGGGCAACCCGCCAAAGGGTGCGAGTCGCCTTATTTATATGTCCTCGCCCCCTCGAATGCCGCTCGAGGTTATTTTCCCGGCTCCCCTTTGGCACCCCCCTTCGCTACTTCGCCATCTCAGTAGACATGATGTGCCGATGAAATACTTGCGTATGGTGTTATACTTTTCGAGCGAGTGACGCGGTGTCCTCAGCCAGCCCTGGCATACATCGCTGGCTTTCAGAGTTTAGAGAAGCACAGTGATCGACTACTACAAAATTTTGGGCGTTAAGACGAATGCGTCTCAGACCGAGATCAAATCGGCCTACAGGAAACATGCGCGCGAAAGCCATCCGGATGTGAATCCAAGCTCTGAAGCGGCACGCCAGTTTACCCTGCTCTCAAAGGCATATCACACGCTGATCGATCCTCAGGAGCGGATCTACTACGACGAACAATTGAAGGCGCAGAAGAATCGTAGTTATTCGATTCTTGATTCGAATAACCCACACGCAAAACGTGCTCGTAATCTTGCGGTCCAGGCGAAATGGGATCGTTTGGTTGACGAAGTGCTGGAGCGCGATCGACAGGAGAATCGCGAACGTCAGCGCGCGGTGTTCACGACTGTCTCGCTGTTTCTGTCAACTTTCTTTCTGGCGATGATGCAGCCCCAGTTTTGGCAAATGATGTCGACTATGGGCCGCGTGGTTGTGCTGACGTTGTTTGTGATGGGTGTTTGGCATCTCGCAAATCGCTTGCGTGAATACTTAGCACACTACACTTACACGCCGAATCCGATTCAGAGATCGATCATCATCGAAGAGGAAGTTCCGGAGCAGCCTTTTACGCGTTTCTCAGCGTACACGTTCCTCCTCGTTGGCTACGCGCTCAGCCTGGGAGTCGGGCTGTATATTGGGTCACATGCACAGGACTTTTTTGGTAGCTTGAGACTGTTGTTTCAACACTCCGTGGCTTCCTCGGTGCAGGCGAGCGTGTTGGCTTTCGACCTGATTATCTATCCTCCAATCGCCGTTCTCATCATTGACACAGTTCAGGGGCTCGCGGCCCGCATCGACTAACCAAAACGATTTACAGTTTTCAGGATTTACAGCGATCTTGAGCTATAATCCTGTCAATCCAGCGGCATCCTGAATCCCTGTTAGGAGCACGAAAATGGCCAACACCGTGAATCAACGCCAGTTTCTTGCTTTGAAACTTGAGGCACTGAGCGAATCCGAAGTGGGCGAAGTTTTGGATTACATCTCAGTAATCGAGTCGATGCGACGATCGAAATCGACGCCGCTTGCTTTCGACGATGACGTGCTGACGGCTTTGGCCGATGCCCGCGAAAATTGTCGTGCACGCCAGGCTTTCGAATGGGAAGTCGTTCGACGCAAGGCTGAAAAGCGAGCGGCAGCAAGAGTCGGCGCTCAATGAACAAGATAATTGTTGCTTGGGCGAGTCTCCTGGTTTTTTGCTTCTGCACGGTGGCGCAGGACAGCCGCAAACTCACGCCCGCTCAACTCGAAATCGAAAAACAGCAGCAGCGTTTGAGTTCTGCCGATCAGGAAGAACGACGTGACGCTGTGATGAGACTCGGCACGATGCGACTCGAAGTCGCATCGCGCGCCGCGCTTCCCGCACTCAAAGATCCATCGCCGATTATCCGGGCGACCGCGACCAAAGCGATTCTTTCGATCGGCGGAGATGAGAGTGCGAGTGCTTTTGATTCCATTGCTGAGTGATAAAGACGAATTTGTTCGTCGTGAAACGGCCTATGCGCTTGGCTTAACTGGAAGCAGAAACGCAACCGCAGCGCTAACCGAGCGATTGTTGAACGACAAGGAAGACGGCGTGCGAGGCGCAGCGGCAGTCGCGCTGGGCCAGATTGCTGACGAAGCTGCGGTCGTAGCTTTGGTCGGAACGCTTGCGCCTGAATTGTCCGCGCCGGCGAAGTCGAAAAGAAAACGAGAGCAGAATATTTTCGTGCTTCGCGCAGCGGCAACGTCACTCGGACAGATAGGAAGCCGGGCAGGTACAGCGGCCTTGATCTCAGCACTCTCTAATGAAGTGTTTCCTGACGACGTGCGACGTGAGGCAGCACGATCTTTGGGTTTGATCGGAGACCCGTCGGCTGAACCCGCTTTGCGCGTTGCAGCAAACTCACCAGATCCTTATCTATCCGAGATTGCACATAAAGCAATCCACAGATTACGCAGATAAATCTGTGTAATCTGTGGATTGTATTTTGTGTAGTCTGTGTACTAGTTTTCTACTTTATCGCCGCGGCCGTGGCCTTTCTTAGCGGCTTTCGAAGCGGCTGGGATCGGCAACCCGACACCACCTGACAACGTTTCACTCGAACCTTCCGATGCGGCGGCGCCCTGCACCATCTCGTGAATCAACGCCCCGCCAGAGCTCTTCGAGAAGATCAGCTTGTTCTTAATACCGTCGACGTCGACGTGAACGAGATCTCCCAAACCGATCTGGCCAGTGGCGACCAGGTTCGAAAGCGGATAGACGAGGAATCGCTCGACGGCTCTCTTCAAGTGACGCGCGCCGTACTTGTAATCCAATCCTTCCTTCATCAGCATGTCCTTCGCCGTTTCCGAACATTGAAAGACAAACTTGGTTCCGGCCGATTGCATGATGCGATCCTGAACTGCCTGCAACTCGAGATCGAGAATCTGACGGAGGTGATGCTCTTTCAACGAACGGAACACCACGACCTTGTCGATCCGGTTCATGAACTCAGGCGAGAACTTGCGTCGCGCAGCTTCAACGGCCGTGCGGTAGATCTTCTGGTCCACCTCAGTATCGTTAGGCGATTTCGTACCTTTACCCGGCGCGAAACCGATACCGCCTGAAATCAATTCCGACATCTCGCGTGCGCCGAGGTTCGAAGTCATGATCACCATGGCTTTCGAAAAGTCCACTCGACGGTTATCGCCCAAAGTTAAAGTGGCCTTGTCGAGAATGCCGAGAAGCAGTTGCCACAAACTGTCGGAAGCTTTTTCGATCTCGTCAAACAGCACGAGGGAGACCTTCATGTCTTCCGTGTGCATGCGGTCGAGATTTTCCTGCGTGAGCATCGGCGACGTTTCGCGGTGACCGAGGTATCCCGGAGGCGAACCGATGAGCTTTGCGATCTCATGCGAGTGCTGGAATTCCGCGCAGTCGATTTTAACGATGGCGTTTGAATCTCCATACAGCACTTCCGCAGCCGCTTCGATAACGCGCGTCTTTCCGGAACCTGTCGGTCCCAGAAACAGCATCGTTCCGATCGGTCGATTCGGGGGATTCATGCCCGCAAGAAAGATCTGATACAGGCCGCTCATGCGTCTAACTGCGCGTTCTTGTCCCACGATGCGCGCAGTCAATCGCTCCTCAAAATCTTGAGCACGCGGGCTCTTTTGATCGGGATCGAGGAAAACTGTACCGTTGGTGTTCATGTCTCTTGTTCTAGTCACTTCGCACTCAGCTAACATCGGCTCTCTCCTTGCTACGGGCCTTAAAACCCGTCCGCTAATTACTCCCTAGCAAGGAACGATCCGCATATGAAATTGATGCATTTTCAACAGGTTAAGGTTCGCCAACGTACCTTCCGGCCGCCCAAATGCGCCGCGCGAACCGATGCTATATATACAAGTCCGCCAGAATTGTCACCACAAATCTAGTGGTGCAGCAACGAACAAAGGTATCAAAACGGCTCTGATTGATAGATTGCGGCGTGACATTTACTGTCAAGGATCGACTGACAATAAATTGCACGTTTTCAAGCGACTACTAACGAAAAGAGTCAGCGTTCGTTCCAACCACGGCTGTATTAATCGTAGTACTCGAGCCCGAGGTGGGTAATCAGATCCTCGCCACGCAGATGACGAAGCGTGTTCTTGAGTTTCATGAGCTGAATGAAGATGTCGTGCTCGGGGTACAAACCAGGCGCAGTTTGAGGCGATTTGAAGTAGAACGAAAGCCACTCCTGCACACCTTTCATGCCGACGCGTTGAGCGAGATCGAGAAATAGCGCGAGGTCGAGAACGATTGGCGCCGCCAGGATCGAGTCGCGACAGAGGAAGTCGATCTTGATCTGCATCTTATAGCCAAGCCAGCCGAAGATGTCGATGTTGTCCCAACCCTCTTTGTTGTCGCCACGGGGCGGGTAGTAGTTGATGCGGACTACGTGTGAGAAGTCTTTATACAAACTCGGATACACGTCAGGCTGAAGAATGTATTCGAGGACCGACAGCTTCGATTCTTCTTTTGTCTTGAACGAGTCCGGATCATCCAGCACCTCGCCGTCGCGATTGCCCAGAATGTTTGTCGAGTACCATCCATGAAGACCAAGCATGCGCGACTTCAGTCCTGGAGCGATGATCGTCTTCATCAACGTTTGACCAGTCTTGAAATCCTTACCGCAGATCGCAAGCTTGTTCTTTTCGGCAAGGCTCATCATCGCGGGAATGTCCACTGTGAGGTTAGGAGCTCCATTCGCGAAAGGTATTCCGGATTTTAAAGCGGCATACGCATAGATCATCGAAGGAGCGATCGCTTTGTGGTTCTCGCGCATCGCCTTCTCAAACGATTCGATCGTTTTATGAACGGCGTGTGGTTTTAAGAAGATCTCAGTCGATGCAGCCCAGATCATCACCAGGCGCGAGCACTTGTTTTTCTTTTTCCACTCCGCGATCTCAGCGATGAGTTGCTCGGCCAGTTCGAATTTGTTCTTTCCGGTTTTGACGTTCGTTCCGCTAAGCCTCTTCACATACGCTTGATCGAAGACGGCTTTCATCGGCTTGATCTTTCGCAGCGGTTCTTTGAGTTGTCCCAACAGCTCCTTTTCAAGAACGCCGGCGTTCAGCGCTGCGTCGTAAGCGGAATCGGGAAAAATGTCCCAGGCGCCGAAAACCAGATCTTTAAGGTCGGCGAGCGGCACGAAGTCTTTGATCAGCGGGACGCGGTTTTCAGTTCGTTTGCCGAGGCGAATTGTTGCCATCTGGGTGAGACTGCCGATCGGTTGGGCAAAACCTTTCTTGATCGCTTCAACTCCCGCGATGAACGTGGTGCTGACCGCGCCTAAACCTACAAGTAAAACTCCAAGTTTTCCTTCGGCTGGACGAATGTCCGATTGTTTTTCGACTGGCATGTCGCTGATCTCCTGGTGGATCTCTGAACCGCAGAGAAGGATGATACTTGTGGAGAAGCTACGGCAATCGACAAATCTTGCGCATTATTGGCGATGCATTGCCACGAGGCCCTTGCGGAACTCGCGTGGAGTGGCGCCGGTGGCGAGGCGAAATGCTTTTGTGAAATGACTGCCGCTCAGATAACCAACACGCGCGCCGACTTCAGTGACCGAGAGATCCGTCTCGGCCAATAACAACTGCGCCCTTGCGGCTCGAATGCCGGCGAGGTAATTGTGCGGTGAAGTTCCGGTAAGTTTCTTGAACAGACGCGCGAAGTGAAACGGCGAAAGATAGGAAGCGGCCGCCAGTTCTTTTAGCGGAAGATCCTGATCGAGTTGAGCGTGCATCAGCTCGACGGACCGCCGAATACGCCGGTCAACCAGTCCGACGCGAGATAGTTCAAGTTCATCGGACAGTAGCGGCGTCGAATAGTTTCTCAGCAGATGGACCAGCGTTTGTTCGACCAGCGCACGCATCATGATCTTCTTGCCAGGTCTTTCGCCTGAAAGTTCCGAAACGAATTCTGCATGCAGTGCATCGAGTTTCAGATCGCCAGTCTACTGGTTCGCGTGTGAAGGTGACGATCGACTTCGGTGGGATCAAGTGCATCGCCGCGGCGTGTTGAATTACAAGCGACGCCGAGAACGTGAGAAACAGAAGTTCTACCTGCTGGCCTTTCGCCGTAACACTTTTATTCGGTTCAAGAACGACTGACTGAGAACGTGCGAGCGTTGTATGTCTGTCGTCAACGGCGTAATGGAGCTGGCCGTCGAGAGTGGTGAGCAAGCCATAACCGGACGAGGCCTGGTTCTGCCAGAGAAGCTGTTTCGCCTTGCGGTAGTGAACTGAATAATCAGTTGAAACGAAGAATCGGTTGAGCTGAACCAGGGGACGCGTCATCTGTGCGCCAGCATAGCGGCAGGATTGTTGGTAATCAAAGCCTCAATGCCCAGCGATTTAGCGCGCGCGATCCAGGCCGGATCGTCCACGGTCCAGAGGGCCGCGCGCAGTTCCTCTTCGGTGGCTTTCTTGACAAGTGATTCACGCGCGAGCCGGTAATGTAGCGCGAGTGCTGATGCTCCGACTGCTTTCGCCTGATCGATGATTTGTTGGTCCGATAACGATGGCCTTGAGATTGCTGGTTGAAAGAGCGCCGCGGTTTTGATTTCGGAGTCGATGTTTTTGACTACCTCGAGCGCCTTCAGATCGAAACACTCGACAAAGATGCGTCGCTTGAAGGAGTAGTCGTCAATCAACCTGCAACAAGCCTCGGCCAGTGGCAGGTGCTCGGCAGCCGAGTCAACTTTCATTTCCAGAAAGAGCATTAAATCGTTCGCTTCGAAAAGTGTGAACAATTTTTCGAGACTCGGTACTCCAACGCTAAGGCTCTCGAGTTCCGACCAGGTCAGATCGGCAACGCGATGCGGCAGGCCCGTTGTGCGACGCAACGTGTTGTCGTGAATGATCACGGGAACACTATCGCGCGTAAGACGAACGTCAAACTCGATCCCGTCCGACCCCGCCGCGATGGCTTCACGAAACGCGGCCATCGTATTTTCCGGCGCCACGGCAGACGCGCCGCGATGTCCGATGATTAATGGTGTGGTTTTGGTGCCTTTTGTGGCCAACTCACTGCGGGTTGGTGATGATGCGCTTCAGCTTGATATCAAACGTCCCGTAATCGGTTTTGACGCGTCCTGCGACGGGAATGTGTCGTTCGTCATCCGTGATCCAGATCGAGAACTCACCCTTCTCCGCGTCGATCAACCTGTCTGGTCCAAACAACTCGGGATTCACTCGCAGCACATTGACGCGACCGAGCACGGTCTTCATTCTTTTCTTCTCGACAACCTTGACCGGGATCTTGTAGACACGGCCTCCGTCTCCGATAAAGACCTCAAACGTTTTTCCGACTTGCAGTGGCTGCGTGCGAATGAAGTAGATCGCCGACAGCACATCCTGCAACTGTCCGGAGAAATCCGTGATCGCATGACGTGGTTCAGCGGACGGATTGTTTGGATCGCGCGACGTCCAGGTCATCTTTCCCTTCGAGGAATCGAAAGTTGATTCAGTATTTCGGACCCGCTTTCCCTGTTCGTCGATAATCTTCGTCTTTTGGACCGTGAACGAGATCGGTTCGACAGTGGATTCGACGCGCTCGCGAAACTTCAGATTGAACAAGCGAGGGAAGAAACCTTTGCTGGCGACATCTGCGCTGAACGTCAATGCATAAGGCTGTGGGTCGTTGGAATTCTCGACAGGCGAGCGGCTCGCGCGAAACTTGAGATCCGCGACGTCCAGTTTTCGCAGCAGCGCTCGTGAAAACTCAGCCTCGAAATGAAGCTCTTCACCAACCTCGAACCTCTTTGTTGCCGGATGTGAGCCCGGTCGTTGTTGCGCACGTGCGAACTGCATGCTCGCAGCGATGATCAACGCGCAAAGAGAAACAAAAGTGAAAATCTTGAGCGTTCGCAAGGTGTTTTAGAAGTAGAAAGTTTTAATTAAAAGCAATCCCCACGCAATGACGAGCCCAAGTGCTGCGCGATATTCGCGGTAACGCAGGTAAAGGGTACCATCAAATCTGTTCGCCGCGGTCCCACTTTCTCGAAAGGGCGTAATCCGGGGGAAAAACAACGGTACGGACTGCCTGTACATGTCGTATTCGCTGCCAAAGAGCTGGGCCATCGTCGACGCTTCGACGCGCATTACCGGTAAATAGATGCCAAGAAAAAGGGCTGCAAATAGCAGTCCGAGGAGCAGACGGCCTGATGCGATCGTGAAGCCGAGGCCGAGTAAAAAGCTGCCGAGGTAGAGTGGATTGCGCGTGAACGCGTAGGGACCAGAGGTAGCGAGTTGCGCGTTTTTACGGATGTGGCCCGCGGCCCACGCGCGAAGCGCGAGTCCCAATATCGAAACTGACGCGCCGATCAATAGAGCTGTTGGTGATGGTTTGGCGAAGAAAAGAAACAGCGCGGCGCAAAGAAATCCCAGCGGCACTCGCCAACGCTGAATCCACGTTCCACCTCTTCGCATTTGCTGTTTAGAGTTCAAGCTTAGCTTGTGGTTGAGAGCAGCCTAAAGGCTGAACTCTGAACCGATTCTCCGATCCACTGCCTGCATCACGCGCTCAACCTCGATATCCATGCAGATCCATTTCGAACACGATCTGACGGTGACAATCCACCCGACAATCGATATCGTTGCGTTCAACACAAATATCTTCCGGACGAGGGCTCCCGTTGCGCCACCATTCAGTTGGACCGAACAATCCCACGATCGGTGTGCCTGCTGCAACTGCAATATGAGTGGGTCCTGTATCGCCTCCGACGTAAAGGCGTGCACTTTGGGCCAGTGAATAAAAACCTTTCAACGACAGATTAACCGGCAGAGCTTTGCCCGTGGCAGACGCCTGGCGAACACCTTCTGCAAGTTCGAGCTCACCCGGACCGTACGTGACCAGGGAACGAATTCCGTACTTGGACCATAGCTGGTCGGCGAGTTTCCCAAAGCGATCGACGCTCCAGAGTTTAGTCGGCCAGCCGCCGCCGGGATTAAGGATTGCGTAGTTGCCGCCAGCATCAGCCGACGCCTGTCGAGCTTCGGTTTCATCTGTCGGGTTTACACTAATCGGGAAGGAAAGTTCCTTTGGAGCCTGAATGCCCAATGCGCCTTCGATCAGAAGCAAAGCCTTACGGATTACGTGCGTCTGCTTCGGCACAGCAACTCTTTTGGATAGAAAAATGGCGCTGGCAGGTTCGCGCAGACCGGCGCGAGAATAGCCAAAAACACGTCGCGCGCCGGATAGGCGCGCTATGGAAGCAGATTTGAGAAGTCCCTGGAAGTCTAAAGCGACATCGAAGGCTGAGGCGCGTAACCGACGTAACTGCTGGCGCGGTGCCCGCAGCGTCTCCCCAGACATCAGCCCGCGCCTCAACGCCTTCGTGTCGACTTCGATGAGGCGATCCAGAAGCGGGTTGTCTCTCAAAATTTCAGAAGATTGTCTTTCAACTACCCATGAGATTTCGGCTTGCGGCATCGCGCCGCGAAGTGCGGCGAGCGCGGGCAGAGTATGAATTACGTCACCAATGCTGCCGAGTTTTACGATCAGAATTCTCATTTCGAGCCGATCAGGTGCCGCCAAAATACATAAACTTGAGTTTCGCCTCTGCAACTTTCTTTCCGGCCTTGTGCTTCCGCAGCACACCTTCCAGCACGGGCCGCTCATCGCTAAGGTCAGTCGCAGCAAAGACGCCGCCCCTTAGAAATTTTCCAGCAAAACTGTAAGACACACCGCCAATCGCTACGGTGGTAAAGGTGAAGTTTTCGCGCTTGACGTTTAGCGTTTTGAAGCGAAGTGTTTTGCCGTCGACGAGTTGTGCTCCGGATGGAGGAAGTCGACGGAGTCGCTTCGCGTTCAAATTTATGCCGCCGAAATCCGAAAATCCGTCGCCATGGTCTCCGATGATCCAGAACGATCCGTCCGGATCGAAGCGGGCGTTCTTTTGGGCGGGAACGGAAATCGTCAAGAGGCATAGAAGGAAACGATCGCGCAAAGGCGCGAAGGCGCAAAGGAACAAGCTTTGCGCCTTTGCGCTTTGCGTCGTAACTGTTTAAGCATCGAGACCTCCGAGCCGGGCGATGATTGCCGAAGTCGAATGATCCTTTGGATCTCCTACGATTGCTACCTGCCCGCCGTAGGATCGTACCACGTCACGCTCGGGCACCGTGTCCGTGGAGTAGTCTGTGCCTTTGGCATGGACATCGGGTTTGAGTGTCAACAAAAGTTCCTCGACCGTCGGTTCGTCAAAAATGGTGACGTAGGTTACCGATTCAAGCGCGGCAACTAACTCTGCGCGTTCGCTCGCGGGTAGCACTGGCCTGCCGGCGCCTTTCTGAATTGCAACTTGTTCGTCGGAGTTGATGCCGACAATCAGCACGTCTCCGAGTTCTCTTGCGCCTGCGAGGTATCGAACGTGTCCGACGTGCAAAACGTCAAAGCACCCGTTCGCTAAAACTACTCGAGCGCCTTCGGCCTTTGCGGCCTCCACGTGTTGGGTTAATTCTTCGCGGCTCAGTACGACTTGATCTTTATTCATCAGTACAGGATTGAGTGCTCGAGCTCAGACGCGCTTATGGTTGCCGTTCCTCTTTTCATCACGACGAGCCCGCCCGCGTAGTTTGCGAGTCGCGCTGCATCGGAAAAAGATGCTTCGGAAGCGAGGGCAAGGGCGAATGTCGCGATGACGGTGTCGCCGGCGCCAGTTACGTCAAGCGCTTGTTGCGCGCCGACGGCACGAATGTGAAGAGGTGCGACGTTGTCCTCCATTAGTGTCATGCCCTGGCTGCCGCGTGTGACGAGCAGCGCCTCGTAGCCGAGTCGTTGTTTCAGCTCTTGCGCGGCGGTCTCGAGTTGTTCGGTTGAAGAGATTTGAGCGCCGAGTAAGATTTCGACTTCTTCCTGGTTCGGTGTGGCGGCAGTAAATCCGGTGAACTCGGACAGCCGGAAGCGCGAGTCGACCAGGACCGGAGCGCCTGATTTTCTGATGACTTCAACTGTTTGCGGATCGACTACGCCGTAGTTGTAATCGGAGATCACGAATGCGTTCGAGTCGGTGGCGGCCTGTTCCAGCTTGTTGATGAGTGCCTCACGCAACTCGCGGTCGGTGAATGGGGCGCCGTCGTAGTCGATGCGGATGACTTGTTGTTTACTGGAGTGCGAATGACCGGCCAGGATTCGGACTTTTGTTGTTGTCTGAATCTTATCTGAAACGAGAACACCGTCTATATTGACGCCTGCCGTTTCGAGCTTCGCGCGGAGTTCGTTGCCTGATTCGTCAGAGCCCGTGACAGAGATTAACGAGACCTGAGCGCCGAGCGCGACGAGGTTCATCGCGCAATTCGCCGCGCCCCCCGGCAGTGTCTGAGTCTGCTCGTGACGCAGAATAAAGACCGGGGCTTCACGCGACACTCTGCTGATCGAACCATGCACAAACTTATCGGCAATCGCGTCGCCAATGATCGCGATCTTTTGATCAGAGAACCGCCTGACGATATTGATTAATTGTTCCTGCGGACTCACCTATGCCTCTCCGTTTACTCTCTGTGTCTCTGTGTCTCTGTGGTGATATTAACCACAGAGACACAGAGGCACAGAGATGACTTACGATACGATCGTCTTCACAGCTTCGAGCAGGTTCTCGGCAACGAGGTCGGGCTGGTGTTTCCAGGAGTGGCGTTGGTATTCCAACTCGCCACGCCCATAACCACTCAACACGAACGCCGAATGCAAGCCCGCGTTGCGCGCGAGTTCGACGTCGCCGTAACGATCACCTGCCATCCAACTCGCAGCCAGATCGATATCAAAATCCTTCGTCGCGCATTCGATCAGCCCGGTTTTTGGTTTGCGACAATCACAATCCAGGCGATACGGCGGCTCACCGACCGAGGGATGGTGCGCGCAATAGTAAATTGCATCGAGCCGCGCAGAGCCTGCTTGCAGATCGCGTTTGAGCTGGTCATGCACACTGACGATAACGTCCTCCGAAAAATAGCCCCGCGCGACACCAGCTTGATTCGTGACGACGATCGCGAGCCAGCCGTGCTCGTTTAGTAGCCTAATCGCCTCCGCCGCATACGGAAACAGGCGAAATCGCGACGGATGATTAACGTAACCAACTTCCTCGGAAATCGTTCCGTCACGATCGATGAAAACTGCCGGCCGCTTCATCTGTTTACGCGACTGAGTCGCACAGCGCTCCTTACAGTCTTAGCAAAACTACCGCGCTTCAATAACGCATGCGAGCGCTCAAACACTTCATCGACCGTGATCGCAGTCATGCAGCGATGATCGATCGGGCAATCACGCAGCATACACGGCGCGCAATCCGGTGGACGTATCAGGATCTCCGCAGCCGGTGAAAACGGGCGCGTTGTTAACGGATTTGTTGGTCCAAAAATGACAACCGTGGGACGTCCCAAAGCCGCGCCGATGTGAGCTGGCCCGGTGTCGTTAGTCACTATCAGATCCACCGCTGCGAGCACGGCCGTGATTTGATCGAGACTGGTCTTGCCCGTGAGCACGACCGGACGATTTCGCATCCGACTCGTCACTTCCTGCGAGACATCCGCCTCGTCCTTTGATCCGATCAGCAACACTTGTCGATTGGTATCAATGAGTCTGTCGGCCAACGCCGCGTAAGCCTCCGCCGGCCATCTCTTCGCGCGACTATTTATCGACCCGGGACAGATTGCAACAACGGGCCCGCCTTCACCAACACCATACGCGTGAAGCAGATCAGTCGCCTCAACTTTCCTGCTTTCTGAAATCTGTATGGTCGCATCGGGAACTGCTTCGCAGATAGTGCTCGTGCCAAATAACATCTGTTCGAGCGCTGTGATCACGTACAAGTAATAGAAGACCTCGTGCCGCGATGAACGCCAGTCAGGCAACGCGAGCGGATGTGTGAGTAGCGCCTGGCGAGATTCCGTAGCGTAACCGAGTCGCACCGGCACACCGGCGAGAAATGGAATCAGTGCCGCCTCAAACGCGTTTTGAAACAACACCGCGAGATCAAACTTGCGACGCTTCCACTCGCGGATCTGCGGAAATACCGACAACATGCCCTTTCTGTCGTAGATGAGCACGTCGTCAATGAAATCAGCTTCCGAAAAAATCCCGCGCGCGCCAGGACGTATCGCGAGCGTGATGCGCGCGTCAGGCAACACTCGCCTTAACGCACGAAGCGCAGGCACAGTCATCACTGAGTCGCCTACCCAATTCGTGCCGCGCACGACGACTCGTTTGATCAACTCAGCCTGCAACCTCGTCATCGCATTCCTAAAGTAATATCCGCAACCCGTCGTTAATTCCGATTTGCGGTTTCCAATCTAATTCGTCGCTGACACGCGTTATATCTGACACGTAACGCAAAGGCACCGGCGAGGGCAGTGCGGGATCTTCCTGAATGACCGGTTCAATCTCTATCATTGCGCTGACTCTTTTTATTATGTCGCGCACGCTCACTGCGTTGGAATATCCGCCTCCAAGGTTGTAGAGGCCGAACTCAACCTTTTTCTTAGAATAGATAAACGAGCGACAAGCCTGCGAGAAATCTTCGACGTGCAAAATGTCCCGAACAGGGTCGACTCCGGCCGGAAGTCGTATTGGCGTGCGGTACTTTATCGATTCAACGTAGTGAGTGATGATACCTGGAGCGTTACCCTCTGAAGGTCGCGCGAAAACGGTTGATAAGCGAAAGATACACGCGCGAATTTCCTGCTTGCGTGAATAGTATTCAACGTATCGCTCACCGATTAACTTGGACCATTCAAACGCCGACTGCCCGCAGTAATCCGTGCTGGTTGCTTCATCCACGAATTCAAATCCATCCGCGTTCGAACCGTAAACGTCTTTCGTGGATGCATAGATGAACACCGAACCCGGTCGCATATTGCGAATGACGTTCGCAGTGCCTTCTGCGTTGGTGCGATAACACTCTTGCGCGCCGCTGTGGTCCTTATCAAAGTGCGCCGCCAGATGAATCACCACATCATAATCGGCAACTTGCTTAACAGCTTCTTCGTCGCGAATGTCGAGACTGGAACGGCGTGAAAAATCGTCGGCTGAGAAGAACTCTCGAACGTAAGAGCCTAAATAACCGCTGCCCCCGGTGACAAGGATCCTCATTAACTCTTAACCTCTACCGTTCTTGCGCGACCGCGCGCAAGAGCATTGAGCCGCGCCAGCGATTCCGGATTGCCAATAGCAATCAGCATGTCTCCACCTTCGATCTGCGTGCTGCCACTTGGATTGAAAATGATCTCACCGTCGTCGCGACGAATGCTGACAATCACGATGTTGAGTTCCGATCGAATAACCGTTTCACTGAGCTTGCGACCGACCAGTGTTGAGGCTGGATCAACTTCCAGTTGTTCGAATCCAAGCTCGAGGTGATTGGCGGTCATGGAATCAAGAAAGTCGCCGACCGCAGGTTTCGTCAATGCCATTGCCATGCGATGGCCGCCGATGATCGTGGGGGCCACGACACGATTTGCACCCGCTCTGAGCAGCTTGGCTTCAGCCTGCTCTTCCGCGGCGCGCGCAACGATGTGAAGTTTTGGGTTCAAGTCGCGTGCGGTTAATACGACATACACGTTGTCTGCATCATCTGGCAGGCAACTGGCGAGACCGCGAGCGTGTTCGACTCCCGCTTCGCGCAGCGTTTCCTCGAGCGTTGCATCGCGCGGCAGTACTGTGATGCCAAGATTTATCAGTGCATCCACTTTTGCGGAGTCGTTCTCAATCACTAAGAAATTTCCATCTGCGGTGCGCAGGTTGCGCAGCAAATGCGATCCGACTCGGCCTGCGCCACAGATGATAAAATGGTCGCGCATTTTGCTCATTTTTCGTGAGTGACCATAACTTGCAAACAGTTCCGAGTGAACAATCGACTGCACGGTGCTCGTCAGAGCATAGAGCACGATGCCGACGCTCACCATCATGAAGACCACCGCAAAAGCACGTCCGTACGGCGTGCGCGGCGTCAAATCACCAAAGCCCACTGTCGTGACCGTTTGGACGGTGACGTAGAGACTGTCCAGTATAGACCAGCCCTCCAGCACGCGAAACACGACGGTTCCCAGCAATACCGCCCCGAAAACCGCCAATAGCACGACGCGGACTCGAACACGATCAGGGAGAAGGAAACTCAGACGAGGTGTTAGACTCATATCGGGAGAGTGGCATCAAAGTCACTCAGGCGACCAAAACGGAGGCCAGCCACGTTAGCTAATGTGGCTAACCCTGTCAAACGTAACGTCGACAGAACCGCACTGAGGATGTTACGTAATATGTGACAGGTGATAGGTGAAAAGGAAGGTTGGAAAAAAGATAGAGCTTAGAAATTGAACAAGTCAGGAAGGGCGGCTTGCCCCCGCTTCCCGAACAGCGGGGGCAAGCCGCCCTTCCTGACCTGGTTCTGTTCACAGCTTGCGACTGATATTAGAAGTTCATTTAGCAACTGATCTCAGAGTTATTTATGCCAGTACGTTATCCACCACCGAATCAATATCCCGGCAGAAGTGGTCGCAATCCGCGAGTTGTGTCTTACGTCGAATCCGGGCCCGGGTTTGTGCGAAGGTGGCGACGCCGTTTGTTGAGTAAGGCAATCGTTATTCCCGCCGTGTTTGTCAGCGCGGTGCTGCTTGGCATTTTGATCTACTACTGGACGGTCTTTTCAGGTCGAATCGACAACCTTCTCGCTGGTGAAGTTTTCACGCGAACAGCAGGTATCTACGCCGCCCCGAAGCAACTGCGCGTTAACGACACGGTCTCACAGGCCGACGTGATCGCTTTCCTCAGACGTGCTGGTTACGTTGAGCTGAGCCAACAGGCAGACCCAGGCCGTGGTCGTTATACAGTCAACGGAACAACTCTCGATGTTGAGCCGAGTAGTGCGTCGAGTGTTGACGGTGTCAGGCAGTTTCAGAATGTGAGAATTCAGTTCAGCGGTTCAGGGAAGTCTATCAGCTCGCTTCTCGATCTGGACGGCAGAGGCACTCTACAACGTGTTTGGCTCGAACCGGAATTGATCAGTTCGGTTACCGGCACTGAACGAGCAAAACGCAAAGTTATCGGTTTCAGCGATCTGCCGCCGCACCTGATCAAAGCGATCACGGTTACCGAGGACCGCTCGTTCTTCGAGCATTACGGCGTAAACATTCGCGGCATCATTCGCGCGTTCATCAGGCGTTACGATTCTGATCCTACCTCGCCGATCGCGCGGCAGGGTGGATCGAGTATCACGCAGCAACTCGTCAAGAACCTTTTGCTTTCGCCGGAGCAGACGTGGCGACGCAAGATCTCCGAAGCATACATGTCGATCATTATCGAGACACGACTCACCAAAGAACAGATTTTTGAGCTGTACTGCAACCAGGTTTACATGGGCCAACAGGCAGGGTTCTCGGTCAATGGTTTTGGTGAAGCGTCGAGTGCGTACTTCAACAAGGACGTGACGAATCTCAACTTGGCGGAGTCAGCGTTTCTCGCGGCCTTGATTCGCAGTCCGAACCGTTACAACCCTTACACCAAGATTGACACAGCAACTGCGCGCCGCAACCAGGTGTTGGACTCGATGGCCGGGGCCGGTGCGATTACACAGGACGAGGCGGAGGCTGCCAAAGGAACTCCGCTGCAAGTGGTGCCCGCAAGAGGTCGCATCGACGTCTCAGACGCGCCGTATTTTGCGGATTACGTTCAGAACCAACTGGGCGACATGATCGCAGGCGCCGGCGCCGCCGAACATCTACGCATCTACACAACCATCGACATGGATCTCCAGCGTGCTGCTTACGCTGCATTGACTAAACAGATGGCGGCGCTCGACAAGATCCAGTCGAAACGTTTCGAACCCGGCACCCTTCAGGCAGCGCTCGTTGCGATGAATGCGAAAACTGGTGAGATCGTCGCGATGGTTGGTGGTCGTGATTACTCGAAGAGCCAGTTGAATCGCGCTACTGATGCATTTCGTCAACCGGGTTCGGTTTTCAAACCATTCGTCTATGCCACGGCGTTGAATACTGCTTACGATCCGGTGCCGCGTTTGATAACACCGGCGACGACTTACATGGACGAGCCGAAGACGTTCACGTTTGATAATCAGGAATATTCGCCTGGAAATTTTGGCGAGAGCTATAGAAACGCGCCCGTTACGTTGCGCGATGGTTTGGTTAATAGTCTGAACGTCGTCACGGTTGAGGTGGCGATGGAAGTTACTATTGGACGTGTGATGAATCTCGCCGCGAAGGCGGGCTTACCGAAACCGCCTCGCGCTTATCCAGCGATGGCGCTCGGCACGAGCGAAGCGACACCGCTTCAAATCGCCTCCGCGTACACGGCCTTCGCGAATTTAGGAACCAGGACCAGTCCTATCGCGATTAACCGCATCACGACCGGCAATGGCGTCACGATCGCCGCGCCTACTTCGCAGAAGAACGAAGTGCTTCGTCCTGACGTTGCCTATGTGATGACATCGTTCATGAAGGACGTTGTGAACCGCGGAACCGCCGCAAAGGTTCGTGCGCGTGGTTTGAAAGGACCGCTTGCAGGTAAGACGGGAACTTCGCGTGATGGATGGTTTGCGGGTTACACACCAAACCTCGTTTGCGCGGTGTGGGTGGGTTTTGACGACGGTTCTCAACTGGGTTTGACAGGCGCGAATTCAGCGCTCCCGATCTGGTCTGACTTCATGCAAGTGGCGCTTGCGCAGCATCCTGAATGGGAAGGCGACTGGGATATGCCGGCGGGTATCGAACAGGTCGAAATCAATCCGAAGACGGGCCAGCTTACGGTTCCTGAGGATACGGAAAAACGCGTCGAGTTCTTTATCAACGGCACTGGTCCAAATCAGACGTCCGAGCTGCCAACTGAGGAAGCGAGTCCGGAAGAGCTTCCTGAAGCGTCGCCACTGCCTGATCAGCCGTATGAGCCGCCGCCGTTACCGACAGTGTCACCGTTGCCATCGCCGCGTCGCGCAGTGCCTGAAAGTGGATTGGAAGGGACGATCACGTTGGACATCGATCCGGCGACCGGGTTGATCGCCGTCGAAACTTGTCCAGTGATTCGAACGAAGACTTTTGCTTTAGGGACGGAGCCGAGGAAGTACTGCGGCCCTGAGTATCACAAGCGCAACACCATCGTTCCAAAAGAGCCCGACCGCCCACGCGTCGTCGGAAGTCCACAACCGATTTAAGCCACAAAAAGCACAAACATTTTTTGTGATTTTTTGTGGCTAAAGATCGAGTGCGGAGTGGAGCGTTTCAATGGCAAGGGACGCCGCGTGATGTTTTCTCGATGGTAGTCCACCGATCGCATTCAACAGATCTGCACGCGTCAACTGCTTCGCCTCTTCCGTCGTCTTTCCAATAATCAATTCAGTCAAAACTGATCCGCACACGAGTGTCGGTGGACAGCCGTAAGCGAGGTAGCGCGCTGTTTCGATGCGATCTTTTTAATGATCAACGAGAGTCGAAGCCGATCGCCGCAGACCGGATTCTTTTCGTCAGCGATCGCGTTGGCATCCGGCAGTTCACCGGCGTTACGAGGATGCGAAAGATGATCTTTGAATTGGGCGGAGTAAGGCAAGTTTTACTATGAAACCAGTGTCAGCGGAGAAAGCGCGCGTAATCTTTCAACTGCCTGTGACAAAACCTCGACTGTGTAATCGACATCCTCTTCAGTGTTGTCTTTACCGAAGCTAAAGCGAATCGACCCGCGCGCAAGTTCATCGTTGACCCCGAGCGCGCGAATCACGGGCGACGGTTCAAGTGTTCCTGAAGAACAAGCTGAGCCGGTCGACACTGCGACACCCTCCAGATCCAGGTTTATCAGCAGCCCCTCGCCTTCAATGAAGCGAAACGAGATGTTTGAAAGGTGGGCCAGGCGTTGTTCGCGATCGCCGTTCATTACAATATCGCCGATGCGGTTTCCCACTTGAGCTTCCAATCGATCACGCAAAGCGCGATCGTGATTCGATCGTTCTGAGAGTTCCTCACGCGCAAGTTTCGCCGCTTCTCCAAACGCGACAATCCCCGGAACGTTTTCGGTCCCGGCTCGTCGTTCGCGCTCCTGGTGTCCGCCAACGTTCTGCCCGCGCAGTCGCACGCCGCGCCGAACGTAAAGCGCGCCGGCGCCCTTCGGTGCGTACAGCTTGTGCGCGGATATCGTTAATAGATCGCAACCGAGGTCGTCGACGTTCAGCGGCAGTCGTCCTGCTGCTTGGACTACGTCAGTGTGCAGCCACAAATGCGGTTGGCCCGCCGCTCGTTTCTCACGAATTGTGGAACCGATTTGGCTGATCGGTTGAATCGTTCCGATTTCGTTGTTCGCAAGCATGATGGTGATGAGAATGGTTTCGGGTCGAATAGCCGCGGCGACATCTTCGAGCCTGACGATCCCATTCCCGTAAACCGGCAGACGAGTAACTTCCCATCCTCGCTTTTCGAGTTCAACACAAACACCTGCAACCGACGGATGCTCGATCGCCGACGTGATGATGTGCTTGCCATGGGCCGTTGACGCTTCGCAGAGACCTCGAATGGCAAGGTTGTTTGCTTCAGTGCCACCCGAAGTGAAGACGATCTCGTTCTGTTTCGCGCCGATGAGAGCGGCTACGTCACGCCGCGCGCGATCGACTGCAGCTCGTGCCTGCTGGCCAAAGCCGTGAACGCTCGACGCATTTCCGAACGTATCCACCACTGCGCGGGCCATCGCTGCGGCGACTCGCGGATCCACCGGCGTGGTGGCGCTGTTATCCAGGTAAACTCTACGTCTTGCCATGAAATTCCTGTCTCTGCCGCCAACCTCCGGCGCGGAATGCGGCATCTGAGGGGTCGGTTCTGACGGCGCTCACGAGTCTAGGTTGAGCACACCGGAGCGTCAAGCACGTCTAAACATTTGAACTTTTGTGCTTTTTTGTGGCCTTTGTTAGTGATAGCATCGACACGTTGCTGCGAGGTTGGCTCTCCCAAGACGCTACGGCTTGCCTAAGTCGTAGGATTCTTCGGAAGGACAGAATATGAATTACTTTAAATTACCCCTGGTGGTTTTACTGAGTCTTTGTGTGAGCGGTCTGGTGGCAGCGGTTCCTGCCGCAGCCAATAGCGCACTGCAAGCACAAACGACAGCCCTCGAGCGGGGTTATCGTACAGGTTATTCTGACGGTTACACGGCCGGCTACAAGGACATCTCTGATGGAGCGGCGCGGAATTATCAGAACAAAGAGGATTACAAACGGGCCGATCGATCTTACAACGACGTTTGGGGACCAGTTGAAGATTATCGCGACGGTTATCAGCAGGGATTCGAAGCGGGTTACTCAGCGGGTTACGAGCGTCAGCAATTCAATTCAACGCTTCCGGCAGGATTGAGTCGTCGGGGCGCGACAGCCGGTCCGAAAGTCGATGACACCCTCAGCACCGCAGCTAATAACGATAATGCGATCAGCGCTGATCAGCCGGTAACGCCGAGTGGTTCACCGGTGATTCCGCGCAACACGATCCTTGCGCTTGAGCTGTTGACGCCGCTCTCGACCGATGCGAGTCAGCGTGGTGATCGACTTCAGGCAAAGGTTATCGAGCCGGCAGAGTTCGCGGGTTACATCGTTGAAGGACGAGTCGCGCAGGTGAAGCGTCCGGGAAAAGTGAAGGGCATTGCCGAACTGCAATTAGCGTTTGATCAGATCCGCTCGACCGACAACCGCACCGCGACTCTTCACGCGGAGCTTCTTGAAATCACGCCGATGGGCGGCGAAAACACGACAATTGATACTGAAGGTGGTGTCAAAGGACCGGATTCGACCAAAGACGATGCAGCGAAGGTCGGAGCTGCTTCAGGTATCGGTGCGATCATCGGTGTTATCGCCGGTGGTGGTAAAGGTGCTGCGATTGGAGCGATCATCGGTGGTGGTGTAGGAACAGCCGGCGTGATGACGCAACGCGGTAAAGACATCAGGCTCGAACGTGGTCAGCACATGAAGATTCGCACTTCAACTGACACGAGCTCTCTGTGATCACTCTGCTCACTGACTTCGGCAGCGTTGATTACTTTGTCGGTGCAGTCAAAGGCGCGATTCTTTCAGTTAATCCTGGTGCGGTTATCACCGACATCACGCACGAGATTCCACCTCAGAATATCGAGGCAGCAGCATTTACGTTGCTCGCGTGTTACAACACATTTCCGGCCAGGACCATTCACATGGTGGTTGTCGATCCCGGCGTCGGTTCAGCGCGCCGACCGATTGTTGTGAAGGCGGGTGAGCAGTTCTTTGTTGGACCAGACAACGGGATCTTCACTTACATCTACGATCGAGAGCCGTCGTGTCAAATCTTTCATGTAACATCTGACAAATACTTCCGACCCTCGCCAAGCTCGACCTTTCACGGGCGCGACATCTTCGCTCCGGTCGCGGCCGCCCTGTCGAAAGGCGTGAAGCCGGAACGTCTCGGGCCTCGGATTACCGACCACGTTCGGTTGAAAAACTCTTTGACACCCGAGGTATTGAAGAACGGCAACATAAAAGGCCGAATTATTCACATCGATCGCTTCGGCAACTGCATCACCAACATCACCCGCGACCTGATTGATGCGAAGACGCACCCGACGCTTGTCATCAACCGAAAACAAATCCGCACGTTCCGCGACTTCTACAGCTCCGCGTCCCCAAAGACTCTCTTCGCGATCTGGGGCAGTGCCGGTTTCCTGGAAATCTCGATTGAAAGTTCGTCCGCCGGCGAAAAGTCTCCGAGCAAAACGCGGCGACATCGTTCTTCTCGTACACAGCTAATCTGGGGTGCTTTTTGTGTTCTTTTATGTGCATCTTGTGGCTTACTGCGCCTTCGCTGCCGCTTCCTTCGGGATCGTCGAAGACATGTAATACCCCTGCCGTGAGCTCACCTGGAGCTTGCGATTCTTTCCTTTTTCATCCTTCGCTTTAACGCGGACTTCGAGGCTGTGCATGCGGCCGTCGTCGATCTCGCTTTCGGCGAGTGCGAAGCCGAGGCTATAGCGTGCAGTGAGATTGCCGATGATTTTGGAGAGACCAGTGCCATAGTCTTTAACTCGTCCGACCTTCACTGCTTCACCGCCAGAGCGCTGCGCAAGATGTTTGGCGCTGCCGTAAAGACTCACCCCCAACCAACCAGCGATCGGTTTTCCGACCGGCATGAGAAATTTGAACAGCGTGCGCATCTCAACCGTCAACGAGTTGAAGATGACGTTACTGCGTATCAGGATCTGTTCAGTCGCGTCGCGATCCTCAAAAAAGATCGGAGCAATTCCGTCTGACACCCAAACAATCGACGGCTGCGAGTTTGGTCTCACCTCTTCCGCCTTTCGCGTCGCATCACGCACAGCAGCGGCCATGTCGTAGACATCACCCAGTTCTATCGTCACGTTGCCATTTTTATCCACACGCTTCACGTTCACTGATCCGTCGCGCCTCGTTTCACGCGTAACCGTGCCGCCTTTGCGGCCACGAATGGTTTCGGTTTGGACGATATCTTCCGGTTTACCTTCGCCCTCAGTCTTAACCGCTATTCTCTCAACCCCTTCAGGCGCGGGACCACCAGTATTCGGACCACACAGCGCTGGCACACGCGCCAGTGCGGCCGCGATCGTTGCTCGATCGTTCGTGAACTGGGTTAACCAGAACCTCTCCTCATCTTCTGCGATGTCCATCGCCATAATCGCGACTTCATCGCCCTGAGGCAGCTTCGCGAGTTCATCTTCCATCGCCTTGAGAATCTCCGGTCGTTTCAAGAACCTTCCGGCGCCGTCTTCACGAAGATCGAGGATGACGATCAGCGCGAGGGGCTTGCGAGCCTGACCCTCGCGCGTGAAGTAGGAGATGGGCCGTGGTTTACCGTCGTCGAGTACTTCGAAGTTTTCAGGCGTCAGATTCGAGATCGGGAGATTTGTCTTTTTGTCTTTCACGAGCGCGTCGAGAAACACTACGCGCGTTTTGATCTTGATGGTGTCTTCAACTTCCTGTGCGTTGATTGAGACAAACGACAGCGCGGCAATGAGGGCAATTAGCAATAGTCTGTACATAACTCACTCCTGATCGATAATCGTTGCTTCTTCAGTGATCGATTTACCCGTGCCTTCGGGATCTTTCATCAATTTGGCCAGATTCTCCGGCGAGAGGGTGACTTGGACCACCGTGGCATCGCGTTGAGCGATCGTGATCACCAGCACATGAAATTTCTGTCCGGTGTCACGCAAAAAAATGTAGGTCTGTTCTTCATTCGTGGCGGAGAGAGTTTGCAGGAGCGGCATCCACGTTGTGTTAAGCGCTCCGTTCAGCGAATTGCGAAACTTCGTAAAGTCCCCATTAAATTCCTGGTTCTCAAAGACCGCGAGCTTAATACTGCCCGCTTCAGCAATCCGTTTGGCCTGGCCGCCTTTGATGCGCGCTGCGGTTGTCGCGACCTTCATTCCGGCCTTTGCCAAAAACGGAATTCCGATGTGCTTCACTCCGTAAAACTGCTCGATCATCTTCACGACCGACTTGAAGTCGTCGTCTTTCGCCTGCGCGGTTGTTGTCGCGAAGATCAGCAGGATGATTGCAAGGAAGGTTTTCATCGAAGACCTCACTTCTCGTCATTCTTTGTCTTCGGTTTCGACGGTTGAATCTCCAGATCGGGAATGCCCAACTGCCCTTCCAGCTTCGCTAGTTTGTCGAGATCTACGGGCCCGACGATGTTGACGACAGTAAGCTCTCGCAGATCGGTGTGAAGCACTGCGAGACCGCCAACCTGTTCACCATTCATCAGCAGATGGACTTCGAAATTTCCGTCCTTCTTGCTATTTACACCTACCAGGCGCGACCACCCTGGACCACGAAGCTGCGTGCGAATCGTTTCAATATCGGCAGCGGCGTATTGTCCATCGGTTTCGAATTCAAAACTCTTGACGTAAATGCCTTTGATTCCGACTAGCAGGTCCTTGATCCGTTTTTCCTCGGCGTCGTTATCTTTGAATACCTTTGCCGCGATTCGTATCAGTCGCTCATCGATACTGACATCGACAGTTTGGCTGGCCTTGGCGGCGAGATGATCGAGACTGCTCAACTGGATTCTGGAATCCTGAGCTCTCGCGACAAGAGCCGTCATGATGATCAGCAACAAGGCAATCAGCGGCGTTCTTATAAAGAGTGTTTTCATAATTGCTCCGTTCATCCTGCGCGGTGTTGATTCTTAATCTGGTTCGCAGGAGGTGTGCTCTGAGTTTTCTTATGGGCCAGGTTCAACTTTTCACTCGCAAGCCGCAACGCAATCATCAACTGTTGTTTGGCGGCGAGCGCTTCTTCTCGTTCACGCTTCGTTAATCCCGATGGTCTATTTCGCCGTTTGTATTTCACTGTGACAATGCGTTCACGGGGAGCGACTTTCTTCTCCGGTTCTGGCGCCGGAATGGTTTTCTCTTCAACCGACGGCGTAACTGCAGGTGCGCTTGGAGCCTTCGCTTGTTGCGGTGCCTCATCGCGCGAGCGCCCGCGAAGCCAAATGCTGCCCGCGAGTAGTGCTACCAACAGAGTCGCCGCTATCGCCGCGAGCAACGGAAAGTAATTGCGTCTGCGAGGCGCGGGCACGTTACCTGGAATCTCGAACGGCTTTGGCTGATAACGCAACGTGCCGAGGATATTTTCCAGTTGCTGTATCTCTGGATCGGGTGGACCACTCTTGTCCCACAGGTAATCTTCGTTCATAAGCCCTCCTTAAATCCGAGCCGCTCACGCAGAAGTTTCATCCCACGATGAAGGTTGACGCGTACTGACGCCGCAGTGAGTCCCGTGCGCGCTGCGATCTCTGGTCCAGTCATTCCTTCAACGAGTCGCAGGACCAGCGTTTCACGATAAGCTTCAGGCAGATTGCGAATCAGTTCGAGAATCTCGGCTGCCTTTGAGTCGTGTGTGTCGCTGCCGCGCAAGTCGTCGTTAATCTCAACTGTCTCTTTCGATCGGCGATAGAAGTCAACAGCACGATTACGAGCGATCATCGCTATCCACGGTCCAAACGCCGATCCATCGCGCAACGTATGAAGCTTCTTGTACGCGTGGAGAAAAATGTCCTGCACGAGATCCTCGACTTCAGCCCGCGGCACTCGCGCCAGCAGAATTCCGTGTACCAATGGTGCATAAAGATCGTAGAGACGCCCGAATCCCTCTCGATCACCGTCGAGGACCGCCCTCACCAGCACGAGTTCGACTGACGACCCGTCGCTTTCGCGCTCGGTTCTGTCCTGTGGGCTCGTCAGAAGCATGTCGACTGTGGCGGACATCGCGTGGCCTCGGCTCTTGGTCTTGGGTCTTAGGTCTTTGGTCTCCAGCTTGAGAGAGCGGTTGTCTCAGAGTCCAAAACTTGAGATTTGAGACCTAAGACCCAAGACCCAAAACCAATAACGTCGATTAAGACGGGAGAGAGGCGGAGAGTGTTAACATGGGGGAGAAAAGTACAAGTCAGGAAGGGGGGCTTGCCCCCGCTGTGTGGTTTGAGTCGCTGCGGGGGCCAGCCCCCCTTCCTGACTTGCTCTTACTTCAGTCTTCAACAGATCGAATGCTTATTACGGGCGCAGGTATAGCCGGGTTCTGTTCGGAGGTGAGTTTTTTCAGGTCTGGCGTGGCTTGCAGCCATGGCGTACGCCAGAGAAAGACAGTTGAAACAACGAGCGCAACAGTGCCGGCAACACCGCCTTCGATGCCATAATTTCCCCCAGTTAACCATTCAGGCCCCACATCGGTGGCTCTGAAGAGAGGATTTGAAACGAGGGTAGCGCCGCTGATCGGCACGCCGAAGAACCACCCAAGAGCCCAGTTCCATGCCCAATGCAGTCCGAGTGGCAGCCAGAGACTTCTCGTCCGCACATAACCCATCGCCAGCCAGACTCCGGCAAGAACGGTGTTCACAAACGTCAATCCGACAACATTTGGATTTGAAAGATGAGCAAAGGCGAATGCCAGCGACGTCAACAACACTCCGAGTGATACGAGTTGAGCGCGCGTGAACGTTTGCAGCGGGTAACCTCTGAACATTGCTTCTTCCGCGAGGGCTGCAACGACACAACAACGTTGCGGATCCAAGCATCGACCTGCCCAGCGCCAGTAGCGAGGCATCGTTAATCGAAAACTTTAGCCCGTTTCCTGCCGCAGCAATCCCGACAGCAATAGCCAGCGAGACAAAACCGATGACGCACCCAATCACGAGATCTCGGAACCAGCCCGCGTGCAGTGTCATACCGAGAGATCGCCAGGGCAGTCCTTCCAGGAAGCGCGCGCACAAATATCCGACGCCGAGCGCCGCAATCAACAGCGAAACTCTGTAGATCACTTCTGGAATTAATCGGGACTGCGGGGCCTGAGGGACCAATTCGAGGAATACGACGTAAAAGGCCCGCAGTACAGTCACCAACAGCAATAAGGCGGCGATGAAAGCAAAGACGAAAATCACCACTCGCCAACCACTGCGTAGCCGGCCATATTCGTTGATGAACAACTTAAGCATCGGGAGGGCATTTTAGCAGACAGTTCAGAGTTCAGCCTTTAGGCTGCTGCTTCGGGCAGACAAGCTAAAGCTTGAACTCTAAACATTCGCAATCGGCGATGCTAAACTCCGATCAACTAATGACCGATAATCGCGAAAATCTAACGCCTGAACGCCGAGAGCGCATTCGACGCCGGCGACGCATCTTGCTGTGGGTTTTGGGCGGCACGGTGTTGTTGTTACTCGCGATTATCGTGTCGCAGCAGCTCTGGCTTTGGACCGTAGTCCGGCCGGACACAGGCGCCGAAGCGTTGATGCTTTATGCACTCTCGACGCTCAACTTCGTCGCGTTTGTCGTCTTTCTCTTCATCTTTGTTCGCAATCTCCTCAAGTTGCGACGTGAACGCAAAGAACGGCAACTCGGCTCGAAAGTAAAGACGCGGCTCCTGGTCTACTTCATCTCGATCAGCTTTCTGCCAATCACCGCGATGGCAGTCTTTTCATACCTGTTCCTGAATCGCTCGCTGGAAAAGTGGTTCAATCCGTTTCCCGATCAGATTGTTGCGCAGGCCATGGAAGTAAAACGCGAGACGTTATCAACTCAGGAGCAAACCTTACGCGACACTGCATCATTGTTGACGATGCTTCTGAACGGACGGACGCCGGAAGAGCGACTCGCCACGATGCAGCAGATCGTGAAGTCAGGGCAGTTAGTCGGAATTGAGATCGCAAGCAGAGATGGATCCGTAGCGGTCAAGAGCACCAACCTGCCGCCGGCTGACACAGAGCAACTCGAAAAACTGTTTAGCGAAGCACGGTCGTCGTATGGTCCAACCGGCATCAATCTCGCCGATGGGAAAGAGTTCGACGCGCTCGCGGTGCCGTTGAACGATTCAGAGATGCTGATCGTTGCGCCGCAGAAACGTGGTTCGAATGATCTGACGGATCTCGTGACAGGTTCAGAACGTGAATATCAGGATCTCGTGGGGACACAGCGGCGCGTGCGTCTACTGGGTCTCTCAACGCTCGGGTTGATGACGCTGATCCTGTTGTTCGTCTCGAGTTGGGTTGCGATCTATCTCGCGCGCGGTATCGCCACGCCGATCAAAGCGTTGGCGGAGGCTTCGAAGGAAGTTGCGCGCGGGAATCTCGCGCATCGCGTGACGACGATCGCCGACGATGAGTTGGCGTTGCTCGCCGAATCGTTCAACCAGATGACGGCGCAGCTCGAGGAGAACCGCGGTCGCATCGAAGCAAACGCCGCTGAGTTGCGCGATAAGAATCTTGCGTTGCGTGAACGGCGCAACTACATCGAGACAGTGCTTCAGTCGTTATCGACTGGTGTGATCTCGATTGACGAGAACGATTGTGTCACGACGCTGAATGCGTCGGCGTCGCGCATGTTGGGGTTAGTCGCGAAAGTTGAAGACAATCCGACACGTGCGCAGCTTGATCGGCAGTGAAGACTGGTTGGTGATCGATCGATTATTGCGTCGCGCGCGTAGAGCAGGTCACGCTTCGGAACAGACTCAATTGGATAGTGGCGGTGGACCACTGCCGGTCGCGATCACTGCGACAGCCTTGCGTGACTCGAAAGGTCCCGGGCGCGGAGTGGTCCTGGTGATCGAGGATCTTTCTGAGTTGCTGGCGGCGCAGAGAGCGGCTGCCTGGAGCGAAGTCGCACGGCGCATGGCCCATGAGATCAAGAATCCGCTAACACCGATTCAGCTTTCGGCTGAACGGATCGCGAAGAGTTATGGCCGCGCGAATGGCAATAGCAATGGATCTGTTGCGGCGGTGATCACAGAGTGTACTGAAACGATCACTCGCGAAGTCGCAGGCCTGAAAGCGATGGTCGATGAGTTTTCTCGTTTTGCGCGCTTGCCCGCCACGCGACTCGAGCTCGCAAATCTCAATGATGTCATCACGCAGGCTTCCGGCTTGTATGAAGAACGACTCGACGGTGTTTCCCTGACAGTTCAACTCGATCGCGATCTTCCCGCAGCCATGCTCGACATGGAACAGATGAAACGAGTGTTTGTGAACCTGATCGACAACGCGCTCGAAGCAATGGCTTCCGTCAATGATGAGAAGCAACTCACCATCGTCACCTCACACGATGCCGAAAGAAGTTTGCTGCGAGCCGAAGTGATCGACACGGGCCAGGGAATCGCGCCGGGAGATTTCAGACGACTCTTTGAACCCTATTTCTCGAGACGCGACAGCGGCACCGGCCTCGGACTCGCGATCGTTCAACGAATCATACTCGAGCACCGCGGTCACATCCGCGCAGAAAAAAATAACCCGCGCGGCGCAAAATTCGTAATAGAACTTCCAACCGCCAGCTGAAAATCTTTTTGTGTCTTTTTTTGTGCCTTTTGTGGCTAAGTAATGGATTCAATTCTCATAGTCGATGACGAACGCGGCATTCGCGACACGCTGCGCGCGGTGATGGAAGACGAAGGCTTTGTCGCCGACGCCGTCGCCAGCGGCGAAGAATGTCTCAAAGCGCTCGGCAAACGCGCTTATGGCTGCATCCTGCTCGACGTTTGGCTTCCCGGCATCGACGGGCTCGAGACGCTTGAAACAGTTACGCGCTGCCGGATCGGATGCGGCAGTCGTAATTATTTCCGGTCACGGCAACATCGAAACCGCCGTTCGCGCGACGAAGCTGGGCGCGTTTGACTTCATTGAAAAGCCGCTCTCGATCGAGAAGACGGTGCTCACCGTTCGCAATGCGCTCCGCCAACAGCGACTCGAGCTGATCAATAAAGACATGGCTGCCGCGCTCGCGCGCGAGTACACGATGGTCGGCGAGTCAGTCGCGATGCGCGCTTTGCGAAAACAGATTTCCGTCGTCGCTCCGACTGACGGCCGCGTTTTGATCTACGGCGAGTCGGGAACTGGAAAAGAGCTCGTCGCGCACGCGATTCATGCGGAATCACGCCGCGCTGCCGCGCCATTTATCGAAGTGAACTCCGCTGCGATTCCTGAAGAATTGATTGAGTCGGAACTCTTTGGGCACGTGAAAGGCGCGTTCACCGGTGCGACTGCCGCGAAGAAAGGCAAGTTTGAACTCGCCGACGGCGCCACAATCTTTCTCGATGAAGTCGCGGATATGAGTCCGAAGGTCCAGGCGAAAGTTTTGCGGGTCCTTGAAGAGCAACGCTTCGAGCCGGTCGGCAGTGGAAACTCGATCACTGTCGACGTTCGTCTGATCGCGGCTACAAACAAGCGACTCGACGTCGAGATCGAGCAGGGAAACTTTCGTGCCGATCTGTTTTACCGCCTCAACGTGATTCCGTTTGAGTTGCCGCCGCTGCGCGATCGTCTCGAGGACGTACCGCTTCTGATTGAGTATTTCAACCAGCAATTCTCGAAGGCGTATGGTAAAAAGCCAAAGCAGTTCTTGCCGGAAACGTTGGATGTGATGCAGTCGTATTCCTGGCCCGGCAACGTTCGTGAATTAAGAAACACAATCGAACGAGTAGTGATCATGCATCCGGGGACGCGAGTTTCGGCCACGGATCTGCCACCAACAGGCAAAGAAGAACCGCCCGCCGCATCTTTCCGGTTCCCCTCGTTTAAGGAAGCCACGGAGGCTTACCATCGCGAGTTCATTCAACGAAAACTCGAAGAAGCCGACGGCAACGTCTCACGCGCCGCCGAGCTCATGGGCGTCGATCGCAGCCACCTCTACCGCCGCATGCGCGCCCTTGGCATCCAAAACCGCGGTTAGCGCACCTGTTAATCCGCAGATTACACAGATTTTACAAATCATCTAGTGATTCATCTGCGTAATCCGTGAATGGTTTTACTATTAATTGACAACGTATCTTCAAATAGCTTATCTAAACTATTGAGGTAGCGATGGATTTTACGACGAAAGAACTGCTGAAACGTTACGCGAAACTGGCGATTGGCCAGCCGTTTTCACCCGTCTTACTGAACATACTGGTCACGTCAGTTTGCGACATGCGCTGCACGCACTGCTTCTTCACCGACGAGCTCGACGATCGCCCGCGCAAGAAGTTGCAGATGAAAACGCACGAAATCGAGCGCATTTCGGAAACACTCGGCGGGAATCTCGGCGTGCTGATCCTCGCGGGCGGCGAGCCGTTCACTCGCAAAGATCTCCCTGAAATCGCACGGGCCTTCTACACGAACAACAAGCTCGAATCGATCTACATCATGTCGAACGGGCAGATTCAAAAGCGAATCTTCCCCGACGTCACGCGTGTCTTGCAGGAGTGTCCGAATCTTAACGTTACTGTTGCGCTCGGAATCGATGGGCCTAAGAAAGAGCACGAGAAGATTCGTCAGAAACCCGGTTCGTGGGACATCGCGATCGACACCGCACGGCAGCTTCAAGCGATCAAGAAGGAATACCCGCGCCTCGACGTACAGACGTGTACCTGTTTCATGAACTCTAACCAGGACACGATCTTCGAGTGGTACGACTTCCTCAAATACGATTTGAAGCCTGACAAAGTGAACTTCAACTACATCCGTCCGCCGTCAGCGGATCCGAAGGAGCTGGAGATCGATCATTCTCGTTACGCGAAGCTCGCGCAGATGATCGACGACGATTCGCGTCATGCAGCGATCAAGAACAACTACGGCGGCAGCGCCGGTTTCTTCAAAGCAGCGATCGACATCTACATGCACGGCCTGATCGCGAAAACACAGGAAACACAGACTGCGCAGATGACGTGTTACGCAGGCACGGCGGGCGGCGTGATCTACGACGAAGGCACCGTGTCGTCGTGCGAGAACCTGGCGCCTGTCGGCAACCTGCGCGACTTCGACTGGAACTTCCAGAAGCTCTGGCTATCGCCCGCGATGCAGGCGCGACGCAAGAAAGCGAGCGACGGCTGTTTCTGCACGCACGAATCGAATAGCTACTACCCATCACTGCCTTTCAATCCGGGACACTTGATCCAGATCAAGAAACTCGAACGCGAAATGAAGAAGGCGCGTAAAGCGGTGGAGAAACTAGAACATTCGGCACTGCCTGTTCCGGATTTGAACTAAGAGTACATGCAGCAAAAGCGAATCCCGAAGATCCTGATCATCTCATCCGACACTGGTGGCGGGCATCGTTCCGCTGCGGCCGCGATCGTGGCGGGAGTGCAGAAGTTTTTTGACGGTGAATCGTACGCGGTCAGGGTGGTTCGTGCAGTCGAGGAGTCGCATCATCTCAGCGCGAAGTTAGTGCGGCTGTACAACTGGATCCTGCGCAACCGGCAGCACTGGATGAAGTACTTTTACTGGTGCATGAATCACATCAGGCCGGAGACCAGCGAGTTTTTTCATAAGAGATGTGTGGGTTATGTCAAGGAACTTTTTGAGCGCTGGTGTCCACACATCGTTGTCAGCGTTCATCCGCTCACGCAGCATATCTTCGCCAGGGTGCTAAAGGAGTTGAACCTCGCCGACCGCATTCCGCTCGTTTCTGTCGTGACAGATCCTTGTTACGGTTTTTGGAAAGGGTGGGCTTGCGATGCAGTTACGCTCTACCTCGTCGCTAACGAGGATGCGCGCCGGCAGTTGATCGATTACGGAGTCGCGCCCGAGCGGATAAAGATTTCAGGCCTGCCGGTGCATCCGAAGTTTGCTTATCCCAGCGAAGAAGCAGCTCAAGCGGCACGTCGTGCGCTCGGTTTGGATCCCGACAAGTTCACCGTGTTTGTGAACGCGGGTTGGATTGGCGGTGGCAACATTCCGCAGATCTTCAGCGAACTGGTGCGTGGCGAGTTGGACGTACAGGCGATCTTTCTTGCCGGCAAGAACGAAGATCTGCGCGCCGCGGCCGAAACGATTGCTCTCGAAGCGCCTTTTCCGATCAAGGTGATCGGTTACTCCGACGAGATCGAGAAGCTGATGAGTGCTGCGAATGTCATGATCTCAAAACTCGGTGGCTTAACGACGTTCGAAGCATTCGCTTGTCGCGTTCCGATCATTGCCGACGCGATTACAGACCCGATGCCACAGGAAAAGGGAACTGCGGATCTGATCGCCGAGCGTGGCGCCGGCATCATGCTAAAACGTTCGGCCGACATCGTGCCCGTGCTTCGGCGAATGATGGAAGACGAACTTCATTACTCACGCATGCGCGCAGCGACCGTTGGACTCGCCATCCCAAACTCAACTCGTTACATCGTCGAAGAGATTGCCGCTCTTATTCCTCAACCTGAAAACGCAGTTTTAAGCGAAGTAGCCTCCGCTTAAAGCTGCGAAGCAGGACTTCACTCGTGAACGAACAGCCGTGGATTCTTGGCATCAGCGCTTCACACAATGGCTCCGCGTGTTTGCTGAAAGGCGACGAGATTGTCGTCGCTATCCAGGAGGAGCGTCTCACCCGATTCAAGCGACATCGTATCTACGGCGCGCGGCCCTCACTCGCTGTTCGTTACTGTTTGAACTATGCGGGCATCGAGCCTGATGACCTGAGTCTGGTAGTCCTCTGCATTCAGGGCCGTGCGAACGACGAAATCCACGACGTGCGACGAGATCCGTTTTTGAACGTCGTGCTGCACGGCACGCCGACCATCACCATTCCTCATCACTATGGACATGCAGTGAGTGTGTTTGCGACTTCAGGTTTCGCAGAGTCTGCGATTCTCATTGTCGACGGCGCAGGCTCGCCAGTCGCTGACTTCACACTCGAAGAACAAAAGCTTCTGAAAGGCGGTCTGCCTGATAGCTGGGAGACGATCTCTCTTTACTACGCTTCAAAGACGAATATCGTGCCGCTCGAGAAACATGTCGTGGAGCGTGGCGCGTGGCTGGTGATGCACGATTCCGAGATGCCGTCGTTCGGCAGTCTTGGAGGGATGTTTTCCGCAGCGGCGCAACAGATCTTCGGCGAACCAGCGGAAGCAGGGAAAGTCATGGGCCTGGCGCCGTATGGACGACCAGAATTTCCGAGCAGAGACTTTTTTGAGATCGCAAACGAAAAGTTTTGTTTCAAAGACAATGTGCCGCTCCAGTTTCGTCACGACGAGCGGTGGCCGAACCGGAAGAGCGAATACGAAGCGCTCGCGAGCTCGGTGCAAACTGCTTTGGAGGATGCGTTGCTGTACCTGGTCCAGCATGTCCGCCAACTATGTCGCAGCGATAATCTGTGTTACGCCGGTGGAGTCGCACTGAACAGTGTTGCAAACGAAAGAATCATTCGCGAGTCGGACTTTAACAACGTGTACATCATGCCTGCGGCGGAGGACAGTGGCACCGCGATCGGCGCTGCTTATCATGGACTGTGGCAACTAACCCAACACAATTCGCAGCGAAGAATCCTTCACGATGCTCCCGGACGCACTTACAGTCCGGCAGACGTTTCGGCAGTTCTGGATCAAACGCCAAGTGTCAGAGTTCTTCATTCAACAAATGTGATTCGTGATGCGGTTGAATTGTTATGCGATGGGAAGATTATCGGTTGGTTTGATGGCGGATCCGAACTCGGCCCTCGCGCGCTCGGTCAACGGAGTATTCTTTGCGATCCACGCAGAGCGGATGCGAAGGACACACTCAACCGACGCGTCAAGATGCGTGAGGCGTTTCGTCCTTTCGCGCCGGCGGTGTTGCTCGAAGAAACTCGGAACTGGTTTGAGTTTGACGGTGCGTCACCCGAGAGCCCGTTTATGCTTCGAGTGTGCCAGGTCAATCGTGAAAAGAGAGACAAGGTGCCCGCTGTCGTTCATGTCGATGGAACTGGTCGATTACAAACGCTGACGCGCGAGAACAACGGAAGATTCTACGAGCTAGTCAAACAGTTTCATGAGAAGACCGGTGTTCCCATTCTGCTAAACACCTCATTCAATCGCATGGGTCAGCCGATCATCGAGACGCCCGAAGACGCGATCCAGTGTCTGCTCGATACCGGACTGGATTGCTGCGTGTTTGAGGGTAGAATTGTCTTCAAGGAATAAAGATGCAAGAGCTCGATCCGGTAGCGCATTTTGGTTTGTTTTTGAACCGGAACTTTCTGGACGCCGAGTCGTGTGCCAGGCTGCTGGTAGAAGTGAATTCGTCTCCGACTACCCAAGCCCCGGTTTACATCGAAGGCTCTGAGGGCACGATTCATGAAGATGTTCGCAAGACAACGAGTCTTCATCCTTCAGACGAGACGATTTCAGAAATGTGGAATCGTCTGTTTCAGCAGAAATCGTTACTTGAAGATCACTTCGGCGAGAGCCTGACGGATTGCGAGCGACCGCAGTTCCTGCGTTACAAAGAGGGCGACTTCTTCGTTCGACACCAGGACGGCAACACAAAACAGCTCGACTTCGATCATCTTCGGGTTCGCCGAATCTCGATCGTGGTGTTCTTGAATAACGACTTCAGCGGCGGCGCCCTTAAGTTTTCAGATAGTACAGCGGGCTTCGACCTTTTTGGTGAAACCGGATTACTCGTGGCCTTCCGAGCAGACGTCTTTCACGAAGTTTGTGCCGTAACTTCTGGCGCGCGCTTCACGATGATCACCTGGTTCCGGTAGTTACCTCATGTATGGTTTTGTGCTCTTTTGTGACTTCGTTCTCAACACCTAGAATGAACCCCGTAGTTTGGATTACGGTGTCTGGGTTCAAAGAGATCGATGTGATGCCTTTCTCCACCAGAAAGCGTGCGAATTCGGGGTAGTCCGAAGGGGCCTGGCCGCAGATTCCGATCTTTTTGCCCGCACGATGCGCGGCGTCGATAGCCATCTCGACCATTTTCTCAACCGCCCCGTTTCGCTCGTCAAAAAGGTGGGCCACCATTTCCGAATCGCGGTCGAGACCAAGCGTGAGTTGGGTCAGATCGTTTGAGCCGATCGAATACCCGTCAAAGATACGCAGGAACTCGTCCGCGAAAACAACGTTCGCCGGCAGTTCGCACATCGCATAGATCTCCAACTCGTGCTCGCCTTGTTTCAAACCAAATTCAGCCATTAGCGCGATAACACGCTCGGCCTCTTCTACCGTACGACAGAAGGGAATCATTGCTTTGACGTTTATCAGGCCCATCTCTTCGCGCACGCGCTGGAGCGCGAGGCATTCGAGATGAAATCCTTCGCGATAACGATCGTCGTAGTAACGCGACGCGCCGCGAAAGCCAAGCATCGGGTTCTCTTCAGTTGGCTCGAATTCCTGCCCGCCGATGAGCATCGCGTATTCGTTCGACTTGAAATCCGACATGCGCACGATCACAGGATTCGGATAGAACGCCGCAGCGATTCGGCCAATTCCTTCCGCGAGACGACGCACAAAAAACTCGCGCGGATCCTCTTCGCCGATGCGACGCTCGATCTCTTTCACGACTTCGGGGCTTTGGAGATTCGGGTAACGCACCAGCGCCATTGGATGAATGCCGATGTGGTTGTTGATGATGAACTCGAGACGCGCGAGTCCAACGCCATCGTTAGGCAGTGCAGACAGTACGAATGCGTGATCGGGATCGCCGACATTCATCATCACCTGGGTTCGCGGCCGCTTGTCCCGGCTGACCACGCGCTTCTCAACCAAAAAGTCGATCCGTCCTTCGTATATACTTCCACGAGTGCCCTCGGCACAGCTCACGGTCACTTCTGATCCCGAGTGCAACACCTGCGTCGCGTTTCCAGTGCCGACGATGCAGGGCAGACCTAATTCGCGACTGACGATTGCGCTGTGACACGTACGGCCACCACGATCCGTAACGATCGCGGCTGCCTTTTTCATGATCGGTTCCCATGCAGGATCAGTCATCGAAGTGACTAAAACTGCGCCTTCTTTGAACTCGGTGAGATGAGTTGGATCGGCGAGCACGTGTACCTGGCCCTGGCCGATTCTTTCGCCAACGGCAATCCCGGTTGCCAGTGGTTCACCATGCTCGCCGGTTAGTTTGTGGATCTCGATGTAGTTCTCACGATTCGTTGCATGAACGGTTTCGGGCCTGGCCTGGAGAATGTAAAGCTCACCGGTCTGGCCATCCTTGGCCCATTCGAGGTCCATCGGAGTTGGCCGGCCCGCGCGCTGCGAATAGTGCTCCTCGATCATGCACGCCCAGCGAGCGAGTTGCAGCACTTCGTAGTCACTCAAACAAAATCTCTGACGCTGCGCATCGACAACGTCGCGCGTGCGTGTTCCTTTGCCGTCGAGTCCATAGACCATCTTTACTTCCTTCGTCCCGAGATGGCGACTCACAATCGGTCGCGCACCCTTATTGAGTGTCGGCTTGAAAACGATCCATTCGTCGGGTGTGGCCATTCCCTGCACGATGGCCTCTCCCAGGCCCCATGCGCCATTGATCACCACTACATCGCGGAAGCCCGATTCAGTATCAAGCGTAAACATGACGCCCGAGCACGCCTGATCCGAACGGACCATGGGCTGCACGCCGATTGCAAGCGATACGTCGAAATGATCGAAGCCGCGCGCAGCGCGATACGAGATCGCGCGATCGGTCCACAACGACGCAAAACAACGGTGACACGCATCAATCAGCCGGTCTTCACCCCGCACGTTGAGGATCGTGTCCTGTTGTCCGGCAAATGAGGCTTCAGGAAGATCTTCAGCCGTAGCTGAGGATCGCACGGCCACTTCACAACTGCGTCCAATGCGCTCACATAAGCGGCGATAAGCGTGGATAATCGACTCGTGAACCGAAGCTGGTAGGGGGGTATCGAGCATCAGTGCCCGCGCCTCGCGCCCCGCTTTGTTTAGCGCTTTCAGGTCGTCGTGTTCAAGACCATCCATGAGCTCGCGCAGGCGTTTGCCGAGACCGTCAGACTCAATTAAGAGGCGATATGCCTCGCTCGTGGTGGCGAAGCCGTCGACAGCGCGCACTCCTTGCGGAGCCAAAGACCGAAACAGTTCGCCCAAACTTGCGCATTTGCCGCCGACCAACTCCACGTCGCCGGCCCCAACTTCACCCAAATCCAGCACTAGAGGCGTCGAGTTGTTTCCCATGATCACTCCTTCATAATTTGAGGAAAGTGTGAATGCAGCACCCAAGCGAGAAAAGGTGAAGAGATTCTATAAAAATTTTTTGCGCTTTTTATGCCAATGGTGGCTTGTCATTTCTAGTTGACAGTTTTCGAATATGAGCGTACGCTGCCGCGCGTTCGCACCTCCCTCGCAACTCGAAACTTACAGCCGCAAGCGGTTCCCCCAATTGTTGGTTCTCACTGAATCTGTGCTCCGACAATACCGTTGGCCTAACTTCTTTCTGGAGAGAATAGCAATGAAAGACGATAAAGTCGGTGGTGGTACTGTTCCTGAAGTGGCTCCGCAAACGAGACAACGTGGTGGCAAGCCAGAGATCCGTCCTGAGATTCAGCCCGAGATAGCGCCGGAAATTCGTCCTGGGGTGAGACCGATACCCGAGGTTGCGCCTGAGTTACGACCGATTCCGGAAGTGGCTCCGGAGATTAGACCAATTCCAGAAGTCGCACCGGAAATTAGACCGATACCCGAGGTCGCGCCCGAGATCAGACCAATTCCGGAAGTAGCACCTGAGATCAGGCCGATTCCAGAAGTCGCACCGCAAAGACCTGGAAGGCCCAAGCCGGAGGTTCGGCCCGAGATAGCGCCACAGCGACCCGGAAGGCCCAAGCCGGAGGTTCGGCCCGAGATAGCGCCACAGAAGAAGTATTGACGACTGTGGAGGCAGGTTCGGAAGACGGGGAGACAGGGAGAGACGGAGAGTGGGAGACGATGAACCGGCGCCCCCCCGTCGCCCCATCACCCCGTCTGCCCGTCTTCTAACAGCAGTCATGACAACACCAACCCTCAAACCGGTCGCACTCATCAGCATGCCGACTCTTTCGGCACGCTTTCCATCATTTCAGCTCGCTCTGCTCAAGCCCACACTCGAACGCGAAGGCATCCCTGTTCAAACCTTTTCGCTCTTCATGTACTTCGGCACATACGTCGGCTGGCGAATCAACGAAACGCTGTCAGACGTCTACCCGTGCATGTTGGGAGAGTGGATCTGGACCAAAGCTGCGTTCGGCGACTTTGCGAACGATGACGAATACTTCAACATCTATCGCGATAACCTTGCAGGCATCTGCAAAAAAGCCGGGTGCTCGATCGACGATCTGCGTCGTTTGCGCGAAACAGCCGCGCCGAACTTTATCGACTTTTGCGTCGAGAGGGTTGATTGGAGCCGATTCGGCGTCATCGGATTCTCGGTTGTATTTCAACAGACACTCGCGAGCATCGCTCTCGCGCGCTCGCTGAAGCAACGTTACCCACATATTCCGATCATGATGGGCGGCGCAAGCTTTGAAGACGACATTGCCGAAGAGATCATGAAAGGCTGTCCGCAAGTCGACTATGTTCACTGCGGCGATGCAGACGAGACGCTGCCGAAGACGATTCGACGTTTATACAGCGGGGAGTCGATGCAAGGTATGCCGGGCATCCTGTGGCGCGATGGAGATCGCGTCGTATTCAACGGACGCGCGCCTAACCTCGCGGACATGAACAAGACTCCCGTGCCGGATTTTGATGAGTATTTCTACGCGCGAAAAGAAGGCGGCTACGAATACCACGATCAAGCACAGGAGGTGCTGCTGCCGATCGAAACCGCGCGTGGCTGCTGGTGGGGCGTGAAGAACCACTGCACGTTCTGCGGTCTGAATCGCGCCGGAATGGAATTCCGATCGAAACGTGTTGACAACGTCATTCAGCAGCTCGATGAACTGTCACGCCGTTACGGCATACTCGATTTCAATGCGATCGATAACATCATCGAACCGGAATACATCGACAAGTTGTTCAGCCAGCTCAGCGACGCTAACACCGACATTCGCATCCATTACGAAGTTCGACCAAGCCTCTCGCGCTTGCAACTGAAGCAAATGCGCAAGGGCGGGCTATTCTCGATTCAGCCTGGCGTGGAGAGTTTCTCGACGCACATTCTGAAGTTGATGAGGAAGCATACGACGGGCGTGCGCAATCTCGAGTTGATCAAGTGGTCCACCTACTACGGTATCAATAATCTGTACAACATCCTGCTGAGGTTTCCGGGTGAGACGGCCGAAGACTATCGAACGCAGTGTGAAGTGATCTCGAAGATTCATCACCTGCAAGCGCCGTGGGCCATTGCTAAAGCGCGCGCGGATCGTGGGTCGCCGATGTTTACCGATCGTGAATCGCAGTCAGTCACGCGAATGGTTCCATCGCCTTGTTACCACTACTTGTTCCCGAAAGATCGTTTCGACCTGAATCGAGTTTCTTACTATTTCGAACACGAGATGGACAACACGCTCGAGGATCGCCAGTATGACGAGATCTTCGAGGCTGTCGGCGTTTGGCAATACCGTTGGAATCAGCGTCCGCGACCGTATCTGCGTTATCGGAAGGCGTGGGCCACGATTTTGATTGAAGATGGACGCAACTGTTCACCTCGCGTGACGAGCTATTCAGATCTTGAGGCGACGCTGTACGAGTATTGCGCTGATGCTCGGAGCCGGAAGGAGATCTCAGCGCGGTTCGACGATGCGTCGTGGGTTGACGCCGCGTTGGACGAGTTCGTCGAACGAGATCTCATGATCCATCTCGACAATCGTTATCTCAGCTTAGCGCTGCCGGAAAACCAGTATTTCTAAATGCCACAGAGTGGCGCAAAAACCGCACCTGATTTAGCACGCGCCGAATTGATCGAGATGCTGCGGCGGCAGGCGATTCTTTATCGCTCCGAGACGCAGCCCGTGCTCTCGCGCGATGGCACATCCGCGCGCTGGATGCTCGATTCTCTTTCGGTCACCCTCTCGCCGCGCGGCGCGCAACTCGCCGGCGCATGCGTGCTCGATCTCCTCAAACGATTCGACGGCCGCCAAATCGCTACCTATGGATTGACCGGAGTTCCGATTCTTCAGTCGTGCATTCTTCAGGATAGTCGTTATCGTGGTCTGCTGGTCCGCAAGGAACGAAAGCAGCACGGTTCGTTGAAACTCATCGAAGGCCCACTCGATCCTTCTGAGCCTGTGATCATCATCGACGATTCGGTGAGCTCCGGAACCTGCATGAACGAAGCTACCGAGCGACTCGAAGGCGAGGGACTTCGCGTCGAGGGCGGCATTTGTCTTGTGCGCTTCGGTTGGTACGGCGGTTACGCGCGCATGCAGGAGCGTGGCTATCACATGGAAGCGGTCTACGACATCTGGGACGATTTTATTTCCCACATGGACGACGAAGAGAAGCCGCTGGCTAATCCTTCGAAATGGTTTCCCGCCTTTGAATGGGACACTCGCCGTGCACCCGAAAATCTTCATCCTGCGAAACTCGCGCGCCTGGTGATCTCCGAATACCTGTCATCAGGGCGGCTTCTTCTTCCGCCGGAGTCGTTGCATGAGAAATATGATTCAGCGGGCGGTGCCTGGGTGAGTATTCGTTCGCGCGCGAATATTCATCGACGTCACGCTCGCGGCGGGTTCTGGCATTTTCCAGGCGAAACGTCGCGCTCGGCGGCGGAGGATCTGGTCATGGCTGCGCTGAGCACCGCGGCGTATCTGCCTGCGGGCGAGGAAGGATTGAGAATCGTCGATGAAAGCGCGTTTGCTGTGACGTTCTTCAGTGCGCTCGAGAAATGTAGTCCGGGTGAACTCGATAACGATCGCTATGGGATTGTGGTCAGGAGTCTCGAGCGGCGCGAGAAGATGGGCGGCGCGTTGCCGCGCATGCCGGGTATCGTGAATGAGTGGGCGCAGTTTCAGCACGCGCGGATGAAGAACGCGCAGCTCGTGTCGTTTGAACCTTATGAACTGTTTCGTCACGACGTTGTAAAAGTAATCGAGCCGGAAGCGATCTGGCAGCCGACTGGTGTTCCGGCGCCTGAAGCCGTTCCGTGGCATAAAGACAAAAAGATCTGTGGTCCAATTGCTGAGCGCGCTCGGGATTTCGTGCTGGTGCAGTTGTTTAATCGTGCGGAAACCACGTCGCGCTTGCGTGACGACCTTCTTCCGAAGAATGTCGAGTCGTTGTACGTGACGATCTACCTACGCGGTCAACTGCGTGGATGCATGGGACTTCACGTTCGGAACCTCGATGACGATCTGAGGAGTGCAGTCGAAGCCGCGCTTCACGATGAGCGGTTTGCGAGTGATGCTCCGAGCGATCTGCAGTCGGTCGCAGTCACGGTTTCTTTGCTTTTCGATCCGCTCGAACTGGGCCAGGCATTGGCGAAAGAGATTGTTAATTATTATCGACACGGCGAGCAGACGCTGATGGTCTATCAAGGCGAACGCGTCGGCTTGTTGCTTCCTTTTGTGGCTTCCACGTGGAATCTGGATGCGGTGGGTTTTGCAGAGGCCGTGATCGAAAAAGCGGGGTTGACTGAGCCGCCTTATAACTGGTGCCGCTTCGATTGCGTGACGTGGTTTGCGGGGAGTGAAGGCGCGTTGCCAACAATTGGCGGGTTTGTCGCGACGGATGACTTTGCGCCGCAGAGAGAACTAATCGCGCGATACGGAAAGCTGCACGTGCAATATCTGCTGAAACACTTGCGAGAAGATGGCACGTTCTATTCGCGTTATCAGCCATTTCAAAACAAGTTATACGAATGTGTTGATCCGGCGAGGCAGGCGCACGCCGCGTGGGTTTTGGCTCGCGCTCAGAAGGTATTCGAAGGTGACGATTTAGAGAACGCGACGCACAGAGTAATCGATTATCTGTTGGACCATACGGTTCGCGAAGAAGGGAAGACCTGGATACGACACGGTGATGAAACACCTTCCGTCGCCGAAATTTCATTTCTGCTGCTTGCTCTCAGTCACCTGCCAGAGAACGATTCGCGTCGTTCGTTTATAAACGACATCGCTGGGACATTGTGGGAATGCATCGAACTACCTCACGGACGTATTGCTACACACTTCAGCGCAGATGATCCGTCGCCTGACGCCTTTCAGGATTATTTCCCCGGCCAGGTGCTTCTCGCCCTCGCCGTTGCTTGCGAACAACGGACTTCAGAAATTGACGCTGAGCGGCTGCGCCGAAGTTTTAACTACTACCGGCATCGCTTTCGTTATAAGCGTCACTTCGGACAAGTCGCGTGGCTGCTACAAGCGTTCAGTAAGTGGCGCCAAGTCACCGGCGAGCAGGATTTCGCTGAGATGGTGTTTGAGATTGCTGATTGGCTACTCGCGTTTCAACAAGACAAGACCGGGGCTTTTATCAACGACCATCAACCCGACACGCCGGGCTACACGACTGCTGTTTACCTTGAAGGCATCGCCGCTGCGTTGGCTTTCGCGGACCGCGATCGCTATCAGCGGTACTTAAACTCTTTCAATCGAGGGTTTAAGTTCCTTGATCGATTGATAATTCAGGAGCGAGATGAACCAATGCTGCCCAATCCGGACTTCGCACTCGGCGGTCTTCGGCAGGGAATCCACTACAGTGAGGTGCGGACTGACTTCGTCCAACACTCGCTCTCCGCGATTCTTGAGTATGAATTGACCGCGGATCCACACGGATAAACGGGGATGCAATTTGACTGAGTGCGGCATTTCACGCTTTAATCTTGCCCGCAAACTTAGCCCCGTCTAATTCTTAGGAGAAACATAACTAAGTGAGTCTCTTGCTTGAGGGAAAGCGCGTGTTCCTAACCGGCGGAACGCGCGGCATCGGTGCGGCAATGTGCGAAGTGTTCGCTCGCGAGGGCGCGGATGTCGCCTTCAGTTACAACTCGCGCGACGATCTCGCCGCCGCCATGATCGAGAAGATCGAGGCGTATGGACGCCGGGCGTTCAATGCCAAAGTCTCCGTCGTCGATCGTATCGGGATGAAGAAAATGACCCGCGAGCTCGTCGAGAAGTGGGGCGGCATCGACATCCTCGTCAACAACGCGGCCATCAACCGCGGCGACAACTTCGCGACCACAACCGATCGCGCGTGGGATGAAGTGATTCACACAAACGTCGATAGCCTGTTTGCGGTCACGAAACCGATCTACAAACAGATGATCCGGCAACGCAAGGGAAAGATCCTCAACATCACTTCTATCGGCGCGATGCGCGCGCTTCCGACGTCAGTGCACTACGCAACGTCGAAAGCGGCGATGATCGGTTTTACTAAATGCTTATCGCGTGAAGCGTCGACTTTTGGAGTGACGGTTAATGCGATCGCAGCGGGGATATTCGATACCGATCTCGCTCAAGGACTTCCGGACCGTCTGCTTCAAATGCACGACTTTTGGACTTCAGCGGGAAGGCTGGGACGGCCCGAAGAACTCGCGGAGTATGCAGCGTTCATGGTGAGTGAAAAGAATAGTTTCATGAACGGCGAAGTGGTCATTGTGGACGGCGGCGCGATTACGTAAAGCCACGCAGATTTAATCTGTCGAATCTGTGGATTTAAGCCGTCGCTCCAAATCGCGCAGCGTGCGTTGCATCTCACCCAAACGTCGAAACGCAGCCGTCGATCTCAACCAGTCTTTGTTATCAAACGCCGGAATTCCCGAGATCACTTTTCCAGCGGGAATGTCGTGACTCGTGGCGCTCTTCGCTGTTAGCACAACGTCGTCGCCGATTGTCAGATGGCCCGCCACGCCTGCCTGTCCCGCAAGAATTACACGGCTGCCGATGTGTGAACTTCCCGCGAGACCAACCTGCGCACACAACAACGAATCTTCCCCGACCGTGCACGAGTGACCAATCTGCACGAGATTGTCGACCTTTGATCCACGTCCGATACGGCTCTCGCCGACGGATGCACGATCGATCGTCGTGCCCGCGCCGATCTCAACGTCGTCTTCGATGACCACACGCCCTGCCTGCGGTATCTTCAACCAGCGTTTCTGCTCGTCCTTCGCATAACCAAACCCATCGCAACCGATCACCGTGTTGTTGTGAATGATCACTCGCTCGCCGATGACTGTACGTTCACGCAGTGCGACGCCGGAATGTATCACCGAGCCTCTACCGATCGTGACGTCGTCGTAAACGGTTACATTTGGATGGATGTGAACGTCATCGCCAACGAATACGTTGCGACCAATCACCACGCACGCGCCGATGGCAACGCGCGCGGCAATACGCGCTGTCGGATCGATCACAGCGGATGGGTGAACGAACGGCTCGAGTTCCGCCTCGGGATGGAAAATTCTCAACGCTCGCGTGTACGCGAGATAAGGATCTTTCACGCGCAGTATCGAGATCTGTCTATCGGTCTGCGCCTCTTCACTCAAATAGATTGCCGACGCGCGCGTGCTATTGACCCTCGGCGTGTAACGCGGATTCGCGAGAAACGTGACGTGCCCCTCGCCGGCCTCATCAAGCCCCGCCGCCCCACTAATCTCAACATCATCGGGCCCCTCGATCTGCGCCCCGGTTAATTTCGCAAGTTCTGAAAGCTTCATGGCGCGGAGTGTAGTTTTTTGCGGGCAAAGGCGCAAAGGCGTCGAAAGAGAAGTTCTGTCAGCTACATACGAGGGTCCAAGATTTCAGCAGTTTGTTTGAAGGTTAGAGAGTAACCGCTCGAGTCGGGTTTTTACGTCGAACCAGGAACTTTGATCGTCCGGATTCAACTCCATGTCCGCGAGTCGAGCATCAAGCACTGCTCTCTCTGCTTCGGTAACTGGCAAATCGTCTGGTGAAAGTGACTCATCAAGCATGGTTTTGAGAATAGTTTAAAGATGCCTCAAAGAAACACAGAAGGCACAAAGGGTTGTCAGTATTTTGTACTTTTGTGCCTTTTGTGGCTTCACATGATCGACACTGGATCGATCTCCAAGTTGATTGATCGGGGATTGATATTCAGCGACTTGACTGCCGCATCCGCAACGTCGCGCAGGTTCTTGCGACTGCGCGATTTGATAAGGAGTTGAAAACGGTGTTCGCCCTTGAGTCTCGACAATGCTGCGGGGGCCGGACCGAGCACTCGACACTTGCGGTCCTGGTTAGCGACGTCGAGCTGCTTGCGAAGTTCCAAACTATCCGAACGAATACGACCCAGGTCCGGTCCATGAACCAGCAGGCTCGCAAGCGCCACGAATGGCGGGTACGAGTGGTTCTGCCGATAGCGAATCTCTTCATCGTAAAAAGCTTCGTAATCCTGCGCACACGCATGTCGCAGAGCGTAGTGATAAGGATGATACGTTTGAATCAAAACTCGTCCGGGACGATCGCCGCGCCCGGCACGGCCCGCGACCTGTGTTATCAGTTGAAACGTTCTCTCGGCCGATCTGAAATCCGGTAACGCAAGCCCGGCATCGACTGACACAACGCCGACGAGCGTCACGTTCGGAAAGTCGTGGCCCTTCGCGAGCATTTGAGTTCCCACGAGCGTATCGATGCGTCCCGCGCTGAAGTCGGCGAGCGACTGTTCAAAGACTTTCCGCCGCGCCGTGGTGTCGCGATCGATTCGGGCGACGCGCAGGGCAGGGAAGAGCAGTTTCAGCATTTCCTCGATCTGCTCGGTACCCTCGCCAACATAGTAAATGTATTTTTTCGCGCATGACGGACACACTCGCGGCACAGCTTCACGATGATTACAGTAGTGACACACGATCACACGTTCGCTGCGGTGATAAGTCAACGTCACGTCGCAGTTTGGGCATTGAACGCTTTCACCACATGACCGGCAGAGAATGAAACTTGAATAGCCGCGCCGGTTGAGCAGGATGATCGATTGCTCCTTGCGCTCGTGTGTTTCGCGGATCGCTTCGAGCAGCTCATCGGAAAACACACGCGGCTTTCCATGCCGTGCGAAGACGGTGCGCATGTCGATGATCCTTGCGGTCGCCATTGGTCGCGCCGCAATTCGCTCGGGCAAAGTCAGCAATTGGTATTTCCCTTTGCGCGCGTTGTGAAAAGATTCGAGCGAAGGTGTTGCCGAACCAAGCACCACCGTCGCCGACTCTTTTTGCGCGCGTACGATCGCGACGTCGCGTGCGTTGTAATAAGGCGACTCCTGTTGCCTGTAAGACGATTCGTGTTCTTCATCTACCACGATCAGCCCGAGGTTTTTCACAGGCGCAAACACAGCAGAGCGCGTTCCGATCACGACACGCGCATCGCCGTTGCGAACTCTGGTCCATTCGTCAAACCGCTCGCCTTTCTGGAGTGAGGAGTGAAAAATAGCAACTTGATCGCCGAACCGAGCGCGCAAACGACGCGAGAAGACCGGCGTCAGCGCGATCTCGGGCACCAGCATCATCGCGGATCGGCCCACCTTGAGCGCTTTGTCCATCGCCCGCATATAGATCTCTGTCTTGCCGCTTCCGGTAACGCCGTGGAGCAGGAACGCCGCGTATGTTTCGGAGTTCATCTGCTGCTCAATCTGTTGGAGGACGGACGTTTGCGCGGCGGTCAGCGTGTGAACATCGGATGACAGTCCGAGGTCCTCGCTCAGCGGATCGCGTCGAATTGCTTCGGCGTAAGTTTCAACCAGTCCCTTCTTCTCGAGAGATGAGATAGTCGAAGCACTTACGGACGCAGTTTGCAGCAGCGACTGCAACAGCGTTGGTCCATTGCTCTCGAGAGTCGAGATCACGCGACGTTGCGCATCCGTGAGCTTTCGCTCGTCGCCATTAACCAGTCGAACAAATCGTCGCATTTTGGGTTTGACCGGAGATGTTGCTTTGCTTACGCCGGGAGGTAAAGCAGCCCTTATTACTTCGCCGAGCGGAGAGGCGTAATACTCCGCAACCCAACGGGCGAGTTGCAAAATTTCAGGCGTGCATACAGGAGCAGAGTCGACTAGATCTTGCGCATCCTTGATTTCAACGTCGTCCAGCTCTTCGGGAATTTCATCCGACAGATTGACGATATAACCAGTTACAAGATTTCTCCCGAGTTGAACCATCAGACGCGCGCCCACTTGCGCCTTAAGGGCCTGTTCAGTCGTTAGCCTGTAAGTGAACGTTTGAAAGACATGAAGCGGGACTGCCACTTCAGCGTAGCGCACTGTTTCGTGAGGATCTTTCTTTAAGGAGGGTTCTGCCACCGATTGCACAGATTAACACGGATCTGATCTGTGGCTATCCAGATAATCCCTGACTTTTTTCAAGTCTTCCCACGTCTCTCGTTTCTTCGAAGGATCGCGCAGCAGATAGGCCGGATGAAACGTCGGCATGACCTTGATGCCTTTGTAGTCCTGGAAAGTTCCGCGCAGGCGCGTGATACCTTCGCGCGTGTCGAGAAGGTTTTTCATTGCGGTGTTGCCGAGCACGACGATCACCTTAGGTTGGACCACGGCGATTTCGCGTAGCAGAAACGGTTTGCACATCGACGCTTCTTCAGCAGTTGGGGCACGGTTGCCAGGCGGACGGCAGCGGTTTACGTTTCCGATCAATACTTCTTCGCGTTTCAAACCGATCGCTTCGATGATTTTTGTGAGTAACTGGCCGGCGCGCCCGACGAATGGACGCGCTTGCGCGTCTTCATCTGCGCCGGGTGCTTCGCCGACAAACATCAAGCGAGCTTTTCTGTTTCCTTCGGTATGGACCACGTGCGTGCGTTCCTGGTGAAGCGGGCAGCGCGTGCAGTCGCCAATCTCGGAGTGGATTTGTTCAAAGGTTTCAGTTGATCGGGTTAGTTTTGCGGGAGCCGGAGCGAGGTCGCCAAATAGAGAGGAGCGAACTTCGTGCTTTTGAACCTGGGCCTCTTGCATTGGCGGCGTTTGGATCGGTTTGATTCCTTCCACTCCAAGGATACGCAGATGTTCGAGTTGTTTTTTTGTGTCCGCTAGAAGTTCCAGGAGGTCCTGAGATGTAGGGTTCATTTTTGCCAGGATTTCAGGATTGTTCAGGATTTACGAAGATTCACTATAACATCCAGAATTCGATCTGCCGCTTCGCTCTTGGACATCAACGGTAACTCAATCGTGTTGTTGTCTCGCGTAACGATCGTTATCGCATTTGTAGTTGAATCGAAACCGGAGTCTGGGCGCGAAACATCATTTGCGACGATCGCGTCGAGGTTTTTGTTGCGCAGCTTCTCTCTCGCGTTGTCGAGCAGGTTCTCAGTCTCAGCTGCGAAGCCAATCACTAACATTCCATTCGAACGCGAAGCCGCAACTTCCGACAGAACGTCAGGAGTTCGCTCCAGAGTTAACGTGATCGAATCCTTCGACTTCTTGATCTTCTGATCGGCTCGTTGCGACGGACGGTAATCGGCGACCGCCGCCGCGCCAATGAACACGGACGCGTTGCCTCGCTCTCTTGCAACCGCCTGCGACATCTGCTCCGCCGATATCGCTTCGACGATCTTTGCTCCCGCCGGTGGATTCACAGTCGTGATTCCGGCGACGATAGTTACTTCACCACCACGTCGCAGCGCCGCTTCGGCAAGAGCATATCCCATTCTTCCTGAAGATCGATTTGAGATAAACCGCACCGGATCGATCTCTTCTCGCGTCGCGCCAACCGTTATCAAAAGTCGCTCACCCCGCAAATCCTTAGCGGATCTAGTTGACGAAAGAATATCCAGCGCCTTTGCGACAATGCGTTCAGGTTCACTCAACCTTCCTGGACCAATCGTGCCGCACGCCATCTCACCTGCATCAGGCTCCATGATGTGAACACCGTCTGCCCGAAGCTGCTGTAGGTTGCGTTGCGTCGCCGGATGTTCCCACATCGTCGTGTTCATCGCAGGCGCGATTAGTACGGGAACTGAACAAGCCAAATAAGTCGAACTCAGGAAATCATCAGCGATTCCGTTCGCAAACTTCGCGATGATGTTGGCCGTCGCGGGCGCAACCACTAACAGATCTGCCGTCTGTGAGAACGTGATATGAGCAATCGGGTCGGGATTATCAGGCGCGTAATCGTCAACAACGACGTGAGCGCCAGAGAGTGCTCGGAACGTCAAGGGCTGTACAAACTCACAAGCCCTTCGCGTCATCGCGACTCTGACCACACAACCCGCCTTCTGTAGCCCACGCAAGACTTCGACGGCCTTGTAAGCCGCGATGCCACCACATACTCCGAGCGCGACGTTTGGTTTTGATCGGTGAGTCTGAAGATCTGAAGAAGACATTGCCCTTAACGGAAAATCAAGATCAATGTAACATTGCCGAAAGGTGGGCGCAATTTAGTGATCCTGTGTGCTGGTATAATTCGCAGTCCATAATAAAAATACAGGATTTCCCCTCCCGCCAGGAGCAAACCATGGCACGACTGAACGGAACACTTTCCGCTTTTCTGTTGTTAGCTTTCTTCGGGATCACGTCTGTTCACGGCAGTCAGATTCTTTCTTACTCGGAAGACGAATTTGGTCCCGTGGTCCGTGCCTACCTTGGATACCTCAAGAACGAGCAGGAAGTGGTTGACGATCGGGCCAGCCGGCATGAAGTCAGTGCGGGTTATTATCGACGCAATTCCAACCGCATCAAGGCCTTGCGCCAGATGGCTATTCGTTTGGCCCGCCAGACTCACAACGACTACCTGCCGGAGTTGGAGGCTGTTGCGGGCGACGAAATGCGGCTCCTTTTCGGTTCGAGCCCGCCTCAACCCGCTCAACTGAAAGTCGGCGAAGTGCTGCGGAATACCTTCCGTTTCCTGGGCGTCGTCCGCGCCGGAGAGACCTTCTACCTCTTCGCGAGGCTGGATCCGTACGAACAAGCGGAGTTGTCACGGACCGACTGCGGTAGCGCCGGGTCGTTCGGCCTCCAAGGTGCCTTGAATCCAAACCATACACCCGGCGCTACCGCGCTCGGTTCCGTATCTCCTCGGACCACCTGAGTGACATACTTTTGTGGCAAAGTTAAGCCAAATGATTGTTGACACAGGGCTTGTATTAGTGTAATAAATCCAAGTGTTAGTGGCCCAGAGGCCATAATATCAAGCATTAACGGCCTTGGCCGGGCACCTAATCAACCCATTTTGTTTCCCACGACTGTTCGGCCGTCGAGGTACGCAATTAAGAGCTTTGTGTTTCACTATACGGGAGGAAAGTTAATGATCAGCAAATCTTGGAGCCGCAAGTCCATCGCGACTGCTGTGGCGGTTGCCGTTTTGAGTGTTTACTCAATGGTGGTATTGGCTGCGCCGAACGCAAAAGCGTCGGGCGAGCTGTCGGTTTCCGGACAAGTAACAGTGAACGGCCAAAAGGTAGTTTCTGGTGGCACGGTCTTCTCAGATTCAACGATTAGCACCGCGGCTCAAAGCAATGCGTCAGTGAGCATCAGCAAGGTTGGTCGAGTTGAACTCGCACCGAACAGCAATCTTCGCCTCAGTTTCGCGGAGAACAGCATCACGGCAATGCTCGAGACCGGTAGTGCTCAGGTGTCAACGTTAGCAGGAACCACAGTTAACTTGACCACTAAGGACGGCACAGTCGTTGTCGACGGTTCTGAGCCGACGAGCTTCTCAGTCAGTGCCTCGCGTGGACGGACCACAGTTGCGACCCTTTCGGGCGTTGCGCAATTCAAAGCTGGTGGAACCGTTAAGCAAGTTGCTGCCGGCGAGAGTGCATCCGCTGGAGTCCCGACCCCACAGACCGATGACGATGACGACGATATGAGTGGTGGCGCACTGGCCGTGTTGCTGCTCGCAGTTGGCGGCGCAGTGGCAGGTGTTCTTTATGCCGTAATGCACGACAACGACCTTAACTTCGGCGGCAGCGTTACCGTAGTCAGCCCGACCAAGTAAGTTCGAGTAGCATCGTTTCGGTTTGAGTAAAAAACACTGTGGCACTGGTAACCAGCGCTGCGGTCACCCAGAATTGACCTTGCGGGTCACGTGAGTTTCAGTCGCGTGACCCGCAAGGTTTTGATTGTGGCCACCCCAAAAGACACAAATAAGCACTAATGCATATCGCTGTTATTGGTACCGGCTACGTTGGACTCGTAACCGGAGCGTGTTTTGCTGAGTTTGGTGTCGACGTGACCTGCGTCGACGTCGATAGCGGTAAGATCGAGCGGCTAAACCAGGGGGTCATGCCGATTTATGAACCCGGTCTCGAGCAGCTCGTCTCTAAAAACACTCAAGCAGGACGCCTCAGATTCACAACCGACGCCCAACAAGCCGTCGAGCAGGCCCTCGTAATTTTTCTCGCCGTAGGCACACCTCCGAAGCCCGACGGATCTCCGGATCTCAGTTTTGTCGAATCCGCAGCATTGTCGATTGCTGACTACATGAACGGTTACAAAGTCGTGGTCACAAAGTCGACGGTGCCGATCGGTACCGGCGAACACATCCGGAAGTTGATTACCGAGCGTAAGAAGACGCGCGCAAACTTCGGCGTCGTTTCAAACCCCGAATTTTTGAGGGAAGGCGCTGCGATTAACGACTTCATGCGTCCCGATCGAGTGGTGATTGGAAGCCGCGACGAAGAGGCCATCGCGATCATGAAGGACCTTTATCGCCCGCTTTATTTGATCGAAGCGCCGTTTGTGATTACTTCGCTGGAAGCTGCCGAGCTCACTAAGTACGCCGCGAATGCCTTCCTCGCTACGAAAGTTTCCTTCATCAACGAGATCGCGAACCTGTGCGACAAGATCGGCTGCGACGTGCATGACGTGGCGCGCGGGATCGGAATGGACAAACGCATCGGAAGCAAGTTTCTTCATCCCGGTCCAGGTTTCGGCGGTTCTTGTTTTCCAAAAGATACGAGAGCGCTTGCCTCCGTCGCCCGGTTATATGATTCCGCATCGTTGATCGTCGACGCCGTGATCGAAGTTAATCAGCGACAAGGGCAACACATGTTGACCAAGATCAGGGAACTCGTCGGCCCGCTCCAGGGGAGAACTGTCGCTGTCCTGGGTCTTGCGTTTAAACCTGAAACGGATGACATGCGCGAAGCACCTGCTGTGGCAATTATTCGCAGCTTGCTCGACGACGGCGCCACCATACGCGCTTACGATCCCGTGGCGAAGTCGGAAGCGGAGAAACTGCTTCCCGAAGTTGTTTATGCTGAAGATGAGTACGCTGCCGTCAAGGGCGCGGACGCGCTCGTGTTTGTTACGGAGTGGAACCAGTTTCGCGCGCTCGACATGACGCGCATTCGCGACTTGATGAAGACTCCAAAAATCGCCGACCTGCGAAATATCTATGAGCCGGAAGACATGCGAGAACTGGGTTTCGAGTACGTGGGGGTGGGCAGGTAACGGCGCATGGCACTTACAGGAACAGTCGTAGTCACAGGCGGCGCGGGTTTTATCGGTTCTCATATAGCTTCGGCTTTGGTAGAAAGCGGCGCGCGTGTGCGCGTGCTCGACGATCTAGCGACCGGTCACCGCCAAAACATCGACGAGATTGGCGGCAAAGTCGATTTCATCGAAGGCAGCGTGGCCGATGAAAAGCTTTTGGGCAAAGTGCTCGATGGAGTCGAACTGGTTTTTCACGAAGCAGCAATTCCTTCCGTACCACGTTCCGTCAAGGCTCCACGTGAGTCGCACATCGCATCAGTCGAGGGAACTTTTTCGCTACTACTCGCAGCAAAAGAGAAGAACGTAAGGCGTGTGATCTACGCGGCCTCGAGCTCTGCTTACGGCGAACAACCTGCGCCGAGCAAGTCGGAAAAGATGGCGCCCGATCCCTTGTCGCCTTACGCAGTTGGAAAACTGGTTGGTGAGTACTATTGCCAGGTGTTCACCCGCGTCTATGAGTTGGAGACAGTTTCGCTGCGTTACTTCAATGTGTTTGGACCACGGCAGGATCCGAGTTCGTTGTATTCGGGTGTTGTTTCACGGTTCATCAGCGCGTTGCTGTCAGGCGAGCAGCCGGTGATTTATGGAGATGGTGAGCACTCGCGTGATTTTACTTACATCGAAAACGTCGTCGCGGCGAATCTCAGTGCGGCTGAAGTACCAAAGGCATCGGGAAGGGTTATCAACGTAGCGAACGGCATGAGCATAACGTTGAATCAACTGCTCGCAGAGTTGAAGGAGTTGACGGGAAAGCACGACGTGACGCCGCGGTACGAACCCGAGCGACTTGGTGATGTGCGCCACAGTCTTGCGGACATTACGCTGGCGCGCGAACTGCTGGGGTATGAGTCCAAAGTTGACCTGCGTGAAGGGTTGCGACGCACGATCGATTGGTGGAAATCGAGTCGCTTCGCGGTACACAAATAACACAAATCACACAGGTTCAAATAGTTTCTTCAAACTCTCAACAAACGGCGGTCTCGCCACACCTTTATCCGTAATAATCGCTGTGATGAACTCGTTCGGTGTGACATCAAACGCCGGATTGTGTACCTCAATCCCATCTGGCGCGAGTTGATGATCGCGAATGTGGGTCACTTCCATCGAGTCACGTTCTTCGATTGGAATCTCTTCACCTGACTCAAGCGATAGATCGAGCGTCGAAAGCGGCGCCGCAACGTAAAACGGCACCTGATGTTCGCGCGCCAGGACGGCAACCATGTAGGTGCCGATCTTGTTCGCTGTATCGCCATTCGCCGCGATGCGGTCCGCGCCAACCACAACCGCATTGACCTTGCCACTCTTCAACACGTGTCCGGCCATGTTGTCCGTGATCACTGTGACCGGAATCTGATCTTTCGCAAGCTCCCACGCAGTGAGTCGTATGCCTTGCAAATACGGTCGCGTCTCATCAGCGATCACGGCGATCTTTTTTCCTGCATCGCGAGCGCCACGAATGACGCCAAGCGCTGTGCCGTAGTCGCCGCCGGTGGCGAGAGCGCCGGCGTTGCAATGTGTGAGGACAGTTGCGCCGTCCGGAATAAGTGGTCCACCGTAGTTTCCGATCGCGCGATTCGAGGCCAGGTCTTCCTCATGAATCGCGAGCGCTTCAGCGATGAGTGCTTTCTTGACCTCTTCTACATCGCCCAAATGTTTGTTTCGTTGAAACGCGCCGCGCATCCGTTCGATGGCCCAGAAAAGATTGACGGCGGTTGGACGTGTCTTGCTCATCACATCGCAAATGTATTGCAGATCGTCGTCGAGATCTGCGACGGAAGTTCCGACTGACTGGCTTGCGCCGAGCGCGATCCCCATCGCGGCTGAGATTCCGATCGCCGGTGCGCCGCGGATCACCATCTTCCTGATGGCTTCTGCTACTTCCTCGTATGAGCGCAAGCATCAGGTAAGTTTCTTCCGATGGCAGCAGGCGTTGATCCAGCATGCGTACGCCATCCTTGGTCCATTCGACAGGTTTGATCATGTTATCTCGAATCTTGCCACAAAAAAGCACAAAAGGCACACAAACGATTTAGGGGCTAAGATTGACTCTTGTGGCGTGAGCGTGATAGTGTGCGGCGCGTTCAAACCGGAACTGATCTTTCTAATAAGCGTTTGGGTGCCCCACATTGGGGAGAATAGGGAAGCGGGTGTGAATCCCGCGCGGTCGCGCCACTGTGATGAGAAACTTTGATTTCTCTTAGCCAGGAGACCTGCCCAACGCTTTTGCAGCCTTCTTAAACACTCGCGCAAAAGTGTTCAGGCCGCCAAAAGGATTTTAGTCGAAGTCCTGCTGATGCCTGTTTTCTTTTGCGAACAGGAGATCGGTAGGGCTTTTTTGTTATCACCAACTTTACGAACAGCAACGATTCGCCGCCTCGGCCTGCTCGCATGCGTGCTACTCCTCTCCTCGTCCGCTTGCACCGCCACACGACCCGTACCTGACGGTCCAGTAAGACGAGAGATTACTGACGATGCCGGCAGACGTGTTTCCGTACCGGTGCCTGTCAACCGGGTTATCTCGCTCGCACCCAATCTGACGGAAATAGTTTTTGCGATCGGCGCCGGTCATCGTCTTGTTGGACGGACAAGTTATTGCGACTTTCCGCCTGAAGCGAAGGCGGTTGCTGAAGTTGGCGACACGCTCGATCCGAGTCTCGAACGCGTCATAGCTCTGCAACCGCAAGTGGTGCTGATCTCGACTGCATCACAGCTTGAGGTGTTCACACAACAACTTCGTGACCAGAACATCGCGGTTTTCGTGACGAACCCGCGCGACCTCGAAGGCGTTTTTCGAACGATCGATCAGATCGGGCGCATCGTCGGTCATCAACAACAAGCAGAACTCCTGATTCAGAAACTGCGCGAGCGACGCACAAGCGGTCGAAGAGGCTGTTAAAGGAAAACAGCCGGTGCGAGTGTTTTTTCAGCTCTCGGCGGAACCACTCATACACCATCGGTCGCGAGGCGTTTGAAACAGATCTCATCCGGCGTGCCGGAGCGATATCCGTCACTGCCGATGTTCCGGCGCGTGGCCAAGGTACAGCAATGAATCTGCGCTAGCTAACAAAACCGGAGGCGATATCCTCCCCACGGGAGGATCAATGGGCGCGGCCAACGCAAACGTTATCGATGCCCTCCGACAATCACCCGCGGTGCTAGCGGATCGTGTTTACAAGATCAATGGCGATTATCTGGTGCGGCCTGGTCCAAGAGCCGGTTGACGGACTCGAAGCAATGGCCAGGGCATTTCATCCAGAGGCGTTCAAGCAATGAGTAGCACGGCTTCCGGTTTTGTGAACTCGACGACACGGCAAAACCGTGTGACGTTGCGGAAGACTGTCATCTCGTGCCTGGGGCTAACCGGCGCGCTGTTGCTTTCGATTATTTTGATGTCTTTGATTGGCAGTGAACACCTGCCCACCCGAGCCTCGTTGTGCGCGCTCGCTTCGTTCGGCACGTCACCGTGCGGATTGAGTCGAGAACAGTTCGACATTCTCTTTCAACTTCGTCTGCCAAGGATTCTTTTAGCTGCGGCCGTTGGCGGCTCGCTCGCAACTGCCGGCGCGGGATATCAGGCACTACTACGAAACCCACTCGCCGAACCTTATTTGCTCGGTATCTCGAACGGCGCGGCGGTCGGAACGATGATCGCGCTCGTGTTTTTTGGCGCGAGCGAATGGACCAGGCCGTTGCTCGCTTTTACTGGAGCTTTGGTTGCCACGCTCGCGGTGTATCGATTGGCTCGCGGGACGCACCGGTGCGACGCCGGAACGTTTGATCCTCGCCGGAGTGATCGTCACGACGTTCCTTTCATCGGTGATTGTTTTTGTCACGACTTTGATGGACGCCACGAGAATTCGTTCGTTCACGTTTTGGCTGCTGGGAGATCTTTCGGGCACGAGCAGAACGCTTTTGCCGGTGGCGATAACGATCGCCATTGCCGGAACGCTTGCGCTCACGCTCAATGCGCGTTCGTTGAACCTGTTGATGCTGGGCGAGCGCGATGCATTCGATCTGGGTGTTGAGGTTGGGCGAGTGAGGATCGTGGTTTTTGTGGTTGCGAGTTTATTGGTCGGGAGTTCTGTTGCGGCAAGTGGATCGGTTGGATACGTGGGGCTGGTCGTGCCGCATCTGGCGAGGCTTTCACTCGGAAGCGACAACCGGATCAGCATTCCCGCCGCTGCGCTGGGTGGTGCGCTGTTCGTGATCGTGGCCGACACAGTGGCCCGCACCATCATCGCGCCAAGAGAACTGCCGGTCGGCGCGATCACCGCGCTCATCGGCGCACCGTTGTTTATCTACTTGCTGAAGCGAGCATGACTTCTCCGTGCCTCTGCGACTCTGTGGTGAAGATTAACCACCGAGACACAGAGCACAGAGGAACTAAGGAGACTCTCTTGCTAGAGGCGCGTGAATTGATCGTCAGCTACGACCATCGCATTGCGGTGGAAAGGCTGAGTCTTACACTCAACGCCGGCGAGATAACCGCCGTCATCGGACCGAACGGCGCCGGCAAGTCAACTCTGCTTCGCACTCTCAACGGTCAGATTCGTCAGACATCGGGAACGATCGTCGTCGACGGCCAGCCATTGGAACTACTCAATCGAAGAAGTATCTCGCGACGCATCGCCGTAGTCGCGCAGGAAGCTGAACTTCGTTTTCCAGTCACAGTGCTCGAGTTTGTATTAGGCGGTCGTTTCGCCTGGGCCACCAACACAGGCTGGGGTTGGGAAACAGAACATGATCTTCAAGTCGCGAGCGCCGTGTTGCAGGAAACTGAGTTGAGTGTGTTAAGCGGACGCTTGATGAACGAATTGTCGGGAGGCGAAAGACAGCGAGCCTTGATGGCCCGCGCACTCGCAACCGAAGCTCCGATCCTTCTGCTCGACGAACCAACGGCGAACCTCGACCTCTCGCATCAGGCGACATTGTTGTCGCTCGTGAGGAACCGTTGTGATCGGCGACAAGCCTCAGCTCTCGTCGTTACACACGACATTAATCTCGCCTCGCAGTTTGCCGACAACATTCTGCTGATGAAACAGGGAAAGACTTTGCACTCGGGAACGCCCGAGGAAGTTTTGCGACCGGAAATACTCGAAGAAGTGTTCGAAGTCAAAGTTCTGGTTGATGCGCATCCGGTGACCGGTGGGCCACGCGTGACGCCGCTGCACATGAGGAGAAGCTAACAATGAGTAAGTTTAAGAGTCTGACTATCGCGATAATTTTCGTTTTGAGCATTGCGGCAAGCGCACTTGCGCAAGGCACGGGAGCAATCAAGGGAACCATCACCGATGAGAACGGCGGAAAGGTCAAAGGAGCGCTGGTCATCTTGAGCTCGAGCACCGGCGTTCATCTAAATACTTCAACTGATGAATCCGGAACTTTTGAATACAAGAACCTGAGATCCGGTTCCTATTTCATCGAGGTGAAAGCTAACGGCTTTTCAACGTTCACATCCGACGAGATCCTCTTCAGTCGCGGTGAGAACAAAGATCTCGCGGTCCAACTCAGAGTCGCGGCGATCAACGCAAGCGTTGTCGTCACGGCCACAGGCACTGCACAGCGCGCTGATGAGGTTTCAAAAGCCGTCACGACGCTCGATGCGGAGCAGATCGAAGCGAAACGTGAACTGACTTTACCCGAGGCATTGCGAGGCATCCCCGGCGTGCGCGTGCAACAACAAGGCTCGCCAGGTGCGCTAACCACAGTGCGACTTCGAGGACAACGAAACTTCGATACCGCGCTGTTGCTCGATGGTCTTCGCGTTCGAGACTCGGGCGACATCAATGGATCCGCAGCTTCGCTGATGTCTGATCTGGTCCCAGTGGCGCTTAATCGCGTTGAAATCTTAAGAGGCGCAGGTTCGTCGATCTACGGAACACACGCGATAGGCGGCGTCGTCAATATGATTCCTGACGCTGGCTCTTCGGGTTTACATTTCACCGCCGGATTCGAAGGAGGCACCCTCGCAACTTACCGTGAACGTCTTGGAGTATCAGGTGGCGGCAAACTCTTCGGTTTTGAAGTTGGCGTTAATCGTCTGGACGTTCGAGACGGCATTGATGGTGACGACGCTTATGGAAACACCGGTTTCGCCGGCCGCCTTCAGATTAATCCGACGCCTTCAATTGCGATCGCAGGAAATTTTTACGGCAACATCGCAAATGCGCGCTTAAACGATAGTCCGTTTGCTTTGCCTGCGGCGTTCACCACGGCTGGGAGTTTTCCGGATGCTGTTGCGGGTGTCACGTTTCAACCGGACTTCAATAATCCGGACCAGGGACGTCGCAATCGTCTGCTGGTGGGGTCGGGCAGGTTTTCACAAGTCGTAAACGACACGATCTCGTATTCCGTTGCGTACCAGAGAGTCTCGAGTAACAGGCGCAACTACAATGGACCAGCGGTCGATCCGAGGTTCGCGTCGTTCGTGCCTTTTGGCGATTTCGAGTTTCTCAATGTGAACCGCGGCAACGTCGATACAGTCGATGGCCGTTTGAATCTCAGGTTTTCGAGATCGAATTTGTTGACGGCAGGTTTTGAGTTTGAGCGTGAGTCGCTGTTCCAGAGTTCGCAACCTTCTTTCAACACGTTCAATAACACAACTGATCGTCAACGCACGTTTGCAGTGTTCGGACAGGACCAGTTGTCGTTTCTCGACGATCGGCTGCGACTGTCGATTGGAGTTCGTGGTCAATGGTACCGAATACGGAGCGCGGATCGGCCGGGCGCTTTACAGGGACGCGAGGCGGAGAGTTCGATAACGGGCGATGGCGCGATCGCTTATTTCATTCGTCGAAGCGGCACCAAATTGAGAGCTCACGTCGGCAACGGGTTCCGTGCGCCTTCGCTGTTTGAACGATTTGGAGAAGGAAGTTTCGGATCGGCGGGGGTGGTCCGCTTCGGCGATCCGACACTGAGAGCGGAGCAGTCGATCAGCGCGGATGGCGGTTTCGATCAGCGGCTCGGAAACGACAAGGTATTGTTTGGCGCAACCTATTTCTACACGCGCCTGCAACGAGTTGCTGCTTTTACCAGTTTCGCAACTGATCCGCTTGGTCTCGGTCGCTTCAGTGGTTTTGTGAACCGGCCGGGGGGCCTCTCGCGCGGAGTGGAGACTTACATCAATACCTCGCCGGTGAAGGGAATGGACCTGCGGAGTTCTTACACCTTCACCAATAGCGATCGCGCGTTACCGGGCCTCGCACCCGAGTACGTGATACCAAAACATCTGTTTGGCTTGACGCTGACGCAGCGTTATCGAGCGTTCCTGTTGAGTTTCGATGTGAATCGAACGGGGTCGTACATCGCCCCGGTTTTTGAAAACAATCTTCCGTTTCGGCAGGCTGACTTAACGTTTGATGGTTACACGAAGGCGGATCTATTCGCCAGTTATGAGCGACGTCAAACGGAACGCGTGACTGTGATCTTTTTTGGTGGTGTTGAGAACGTTTTTAACGAGACGTATTACGAGAATGGTTTTCTCGCGCCGCGCGCTGTTGGCCGCGGCGGAGTGCGCGTGAGGTTTTAAACGAGGCTTCAGGTTGCAAGGGTTAGAGTCAGAGGACGCGTTTGCGCCACTTACGAAACTCGCCCTTGCAACCTGAAAGTGAAAACTAATCTGTCTTCTTGGTAAACAGCCCGCCAGCCAGGAACATGACGCCGAGCAAAATATGAATGCCGTGGTCAACCTGGCCAAAATGCAGCGGTCCCAGCATCCACATCGCGATCGGGACCGGCACCCTATACCGAATCCCAGAACCCCGAGTCCGAGATAAACGACACCAAATACAAGCGCAAATGTCTTTGCTCCAGCCAAAGATCCCGCAAAGCCAAAATATAGAGCGACGGCGCCTGAGACGAGATGTACGACGTTGTGTGCGGCAGTAAGGTGGGCGCCAAGGAAATCTGGACTGACGAATCCAAGCAGACCCACCAACAAAAAAACGACTCCCAAGATTTTGCAAACCGTCTTTGCCATTCCTCACTCGCTCCTCTGTGGAAAGTTTGGAACCGAGCGGCGTTGGGCCTAGGCCTGGCGTCCGCGTTTCATTGACCCGGCGTGGGTTTCGTTTTGGTGCGCCGCATGTATATCAGAGAGAGGGGTTAGTTGCAAAGAATTTTACATTTTTTGTGCGAATCTGAATTCTTCTCCGTGCAATCTCCGTGTCTCTGTGCCTCTGTGGTTAGACATCGCTTGGGAACAGTTAACCACAGAGGCACAGAGACACAGAGGTACGGCTAGTGGTATACTCTGCGGCCAAACCCCTAAACGTGCGGACATTTTGAAAACGAGAGAGGTGTGTCATGGCTCCGAACAGATTCATCATGGCCGTAGTGTTTCTCGTCCTCGCGACAACGGTCGCAAACGCCTACACGCTCGTCATGCGTAACGGTCGACGGATCGAGATCCCAAATGAATTTACCATCACAGCTTCCACATTGACTTACACGGTCGGTTCAGGAATTCAGATAACTCACCAACTCAGCGGCATTGATATCGCCAAAACTGAGCGGGTCAATGGGGAGCCGTCAGGATCGTTTCTGGCGCGAATTTCAGCTACCGCACAAACTGTCGCTCAGCCCGCGCAATCGCAGCCGCGTGCGCAGCGCTCGATCACAAACCGCGATCTCGAAGGGTACAAGCGGACTCGAATCGAAAGCGAGCTCGCTTACGACAAGCGTCGCAGGGAGCTCGGCTTGTCTTCAGCTGAAGAGGGGCGAAGACAGGCCGCCGCGATTACGGACCGCACATATCAACATCTCCTGGGCATGCGTGATAAGGACGAGTCTTCCGAACAATACTGGCGTGAGCGTGCAAGTTCGCTTCGGAGTGAAGACGCTACTACTCAGGCCCAGATCGAATATGTGAAGCAGCGGCTCGCCGAGATACCTTCAACGAATTCACTTGCCGCATTCACAAGTCCGTTTGGTCTTGCGTCCGGACCGTTTATGAATTTTCCATTTCCAACCCTCAACTCGGGTTTGCAAATCGGTGTGAACACAGGCCATCGAAACATGCGCCACCGCAGATTCCCCGGACGTTATGATCGTTTCCGTGGACGTAGAGGGGGAGTTACTGACTTGTTCGGCGGTAATCTGGTTGCACTTCCGTATGAGCCATACGACTATAGTTACGAGCGCGCAGAGTTAGTGAATCAACTGGACGAATTGCAGATGCGGAATGCTGCGTTAAGAGTCCGTTGGCGCGAAATGGAGGAAGAGGCCAGACGAGCCGGCGCATATCCCGGTTGGTTGCGACCCTAAACATTGCCGAATGCCAATTGCCGATTGGCAATTGAAAATAATCGGCAATCGGCAATCGGCAATTGGAAGTGGCAATCACATGACCTGGGAAACAATCATCGGACTCGAGATTCATGCCCAACTGAGCACTGAGTCAAAGATCTTCTGCGGCTGCGCCACGCGTTTCGGCGACGAGCCTAACTCAAACACCTGTCCAACTTGTCTCGGCCTGCCGGGCGCACTGCCGGTACTGAATCGCCGCGTAGTGGAACTCGGAGCGCGTGCAGCGTTGTCGCTCGGGTTGCACGTCAACAATCGCTCGATCTTTGCTCGCAAGAACTATTTCTATCCAGACCTGCCCAAGGGCTATCAAATCTCGCAGTACGATCAACCTTTCTCAGCCAACGGCGAACTCGAGATTATGACCGCTGAGCGCGACGAAGCTGGTCACCCGATCGAATGGCGCCCAAAGAAGGTTCGCATCACACGGCTGCACCTCGAGGAAGACGCCGGCAAGAATGTTCACGAGGGTCTTCCCGACGTCGATCGTTACTCCTACATCGATCTGAATCGCGCCGGCGTTCCACTTGCCGAGATCGTTACCGAACCTGACTTTCGTTCGTCGTGGGAGGCTTACGACTATGTGAACCACGTGCGCCGTTCACTGCAATGGGTGGGCGCCTCTGAAGCCGATATGGAGAAGGGCAACCTTCGTTGTGAAGCGAACGTTTCGGTGCGCCGTGTCGGTGAAGAGAAGTTTGGCACCAAGGTCGAGTTGAAGAACCTGAACTCCGTTCGCTTCATGCAACGCGCGATCGAGTATGAAGTTGAGCGGCACATCAAGGTGCTCGAATCGGGTGGACATTTAACTCAGGAAACGCGTCTCTGGGACGACCGTGCGATGGAAACGCGCGTTATGCGTTCGAAAGAAGAAGCGCATGACTATCGCTACTTCCCGGAACCTGATCTACAGCCGCTCATTGTGCCGGAGGAGTTCGTTGAGGAAGTGCGACGGACGATGCCTGAGCTGCCCGAGCACCGGCGAAAGCGGTTTAGCGAACAGTACGGCTTGAGTTTCGCCGATGCTTCACAACTCGTCTCGGATCGATCGTTAGCTGATTACTACGAAGCTGCGGTGGAAGCATCGGGAAATGCTCGTGCCACCGCAAACTGGATCCGTTCAGAGTTGTTACGCGAACTCGAAGCTGCCGGACTTTCCGCCGCGGAATCGCGCGTGCCGCCTCAGGACTTGGGCGCGTTGGTGCGTCTGATCGATGAAGGAAAGATCAGCGGCAAACAAGGAAAAGACGTGCTGGTCGAAATGTTCAAGTCCGGGAAAACAGCACGAGCGATCGTCGAAGAACAAGGCCTGGTCCAGGTGAGCGATACCGGAGAGATCGACACGCTGATCGACAGCGTCATCGCCGCGAATCCGGATCAACTCGCCAGTTATCGCTCGGGTAAAGAGACTCTGCTTGGTTTCTTCGTGGGCCAGGTGATTAAGGCTTCAAAAGGCAAAGCGAATCCTAAAATTGTAAGCGACAGGCTTCGCGCGAAATTGCAGGGGTAAGAACTTTGGAACATGCAGGCAGAGTCGCGATCGTTACGGGTGGAACCAGGGGCATCGGACGCGCAATCGCATCGTCGCTCGTGAGGGCAGGCCTTCAGGTCGCAATTACTGCGCGTCGTGAAGATGACCTCGCGCAAGCCACCTCGCAATTGAATAAACACGGCAAGGCAGTGGGCTATGTTTGCGACGTTCGCGATTACGATCAGGTTAAGTCTACTTTTAACAAAATCGTCGAGGATTTTGGCGGCGTTGATATCCTCGTCAACAACGCCGGCATCGGGCTCTTCGCGTCCGTTGAGGCGATGAGCGTCGAGGACTTTCGCGCGGTGCTCGAGACAAACGTTTTCGGCGTCTTCTACTGCTGCCACGAAGCCATTCCGCTAATGAAGCGACGCGGCGGTGGTTACATCATCAACATCTCGTCTCTGGCCGGCGCGAACCCGCATCCGAACATGGCTGCATACAACGCTTCGAAATTTGGCTTGAATGGTTTTAGTGAAGCGTTGATGCAGGAAGTTCGGCACGACGGTATCAAGGTGAGTTACATTATGCCTGGTTCGGTGAATACTGAGTTTGGTGGCGACGAGCCGAGTGACGCGAAGAGCTGGCAGCTTCAGCCGGACGACATCGCCAAAGTTGTGATGGATTTGCTTGAATATCCTGACCGCGCTTTGCCGAGCCGGATTGAGATTAGGCCCAGCCGTCCTCCAAACAGATGAAGACATTCACTTTCCTTTTCCTCGCCAGTTTGCTCGCAATCAACTAATTTCTTCGCGCAAGACGCCGCAGGAGTCGCCGGAGCTCAAACAAGCCTCTGCATTGACTGCATCAGGCGGTGAAGCTATTTAAAGAAGAAAAATACGATGACGCAGCTTCCCACGCGCGAAAAAGGGCTTTGGAAATCCGAGAAAAACTGTTGCCATCATACTGACCCGCAGATCTCGAGCTTCGCTTGGCTTATCTGGGAGATATCTACCTCGTCAAAAACGAAATTTTGAGCGCTGCGAAGAAAGCTCTTCGAGCGATTGCTTCAAATCTCAGACAGCAGCGAATCTAGTCCGGAAGACGTAGAACCTCACCCGACACATTGGATCGATTAGCTGTTAAGCTCTATTATCGAGAGGCGATGAGCGGTCAAAGCCGAGGAAATGTACAAGCGCGCACTTGGTCTGCGAGAGAAAGCGCTTTGGCGCTGACAAGTGTTCGTGTGGCCGAATCTGAATATGCTTTACGCCTGGGAGAATTTTATCGTGGCCGAAAAAGATTATGAGCGCGCAGCGCATCAAATTACAGACGCAGCCTTCTTGATCTACGGGCAAAGTCTCAGGAATTAATAATCCTGAATTTGAGCGCGCGCAGCGATGGGTTTACTTGTTTGGCTCTATGACAGTGGAAGCCCAGACGCTGATGAAAGAACTGAATAGAGATTCGAAAACAGTTTGCGCCGCAGACGCGTGAAGACAGCGTGGGAGATTCGACCGAATCTTGAATGGCAAAGCGCATTAAGTTGCCCAAACCCAGAATATCCGATCGGCTGCGCGCGACCGTCGTCTTTCCGGAATTGTGGTTGTCAAAGTGGAGATTGACGAAGACTGGAAAAGTAATCAGCGCGACATGATATGTGTCAGGGACCACCATATCTGAACCGAGTCAGTCGCTTGAGGCAGCGCGTGAAAGCTCGCTTTACACCAACGAGACTTTCAATGGGCTAAGCCGATAAAGGTTAAGGGAGTGATTCAGATACAGATTCGTTCGACAATAACTTCTCCGTACAAATATCGATGCGAGCAGTTGTTCAACGAGTGACGCGTGCAAGCGTTACGATTGACGGGCAGGTTGTCGGCGAGATCGAAAATGGTCTCGTCGTTTTATTAGGCATTGCGCGTGATGACACGAAGGACGACGCGGATTATCTCGTGCCGAAGATCGTCGCGCTGCGGATCTTTGACGATTCGGAAGGTCGCATGAACGTTTCAGTCAAAGATATGGAACGGTGGACTACTGATCGTTTCGCAATTCACTTTGTACGGCGATGTTCGACGTGGCCTGCGACCGTCGTGGAGCGACGCAGCGCAACCTGAGATTGCCGAACCTTTATACGATTACTTTGTTGAGAGCAGCCGGAAGCTGCTTGGGCGAGTTGAAACAGGCAGACTTCCGCAAGATGATGCAGGTCGCGTTAGTTAACGATGGTCCAGTGACGATTCTGCTCGACAGCCGGCGAGGATTTTAGAAGAATCACTCTTCTCTGCCGCCCTCTGAGTATCTCTGCGCTCTCTGCGGTTAATAATCATTTCAACACAGAGGACGCAGTGGTGAAAAGTGTGTCGGTCCTGAATGGAAATAGGCGTTTATAACGGCTGCTAGCATTGGCGGCCGTATTTCATCTATGGCCAATTTGTGGACAAATCTGTGGAAAGCGATCGTCGCCGGTGCGGCGGTTATTGACTTGGCCCGCTTCCCGCGGTAGTCCCGCAACGAGTCTATTTGAACTGTCTAACTCTTTGCCTCTGGCACCACTTTTGAATCATCAACACTGCTCTATCAAAATCAAAATCCTTTCCCTTCCTGTTCTCATGGACGACCTTTAGAGCATAATCCGCCAGTTGCGCTGCCGGTAAGGACGCGTCGATCACGTCCTGCGATTGAGGTGACCAAACGATCTGATAAATGTAAACTGTTGGATCGATCTCCACAGCCTTCCTCATTTTCGACAATTCATTTAATGCCTCCCCTGGCTCATTGCGTTGGAGATAGACATTGAAGATTAAAGAAAGATTCGTTTAACCACTGATGCGTTCCCCGCCGTAATATCTGTCCGTATAAGCGCGATAGGCGTCTCTTCCATCCTTCAAAGGCACTCCAATCCGGGTCTCTTGTTTCTTACTGCATAAGTAGAATCTGCGCTGATAGTAGGCCCCGAGATAGTATTGGGCCGACTCAGACTGAGGCGTACGTCGTATTGTTTTGAGCAATTGCTTCAACAACTGCTCCGCGCGCTTATTGAGATCGTCAGCTTTGTAATAGTGCAAGGCAAGATCCAATGTACTCTGCGCCGATGTGTGGTCATTCTTTTGCGCGGCGATATTGGGTTGGATTGTGCACGGCTACCGGTAGGCAGCAGCAGAACCATTCCGGCAATCATGCGAAGCAGGCGAAAGCGACGATTGACTAGCAGTGATGACATGGTCACTCTCCTTTTTTACCACTACTCCGATTTAACTGTGTTAAGCTATCCGGTAAAGAGTTGCAGGCCGGTGAGGGCACTAATCAGTCCGATACCCAGCATTCCGAGTGGATTATCGTAAGAACTGGACACTGATAATGCCTTCGATTTCAGCTCGATCTGGCCAACGACGGACAAGAGAACCACCACGAGCCCAAACGCTAAGGAAGAAGTCACTATTCGACCTATGGCCTTGCGCGATTCTGTTTATTGAAGTATCATGAACTCGAGCAACTTCGCACCAGCGCGCCGAACAACAGGCCCATCAGCACGGCAATAAGAAGCACCCAGCCGCTGGGCGAGACGGTCATTGGGTGTTGTCCTTCGTCAAAGGTAAGTTGGCGTTCAAGCCATCGTTATAGACAATGTCAAACTTTAAGCGAGGAGACGTGCCAGCAAAGCCGCGAATGAGATTTCCACTAAAGGGATTGGTGTCAAATTCAACTGGGAAAGTCTTCTCCCCGCTTGGCGCAATGCTCCATTTTTCGTCCTTTGCAGGTTTCATCGTGAATGGTTTGATCCAACCGGAAGGCTCTGAATCGACGCTTATCGATTCGATATAGGCGTTATAGTCACGGAACAAATTGCGCAGCTTGAGCTTGCAGGTATGTTTCACCGTCGAAAACATGGCCGCTTGAAAAGAGCCAGGCGGGGGATCTTTTGCAATCTCGAGCTTACCATTGCTGTTCACGCCTACGGGTAACCAAAGTCTAAATTAATGAATTTTTTGTCCGGAATTGCCATCGGGAAAACCCAGATTGAGGTAAACCACGTATATTCGCGGATCGGCCGACTCGCTAATCTGTACGGCGTAACTGTAGTGTCGAATGCTAAGAGGAGGTTTATCATCAGGTCTAGGGTCGCTCTTTGAGAACGTAATTCGACCGGCATCCTCGCGTACGCAGCAGCGTGGGAATTCCTTTAATCTCGAGCAGAGGAGCACCCGGTATTAACAGGGTTTCAATGCTAACGGTGACCCTTGCTGTTCGGCCTGCTGTGATTCCTTTAAGACAGTAAGTCGCGGAAATATTGAAGTTCCGGCCTCCTTTTTCAAAACTGCCCAACTTAGGATTGTACGGTTCCTCGCCAGGAGGGCAGGTCTGCGCAAAGGCTGTGGGAGTCTGCGCGCAGGTTGTGACGACTGTTAGAAGCAGGAATACGATAACTGCCGCGACGGATGTTGGTTTCATGAGTCACCTCCGACAGAACGATGGCAAGGAAATACTTTCCATGTCTTATGATATTCATGCCGGAAACGTTTCATCCCCACAGAACCCGCTGCGGCGGCGCCTCGCTCTGAGCTTCCGCAATTTCGAAGAAATGCTGGCCATCCGCGGCGTCTCCCTTAGTGGTGCCTTAAGTCGGTCAAACTTAAGCGCCATTTTGATCACCTTTATGAGATTTCAGATGCAATGTGAAAGGCTTTGCACAAAGTCGGGTTTGGAGGGTACTTTTGGTTAACAGATATTCTCTGGGTGTCATGTCACGCAGAGCGTCATGAGGTCGTTCTCAGCCCCCTGAGAGAATTCGCGTCGTCATTCGCAAGAAGTGCTCACGGTTGAGCCGCGATAGGGCACGTGAGGGCTCAATATGGAACGTGGAGCAGATATGGGCTTGCAATAAACCGAAAGCCCCGGTTATCCAGGGCTCTCAAGGCCGACGCGAAGCATTCAGCCTCTATGACCACTGTCCTCACAACAGTAATCTACGCCTAGTGCGACGCATTCTAACCTAATCTCAAATTAAAATCAGAAACTTCTTAAAGCGACACGAGATTCATGCTTGATAATCTAGTCGTCCTTTGTCCCTCGCATCACACGTTCAACTCAGCGACGCAGGTCTGCAAAAATGATCGAGAACAACGGGGTAGCGTACTTGCAAACCATTTAACCTTCGCTTGCCTTGGAACAGAGAGCCGCAGAGAAGAGTTCGTTGCACCCAAAATTTTAATGAGAGCAGTTGTTCAGCGAGTGACGCACGCAAGCGTCACGATTGACGGGCAGGTTGTCGGCGAGATCGAAACCGGTCTCGTCGTTTTATTAGGTATTGCGCGGGACGATACGAAGGACGACGCGGATTATCTGGTTCCGAAGATCGTCGCGCTCCGGATCTTTGACGATTCGGAGGGTCGCATGAACGTTTCAGTCAAAGATATCGACGGTGGGCTACTGATAGTTTCGCAGTTCACTTTGTACGGCGATGTTCGACGTGGCCTGCGACCGTCGTGGAGCGACGCAGCGCAACCTGAGATTGCCGAACCTTTATACGATTACTTTGTTGAGAGCAGCCGGAAGCTGCTCGGGCGAGTTGAAACAGGCAGCTTCCGTAAGATGATGCAAGTCGCGTTAGTTAACGATGGTCCAGTGACGATTCTGATCGACAGCCGGAAACAGTTTTAGATCATGTTATCGGTCGCCTTCGAACCCTCCTCGAGCTCGTAACGATCTCGATCGCGTTTCTCGATCTTGTCGATGAACTCCAGCTCCTCATTGTCTTCATAAGTAACGCCTATAGCCGAGGCATTTTCCTCGACCAACGATTGATCCGGGGTTGGATTGTCGCCTGCTACAGTTTCTGATCCGCTGTCGTTAACGTCTTCCCAGTCTGCGTCGAGATCGCCACCAGCATCGCGCGGCGAAGCGGCGGTGTTGTTGCGCAGACGTTGAGCCAGCAGGTCCGGATCCTTCGGAGCATTCGCTATCTCGAGCTCCATAAACTCTTCAATCTCAGGATCAGGAATGTAGTCCGGATTGTTGGCCAAATACTCGAAGTCGTCGCCGCGTTTCTTAGCCATGCGAATCTCCTTACGTTGCCTCGAATTAGGGGGAAGTTAATTTTGCCACATAACAATTGACTCAGCCACAATAAGGCACAAAAAACACAAAATGAGAATTAAATTATTTGTGTGGTTTGCGCCTTTTTGCGGCAACATTGCGGCAGTGGTAAACTTCAACTTGAACCACAACACACTACAAAATCCCGCTTCGCAGAAAGAGTTTAAGCACTGCTATGGCAGATAGTCCTTTCGATTCTTTGCAAACTTTCAGCTCCGATTCCGGTCCTGTTGGACGCTTCTACTCACTTCCACAACTCGAAAAGAACGGCGTTGGCCCAGTTTCACGGCTGCCGCACAGCATTCGCGTCGTTCTCGAGTCGGTATTGCGCAATTGTGACGGCGAGAAGATCACCGAAGACGACGTGCGCGAACTGGCCAACTGGCAGCCCAACGGCACACGTGTCGAGGAGATACCTTTCATCGTCGCGCGCGTGTTGCTTCAGGACTTCACCGGTGTGCCGTTACTCGTCGATCTCGCGGCGATGCGTTCCGCGGTTGCGCGTCTCGGAAAGAATTCAGGCGTGATCGAACCTCTCGTGCCTGTCGATCTTGTGATCGATCACTCGATTCAGGTTGACTTCTCGAGTTCGCCTGACGCGTTCATGAAGAACATGGAGATCGAGTTCAGGCGCAACAATTCGCGTTACCAGTTTCTGAAGTGGGGCACACAGGCGTTCGATGGCTTTTCCGTAATCCCGCCGGGCATCGGCATTTGCCACCAGGTGAATCTCGAGTACCTCGCGAAGAACGTTTGGGAGAAGAACGTTTATTTTCCCGATTCGCTCGTGGGAACTGATTCACACACGACGATGATCAACGGACTGGGCGTTGTAGGTTGGGGCGTTGGTGGTATCGAGGCCGAAGCGGCGATGTTGGGCCAGCCCGTTTACTTCTTAACTCCGGACGTTGTCGGCGTGCACATGAGCGGGAGCCTGCGCGAAGGTGTGACTGCAACTGATCTCGTATTGCGCGTGACGGAGATGATGCGCCGCGCGAAAGTGGTTGGAAAGTTTGTTGAGTTTCACGGAGAAGGTGCGGCGAGCCTCGCGGTCACTGATCGCGCGACGATCGCGAACATGGCGCCGGAGTACGGCGCGACGATGGGATTTTTCCCGGTTGATGAAGAAACTTGCACGTACCTGCTCGCGACGGGGCGATCGAAAGAACACGTCGATCTCGTGAGACGGTACTACACGGCGCAGGGCATGTTTGGCATCCCGCGGAAGGGCGAGTGTGATTACAGCGTTGTGCTCGAGCTCGATCTGGCCTCGATTGGCCCAAGTGTAGCTGGTCCAAAACGTCCGCAGGATCGAATCGAACTCGCTGCGCTCAAGGATCAGTTCAACGAACTGATGGTGAGGCCTGTTTCAGAGGGCGGATACGGTAAAAACGAAGATGAACTCTGGACCCGCTATCACGTGAAACTTGGAGCGAGCCGGCAGCGTGAGTTGGTCGGCGGCGGTGAACAACGAACTGAAACTGTTCCGGCCGCTGCAATTAACCACGTGACCTCGCAAAACACCAACGTCTGGACCGAAACAGAGATGGTCAACAACCGTCCGACGCCGGACCGCGTTGCCGAGATCCCTGAGTACGAGTATCCAACCGGCGATGAGCTTCTCGGTCACGGTGACGTTTTGATTGCGGCGATTACGTCGTGCACTAACACTTCAAACCCGAGCGTCATGCTTGCCGCGGGACTGCTCGCGAAGAAGGCGGTTGAAAAAGGACTCACTGTAAGCCCAAAGGTGAAGAATTCTCTGGCGCCGGGATCGAGAGTAGTCACAGCGTATCTCGAACGCACCGGATTGCAGCCGTATCTGAACCAGTTGGGCTTCAATCTCGTCGGTTATGGTTGCACCACGTGCATCGGCAACTCTGGTCCACTCGATCCGGCAATCGAGCAGGTCGTAATCGAGCGCGACGTGATCGCTGCATCAGTTTTATCAGGCAATCGAAACTTCGAAGCGCGTGTTCACCAAAGCATCAAGGCGAATTTCCTGATGAGTCCGCCGCTCGTGGTTGCTTTTGCTCTCGCAGGGCGCGTGGATCTCGATGTTGTCGAACGAACCGCTCGGCACAGGTAAAGATGGCGAAGACATTTATCTTCGCGACATCTGGCCGTCGACGGACGAAGTCAAGGAACTCATGAGCGAGGCTTTCGATCCGGAAACGTATCGCAGGCTCTACAGCAACTTCGCAGAACAAAACCCGCTCTGGAATGAAATTCCAAGCAGCACCGGAAACGTTTACGAATGGGATCTGGAATCGACTTACATTCGCGAGCCTCCTTACTTCGACGATTTTCATAGCACGCTCGAGCCTCTGTCAGACGTCAAAGGCGCTCGGCCACTCGCGATCTTCGGCGATTCAGTGACGACAGATCACATCAGTCCGGCTGGCGCGATCAAACCTTCGTCGCCCGCGGGGTTATACCTGCAAGAGCGTGGCGTTGATATCAAAGACTTCAACAGCTACGGCGCGCGGCGTGGAAATCACGAGGTGATGGTCCGTGGCACGTTCGCAAATGTTCGCATCAAGAACCTGATGGTGCCGGGTGTTGAAGGTGGCGTCACCATTCATCATCCTGATGGCGAGCGCATGAGTATCTACGATGCATCGATGCGTTATCAGGCCGAGAATGTGCCGCTCGTGATCGTCGCTGGTCAGGAGTATGGCACCGGAAGTTCGCGAGACTGGGCTGCGAAGGGTACCAGCTTGCTGGGTGTCAAAGCAGTCATCGCGCAGAGCTTTGAACGTATTCATCGCAGCAATCTCGTCGGAATGGGCGTGTTGCCTTGCCAATTCAAGGACGATACGAATGCTGCTTCGTTGCGACTCGACGGCAGCGAGAGATTTGATCTGTTGGGTGTCGAAGACGGAATCGAGCCACGAGAGGAAATTACGCTTGTGATTCACCGGGCGAGTGGAGCGATCGAGGAGGTTCCGGTCATACTGAGAATAGATACCCCGATCGAAGTGGATTACTATCGTCACGGTGGAATTCTTCCATTCGTGCTACGCCAATTCTTTCAGGAACGACGGAATTTTAATCCACGTACACAGTTAGCAGAAAGAAATCTGTGCAATCGTGGATGGATTTCAAAGGAGCAATAATGTCATCTGCACAATTAGCTGAAAACAATACTCCCCGAAAGTATCAACTCTTTATCGACGGGCAGTGGGTCGATTCAGAGTCCGGAAAAACATTCTCGACGCCAAACCCGGCGACAGGCGAGCAACTTGCCGAAGTTGCGGAGGCTGACAAGGCTGACATCGACAAAGCAGTCGCGGCCGCGCGCCGCGCGTTCGAAGGCAAGTGGTCGAAGATGAGCGCGAGAGATCGTGGCAAATTGCTTTACAAACTTTCGCAGCTCATCGAGCAAAACTCCGCAGACCTTGCCGCGTTGGAAACCGCCGACAACGGAAAGCCGATCAAAGAGTCGCTCTACGTCGATCTGCCGCAAGTGGTCGAGAACTTCGAGTACTTCGCAGGTTGGGCCACGAAGATCGAAGGCGAAACGATTCCCGTGCCAGGGAAAATGTTCAACTACACATTGCGGGAGCCGGTCGGTGTCTGCGGTCAAATCATTCCGTGGAATTTTCCATTGCTGATGGCCGCATGGAAACTCGCTCCTGCGTTAGCGGCAGGGAATACGGTAGTTCTGAAACCTGCTGAGCAGACTCCTGTCGGCGCGATGGAGTTGGCGAAGTTGATTCAGGAAGCGGGATTTCCGGAAGGTGTCGTGAACATCGTTCCCGGTTACGGTGAAACTGCCGGCGCCGCGCTCGCGGCCCATCCCGGTATCGATAAAGTTGCTTTCACCGGATCCACCGAAGTCGGCAAGCTGATTGCGAAGTCAGCCGCGGAGAATCTGACCAAAGTATCACTCGAATTAGGCGGCAAGGCGCCGAATATTGTTTTCGCTGATTCCGATCTCGAACAGGCGGTTGCAGGTGCGATGATGGGAATCTTCTACAACCAGGGCCAGGTGTGCTGTGCTGGTTCACGCTTGTTCGTGGAAGAGTCAGTCAAAGATCAGTTTCTCGACAAGCTTTCAGACAAGGCCGGGAAGATCGTTGTTGGCGATCCGTCGGACAAAGCAACGCAGATGGGCCCGCAGGTTTCAGAGGAGCAATTGAACCGGATCAAGGGTTACGTTGACATCGCGCGTGAAGAAGGAGCGACGGTAGTCGCGGGCGGCAAGCCACCTCAACTCGATGCAGCGTTTCAGAAAGGCTACTTCTTCAGTCCGACGATCTTCGGCGAAGTTAAAAACAGCATGCGCGTGGCCCAGGAAGAGATCTTTGGTCCTGTCGTGTCAGTAATCAGCTTTAAGGATGAAGACGATCTGCTCAAGCAGGCAAACGACACGATCTACGGGCTGTCAGCGGGAATCTGGACGCGTGACATCACGCGCGCGCATCGATTCGCGAAAGAGATCAAGGCGGGTGTCGTTTGGATCAATACCTACAACATGTTCAACGCAGCGTCTCCCTTTGGTGGTTATAAACAGTCAGGTTACGGGCGTGAGATGGGCCGTCACGCGCTTGACCTTTACACGCAAGTGAAAAGTGTTTGGGTGGACCTTTCGGGTCGACCCATTGGCTGGTTTGGAAAGTAACGTGATTGCCGATTGTCGATTGCCAATTGCCGATTTTTCGCTGTCCTCGAGGCATCCGTAAATCGGCAATCGGCAATTGGCAATCGGCAATGCTATCATCTAAGGGACTCTCCCGAAATGACCAACATCTAAGGAGATTCCAATGCTCGTATTGAAAAAAGCCGCTGTTTTCACTGTTTTGGTAGCAGGGACCCTGCTACTCACCGCCTGCCCGAGTCAAACGAACATCTCGAAAATTAATGCGGACCCGGATCGTTATCGTGGCAAAGAGATTGGAATTGCCGGGACTGTTACCGATAGTTATGGCGTACCGGGCGCGGGTGCTTATGAGATCGACGACGGCACCGGCAAGATTTGGGTGGCAACTCGTCGCGGTGTTCCATCACGCGGTTCGCGCGTCGGAGCGAAGGGTTACGTCCACAACGGATTCAGCTTCGCTGGTCGCAGCTATGGAACGGTGATGGAGGAAACTGATCGACGAACGAGAGGGAACTAGTCTTCTGCGTAGTCATTGGTCATATGTCATTTGCCATTTATCATTTGCCATTTAAGGAGACTTTGAATCGCTCAACTTAATGACAAATGATAAATGGCCAATGATATATGACCAATGACAACCGCGACATAGTTAACGTTCTTGACCGTGAGTTCGCCAACTTAATCGATAGTCTGAAAGAACTGGTCAACTCCGTTCCCCAAAATCTTCTTTACCAAAGAACACCGGCCGCCAGCATTGGTGAGAACATTCTCCGCAGTGCGGCCGTAATCGAACAAGTCTGCGGCGGGCTGACAGCTAATTTGTGGGACGATCCTTTCGAATGGACGCTGCCGGAAACTCTTTCGAATGCGGATCGGATAATCGAGTATTTATCAGAGGTGGATCTCGCGCGGCAGCGGGCATTCAATTCGATTCTCGACGACAGCGCGCTGAGCAAGTACATTTCAGATTCGTCGGGCGAGCCGCAGGCTTCTTATAAGTCTGTTGCTAGAAACTCTGGTTACTGCTGCCGACTACCGTGGCAGAGCGTTGAGCGCCGTTCGGAGTTCAAGCTTTAGCTTTCAGACTTGGAAAGCTAGACGGCAAGCTAAAGTTGAACTCTGAACGGGGTTCAAAATAATTTCCGGTGAAGCCCCTCAAGGGTTTATTATCTAACCCGACGTAGCAGCCTTCTTGGCGAGGAACAATCCCCATGTTTTGTCCGCAGTGCGGTCAGCAACAAGTTGCCGGAGCTGTCAGATTCTGTTCTCGTTGCGGGTTCCCGATGGATGGTGTCATTCAGTTGTTGGGGACCGGTGGGATCGTGCCCGCTTACCGAACGCCCGAGGAGCCGGTTCCGATCTCGCCGCGACGCAAGGGCGTCAAACAAGGGACGTTGCTACTGCTTTCGGGCATTGTGCTTGTTCCGATTCTCGGGATGTTCGCCAGTTTCGCCGGTGGTACCTTCCTCGAAATACTAGCAGGGCTGGCCGCGATACTCTGTTTCATCGGTGGACCACTCAGGATGTTGTACGCCGCTCTGTTTGAAGAAGGCGCGCCGAAATCGGTTCGGCATTATGGACCACCAATTCCGATGCACGTGCCGCAACAGTTTACGCCACACACTCAAATGGGTGCGTTGCCGCCACCGCCGGCACGTTCGGCGGGTGGTTGGCGCCGACGGCCAAACACGGCGGAGCTTGTAAATCCGCCCAGCGTTACCGAAAACACAACCCGCTTGCTGGAAAAAGAAGATCGCTCCGATCGATAGGTAAAAGCTCTGCTTGCCGGTTTCGCTAGCTGAACGATTAAGAGAATTAATTCGACGCGAAGGTCCTGTCACATTTCACGATTGGATGCGGGCGGCACTTTACGACCCTGCCGGCGGCTATTACCAACGATCGGATCTCGAGCGCTGGGGCAGGGAAGGCGACTATCGCACGAGTCCTGAGCGCAGCGAACTTTTTGCCGCAACCTTCGCTCGTTATTTCGCGAAACTCTATGAGGAGCTGCAAAGACCGGAAGCAGTGGTCCATTGTCGAGTGTGGTGCTGGCGACGGTCGATTTGCGGCCAGCGTTCTGCGGGCATTGGCGGATCGATTTCCGCGGGTTTTTGCTGCTACTCGCTATCTGGTTTACGAGCTAAGCGATGACGCGCTCCAGCGGGCAAGACAACGGCTGGGCGAATTCGGCGCGCGCGTCGAGTTCTATTCTGATTTCGACTCTGTAACTGCGCGTCGCGGCATCTACTTCTCAAACGAGTTGCTCGACGCGTTTCCAGTTCATCGCGTGTTGAAAAATGGCGATGGACTCGCGGAACTTTACGTGGCGCTCGACGCTGAAGGCAGTTTTGGCTGGTCCACAGGTCCATTATCGACTGAGACGGCTCGTTGACTATTGTCGCGCGCATTCGATTGACCTTGCTGACGGCCAAATCATCGAGATCAATCTCGCGATCGACGATTGGCTGGCCCAGGTTGCAGGCAAACTCGATGAAGGCTTTCTGATCACGGTTGATTATGGTGAAGAGGCGTCTGAGCTCTATGACTCAGCGCGACGGCCGCAGGGAAGTTTAAGAGGATTTCTGCGACACGGTTTCGTCGAAGACGTGTTGGCCCAACCTGGCGAGTGCGACTTAACCACGACGATCAACTGGACGCAGGTCAGGAAGGCCTCGGGGTTCAAAGTGATCGAGTTTGCCAGTCAGGATAAGTTTCTTTTGAAAGAAGGATTACTCGAAGAGTTGGAGTTGATGCTTGGCAACGCTCAGACGGACGCAGAAAAACTGACTCTCAGTACCAGCGCGCGCGAGATGATCCTGCCCGGTGGCATGGCGTCGAGTTTTCAGGTTTTAGTTCAAAAGAAGCACAAAGGATGAGCAAAAGTTTACTTAGTTGATGTGTCGCACACGATAGAGCATGGAATGATCACTTACAAAGGTCTTCCGGCGCCGGTGATTAGCGACTATCTGAGTCGCGAAGACTCGAGCACTCGTTACGCTCCCGGCACCGAATTCCATATCGGCAAGATCGAGATGGTCGCGAATACGGGCACGTATCTCGACAGCCCGTATCATCGATATGCGCGAGGGAAGGATCTCGCGGCACTCGACCTGTCTTCGATCGCAAACCTCGACGGCATTGTACGTGCGCTGTCTCAACAGTGAAGATCCTGCAATCACGGAGCAGAGCTTTAGTGACATTGACGTGAAGGACAAAGCGGTGCTGGTCCATACCGGCTGGGACAAGCACTGGCGGACGGAAGAATACTCGAGCGGCAAGCACCCGTTTCTCACCGAAGGCGCCGCCACCTATCTCGCGAAGAACGCGGCGGCTTTAGTCGGCATCGACTCATTCAACATCGATGCGACTTCAGACGGTAACAGACCCGCGCACTCAGTTCTGCTGGGTCACGATATTCCGATCGTGGAGCATCTGTGCGGGCTCGGAGATCTTCCTGACACTGGTTTCAAGTTCTTTGCAGTGCCCGTTAAAGTTCGGCAGTTTGGCACGTTTCCCGTGAGAGCATTTGGAATAGTCAATCCATCCACAGATTACACAGATGATCAAGCAAAATCTGTGTAATCTGTGGATGGTTTATCGGAGGCCCGGCATGTCTTTCTACAGAGTAATCTTCTTATTCGTTCTCGTAACCAGTGTCTTCGGTCAGCAAAGACCTGAACCACGTCCGTACTTCACCGAGCCATCCCTCTCGCCCGACCGCAAAGAGATCGCTTTCGTCTCGGGCGGCGACATCTGGACGGTTCCCGCGACTGGCGGAGTCGCAGCATTGCTCGTCTCGCATGCAGCCAACGAAGCACGTCCGCTCTACTCGCCTGACGGCCGCCAACTCGCCTTCATTTCATCTCGCACCGGCAATGGGGACATCTATGTGTTGACACTCGCGACCGGCGAGCTAAAGCGTCTGACCTTCGACGATGGTCTCGATCAACTCGATGGCTGGTCGCGCGACGGCCGCTGGATCTACTTCTCCTCTACGAGCCGCGACGTCGGTGGTCTGAACGATCTGTTTCGCGTAAGCGCGAATGGTGGCACGCCGATGTTCGTCAGCGCCGATCGTTACACCAATGAGTTCTACGGCGTTCCATCGCCTGACGGAAAGACGCATCGCCTTTTCAGCGCGAGGCATCGCCTCGGGACAGTGGTGGCGCAACGGACACAGCCACATCGACGAATCAGAACTGTGGCTGCTCCGTTCGTTCGAAGGCGCCGCCGGCACTTATGAAAAAGTGACGTCGCGCGGCGCGAAAGAACTGTGGCCCATGTGGAGTGCTGACGGTCGCAGCCTCTTTTACGTTTCAGATCGCGCCGATTCCGGTAACAAGAACGGCGCGCAAAATATCTGGACCATCACGCCTTTACGATCCGACGCTCGTCGTGTTTCAAACTTTACTGACGGGCGCGTGTTGTGGCCCAGCATTTCGTACGACGGCCGCGAAATCGTTTTCGAACACAACTTCGCGATCTGGAAACTCGATACGGAAAGTGGCAAAGCCGCTGAAGTAGCGATTACGCGGCGAGGAGCGTCGCCTGGTCCAGGCATCGAGCGTGTGAGGCTCAGCGATCAGATTGCTGAGTTGCAGTTATCACCTGACGGCAAGAAGGTCGCGTTTGTCGTGCGAGGGGAAGTATTCGCTGCATCGGCAACCGATGGTGGTGATGCTGCGCGCGTCTCAAACAGTTACGCCGAAGAGTATCAACTCGCATGGTCGCCTGATAGCCGCCGCCTCGTCTACGTTTCGGAGCGCGATGCGATCCCACACCTGTTTCTGTACGACTTCACAACCAATACCGAGACTCAACTGACTCGCGACGCTGCCGGTGATTCAACGCCGCGCTTCTCACCAGACGGCAAATTGCTCGCGTTCATTCGCGGCGCGAAAGAACTCCGCGTCATGGACATGGCGGCGAAGACCGAGCGTGTGGTGGCGAGCGGATATTTCGAACGCGCGCCATTGATCTCCGATCGTCCGTTTACCTGGTCGCCGGATAGCAAATGGCTGGCCTACCTTCCGGTCGGTGACAATCAGTTTAAGAACGTGAACATCGTTTCAGTTGAAGGTGGAGCAGGACGTCCCGGCGAGTTTTCTCGCGAACGTGTTCAGCAACTCGGTTTCGTGGAGTCCTGACGGCGCGTTTATGTTGTTCGATACAGGTCAACGAACTGAGAGCAGTCAACTGGCACGTGTCGACCTGATTCCACGCACGCCGCGTTTCCGAGAAGATCAGTTTAGAGATCTGTTTCGCGAGGAGACGCCACGAAACCTAACTCCTTCGAATCGACCGGAGCCGCGTCCGAGTCCGATCCTGTTGAAACTCCGGCGCCTTCGCCCGTTCCGTCAGCATCGCCTGCTGAAGAGAAGCGCCCTGGTCCAAAGCCGGTTCAGGTCGTGTTCGAAGACATCCGTCGTCGCCTGAGCTTCTTGCCGATCGGTCTCGACGTGAATTACCAGACGATCAGTCCGGATGGTAAGTGGCTGGCTGTGGTCGCAAACGCTGCGAACCAGGCGAACATTTACATTTACTCTCTTGATGAGCTGGCGCGCGAACCGGCAGTTGCAAAACAATTGACGTCGACTTCGGGTTTCAAGCGTTGGGCCCAGTTTTCGCCTGACAGCAAAGAGATATTCTTCATCGAGAATGGCCGTATCGGAGTGGTGAATCTCGAAGGACGATCGCGGCCGCTCGCCGTCACCGCGGAGATGGACGTTGACTTCTCACGCGAGAAGATGGAGATGTTTCGCCAGGGTTGGTCCTACATTCGCGACTTCTTTTACGATTCTGATTTTCACGGTGTGAACTGGCAAGGCGTGCGTGCGCAGTACGAGCCTTTGATCGCCGGAGCGCGCACACCCGACGAGATGCGTCGCTTGTTGAATTTGATGGTCGGCGAGCTCAATGCGTCGCACCTTGGCGCCGGAGCGCCGCAAACTGGAAACCAGCCAACTACTGGACGAATCGGTCTTCGATTTGAAAGGCAAGAGTATGAGACGAGCGGGCGTTTGCGTATCACAGAAGTGATCGGCCTCAGTCCCGCTGCGATTGCTGGAACGATAAAGGCCGGTGACTATCTTTTAGCTGTTGACGGTCGCACGATCGATCAAACCACAAATCTTGATGAGACGTTGAACTACAAGATCGGGCGTCGAGTTAGTTTAACTGTTACGTCTGATGGTTCGACGAAGCGCGAGGTTGTGGTGCGGCCAGTTAACGGCGGCACTGAACGTGGGCTGCTTTACCGGCAATGGGTTGAACGAAATCGTGAGTACGTGGCGAAGGCCAGCAACGGCCGGCTGGGCTATGCGCACATGTTCGACATGAGCACTGCGTCGCTCAATCAGTTACACATCGATCTCGACGCAGAGAACTATGCGAAAGATGGAGTGGTGATTGATATTCGCAACAACAGTGGCGGGTTCGTAAACGTTTACGCGATAGATGTGTTCGCGCGTCGCGGTTATCTGACGATGACGTTACGCGGCTTAAGCGGCACACCTGCTCGCACGGTCCTGGGCCAACGCGCGCTGAACCGTCCAACAATCCTTGTCACAAACCAGCATTCTTTGTCTGACGCCGAGGACTTCACGGAAGGCTACCGCACGTTGCGACTGGGCCAGGTCGTCGGCGAACCCACGGCCGGCTGGATCATCTACACTTGGGGTCAATCGTTGATCGACGGCACTTCATTTCGTCTACCGCGCATGAAGATCACCGCGAACGATGGGACAAACATGGAACGCAACCCTCGTCCCGTCGATGTCGAAGTCACGCGTCCAATCGGCGAAACGCTGACAAACCGCGACTCCCAACTCGACGCCGCCGTGCGCGAGTTGTTGAAACAACTCGGCTCTTCGCGGTCCACGTCGCCACGATAGAGCACAAGCATCATTTTTGTGCTTTTTGTGGCTGTAGCTTGAACACGCGCACCGCGTTGTCGTGAAAGACAGCTTTCCAATGCTCCTTCGGAATGGCGCGTTTGTAAGCTTCGACGTAAGGTTTCATCGAGACCAGTGGCCAGTCGGTGCCGAACATTAACTTCTTCGGATCTTCCAGATAGCCAAACACCCACGCAATCGGTTTAACCACGTAAGCTTCAACCTTGTCCTTCGGTGCTTGATCGAGATCTCCGGTGAGCATTGCCGAACATTCCAAATAGACGTTTGGATTTTTGTAAGCAACCTCAGCCGCCGATTCAATCCACGGATTTCCGCAGTGAGCGATCACAAACGTGACTCTCGGATGGTCCACTGCAACTTCATCGACAGTCAGCGGATCGGCATACTTTAGTTTCGCGGTTTTTGAATAAGTATCTCCCGTGTGAAAGACAACCGGCACATCATACTTTTGCGCTAAAGCGTAAACCGGTTCGTACTGCCGGTCATAAGCGTATCGGTGCGTGTATCCCAAATAGATCTTGAGGCACTTGTACTGCCTCGACTTCAACCCATCCTCGATTCTTTTGAGATCGACACGATCGCCAACACCACCGCAATAGATAACGTTGCGGCTCGCGAGGTCCTGAAAGTTTCCTCCATCCGCAGTCGTGTGGGCCACAGCGCCGACAATCCCCGCCTCGCGCCATTCTTTAAAGTATTGGTCCATCGTCCTGGGCCGGCCTGTGGTGGGCTCAATGCCGCCGGTAAAGGAAGTGTGGGTGTGAGCATCGATAATTGGAATGGTTTCGCCCTGGGCCTTAACCATGCCGGGAAGCCACACTAATACTACGAATGCTGTTATCCAATATCGTCGCATGGGGGGCGCGAGGTTCTGCGTAACCTCTGTGTCTCTGTGTCTCGGTGGTAATAAAACAACCACAGAGACACAGAGACACAAAGAAAATCTCAAAACAGCTCGAACTTGATCGTCAGGTACTTCTTCGGGTTTTGGCGGAAGTCGTAGAGCATCTTCACGCCCTCTGAAGACAGTTGATTAACGTTTGTATAGAGTGCGTCGTCGTTGAGAAGCCGGCCGACGGTGCCTTCGCCGCGTTGGGCAGCGGCGACAAGGTTGTCGATGCGTTCGGCAGTGGTGTTGAAGCGCGCGATCGCGGCCCGGGCGTCGTTGTAGATCTGTTCGTCGCGAATCAGCTTGCCGAGTGTGCCGCGTCCGGCGTTGACGTCTGCGATTAATAGGTTGATTGAATCGACCGATTTGTCGAGTCGTTCGGCAGTACGATTGATGCGAACGTAGAACTCGTCATCCCTGAGAAACTTTCCAGCCGAGCCTCGACCAGCTTGCAGATCGTCGGCAATGGCTTTCATCTGAATCACGATCTCATTCGCGTTGTTATAGAGCGCGGGATCGTTGATGAATCGTCCTGCCGAACCCTTGCCCGACCTGAGCTCCTTCATCACGTCTTCAGTTTCGCGAATCGTCGCATTCAAGTTGTTGTAAAGAGCTTCGTCAGTGAACAGCCGGCCGACAGTTCCTTCGCCTTCCTTCACTTCCTGCACGATGCCGCTGATCTCGTCTGACAACTTGCTCAGACGCTGGGCCAGATCGGTTCCGGAAGTCGCGAAGTCATTTACCGTATTTGACGAGGACGAGGGCAGGATCGCTCCATCCTGGACCGGTTGGCCCACCGCTGATCCAGGCGTGATGTTGATCAGCATCTCGTTTCCAAGCAGACTGGGTGATCCTTGCTGCGCCTGTGAGTCGGTGCGAATGCGCTCGTTTGCCGGACGGCCATCAATCGAAGCGTCGATCGTCATCTGCGCCTCGACGCGCGGAGCATTTGGAACCGGCGAGGGCTCCAGCAAAACAATTCGTTCCACCTTGCCTACACGCACGCCCGCGAGTCGCACTTCAGAACCGTCGCGCAAACCATTGGCATCGACAAAGCGCGCTCTCAAGTGCAACTTCCTGCTGAACGGATTGATATCGCCGGAAGCGTTGAGCACTAAGAAGATCAGCACGCCTATCGCGATGAGCACGAATAGACCAACTCTTACCTGTCTGAAGCTTATAGTCGCTTTTGATCGAGGCATGGCATTTCCCTCATTCCTTATTTAATGTCCGCGCAGAAACTTCTGAATGTAAGCATCCTCTGAACGGCGCAGCGCTTCGTCTGTTCCGCTAAATATGACTTTGCCCGTGCGCATCATCATCACCTTGCTGTTGATGAGACACAGCCGCTCGCCCTCTCGCTCGAAGACGACTTTGCCGTCTTCATCAACTACCGCGTACTCGGAACAGATGTAGTGCAGGTTGTTCATCTCATGAGTTACAAAGATTGACGACACGTCTTCGAGGTCGCGCAACTTCATTGCGAGCTCACAGATCGTTCGCGCTGTCGGCGGATCGAGACCGGCAGTTGGTTCGTCAAACAGCACAATCTTCGGATCGCCGATCAGCGCTCGAGCGATTCCGACGCGCCGGCGCATTCCGCCTGACAGTTCTATCGGCATCTTATCGATCGCGTCTTCGAGATTTACGAACCGAAGCATGCGGCGCACTTCCGGCTCTACTTCATCTTCCGGCACACCCTGTTCGTGCAAGCGATACGCGACATTGTCGTAAACCGACAGCGAATCGAAGAGTGCGCCCTCCTGAAACACCATGCCGATCTTTTTGCGAACACTCATCATCTGGTCTTCGCTATAGTTAGTGATGTCTTCTCCGTCAACCAACACCTCTCCGGCGTCGGGTTTGAGCAGGCCCAACACAAGCTTGATGATCGTCGACTTACCACCGCCGGAACCACCGAGGATGATCTTCGTCTCACCTTTCATCACTTTGAGACTGAGATTGTCGAGAATCACTTTGTCGTCGAAGGCGAGCACGACGTTGCGAAACTCGATCGCCGGTATCGCGCGACCGCGATCGTCTATTTCCTGAAAAGTCGATTCCGCGGCGTTTTCGCTGATTGTTTCTGCGGTGTTGTGTATTCCGGCTGCCATGTGAATTACGTGGTTCCTAGGATAACCTGAAGCGCTTTAGCGAGAAAGTAATCGGCAATAATCACGATGATGGACGCCATAACCACAGCTCGCGTGGTTGAGCGGCCGACGCCGACTGTGCCTCCTTCAGTGCTGAGCCCCTGGCGGCAAGCAATGGTGCCGATGATCAACGAAAACACGATCGGTTTAACTACGCCGCCGATCAGATCGTCAGTCGTAATGCCATCGCGCACGGCGGAGATGAAGACGCTTGAAGAGACTGAATAGAGCATGACTGCTGTAACCCAGCCGCCGAAGATACCCAGCACGTCGGCGAGCACGGTCAGCAGAGGCAGACTCACCAATAGAGCTACTAAACGAGGCATGACGAGCTTGCGAATCGGATCGGTGCCGAGAGCGCGCATCGCGTCGATCTGCTGCGATACGACCATCGATCCTAGCTCTGCGGATATTGCGGAGCCGACCCGTCCCGTTACCATCAATGCGCACAACACGGGTCCCAATTCGCGCACGAGTGAAACAGCGACGAGGTATCCCGTCTGCGACTGAGCGCCATAGGCCTTCAACGTTGGAAAAGTTTGTACAGTCAGAACGCCGCCGGTGAAAAAACCGGTGAGTATGATGATCGTTAGCGAGCCGACGCCGATGGCGTCCATCTGGGCGATGGTTTCCGGGATGTAACGAGGTTTTTTGAAGATACCACGGAAAGCGCGAGCGGCTAGAATCGTCGTCTCTTGCAGCTCGAGCAGGGCGCGCGTAGCAAAGTTCATGGAGAGCTAATTAGACCAACTCTTTAGGTTGCAGCAGAGCGTTAAGTAGTTTTAGGACTGCGCGTTTAGAAGAGCGGCCTATCATGCGCAAATAGTACGCAGGGCGTCAAGTAAGTTTGTTTGTGGGGTGACGCCCGTAATTACAACTCTGCGAGATTGAGCAGAGAAGATTCTTGCTAGGGCCGGCGGATGTTCCGGCGAGGACGTTGGGTGAAGGTGTTGACGGGCCGTTGAGGGGCCATCACATCTCTGATTTGGAGGCGTAGACGCCGCAGGGTAGCTAACTGTTCGGGCCGCAATTCGCGACGAATTTTGATTTCTGTCTCAATTCTCATTCGCAACTGCGCCGTTTGCGCCGCTGCGAGCTCATTTAGTCGCTGTTCGATAACACTTTCATTAACCGGGTCGGTGTCCAGCGCTTGATCCAGGGCAACATTCGCCTCACGCACTCTTCGGTTAGTGCTCTGCCTCTCAGGTTTGTTTTGCTCGAGGATGACTCGAATTCGCTGGCGCTGTTCGGGCGTGAGGCGGAGTTGTTCAATCGGGTCGGCCGGAAACTCCTGCGCCGGATCCTGCGTGGCTAAGACCGGGGTAACAACTGTGAGCAACAGAACTACCGCGAACAGAGTGATGAATCTTCTCATTTTTACCTCTAACATGATTACTGGTTGATGCGATCCCCAAGTAAGTTGAGACCGGCTTCATCGTCAGTCGAAAGCAACCGAAGGTCGGCAGCAAGTTGTTCACGCTCGGAGCGCGTTAACGGCCGGCGGCTCTTCGCAGACTCGCGCTGCGCTGGAACTCGCTTCGGTTTTGGCGACTGCGCAACGATGACTTGCTCTTGTGGAGCTGGCTGAGGCTGTGGGGAGCTTGTGTGTTTTGCCAGGGCGTCTTTCACGATGCGATCGACGTCGTGCTGCGTGTAAATTGCGTCGCCTTTTCCTGCGACTGACCCGACGCTACCGCGTTCGGTTCTGTTAAGTGCGAATGCTGCAAGGACACAGAGTGCGATAGCTGCAAAGGCAGTCGCGCCTTTTAACCACAAAGGCGACAGATCAAAGAATTGTCGCAAAGCAGCGAGCGCAGATTTCTTTATAGCAGTAGCCGGCAGTGGCGTGGAAACGAAACCTGACAATGCTTCGTCTCTCCACGCCGTAATCGATTCACGCACGATCCCGAACGAAGCGACTTCCTCCTGGCAACCAGCGCACGCCTGCAAATGCAGCTCGAAATCGCGCCTCTCGCTCTCATTCGCTTCGCCATAAAGGAACGCGATCAAATCGGAGCCGCGTTCACAACTGGGAGAGTTGTTCATTTCGTTCATCCTAATTTCCGCTTTCAAACTTCTGTAGCCGCATTTGCAGCTGCTTCAAAGCCGTGTAGAGGCGGCTCTTCACCGTGCTCAACGGCAGGTCGAGTACATCTGCAATTTCCCGAAACGTAAGTTCCTCAAATTCCTTCATCACCACAACCTGCCGCAATTCGATGGGGCAAGCTGTTTACCGCGCGACGCACTGCCATCGTCTGCTGGCGACCCTCGGCGACACGCGCCGGCGAAAAACGAAGCGGCGTCGTAAACCTGCCCGCCTGCTTTTCCTGTTCATCATCGAGCGCCGACTCGCTTCGGACCTTCGTGCGCCGCTGCCGCGAGATGCACTGGTTGACCGCAATCCGGTGCAGCCAGGACGAGACCTTTGCCTCGCCGCGAAAGCCTCGCAAGTTGCGGAAAGCCGCGAGAAACGTCTCCTGAGTCGCGTCGCGCGCATCTTCCTCGCGGCCCAACATCCCGTAAGTCAGCGCAAAAATCCGACGCTCCCAGCGCCGCACAATCTCGCCAAAAGCCTCGGCATCGCCCGTTAGGGCACGCTCTACAATGAGCTCGTCGTTACCCAAAGTTTCCATTCTCGGTCAACAGGGCCGCCTTAAGGTTCAGCGGGTTAGACGCTGCTCAGGTCAAGGAAGCCGATAAATTGTGACGCAAAGGCGCAAAGCCGCAAAGGAAGAAGGGTTTCCTCGGCGCCTTTGCGCCTTTGCGTTGAAAATCCGCCGTTAAAACACGTTGACACCCGCTTCAGGCCTCGACAATAATAGCCGAGGCCGCGCAACGACTCGCCTGCCAATAGAGTAGCCTTACCGTCAGACGTAAAAATGCTCGAAAAACTCGGACGAATCCGTCTCCTGTACATAGTTCTCGGAGTGCTGCTCCTGGTGGGCTTACTTCCGCTCGCCTTCGCCGGCTTTGTTCTTTCCGGCCGCAGCGCCGCCGAACTGAGGTCCATCGAGGGCCGCTACCAGGCTCAACTTGTGCAGGATAAGGCGCGCCAGATCGAACTCTACGGTCAGCGATATCGCGACGTCGTGACCGGGCTCGCGCGAGCCTTCGAGATTTCGGGTGGAATCCAGGCACTCGGCGACAGTGGTTATAATGAACGGCTACAGAAAACACTCCAGGAAGACCCGAACCTCATCGCCCTCGCTCTCTGGCCTGTCGACGGCACACTTCATCGCGCTTTCCAACCTGAGGTGATTGACCTTGAAGAAGTCGACGCGCGCGTGAGTGAAGTGCTGGCGCGCATGAGTGGTCGTGGAACCGTGGTGAGCCGACCCCAGGTCATTCGCTCCGCACAGGAGATGGCGCTGACGATTGCTGAACCGGTTCTCGGTGGCGCAAACAATCAGGACGTGGTTGCGGCAGTGGTTGCGATCGTTTCGTTTCAGGAAGTTTTTAATGCGGTTCAGCAACCGACCTCGAAGAGTGAGCGACGAGCTGCTCGACGCCGGTTTGCCCGTAGTCTTTGTGGTGGACCAGAACGGACGCGCAGTCGCCCACCCGGAAGAGAGCGTCGCTTTTTCCGAGAAAGAAATGACTGATCTGAAAGTCGTGCAAGACTGGCAGGAGTCAGGCGCTCAGGTGCAATCAGCACTCGCGCCATTCTCCGCGGTTCGCGATGGCCGGACCGTCGATATGCTCGGTTCATACGCGACAGCGGAGCTTGATAAAAGCGCACGACTCGGCGTGATCTCGATTCAGGATGAAGCTGCTGCGCTTGCGTCAGTCGCCGACATGCGCTGGCAAGTGTTGTGGATCAGTTTTATTGCTGCGTTGCTGACGACATTGTTCGGAATCTTCTTTGCGAAGAAGTTGACTAATCCCGTGCAGGAACTTGCAGGCGGTGCTCATCGCATTGCGTCAGGCGACTTCTCCAAACGCATCGAGGTGAAGAGCCGCACAGAACTCGGCGATCTCGGTAATTCATTCAACATAATGACCGACCAGATCGAGCGGTTCATCGGCGACTTGCAAAGATCTGCGGAGGAAAACCGCCAACTGTTTATCGGAACAGTGAAAGCACTCGCAGCGGCGATCGACGGCAAAGATCCGTACACGCGCGGTCATTCGGAACGCGTATCGCGTTTCTCGATGGCAATTGCGCAGCGACTCGGTCTTTCCGATGAAGAAGTGGAGAAGATCAGGATCAGCGCGCTGCTGCACGACGTTGGCAAGATCTCGATTGACGACAAGATTCTCAAGAAGCCCGCGGCGCTCACCGACGAAGAGTACGAGATCATGAAGGGGCACCCGCAGAAGGGCTACAAGATCATGTCGCAGATTCCGGCGATGAAAGAATTTCTGCCGGGCATGTACATGCATCACGAGATGGTCAACGGCATGGGTTATCCACAGGGTTTGAAGGGCGATGAGATCCCGTTGATGGGCAAGATCGTCGCCGTCGCTGACACCTTCGATGCGATGACCACCGACCGTCCCTATCAGAAGGCAATGAAGTTTGAAGACGCGCTCGCGCGTATCGAGAGTTTTGTCGGCACTCGATACGACCCCGTTGTTGTGGCCGCGTTCTCTGACGCTTGCAAAGAAGGCCAAATCAAGCCCGGACAGGTCAAGCTGCGTAAGCCCGGAACGCCGCCGGCTAATCCACAGATTCCACAGATTACTCCGATAAAAGAGTCTTTGCCTGCCTGATATGTAATCGGTGTCGGTTTGTTTATAATCGACGCCACATGGGACTTTTTTGGAGAAGAAAAAAAGATGACTTTGTGTCGCTGCGTTTAAACGAACCCGCCGAAGTCAAACCGGAGCCACCTCCGACAGTAGTCGAACCACCAGCATCAACCGTCGAAGAGGAACCTCAAGTTCCAGCAACACGATCGCCGTTTGCCACTTCCGTACTCGGGCTTAACCTCTCGATGGAGCAGCTTCAAGCGCAGGAAGCGGCACTCGAGCAGGAGTTTTCGGCGCGGTTTCGTCGTGCCGTTGCTGCCACTCGCGAGTCGCTATCTGACAAACTCGACACCGTCTTCGCAGGGCGTAAACAGATTGACGACGAGTTGTTGGACCAACTCGAGGAAGTTCTAATTGCGGCAGACATCGGAGTTCCCACGACCCTCCATATTCTCGAGACCGTGCGTCGCGGCATTGCTCGCCAACAGATCAACGATCTCGATGCATTGAAAGAAGCGATCAAGACGGAGTTGTTGAAGATCCTTCAGGCTTCTGAACGTGAGGGAGTTGCTTCGGAAACGACCGTTCCGGAGAGTGTTTCGCCCTACGTGATGATGATCGTCGGCGTTAACGGTGTCGGAAAAACGACGACGATCGGGAAATTCGCGCAGCGCATCAAGGCTGAAGGCAACGACGTGCTAATCTGTGCGGCTGATACTTTTCGCGCGGCAGCGTCGGACCAACTTGCGATCTGGGCTGAGCGTACGGGCGTTCCGCTGATTCAGCAGAAGCAGGGAACCGATCCGGCCGCAGTGCTTTTCGACTCGCTCAAGGCAGCGAAAGCACGCGGTTCGGAAGTTTTGATTGTCGACACGGCTGGACGTCTGCATACGAAGTCGAATCTGATGGCGGAGCTGGAGAAGATGAAACGCGTTGCGGCTCGCGAGGTGGAGGGTGCGCCGCACGAAACGTTGCTCGTCGTCGATGCTGTGACTGGACAGAACGGGCTCGAACAGGCGCGACAGTTCCTCAAGGTTGCGGGCGTCACGGGAATTGTTTTGACGAAACTCGACGGCACTGCAAAAGGCGGAATCGCCGTCGCGATTGCAAAAGAACTCAACTTGCCGATTCGCTACGCGGGGATTGGCGAGAAGGTTGACGATCTGGTTGTCTTCGATCCACAGCTGTATGTGAACGGCCTGTTTGGAAATTGAGAATGATTTTCGACGCGAAGGCGCAAGGGCGCAAAGAAGAATTTAATTGAACTTTGCGACTTTGCGACTTTGCGCCTTTGCGTTGAAACAGATTTCGATGGCGACGATTTTAACTGAACCAACAACCTGGACTGAGACCGACCGTCGCATGATGGCTCGTGCGCTCGAGCTGTCGACGAAAGGTGTTGGTTTAGTAAGTCCTGGGCCATTGGTTGGTTGTGTTATTGTGGGTGCGCATGGCGAGATCGTTGGTGAAGGTTTCTATGTTTTTGAAGAGGTCAAACACGCTGAAACCATCGCGCTCGAACAGGCGGGCGAACTCGCTCGCGGTGGCACGGCGTACGTGTCACTGGAGCCTCATGCTCATCGCGGCCGCACACCACCTTGCACTGATGCACTGTTAGCAGCCGGTATTAAGCGAGTCGTAGCGCCGATCGAGGATCTGAACCCGAAGGTGTCAGGCAGGGGTTTCGCGCACCTTCGAGCGGCAGGGATCAGTGTTGAGACCGGTTTGCTTGAAGATGAAGCCGCGCGCGTCAATGAAGCTTATTTGCACTTCATGTCGACTGGCTTGCCGTTCGTTCATTTGAAGCTCGCCGTCTCGCTCGATGGAAAGATCGCGACCCGTACACGCGATTCTCATTGGATTACTGGACCAGAAGCGCGTGCGCGTGCGCACGAGTTGCGTCACCAGAACGATGCCATTCTTATCGGCGCAGGAACGGCGATGACTGACGATCCATCGCTTACGGACCGATCAGGTTTGCCGCGGCGACGTCCGCTGGTTCGCGTGGTACTTGCGGATGCGCTTTCTCCTGATTCGCAATTAGCCACCACTGCTTCTGAAGTACCGGTGATTCTGTTCGGTGAGTCCGATTTGCGCGCAGTGTTAACAGAACTCGGAAGCCGTTCGATTCAAAGCGTGCTGGTTGAAGGCGGCGCCACTGTTGCCGGGGAGTTTGTGGATGCGGGTCTCGTGAATAAGGTGACGTTTTTCATCGCGCCAAAGATCGTTGGCGGCACTGATGCTCCGAGCGCTGTAGGCGGGCGAGGTGTTGAGACGATGTCGAACGCGCTCGAACTCGAAAACGTCACAGTGACGCAGCGCGGCAAAGACATTGAAGTTACGGGATACCCGCCACGCAATAGATGACCGGCGGATGAAGCCTTCTTCAGAAGAACCTTATCCCTCCAAGCGCCTGGGCCAGCATTTCCTCAGAGACCAGCGCACGATTCAGCGCATCATCGAAGCCCTCGCGCCTAAACCCGGAGAGACCATCGTTGAAATCGGACCAGGCACGGGCGCGCTGACATCTGCACTTGTCGAAAGTGCGAGTCAAGTGATTGCGGTGGAGTTTGACTCGAAGCTGGCGCCGCTGCTGAGTGAACGTTTTGCAGGCTTACCAAACTTCCGGCTGGTAATGGCCGATGCGTTGACGACGGATTTTTGTGCAGAGATCCTGCCTGCACCCTCCGCGCGGGTCGTCGCGAACTTACCCTACAACATCTCAACAGCAATCCTGCAACGGCTCATCGCACAACGCGCGTGTCTCAACGACATGGTTTTGATGCTTCAGCGGGAGGTAGTCGAGCGCGTGCTCGCGGCCGCAGGCACAACGGATCGTGGTTTCATCTCAGTGCTGGTTGAAGCTTACTGCGAAGCCGAGAAACTCTTCGACGTCGCTCCCGGCGCGTTTCGACCGCCGCCGAAAGTTTGGAGCAGTGTGATGGGTTTAAAGTTTCGCCCGCGGATCGCAATCGAAGTGAAGGACGAGGAATTACTGTGGCAGACTGTGAGTGCCGGGTTCGCGCAGAAGCGGAAGACTATCCTGAACAATCTTCGTCATGCGTCTGGTCGTTTGCAGGACGTGCTCAAACGTAACGGCGGCGCGAGCATCGTATTATGCAAAGCCGAGATTGATCTGAAACGAAGAGCTGAAACACTTACTCTCGAAGAATGGGGACGCCTCGTGAGAGCAATGGAGTGAAAACCATCCAAATCCACAGATTACGCGAATCAATCTGTGTAATCTGTGGATGGTTTTTTTACTATTACTTTGATCCCGTCCTTAGGTCGCAATGACAACACAGGCAGCACCTCAACCGTATGCGCGGGATCGAGTGCAAACCTGAATTTCTGCCCGATCGTCGCCAGCAACAGCACGACCTCCATCATCGCGAAATAATTTCCAATGCACTGTCTCGGGCCACCACCGAAAGGGAAGTACGCGTACTTCGGTACCTGCTCACTGTTTTCCCAGCGCTCAGGTCTAAACGCGTCCGGCTCATCGAAGTAACGCGGATCGCGATGCGTCACCCATTGAAACGCGAAGAGCTGAGTTCCTTTCGGCACCCGAAACCCTCCGATCTCCGTCTCTTCGATCGCCTCTCGACCGACGGCGTACGCCGGCGGGTACAATCGCAACGTTTCCTTCGTAATCATCTCCGTGTACTTCAGATTCGGCAGATCCGAAACAGACGGCGCCCGACCTCCAAGCACCTCATCGAGTTCTGCATGAAACGTTTTCTCCGCGTCCGGATGAGTCGCGAGGAGATACCAACTCCACGACAACGCAAGCGCCGTCGTTTCATGTCCCGCGAGAAACAATGTCATCACTTCATCCCGCAGTTGCGCGTCGCTCATCTGCGTACCGTCTTCGTCCTGGGCTTCTAACAACATCGAAAGCAGGTCGCCTTCGTCGTAGCCACTCGCGCGGCGCTCGGCGATGATCCGGAACACGATGCGATCGATTTCACTGACAGCGTTGAAATATCTCCGGTGTCCGGGCGTGGGCAGGCGATTGTCGAGGATCCATTTCACCGTTGCCTGCGATGCAAACGGCTTGACGAGCATCGTCAGTATCTGGCCGATGTGATCGGCGTCGTTGGAAACGTCAGAATTGAAGAGGGTCTTTACGACGATCTCGAGCGTGAGACGCGTCATGTCGCGCGCGATGTCTCGGTGCTCACCATCTTTCCAGCCCGCCATGGCGCGTTCTGCATACTGGACCATCACGTCGCCGTACGAGCTGATTCGCTGGCGGTGAAACGCTGGTTGGGCCAAACGTCTCTGGCGTCGCCAGAAGTCGCCTTCACTTGTCACTAATCCATTGCCCACCAGACGATAAAAGAATGGCGATCGAAGCGACCGTGCTTTTATGTAACTTTTCGCGTTGGTTGTCAGGAGCGACTCGATATCACGCGGGTTGTAGAGGAAGTAAGCATGGACGTAAAGAAATCTGGTGTGCACCACGTCGCCGTAATCTCGGCAGCGCGTAACAAACCCGAGCGTGTCGCGATTAAAGTCGCGCATCACGCCCATGATCAGCCCGCCCTTTGGGCCGGGTGGAATGTTCATTTCTTTAGCAAATCGACGTAAATCCCAGGCTCGCTGTCGGGAATAATAATCGCACCAACTGTCTTCTGATAGAAATCCACCGGACCTGCGGCGCCGATGACTCCGTAAACGTAACCCATCTCTCGCAAGCCCCAAAGAGCAGCGAGCAACAAAGCTTTGCCGATGCCCTTATGCTGTGCGGCTTCGACAACACCTGTTGGACCAAAGAATCCGCGGCGTGCGCATTCGCACGCCGAGAATCCTACGATCTCACGTTGAATCGTAGCGATGTAAACGGAAACAGGTTGCCGCGCGAAACCGATCGAGATCTCATCAGCCCAACTCGTGGAAAAATGGGTTTCGACAAAGCCCCGCACGGCCGTCAATTCAAACGGCTGCGCACGTCGAACATTGAATTCCTCGGACTCCTCGAACGCCGGCAGCTTCAGAAGATTTACTAGCAGATCAGCCATTCTAAAATTATTTTTGTGGCCTTTTTTGTGCCTTTTGTGGCTCCTCTTTCCCAGTGAGCAACCCGACTCTGTGTCCGTTCGCGGAACATTCAATGAGTTGATCGAGGCGACGAAGACGAGTCTCTTCTTTCTTTCCGGCTCATCGATTCGAAAAATCATCAGTCTCTTGTAGTACGCAGGTTGCTCCTCGAAAGAACTGCCACGCCTTTTTGTTCTGACGAAATTTCTTCTCGTAATCGGGCGCAAGCTTAATCGGCTCATTCTCAAATGAATAGATTCCTGTTCGTTTCGGATCCCGCCGCTCGTATGCTGCGAGTCCCGACGAGTGCATTCGTCCTTCTTTCTTCAATCGCTCGACGTGATTGACATTGATGTTGCTCCAGATGCTGTTTGGCTTTCGTGGTGTGAAACGCTGCGTATAACTCGTTTCATTCAACTTCTTTCGCACTCCATCGATCCATCCAAAACACAGCGCCTCATCTAGAGCCTCCGGATACGTGATACTTTTCTTTCCAGACGACTTTTTGTGGAATCCGATCATCAATTCACTGGCAGTGTCATGATTCCGTTCGAGCCACTCGCGAAACTCGGCGGGCGTGCTGAAAAACTTTGGCTTCATCGTTTAGGCTCTTGACCCTGCCGCCAAGCGGGACGGAAACTCGAATTAGCTAGCCACTGGACGGGCTTTACGAGCGAGTTAAGCGAACGAGTCATAAAAGGAAAATCAATCTTACTTACTTCATCGCTCGGCCGATGATAATCAGTGTGCAGTCCAAAGCTCGAAACTGTTTGCGCAATTACACCACGCAACGCAAGGTTGTAATTATCTGAACGCCGAAAGAAATTTTGTTCGGGATGAGGGTCCGCAACGAGTGGCGCACCCTGTTTTACGAGCTCTGGTCCAAAATTCGATCGTTCAAAGCCCGTCAGCCAAAGCATGCCGGCCGGAGTCTTCGGATCGGGTCGCCCTAACATCTCGAAGTTCAAATTAGCGACGATCTGCGTGAGCGGTATTGCCAGGTTCGCAATAAATTGTTGTGAGCCGTAACCACCTCGCTCTTCGCTACCGAAACCGACAAAATAGATCGTGCGGCGCGGCCGTTTGCCTGCGGCGAGGACACGCGCCAGCTCGAGCACGGCGACGCAACCCGATGCATCATCATCAGCGCCGTTGAATATCTTGTCGCTCCCCCCTATGGATTCGTTCACACCAAGGTGGTCCAGGTGCGCACTCAGTATGATTACCTCGTTAGCGGCGCGCGGATCTGAACCACGCAAAACCCCGATTACGTTCCATGTGGCGCTCGCGTCGGTAGATTCGGTAGCGCCGCCGAACTCCACTTTTGTGCCTGAAGGCATTGCAAGCAGTGCATCCAGTGCTTCCTTACGGAGATTAATGACTGCAAAGGATTCATTTGCGGCGCTCCCTCTCTGTGGCGGTAGGTTTGGCAACCGGGCCTCGCCCGCTTCACGAGCTTTCTTGTTGGCATCTGATTCAATCATCACCACGCCAGCCGCACCGGCTGAGAAAGCTTTCATCGTGACGTCGCGCCTTTGGTCCTGATTCGCTCCCTCCGCGAGTTTGACCGCGACGACTGAGCCTTTTGTGAACGTACCGTTAGGTTCGACAATCTGAAGCTCACCACTGATTCGCGCGGCTCTCAGAAACGAGACGAGGAAGTCGCGACCGTATTCCCATTTCTGAACATTACTTCCAGACGTAACGGTTAAAGTCGGCGCGGCAACAAACTTCGACGATTGAAGCCCAACGCGCTGCACAAAACTCTTATTGCCGGCGCTATCAGTGTCACCGCCAGGCTCGAGCCCAAACTGACGAAACTGCGAGCCGATATATTCAGCGGCGATTCGTTCGTAGGTTGTTCCGCTACCGCGACCTTGCATGGCGTCGCTCGCGAGAAACGTCAGCTCTGCACGAACGTTCTCTTCGCGGATTGGTCCCTTGACCTGGGCCAGAACGGGACCACTGATGACAAAGCAGAGAATTAACGACAGGGTGGATCGACGAAGGGATGGATTCATAGGCGCTTAGTATCCTGTGAATCCTGTTAATCCTGCAAATCCTGTTAACAGGATTTACAAGATGTCAGGATTTACAGGATTAAGACCGAATCGCCGAATTCGTGCGTCTTGTATCCACGCTCGTCCAATGCTTGAGTAGCGCGTTCAAGCGTTGCGTCTTCAAGGAAAGCGCGCAGGAGTTCGTAGTGACTCGTCCCGGGTTCGTGAGTGCCGGAAAGAATGGCATCGACAACGCGCAGGTGAGTAGTAGGACCAATACGGTTTTTTGCAACTCCTTCACCGATGCGCAGTTGACCGTCTTCTATTGCCGCATCTTCGAGCGCGCGGACTACAGTTGTTCCAACTGCGATAACACGACCGCCTCGCTCGCGTGCCAGTGCTACAGCTTTCGCCGTCGCCGCGGGAATGCGATAAGGCTCGTCGAACGGTAACAGTCGATCGAGATCCTCATCGCCGGTTGATGAGATGCCTGCTGCATGAGTGATCGTCGCGAAGGTGGCATGATGTTCGCGAATCGCCGACAGAATCTGCCAGTCGAGTACGAAGCCTGCCGAAGGCGGTTCGAAGGCAACAGGCGCCCCTGCCACTTTGGTCCATACGTCCCAAAGCTCGAGCGAAGTCTGCACGTGCGAATACTGAATTGGACGGCCGTGTCGTGCGAGTCCCGCCCAGATTTCATCCGGCATACCGGAGAAGAGAAGTGAAACTAATCGCGGATGGTCCAGCAGTCCTTCAACCGTTGCTCGCAATGGACCAAGCAAGAGTGTGTCGCCGACCTTCAATACTGGTGGCAACGGCCTGTCTTCAGTGCGCAGGTGGAAGTCGCCTTCGCCGAAGACGACGGCGCTGAAGCGTTTCACGTCCATCGGATCCAACGATGGCCGGCCCGCAAGTCGCACTTCGATCAACTTTCCGGTTTGTTGATGAACACCATTGAGACTCGCGGGCAGTGTTGCTGCGTCATTTGCGATCACGACATCGTAAGGGCATAGAAACTCGACAAACCTGCTGCGAGGAACGTGAACGAGGTTTCGATGGGAATCCACCACGAGAAGTTTTGCATCCGGTGGACGTTGGACTGCTGCTTGAGCGGCAATCATGACTAGCTCCTTATCTGGCGGTCTCTAACTTGGAGAATGACCCGGCGCTACCGCGCTCGGTTCTGTTAGGCAGTGTGGCTGCGATCGCGTCTGCAAACTCGCGCGCCGATTGTTCCGGACGTTTCAGTGTTGCTGGATCCGCGTCGGGGATCGCCGCTAAGTGCATCGGCGTATCCATGTCTCCTGGATCGAGCGAAAGAAATCTCACGCCTTCAGCCTCATGTTCTTCGTTCCAAATGCGACTCAAATGATGAAGCGCGGCTTTGCTGGATCCATAGGCTCCCCAATGCGGATAAGGGTTTATCGCCGCGTCGCTCGAGACGTTAAGCACGACGGCGCCACGACCTTCACGGGCGGAAGCTGCTAGCGCGCCCATCAGTGCTTTCGTCAGCCTGAATGGACCGATAACGTTTGTCGCAAAGACCTGTTCGAGATCCTCGCACTCCGTATCAGAGAGCAGTGGAAGCGGCGTCGGTCCGAGTGTCGAAGCGTTGTTGATAAGCACGTCGAGACCGCCCAGCCCACCCGTGATCTGGATCGCCATCGGATAGATATCGTTCTTGACCGAAACGTCGCCGACGATCCCGTGAGCACCCGGGTTTTCGCGAACGACCTGCTCGACGCGTTCGGGCGTGCGCGCTACGAAGGCCACGCGCGCGCCTCTACTCAAAAGCTCGCGAACCAGAGCCAGGCCTAATCCTGACGTGCCTCCCGTGATGGCGACCCGCAGCCCTGAAAACGGGTCTTCGGAAAGAACTTGTTGTGAAGCTGCTAATTTTGCGGTTGTTATTGCGGAAACTGACATAACCGGCATCTCCTTAGTTTCTAAAGGAAACTCTTTACTTAGTCCGAGGCTAGCACGGGGTATTGACTTTGTAAAGAGAAGTCTTTAGAAATGTTCTCATGAGCGCGGAAACGCAAGCGCCGGGTGAGCGCAAGACCCGTCGCGCCATTACAAAACTACTGAAAACTGAAGGGCCGATCGGGTCTGCGCAGCTCGCTGAACGGCTCGGGTTGACAGCGATGGCGGTGCGTCAACACCTCTATGCCTTGCAGCGTGAAGGACTCGTGTCGGCGGAAGAGCGGCCCGTGCCGATTGGCCGGCCGGCGAAGTTCTGGCGGCTAACGCGTGAGGCCGACCGGCTGTTCCCCGAAGCGTACGCGGAATTGAGTGTGGCGCTGATCGATTCGGTGAAGGACGCGTTTGGCGATGAAGGTTTGGAGCGCGTGCTCACGTCACGTTGCGCACGCCAGCGACTAGATTACGGAAAGCGGATCCGGCCCGGGGATTCGTTGAAACGAAAACTCGAGGAGCTCGCGAAGGTCAGGACAGAAGAGGGATACATGGCCGAGGTCAGAGCGGAAGGCGAGGGAAGTTATCTGCTGATCGAGAACCATTGTCCGATCTGCGCTGCGGCAAATGCGTGCCAGGGTTTTTGCGCGACCGAGCTGGATCTTTTTAAATCAGTGCTTGGACCAGGTGTCGTGGTTGAAAGGGCGGAACACATCATTAGCGGCGATCACCGCTGCGTTTATAAGGTGAAGGAGGAGTTTTCAACGCAAAGGCGCAAAGGCGCAAAGTAAATTTTGAGTTCTTCTTTGCGTCTTTGCGCCTTCGCGTCGAAACTTACTCGAAACACTGCGCTACTGAGTGTATTTTAAATACACGGTCCGTGATTCCGAGTAGAAGTCCAACGCTTGTGGTCCTTGTTCGCGCATCCCGTAACTCGATTCCTTTGTGCCGCCAAAAGGCAGTTGATACTCGACGCCTGCGGTCGGAAGATTTACGGTAATCAATCCCGCCTCGATGCGATTGATGAATTCGTGCACGCGGGTCAGGTCTTTCGAGACAATCGATGCCGAAAGACCGAAGCGCACGTCGTTGGCGATGCGGAGCGCGTCCTCAAAATCTTCAGCCACCATTAGCGCCAGCACTGGTCCAAAAACTTCTTCCTGCGCAACGCGCATTTCGGAAGTTACTTCACTGAAGATCGTCGGCTCAACGAAGTAGCCTTTATCGTAGTCACCGCCAGTCAGACGCTTTCCTCCGAGCAACAACTTCGCACCCTCTTTCTTTGCAATCTCGACGTATTCAAGGTCAGTCTTCAACTGGTCTTCATCGACCGCAGGACCGATCTGCACCGATGGATCGAGTCCGTTGCCGACTTTTAGTTTCCGCGTCTTCTCGACGAGTTTTTCAACCAGCGGTTCGTAGATGGTTCGCTCGATAATGGCTCGACTGCACGCGGTGCATTTCTGCCCCGTCGAGAAGAACGCGCCGTTGATGAGAATGTCAGCCGCGTAATCGAGATTCGCATCACTGAGCACGACTGTAGGGTTTTTGCCGCCCATCTCGAGCTGTACGCGAATTCTTCGTTCGGAGACCTTCTGATAAAGCGCGGTACCAACAGATGTTGACCCAGTAAACGAAACGGCTTTGATTTCAGGATTGCCGGTGAGCGCGTCACCCACCAAACCTCCGCTTCCGGTGACGTAGTTGATAACGCCGGGCGGTATGCCAGCTTCGTGCAGCGCTTCGATCAGGCGCAATGAACTAAGCGGAGCGAGCGACGCGGGCTTGATGACAACAGTATTTCCTGCCACAAGCGCGGGCGCGATCTTCCACGCGGGAATCGCGATCGGAAAATTCCACGGTGTGATAAGAGCCACGGTTCCGAGCGGTTTGCGAATCGTGTAGCAGACCACATTCTCGCGCTCCGATGGCACTTGGTAAGTAAACTGTCGCGAGCCTTCGCCGCCGAAATAGCGGAAGATGTTTATCGCGCGTTTGGTCTCGCCGATGGCCTCGGGCAGCGTCTTACCTTCTTCGCGCGTCATCTCCACGCCGATTTGCTGAAGCCGTTGTTCGACGAGTTCGGCAGCTTTGAAAAGATACTCGCCGCGCTTCGTTGCCGGCAGGTCGGCCCACGCTGTTCGCGCCGCCGTGGCTACCCGACAGGCTTCGTCGATATCTTCTGCGTTTGAGGATTGGAAGAGACCGACAGTCTCTTCGGTGTTGGCGGGATTGACGTTTGGGAAAGTTCTTCCCGACTTACTCTCTACCCATTCACCGTTGATATAGTTTTTGAAGACGCTCATGGCCACAGATTACACAGATTTCGCTGATCTGTGTAATCCGTGGAATTGGTGGACGAGGCTACCTGCGCGCGAAGCCGAGCCGTCGCTGCACCAGGCTCTCGACGTCGACCGGCACACCCTCGCTTTTCGCTTTGCGAATAAACTCGCCGTCGATCTTGAAGATGCGGAGTTTGACAATGTCTTCGACCACGACATCCGTCAGGCCTTCGTTGCGAACTTCGGTGATGAACTCAGGCGTGACTTTGAAGATCTGCATCTTCACAAGGCTCTCGAAAGGTTCCTTATCGAAACCCATTTGACTGACTTGCCTGACAAATTCCGCATCGACCTTGAAGATACGGGCTTTCACCAGTTCTTCCATGCCGAGATTGTTGAAGCCGCTTGCCTTCATCTCGCGCATAAACGCCGAGTTGATCTTGAAGATGGCGGCCTTGAAAAGATCTTCTGTTTGGAGTTTGCCGAAACCGGCGGAGTTGAGGTCGTCTGCGAGGGCAGTGGTGATGTTTAGCGCGGTGGCTGAAAAAAGCTTGTTTTCCCAGTGGTCGGTGTCGTCGTCACCGGTGCGTGCTTCAAAGTCGAAACCACGGCTCTTCATCGCAGACACAAACGCGGGATTGCCAGTGAAACGAAATGTGCCTGAGCCCTTGCCGTTCTGAAAAGTGCCTTCACAGTCAATTCTTCCCGCTTCCCGAACGAGACTGAAACTGACCGGCCCGCCGCTCAATGCCTGCTCACGACTCAAACCCTGTAACTCGGAAAATTCGTAGCTTTGTCCCATTTGGTTCTTATGGCCTTTATTGCTGGGACGCTGAAAATTCAGGTGGATCTTCGAGTTGTCTTTAGAAGAGATGTTTGCAGTCCATTCCCCTGTCGTGGTCGTCTGCGCGCCGGCGTTTATGCCCGCGATCCAAACCAGCAGCATCAGGGTTGTGAGCAGAGCTAACCCAAAAAAGTAGCGGTTCCAAACAGTTTTTGACATTGTGTGCCTCCAGCAAATAGAACACCGCCGGAGGCACTTTGTGACGAAAAATTCTTGTACAGAACCGAGCGCGGTAGCGCTGGGTCTACTTTCATCCGCAGGCGCTTGTTGTTGAATTTGACCCGGCGCTACCGCGCTCGGTTCTGTTCATTGACACTTGTTGCTCTCGCAAGCTACTCTGTTACCCCGTGAATCACACGGTTGCCATTGTTCCAGCCCGCCTCGCTTCGACACGTTTACCCGGAAAAGCGCTCATCGAAATTGCTGGAAAACCTATGGTTTGTTGGGTCGCAGAACGTGCGCTTGCAGCACGCAACGTGGAACGCGTGATCGTTGCGACCGACAGCCAGCAGATCGTCGACGTAGTTCAATCAAGCGGGATAGAAGCAGTGATGACCGCCGCGGACCACAAGAGTGGAACTGATCGCGTGGCAGAAGTTGCGGCAACACTCTCATACGCTCAGATCATTGTTAACGTGCAAGGTGATGAGCCGATGATCTCGCCTGAGACGATTGAACGCGCCGTGGACGCAATGGCAGTCGAAATAGCTAAACCAAAGGGCGCAGGAATCGTAACGACGTGGGAACCAATCGAATCGATTGACGACTTGCTCAATCCTGATCTAGTGAAGGTGGTTTTGAACAGCGAAAAACGAGCGGTCTACTTTTCGCGTTCGCCGATTCCATATCCTCGCGACGCAATAAAAACGCACGGCTCGCCTGAAGCTGCGTTGGCGAAGGAGCCGGAGTTGTTAAAGCTGTTTCGCAAACACACCGGATTGTACGTTTACCGGCGCGAAGTGCTTTTAGAGTTTACGAAATGGCCCCAGTCTCGACTTGAAAAGATCGAAGCACTCGAACAATTGCGCGCTTTGGAACACGGGGTGGGGATAAAAGTTGTTGAGGCGTGCGCACGTTCAACGGGCGTAGATACAATTGACGATCTCCAGCGTGTTAAGGCAGTTATGGAAACCCTGGACTCGAATCGAACGTTCCAACGAGCATGAACGACTGGATTGGACTAGGAATCATCGCGTTTCTCATCTTGTGCGGTCTGTTTGGACTCTTGTACCTGAGCAGGCCCTATGACGTATCGGTCGAAGAGTTTGAGAAACGCGCAAAGGAAGGGCCGGGACTACTTGGCGCTGGACTGGTAGGAATTCAGAAAGCCCTGGATCCGGCGATGCAAAAAGCAGTAGAAGCACAGGAAGACTTAAAACGAGGACGTTACAACAAAGAAGACGAATCCGGGGATCCTCCGGAGAGTGGTGATGCCGAACGCGATAGCGCGAGTGACGGAACCGAGCGCGGTAGCGCCGGGTAACAAAGGTAATCAATGGAGAAACGGATGCCTAAATACATCTTCGTGACGGGTGGTGTGGTTTCCAGTTTGGGGAAAGGCCTGGCAGCGTCGTCCATCGGATGCTTGCTCGAAAGCCGCGGCTTGCGAGTCGCCCTTATCAAATTGGATCCTTATATCAACGTCGATCCCGGCACCATGTCGCCTTTTCAGCACGGCGAAGTTTTTGTCACCGACGACGGCGCCGAAACGGACCTCGATCTCGGACACTACGAACGTTTCACTCACGCGCATCTCTCGCAAGCCAACAATTGGACCACCGGTCGCATTTATCTTTCAGTCATCGAAAAAGAGCGGCGCGGAGATTACCTCGGCAAAACGATCCAGGTCATTCCGCACATCACGAACGAGATAAAAGACGCCGTACGTAAAGTCGCCGATAACGATAAGCCTGATGTGATCATTGTCGAGATCGGCGGCACCGTGGGCGACATCGAATCGCTGCCTTTCCTCGAAGCCATTCGCCAAATGGGAAACGAGGAAGGCGCAGGCAACGCGCTCTTCATTCACGTAACGCTCGTTCCATACATCGCCGCAGCAGGCGAGCTGAAAACGAAACCGACGCAACACTCTGTGCGCGACCTGCGCGAGATTGGTATTCAGCCCGACATTCTTCTGTGTCGTTCGGAAAAATCGCTGTCGCGAGAGTTGCGCGCAAAGATCGCGCTGTTCTGTAACGTCAAGGAGAGTGCGGTGATCAGCGCGCAGGACGTGGATACGATTTATGAAGTGCCGCTCGCGTTCCGCGAACAGGGGCTCGACGATCTGATCGTGTCGCAGTTGGGTCTCGAATCGCAGGCGCCGCAGGTGGATCTTGCAGAATGGCGCAACCTCGTTGCGACGATTCGCGAACCATCGGGAGGTGAAGCGTCGATCGCGATCGTCGGCAAGTACGTCGAACTTGAAGACTCGTACAAGTCACTGCGCGAAGCCCTGACGCACGGCGGTGTCGCAAACAACCTGCGCGTCGACGTGAAGTGGATCGAATCGGAAGAGTTGATGGACGAAAGTTACGAGGATCGCTTGCGCGACTTCGACGCGATCCTGGTCCCAGGAGGGTTTGGCAAGCGCGGTATTGCGGGAATGATTCGCGCGATCTATTACGCGCGCAAAACGCGCACGCCATACTTTGGAATCTGTTTGGGAATGCAGACGGCGTGCATCGAGTATGCGCGCAACGTTTGCGAACTGAAGGATGCAGACTCGACTGAGTTCGACCTCGAAACGCCGCATCCGGTTATCTTTAAGTTGCGAGATTTAGTTGACGTGGAGGAGTTCGGTGGTACGATGCGGCTTGGCGCATGGTCCTGCCGGCTTGCGCAGGGTTCTCTTGTTCGTGACGTTTACGGTGGCGCAGACGAGATCAGCGAACGCCATCGCCACCGGTACGAGTTTAATCCTGAGTACCGGCAACGGTTGGAACAAGAGGGGTTGGTGTTCAGCGGTGTCTCGCCTGACGGCAAGTTTGTCGAGATGATTGAGCTGTCGCGAGACGTGCATCCATGGTTTATCGGCTGCCAGTTTCACCCTGAGTACAAGTCGCAGCCTCTAAATGCTCACCCGCTGTTTGCGGCGTTTGTTCGGGCCGCTTACGAAAATCGTTTGCACTCCGAGACCTCTATGGAGAAGAATGGAGACGTCGATGTGGTGGTTCATGAACGCCTGACCGCCACCAGCGGCGATTAACGTTGGAAATACTGCCCAGACTAACCTCACTCATGATCAGAGATCACAGCGGGGGCAAGCCACCCTTCCGGACTTGTTCTTGCCGGAAACCTGTAAGAAGAGAACAACTCAGAAGAGAACAAGTCAGGAAGGCGGGCTTGCCCCGCTCTCGTCGTTGATTAACAGATGATCGAAATAAAAGATCCGTTCGTGGGCCGGGTACTCGACGACAAGTATTGCGTAGAAGAACGCCTTGCCGCCGGCGGGATGGGTGCGGTCTATCGCGCGCGTCACGTCGAGATGGATCGTCCGGTCGCGATCAAAGTTTTGCAGCAACGGTTTGTCGAAGATGAGTCTGCTCGAACTCGCTTTCTGATCGAGGCGCGCGCGGCGGTGATGTTGCGGCATCCGAACGCGATATTGGTGACTGACTTCGGTCAAACATCCGAAGGTTGCGTTTATATCGTGATGGAGCTGCTCGAGGGTCGCACCCTCCGTGAGATTCTCAGCAGGGAAGGTGCAATCGAAACGGCGCGCGCGATTTCAATCATGCTCCAGGTTTCCGGCGCAGTCGCGGCTGCGCACGAGGCAGGAATTATTCATCGCGATCTTAAGCCCTCTAATATTCTTGTTACGCAAAGCGCGGAACAACCGGCAATGGTGAAAGTGCTCGACTTCGGGATTGCAAAATTCACGACCGATGAAGATGAAACGCTGGTCCAGGCCAACTCGGTCATAGGAACGCCGCGTTACATGTCGCCCGAGCAGTACAACGGATATGAATTAACACCCGCGACTGACGTTTACAGTTTAGGTGTGATTCTCTACGAGATGCTGACCGGCATGGCTCCTTTCACGGGTTCAACCAAGGCAGAGATTGCGCAGAAACATGCGACCGATCCACCTCATCCTCCGCGAGAGATCGTCGCCGCTATTCCTGAAGATATTGAGCGTGTGGTGATGCACGCACTCGAAAAACGACTTGAAGATCGACCGGTTAACGCCGCTGAATTCCGCCAGGAACTCTTCGATACTGCCGAGCGGCTTGGCCTCGAACACCATGCGTTCAAGAGCGCCCCTGACATCGATGCGCTGCGTGATGCGGGCGTCGAATCACCGTCGGGCCGGCTCGTGGTCGACATCTCGCGACTACGCGAAAAGCGGGCGCTCAGTTCAGGGTCGAATGAGATCAAGGTAATAGGCGAAAAGAAAACCCGCTAAGCCCCGTTTTGTGTTTTTTGTGCCTCTTCGTGTACCGTTTCGCTGAATGACCCACTCTTTTTCCGTCGGCAAAGCAACTTTCGGAGACGGCCGGCTCACAATCATCGCCGGCCCTTGCGTTGTCGAATCGCCGGAGCACGCGATGATGATGGCGCGTGAGTGCCGCGATCGCACCGCCCGAGCAGGCCTCGACTACGTCTTCAAAGCGTCCTTCGATAAAGCGAACAGATCGTCCATCAAGAGTTTTCGCGGCCTGGGGATGGAAGCAGGCCTTGAAGTGCTTCAGCACATCCGTGAAGAGCTTGATCTCCCTGTGTTGACTGACGTTCATGACGTATCGCAAGTCGAGCGAGTGGCAGAGGTAGTTGATGTTCTTCAGATACCGGCGTTTCTGTCGCGACAAACTGACTTGATCGTTGCGGCTGCGAAATCGGGAAGGGCAGTCAACGTCAAGAAAGGTCAGTTTCTTGCGCCGCACGATGCGCGCAACATCGTCGATAAAGCGCGCGAAGTGGGTTGCGAAAAGATCTTGCTGACGGAGCGCGGCGCGAGTTTCGGCTATAACAATTTAGTCGTCGATATGCGTTCGTTTCCGATCATGCGCGAGTTTGGCGTGCCGGTGGTTTTTGACGTGACCCACTCGTTGCAACTGCCCGGTGGCCTGGGTCATGCAACTGGTGGTCAATCGGAATACATCGAACCGCTTGCGCGTGCGGGAGTTGCGTGTGGAGTGGATGCGGTCTTCATGGAAGTACATGATCGTCCTGAGAAGGCGTTGTCAGATGGGCCCAATGCGTTACCGCTGAATCGCCTCGAGCCGCTTCTATTCAAATTGCGCGACATCCATGAACTCGTGCGTGACTCTCTGTGACTTTGTGTCTCTGTGTTTTTCTACCACAGAGACACAGAGTCACAGAGCTAACATCGAGAAACTTAACTACATGAGAATACTTCTTCTACTAACGCTCGTTCTCTGTCTTTTCACGCCCGCCAGCCCACAAACAACAGCAACCGTCATCTGGCAGGTAACTTCGTTTGATATCTCCGCTAACGTCCAGCAGACAGAACGTGTGCTGAACGCGGTTGCGACGATTAACGCGACGAACATCGGCTCTGGACCAGGCCGCACGCTTACCGTTCGACTGAATTCGAAAGCGAGTGTGAAATCAGTTTCCGTCAATGGTGCTGCTGCGACATTCCGGCCTGCCCCGGAAAGCAGAGGAGATCTTCAGCGGGTTGAGATCTCTCTACCGGTTTCAGCCGCTCCGAACGCAAGCGTTAGTGCAGCCGTGACGTATGCTCTTCCCGTTGAAAGTAATAGCGGGCTCGATTGCGATCAGCCCCATAGCCACACAGTTTCTTCCGGCATCGTTTTGGTATCCGATGCCCAACACGCCTTTCTCGGTGCGCGGTGCAGACACGGCGCCGTTCCGTTTAAGCGTCAATATTCCAAACGTAGTTTCTGGCGGCGTCGAGAAAGCTGGTCCATCCGGTGTTTCTTTCGACGAGACTTTATACGGGCAGCCGTTTTTTGTTCAGGGCGACTGGGACAAGGTTGAAGGCGCCGCTGATGGAAGAGGGATAAGCGTGCTGGTAGAGAAAGGCGCGGCGGCTGAAGATCGTAAACGAGCTGAGGCGCTGATCGCATTCACCGGCGCGGCGCGTGCTTTCTATGCTGCAGCACTTGGGCCAGCACCCGATGTTCCGTTGCGCCTTGTAGCAGTTCGACGAGGCGCAGGCTTCAGCGACAGTGGAACGGTACTCATCGACGCCGATGCGCTGCGTCTTCCTAAGATCGATGCCGCCACGGCACTGGCCGTGGCCGAAGGAGTCGCACACTTGTGGATTGGAGGCCAGGCGCCTGTTCGCGGTGAGGGCGCTGGCGTGTTGCGCGACGGGCTTGTCCGCTATCTTGCGACGGAGTTTCTCGAAAAGCAGTTTGGACCAGACGCAGTGAAATCAGAGTTGTACCGGCAGCGCCTGGCTTACGCGACAGTTGCGCAGAGCGATGGTCCACTCGGACGGACGACTCAATCAGACAGTACGTATTTCGCTTCAGTGCCGAACCGTGGCGCGATGTTCTGGCGTTTAATTGAGCGTCGCCTGGGTCGAGACGTGCTGATGAGTTTATTGCGTTCGGCAGTTGAGGCGGGCAAGACTGATAAGAATGGCTTAACTCTGGCCGGTGTGCGAGCGGCGTTGGTCGCACGCGGTGGCGACAGTCTTAAGGCAGTGTTGGACCAGCAGCTCGATCAACTTGTTGACACGGATTTGATGGTTGGCCTGCCTCAGCAGCGCGGGGCTGATTGGGTTTCAGCGCTTCGCAATGTTGGCTCGATCGATGTGACGGTTTCTGTTGCGGCGACGACCGATCGAGGAGAGCAGGTGCTCGCGGAAGCGACGGTACCGGCTAAGAGCTTCGGCGAAGCTGTTTTCAAAACTCCAGCGAAGATCGTTCGCGTCGAAGTTGATCCTGACAAGCTCTACCCACAGCTCGATTACGGCAACGATATGATGCCGCGCGGAAAAGATCTTTCGCAGGCTCTGAACGAAGCGTCGGTGCAGTTAAGTGGTCAGGATTACGTTAAAGCTGAAGCCACGGCTCGTGCGATGCTCGCAACGGCGCCACGTTTTCAGGAAGCACAAATTCTCCTTGCGCGTGCTTTGCTCGCTCAAAACCGGATTGATGAGGCCGAGAAACTCTTTCGTGCCGCGCTCGAGGAGCCGTTGCCGTTTACTGCAACGCTTGCATGGGCCAACATCGGACTCGGTGAGATCGCGTTGAAACGTAATCAGGCGGCGGAGGCTGCCAAGCGTTTCAACGATGCGGTGATAGCGAGTCGAGATTATCCTTCGTCTTTAGCGGCGCGTGCTGCGCGTATCCGCGCCGAAGCCGCGGCGAACAATGCGCCGCCTGTTGATGAAACGGCCCGGGCTTTTGTCGCTCAACTCTCGCAGGCGGTGGTGAGCAATAAGAAAGCTGAGTTGGAGGCGCGAATTATTTCGGGTGAGCTCGTGAGGTTTATCAACGCGAGTATTGGCACTGAGGCCTGGGAAACCAGGGTCGTGCGCACCGAGCAACTCAATGCCAATTTGATCGCTGCTGACGTGCAGATTCGCGCGAACAAACTCGGCACAATCGGGGAAGGCCCGGCGGTCTTGATGCTTGCGCGAACTCCTTCGGGGTGGAAGCTCTCCGGTATCGAACTCTTCGAAGTCCGATGAACTCTGCAAAGGTTCAACAACGTGCTGCGCGAATCAAGTTGCTGTTGATGGATTGCGACGGCGTGTTGACCGACGGCCGCATCTGGATATTTGAGAACGGCGAAGAGCAGAAAGGTTTCCACACGCGCGACGGACTCGGAATCGATCTGTTGCATCGAGCCGGGTTGAAGTCAGGAATCATTTCAGGACGTGTGTCGAGTGCTGTTGAGCGACGTGCACGTGGGCTCGGCATGACGTTTATTCGCCAGGGTTGTGAAGACAAGCTGGACGCATTTGCCGAAATGTTGGCCCAGGCGGGCGTGACACATGCTGAAGTTGCGTTCGTCGGCGACGACCTCAACGACATTCCACTAATGCTGCAATCGGGTTTGGGCGTCGCTGTTGCTGATGCCGCCGCCGAGACTCGCGAACACGCGCACTATGTAACAAATGCGCCCGGCGGCTACGGCGCGATTCGAGAAGTGGTCGAGCTGATCCTCAAAGCACAGGGGCGCTGGGGGGATCTAGTGAAACGGTTTATGGTCTGAGCCGTGTTCATCCGCGTTCATCTGTGGTTACTCACCGGATGCTTGCTGGTCATTATCGCCTGTGGTCCTTCGTCCTCAACGAATAAATCTCCAGTTCAAACTCCACAACCGGCCGCCTCTGTCACTTACGATTTCACCACCGTCGACAATCTACTTCAGCGAATCGCACCGAAGCATGGTGGAGCTGCGCTGGTCCTGATAAAAGACGACAGGGTGATCTATCGCAAGTCTTTTGGTAGTCATACCGCTGACAAAGTGGTGCCGGTTGCGTCAGCATCGAAGTGGTTGTCAGGCGCACTCATCATGACGCTCGTCGACGAAGGCAAACTCTCGCTCGACGACATGTTTCGAAATATCTACCTGAGTTTGGCGGCGAGAAATCCGATCTCACGATCCGGCATCTGTTCTCGCACACATCTGGGCTTCCATCGGAAACTCGTTGCCGCAATGACAAACGAACAACGCTCGAACGTTGCGCACGGGAAATTGCTGCGTTGCGGCTTACGGCTCGGCCCGGGGAGGAGTTCTTTTATGCAGGTGTTTCGATGCACGCCGGTGGGCGCGTTGCGGAAGTTGTAAGTGGAAAGTCGTGGAACGATCTGTTCATAGAAAGAATTGCAGCTCCGCTCGGGATGACGCAGACGGATTTCTTCGCTTATGGACCAACACAAAATCCACGACCGGCAGGAGACGCGAAGAGTTCGGCTGATGAATACGGACGATTTTTACAGATGCTCCTGCAAGGAGGGACGTTCAATGGGAAACGCATCCTGTCGGAAGCTTCAGTGGCAGAGATGCGCAAGGACCAAACGCGTGGTGCGCGCATCGAGTATACGATTTACGAGACGCACGGAGATCTCGATCCGAATTTGCTGCTGGCGCGTTATGGCATTGGAATGTGGAGAGAGAAGTTCGACTTGAACAGCGGATCATTGCAGGAGGTGAGCTCACAAGGTTACTTCGGCTTCACTCCGTGGATCGATGTCGAGAGAAATCTGGCGGGGTGCTTTCGGTACAAAGCCGCTTCAGCCGCATCATGCCCGACTATCTGGAATTGAAGAAAGAAATTCGCCGGATAATCCCCGCAGACGCGCGCCGCTTGCCCTGGCCATAACGCCTGGCTCGTTGACAGTCGCGCAGCACCTTAATTAATCTTCATCACCTCAACCTGAGCGGGTGTGGCGCAACGGTAGCGCATCAGCTTCCCAAGCTGAGGGTTGCGGGTTCGAATCCCGTCGCCCGCTCCAGTTTTCCTCAGAAAAACGCAGTTGCGCGTTCTCTGAGTAAATCGTGTCCCACGTTTGTCCCATATTTCGCTCTCCGCCACTTGTTAGAGACAACCATCAATTGACCCGAACCGTCAGCGGTTACTAGTGTCATTTAAGCTGGCTTTTGCCGTTAGCGGGCGTAACTCAATGGTAGAGTGCCAGCTTCCCAAGCTGGAAGTTGTGGGTTCGAGTCCCATCGCCCGCTCCAGATTTCCTTACACCATATCTGGAGTGAATAAACTCTGCCTTCTCCGGCCGCGAAAATCTTAATTACAAGTTCATTGAGATTGGGAATAAAAGAACCCCAGCCGGTTATTACTTAATAGAATGGTTACCAAATCACAGCCTGACAACGCCCTCTTTCGTAGCGAACTTGGAGAAGCGAAGCTCGATGCTCTTCAGTGCGCACAAATTGTGACACCGCGTTCGTTACGGAATAGGCGCTGGCGGGAATAAACCGAAATCCAGACATAGTTCAATTAGGTGTGCTGAGAAGGGCCTACCAGGCTGGATGTTTTTGTAAGATTTGCGGAACTCACCCTCGCCATGGTGTCGCCCAGCGGAGTGTTTCTTTTGATCCCGACAATAGACCTTAGTGTAAGGATCTGAACGCGACGTGGCGTCGCATCCCGTTTTAGCACGACGGCAGCATGTTCAAGAGCATTCGACAACTGGATCGAGAGAGCCAGTGGGCAGCATTCGAGGTGGAGGCGCTGCCTCATCTTTCCGCTCTTTATCGTGTCGCCGTGTGGCTGGTGAGAGATCGAGCTGAGGCCGAGGATTTAGTGCAGGATACCTTCATGCAAGCGCTCCAATCATTTCATCGTTTCGAGAAAGGCACTAACTGTCGCGCATGGCTGATCCGCATCCTGTTCCATGTCAACAGCAACCGACGCCGCGCCAAAGCTCGCCTCGAGCTAGTCAGCGATACGGACGAGCGTATCGCGGAAACGATTGCGTTCGATCCGCCAACACCACAGGGGTTGACTGAAGAAGAGGTTCTCCGCGCACTTCGCAGTTTGCCGCCCCAATTCGAAGAAGTGGTCCTGCTGTCGGACATCGAGGACATGACGTACAAGGAGATCGCAAAAACGTTAGGTGTGCCTATCGGAACCGTGATGTCACGACTGCATCGCGGACGGAAGATGATGCGCGCGGAACTCGCAAGTTATGCCAACTCGCGCGGCGTCGGAGGGCAGAATGCGGAACAGGCCTCCGCATCGTCATCGGGCAACTGAGGAGAGACGCAGATGCAATGCCGTGATTTCCGTGAGGTCGCCGACTCGTATCTCAGCGACGAGCTATTGGTCGAAACCAATCACGACGTGATCGCACATTTAGAGACTTGTGCCGACTGCCGACGCGAGCTGGCCGCGCGCCGCGAGCTGCGCACAATTCTGCGAGCGTCTTTTGCCAAGGCGGAAGGACTGCAAATGCCAGACGAGTTTGCATCTCGGCTTCACAATGAGCTGCGCACCGCCGCGACGTCTGGTGCAATGTCGCTGAATATCCGTCATCGTCAGTGGATGATCGCCGCTGGTCTCGTGTTGGCTGTGACGTTCGGTGCCATCGTAGTGTGGCAGCGACAGCGAGCACAAACGAACTCACAAATGGCGGATAAACGTCAGCCTCAGAACACTGCCGCAGTGAAACCTTTAGACGTTGGGCCGCGTCCGCCTGATATCGCTGTCGACGCTAATGCAATTCTGGCAAGAATGTCCGAACTTGCGGCAGGTGATCACCGCGATTGCGCAATCGGTCACCGTCTGCCAGACAGGCCGATCGCCTTGGAGGAGGCCGCAGGTAAGTACGACCGTGCCTATTTAGATTTAACGAAGGCGGTGATGTCACACCGCGATGATTTTGACGAGATGATGGAACTGGTGATGGCTCACGCCTGTCTGTTTAAAGGTCACTGGTTCGGTCACATCGTTGTTAGGTATCGTGGCCGTCTCGTCTCTCTGCTTGTGACGAGACTTGAAGATTCAAGCGGAATCGCGACTTCTAAGTTGCCGAAGGACCTGGAAGGGCAAGTCATTGCTTGTTCGACGGTCGGAGGTTACCAGATCTCTTGTTTCCGGACCGTGCACCACGGTGTCTTCGTGGTCTCGGATTTAGAAGAAGGAGAGAATCTAGCCCTCGCACGCAAACTGGCCCCCTCTGTATATGAACACATCACTCACGCGGAGCACATTGGTTGAATGGCGGCACGCATGAACGCAGAACAAATCGAATTCTGAACTGTTCAGGGGATCGAATCGTGGAGGCAAAGCTAGTTACTTGGACAACTCAACGTCAGAGGGCGGAAGCTCGCTCGAAACAGTTTCTTAGGATAGTTGAAGGGACCGGTGATGCAGCATTCGCAGTGGATGCTGACGGACGAATTAGTGCCTGGAACAAAGCTGCAGCCGAACTATTTGGGCGAAGTGAAGCAGAGGTGATGAGCGTTCCATGCCATGAGCTACTCCAGTGCTCTGATGAGGATGGCATAGGTTCTTCCCACCATTGCGTCGTGGAACATTGGGGAACAAATGATCGACCACCGGTTAATTTCGATGTGCGACTTCAAACAAAGGTAGGCCGGCTCTGGTGTAATCTCTCTACATTGATTGCAAGCGAGCCAACATCAGGAGCGCGTTATGCGATTCACATCGTCCGACCGATTGAGATTCGCAAAAGACTCGAACAGGCACTAGGCGAATTTGTCCGGCTCCACATGAGCAGCAGCTCAAACAGTAAACCACTGATTTGTTCGGCTCCCATGCCACGCATCAATGTAAGCCTGACTCGTCGGGAACTTGAGGTGCTGAAAAGCTTAGCAAAGGGCCAGACCACAAGAAACATCGCTAACCAACTCAACATCAGCTCTACTACGGTTAAGAATCACATCAAACACATCCTCTCGAAGTTTGGCGCTCATACTCGCCTTGAAGTGATTAGGCTTGCCGAGACTGCTGGCATAATCTAAGCCATTCAAGCGCAAAGGTTTAATACTGCACAGAGGCTATTTGTGCCTTTCATGCGCGCTTGATGCTTTGAACGTGCGGGAATAAAAATATGGTTTGCAGTTATTAGTAAGTAGGGGGAACAACATGAGGAAAATAATCGGACAGAGAAATGATCTTCCGCGCGCGTTTCTTTTCAGCTTGAAAAACTTTCACAAATGTATTGCTCTTTTGGTTGCAATAATTTTGTTTGGCGTGTCGGTATTGTCAGCGCCGGCCCGTGCACCAAGAATCACTCTGGTCTACACCACTGCGGAAACCAGCACTTCAGCAGCGGTGGTCTGGAATACAGTGGTCCCCGTCTCTGATTCGCTCTTACAGTACAGCACAACCAATCCAGTGCCGGGCTCTGCGCCGCAAGTGTACGTGAGCACTCAGGTCACCTATCGCGACATTCCACTCAGCGGACTCACGCCAGGAACTCTGTACTTCTATAGGGTGACGAGTTGCAGTAGAAAAGGATGTGTCACCGCTACCGGCAGCTTCGAAACATTTCCAAGCTGCCCGG
>CAWCZP010000006.1:0-376641 GCA_963800055.1 uncultured Acidobacteriota bacterium
TCATCTGTGCGCACGTAGTGCGCGATCGTCGAGCCCAACTTCGCCGAAAGCAAGTTCACAGAATTCGCGCACCTTGTGGGTCTGTCCTGTAGCCACGACGTAATCGTCTGCCGTGTCGCGCTGGAGCATCAGATGCATGGCGCGAACGTAGTCCTTGGCGTGTCCCCAATCGCGTTTGGCATCTAAAATACCCAACCGCAGTTCGGTGCTTAAACCCAGTTTTATTTGTGCGACGGTGGAGGTAATATTACGTGTAACAAATTCATAACCGCATCGAGCCTTCATCGTTAAAGAGGATGCCGCTCACACAAAACATGTCGTAAGCTTCGGCGGTAATTTCTCGTGAGATCAAAACCGGCGACCTTGCTGATGCCATACGGTGAGCGTCGATAAAAGGCGTCATCTCATTTTGTGGTGTTTCCCTGACTTTACCCACGACAACCGCAAGACCAAGCGCCTTTAACTTCTCGATTCCCAACCCGTCACTGCGCATACATCGGACAGCTTCGCGCCCGTCTTCAAAAACGAAGACGGAGTTGTCAGTGAAGACGCCGTCGAAATCAAAAGCGACCAGCCTTATGTTACGAATGATTTTCGCGAGCGTTCAGCGTCTCTGTTCTGAGGTTCTGTGTCACCGGCTACCATCTAGGGCGTCAAAAGTAATGTTCTGATCTTCTTTGAATCGGGCACCAGGTAACTTCGCCGATGACACGATCCAGTTCAAACGGCTGCAATCCGTCGCTGGGTGACTTTGATCGCGATGTCTTCGCAGCGCAATACGTGATTGGCAGGCAGATCTGCTGCGGCGACAAGTTTCTTCCCCATCTACAATAATGGCGCAACCTCGCTTTGGTAGGTGCTCTTTACGCCGTCACCAAGTGCCAAACGCACCCGCTTCAAATCCCGAACGACGCGCCGCATAGCGCCTCTTTCAAGTGAAAAAGCGTGATCCGTTCCTTTCATCAGCGCGTGCATCTGCTTTTTGTTCGGTGTTGCGTATGATTGCTCAGGAAGCGGCCCCCACTTCAACGCTTCCTTCTTCTTGAGGCGCGAATTGTGTCTCCCACGGCAATAATGGCCTCACGGCGCCGTCGAGTTCCCAGGGAAATTACCTCGCGCAGTATCTGATCCCATTCTGTCAATGACTTCAAAAGACATCACGCCCTGTTCATATAAATGTTCGTGTCTGGGCCTGACGCGGCTGATTGTAGCACTCACAATCATGGTTCCGGCATTCAGGAAGTTACCCGGAATCCATGCGGTGGTGGTGTATCGGCCTTTGGGCCGTGGCTTGTTGTCCCAATCCGGGTTCCGATCGCCAGCCCAAAATACGACCGCGCCAGATTCCCTGGCTATGTTGAAGGTCGGCACCGGAGCCGGGACCCCGATTGCAACACATCAAATTCAAATCTGATTCCGACCTTCTTTCGAATATCGATCGCCTGACATATTTGTTGGTCTTCATCGATTACAGAAAGGCTGCGCAGCCGAACGACATCATCTCCGGGCGCGGTTGAAATATCCGGCCACTCCCGATGCGCGAGTTTTCCGCCTCCGGTGTGGAGGTAGTGGCCCACCACCTCGGATGACGTGCCGTCCCTGGTAACTCTGCCTTGCTCCAGCAGAATCGCTCGCGGGCATAGGTTGAGCACGGCCGACAGGTTGTGCGACACGAACAAAATGGTTCGGCCTTCAACCGCTATTTCCTCCATCTTGCCAAGACACTTCTTTTGAAAGAGTTCGTCTCCGACAGCCAATACCTCGTCCACAATAAGAATCTCCGGTTCGAGATGCGCCGCAACAGCGAAAGCCGAACATTCACATACATGCCGCTGCTGTATCGTTTGACGGGCGTATCGAGGAACTTTTCAATCTCAGCAAAAGCCACAATCTCGTCAAACTTTCGGGCCAGCTCTTTACGCTTCATCCCCATGATCACGCCGCTGAGGAAAATGTTTTCCCCGACCGGTCAATTCGGGGTGAAACCCAGTGCCGACTTCCAGGAGACAGCCAACACGTCCGTACAGCTTTATTCGGCCGTTCGTCGGATCTGTGATTCGGGAAAGAATCTTGAGTAAGGTTGAGCTTGCGGCGCCGTTTCGTCCGATGAAGCCGATAACTTCTCCGCGCGAAACCTCGAAGCTGACATCATTCAACGCCCAGATTGTATTGCTCTTACCGTTGTCCTCATTTTTTGGTCCACTGAAAACAGACTTGACTGCCGCGTACAACCCTTCGCGGAAAGTGTCATGTGTAACGTGCGTCGCGCCGAGCCGATAAAGCTTGGAGAGGTGCTCGACCTTAATAATCGATCGGTTCATCTTGACGATGTCGGCGAAGTGAGTCTCCATTCGCCGGAACAAGAACGAAGCGTATACAAGGAGCACCGCAATTATACCTACCGACCACGCGAATGCAGACCAATCAATCGGTCCTCCCAGCGCCGCAGCCCGAAAGTTTCCGATCAGGCCAACCAATGGGTTCAACTCGTAGACACGCTGCCACCGAGCCGGTACGAGACTCGCGGGGTAGACCACCGGTGACGCATACATCCAAAGCTGTAGGAGCACAGGGATCAGCACACCGACATCTCTATATTTGACGTTTATGGCGGAAGTCACCATGCCCACACCCAATGCAAGCAACGTTATAAGTGCCACTAGCACAGGTAGCAGCGATCGCCCACGTTGAGGTGCGCGATAATAGGCCATCAAACAATTGGCAGCAAAGAGGAAGGCAATGGCGAGGAATCAGCACAACCGTGAGGCAACGGCGGTGACAGGAAGATTAACGTAGAAATAACGTTGGTAATCAAATGGGCGTTGTTAACCAGACTGGTACTACTTGAAACGACAGCAGCGCTGAAGAAAGTCCAAAGTAGCAATCCCGCGTAGACGAAAAGGACATGGGCGTGCCTTCCGAAGGCACCCGTATCAGTATGCCGAGAAAGATGGTGAAAACTACTGTAGTTAATAGAGGCTGGAACAACACCCATGACACACCAAGCAGCGTTTGCTTGTAACGGACCTTTATGTCGCGCAAAGTCAGAAAGTAAAGCAGCTCGCGATAGAGCCAGAACTCATGGAGGTCCAACGCGCTCCACGACTTGCTTGCCTGAATTGTCACCAAAGGTTCATCTGGCAATTCGAATCGAGGCAGGCGAGCAGCGTCTGTTCTTATCGTTGTGTTGGGTGTCAGCGACGGACGATCGCTTACGGGCGTGCTCATTAGAAACTTGACGTGCAGTCTAGCCGCAGCAGTGAGGGCGGTCAAGAGCCGAAAGAGTTACGCAGACGGCACGGCGGCCAGTGGTTGATACACACTGGCCGCCTCACCGTGCCGACGTGAGAGTTACCAACGTTACTTAACGCACTGGTTGGTTAGTCCACCTCCGGAAACGTCGGTTGTATTACCGCCAAAGAAGTTATCACAACCGGTAAGGACCGAGCCGCCCGCCAGCGCGATTGCGGTGCTATTGCCCGAGAGCGAAGACCCCGCAACTTGCGCAGTGCTTCCGCCGACGTTGATACCGGTCGCGTTGCTAAAGAGGGTTGAGCCAAACACGCGCGCTCCAGAGTTGGCGTTCGTATTATTAATGCCGTTTTGGAAACGTGAGATGGTCGAATCGCGAATAACGGCGAATCCTCCGACCCCCAGTTCGACGCCCGTAGTTCCAGCGACCTGGTCACCGATAGCGTCAATATTCACATTGTCCAGAACTGCTGCGACGAAACTGGCTGACGTCGTAATCCTGACGCCGACTGTGCAATTGGTGATGTTCGTGTCTTTAATGAACACGTTCCTCGGTCCCGCGGTAAGCTCGACGCTTATGCCTCTGCCCCCCGGGGCTGAAGTACCGATGAATCCAAAGATGTCACAATCCTCGACAATCAGCGCTTTACCCGAAATGAATCGGATGCCACTGCCCGCCGTGGTGCTGGCGCCGTTGATGGACAGATTCCGCAACGTTACGACGGCCGCACCAGGTGTGGCCGACAATGAATCGTTAACGATGACACCACTCACACTGGCTGCGAGAATGGAACCGAAGCCCTGGCCGGTCGTGCCATCGATGGTCATGCCTTTGGTAATGGTCACTGCGCCAAAGCCGCCGGGGTCGAGGGTGCTGATTTCACCGTTCGTCGCGGTCTTTGAGATGGCGCCAGCGTAGGTTTTGCAGGGGGCCGTACGGCTGCAGGGGTTAACGTCGTCGCCGACGCCGGATACCCAAGTGCGGGTCGCCTGCGCCTGGGCCATTGACGCAAACGCGAGCAGGAACGTCGCGATTACGAAAAGCTTGATTGTGAACCGAAACTTGTTCATTTGGAGTCTCCTTTTTTCATTTGAAGGGGATGGCCGCCAGTAGAACACGGAGATCAGTTCCGGCCACTGTTGCGCCGAGTTTTCCCATAAGTTATTCATTACAGGTCGTGACTTTAACTATTATTGCCATTTGTCACGGCCCCAGGATAAGTGGCCACAGAGACGGCCAGATAGTCTTTAGCTGCGTGTCGTAGTGAATCACTCCGCTATTCGATAGTGTCACCGTTTTGCCAACAATCGTGCCGAACAGCGGCACCGATCCTGTGTCACTGACGCTCGTCCGCGGCGCGTAGATCAACATGAAAACTGCGCTACCGTTGGTCAACGTCACACCGTTGCTGCCAGTGAAACTGGACAATATCCGCAGGTTACTTGGGATCAAGGTGGTGTTGTTCAAGCTCGATGCACCACCGGCGCTTAGCGTGCCGGTTAGCTTGATCGTCACGGGACCATTCACCTTGAGCTGCCCGCTGTTCGTTAGCGAAATGTTATTGAAGCAGTAGGTGCCATTCGCAAGTGTGGCCACCTGACTGCCACTGATAGTCAAATTACCCGTCGTCGAGTTGTAGGAAAAGTTTCCACTAATTCCGGAGCTCGAGCTAAATGGTGAGCAAGACGCTACCGACGGCAGAGTCATGACGGGGGCCAGGGCATTGTTGGTTATGGTTCCACCAACCGTCGCGCTCGGTCCCTTTGAAACTGTGGTTCCAGCCGTGGCGTTTCCTGTAATGGTAGTCGAACCCGTCATAGTGATCCCTACACGAGTAGATCTAACATTACCGAAAACTCTACCGCTCCCCCCAGGGTAATCGTGCCGTTGCTAAGGACGTTTGCCAAACTACCTTTCGTCGCGGGATATCCGCCGGCTGAGCTATAACTGTCAACAAAAGCGTCACCCGTAATCGAGACGCTGTCCAGGCCGATAATCGACGTAATTGCCACCGTTACAGTGAACGAGCACTCCGCGGTATTGCCTGACGCATCGGTGACCTTGAAGGTGTTGGTCGTAACGCCTGCAGGGAAAGTTGAACCACTCGGCAAGCCTGCGATCTGTTGCGTCGTCGAGGCGCAATTGTCTGTTCCGACCGGAGTCGCGTAAGTGACAACAGCGCCATTAACTGCCGGATCGAAATCAGCAATGATGTCGGTGGGACAACTAATGAGTGGCGGAGTGTTGTCGACGACCGTAACCACTTGCTGGGCCGAACTAGTGTTGCCATGAGCATCGGTTGCGGAATACGTCAGCGTCGTTTGGCCAACCGGGAAGAAGTTTCCGGCAGGTACTCCGCTGCGCGACACCGCTCCCACACCGGGACAATTGTCCGTTGCGGATCCTACGCCCAGAGTGCCGTCGAGATCCGAAACAGTGACGCCACAAGACGTTGCCCCAGGTCCGGTAAAGAGCGTAACGGCTGCCGGCGCAGTTACCACCGGCGGCGTGTTGTCGATGACCGTCACCGTCTGCGTGTCTTCCGCAAAATTACCGACGCGGTCTGTCACCCTGTACGTAATGGTTGTCGTACCCACAGGGAAGACATTGCCGGCCGGAACACCCGTGCGCGTTACTACTGAACCCGGACAGTTGTCATTGGTCGTAGCCGTTCCCAGCGTCGCATCGCCGACAAAGGCGCCGCACGAAGTCGCGTTGGGGCCGGTGAAGACCGTCACGTTTTGCGGCGCGTCAATCGTCGGGTTGACGTTCGGGTTCTCGTTAACCGTTACAGTCTGAGTACCCGAGGTGCTGTTGCCGGACGCATCGGTCGCCGTGTACGTAACGACAGTAGTTCCCGTCGGGAAGACGAAGCTCTCGCAGGTGCGATTCGGATCTCCCGGAACCGGGCAAGGAACCCTCGGAATGCCTGTGCGGCTGATAGTCACTGTAGAACCGCAGGTTCCGTCGTCCTCAGCCGTTGCGACAAACTGCTCGTCATCGAGCAAGATCGAACACTGATCGGTGCTCGTGACGATGTTCGGCGGCGTGGTAAGCGTCGGGGCCGTAGTATCGTTACCGACGACAGTAATGATCTGCGTGCAAGACGCGGAGCCAACGGCATTTGTGGCGGTCCACGTAATGGTTGTTTGACCTGCCGGGAATGGATCCGTGAGCGCGAGACCATCGCTTCGAACTGCGCACGGATTACTTACCGGGCAAGCCTCTCCTGGTGGGGATGCTCCGCCGGTCGTTGTCGGAGTTCCGATTTCAGCAGCCGTAGCCGTGTATTCGCAGCCATTTGTCGCATTGAACGACTTGTTACTCGGACAGCTGATTGTAGGTGTGTCATCTGAAGTGACAACGATTGTCTGAGTACAGAATGCCTGACGGTCGAATTCATCCGTCGCGGACCAGGTGATAGTAGTCGTCCCGATCGGATATGTATCGGTTACGGGACGCTCGTCACTTCTCGAACTGCCAATTACCACATTGCTGCCGGTGGTTGTAGGCGTTCCGACACTTACGGTTGCTTCTGCCTGGCCTGATGGCGCCTCAACCGTCTGGTTCGCCGGACAAGTTATGGTAGGCGAAGGTGAATCAATCACGGTTACTGCGAAAGAACAGCTTCCGCCGCCGACTGAGGATGACACTGTCACCGTGGTGGTGCCTACGGGGAAGAACGAGCCAGAGGCCGGACTCGCAGTTACCGTCCCACAATTACCATTAGCGACGGGGTCGCCGAAATTCACGATTGCTCCGGGATTACCACTCTGAGTGGTATTGGTCGCGACGGTGAGGCTTGGCGGGCAGTTGAGCACGCACTCCGCCGGAGTGCCGCCCCCGCCGCCTATAATGAGCGTATAAACAGCAGTGTTGTCCACCTCATCGAGTTCATCTGTCTCACTCTCAGCAGTGACAACATTCGTTATTGACGATCCCGTCGCACCACCCGCGGTGTAAACGAGTTCGAAAACCGCTGTCTCTCCCGGATTCAGGAATAAGGGACTTGCGGTTGTTCCGCGCGTACAAACAACTGGATCCCCGGTGGTGCATGAGAAGGCCGGTCCCGATGTCTGCGTTACGGATACGAACGTAGCATTGTCAGGTTCGGCGTCAGAGAGTTCGACGTTCTCGGCCGCGTTCGGACCATTATTCGTGACCGCAACGGCGAACGTTACGCTCTGGCCGGATTCAGGAGTATCTCCGACCAGGGATTTAGAAACCGAAAGATCGGCCGTCGCCTCATTACCCTGCACCAGGAAAGGTTGGCCCCGCACAATGGCGCCTTTACTCGAAACTACATTCACGTGCCATCGGCCGCGGTTATCCACAACGAAGACCTCGACGGTTGAAGTTTCGGTGGTTGGCAGCGTGAATGAATCACTTTGAGGATCCGCAATGATTGGTGTGAACGTGCGAGTTAATCCTGCCGGATCCACCCAACCAATCCGACGGTTATCTGAAGGATTGATACCGCTGATCTTGGCGCACACGGTATCGCCCAACGTGAAAGTCGTTTTCGAAGTTTCGCAATCCGCGGCGTACGTCGCTACGCCGACACCCGTATCCACAGTGAAAAGAGGTGGATTGCCGATGATCGACGAATCAGGTGGCGCTACTCTTCCAATCGTAGCTTTCCATGTGTCCGCGGTTGGCGGCGTGAACAGGAAAAACTGAGGGTTCTGGGTAATCGTGCCGCCATCGGTACTGTTCAACTGCGAATCGATCCAGTTCATAAAATGGTTATTCGGCACCGACAGATCGACTCCATCAGTTTTTGCGCAGACTACTTCGCCGAGGTTAAAAGAGCTCCTTGGCGTGGCGCAGTCGGCAGCATAAAGAGTGACAGTTTCGCCTGCCATCGATGGCAAACTCAGCATCGATGTCCAGCCCGTGTGCGTCCCTTGGATCAAGCCCTTACCAGCGGCGTTTCCACGCGAACTCGAATCAACAGAATCAAATGGCACGGCCATAGCCGTGGCCACCATTAAGAGAGCGCCCAGAAGAAATACTGTTTTGAAACGGCGCGATGTGTAGCGGGTATTATTACTATTTGTTCTACGAGGGGCGAGATCGATCGATTTCATTGTGGGATTCTCCTTGACCACGAAACTGCGGGAACGTCATAGGTTTAGAATTCGAGAGATTTAAAGGCAACGCCTGATTTGGCTTCGACTTTTTTTGTGCATGTGGCCATCGGTTAGGGGAGTTGGACTGTTGAAGTCCAATCTACCAGTCGCCTAATGCGTCTTCTTATCGAGAACCATTTATTAGCAGCGAAACAAACGAATGATAGGAATCGTGACTTTACGCGTGATTAACGCGTTACCTTCGGAAGCTTCCCTCGTGTTCGTCGTCGTCGCGGGGGTACGACATTGACGTTCGCGAGGTTGGAACTAATGGTGAGCAAACCTGCGAGGGTCACCCGACCAGCGAAGCAGGTCGCGCATCCTATAACTGCTTCAGTCCGCTGTCAAGAAAAGTTTTTAGTAAAAGTTAAAAATTTTTCGTGGGACCAGGAGGATCTGCGATGTTTCAAGAGCATCCTGCGCTGCGGAACTCATAGAAGCGTATGGAGGTTTATGTTAAATTCGGCGCGCGCCGATTAGCAGTTAAATCTTGCGGATAACCATATGAAACTTTTCGTCACCGGAGGCGCGGGCTTCATCGGGTCTGCTTTTGTGCGGCTCGTACTTGAGGAGATACCCGGTTGTTCGGTCGTCAATTTCGACGCGCTCACGTACGCTGGAAACTGCGACAACATTGAAGGGCTCGACGGTACGCGCCATCGTTTGGTGCGTGGCGACATTGCTGATCCACAGGCCGTTATGAGCGCGCTGGAAGACGGAGTGGACGCGATTGTTAACTTCGCGGCTGAGTCGCATGTAGACCGCAGCATCGCGAACGCCGCCGAATTCTTGCGTACCAATATCATCGGCACACAGGTTCTTCTGGACGCCGCTCGCGCCCGGAACGTCAGGAGATTTGTTCAGGTATCAACGGATGAAGTGATGGGAAGCCTACCTGACGATGAAGCCGTTTTCTTCACTGAAGGTTCGCCTTTTGCTCCGAATAGTCCTTACGCAGCTTCGAAGGCGGCAGCTGAACATTTTGTGCGCGCAGCTAATCACACCTTCGGTCTCGATACAGTGATAACCAGATGCGGTAACAACTACGGTCCACGTCAATTTCCGGAAAAGTTTTTGCCACTTGCGATCTCAAACGCTCTTGAAGACCACGCGATACCGGTTTACGGCGATGGAGGAAACGTGCGCGACTGGATTTACGTGGAAGATCACTGTCGGGCGATCATGTGTATCTTGAAAAGCGGACGACCGGGTGCTGTCTATAACATCGGCGCGCGTAATGAACGTCGTAATATCGACCTGGCTGAGTCGCTGGTGGACATGCTCGGAAAGCCACGTTCACTTATTCAGTTTGTGAAGGACCGGCCGGGCCATGATCGCCGGTACGCCATCGATCCATCTTTGATTGAAACGGAGTTGGGTTGGCGGCCGTTGGAAACGTGGGAAAGTGGGTTGCTCAAGACCGTTAAGTGGTATCAGGAGAATGGTCGCTGGCTTGAGCGGGCGCGCAGTGGCGCATATCGAGAGTACTATAGAACCCAGTACGGGACTGAGGTGGGCACGCGTTGAGAGTGTTTATAACCGGCGCGGCAGGCATGGTGGGCCGGGCGATCCGTGAACACTGTGAGGCGAGTGGAGATACAGTTTTGGCTTTCGATCGCCGCGCGTTAGATATTGCGAACACCGAAGACGTCTTGCAGGCGATAGACCGTACCAAACCAGATGCAGTGATCAATTGCGCGGCCTGGACAGATGTGGATGGATGCGAGTCAGATCCGGAGCGCGCATTTGCCGCAAATGCTCACGGACCGGAAAATCTCGCGGCTGCCACTGGGGAAACCAACGCAGCGTTCGTCACGATCTCGACTGATTATGTATTCGACGGAACCAAGGAAGGATTCTACACACAGGAAGATCAACCGAATCCTCTAAGCGTTTATGCGCGCGCAAAACTCAAGGGTGAACAGCGATCCCAGGAGGTAAATAATAGATCGATCGTCGTTCGCACGGGTTTCATATTCGGTGTTGGTGGAAAGAACTTCTTAAGCCTCGTTATTGAGCGTGCCCGCAGGGGTGAACAAATAAAGGCTATAAGCGACGCTTACGGCACGCCAACATATGCGCGCGACCTCGCGCGACGACTGCGTGAATTGGCCCAATTGAATCATCCGGGAATATTTCACGTCGCAAATTCCGGGGATGGCGCGAGTTATGCGGAGTTTGCTCACGAAGCAATGAGGTGCGCTCATTTAAATAATGAGATCGGCGTAGTACTGACGTCATCACTCAATCGGCCCGCACCGCGACCGCAGAACTCACGTCTTCGATGCATTTACTCCCAAACGTTAGGACTGGTCCCTCTTCCCCATTGGCGCGATTCGCTGCAAAAGTTCGCAGCAGAAGCAGGAAAATAGCCTACCAACCACGAGTCATTTTTATGTGGTTTTTGTGGTTCTTCGTGGGCTTGCAAAGCATTCTAAGCTTGCGAGATCCGAACACTCTGTTATTATTCTTTCCCACTCTGGTTTGAAATAAGAGGCTCAACTTATGTCTTCGCAAGATAATCGCTTAATTCCCGTTGGTCTGGACCGTGACCGTGGGATCGATAGGCCGCTGTCGGACCTAATTCAAAGCAAACCGTATGGCGTGACGGGTGCCGACGCTGGAACCTTAAAGGATTATCTATTCGTCATCCTCAAGCGAAAGTGGTTGATTTTGAGTCTGGTCCTGGTCGTGACTTCGCTGGTTGCAATCCAGTCGTTCAGGGCGCCGGCTATCTACGAGGGCGAAACGACTATTCGAATCCAGGAAAAGACGCCCAACATCCTTCAAACCGACAAGCTCGTGATCGGCGGACAGAGTGATCCCAATTTCTGGGGCACGCAATTGAAGCTCTTGCAGAACCCGACGCTTGCCCGTCAGGTTGTTCTCATCCTTGACTTACCCCATAACCCATCGTTTTTCGGTAGCTCACAAAGCGGATTCTTCGATTCATTGAGGAGACTCTTTTCGCCACAACCGACAAAGACAGAGCCGCGCGCTGAGTCGAATTCTTTGTCAGTCGCAACTGAAACCCAGACAACGTTGGGCCGGTTAACACCCGAGGAGATTGAAAAGTTAGAAGTTTACGAAGACGCGATTATTGCGAACGAAATAATCGAACCCATTCCTGATACCAATCTCGTAAGGATCATCTACCGCCATTCGGATCCCGTGCTGGCACAAAAGATCGCGAACACGCTGGCGGAGGTTTTCAAAAATTACAATCTGGCTTTGGCGACTGAAGGCTCAACTGAGGCCGGTGATCTCCTGGCTAACCAAATCGCAAAACTTCAAACCCAGATTCATCAGGACCAGGAGATACAGTGGAATTTCGCGAAGAACAACAATCTCTCACTGTCGCCTGATGGTGCGGGTAATCTGGAGGGAACGAAACTGGCTACTCTGAGCGCTCAGTTACTTGCGGCGCAAAACGAGAGGAAACAATTCCAGGCGTACCTTGAAGCGAGTAAAAGAGAGCCTGATCCGTTTTCAATACCCGACGTTAATTCGTCAGCTCGCGTGGAGAAATTACGCGATCGCATTTCGCAACTGAAAGAGCAACGAGAGGCTCTTCTCGTCACTTACACTGAAAAATGGCCGGCGGTTCAAAAGCTTGATGCGCAAATCAAAGGGGTGGAAGAGGAACTAAAGCAGGCTCCGAAGGAAATTGTTACCTCTATACAACGGCGTTACGAGGCAGCACTCTCAAAAGAGAAGCTGCTGCAGCAGACTTACGAGGAACAGAAAGCAACGACCACCGAGCAGACGCGTAATCAGATCGACCTGATTGCGATGACGCAGACACTTGAGACCAACAAGCAATATCTGAATACGCTGCTACAGCGACAACGAGAACTGGAAATTTCGAACGGCGGCGGAGCTAACGAGGTAAGTATCGAAACTTACAGCCGCTTGCCGAAGGCTCCCGTTGGTCCAGCACGGCTAAGAAACATCGTCGTCGCGCTGTTACTCTCGCTGATGGGCGGAATCGGCCTGGCGTTTCTGCTTGATTTTCTCGACGACACCGTGAAATCCGTCGAGGATGTGGATCGCTACATTCACCTGCCCGCGTTGGCGCTGATCCCGTCTGGTGGCGATAAACGCTTGACAGGCATTCGTGGTGGTCCACCTGTTCCGGGACAGTCTGACACGACTGCTCTCGCGATGATCAACGACGCGCGTTCGCCCATTGCGGAGTCGTATCGACATCTACGTACGTCGCTCCTTTTATCGTCTGCGGGAAAACCTCCGAAGACGATCCTGATTACGTCAAGCCAGCCCGCCGAAGGCAAAACCACCACGGGTATCAATACGGCGTTCATGCTTTCGCAGACAGGCGCCGAAGTCCTGATGATGGATTGCGACTTGCGGCGACCACGTCTGCACGCGCAGTTTGGACTTCCGAATACTAAAGGGCTGACAACGTGGCTTTCAGGAGAGCGCGATCTCAATAGCTTGATTCAACGATGCGACAAGGCGCCCAACCTGCACGTGTTGACTTCAGGTCCGGTTCCTCCGAATCCGGCTGAGTTGCTGGGTTCCGAAGAGATGCGGAGGCTGCTGGGCATTCTCAGCGAGCAATATGCGCACATTATCATCGACTCACCGCCGGCCATCTCTTTCACAGATGCGTCGATACTTTCGACGATGGTTGACGGCGTGATCATCGTGGTCCATGGCGGACGAAGCTCGAGAGCTGTTGTGCGCCGTACGAAACAGCAACTGCTCGACGTGGGAGCACACGTCTTTGGTGTGGTTCTGAACAACGTCAAAGTGGAGTCGCACGACGATTACTACTACTCGCGTTACTATTCGCAGTATTACGAATCGGACGCAGACGCGGACCAGGATGCAGGAGAGACTGCGGCCGCTGGACGTTAGTCATCATTCCGCTTCAAATTGCTTCGTATTGATTAGCCGTGACGCAAGCGTCCGGCTAATCATCCGTTATGGCTCAAGTAAAACATTCGATGAAGATCCCACTAATCGATCTGAAGGCGCAGTATGTCTCGATCCGCGATGACGTCCGTGCGGCGGTCGATCGCGTCTTCGAGTCGCAACATTTTGTTATGGGACCTGAAGTGGTCGCGCTTGAAGCTGAAGTCGCGGCCTATTGTCAAACGAAAGAAGCGATCGGTTGCGCCTCTGGTTCGGATGCCTTGCTGCTGGCGCTGATGGCGTTAGACGTTGGTCCGGACGATGAGGTGATCACCTCACCGTTCAGCTTTTTCGCCACAGCGAGCGCGATCGCACGATTGGGAGCACGACCTGTTTTCGTCGACATCGATCCTCGTACTTACAATCTGAACGCCGATCAACTCACCGCAGCGATTAGCTCGCGCACCCGGGTGGTCCTTCCGGTTCATCTGTACGGCCAGTGCGCTGACATGGACCAGATACTCGCCATCTGCAAATCAAAAAACCTGATCCTGGTCGAAGACGCTGCGCAGGCCATCGGCGCCGAAGATCGCGGCCGGCGTGCGGGATCGATGGGGTTGGCGGGTTGTTTTAGTTTCTATCCAAGCAAGAATCTTGGTGCGGCTGGAGATGCGGGGATCATAACTACGAGCGACGCCGATTTCGCTGGCAGAGTGCGAAGATTGCGAGTACATGGTGGCCTGACTGAATATCAACACGTCGAGGTGGGAGTTAACAGTCGAATCGATGCGCTTCAGGCTGTAGTTCTCCGGGCGAAACTGCCTCATTTGGATGGGTGGTCAAATGCGCGTGCAGAGAAGGCGCAAAAGTATTCGCATTTGCTGGAAGGAGCGAAGCTGAACTTCCGCCTTGATCCGCCTTACGTTAAGCCTGATTGCCGCCATATCTTTCATCAATACGTCGTACGAGTTCCCGATCATCGGGACGCGCTCATGGAACACTTGCGAACACACGGCGTCGCGACAAAGGTTTATTATCCGATTCCGTTGCATCTGCAGGAATGCTTCGCTTACCTGGGTTACAAAGAAGGTGACTATCCGGAGGCGGAGAAAGCAGCCAGGGAAACTTTTGCTCTTCCGCTGTTCCCTGAACTCACTTCGGAGCAACAGCAATACGTCGTGGACGCAATCCAGGATTTCAAATCATAGGAAAATCTCTGAATGGCACAACCAAGCGTCTTAGTTACGGGTGCGGGCGGTTTCATCGGTCATCATTTGACAAATTATCTGGTAGCACGCGGTTACTGGGTTAGAGGCGTTGACATTAAGACACCCGAGTTTGAATCGACGCGAGCCAATGAGTTTCTTTTGCTTGACCTCACTCAACCCGACAACTGCCTTCGAGCCACGCAAGACATCGACGAAGTGTACGGGTTGGCGGCAAACATGGGTGGCATAGGTTTTATCGAAAACAACAAGGCAGTAATAGTTCGCGACAATACGCTCATCAATCTAAACACCATTGAAGCCGCACGCATCACCGGTGTAAAGCGCTATCTCTACACGTCGAGCGCCTGTGTCTACCCTTGCTACCGACAGAACGAAGTTGATGTTACGCCTCTGAAGGAGACCGACGCTTATCCCGCCGATCCTGAAGATGGTTACGGTTGGGAAAAGCTATACATGGAAAGGGTTTGTCGTCACTACAGTGAAGACTTCGGTCTCGATACGCGTGTCGTTAGATTTCATAACATCTTCGGTCCGCTTGGAACCTACGATGGTGGGCGAGAGAAATCACCAGCAGCCATATGCCGCAAGGTGGCGCTCGCAAACGACGGTGATGAAATCGAAGTTTGGGGAGATGGTGAACAAAGACGGTCGTATTGCTACGTTGACGACTGCGTCGAAGGAATGTACCGGTTGATGCGCAGCAGTCATAGAGAGCCGATCAATCTCGGTCAGGACCGGGTAATCTCCGTCAAGGAGTTGGTAGACATAGTTGCCAGAATTGCCGGTAAGAAGATCCGGAAGCGCTACGATGTGAGCAAGCCGCAAGGAGTCAGAGGTCGCAATAGCGACAATACTCATTTGCGTGAGGTTTTAGATTGGGAGCCCGCCATCTCGCTCGAGGAAGGATTAGATAGCACCTACCACTGGATAGCAGAGGAACTCCTTTCAAAGGCCAATAAGAGGCACAAAGAAGCACAGCATGTCGCTTGAGGGCCGGCGCGTTCTGTTTATCTCTTACAACGGCATGCTTGAACCGTTAGGTCAAACGCAGGTACTCCCATACCTGCGCGAACTGGCAGGGCGAGGTGTGAAGTTCACCCTGCTCAGCTTTGAGAAGAGCAAGGCTTTTACGGAGGAAGGAAAGCTTACCTGTGCGGAACTCAAACGAGAATTGCAGGAACAAGGAATTGAGTGGCACTGGCTGCGATATCACCAGCGTCCATCGCTTCCCGCAACGGCTTACGACGTCCTGGAAGGCGTTCGTTACGCGAGTCGTTTGGTTCGTGAAACCAAATTCGATCTGGTCCACGCGCGCGCTCACATCCCAGCGACAATCGCGCTAGCTTTGAAGCGCAGGTTTGGGATCAAGATGATCTTCGACGTTCGTGGTTTGATGGCTGAAGAGTATGTCGATGCGCAGCACTGGCCCAAAAACGGCTTGCGTTACCGCGTTACAAAAGCCACCGAGCGGGTGATCTTCGCGGAAACAGATGGCGTTGTTACCTTAACTGAGCGCATCTGGCCCATCATCAAAGAATGGGAAGGATTGAAAGGTCGAAATGTCCCTCACGCCGTCATACCGTGCTGTGTGGACCTTTCGTTGTTCAAATTCAATCGAGAGCAGCGTGAGAGACTGCGCGCAGAGTTGAATCTGGGTGATCGACTGACGCTGGTCTATAGCGGTTCGCTTGACGGCTGGTATTTGACGGAAGAGATGGCTGATTTCTTCAGCAAGATAATTCGTAAAAGAAATGATGCATATCTTCTTTGGCTTACAATGGGTAGCCGCGACAGAGTGCGACAACTGATGAGCGCGCGTGGAATCAGTGAGGATCACTATTCGATTCGCGCAATATCGCCGAAGGAGATGCCGTCGTACTTAGCTGCCGGCGATATCGGGATGTCGTTCATCAAGCGTTGTTTTTCCAAACTGGCTTCGTCGCCGACAAAGAATGGAGAGTATCTCGCGTGCGGGCTTCCAATTGTCGTTAACGCCGGAATCGGCGACTCGGATCGTTTGGTAGATGAGACACAGGCTGCAATCCTGATTGACGACTTCAAAGATCGAGACTTCGACAGCGCCTGGGCTGCGATACAGGAACTAGTCAACGACCCTGATATCAAAGAGAAAGCACGTGTAGCCGCGGAGAGAATTTTTGATGTGAGTACCGTGGGTGCTGAGCGATACGCAACTTTGTACCAGGCACTGTTGCGCAGTTGAGCCTCAATGAAAGTGTTTGGATTAGCCAGTTATCCCGTCGAAGCGGCCGCAACCCGGTTCCGAATGATCCAATTCATTGAGCCTTTAGCGAAGCAGGGAATTGAACTTTCCGTCCATCCTTTTCTCACCTCTCGCCTGTACGGTTCGCTCTATAAACGATCGCAGTGGCCGCGCACATCAGTGGGATTAGCGTTGGCGGCGATTCGTCGCTTGCAGGAGTCGTGGCGCGCGAGCAAGGCGGACGTTTTGTTTGTACAGCGCGAGGCGATGATGTTTGGACCACCAATCGTGGAATGGTTATCCATCAACCTGCGCCGCTGTCCGATGGTTTTGGATCTTGATGATGCAACTTATGTTTCTTACAAGAGTCCGACGTACGGCCGGTTTGGGAGCATGCTGAAGTGGTTCAGCAAGACCAATGATTTGATTCGCTGGTCGCGGCTAGTTACATGTGGGAATAGCGAGATTGCTGCGTACGTAACGAACAAAGGACGGCCCGCTGTGGTGATTCCGACCGTCGTTGACACCGCGCAGTTTCGACCATTAGTCAAAGGGTCTGCTGGCGATGCACCGGTGATTGGTTGGATCGGCACACATTCCACTTTTCCTTATGTGAAAACAATCTTTCCCGTGCTTGAGCGTCTCGCACGTGATTACCGGTTTCGCTTGCGCCTGGTGGGAACGGGAGAAGATAACGTCGCGATCCCCGGAGTTGAGATTGAAAACTCGAGATGGACGCTTGATCGAGAGATCGCTGACTTCCAATCACTCGATATCGGAATCTATCCAATCGTGGAGGACGACTGGTCTGTCGGTAAATCGTGTTTCAAAGCGGTTCAGTACATGGCGGTGGGAGTTCCTTTTGTCGCGAGTCCTGTCGGCGCCTGTCAAAACATAGCCGACTCGGAGCAAACGCATTTCCTGGCGCGTAGTGAAGAGGAGTGGTATTCGCATCTTTCGCGACTGCTAAGTGACGAAGGTTTGCGGCGCCGGATGGGCGGGTCTGGACGAAGCTATGCCGAGAAGCATTACAGTGTCGAAGTACAAGTTCCGAAATTAGCCGAAGCATTAAGGGCTGCTCGGAGAGACAAAGAAGCGCAAATGCCTTTGTGATTTTTGCGGCTCTTTGTGGCATATTGATTGTCTGATGTACATCATTGGTCTCACTACGCTCGGCGACTCGGCCGCTACTCTCATCAAGGATGGTGAAATCGTAGCCGCTGCCGAAGAAGAGCGCTTTTCCCGTCGCAAACATCACAGCGGGTTCCCGTATAACGCGATGCAGTACTGCCTCGACGAGGCGGGCATAAAAATTTCCGACGTCGCGCATATCGGTTTGTACTGGAAACCATGGGTGCTGCGTCACAAGGCATTTCAGGCGTTGAAGTCGGGAATGATCTCGCGCGCCATGTTCAGGGCGCGTGTTGATCGCGGTGTCGCCCAGGTTGGTGAGAGTTATCTGGGGATGCTGCGTCATCCGCGCAGGATTCGAGACCACTTCGGCGACAGTGATTTCAAGTTTCACTTCCTCGAACATCACCAGTGTCACGCAGCGAGCGCATTTTTCGTCTCCGGTTTCGATCAAGCAGCGATTATGACTTGGGACGGAACCGGAGAAGACACCACGACACTCTTTTGCAGCGGCGACGATCGAAAGATTCGCCCCTTGAAGAGAATCAAGCTGCCTCACTCACTCGGTCAATTCTATTCGGCTGTCACCAACTATCTGGGGTTCGACATGTTCGAAGGTGACGAGTGGAAGGTTATGGGACTCGCTGCTTATGGCAAGCCCGAGTATTACGACTTTTTTGCGAAGCGGGTGCTTTCGGTAAACGGTAATCACGACTTTCGACTTGATATCCGCGTGTTAGACCACCATCTCGCGAAGTATTACCAGTTCAGCGAAGCCTTAACAAAGGCGCTTGGACCACCCAGAGCCAGGGGCGAAGAGCTTACGGAGACGCACTGGAACATCGCTTCGAGCGCACAGAAGGTTTTGGAAGACACGGGTTTGCATTTACTCACCGGTCTGTATGAGCAAACCGGAAGTGAGAACCTTTGTATGGCGGGAGGCGTGGCGTTTAATTCTGTTATGAACGGCCGGATCATGACGGAAACGCCGTTTAAGAGATTCTTCATTCAACCGGCAGCAGGTGATGCCGGGTGTTCTCTCGGCGCAGCGCTCCTGGTCTGGCACAGTAGATTAAACCAGCCACGCAAGTTTCAAATGGAGCATGCTTATTATGGTCCGGGGTTCAGTTCTGAGGCTTGTGCTTCGGCGTTACGTGCAGCGGGATTGAAATTCCACACGCTGCCTGATGATGAAATGCTGCCGCGTCTTGCTGCGATGCTGGCTGATGGCGCAATCGTGGGCTGGTTTCAGGGTCGTATGGAGTTTGGCCCGCGTGCCTTGGGCAACCGGAGTTTCATAGCCGATCCGCGGCGCTCGGACATGCGTGAGCTACTGAATAAGAAGGTCAAGCTACGAGAGTGGTTTAGACCGCTGGCGCCATCGATGTTGCAAGACGCTGCGAATGAATTGTTTGGGCATCCTCATCACGACCCTTTCATGATTACGGTGTTGAATGTGCTGGAAGAAAAGCGCGGCGATATACCTGCCGTGGTGCATGTGGATGGCACCGCACGCCCGCAGACGGTTAGCCCGAAGACCAATCCACGATACTGGCAGCTAATTAGTGAATTTGAAAAGTTAACCGGAGTGCCGCTCTTGCTGAATACTTCATTTAACGTGCAGGAGCCAATTGTTCTTTCACCGCAAGACGCGATCAATACCTTTACGCGCGCAAGCTTCGACGTATTGGTCCTGGAGAATAATCTCGTTCTGCGAAGTGAACAGACTTCGACGTAACAAGTAGGTCAATGAAAGTAATTCTCGCATTTGCGTATCTGATCGTTTGTTCCGTTATCGTATTTACGGTGCCAACGATGGTTGCGCCGTACAATCCCAATTTCACTAATTTCGACGCCGCTCAGGCTGTGTTGTTGTGCATAGCCCTTGGATTCATTGTTGGCTATTTCGTTTATCAGAATAAGGAAGAGCGAAGCTTCCTTGTGCAACTTTTTGCGTGGGCAGTGCTGATAAGAATGCTGGTTGCGACAGGGATCTTCATTTTTAACAGGCAGGAATTCTTCGGCGGAGACGCGCTTACTTACGACTTCTTTGGCTACGCCCAAATGCAGGCGTGGCAGGGAGATTCCTACTACAAAGCTATCGCGCACCGGTTCACCGCAGGACAGGCGTCTGCGTGGGGAATGATCAACATGATCGCGGCCGTGTACTCATTGATTGGCCGTAACACCCTGGCAATTCAGTTTGTCAACTCAGTCATCGGCGCCGCAACAGCCGTTCTCGTCTATAACTGCGCACAGCACGTTTACCATAATCTTCGCGTCGCCAAAATCGCTGCGATTTGTGTCGCATTCTTCCCGTCGCTCGTCCTCTGGTCTGCTCAGGGACTGAAGGACGCGCCGATAGTTTTCTTCCTTGTATTAGCGATCCTTGCGAGTCTTCGGCTTAGCGAAAAACTTTCGATAAAGTGGGGGTTGATATTGATCGTGGCTCTGTTTTCAATTTTGAGTCTACGATTTTATGTCTTCTACATGATTACGGTGGCAATAGGCGGGGCTTTCGTAATTGGATTGCAGAAACTTACACCCACGAACTTCGCACGCCAGTTCATGGTCCTCATACTGGTGGGAGTCTCTCTCACGTATCTTGGCGTGACTCGCTATGCAAGCGCGCAATTCGGGACGTTTGGCACGCTGGCGGCACTGCAACGGAGCCGCGCTGATTTGTCTCGCGCGGGATCCGGTTTTGGGCAGGAAGTGGACGTCTCGACCACACAGGGTGCGATTGCGACGATCCCGCTGGGCCTTGTCTATCTGTTGTTCGCACCGTTTCCATGGCAGCTTGCGTCATTGCGACAGAGTATTACGTTGCCGGAGATGATCATCTGGTGGTTATCATTTCCATTCCTGGTCTTAGGTATCTGGTATTCCGTCAAGTATCGCTTGCGTCAAATCTCGCCGATTCTGATCTTCACAACGATGCTCTCGATCGCTTACTCCGTATTTCAGGGAAACGTAGGCACGGCGTATCGCCAGCGTGCGCAGTTGCTGGTTTTTTATTTTGTGTTTGTCGCGGTCGGTTTTGTTTTGCTTAAAGAGAGGAACGAAAGGCGAGACTTGGAACGCTAGTTTAAGCCACAAAGCGCACAAAAAAGTTATGTGCCTTTTGTGGGCTAATTTAATGTTTTACCCAGCCGCGCTCACGAAGGTACGCAAGAATACTGTACGCGTTCTCTTCCGCGGTCTTCCCCATCGTTTCAATCGTCAGTTCCGCGTTGAGCGGTGTCTCATATGGATCGTCGACCCCGGTAAAGTTCTTGATCTCGCCTCGCCTGGCTTTGATGTACATTCCCTTTGTGTCGCGGCGTTCGCATTCGTCAAGCGGCGTATCTACAAAAACTTCAACAAACTTGTCGGCGCCGACCATGTTTCTCACTTCATTTCGCATCGCTCGGTACGGGCTGACCGCTGCGCAGACGACAGCTCCCTGATGCCTGACGATCTCGCTGGCCACAAATCCAATTCGCCGTATATTGAGGTCGCGGTCGTGCTTACTGAATCCGAGTCCCTGTGACAGATGTGTACGCACAGTATCTCCATCAAGCACCGTCACCTGCCGTCCGCACTCCTGCAATAACGCGGTTAGGATCTCCGCAGTTGTCGATTTGCCGGCCGCACTTAATCCAGTGAACCAAACACAGAAACCCTGCCTATGACGCGGTGGATAAGTTTGGGCGATCAGATCCGCAACTTCGGGCCGCGCAAACCAGGATGGCAATTGCGTATTGCCGTCGCGATACCACTCGCGGCCCTGCGTTCCAGAAATGCGTGCAGCGGTTACTTGCCCCGTCAACGTGCGCGTGTCTTCGTAGCGATCCTCTTCAGGCAAGTAAACAAATTCGCCAAACGGCGCCACTTTGACGCCGAGTTCAGGTTCGAACTTTTGGACCAGTTCTTGCGCCGCGTACGGCTCATAAAAAGGGTTTCCTTTCGAGTCGTTACCAGGGCTCGCATGATCTCGGCCGATGATCATGTGATTAGCTCCGTAATTACGCCTGATCAAGGCGTGCCAGATTGCTTCTCGCGGGCCGGCTAGACGCATTGCGAGCGGAAGCAGCGAAAGTAAAATGCGATCGGAATCGTAGTAATTCTCGGCAAGTGCTTTGTAGGTTCGTACTCGCGTAAAGTGATCGATGTCTCCAGGCTTAGTCATCCCCACGACTGGATGCAGTAACAGTATTCCATTGACCTCTTCAATCGCGCGCTTTGTCATCTCTTCGTGGGCGCGATGCAATGGGTTCCTGGTTTGAAATGCAACGACGTTCTCAAAGCCGCTTGCTTGAAGCCGGTCGCGAGTTTGCGCAGGCGTCAGCCGGAGTTCACGAAAATCAAAATGGACCGGCAGGCGAAGTACTTTTAGTTGACCCGAGATGTTTCTTCTTCCCCAACGGTGCATCTCGGCCACCAGTGGATGGCGTTCATCGTTGGTGCCAAAAACGTGATGCGCGGTTGTTCCAAGGTCCCAGTCGTACACCTCTTCTACGACCATGGTTGCCACAATCTCGTTGCGTGAATCAAGCAATGCAACTTCGTGATCGAGTTTGAATAACTCATCACCAGAGACTGGCAACGTGATGGGGATCGAAAACAAGTGCCCGCTGGCCAGCCGCATTTCTTCGAGCACGCGGTTGTAGTCCGCCGAACTCATGAACTTGTCGAGGGGACTAAACGCGCCGGTTGCGAGTAGCTCGAGATCGCAGAGCGCGCGCTGGGAGAGTCGCACGGTTGGTAAAGCTTTTGCATGTTCGAGGGCGTCCGTTAAAATGTCCTGCGCAATCGTCAGATCGACGAGAACTCCGCCGCATGGGTCAATCAGGTTTTTTGGCACCGGAGAGTTTTAACCCACACAGGCGCCAGGACACAAAAGCACGATTTGTGTCTTTGTGTCTTTGTGGTTAATCTCTCGTCCGGCAAAAGTATGTGTGGAATTGTAGGAATTGTTCGAAATGACGGAAGACCGATCGACAAGGAATTATTGTCGCGGATGTGTAACGCGATTCGTCATCGTGGTCCTGATGACGATGGTTTCTACGTCAACGGATCCGTGGGCCTGGCCATGCGTCGCCTCGCCATCATCGATCTAAAAACCGGTCAACAGCCTATCCACAATTCAGATCGCAGCTCCTGGATCGTTTTTAACGGCGAGATCTACAACTATCTCGAACTACGCGAGAAGTTAGAGAAGCTGGGCCACACCTTTTACACCAACAGCGATACTGAAGCGATCGTTCATGCTTACGATGAATTCGGAGCTGACTGTCCGAAACATCTGCGCGGCATGTTTGCCTTCGCGATTTGGAACGAACGCACTCAGGAACTATTCCTCGCGCGCGATCGCGTCGGTAAAAAGCCCCTGCTGTATGCGCATGTAAACGGACAGCTAATCTTCGGCTCCGAGTTTAGTGCGCTGCTGCTCCATCCCGATGTCAGTCGAGACATTCAACCAGAGGCGCTCGACTACTATCTCTCGTTCATGTGTATTCCCGCGCCTCTCACCGCTTATCGCGCGATTCGAAAGCTCGAGCCGGGACACTGGTTACGCTGGCGCAAAGGCGAAATCGAGTTGCAGCGCTACTGGCAGCCCGACTTCACCAGGAAGATCCAGATTAGCGAGGAAGAAGCCGGAGAACGCACAGTTGAGATTCTCAAAGACGCCGTGCGCGTGCGCTTGATGTCGGAAGTGCCGCTGGGCGCGTTTCTATCGGGAGGGATTGACTCGAGTGCAGTGGTTGCGCTGATGAGCCAGGAGTCGAGCAAGCCAGTCAAGACTTTCTCGATCGGTTTTGATGAACAGGACTTCAGCGAACTTCACCATGCGAAACGCATTGCCGAACACGTCGGCGCCGATCATCATGAATTCATCGTGCGGCCTGATGCGATGGAAGTGGTGCCGACGCTGGTCGAACATTATGGCGAACCTTATGCCGACTCATCGGCGGTGCCGACCTATTACGTTGCGAAAGAAACTCGCAAACACGTAACCGTTGCTCTCAACGGAGATGGTGGAGACGAATCGTTTGCTGGTTACGAGCGATACATTGCGATGGGCCTGACTGAGAAGTACCGCAGAGTTCCGGCGTTTTTGCGCGAGTCAGTGATCAAGGAGACAGTGAACCTGATTCCGAGTTCTCCGTTGAAGCGAAGCAGAGTGAAATCCGCCAAACGTCTGCTCGAAGTTGTTTCGCTGCCGCGGGTCGATCGGTATACGCGTTGGGTGAGTGTCTTCAATGAAGAGACCAAACAACCGCTCTATTCCGATTTCTTCCGCGAGCAGACGCGAGACGCGAATGCAACCGGACTGCTGGCAGAGTGGTTCAAGCGCGCCAACGGCATTGGCGTTCTCGATGCGATGCTTTTGACGGACCAGATGACTTACTTGCCGAACGATCTGCTCGTGAAGGTCGACATCGCCGCGATGGCTGTTTCACTCGAAGCGCGTTCACCATTTCTCGATCATCACGTGATCGAGTTTGCGGCGAGCTTGCCTCAAAAACTTAAGTTGCGAGGACTGACGAGCAAGTATCTTCTGAAAAAAGTCTTGCGCAAGTTGTTGCCTAGCGAGAACCTTAACCGGCGAAAGATGGGCTTTGGCGTTCCGGTTGGTCACTGGCTCCGTGGCAGCATGCAACCCTTCCTTCGTGAAGTTCTGCTCTCGGAAAAGGCTTTGCGAAGAGGTCTGTTCAAGCCGGAGTGGGTCAGGCAGTTGATTGAATTGCACACGCGTGGCGAGCGTGATTATTCTCAGCAACTCTGGACTCTCTTAATGCTCGAATTGTGGTTTAATCGATTCATTGATTAGCGCTCAGGAGGCGACGTTTGAAAGGTGTGGTGCTGGCCGGTGGCTTAGGGACGAGGCTTCGTCCGTTAACCTCCGTAACAAACAAACATTTGCTGCCGGTTTACAACCAGCCGATGATCTATTACCCGATTCAAACACTCGTGAATGCGGGGATCACCGACATCATGGTTGTCGCAGGAGGCAGCTCGGCTGGCGATTTTCTGCGTTTGCTGGGAAATGGTAAAGCCTTTGGTCTAAAACATCTCAACTACACCTACCAGGAAGGCGAGGGCGGAATCGCGGAGGCGCTTTCGCTCGTGGAACACTTCGCTTCCGATGGTCCTGTTTGTGTTGTCCTTGGCGACAACATAATTGAGGGAAACATAGTCCCCGCTGTTAATGCTTACCGGGAGCAGGGTAGCGGCGCGAAGATCATGTTGAAAAAGGTTCCCGATCCGCAGCGTTTTGGAGTGCCCAGGCTCGACGGTCGCCGTGTCGTGCGTATCGACGAGAAGCCTTCAAAACCGCAGTCGAATTATGCAGTCATCGGCATTTACATGTACGACGCAACGGTGTACGAGATTATTCGCTCTCTGAAACCGTCTGCGCGGAACGAACTGGAAATCACCGACGTCAACAATGCTTATATCGAGCGGGATGCCATGACGTGGGAAGAGCTGGAAGGTTGGTGGACAGACGCAGGAACGTTTGAGAGCCTGTTGCGTGCGTCGAAGCTCGTGTCGGAAACAGGGGCCAACAAGTTGCATTTCAAGGCCCAAAGCTAGTTGCATTGCACTCCCGCAACTCATGTCTGATGCGCATCTCACAAAAATAATCAGAATTATTGCTCGCCTGAATGTAGGTGGACCAGCAAAACATGTCGTTTGGTTAACTTCGGGTTTGGGGGAAGCAGGTTTCGAGACGTTGCTGGTGGCTGGATCGGTTCCTGAAGGTGAAGAAGACATGAGCTATTTCGCGGAGCATGCTGGGGTGACGCCGCTTTACTTTCCAGAGATGAGTCGCGAGTTATCTTTGAACGATGCCGTCACGGTCTGGAAGCTATTTCGACTTTTTCTGCGCTGGCGACCCGACATCGTTCACACACACACGGCAAAGGCTGGAACGGTTGGACGTTTGGCGGGTTTTCTTTATCGTTGGCTGACGCCAGGGACGCTCATCGGCAAGCCGCGCCAATGCAAGTTTGTTCATACATTCCACGGTCACGTTTTTCATAGTTACTATGGGCGGCGTCGCACGCAACTTTTTCTTATGGTCGAACGATTGTTGGCGAAGCTGGTGACCGATCGTCTGATCGTCGTCAGCAAGCAACAAAGCGTGGAGATCGGTGAGGTGTTTCGTGTTGGCAAGCCCGGACAGATCAAGGTGATTCCGCTCGGGTTGGATTTGGATATCTTTACGGACCACGCATCGCGGCGAGCGAGATTTCGTCAAGAGTTTTGTATTCAAGACGATGCGATCCTGATTGGCATAGTCGGACGGTTAACCGAGATCAAGAATCATCTGATGTTCCTGAAAGTGGCGGCGCGGCTAAAACAGATTGACCCGGCCTGCCGCAGGCAGGGCGCAGTTCGGTTCATCGTTATTGGCGATGGTGCGCTGCGAGAGAGTCTCGAACTGCAAAAACAGGCACTCGGACTGGATGCGGACGTCATTTTTGTCGGCGGCAGAAAAGATCCCGAATACTTTTATCCGGCACTTGACGTCGTGGCACTGACCTCTCGCAACGAAGGCACACCACTGACCTTGATTGAAGCAATGGCGAATTCACGGCCAGTGGTTGCAACAAACGTCGGTGGAGTCGTCGATCTATTAGGCGAAGTCGTTGAAGATGGACCATATCAGGTTTGCCGGCGAGGAATCAGCGTGCCGGCAGGCGACGAAGAAGTGTTTGTCACGGCATTGAGCAGGATCATTCGCGACAGATCGTTGCGTTTGGAGCTGGGTGAACGTGGTCTCGAGTTTGTTGAAGTGAACTATTCGAAAGAACGGTTGTTCGAGGATATGCAGAGCTTGTATCGTGAGTTGCGCCCTAAAGAGGCACTAGTCCTAAATAAGGAGAATAACAGTTGCGCGTACTGATCACAGGCGGTGCCGGTTTTATCGGATCACATTTGACTGATGCTTATCTGGAACGCGGCGATGAAGTGTTCATCATTGACGATCTCTCAACCGGGTCAATCGAAAATATTCACCACCTCAAAGGTCACCCGCGTTTTCACTACACGATCGATACTGTTCACAATCATCCGGTTACTGCGGAGCTGGTCGACCAATGTGACATCATCTTTCACCTTGCGGCAGCCGTTGGCGTGAAACTCATCGTCGAGAGTCCTGTACGGACCATCGAGACGAATGTTCGCGGCACGGAAGTAGTGCTTTCCCTCGCTAACAAGAAAAAGAAGAAGGCACTGATTGCCTCGACTTCAGAGGTGTACGGTCTCAGCACCGATGTGCCGTTTCGAGAAGACGGTAATCTGGTGATGGGCGCGACTACAAAAGGTCGCTGGAGTTACGCGTGTTCGAAAGCCATCGATGAGTTTTTGGCACTGGCTTACTGGCGCGAGAAGAAACTTCCCACAATCGTGGTGCGGCTCTTCAATACTGTCGGACCCCGACAGACCGGTCAATACGGCATGGTGATTCCTACCTTCGTGAAGCAGGCTCTATCTGGAAGACCGATCACAGTTTATGGCGACGGGAAACAGACCCGATGTTTTGGCTACGTTGGCGATGTTGTCGGCGCGCTGATCAAGCTGATGGATAACAGCGACGCAATCGGACAGGTCTTTAACATCGGGTCCAACATGGAGATTTCCATACTCGACCTTGCGCACCGAGTGAAGGAAATTACTCAATCAGATTCGGAAATAGTTTTTGTGCCGTACGAGCAGGCATACGAAGAAGGTTTTGAAGATATGCCACGGCGCATTCCTGATATCACCAAAGTCAGTGAACTGGTCGGATTTCGTCCCGAGATGGGTCTCGACGGCATTCTGGAGAGTGTTGTCGACTATCAAATCGGACGCCGGCGATCCACAAACGCCGCGGGTTAGACAGATACATAGATACTGGAATCCGTGTAATCTGTGTAACCTGTGGACAACAAACTATATGTCTTTTAGCCCGCGTACGCTGCTGGCAGTAGCTGCCTCTTTCTGTTTGGCGCTGGTACTCACGCCTTTGGTGCGAGCTTGCGCGCGGCGCTTTGGCTTTGTTGCTGTACCGAAGACTGATCGCTGGCATAAGAAGCCGACGGCGATGCTCGGCGGGACGGCTTTCTGGCTAGCAGTAGTCGTTACCATCCTGGCGTTCGGGCTTCATACTCCTTACAGCAAACAGATTCTACTTGCCAGCAGTTTCTTGTTTTTGGTGGGCCTGGTCGACGATATCCTTCATATCAAGCCTTACCAGAAACTGATCGGACAGATCCTCGGATCCGCGTTTGTTGTGTACTACGGTTTGTCTTTGCCTTGGACCGGTTCTGTCCTGCTGAACATGGCGCTAGCCATCTTCTGGTTGATAGGCATTACGAACGCCATCAATCTTCTGGACAACATGGACGGCCTTGCGTCGGGCATCGCGATCATTGCCGCTGGATTTTTGGCGCTCAGCTTTGTTAGTACAGGCCAATACACTGAAGCGTTGACGTTATTGATCTTTGCCGCGGCGTTGTTGGGGTTCCTCATCTACAACTCTAATCCAGCATCGATCTTCATGGGCGATTGCGGTTCCATGTTTGTCGGATTCTTTCTGGGCAGCTCAGCGCTGATAAACGTCAGTGGAGGCAGATCCCGAAGCTTCCTGCCCGTGCTTGCAGTTCCGATTCTGGTGCTCTTTATTCCGATCTTCGATACGACATTCGTTACTGTGCTCCGCAAGCTTTCGGGACGTGCTGCTTCGCGGGGCGGCCGCGATCATACGTCGCATCGACTCGTCGCATTGGGAATGTCTGAACGCAATGCGGTGTTGATGCTTTATGGATTTGCGGCACTCGCAGGTCTGCTTGCGATTCTGGTTCAGCGTGCGCGACTCGATATCAGTCTTGCTGCAATCGCGGGATTCACGATCTTGCTCACTCTCGTCGGCGTCTATCTCGCCGGAGTTAAAGTGTACGACGAGAGCGAGGAGGATATGGCGCTCAAAGAGAAGCCGCTTTACGCCTTCCTCGTCGATGTTTCCTATAAACGCCGCATTTTTGAGGTTCTGCTGGATGTTGTGCTGATCACGCTTGTTTACTGGTCTGCTTACGCGATCAATTTTCCTCCTGCTGATCCGGCCTGGAATCTGTTTATTCGCACCTTGCCTGTGCTCTTGTTCATCAAGATGTCGGTGTTTCTTTTCGTGGGTGTTTACCGGGGTCTTTGGCGATACACGAGCATGAACGATTTGATCGTGTTTGCGAAGGCGATAGTATTGAGTTCTGTTGGCAGTGTGCTTGTCTTACTGTTTGCGTTTCGTTTCGAAGGTTTCTCGCGAACTGTATTTGTAACCGATGCCATCTTGATGTTCCTGTTTCTGGCCGGCAGTCGCCTGGCGTTCAGGCTCTTTCGACAACTGGTACCGGCGGTTGGTAAGCATAACGGACGTCGCGTTCTGATCTACGGAGCTGGCGACGGGGGCGAACTTCTGTTGCGCGAGTTGCGCAATAACCGAGAGCTCCAGCTATCGCCGGTTGGTTTTCTTGATGATGACCCGGGGAAGAGCGGAAAAGTGATTCATGGATTGCGTGTGTTCGGAGGCAACGGAGATCTCGGTTCTGTTTGCTCTCAGCACGAGATAGATGAAGTGGTTATTTCAAGTATGAAGATGTCTGAGGAGCGCATTCACGAGATCCTGAGATGTTGTTCCGAGAAGCAGATCGTGGTAAAGCGGATGCGCATCACGATGGAAGACCTGTCAGTCTAACTAACACCAAGTCATATGGCGCACGAGTTGATCCAGATAAACATTCGGAAGCCTCTGGTCAGAGTGGTACTGGTCTTGTTTCTGCTAATCGCCGCGATATGGTCGTTTTATGTCGTGCGTTGGTATGCCGGAAACACGATGGCTGAGTATTTTCCTTCGGCGAACGACCTCGAAGCCGCAAGCACGGCAGTCTCGCTGGCGCCGGCCGATCCCTTGACACACTTTCGTATGGCCCAGGTTTCACAAAGAAGCTTGACCCTGGACCATCAAGCCAGGATCGTAAAGGAATACGAGAAGGTGGTAAGCCTTTCTCCATACGACTACCGGTTTTGGATGACGTTGGGAACTGCTTACGGTCAGGAGGGCGAGGCGGCTAAGGCGGAAGCAGCGTTAAGACGTGCCGTTGAGCTCGCGCCAAACTATGCCTACCCACGCTGGTATCTCGGCAATCTTTTGCTTAGAAACGGTCAGTACGACGATGCTTTTGTCGAGTTACGAAAAGCGAGCGATGCCGATCCGGAACTGCGGCCTCAACAATTCCATCTGATCTGGGAAGTCTATGGGGAAGATCCCGAAGCACTCAAAAATGCCGTCGGAGAAAGCCTTGCGGCGAGAGCTCAGTTTGCGCAATACCTTGTCGGGCAAAACAAGATCGACGAAGGATTACGTTTGTGGAACACCCTGAGCAATGCGGAAAAGCGCACAAGTGTCGAGACTGGTGAAGCGATTATCACGTCTTTGACTAAAGCGTTTAGATATCACGAGGGCTTCACGGTGTGGAACGAGATTTCGGGCGATAATTTCGGCGCCGTAGCGGGACAGATTTTCGACGGGAGTTTTGAAAAATCCGCCACTTACACGCTGAACAGCGTCTTTGGCTGGCAGGTGAAGGCCACCTCAGGTATGCGCATTGACGTCGACCCTGCCAAGAGCCATTCGGGATCGCACAGTCTGCGAATGATGTTTCAGGTTCGCTCAAATATGGATCCCATGAACGTTTCGCAACTTGTACCGGTCATACCGATGGCTGAGTATGACGTCGAGTACTTCGTCAGCTCAGATAAGCTGGAAAGCGCCAGCACACCTCAGATTCAAATTTTCAATGCGGCCGACGAAAGAGTCCCATTAGTTTCGTCTGCTACAGCGCCGAGCGGCACAAAAAATTGGGGCCGCTTCAACTTGTCTTTTAAGACTGGTGAAAACGTGCAAGCAGTAATTATCAGGATCGTGCGTTTCTCGTGCAGCACGAAAGAGGCGCCCGTATGTCCGATTTTTGGTACGGTTTGGTATGACGACTTCAGTCTCAAGCGCAAAAACTAGTTTGCTCCGCCCGGAGAGCCCGAGTGCGCTGGCGGAACCGAGTTTTCCAGAGCGGCCCGTTTTTCGAATCAGGCACTCGCTCGCGAGCAGGTTTGCGTTCCTCGTGATCTGCGTGGCGATCGTCCTTTCGGCGCTCGCATATGGAACGGTTCACTACTGGGCGCTTGGCTTGTTTAATCTCGGCGGTCTGACGATCCTTGTTTTATGGGTGCTGGATGCGTGGCGACTCGGCCACATGCGCATCAGTCGCAACCTGCTGCAACTCCCGTTACTCGGCGCGCTGGCGCTCGGTCTCTTTCAACTGCTGCCACTGCGAGAAGCGACCACAGCAGGGGGTCTCGCTGGCGTAAACACGCTGTCATTTGATCCCTACTCAACCCGGCTGGTGCTGGTCCAGTTCGCTACGCTCTTTATCTATTTTGCTGCGACGCTTGTGTTTGTTGATACGCCGCATCGCCTCAATTTGCTGGTGCGGACGATCATGATTTTCGGGTTTGGCCTGGCGATCCTGGGGTTGATGCAGTCGTTTACCAGTCCTACGAAGGTTTACTGGTTTCGTGAGCTAAACCAGAGCACGGCGTTTGGTCCCTTCATCAATCGACATCACTTCGCCGGTTACATGGAGCTCACTATCGCGCTGCCGTTGGGATTGTTATTCGCTGGAACTGTCGAGCGAGACAAAAAGATACTCTACGTGTTTATAGCGGGTCTCATGGGTGTCGCCCTGGTGATGACCACTTCGCGCGGAGGCATCATCAGCCTGGTTGCCGAAATTCTCTTTCTCGTGGTGGTATCGGGTATCGGGAAAAAGCAGAGTCGATCAAGACGAAGAAACCGAAACCTAACCCTCTGAGAGGTCTTGCCGTGCGAGCCGGCCTTGCGGCCGCATTGATGGTTGGTCTGTTTTTCGCAGTTCTCCTGTTAGGAGGTGAGTTCTCAATCTACCGTTTTATCGACACTGTCAACACGGACAATCCAACTAGTGGCCGCGCTCACTTTTGGGCAGTGACGCTTGACATAATTAAATCGTATCCATTTATCGGCACGGGCCTGGGATCTTTCGGCGTCGTCTACACTCAGTATGATACGCGCAACGGTCTTTTTCGACTCGAGCAGGCTCACAACGATTATCTCCAGGTGCTTTCAGACGGTGGGATAATCGGCGCTGCTTTAGCGCTTGCTTTCGTTGTCGTGCTCTTTTATCTGGCACTCAAGCGAGCAAAGTCGCAAGACGGTTTTAGACGCGGTGTGGCGCTCGCATCTTTAAGTGGGTGCTTTGCGGTCCTCGTGCATAGCTTCTTTGATTTCACTCTGCATACAACGTCGAATGCGCTGCTGTTTCTCGTGATGGCCGCGCTCGCAACTTTGAACGGGCGCGTCGAAAACGCCCCCGCTCCCAGAAAACGAAGGCGTGGAAGTAGCAGTACAGAGCCGAGCGCGATAGCGCCGGGTACAGAACCGAGCGCGGTAGCGCCGGGTGAAGCTGAGCTTGAAGTTCGTTAATGGATGCACGACCCGACGCTACTGCGCTCGATTCTGTTGAAGGAGATCTCAATTGGCTAAAGCAACCGCTGCCAAAACCGAGCCGTCAAGAGAAACCTCTTCCGTTCCCGGCCTAATCCTTGCCGCTGTTTTACGTCACCACAAAGCCGACGCATTTAACCACCGCACCGAAGGCAAGTGGCACAGCACCTCGGCTGCAACGTTCGTAGAACGAGTGAAGAACACTGCGCTTGGCTTGGCGAGTCTGGGAGTGCGTCCCGGCGACAGGATCGCACTGCTTTCAGAGAACCGTCCCGAATGGTCGATAGCCGATCTCGCCATCCTGAGTCTCGGTGCGATCAACGTTCCCATCTACACGACCCAGGCATTGGACCAGATCGACTACATCCTTTCCGACTCGGGCGCGAAAGCGATTTTTCTTTCCACTCGACGTCTTTACAAACACGCGCAGGCGGTGCTGGCACAGCGGCTCGAGCACCTGATCTTTTTCGATGATGAAGTGGCTGAAGACATTGAACGTGGCATTGCGTTAACTGTGCTGGAGGAAAAGGGTAGAGCGTTGGCCCAGGAACGACCGGGCGCATTCGATGCCTACCTGCAAGCTGTCAGGCCTGACGATCTCGCGACGATCATTTACACGTCAGGCACTACCGGTGAGCCCAAAGGCGTGATGCTCACACACAACAACTTCATCTCGAATGTGACCTCGATCTCGAAAGGTTTGCCGATTGTTCCAACCGATGTCGCCCTATCGGTCCTCCCGTTGTCGCACATTTTTGAAAGAGACGGGTTTTATGTTTTCTGTTATTGCGGAGTGTCCGTTTACTACGCCGCTTCGTTCGATCAGGTAGGTGAGAACTTGCGGGAAGTTGCGCCTACGATCATGACCGCGGTGCCGCGTCTGTTTGAAAAGGTGTATCACCGGATCATAAAAAAAGGCATGTCGGAAAAAGGGTTCAAGAAATCTGTTTTCATTCAATCGCTGGAAGTTGGCCAGGAATATGGCGCCCGCAAGGACAAGCGAAAGTGGATCTCGCCTCAGCTGGCAATCAAGCAGAAGCTGGCGAGCAAGCTCGTGTTTTCAAAGTGGCGCGAAGGCGTTGGCGGACGTTTGCGATATTTCGTTTCCGGTGGCGCGCCCCTCTCGCCAGCCTTGTCGTACTCGTATCTCGCGGCCGGTATACCCATCCTTCAGGGCTACGGAGCGACCGAAACGTGCATCGTTTCAGCTAATCGTCCCGACAACAATCGTGTCGGTTCAGTGGGAATACCGTTTGATGGCATCGAAATAAAGATCGCCGAGGATGGCGAGATTCTGGTGCGTGGTCCAAATGTGATGCGTGGTTATTACGGCCAACCGGAAGCGACGGCCGCAGTGCTGAAGGATGGATGGTTCTACACGGGTGACGTTGGTCACATGGAGAAGGACGGTCAGCTTTACATCACGGACCGGAAGAAAGACCTCTTCAAACTCTCAAACGGAAAATATGTCGCACCCCAGTTAATAGAGAGTCTTTTGAAGCAAAGCGAGTTTGTGAGCCAGGTGGTCGTGGTTGGAACGGGCAGGAAGCAGCCGGTGGCGTTGATAGTTCCTGACTGGGAGAGTTTGAATAGTGCTTTGGCTGAAGAGGGCGAGACAGATGCACCGAAGGACCGCGTTGCGCTGAGCAAGTATCCCGCGGCTGTAAAGGTCGTTCAACGTGACATTGCGAAGCTGACTTCGGAGCTGGTTGATTACGAACGGATACGGCGAGTGGCGCTGCTGCCGAATGAGTTCACTATTGATGGTGGGGAACTGACGCCGACGCTCAAGGTCAAACGCAAGGTGATCGATGAGCGTTACGGTGACATGATCGAAGAACTCTATCAATGATTAGCCACAAAGGCACAAAATTCATTTGTGCTTTTTGTGGCTACTGCTTTTTTAGTATTGACTCCGCCAGAATTCGAAGATCCTTGGGTATCTCTGGAGTTCTGTTGGCGCCACTGACGGGCTGGTGATGGGCCAAAAGCGGCAGTTCCGCCCCGCAGAAATCACATTCCTCGAGGTGCTCTTTGACGCTCATCGCGGCCTCTGCCGGGAGGTTGTTGCAGAGAAACGAGAGCAGAGTCGCAGACGCAGGACACGCGGCTGTCTTTCTAAACTCCAGTATTGTTGTTGAGGTTCTCATCCGGTCTTCCCTGAGTTTCAACGTAACAAAACACGCAATCGCACCCTCATTCCAGAGCTTTTCCAACGATTTCTTGCCTATTTTCAGGTTTCTCAACATTGTAAAAACATGTTGCCCGTTATTTAAAATCCTGCTACCATGCCTTCGTCAGTCAGGAGCCGGACAGGCATTCTGACACATCTCCAGGAGCACCACCGCGATCCAGCGGTACAAAAAATCTGGCTAAAAAACGAGCGTCTTTCAACAGCTTGCTGAGCGGACTCACCCCTCTGCCATCCCTCAAGTTTCAGAAACTGTCAGAACAATAGGGCGAACTCGGACAATCCTGTGAAATCCATAAGCGAAGATCCTGAAAAATTAGCGGACCCCAGAGCCGGCGAAAAACGTCAGCCCCGGGAACGCCGCAACGACCGGCAATCGAAAAGTGCGAAGTGGGTCGAGAGCCTGCGGTCATCGGACGTGAACCGTCTGTGGACCGACTTGCATCGCATCGTATCGCATCATCCGCTGGTCAGGGCGTCGCGCAGTGCCGGCCTGCTCGTTGAAGAGGGCGCGGGCGCTGCCTACACCGATCTTACCCAGGAGCTCTTTGTTCAACTGCTGAGCAAGAACCGTTTCGAACACTATCTCGACACCTCGATGACCGATTACGAGATCGAGTGTGAAATCAGCCAGATCGAACTGACAAATTTACTCACGGCGGAACTCCGCAAGCGGCACCCGGAAAGTTATCGTCTCGCGCGTCGCATCTCCACGTTGATTCAGTCGAGCCCAAACTTTCGCCGGTTTGACTCGAGCGGTATCGACGACGAACCGCATCGGCGTCTGGCCGATCGCGTTTATGGTCTCAGCGAGTGGAAAGACAACAAGTCTCGCCGTGGATCACACGACGTCGAGCAGCGCGTGCAGATCATTCCCGTGCGGCAAAGAGATACACGCATGGTCGGTTGCACAGGCGATTCACAAATCGTTATCAGCAATCCAGACCTCGAAGATTTGATAGTTTCGGTGCTGGATGCGGTGGACTCACCGGTCGACGTGCGTACCTTGCGAAGTTTGGTGATGTCGCGACTGCCGGTCATGGACATCTACCTCGTTCCGCTCGACGGCGACGACAGCGACAACGAGAACAGCAATAGCTACGAGCCGGTTGACAAGCGTGAAAATCCTGAAGAAGGACTGCTGCGCCGCGAGTCGGAAAGAGAAGCCGCGGGTTTTGTCGATCAATTTCTCGGAAGCCTGAACGAGGCGGTTCGCGGCAAAACAAAACAGTACAACCGCATCATCGGTGTCCTTTGGCACTGTTACCTTAGTCCGGATCACTCGACTCAATTGGAAGTGGCGGCGGTATTGGGAGTTTCTGATTCACTGGTATCTGATTACCGCAGGCGCATCGAGCAGGAGTTGAGAGCGCTTTCTTTCACGGAGGTTGAAGAGGCCAAGCAGTTTGAGCTGGCACTTAGAAATCACGTCAAGACGTTGATTGCAGAGATGGATCAGAAAGAGGTTCCTGTTTAATCGATCACGCCGGACTGGCGCCGAAGCCTAGCCACAAAAAAGCACAAAAAGCACAAAAGAGCTTTCTTGATTTTGTGCTTTTTGTGCTTCTTTATGGCTTAAAGGTTATGATGTCGATAGGTTATGTCGCTGAAATATCCATCGCCGGATTACGAGCCGTTGAGGCGCTCGAAAGCCCATGCTGAAGACACGGCCGCAGCGGACTTTGGTTTCAGGAAACCAGCACGGCATTTGGACAACGACGTTTCGCCTTTGGACGCTTCACGTCCGGACGACGAGAAACCAAAGCGCGAACCGTCAAAAGAAACCTGGATCAACAAGCATGGCCATTCCATTAGCTATGCGGGAATATTCCTCTTTACCACGCTGGTTTTTTTTCGTCCTTATGAGCTGTCACCCTCTTTAGTGTTTCTCTCCACGGCCGCTTTTTGGGTCGCCGTGGCGACGCTTGGGGTCTTTTTGATTACGCAGCTCGGCCTCGAAAACACCATCACGGCTCGTCCAAGAGAGGTTAACCTGGTTCTTCTGTTGTTCTTGGTCGGAGCTATCTCGATTCCTCAGGCACTAGATCCCCAAAAAGCCTTCAATGCCTTTGTCGAGTTCTTAAAGGTCGTTCTGATTTTCATCGTAATGATCAACGTGTTGAGGACCGAGAAGCGGATGAAGGGTCTCTGGATCCTCGTGCTTGTTGCAACCTGCATATTGAGCATCAATGCCATAATGGCCTACCGGCTGGGTCAGTTCGAGCTAGGGGGCCTGCGGATTAAAGGATCGATTGGTGGATTATTTGATAACCCAAACGACCTTGCGCTTCACCTGGTTACCATGGTTCCAATCGCGCTTGTTTTCTTCTTTAGTGCGCGTAATCCACTGACAAAGATCATCTTTCTAAGCGTTGCAATTCTGAATGTCGGTGGAATTGTTGTCACTTTCTCCCGTGGTGGTTTTCTAGCTCTTATCGCCGCCATAACAGTGCTTTTATGGAAGTTGGTACGTAGCAGCCGCTGGTTACTGATTCTCGTCGCGCCGGCGCTTGTGATCGCGTTCATAGTCTTTGCGCCGGGAGGATACAGAACACGTTTGTCCACCACGGGTGACGACTCATCGATGGCGCGCTTTGACGATCTTAAGAGATCAGTTTTTATAGCTTCGAGGCATCCGTTTCTCGGCGTTGGCATGGACAATTACATCCTGTTCTCCAACGCCAACAAATCGACTCACAACGCGTATACTCAAGTCGCGGCAGAATTAGGCGCCCCCGCGGCAATAATTTACATTCTATTTGTTATCGCACCGTTTAAAGGTTTGCGTAGGATTGAGCGGCAGAGCTATCAATCGAAGTCGATGCGCCGGTTCCACTATGCCTCGATCACGTTACAGGCAAGCCTGGTTGGCTTCATGGTCGCGAGCTTTTTCGCGTCGGTAGCGTACCTGTGGTACATCTATTACCTTGTTGCCTATGCAGTTTGCCTGAGGCGCATTTATGAATTGGCCGTCGAGCGCGATACAGCTACGGCTTCTGCTGGACCATAATTCGCCGACCGCTCCCTGTCGTACACTCTGTCTCCTGCCGAATCGATCACATGACAATTGCCGAAACATCGTCCAGGGATAGAGAAGGACATCTCCGCACGGATGACTTGATCGACGATCTGGGGCGCCGCACAGCCAGAGGCGGCGCCATCACAATCTTTTCGCAAGGCACCAAGTTTTTGTTAGGGATGGTGGGCACAATTATCCTGGCCCGCCTGCTTTCTCCCGAAGACTATGGACTTGTCGGGATGGTGGCGGTCGTTACCGGCTTCATAGCGATATTCAAAGACCTGGGTTTATCGGTTGCGACGATCCAGAAGGCTGAAGTAAACAGCCAGCAGATAAGTACATTGTTCTGGATTAACCTCTTACTGAGCGCGGGCATAATGCTGGTTACTGTAGCCATAGCGCCAGGAATCGCGTGGTTCTACGGGGAACCGAAACTCATAGCGATTACGATAGCGTACGCAGCCGGTTTTCTTTTTGGTGGCCTTACCGTGCAACACGAAGCCTTGCTTCGACGGCGAATGCGTTTCCTCGCACTGGCCGTCGCAGAAGTAGTTGCATTGGTTCTCAGCAGCGTTGTGGCGATTACGCTGGCGTGGAATGGAGCACGGTACTGGGCATTAGTTTTCAGTCAACTATGTCTTGGCTTGACCTACGGTTTGGCGGTTTGGATTGCATGCGGCTGGCGTCCCGGTCTACCTGTGAGAAATTCCGGCGTCCGGCAAATGCTTGCATTTGGAGGGAACTTAACGGGCTTTGGCGTAATGAACTACTTTGCGCGCAACCTGGATAACCTGCTCATAGGCCGTTACTGGGGACCGGAGCAACTCGGTTTATACGCTCGCGCATATCAGTTACTTCTTCTTCCCATCGACCAAATGATTACTCCGATCACCGCCGTGGCCGTACCGGCTCTGAGCCGTTTAAAGGATTCGCCTGAGCGTTATCGACAGGCGTATCTGCGTTTGCTCGAGAAAGTAGCGCTATTGACGATGCCGGTCATGGTTTTCATGATTGTCTCTTCAGATTGGTTGGTAGCTATCGTTCTTGGTCCCAGGTGGGCAGGTGTTAGCCCGATCTTCGCTTTACTCGGTATCGCAGGGTTGGTGCAGCCGCTCGCCAGTACCGCTGGATGGCTCTTCGTGACTCAGGGTAGAACTCACGACATGTTCAAATGGGGAATGATCGGATCAGCCATAACAGTAGTAGGCATCGTCGCAGGTTTGAAATGGGGAGCAGTTGGTGTTGCAGCGTCTTATTCACTCACCTCTATCATTATCGTTATTCCGTTATTATTCTGGTTCGTTAGCCGAACTGGCCCGATACGCATGAGCGATTTCTACCGTACCGTTGCTCCCGTAGCTCTGGCATCAGTGTGCTCGTTCGGTGTTTTGTTGTTTCTGAAGCATTCGGTTTCTTTTAGTAGCCCCTTGGTTGGGCTGTCCGTAAGTTTAGTTGTCGTAATCGCTACAACTTTAAGCATTCTTGTTTTATTGCCGCAGGGTCGCATGGTGCTCCTGGATCTAAAGCAAACAATTACTCTCCTATTTCGAAAGCCAACCCCGTCAGTAGCCAGGTGATAGTGGACAGTTTGGTGCGTTAACAATGATTGCGGAGCATAGAACTCACGATCGTGGCGACCGAATCGCCCCGACAGCGCTCTAACCGGATTTACTGTTCCCTCGTCATACTTTTGGACCGGCTTACTTATCTTGTCGAATCGGATCTTTTACCGGCAGGAGAGAAAGTGCTCGACCTTGGCTGTGGGAATAAGCCCTATGAGTCGCTGTTCCGTAAGAAGTTTGCGACGTACGTTGGGGCGGATATTGCGGGAAACAAGGATGCGGATCTGGTGATTGGCTCTGACGGCCGAGTCAATGCGCAAGACAATACTTTTGACTGTGTCCTTTCAACTCAGGTCCTTGAACACGTAACCGACCCCCAGTTATATCTCAGCGAAGCACGCAGGTTATTGAAGCCAGATGGCTCCCTGGTTCTGTCGACTCATGGCATCTGGCCTTATCATCCGGACCCAACTGACCTCTGGCGTTGGACAGTGGAGGGGCTTGCAGGCTGAAATCCGGCGAGCGGGCTTCGAGATTTCGAGCGTTGAAGGAGTAATGGGTCTCGAAACGGCCTCATTGCAACTGTGGCAAGACTCAACATTTGACAGGCTCCCCGCGTTAATCAGACGTCCTTATGCCTGGTTCTTCCAGACTTGCATTCATCTGATTGAACGTCGTCGTAAAGCCAGGCTCTGCGACGACGCTATGATATTTGTCATCTTAGCTCGCAAACGATAGCCGAACGATGCCGGAAAATAGAAGAAGAAACGTTTGCGTCGTGACATCCTATGTACCGTCCGTTACAGAAACTTTCATACGGGTCCACATAGAACAACTTCCGGCAACGGTAACGCTGGTCCATGGTTGGCGACCGACCATTGGTAATAGACGAGTATTATCGTTGCCTCACCTCGTCTACTATAAGACTCGCCGCATGCTGTTTGGTGATGGTTTGCAGGCAGAGACGACTGCCGCTTATCTCAAGGTTTTTCGTGAGCGAAAAATTGAAGCGGTGCTAGCCGAGTATGGAGAGATGGGAGTACAAGTAATGGATGCCGCGGAGCGAGCAGGAATTCCATTAATTGTTCACTTTCATGGATATGATGCGAGCGTTAAGTCGGTGCTGGAAGAACATCGTGAAACTTATCCGCGTATGTTCGGCATCGCAGCGGCCATCATCGCTGTGTCACGTGCAATGCAGCGTAAACTGATTGAATTAGGGGCTCCGGAAGAAAAAGTTCACTACAATCCATATGGAGTTGACTGTGATCGATTCCGTGGTGCGAATCCTGGCGCGGCCCCATCACTGTTTATAGCAGTGGGTAGATTCACTGAGAAGAAGGCGCCACAGATTACGATCTCAGCGTTCGCAAAAGTTCTCAATGCTTGCCCCAATGCGCGCCTGCGAATGATCGGTGAAGGGCCACTTCTGGAGCAAAGTAAGCTCTTGGCCAACAATCTCGGAATCAGCAATGCGATTGCCTTTCTTGATGCTCAGGATCATTCGGTCGTCGAGCGCGAAATGCAGAATGCTCGTTGCTTTGTACAGCATTCTATAGTAGCGCCCTCGGGCGACTGCGAAGGTACTCCGGTTTCGATTCTGGAAGCTGGAGCGACCGGGTTGCCTGTAGTCTCAACGCGTCACGCGGGAATTCCAGACGTCGTACTCGAAGGCCAAACAGGTTTTTTAGTCGACGAGGGTGATTCATCAGGCATGGCGGAGCGGATGATTCAGTTGGCTGAGCAGTCTGAACTAGCTCGGACTATGGGAAGCGCAGCGAGAGACCATATCAAACGCAATTTCTCAAAAGAGCGCCGCATTAGTAATCTTTGGAACATTATTGAATCGTGCATAGCCCAGAGACCGTCAGCCCGGCCTGCAAACTGATGTTTGTGCTTTTCCATGCGAACCGACCCGCAAGCCTTGAGCATTTGTTATTTCGTAAAATTCTGTTCTGATTTGACATGTATTTAAACAAAGTCGCCAGTTACGCCCGGGCGTGGATCTTGGCCTGAGCGTCGTGCTGGTGGCACTCATGGTAATTATTGCCCCCGTGCTGTCATATTTTATGGGAGCCTTGATTGACGATGATCGCAGTTGTGATGAATTATTGTTCCAAAAATTTGGATAATTGCTGATTGGTTTGCTGGTTCTCGACAGTTCAATACTGAACATCGCCGCAAGCGGCGTCCTTGTGCTGGGTACAACACTTGCCTATTGCGTGTTTCCAGTGGGAAGGTCAGCACTTCTTGATGTAAAGTATCTGCTGTTTTTCTACGGCCTCTTAAATTTGGGCGGTCGTTCGATTCCGGGACAGGCGGACTATAAAAGATCAATAAAGTTTACCAACCTCATTCCTCAAGTCTCGGCGGATCGAAGGAGCAGTCATGGAGCGCCAGTTTTCAGCAGTCGATAAAGCAAGTAACCCGATGGTTGGAACAAAGAACACAACAGCACCCTTCTTCAGCATTGTAATTCCTGCTTACAATGCCGCCCGCCATATTTTTGACGCCCTGACCTCGGTGCTCGCGCAGTCAAACAAGAATTACGAAATCATTGTTGTAAACGACGGCTCCCCGGATACTCCCGAACTTGAAAGGGAGTTGCAACCCTACCTGAACGACATTGTTTACATTAAACGTTCGAATGGTGGTCCTGCCGCGGCACGCAACAGTGGAATTCTCGCAGCCAAGGGAGAATACGTTGCATTTCTCGATAGCGACGATATGTGGATGCCCAATCATCTGGCTGAGATGATGCAGGTTTTGCAACGTGATCCGACGCTCGATCTTGTTTATGGCGATACCGTGAATTTCGGTGATCTCGCTCGAGAGGGCGCCACCACGATGGGGGCTAATCCTTCGGAAGGTCGCGCTACGTTTGAAAGTCTTGTGCTTTGTAAGTGTACGGTGGTTAGTTCGACTGTGGTTGCGCGTCGCCAGGCTTTGCTGGACGCAGGACTGTTTGACGAGAGCTTCATCCAGGGCGAAGACTTCGATTTGTGGGCCAGGCTGGCCTATCGTGGTGGTTGCATTGATTATCGGAAGCACATTCATGCTCGCCGGCGCATTCACAAGGGTAATCTTACAGGCGACACTATTGCTTCGTTTGCAGGTCAAGCTCGAGCGCTGCGCAAACTGATGAATGAGTTAGACCTGCCAGAAGAGCTGCGGAAGGAAATGCAAAAGGAAGTCGAGAAGTGCGACGCGGCGATGGCGCTCGAGAAGTGCAAGCAGGATTTAGTAGCGCGGCGTTATGATGACGCGGTAAGGGAGCTGCGACGGGCGAATGCGGCGTATCGCAGCCGGAAACTGCAAGTTGTGCTTTATCTGATGCGGACGATGCCGCGGCTCGTGCGTCACATGTACTTGAAGCAACAAAACAATGGCGTGCCGGTTGATTCGGTCCGTGTTCTGGCGAAGTTTATAGTTGGCTCTTAAGGAAACCGTTCAGACATAAGATGTGTGGCATCGCCGGATTTGTTGATCTTTGGGATCGTAAGGCCAATGGACTAAAGGACCGTGAAGCGATTCTCGCGCGCATGTGCCGAATCATTCGGCATCGTGGTCCAGACGATCAGGGGTTGATGGTCAAACCGGGTGTCGCGCTCGGCATGCGCCGCCTCGCGATCATCGATCTTGTTAGCGGCAACCAGCCGATGTCCGGTGAAGACGGTTCCGTCACGATCGTTTTCAACGGCGAGATTTACAACTTCCAGGAACTCACACCGAAGCTCGAAGCACGCGGTCACAAATTCCACACGCATTCTGATACTGAAGCTATCGTTCATGCTTACGAAGAGTTTGGCCCGGAGTGTCTAAAAGATCTGCGTGGCATGTTTGCCTTTGCGATCTGGGACGACAAAGCGCGCACACTCTTCGTCGCGCGAGACCGCGCAGGTAAAAAGCCCCTTTACTACACTATCACGCCAAACGGCACATTCGTTTTTGGCTCAGAACTGAAGACTCTTCTCGAACATCCCGACGTCGAGCGCGAGATCGATCCGCAGGCGCTCGATGCATACTTCACATTGGGTTACGTTCCCGATCCGTTGAGCATCTTCCGCAACGTTTACAAACTGCCCCCGGGTCACTACCTGAACTTCACAAACGGCCAGGTCACAGTAAAGCAGTACTGGGACTTTGAGCTTGAACCTCGTGAATCGCAGAACGAAGCGGACTATCTCGACGAGCTGCGCGCATTGCTTGACGAGTCAGTGCGCCTCCGTTTGATCTCAGACGTGCCTTTGGGCGCGTTTCTTTCCGGCGGGATCGATTCGAGCACCGTTGTCGGTTTGATGGCGCGTCACATGGGCCAACCCGTGAAGACGTTTTCGATCGGGTTTCATGAAGACAGTTATAGCGAACTGAAGTATGCGCGCATGACCGCGCAAAAATTCGGAACCGACCATCACGAATTCTTTGTCACGCCCGATATCTGCGATGTCGTCGATGAACTGGTCTGGCATTTTGACGAACCGTTTGCTGATTCATCTGCGATTCCGACGTACATGGTGTCGAAACTCGCGCGCGATCACGTGACAGTCGTTCTGTCCGGCGATGGCGGCGACGAACTATTCGCGGGTTACACGCGTTACGCAATCGAGCGTAAACGCGGCGGCTTTGAACGGCTGCCGAAGCCTTTGCGCGAAGGTGTGATGCGACCGCTGAGCGAACGCCTGCCGCACGCAGCGTGGGGTCGTAACTACCTGCACAACGTTTCCCTCGATCCGATTTCGCGTTACCTCGATAGCGTTTCTGTCTTTAGCAGTTTGAACCGGAAATCGCTTTACACGTCCGACTTTTCGGCGAAGCTTGGACCAGGCGGTTACGCCGCACGCGCTTTTGACGATCTGATCCAGAATGTCAAAAGCGACGATCCGGTCGATCGGCTTCTATATCTCGACAGCAAAACGTATTTGCCCGGAGACATACTTACCAAAGTCGATCGCATGAGCATGGCTGTCTCGCTCGAGGCGAGAGCGCCGCTGCTGGACCACAAGCTGATCGAATTCGTGACTCGCATTCCGTCGTCTCTCAAACTCGCGGGTTTGGAAACAAAGCACATCATGAAGCGAGCGGTTAAAGGATCTGGTTCCCGCTGAGATCCTTAACCGGCCGAAGCAGGGGTTCGGTGTGCCGATTCAAGAGTGGATCAATCAACAGTTGCGAGCGCGTATTCGCGAGACGCTGAGCGACGCGCGCACAAGACAGCGCGGCTATGTCGATTCGCGCTACGTTGAGGTGCTGCTTGACGAGCATGAGCGTGGGCGTCGCGACCACTCGATGGGTTTGTGGGCGCTCGTGATGCTCGAGTTATGGCATCGGCAGTTTGTTGACGCGGTCGGCACAAACCGCACAGAGCCAGAAGAAGTACAAATGGTAAGCTAAATTTGAAGCCTGCCGTTCTCCAACTCATCGACAGTTTCAACCAGGGCGGATCGGAGCGTCAGGCACTGCAACTCACAAGGCTCCTCTACCAAAGCGGTCGCTACAACGTACATCTCGCGTGTCTGAGTCCTGAAGGGAGTTTGCGAAGTACGATCGAGGATCTTGACCTCGGAGAGATTCCTTCATTTCCCCTTACGAGCTTTTACAATCAAAACGCTGTCAGGCAGTTGAGACGTTTTGCGCGGTGGCTAAAGTCTGCGCGCATCGACATTATTCACACGCACGATTTCTACACGAACGTGTTTGGTATGTCAGGTGGTGTACTCGCGCGTCTGCCAGCTCGCGTCGCGTCGATGAGAGAAACGTCGGGCATGCGTAGCGCGGCTCAGGCACACGTGCAACGGTTCGTTTACACGCTGTCGCATCACATTGTCGCGAATTCAAATGCGGTGCGTGAGAAGCTCATCGCTGACGGGACGAGCGCTGATAAGGTCACGGTGGTCTACAATGGCTTAGACCTGCGGCGTCTCGAAACGAAAGTGTCGCGGCCGGAGGCGCTTGCGAAGCTGGGCGTGCCAACTGATCCTCCACGGCGGTTCGTTTCGATCGTTGCGAACATGCGGCATGAGGTTAAGGATTACCCGATGTTTTTGCGGTCTGCGCGGCAGGTGAAAGAGGCAGTTCCCGATGCGGCTTTCGTGCTTGCCGGTGAGGGAGAATTGAGCGATTCGTTGCGTGCGCTGGCGCGAGATTTGGGTATCGATGATTCCACGTTTTTTCTCGGGCGGTGCGAGAATGTTGCGGAGTTGCTCAGCGTTTCAGAAGTTTGCGTATTGAGTTCGAAAGCCGAAGGGTTTTCAAACTCGATTCTTGAATACATGGCGGCCGCGCGTCCCGTCGTCGTTACTGATGTCGGTGGTGCTCGTGAAGTCGTTGTCGAGGGTGAGACTGGATACCTCGTCTCGTCAGGTGATGACGCGATGATGGCGGCGCGATTGATCGAGTTGTTGCGTGATCCGGAAAAGGCGCGATTGATGGGTGGCAGAGGTCGTCGAGTAGTCGAAGAGAAGTTTTCGTGTGAAGCTCAACTGGCGCGAATTGAAGAGCTTTATGATCAACTATTGAAATGCCACAAGTGAGATCACAACCAAAAGTGCGAGTGTTGATCGTGGCGCCGTCGTTTGCGATTTTGGGTGGACAGTCTGTGCAAGCAGCGCGGTTGCTCGAACGACTCAGCAACGAGCCGTCGCTGGAAGTCGGATTTCTGCCGATCAATCCTCGTCTGTCTTTTGGTCTACATCACCTTCAGAAAATTAAGTATGTGCGGACACTCGTCACGTCGATAGCGTATGTGTTGAGTCTGCTATTCCGTGTTTACAAATACGATGTGATTCACGTTTTCTCGGCGTCGTATTTCTCGTTTGTCCTTGCGCCCACGCCCGCGATCCTGATCGGCAAACTCTACCGGCGAAAAGTACTGCTCAACTATCACAGCGGCGAGGCGGAGGATCACTTGCAACGCTGGCGACGAACCGCGATCCCCACGATTCGACTGGTCGATTCGGTTGTGGTTCCGTCGGAATATCTTGTGCGCGTGTTTGCTTCGTTTGGACTGCAAGCCACGGCGATTTACAACTTGATCGATACGAGTAAGTTTCAGTTTCGCGAACGAGTGCCGCTCAGGCCGGTGTTTCTATCGAATCGAAATTTGGAGAGTCATTACGGCGTGGATCGCGTGCTGCGAGCGTTCGCGTTGATTCAGGAAAAGATTCCGGAAGCAAGTCTGAAGATTGCAGGCGATGGCAGTCAGAGCCGTGCACTTAAGCAACTCGCGGAGGACCTACACCTCAGGAACGAAAAGTTCATCGGGCAAGTCGCTCCGTTTGCGATCGACGACGTCTACGACGAGGCCGACATTTTCCTTAACGGTTCTGAGATCGATAATCAACCACTTTCGATCCTCGAAGCGTTTTCATGCGGACTGCCGGTTGTGACGACTGACGCCGGCGGTATTCCGGACATCGTCGAAGATGGCAGGACCGGAATGGTCGTCGCGCGTGGCGATTATGCGGCAATCGCCGAGCGAGCCATCAAGTTGCTGAACGATCCAGCACTAACAAAACAGATCGTCGAGCAAGCCCGGCAGGAATGTTTGAAGTACAGTTGGGAAGCAGTGAAAGACTCGTGGCTGAACGTTTATCATAGCTCAAAACCCCTTGCTGAATCTTTTGTGCTTTTTGTGGCGAATAAATGAGCAAGATGCAAAAGCTGAGAGGGATCAGTCTCGACGAGCTTCGCGTTCGAGGCTTGCAGGCTTTTGCCGCGTTCGCTGAAAGAAAAAATTGGTCGTCTCAATCGTGGCTACCTTCTGACGACGCGATACGGCAGTTAATTAACCGCGATCAATTTGGTATGCGAGCGACGTTTTTCGCGGCGTTCGCCGATCCCCAAGCGACGATCAACGAACTTCGACGTCGTTGGCCCAACGCTGAAAAGGAGATAGTCGAGCGCGCCGATCGCATCGCGGAGGGCCGGTTTGATCTGCTGGCGTTTCGCAATCTCAGCTTCGGTACGCCAATCGACTGGCATCTCGAACCGATCGCTGGCAAACGTGCGCCGCTTGTTCACTGGAGTCGTTTGAACTACCTGGACGCAGATCTTTTTGGCGACAAGAAGATCGTCTGGGAACTCAACCGCCACCAGTACTTCATCACCCTCGGCCAGGCTTACTGGCTGACCAGCGATGAGCGCTATGCCGAAGTTTTTGTGGCGCATGTTACATCGTGGATGGACCAGAACCCGCCGAAGCTCGGAGTAAACTGGGCCAGCAGTCTCGAGGTGGCGTTTCGATCCATCTCGTGGCTGTGGGCGTTGTATTTCTTCAAAAACTCACCGGCACTCACAGCCGGAGACCTTTTTACGAATCTGCAAGTTTCTATATCTAAACGCGAGGCACCTTGAAACGTATCTCTCCACTTACTTCAGTCCCAACACGCATCTGACAGGCGAAGCGCTCGGCCTCTTCTACCTCGGCACGCTGCTGCCCGGGTTTAAAGAGTCGTCACGCTGGCGAAACAAGGGTTTGCGAATTCTGCTTGATCAACTCCCGCGGCATGTGCAACCGGACGGCGTTTATTTCGAGCAGTCGAGTTACTACCACCGCTACACGACAGATTTTTATCTCCACCTGCGACTGCTGCTCTCCGCAAATCAACAACCGATTCCTCCCGAACTCGATCGAAAACTCACGTTACTTCTGGACCATCTGATGTACATCACGCGACCAGATGGCACCACGCCTCTCTTCGGCGACGACGACGGCGGGCGATTAATGACCCTCTCGTATCCTGCGCCCAACGATTTTCGCGCAACGCTTTCAACCGGCGCAGCGATCTTCGAACGCTCCGATTACAAGTTTGTTTCCGGTGGCGTGGCGGAAGACTCGTTGTGGTTACTTGGTCCAGCGGACGTCGATCGTTTAGAACGGCTCCCGGCATTCGAACCGGAAACGCAGTCAGTCGCGTTTCACAATGGTGGCTACTACGTCATGCGCGACGGCTGGGGACCAAACGCGAACTACTTGTTGTTTGATTGCGGGCCACATGGAACAATGAACTGTGGTCACGCGCATGCCGATGCACTCTCGTTTGAGCTCGCGGTCAACGGAAGCACCGTCTTGATCGATCCGGGAACGTACACGTACACCGGCTCGCAGGAGATGCGCGACTGGTTTCGCAGTTCCAACGCGCACAACACTGTGACCATCAACAACCTGTCGTCATCAGTTCCATGTGGTCCGTTCTCATGGCTGACGATCGCGCATCCCGAGTGTTCCTGGTGGATAACTCACGAACGGTTTGACTATGTGGTTGGATCGCACGACGGTTACAACTGGCTTTCAGAACCGGTCACACACACGCGATCGATCATGTTTCTCAAGAACCACTACTGGGTACTGCGCGACCAGTTTGAATCGAACGGCTTTCTCCAGCTAAAAGCCTCGTTTCACCTGAATTCGCGGGTCGCGCCGTTGCACAGCAAGGACAACACCGTTCGCATAATCAGTGAAAACGGACACTCCGCGACGTTGCAAATGGCTGCGTTTTCGGGGAATGGGGCATGGACAACGGAACAGGGGTGGGTTTCGGAGTGTTATGGAGAGAAGAAGGAGGCCCCGGTCTTCGTTTTTACCGTTCTGGCCAACGGCTCCGAAGAGCTAGTAACATTCCTCCTGCCGGAGATCGCAGGCCATAAGCCGCGAGTACGTGAGATTGAGGCGCTACACGGGCGCGCATTTGAAATTGACGTCGAAGGCCGTCATGACGTTTTGTTGTTCAGGAATTCAGAGGAAGCGGCCGTTGAAACAGCGCGATTCGCATCGGATTTTGATGTGACCTGGGCTCGATTCGAAAGAGCAGACGCTAGGCAGCCGGAGGAATTGATTCTTATCAATGGTCACACATTGCAGTTTGAAGGTCGCGATCTTTTGAAGTCTACGAAGAAAATTAACTACGTGACGGTAATGCCACAGATGCAAGCAGATGCGCGCGGATCAGATCAATCCGTGTTCATCCAGGTGGATCCGCGGCTGAAAAGTAAGTCTTTATGTGCGGTATTAACGGAATAGCATTGTCCACTCGTTCAGGACGCTCGTTGGACCGGAGTGTCCTCGAGCGCATGCGCGACGTGATCACGCATCGTGGTCCTGACGACGTCGGAATATTCATCGACGGCAAAGTCGGCCTCGGTCATCGCCGCTTGAGCATCGTCGACGTTAAGAGCGGTCATCAACCGATGACCAACGAAGACGACTCACTCCAGATCACTTATAACGGCGAGATCTACAACCACGCAGATTATCGCGACGAGCTCGAATCGCGCGGTCACGTCTATCGCACTCACTGCGACACGGAAACAATTCTCCATCTTTACGAGGAACATGGTGACGCGTGCGTCAATTACCTGCGCGGCATGTTTGCTTTTGCGATCTGGGACGCGAAGAAACGAGAACTCTTCATCGCCCGCGATCGACTCGGCGTCAAGCCGCTCTATTATGTTCACACTGACGATGGTTCGCTCTACTTCGGATCGGAAATAAAAACCCTTTTCGAAGCCGGTGCGATCGCTCCTGAGATCAACTTCGGTGCGTTGCCTGATTATCTCGCCAATCATGCCACTTCCGGTGAAGATACTCTCTACCGAGGTGTGAAGCGGTTGTTGCCGGGTCACACGCTCCTCTGGCGTGACGGTAAGTTAGAAGTCAAAAAGTATTGGGATGTTAGCTTTTCAAAGATTGAAGATTCCGGAAGAAGCGATAAAGACTACATCGCCGAGTGGTACGAGCTATTTCGCACCTCGGTCCGTCTGCGACTGATGGCCGATGTTCCATTGGGAATGTTTCTCTCGGGCGGTATAGATTCGTCAGCAATTGCCGCGGTAATGAGCGGCATGGTCGATGAGCCTATCAAGACATTCTCTGTCGCGTTCGCGGAGCGGGAAGCGAATGAGCTCGCTTACGCACGAATCGTCGCTGAAGCTTATAAGACGAATCACCACGAGGTCGTTGTCAGTCCCGAAGAATTCTTCAATGCGTTGCCGCGCCTTGTCTGGCATGAGGATGAACCGCTCGCGCATCCGTCAAGCGTTGCGCTGTACTTCGTTTCGCTGCTTGCTTCACAGCACGTGAAAGTTGTCTTGACCGGCGAAGGAAGCGATGAACTGCTGGCAGGGTACGGGCGCTATCGCAAAACCATTCTCAATCTTTCTCTTGGCAAGCACTATCGCACCCTGACACCGAGCGTCGTGCGCGGTGCGGTGCGCAGTGGCATTCAGGGACTGCCAACGTCAAAAGTGCGACAAAAGCTCCTGCGAAGTTTCCTCGGAGTCGCGCCTGACATCGAAAGCATCTACTTCGACAACTTCGCGGTGTTCCCTCTCGCGATGCAAGGCGATCTGCTCTCAAACGAAACGCTGGAGCGAATCGGCGGGATCGATCCGTACTCAGGTGTGCGTGCAGCGCTGGAACAGACGGATGCAGATTCATTGCTCGATCGACTCCTTTACGCTGACATCAAGACTTACCTGCACGAGTTGTTGATGAAGCAGGATCAGATGAGCATGGCCACTTCGGTTGAGAGTCGCGTGCCGTTTCTGGATCACAAGCTCGTCGAGTTCACGTGCAGTTTACCTGAGCGATTGAAGCTGCGTGGCGGCACGACCAAGTACATTTTGCGCGAGAGCATGAAAGGTGTGTTGCCGGAAGCGATCCTGTCGCGCTCGAAGATGGGCTTTCCGGTTCCCATCGGTGCCTGGTTCCGTGGCGCGTATCGCTCGATCATCGACGAGTACGTGTTAAGCGAGCGGGCGATGTCGCGAGGGCTGTTCAATCGAGACTTTGTTCGCGACCTCGTGAATCGCCATCAAAGCGGCGTCGAGAATCACGAAGAGCGATTGTGGGCGCTAGTGAATTTCGAGATCTGGCAGCGACAATTCTTTGACGGTGAGAGCCACAAAGAGGCGCAAACAGCCTCAGAATTGGCCTTGGTAAACTGAGTTTTTTACTCGTCATGTGACTTTTGCGCCGTTTTGTGGCTAAGTTCTTCTTTGCGAATTCTGTGGCTCAAAACTGAACTTCTTCATCCTGTTGATAAGGGCGGGAAGATTCGCACTTACAACATGCTGAAGGAGCTGAAGCACGATCACCACATCACCTACCTCACGCTCGACGATGGTTCAGCCGATCGCGATACGCGTGAAAGATCTGCGGATTACTGTCACGACCTTGTCTGTGTCCCTCACCAGCATCGAGAAAAATTCTCGAAAGGTTTTTACGTCGAACTGCTTGTCAATCTGGCGTCTCCGCTGCCGTACGCAATCAAGAAGTATGAATCAATCGCTATGCGTAGTGAGATCATTACGAGAGAGGATTCAATCGACGTCGTGATCTGCGACTTTCTTGCGCCTGCTAGCAATGTTCCGCGAAGCTTGTCGTGTCCTTCGATTCTCTTCCAGCACAATGTTGAAGCGATGATTTGGAAGCGCCACTTCGAAGTGCAAAAGAATCGCGTGAAGAAGACTTACCTGCGTGACCAATGGCGCAAGATGGAGAGATATGAGAAGGAGACATGCCGTCGCTTTGATGCTGTAATTGCGGTGTCCGCGGAAGATCGTGATCAGATGCGGGAGGAATACGGAGTCAACGCTGTGTTCGAAGTGCCGACCGGAGTAGACACCGAATTCTTTACTCCGTCCGGCAAGGAGAACACCGATCCACATAACGTAGTGTTTACCGGTTCGATGGATTGGTTGCCGAATGAAGACGCGATTCGCTACTACACCGATCAGATCTTACCAATCGTCAGGCGCTCAATTCCGGATGCGACGCTCACCGTTGTGGGTCGCAATCCTTATCGAAGCTTGCTCGAGTTGAGCCGGCAGGATCCGGCGATAGTTGTTACCGGACGCGTCGAAGATGTCAGACCCTACATGGAGCGCGCAGCCGCTTACGTCGTGCCATTGAGGATCGGTGGCGGCACACGTTTGAAGATCTTTGAAGCAATGGCAATGGAAAAGCCCATTGTATCGACGACAATTGGCGCTGAGGGACTACCAGTAACGGACGGGAAAGAGTTGCGCATTGCTGACACGCCGGAAACGTTTGCAGCGTCCCTAGTGGATCTACTTACAAATCGTGCAGCCGCGAAACAGTTGGGACGAGAGGCGGCGCGCGTTGTGCGCGAAAGATTCGGTTGGAATGGGGTCGCGAAACGTTTTGCCGAGATCTGCGAGGCTACCGTGAGAAAGAATCTCAAAAGTCACGAGAGGTATTTGGAGGAGGTCAGTACCGTAACGCGGTAGCGTCGGGTCGCCTTTGGATTGATAATTGATGGAAACCGTCTCGGTTATTATTCCGTGCTACAACGAGGAGCGCTTTATTGGTAACGCGCTCGAACAGCTCGCCCATCAATTCGAATTAGATCGTTATGAGATCATCGTGGTCGATGGAGCATCCGACGATAACAGCCGGGCGGTGATTGAAGACTTCAAGAAACGCCGGCCCGACGTCTCAGTCTCGCTGGTTGAAAACCCCGCGCGTAATATTCCGACCGCACTGAATCTTGGCATCGCCGCCGCTAAAGGAACTGTAATTGCGCGTATGGACGCGCACGCGGCCCCATCAGAGGGATATATTCGTCGCTGCGTTGAAGTCCTGGAGTCGGGTACGGCGGGTGCAGTCGGGATGCCGTGCCTTGTTCGCGCAGGCGCCGGCACGCTCATCGCACGAGCAATCGCTGCTGCCGTTTCACATCCGTTCGGAATCGGTGACGCTAAATATCGACTGGGTTCGGCGGGTCCTCCGCAAGAGGCGGTTGATACTGTTGCGTTTGCGTGTTTTCGAAAATCGACATGGAAAGAGCTGGGCGGATACAACGAGTCGCTTCATACAAACGAGGATTACGATTTTAATTACCGTGTAAGGCGTTCCGGCCGGCCGGTAATTCTGGACCGCGGCGGCCATTGCGATTATTTTGCTCGTACGACGTTAGGGGCCTTAGCGTCGCAATACGTGCGATATGGCGGCTGGAAAGCCGAGATGATCCGGCTGCACCCAGGTTCAACTAAACTTCGGCACCTGGTAGCTCCGGTTTTTGTCGCTTCAATCATCGTGCTGGCAATCGCGGGTATATTCTGGAAGCCGGCCTGGTGGTTACTACTCGCTGAACTTGTCACGTATCTTATTTGCGCAAGCGCAGCTGGAGTCCAGGCTGCGAAAAAATCGAACGGTGGTTTGGGAATGGTTCTGGTGATGCCTTTGGTCTTTGCAACCATTCATTTAACCTGGGGCTCCAGTTTAATGGGCTGGGGCCGCGTCGTCCGTCGCGGAAGGGATATGGCAGCGCGCTGATGGGTGGCATCGAGGCGGCAGCGGCAGATACGTCCTGATGGGCGACGCGGACGACAGCTACGACTTCTGAGATCCCAGTTCGTCGACAAGCTCGCGAAGGGAGCGACTGGTGCAAGGCTGCCGTTGCGAGGGCGGCGGCGTCATGCCCGGCGCGATGCCGCCGCATCGCTGGATGGGCAACCCGATGTTCTGCCTGGTGCAGCGCATGTCGGGCGCCGATTCACGACGTCTACTGCGGACTGCGCGGGTTCACGGGGAGCTCACGACCGGCTCGACTTGCGTGGACGGGGATGGAGTTCGCGACTGAGATGATCATCAAGACGAGCCTGTGCGAACGCGAATTGCGGAGGTGCCGATACGCTTCATCCGGATGGCGCGAAGCCCGCCGCACCTGGACTTCGCGACGGTTGGCGACGCTGCGGTTCTTCCTGATGTGCAGCCCGGTGGTTGTTTGGGTTGTGGGTGATGGTAGGGGTGTGGTTGGAATGGGTGGTGGAGTGCTGATCTTGGAGAGCAGGGCGCGTCAAACGCTATCCAGGAGCGAGAGGGAGGTCTAATTCGATTATTAAGTCAGGATAACTTTGAGTTTCGAAATATAACAGCGAGGAAATGATTCGGTCCCTTATGAAGCTCAGTAATTGAAGAGGAGAATGAGAGGTAATGAGAGTTGAGTGATATTTGAGTGTAAGAGGTGAGGTGAAAAATAGATTGGTGGAAAGTAAGAGATTTGTTATGGTGTATAAGAAAGTGAGAGAGATGGTGAGAGAAGTGTAGAGTGTGAGAGAAGGTGAAGTGAGAGTAATTTGTGGTGCTAAAGGAGAGAGGGTGTAGAGATTAGGAGAGATAATTAAGAGAGACTTTTTGTTAATCGATAAGTAGGGAAAATGTTAAAGATGGTGGGTGAATAGAAGGTGATAATGGGTAGATGGGAGGTGGGTTGGGAGGTAGGTGATATGTGGGTGAAGAGAATAAGAGGGAAGGAAGAGTGGATGGGTGAGGGTGAGAGAGAGTATGGAGATGTTATTTGCAGTAGTGGAAAGAAGTGGTGGGGAGGAGGTGTTTTAATGAAAGAAAAGGAGATATGAGTAATGGCTAAGCGAAGGTGTGAAGGATATATGATTTGATATACGCGGAAATAGCAGGGGGAATTTATGGCAGCTATATGAAGCATAGTGCAGTGTGTAAAAGGTGAAAGGATAAGATAAGTGTGTGGTAAAAGAAGGAGAGATAGATAGGATGAATTGGCGCAATTTGATGAGTAAGGGGGTGAATGGCGAAGTTGGTGAGAGATAGGTTAGTTGGAAAAATGCTAGAGAGTGCGAAAGGGGAAATGCAATGCTATTAAGTACGGCGAGATAGTAATGCAGTGCAGATAGTGATGAAGTTGCATGCAATACACATAGAGGATTGAGAAGCGGCAGCTATGCGCTGAAGACAATAAAGTTCAGTCCCGTTGTGAACGTGAGCTAGAGCTTTGCTTTGCTACAGCATCAATTCCGGTGACAAATCGAGGGCGATTACATGAGCGCCGCGTTTAACTAGTGGGACTGTGTTAACCCCATCACCACAACCATACTCAAGAATGGTTTTCCCCTAACATCTCCAAGGATGTGAAAGGCATATTCGAGTGGGTGTATAGTGTCAACTGGGGGGTTGTATAACGGGCTACCTGTTCCGGCTCTGTCGCAAAATTAGCTGAAGCTGTTTGGGCTGCTTCCTGTGCACTTCGTTCTGTTTCGGTGCGTTCCCGTTCTTTGAGTGATGAGACCATTCGTTCACCGTGGGACCAAGAAAGAGTAGATGAAAGCTTATCATTGATCGCGTATCGAGCCGTCAAATAAAAGTCGACCTAATATGAGGCCACGATCAACCCTGTACAAACGGGCAGTTGATGTTAGAAGGCGGTGCTGTCCTTCATGTAGCAACCGAGACACTAAGAGAAAGAATGAATTACTCGGATTTTCTGAATGAAGAATCAGATGATGTCTATTAGCTTTTTGGTCTCGGATATGTCGGTTGTGTTTCGGCGGCGTGCTTTGCGAAAGAAGGTCACACCGTAATCGGCGTCGACGTCAATGCAAACAAGGTCGAGATGATCAACGCCGGTGACAGTCCAATCGTCGAGGCCGGAATTGGACCGTTGCTTAAAGAAGTCGTGAACGCAAAGCGGCTGACGGCGACGACGGACTCGACAGCAGCCGTTCATAATTCCGACGTTTCACTGGTTTGCGTAGGCACACCGAGTAATCCAAACGGCAGTTTGGATCTTCGCTACGTGACGCGCGTCTGCGAGGAGATAGGCGCCGCTCTGAAGGACAAGCACGGGCATCACACAGTCGTAATCCGCAGCACGATGCTGCCGGGAACGATCGAGAGCGTCGTTATACCGACTCTGGTCCAGCACTCAGAAAAGCAGGTGGGAATAGATTTCGGAGTTTGTATCAATCCGGAGTTCTTGCGTGAAGGCTCTTCGTTGAAAGACTTCTACGCTCCGCCGTTCACGTTGATCGGAGCAGATGATGAAGAGACGACTGCCACTGTTCGCGCGCTATACAGCGGCATCGATGCTCCCGTCATCGCTACGTCGGTGAAGACCGCCGAGATGGTCAAATACGTCTGCAACTGTTTTCACGCCCTGAAAGTCAGTTTTGCGAATGAGGTGGGAAACATCTGCAAGGCACTGGGGGTCGACAGTCATGAAGTGATGGACATTTTTTGCCAGGATACGAAACTGAATCTCTCTTCCTACTACTTGAAGCCCGGGTTTGCGTTTGGCGGCTCGTGTTTGCCGAAAGATCTGCGCGCGATCAATTACAAAGCTAAACAGGTGGACGTAGAAGTACCGGTTTTGTCTTCGATTCTTCCCAGCAACCGGCAGCAGATCGAACGCGCAGTTGACATGGTGCTGGCTACTGGCAAAAAGCAAGTTGGCATATTTGGTTTCAGTTTCAAAGCAGGCACCGATGATTTACGCGAATCGCCAATGGTGACCCTGATTGAAACGCTCATTGGTAAAGGACTTCAACTAAACATCTACGACCGCGACGTTTCACTGGCACGCCTCTTTGGCGCTAACAAGGAATACATCGAACGTCAGATTCCACATATCGCGCAGCTCATGCGCACGAGCATCGATGAAGTGCTTGAGTTCGCAGACGTTTTGGTTCTCGGCAACAAAGCGGAAGAGTTTAACGCGATCGAGCAGAAGCGGAAGGAAGGACAAATCGTAATCGATCTGGTGAGATTGTTTGACAGGACTTCGAGCGACAACTATCAGGGGATATGTTGGTAGGCCGCAAAGAGTCACAAACAGCACAAAAGAACTGGCGACGAGTATTCGTCGCCTTTTTGCTGCTCGGTTTGCTTTGGTTCATCTCGTGGGTTGGCGCGCGCGCGTTGATCGTAAGGGCTCCGCTCGATCGCGCCGATGCAATCGTTGTCCTGAGTGGTTCCTCCGCTCTCGCTGAGCGCACGCAACACGCGGCTCGTCTTTACTCTCAAAATCGCGCCCCAAAAATCCTTCTGACCACTGACAACCACCAGGGAGGCTGGTCGTCTGCCGAACAGCGCAACCCTTATTTTCACGAGATCGCCGTGAAAGAATTAATTAGTTTGGGAGTTCATTCACAAAACATCGAAGTAGTCAGACCGCCCGTCACCAGCACCTGGGATGAGGCACAGCTCATCAGCGAATATTCGAAAACCCACAATCTCCACTCCATTCTGATTGTGACCTCTGGTTACCACTCCAGACGCGCCCTCCGGACTTTCCGGACGTTGCTTGAGGACACTAACACAGAGGTCGGACTCGACCCGGTCGAGACCGGAATTCAGACCCCATCGCCCGCGACGTGGTGGATGTACCCACGAGGCTGGCAACTCGTTTTTGTTGAGTATTTGAAGCTAATCTACTATCTTTGCCGGGGTCTCTAGGTTAAAGAGACCACAAATGGTAAAAGAGCTGAATTCAAAGTTTAGCTCTTAAGCGAGCCTAAACCTATGGGAATGTCATCAAAAACTAGTAAAAAGCTTAACAAACTTCTACTCCTGATCGCTGCTGTAGTGCTCATGGGCGCGACGGAGCGAACTGCGATTGCCGACCCCCTGGTCTTCAGTAATTTGACCGTGTTTCAGAATAACGATACGACGCAGGTCAACTTATTCTCCAATCGGTACGACAGTGCTCGGCACAAACCTTACCTTCAGCGTCGATATAAGCGGCACACTTGCACCGGGGGCGGTCGACATTTTAAGAATCACGTATCAAGAGCTGGGAGGCTTGCCCATCGTGCAAGATTTTCAAATTCCCTTGTTTGGTACAGTAAACCCTCCGCTAACCCTGATCTTTTCGTTCGTCTCACCGGGCTCCAACCCTCTTGGTGTGCCCGCTACACTCACCTTGGATCTGCTGAACAGCAACCCCGACTTTGTAATCCCCGGCGGTCCCAGCCAGGGGCAGACAGTTAACTCTTACTCCTACTCCTTTACCGTACAGCCAGTTCCCGAACCCGCGACTATACTCGCGCTGGCCAGTGGTTTCGCTGCACTCGGGTTTCGACTTCGTCGCAGGAAATGAGTAGGTTCGTTGGTTTTTAACGGGTATTTAAGGTCTACTGCATTAGACTACTAGCGTTTCACGGAACTCTGTAAGAAATGTCAACGCTTCTTCCTTCGCAGATTGAGCTGCCTGCAAAGGCAACGCTCGAAGATCCTGTCGAACATCACGACAGTTTCGCCGTGCCGAAATTGCTGGCCATTTCTTTTTCCTATCCACCCAAACAAGAACCGAGGGCCATTCAGGTATCACGACTGCTGAAGCACTTGAAGGCTTCCACTGTGTTGGTTTGTGAAGGCGACGGCGAGGAAGAAACTGAGTCTGCGGGATTGGGAGATATGGAAGGTTTTCTCCAGAGAACGTTGCGAGTTCCACTCACCACGTCTCTGGGTCGTGACTTATTGAACCGTCTTTCACGCCATGTCTCCTTGCCAGTGTGGTCCAGAACACCAGATCCGCTTGGTCCCTGGAAGAAACCGGTGGTCCAGGCAATCGATCGATTCATGAGGACGAACCAGTACCGGCCGGACGTGTTGGTGACGTTTGCCTTTCCGCTCGTCGACAACATTATTGGGTTGGAACTAAAGCGACGTTTCAAACTTCCGTGGCTCGCGCACTTCAGTGATCCCTGGGTTGATAGTCCCTTCAGGACGGACGATCGATTGACGAAGGCGCTGAACGCGCGCCTGGAGCAGAATGTGATCGAACATGCGGATCGTCTTGTGTTTACTTCAGGCGAGACTGCCGAGTTGGTAATGAAAAAGTATGAACCGGCTCTCCGTTCGAAAGTCAGAATCGTTCCTCATTCCTATGAGCCGGAACTGTTTCAAAGTGTTCCTAACAACAACGGCAGCCGTTTGACCATTCGTTACCTCGGCGATCTGTACCAGAGCCGCACTCCTAAACCGCTGTTCAAAGCGCTCGAAATATTGTCGGAAACAGAGCCGGAATTGTTGCAGAGGTTTCGTTTTGAAATCGTCGGCGATGTACACGAATTGAACCTGGAACAGATGGGCCTTTCACAATTACCGGATGGTCTGGTCGTATTTCGGCCGCGTGTGAATTACTGCGAGAGTCTTTCAATGATGACATCCGCGTCGGGCCTGATGGTGATCGACGCGCCTGTGACAAGGAACACCAAGAGCGTGTTTTTACCCTCGAAGTTGATTGAATATGTGGGCGCCGATCGGCCGATAATCGGGTTAACGCCGCCGGGCACGGCCGCATATTTGATTTCGAGACTTGGCGGCTGGGTCGCGGATCCAGGATCGACTGAGCAGGTCGCCGATGTCGTGCGGCAATACCTCTCGTTTGTGTGGGACAAACGGGACGAACTTGAAACGGGCTGGGGTCGTGCAGAAGTACGTGAGGAGTTTGAAGCGGACGCCGTCGCGCGAAGATTCCATGAAGTGGTGATGGAGCTCGTTTGAACCACAAAGCGCAAATGATGGCGGAACAGAACATATCAAACTTAAGTGGACACGCGGGGGAGACGGCGCGCGGCGACCGGTTTGAGTTTGGAAAGAACTGGAGTCAGTTTCTCGAGCTACTTGACGCAAACCGGATTAGTGAAGCGGAAGCGTCGCTGAAGCAAATGCTGGATGTTGAATCTTTAGAAGGGCGCAGTTTCATCGATATCGGATCGGGAAGTGGTTTATTCAGCCTTGCGGCGCGGCGCCTGGGAGCGCGAGTGCATTCATTCGATTACGATCCGCATTCCGTGGGCTGTACCACTGAACTTCGCAGGCGCTATTTTCCAAATGACCCGCAATGGAAAGTTGAGGAAGCATCAGTTCTCGATAAAAACTATCTCGACTCGCTTGGAACTTTCGATATCGTTTACTCGTGGGGTGTGCTTCATCACACGGGCCAGATGTGGCAGGCGCTGGAGAATGTTCATCGACTCGTGGCGCCGGGAGGGAAGCTCTTCATTGCGCTGTATAATGACACCGGCAGTCAGAGTTCGCGTTGGAAGTGGCTGAAGAAAACGTACAATCGGCTACCAAATGTTCTGAAGGCGCCTTACACGATGATCGTGATTGCGCCGGACGAACTGAAGTCGCTCGCGCGCTCCGTTCTGACGTTTAACTTAGGTTCGTACTTCAGATCCTGGTCACAGTACGACCGCAGACGAGGCATGAATCGTTGGCGCGATATCGTAGATTGGGTCGGAGGTTACCCATACGAAGTCTCAACTCCCGACGAGATCTTCGATTTTTTTACGGCACGAGGGTTTGTCCTCACTAAGTTGAATTGCGGGCGTGTTGGTCTCGGGTGCAATCAGTTTGTCTTTCGAAAGCAATGCACGTAAGTGACAAGAGTGGCTCAACGTCTCATCAGGCTCCTGCGACTAAAGTTCGAAGGAACAATGATGAAAACGCTCTTAGCTCCAAAGGCGTGCGGGTAATAGTCGCAGTTGCGATTGTCGTTGGGCTGGTTGGTCTCTGCCTGTTATTCGCCACCGCGCAAAGACGTGCGCGTCGCGTCGGAAACTCCTCAATCATCCAGGTAAAAGCCGGTGGTGATCTTCAAGCCGCTATCAAAGAGGCTCGCTACGGTGACGTGATTGTTCTCGAAGCGGGCGCTACGTACCGTGGTCCAATCATCCTTCCCTTCAAAGAGAGCACTTCTGACAGCGAGCAGTACATCACGATCACAACGTCGAATCTCAACGGTATTGCCGCGGAGAATCAGCGAGTCAATCCACAGGTCCACGCCCAGGCGATGCCAAAAATCGTGGGTCCGAACTCTTCGGTGGCAATAGCCACTGACGAGCGAGCGCATCATTACAAGTTCGTCGGTATCGAGTTTGCGCCGGCTGAGGATTCGACATATCTCTACAACCTGATCGACCTTGGGAAGACGGAATACAAATCCTTAGATCAGTTTCCACATCACCTGGTCTTTGATCGTTGCTACATACGCTCCACTGGTCTCAAAAAAGCGAGACGAGGCTTTGGGCTCAACAGTGGCGACACGACAATCAGCAACTCCTACATTTCAGGTTTCGCCGGCGAAGGCGATGAGACGCAGGGAATTTGCGGTTGGAATGGTCCCGGACCTTTTAAGATCATTAATAATTACATCGAGGGCGGTGGGCAGAACATCATGTTTGGCGGCGCCGATCCCGCCGTGCCGAACCTTGTACCTTCAAATATCGAGATTCGACGGAACTTCTTGTACAAACCGCGTGAGTGGTTCGGGAAGGCGACCATAAAAGCGATGATCGAATTGAAGAACGCCCGGAATGTAGTGATCGATGGAAACGTGCTGGAATCGGGTGGACTTATCGGCGCGTTTGTTCTGACTGTGCGTAATCAGGGTGGAAGAGCGCCTTGGAGCACACTCGAGGACATCACCATCACAAACAATATAGTCCGGCGCTCGAATACAGGTTTTAGCATTCTCGGAAAGGATGATTCTCAGCCGAGTCAACAGGCGAAACGCATTCGTATCGCCAACAATTTGCTGGTAGACATCGTGCCCGACTATTCGGCGGTGTTTATGATTGGTTGTTGCGGCAACACCATTACGGTGGAAAACAACACGGTGCAGCAAACAGGAAACGTAATGACCTGTTATGGAACCAATCATGCGAATTTCGTTTTTCGCAATAACATCATCCAGTTCAACGACTACGGCTTCGTTTGTCCGGCGAACATGCTGACTCCGGATTCTCGCGGGAATACGATCGTGGACAACAGAGGCACGATTGCGGGCAACGGCTATCCGAAAAACATTCCGAGAGGAAATCCTGTTGTGAGTTCACTTGACGAGGTTGGCTTCGTCAATTATGCGCAGGGAGACTGGCGATTGACCCCGCAAGCCAAAGCGAAAGCTAAAAGGAACTGACGGCAAACCTGTGGGAGTTGACTTTGACGCGTTGGCCGCTGCCGTTGCGTCTACAGACGCTGAGACGCCTTACTTCGGAAAGAGAAAGAAGTAGCAAAGCTATCCACAGATTACACAGATAGTTATTAAATAATCTGTGTAATCTGTGGATGGTATTAGAAAATGCGTGATCTTGTTAAGAACCTTGCCAGACGATCGAAGAGCGCCATAATCGCTTACAAGCTCTTTGATAACCGCAGGCTTAGGAAACGAATTGAGTCAGGTGATATCGAGACCATTCACGGATCCACTCATCTCAACCGGAGCATAACTGACAGCCTCGCCTACATCGAAAAGCAATTCTCAGACTACATCAAATACGGCGGTCTCTCTGCCGGCTCTCTGCGAGGAAAACGAATTCTCGAGCTTGGACCAGGAGACAATCTCGGGGTGGCGCTGAAATTTCTCGCCGCGGGTGCAGCTTCAGTTGTCTGTCTCGATCGATTCTATTCGAAGCGGAACGCCGAGCACGAACGCGAGATCTACAAGGCTTTGAGACAGCGGCTAAGTGCCGAAGAACAGAGTCGATTCGATCAAGCGGTTAGTCTGACGGAGAACGTCGAGTTCAATACAGAAAAGTTGCAGAGTGTTTATGGAGTGAGTTTGGATGGCTTTGCTGACAAGCTCGCAGGTGAAAAGTTTGACTTGATCCTTTCGTGCGCGGTGTTGGAAGAGATTTACGATCCAGATCCGGTGTTTGCTGCGATGGATAGACTATTGGCGCAGGGCGGGAGCCTGGTCCATGTAATCGATCTCGGCGACTACGGCATGTTTCGCGGTCAGGGAATGCACCCTTTGACGTTCCTTACGATCTCCGAGTCGATCTACAAACGAATGGCGTCAGATTCCGGATTGCCGAATCGAAAACGTTTGGGATACTACGTTGAGAAGATGAAGCAGTTCGGCTACCAGTCGAAATTCTTTGTTACGAGTGTGCTGCCCAACGGAAGGCTCGAACCCGCGGCGGAGTACGCGCCCGGAAAATTCAGTCGCGAGACAAATCTGGTCGCGCAGATCAGAAGCAAGCTCGCCAACGATTTCAAAAACCTCGACGAAGAGCAGTTGCTGATCGACGGAGTGTTGTTGGTCGCCACAAAGCCTGTATGAATCAACACCACGACGACGCAACCTTCTTCCAGAAATTGCGATGGTCCATGCCATGGCTGATCAGGTACCCGTTCTGGCGGGCGAATCAGTTGGTGCGCGGGATCTCGGAACCGAGCGGCAAGTCCCATGTCATCTTTCTAGTTGCGAACCACTGGGAGCCAGGCACTGGAGCGCAAGCAATTCCACGCGTTGAGAAATGGATGAGCATGGCGCGCGAAACCGGTAATGCTCTGCGCGATCCCGACGGAATGCCATTTCGTCACACCAATTTTTATCCGGCAGAGCAGTACGAGCGCCCGCTGCTCGAAATGTTGTCGGAACTTCAGGCTGAAGGGTTCGGCGAAGTTGAGATTCATCTGCATCACGGCGTTGAAGCACCCGACACGGCTGAGAACACGCGGCGCGTGCTTGAAGAGTTTCGCGACACGTTAGCGGAAGAGCACAAGTGTCTTTCGAGAGAAGGTCCAAATGGGCAGGTGAAATATGCGTTCGTTCATGGCAACTGGGCGCTTGCAAACTCGGCTGGAGGTCGCTGGTGCGGTGTCGATTCCGAGATGAAGATTCTTGCGGAGACGGGTTGTTACGCTGACTTCACGCTACCTTCAGTGCCGCACCAGGCGCAGGTTAGTCGTATCAATGCGATCTATACGTGCGGTAACGCGCTCGACGAACAGAGGCCACATCGTTCGGGACCGACTGTCGCGAAGGGAACGACGCCTGCGCTGCCGATCATCTTCGATGGTCCGCTTGTGTTTGATTGGACGCGCCGGATGCGCTCACTGCCGGTGCCGCGGCTCGATGACGGCGCACTCGCGCAGAATTATCCTTTGAGTCTCGATCGCTTCAACCGCTGGCGCAGTGCGGGGATTAGCGTTGCAGGCCGGCCTGATTGGATTTTTGTAAAGCTCTACAGCCACGGCTTTTTCGACTGGGATCAGGACGCGATGATCGGCGCCCAGATGCGCCGCTTCATGACCGAAGTTCTTGAGTTATCTGAAAAGAGTCAGGAGTTTTCAGTTTACTTTGCCAGCGCGCGTGAGGCATTCAACATGGTGATGGCCGCGGTCGACGGCCGTTCCGGCTCCCCCGGACAGTATCGAGACTACAAGCTGCGCCAGATCATGCAGATGAAATCGATCAGCCACACAGAAGCACAGGAAACGGAAAGTAGCCTTGCTTAGCAGTTCTGCTTTATGTGCCTTTTTGTGGCTCAAGCTGGGATGTTAGCCACTTTAATCGTATTATTCTGTTGGCAATGAGACCGACCATAGCGACTTTTCCATCAGTAGACGCAACGAGCGACCAGGTCGAGCAACTCTGCCAGGAGCTCGACGAGAACGGCATTATCTCGTTGCCACGTCTCATCTCTGACGAACAACTGCAGTCGATGCAAATGGCGTTTGAAGCACGGCTCAAGCGGCTGCGATGGAACAATTTCGACGGCTACGAGAAGAGCGAGCCGTACCGCCACATGATCGAGGACGTCCTGATTCTCGACCAGGGCTTCCTCGACGTAGCGATCCACCCGATCGTAAAAGGCATTGTCAAAACTTACCTCGGCGACAACGCAGAACTGACGGAAGCGCGTGGCTGGCGCTCATTGCCGACAAAGCGAGATTTTCACGGCTGGCACGGCGACGCGTGGTACGACCAGGAGACCAACAAAGAGATTCCGAGAGAATTGAAGCTCGCGTTTTACCTGACTGACGTTCGCAGCGGCGCCTTCAATTACATTCGCGGCAGTCATCGCAAACAACATCCCCGGCCCGTGCCAAACGTCGAGTTAAATGATCTCTCGTCGTCAGAAGTCGTCGAGATGTTCGGTCCTGCGGGAAGCGCGTTCATGTTCGACACTTCCGGCATTCACCGTCAAGGCGTTCCGATGCTGGAGCGCCGTCATGCAATCTTCTTCAACTATCACGATCCGCAAGTACGATTACAGGAAGGCGACCGCAAGTTTTATCGATATCACCCGTTGTTGCTTAACGCTGCGTTCCTCGGCAATTTATCCGCCGACGATCAAAAGTTGCTGGGGTTTGGAAACAAGACCAACTTCATCCCAGCCTATGTAAGACCCGCTAATCCACCCCTGCTCTATAACGTCTTCGTTGCGACTTTGAATTTGCAGTTGCACGCCAAAAGTCTGCGCGAGCGAATTGCCGCGAAGCTGAATCACATGCGCAGCCGCAAATGAGAAGTCAGCCGGCTTCAGTCCAAACACAAGGCCCCAATTCCTGATGCCCACCGTCGTTTCAGTCTTCGGAGTTCAACCTATGCGCATCGGTGGCACTGAGACATTTGCGCGTGAATTATCGATGCAACTGGGTCAAAAGGGATGGAAGAGCGTGCTCTGCTTCGAAACTGCACCACCGCCGGACGTCGCGGATTTCTTGAATCTTCCAAACGTGACCATCGAGGTTGTGAAAGACCCGACCGACTTCAACTGGTTCGCTACCAGGCAACTCGGAAACATCTTGCGACGTTACAGTGCGGATATTCTGCACCTCCACTTCACGGGCTTCATCGGAGCTTATCCATGGCTGGGCCGACTGTTATCGGTTGACAAGGTTTTCTTCACCGATCATTCGTCTCGGACGGCGAACTACGTCCCGGCACGAGCGCCGTTCTGGAAGCGATCGCTGGCTCAGTTGATCAACTTCCCGATCACAAAAGTGATTTGCGTGAGTAAATACGGCTGTCACTGCGCGAAGACCCTTGAACTACTTCCGACCAATCGCTACCAGTTGGTTTACAACGGCGTGGACCTTTCGCGCGTAAACGCTAATTCCACACGTGCCACTGAATTCCGCCGGCGCTTCAACATTCCCGACAATCGAAAGATTATCGTGCAGGTGAGTTGGGTGATTCCGGAGAAGGGAATCGCTGACCTGCTTGAAGTAGCGCGACTCGTCAGCTCGAAACGCGCGGACACGCAGTTTGTCATCGCCGGCGATGGTCCTTACCGAGAGCAGTACACAAAACAGGCCAATGAGATGGGTATAAGCGATAACGTTACGTGGGCGGGCTTGATGAAAGATCCTTTCGGCGAAGGTGTGTACGATGCTGCCGACGTCGTTTGCCAGTTGTCGCGGTGGGAAGAAGTCTTCGGGTGGATGATCGCGGAGGCCATGGCGTTTGGTAAACCGGTGGTTGCGACGCGCGTCGGTGGAATTCCGGAATTGATCGACGAGGGCAAAACCGGCTTTCTCGTGGAACGCGGCGACGTTAACGCCGCTGCGGAAAGAGTTCTGGCATTGCTCGACGATGAAGAACTGCGTAAAACTTTGGGATGCGCCGGACGCCAAAAGACTGAGGAAAGATTCAATCTGCGAACGAATGTTGGGGAATTGATAAGTGTATATGGCATCTGACAATCATCATCTGACTAGTCTAAAGAAGAACGTCACCGGCGTCGCGATACTGCTCGACTCCTCGCCACGCACGTGGACGAGCATGGAAGAGATAAATCGTCGCATCTGTCAGCGCCTGACGTCGTTGAATATCCCGGCTGTTCTAGTCTATGCCGCCGATCTTCCACCGGAGATCGATCAGCGCATGCGCGAAGCCGGCGCGCGAATCGAAGTTATTCCCTACGGAAATGAGCGCTACAACTTCTCGAAAGAGCTGGGTCGAATCATCAAACAGCATTCGATCTCGATGGCGCACGTCTGCTTTTTCGATTATTTCAGTTTCATTCCCTGGATTGCGCGACTGAACGGCGTGCAACACATCGTCTACGAAGAGTTGAACAGCGGGATGCTCACGGCGACATCATGGAAACGGAAACTGGTTCAACTGCGAACGCACTTAATGAGCTGGCCGATGAATCGTGTGGTGGCTGTTTCGAATTTTGTAAAACAGGATCTGGTCAAGCGGGGCATTGCTGCAAACAGGATTGACGTCAGGTATCTCGCCGCTGACGAAGAACGTTTCAAACCTGATCCGAAAGCGCGTGAGGAGTGGGCCGCCAAATACTCGCTGGCGCCGGACGAACTGATAATGTCGAGCGTGACTCTGCTCAGGCCATTCAAGAGTCCCGAAACGCTTGTGGAAGCTGCGGCTCTTCTCAAAGAGCGCGGAGTTAAGGCGCGGTTATTCATGGCGGGTGATGGCGAGATGCTGCCTGATTTGAAAGCGCTAAGTGATCGGCTGAACGCGTCGGACCGGATTGAGTGGCTTGGCTTCTGCCGCGATCCAAGAAGTCTTTTGCAGGCCTCGGATGTATTTCTATTGGCGTCAGTCGGAGAAGCCGGCGGGTTTGTCTTAAGCGAAGCGATGGGGTGCGGTACGCCGATCATCGGGAGCCGCAGCGGTGTCATTAGTGAATGCGTCGTGGAAGGTAAGACGGGATTACTCGCGACTCCGAAAAACGCTGCCTCGTTCGCCGACGCGATCGAAAAGTTCGCTCGGGACGAGTCGTTGCGCAAAGCGATGCGTGTAAACAGTCGCGAACGCATGTTGAGCGGATTCACAACTGATATCAACGTTGACAACACGATGCGCATCTACGCATCGCTCTATTCTTAGCCACAAAGGGCACAAAGCTGAATGTCCGCAATTCGGAAGTTAGTGAAGCAACTGGTACCAGAGCAACTCCGGATGCTTCGCTTCACCCTGTATGAAAAAGCCCGCTACTACCCCGAGATCGTTTTCAGGCTCGGTAATCGATTGGAATGTCCATTTTGCGGCTGGCACTTCAGGCGATTTCGCGCGGCGGGATTTCATTATCCAGTGATCATTGAGAAGCGAGTGATCGGAGGTCACTGGCATGAAGACAATGTCTGTCCGCGTTGCATGTCAAACGCGCGAGAGCGGCTTGCGTATTTGTATCTGAAAGATCGAACGTCACTGTTTCAGCAGCCGGCGCGTCTGCTGCACGTCGCCCCTGAACCACAACTGGCGCGCACTTTGAAACGCTCACCAAACATCAAATACGTCAGCGCCGATCTGTTTGAACCCGGCGTGATGAGTCGCTTCGATATTCAAAGAACACCCTTCCAGGACGAGACCTTCGACGTAGTAATCTGCAATCACGTGATGGAACACGTACCAAACGATTCAGTCGCAATGGCAGAGGTGCATCGAATTCTAAAACCTGGCGGGTGGGCTATGTTGCAGGTACCGATTGCCCTCGCCCTGGATCGGACCATCGAGGATCCCACGGCCACTACGGACGAACAACGAATCGAACGATTCGGCCAGGAGGACCACGTCAGGCTTTACTCTCGCCCCGATTATATTGACCGCCTGCAATCCGCGGGCTTCTCAGTCAGTCCGGAAAATTATCCCGTCGCGCTCGGGTCCGAAAAGACACAAAGGTTTGGTCTCGTAGAAGAGGAAGAAGTCTTTCTGTGCTATAAAGATACAATCTTTCTGCCTACCTAAATCCGAAAGAAATCCCAACAATTCTGCAACCTTTGTTGGCAAAAATCCCCACAAAATGCACAGAAAATTGTTATTGACGGACGCCGTTTAAATGTTGTTGAATAAGTTTGTTGCAGCACCGCCCCTAAGGCGCTGAAGATGTTTCATAATTTGCGATTGCACACGATAAAGGCAAACTCGTTGTGAAGCGAGGGCGCAAAGCCGTGAGTCTTCCGGGGTTGTTTGGGAGATTGTCTGGTTGCCGAAGGCGATCGGGAGAGAGCCGACCTTCTTCAGACACTTCAGGATCGAGACTTTATTCGTGAGTGAAGGGTATTGAAGACCATTTTGCCTCGACGCAGTCGCTCCTTTCTTCCGTTTTTCTTACGGACTTTGTTAATAACCAGTCAAGTTTAGCCCGACAACTAGGCACACTACCCGGCTTGGTAAGCGATTGAATACGGCTGCAACCAGGTAAGCCACCGTATTCCATCTGCTTCTCACCTACCGCAGTAATCCTCACGTTTTTCGTGCGATCACAACTAGAGCACCGCGGCAGGTGGTGCAGCAAACCAGGAGTTTATGTATACAACTACGCTCTCCCGTTACGGTGTCGCTCGCTCGATCTTCGTCTCGCTTCTTGTTCTGTTCGGCTTTAGTGCTGCGGAAGCGGCGACGATTGTTGTTCCCGCCGGAGGGAATATTCAGGCCGCGATAAACGCAGCCCAGTTCGGTGACACGATCATCCTGCAGGCTGGAGCGACGTATGAGACGCCAGCCGACTTCCAGGCATACACATTGCCGAATAAAGGTAGCGGTTCAAGTTACATCACCATTACCTCTTCAGCACCTGCGCCGCCAAATGGCACAAGGGTCACATTGGCGCACCGGGCGAGCATGCCCAAGTTGGTGGTCAAGAAGGGAAGCACATTCTTTGAAGCGCTGGCTGGAGCACATCATTACCGCCTAAGCAATTTATGGTTTACGAACAAACAAGGCGGAACGACTACACAGTTGATCGGGATCAATGGTGAAGATATCACGCATCCCGATCCGCGCGACCCTCAGGTAAATTGGCCCAACAACATCATCGTCGACCATTGTTTCTTTAACCCTGTCGAATGGGACATGTATCCCGAAGCTAATCTGTGTTCGTCAGTAAACGTGGCTGTTGGTCTCGTCGGAATTAACGTAACCATCCGCGATAGCATGATGAAGGGTTTTGGCGCTCTCTATGGAAGTGGCGTAGGAGCCGATCAACCTAATTGCGGTACGATAGCCCAGGACGGCGAATCGGTAATAATGGTGGCGCCTCCGGGACCGATTCTGATTGACAACAATCAGATGGAAACCTGGTTCGTAGCATTTTTCATCGGCGGTGGCGATCCCCCGTCGATGTTCGGCGGCAATGTTCTTTCGAGTCCCGCTCCGACTCTCACTTCGGCGACCTTATCCAACGTTAATGGATTAAAAGTAGGCGACAACATCGCTTTTGAGATGAACAAAGAGTCGCCGACCTTCTCGGGTATCACTGTTGCTGCGGGTACGATTACATCAATAAGCGGCAATAGCGTTACGTTTACACATCTGGTTGGCAAGTGGGGAGCCACCGACAACTACACTCGTTTGCCTAATGATGTCAGGCCAAAAACCGTTGGTGATGCCGGCGGCGTTGCGCCCTGCTCGTTGAACTACCTGGGCCAAGCGAAGTGGTGCAGCAGAGCGTATTGGGGAGGTTATAATCCGAGCAATATCACGATTACTCACAATTACATCAACAAGCCGACACGTTGGTATAACCGGATGGGTTCTGACGGAAAAGGCTTCTTCGAAATCAAACTGTGCGACACGTGCTTGATCGACGGGAATATTTTTGAGGGCAAAACCGGCTTCACCGTCACCGTGCGTAATCAGGGCGGCAGAGCCCCGTGGTCTGCGATCCGGAACCTCACGATCAGCAACAATCTGGCTACTCAGTTTAGCGCCGGGCTGTATAGCCTTTTCACCGATAACGAGCAACTCTCTACAGAATCGAGCAATATCGTATTTCACAACAATCTGATGTATGGCGAGTTTAACAACTCTTCTGTTTCCGGCTTTCTGCCACGAATCTTTAGTGGCAGTTATGGCGATAACGTGCGCATTACGCACAACACAATTCTACAGTCCGGCCGGATCATGGCCTATGGAAATTCAGCCGATCAGGCTGGAATTGACGAGCTGACCAATTTCGTCTTTCGCGACAACATCGTTAAGTGGGGTACAGGGTCGCAGAGTGGATATGCTTGTTTTAGCGGGCAACTCTCTGTCTGTACGCCCAACTACGTTTGGACCAAGAATGCGATGATTGGAGCTCCAACTGGTCCAATATACGAAGAGCAATCGCTAGACAGCTTCCCCGCGGGAAACTGGAATCCGGGTACCCTGGCCGCAGTTGGTTTTACTGATCCGGCGAGCGGCAATTATCGCCTGCTGCCCAGCAGTCCGTATTATCGCGCAGCAAGCGACGGAAAGGACGTAGGGGTTGATATGGAGCAACTGCTGGCCCATCTCAATGGACCGATCCCGATTCCTACGCCAACTCCGACACCAACTTCCACCCCCACGCCGACTCCCACGCCGGCGCCGACGGCAACACCAACGCCGACTCCAACGCCGACTCCAACGCCGACTCCAACGCCGACACCAACACCGACGCCCACTCCAACGGCAACACCAACGCCGGCTCCAACGGCAACTCCGACGCCCGCGCCAACGCCGACTCCGACACCGGCGCCGATTAACGTGAGCGTTACGAACCCGATCAATAATGCGACATTCGGTATGGGAACGGCTGTCACATTCAATGCGACTGCGTCACATTCGAGCGGCGGGAGTGTAAGCAGCGTGTCATACATGGCTAATTCTTCAATGCTCATTGGAACTTCGACAGCGGCTCCATACACTGTGTCCTCTAGTACCATCCCTGCGGGCATTTATTCAGTAACTGCGGTTGCGAGAGACAGCCAGGGCCGCAGCGCCACCTCCAGTCCAGTTCAGCTCAAGATAAGCAAGGCTTTGAAGGCTGTTCGTAACACCAGAAAGAATGCATCGGTGATCGACTCTTCAGCCACTTCAAGCTCAAACAGCGCTGCGCAAGGAAACAAGATCGATTCTATTGTTACTGAGCTCGAACAAGCTTATTTCGACTTTCACTCCGAAAGAGCAATGTTTGACTCAGCGAAACGAATAGAAAATAACCTGTTTGCTGCGTTGTTCCTGGCTCGCTCAAGCGCAAGCCTAGCCAAGCAGGGATCGTTAAATAGTGCTGTGAGTGATCGGATGAGCAAGTTCGATGCGTATTTGGGCTTCTCCGAAGATCTGATGGCTGACGGCGTGATTTCTGGTTCTTCGCTCAATACGGCAAATCGCGTAAACGCAAGCGTCGACCTGGTAATTTCGCAACCCGATACGGATCCGCGGATGGTGTCGTTAAACGACGAAGCGGGAATCACGGCCATACCGGGATCAGCCTTTGCGACGGATACATTTAACGTAGGCCATAGCGGATCGTCGTATGAGCTTGGAAATGTCAGCGTCACGATCCAGGGCAAGGCGGCGGAAATGCTCTATGTTTCGCCAACCCTCATTACATTCAAGGTGCCCGGCAGTCTGGCGCCAGGTCTCGCATCAGTTGTCATTACTTCTCGTGAAGGATTTATCTCCCATGGGATCGCGAGTATTTCCGGGTTGAATCCAACTATCTTTCTAAACGCGGCAAACTCGGGTCAGGGAGCAATACTCAATGCGTTAGGCGTTTACGGCGGAACTTTTTCGACCGTGACTCCGGCGCAGTATCTTGGTTTGGATGCGCGCACGCGGTTGTCGATCCTGGCAACAGGAATCAGCACCGGGCTCAGTAACACGGATTCCAGCAATGACGTCTGGCTGGGCAACGGGCAGATGCTGGCGAATCTTGCCGAGTCGGTCGTCGTCGAGGCGCGTAAGAGCGACGGTTCAACCATCACTCTGCCGGTGGAATATGCCGGAATGCAAGGTGGGTTGACTGGGCTGGATCAGGTCAACGTTGTTTTGCCGAGCGGACTAGCGGGATCAGGATCCGTCCAGCTGACAGTTGTTATAAACGGCATGCGGAGCAATACGATTACCGTCGTCGTGCAGTAACGCATCGCAACAAAGGCACAAAAGGCGCAAACGAGGTCCCTCCTCGTTTGCGCCTTTTTGTGCTTTTTTGCATCTTTGGTGTTAACCTGAATCCCGGAATTCGGGCCCTAATAAGGCTTTCCATATCAAGGGGTATTACGAGAATGATGGAAGTTGCTAAGACTTCGGCGGCGGAGCGGGTCATTATTGAGGCGTTTGCCCGGCTCGATCGGACTGCTTTAGGCCTTGCGGTTGGGACTCTCTGCGGTTTCGGCGTTTTCGTGGCAACGATCATTCTGGTAATCAAAGGCGGTGAAGTTGTTGGTCCGAATCTCGCTCTGCTCGGCCAGTTCTTTTTCGGATACACCGTAACGATGACCGGAGCGTTTGTCGGTCTGGTTTACGGGTTCATCTTGGGCTTTGTCGTCGGCTGGCTAATCGCTCTGCTCCGCAATGCGCTTGTGTCCGGCTATCTCATAGCTTTAAAAACCAGGGCCAACTTAACTTCATCTCTTGATTCAATCGACTGAGCCGCTTTACCCCATGCCTGAACCTCATATGAACGTCGTTATCATTGGAGCTGGACCAGCAGGACTTACCGCCGCGTACGACTTGCGCAAGGCGGGCGTCAATTCCGTGGTTCTCGAAAAGGACAACGTAGTCGGCGGCATCTCGCGAACTGTCAACTATAAAGGCTATCACTTCGACATCGGTGGCCATCGCTTCTTCACGAAGGTTAAGGCTGTGGAAGCGATGTGGCACGAGGTGCTTGCAGAAGGACAATTCCTCCGACGCGGTCGTCTTTCGCGCATCTACTACAACAAGAAATTTTTCTACTATCCGTTGAAAGCATCGAACGCTTTGCTCGGACTTGGTATTTGGAATAGTGCTCTGATCTTTTTAAGTTATCTTCGCGCTCAATTGTTTCCGGAAAAACCTGAAGACACGTTTGAGCAGTGGATCTCAAACCGCTTTGGGAAGCGTCTCTACCGCATCTTCTTCAAAACCTACACTGAAAAAGTGTGGGGCATTCCCTGTAACCAGATCATGGCCGAGTGGGCCGCGCAACGTATTAAAGGCTTATCGCTGCTCTCCGCTGTTAAGAATGCGCTCATTCAAAAGCAAGCGAAGGGCGACGTAATCAAGACGCTGATCGATGCTTTCGATTATCCCGAGTTTGGGCCAGGCATGATGTGGGAGACGGTCAAGCAGATCGTCGAGCGGGATGGAAGTGAGATTCGATTTAACGCTGGAGTCGAGAAGATACTCTGGAGCGACGGCGCGGTTGACGCAGTGCAGGTGATGGTTGATGGAAAGTTGGAGACGATCGAAGGAACACACTTCATCAGCACGATGCCGATTCGCGAGTTGATTCAGAAGTTTGATCCGCCCGTGCCCGACCATGTTCTCAAGGCAGCTGAGGCGCTCAACTATCGCGATTTTCTTACCGTCGCACTCGTGATCAATAAAGAAGAACTGTTTCCGGACAATTGGATCTACATTCACGATTCCGACGTGAAGGTAGGCAGAATTCAGAACTTCAAAAACTGGAGTCCGTCGATGGTTCCCGATCCAAACAAGACCTGTCTCGGTTTGGAATACTTCTGCTTCGAAGGCGATGGACTATGGACCATGTCTGACTCCGATTTGATCGAGCTCGGCAGAAAAGAGTTAGGCATACTTGGGTTAGCGAATCCCGCGGACGTAGAAGACGGATCAGTGGTGCGAATGCCGAAGGCTTATCCGGTTTACGACGGAACGTATGCCGAGGCGTTGCGAGTGGTGCGTGAGTTTCTGGACGACGTTCCCAACCTCCAGTTGGTCGGACGCAACGGCATGCACAAGTATAATAATCAGGACCATTCGATGCTGACTGCGATGCTGGCGGTCAAGAACATACTCGGCGCCAATTACGATCTCTGGCAGGTAAACGCCGAACAGGAATACCATGAAGAGGTCACAGATCGAGATAAGACGAACGCGGACGAGTTTGCTATGCTAGCGGCCACGCAACCTCGTGTTCCGCGACGCAGAGACATTGCGTAGTTGTTGTTGGTGTTTTGACGGGTTCTTTGAACCTGCGAAGCGAATGAATGGTTTCTTTGAACCTGCGAAGCAGGTGACTGCATATAGCCTGGGGTGGAGCGAGGCTTTGCGAGCGCAACCCCAGGATCGCAAACGTAAGAGGCATCAGCCCGTGAAACGGGCGACAGGACGCGAGGATTCGAAGGCTTTCGCCCGCTCCGCGGGCTCGAAACCTTTTATTTGAAATCGTCCTAGGGTTTCGCTCAGCAAAGCCTCGCTCCACCCTAGGCTAGATGCTCGCGCCCGCTTCGCGGGCTAAGATCGGTATGAGAAAGACGGCGATGACATTGGAGAATTCAAGCAATCACGTTTCGAGGGCTTCGTTTGAACCAGTGGATCAAACTGACCAGGTACTCGAACGCGCCGTGGTGCGTTTGAATGCGAATATTCTCGGTATTGTGTTCGGAATAATCGCCGGCCTCGGTATATTCATCGCCACTAATTTTCTGATTCTGAAGGGCGGCGATGTCGTCGGTCCCCACCTTGCACTGCTCGGTAACTTCTTCCCCTTCTATCGCGTCACGTTCCTCGGCAGCATTATCGGGTTCGCCTATGGGTTGTTAACTGGTTACGTGGCCGGATTCATCATCGCCACGGTTTATAATCAGGTCATAAAGTTCAAAAGCAAGTGATGTTAACGAACGGCGCCGAAAACGTTTCACGTCAACTGATAGTAGGCCTCGATGCGATGGAATGGTCCCTCGTCGAGAAATGGGCAAACGAGGGTAAGCTGCCGACCTTTCGCAGGTTAATCGAACAAGGCGCCCGCTCCGAGTTGAGCACCACCGCTGCGCAACTACCCGACACGGTTTGGGCCTGCATTTACACCGGTACGAATCCCGCCAAGTTTGAGAAGTTCTTCTACGTACAATACGACGCGAGCACGATGGGCTTGCGAAACGTGCCTGACGATGAAATTCGGCGCACACCGTTTTGGGATTACGTCAGCGCCGCCGGACAGCGAGTGGGCATTGCCGACGTTCCGAAGTTTCCACTGAGTAGATCGATCAACGGTTTCCAATTCACGAATTGGGGAGCGCATGCAACTAAAACTGCGCGGGTCTCATTTCCTTCAAATCTCATACAGGAACTCGATGCGCGTTTCGGACGGCATCCGGTAGGCGATTGCGACAAGTTTGATGCGAAGCCCGACTCTTTGCGCGAGCTGCGTAAACGCGTGCTTGACGGCGTGCGCGCGCACGGCGAGGCGTTTCGATGGTTGATGCGCGAACAGCAGTGGGATCTTTTCTTTGCGAGTTTCTCAGCCGCGCATTGTATCGGTCATCACTTCTGGCATGGAGTTGACCAGTCCCACCCGCGACACGGAGAACACGAGTTTGACGGCACGATGGAAGAGGTCTATCGCGCGATCGATCGAGAGATTGGCGAGATGCTTGCGCTCGTCGATCAGAATACACGAGTGATGATTGTTTCCGGGCACGGCATGGGCCCGATCTTTCATGCATCGTGGAACCTGCCTGAAATGCTCGATCTCTGGGGCTACGGCACCAGGCCGGCAAGCAGAGTCTCTTCCGATGAGAAACCGAATCGCGCGAAAGTAAATCCGTGGCGAATACTGAAGATGGTTGTGCCTGGGCCAATTCAATACTTTATCAAGGACCACTTGCCGAAGTTTGCGCAGGATCAGCTTTTGTTTCTGTGGTATCGCGGCGGAAAAAACTGGAAAGGGTGTCGCGCATTTTCGATTCCAAATAACGATTCGGTGGGAGCGATTCGCGTGAGTGTTAGGGGACGCGATCGCGACGGCGTTGTTGACCCGAGCGATTACCAGGCAGTTTGTCGCGACATCGCGAATGCGCTTTACGAACTACGAGACAAAGAAGGTGGGCGGCCTCTCATCAAGCAGGTAACGCTCACGCACGAAACGTTTCATGGTCCATATCTCGACCAGCTTCCGGATTTGACAGTGCTTTGGGACCAGTCGTTCGCATGGAGCACGGTCTATTCACCGCGTTTTGGAACACTTCAAATCAAGCAGCAGGATTCGCGCACGGGCGGTCATTCGTCTCACGGTTTTGTGTTGTTGACAGGACCTGATATTCCGCCCGGGTTACAACTGCGGCCGGCCTCGATCTACGACATCGCTCCCACGGTGCTCCAGGCTGCAAACGTGCCGATACCAGAAGACATGGACGGCCGTCCTTTGCCGGTTCCGAGTAGCGTGACGGTATGACCCAGTCGCTTCCGTCGACCATAAATGCGAAGCAGAAATTGTGGGCTGCCGTTGGCGGCCCACTTGATTTGTGGTCCACCGTGAGCAAGGGTGGGGGAGAGTTGTCGTGGGTGTTTGCCGGAAAGCTCGCGTTGATGGGCTCGAACGCGGCGGTGATGTTGTTTCTCGCCAATCGCCTCGAGCTCAATACCTACGGTCTTCTCGTGCTCACGATTAGTGGTCAACTGCTCATCAGCCGCTTGCTTTTACTTGGTGTTGATTCAGGAATGGTGCGGCTTACTACCGTCGCTGACTTAAGGGCGCGAGCGCAGCAGATAGTAGCAGCGGGCCTGGTGATAATCGCGTGTACGAGTGGTCTTTTGCTGATCGCAATCGTCGTCAGCATTCCATTTCTCTCACGATCTGCAACACCAACCTGGGTCCTGTTATGCACGGCGGCCGGAACTATCGGCATCGCGCTCGTCGACTACGGTTACAGCTTTCGCATGGCGCGACAGGAGTACAGGGCAGCATCTTTGGCCCAGGGGGGAACAGCGATTTGGCGGTTTGGTTTGACTACGCTTGCTGCGGTGAAGCTGCCCGGCAATCCCATCGCCGTGTTTGCTGCCTACCACGGCGCCAGTTTGATCTCCGGAGTGGTCCAAACACTTCTCATCCTAACGGTCACCGAGCGCCCGGACCGTGGGTTGATCAAACGATTGCTTGGTTACTCTTACTGGATAGGAAAAGCGAACGTCATCGTTATCTTCAGCCTCTACCAGGGAACGTTTCTCTTGATGATTCTCAAGCAACCCGCGGCGACCGGTCTGTTCGGACTGGGCCTGACTTTGAGTCTCGGGTTCTTCGCGATCTACAACGCTTACTCCGATTATCTTTCGGTGAGAATACGCGCAGTAGAGCACGTCAGAGATGTCCCTCGATTCATGAGGCGAGCGACGGCAGCAGCGCTGGTGCTGATGCTCGCGTGCGTGCCGATCGTCGTTGTGATTGCGACACTCATGCCCTGGTTTCTCCACCCTGATTGGCATGAGGTCCCGATCTTCGTTTTGTTGTCGGCTTCGATGATTCTGCTGGTTCTTCAGGCGCCGCTAGTCGCTGCCTGTCAATACTTACTGAAACCAAAGTTGATCACATTAGGTTGGGTGCTGCGCGCGGTCTTCATCGGCGCCGCTGGACTCATTCTTGCGCCGCAGACCGGCGCGATGGGAGCTGCGATCGCACAACTAATCGGCTCCGCACTCGCGTTGTTCGTTCTTACCTGGCTAGTGGTTAATTCACTTCGAACTGCCATGGAAGCCGGCGGCCGCGCCTGATTACATGAACCGCATTCCAACGAGGCTCCTCAATCAGCGACGACCAAATCATCGCGGCAACGCCTGGCGATCTGATCGAAATGCGGGCCTGATTGCTCGACACGCCGCCCGACACGAGCCGGAGCCAGACGTCGCCTGCATTTGCTAAACCATCCGGCAATCTGACCTTGATTTGAGTGAGCCAGTTAAAATCAGGCACGACGCCGATGAATTCAATCGGCAGTGAAACACTTCCCAGCGCAGCGTTCTCAGCGACGATCTCCGTGCCTGCCGTGACCTGAAAGTTGGTGGCAAACAATATCAGGCGAGTCCGGGTGTCGCTGTTGAAGTTCTGTTCAGTAAACAGCGAGAAGGGTCCTGGTTTAAAGGTAGCCGCGTTAACTGCTATCGCTCTGTCTGACCCCTCTTCAGTGAGAATAACTGGAGGTCCATTCACTGGATGATCGAGAACCTCGAAAGAAATCGTTGTGGATGCTACGGGCGTACCACCTAGATTAGGTTGCGGATATGCGGTAACAGTCAGGGTATTCATGCCTATAGGTAAATGCGCTGGATGAAATGAGCCATTCGTGTCGCCTGCCAGCGAGAAGGGCGCGACGTTTTCCGTCCGGTTCTGTCCAGCATGTTGCACTCTGACACTTCCTACTGGTGCTGACGGAACAATAGCGATACTGAGCGATCGAGTAGGTAGTGCGGCGAGGTTGAAGGACGTTCCCTGCCTCAGGTTAAAAAGAGGTGTACCTTCCGGAGCAGTCACCAGGGTCGAGGTCAGCGTAATGCTCGTTGGTGGTGGCGCTGGCGCCGGTGTTGGTGTAGGTGTCGGTGCCGGCGGCGGAGTTGGTGGCGGAGTTGGTGCCGGCGCCGGTGTTGGGGTAGGCGTTGGCGCAGGCGTCGGTGTTGGCGTAGGCGTTGGCGTTGGCGTTGGAGTTGGGGCCGGTGGGTTGCTTTCAAGAACGGTTCTGATTTTCGCAACCGTCGCGTTCTGGTCGCCGCCATTGAGCCCACCCGTAGTCAACCAGTAAATCATGCCCGCATCTGACGGATCAAAATACGGTAAACCCGATTTCAGATGACGCTGCCACAGCCAGTTTAATCGCGAATCTGACGATTGTTGCAGCCACGAATAGTTGGTGGCAGGAAGCTGCAAAGCAGCGTTTTGGTCTGCGATGCTTTTAATGTTCGCTCCCAATACGGATTTCAGTTCCTGGAAATTCCAGGTCCCGTGACCAGGCTCTTCAGCGTGATAGTCGTTCCACTCGGAGTGTGAAATCACAATCACAAATTGACGCTTGCTCGGATCAGAAGCAGCAAGGGCACGGCCGATCACTTCCATCGGACCGGCGCCGATGATCCAAAGCGGGTTTGAAGCGGTAGACTGGTTAATCTGAGTTGTTAGCGCCGACACGGCAGATGAAGTGTGCGCCTTCGCATTGATAAAGACGCCAAGATTAAAGCCACCCCAGAGTCGCGCAGTCTCTTCAGAACTGATTCGCATCTCCTCTTCACGATTGCCGCCGCCGCAAGCGCCGTCCGTTCCGGTTGACCAGATGTGATCCGAGTGACCGTAGTAGACCAGTCTTGAAGCGTTACCGGTTTTCGCCAGCAGTGAGAGACTCATCGGCGTGGCCGTGATGTCGTCGCAGTCGTGATCGTTACCATCGGAACTAATCGCTATCCGGCCCGACGCAGCACTCGGCGCAAAGGGTGGCGCTGGAGTGGAGGTTGGTGTTGGCGTTGGTGTTGGAGTTGGTGCTGCACCCGTAATCGCAGCAGCAAACATATCCAGAACCGCACCGGAAATCTTTCCGCCTTGGTGTTCGCCGGGACTCGTGTTGAGCCCAACGACCACTAAATCCTTGCTGCGCGAGATATGCATTGACGTACCAAAGGCGCCAGACATGCTGGTGGCTTCGGTCTGTGATCGGCTGCCGCCAAAATGGCTGGTGTTTCGTGGTAACCAAAAACCGAAGGAGTATGCTCCGGGTAAACGGGGAGTGGCCGGATACTCGTTGTAGAAAGGATCTGTTCCTGTTGCTTCCGTTGCGCCCGCAGGAACCTGGTTGTTGTATAAGTCGCTTATAAACGAAGGCGGAAGGATCTGTTGTCCATTCCAATTTCCGTTACGCAAAATCAGATAGCCAATTCGCGCCAGATCACGGGCCGACATCGACCAGCCGCCATCCCAACCTGAGAGGTAACCTGCCGTGTTGTAAGAAAGAGTGTCTTGAAATCCCAACGCAGAAACATATGCATCCTGAAGCATCTGCACTTCTGTTCGGCCGGGAAAGTAGGTGTTCTTTAAATGTGCGCCATAGAAGTGAACGCCACCGTTGTTGTATGCGTAGTGATTCCCGGGACTATGAGGGCTGAGGTTATAATCGCTCGTCATCGACATGAATTGTCTGAATGACGCTGCAGGATTGCTCGGAACATTACTATTTGGAACTATGGCATCGTAGCTCGAAATTCGCCCTTGCTGTAGCAGTCGTGCAAAGACAAGCGCCGTAAGCGACTTGCTTCCGGACCAAACATACCCGGGACGTGCCGTCTCACCTTTTTGTCCGATGACTCGCCCATTTCTTATAACCATTGAAGGTGAGGGCAGCAGGTTCATTGCGGCGGCAAACAAGGTTGGATCCATCCCCACTTCTTGTGGGGTTGCCGTTTGCCAGCCTCCGAGAGGAAATTCCGCGCCACTCGTCTGGGGAACAAAATTTAGAGCCGAAGTTCCAGCTCCTGCAGAAGAAGCAACGTAAGCATTAACACCGGTTGTTTGTAGAAACGTTGCCAGGATAAGAGCCACCACCTGGAGCAGTGGCAGCTTTTTGCTATTCCTGTTTTTCCTGAACCCAGGACTACGCCGTTTTCGGGAGAGATTTGCAGTCATTTTCCTTGTTCGTTGATTAGGCATTTAGCCGCACTTATTGCCTTTACCCCAACTGAGCACACTAATCCGACCCCTTAACGTCAGTTAAGGCTAATTGAGGCACACTACTTCCCTTCGCTTTAAACCAGTTAACGCGTACCGACCACACCTCGACTGGGGTGGTTAAAGTTGGGACAACACTTTGAGGACTTATTTTAGGGTCTTTGAGGGCGGGTTAGGCGAAAGACCAAAGACCAAAAGAAATATAGTCAATTAGTGTGAATCATGTCAATTTATTCACTGATATTTTCCATTACAGTAAGATGGCAATTACCTTGCAATGAGAGAAGGTAAGTAGGGTGAAATCTGGATCGGATGAGTCGCGGGTCAAAGCTTCACTAATTAACCTGTTATTAAACGTAGCGAGTGTGCCTCTGGGGCTGCGTTTTGTGAACTCGCTGAAAGAAATGCGACGGGTACAGTGGTCTTCCAGGGAGGAGTTGCATGCTCGCAATGAGGCGCGACTGGCGTTGCTACTGAAGCATGCTGCCGAAAACGTTCCTTATTATAGAGAATTGTATAATCGACTCGGTCTCGATGCAGACGAACTGCGCACGGCACACGATCTCCAGGCTCTGCCGATTTTCAAGAAGGCTGATTATCGAGCGTGTGAACCGGAAACGTTTTGCGCAACTAACGTTCCGCCGAGCATCCGCATCGAGCGAAAAACGTCAGGTTCTACGGGCGAGCCTTTTCAATTCTCACTTGATCGACGAGCGTTGCCGATCATTTTTGCGAGCCATCTTTTTTACGACTCGTGGTACGGTTTGCAACCGTTTGACCGCTACATTCGAATCATTGCACCACCAGCCGCGCAGGCTCCATTGCCGTCAGATGCAACCATCGCAGTTAGATTGAAGCGGACCATTACGAGTCGCATGCAGAATGTCTATGAGAGATGGACTCAGGATAAGGTCTCACTATGGGAGGTTAACTCTGAGGGAGCGGAAAGCATTTGGCGCCGTATCGAGGCGTTTCGGCCGAAGTTCGTGATGGGATACACCTCAACGCTTGCCGCTATCGCCGATGAATTACTTCGTCGTGATCTCAGACTAAGTAAGCCTGTTCGTGGTGTCATTACAATTGCCGAAACGCTGACGCCAAACCGGAAGCGTCTGATAGAAGAGTATTTTGATGCGCCTATCATCAACCGTTACGGTCTTCGCGAGTTTGGCTCGTGGAGCGCGCAAAGCTGTTCGGAATCAGCTGATCGATTTCACGTCAACACTGAGCTGGTTGTTTGTGAAATTCTACGGCCGGATGGAACGGCCTGCGCCGCGGGCGAAACGGGCCGTGTCGTGCTGACAGACCTGCATAATTTTGCACGACCGTTCATTCGCTATGACACTGGTGACTTGGCAGTCGCCATTTCAGAGGACTGTTCATGTGGTCGTGGCTTCCCGTTGATTGGCCCAATCGAAGGCCGCTCATTGGAGTGTCTGCGAACCCCTTCCGGCAACGAGCTCAGTCCGGCTATCCTGGGTCATTTCCTATTCGTCTACCACGGACATCTCGGCGCTGTGCGTCACTACCAACTCGTGCAGGAAACGGATAACCTCGTAAGTCTTTTGATTGTTCCTGGCGAAGCTTGGGACGAGCAACGAGGAGTTCAACTTCGATCTGACCTGATGCGACTGATTGGTGATGGGGTGCAAGTTGTAGTGAAAACGGTTGAGGAGATTCCTCCTGAACCTTCGGGAAAACGGCCTATCATTAAGCAGGCTCCAGATTACAAGAGGACTTGAATTAGCACTTTATTAGGAATACACCAGCGTCGCATTCTCGAGGCGAGGCTTCACTCAAACTGGTCCGCCACTATATTAAACCGTTGAGGAAAGATGAACTCTAAGGCCGATTCCAACAACAACGATAGCTTAAGCGAACCGCAACTCCGCCGGCGGCTCTTACTGCGTCACTCGATCCTTACAATAGCTATTTTTGCTCCCTTAGTGGGGGCTTTTGCAACCAGCAGGGAGTGGTATCCCGTGCCACATTACAAAATGTTCTACGGTGCTTCGGGGCTTAATACGGGTCATGAATATAACTACTTTGTATTTCGGGGTGAAACCGCTGCGGGTGAAACTGTTGACATCCCGCCCATTACGATCATGAACGGTCTCGAGGACAGAACTGCGCTTATGGTCCAGGCGGCAGTCACTAACGAAAGCCTGCAACTACGTTGGCCTCATCCTGAGAACGCCAGGCTTATAGCGGCAGCGGGAAGCGTAGACAATCTTCCCCCCGCTGTACTTTTGCCTGATCTGCTGCGTACCTGGGGACACAGGTACAATGCAAGGCTCGCTGGAGACTCACCCCACCGTTTGGTTCGAGTTCGCTTGGACGAATACAAATGGCCCAAGAAAGAGTATGGCAACTACTTTGAATTCATCGCATCCTGGCATGTGGACCTATGATGAAAACAGCCACAGAAGTTGGTTGACCAAATTGGTCCCAACCTCGGCTGAAGCGCTCGGTATGGTCCGGGCGGGAACTCATGGCGTATTTTTCTTTTCGGTTCTCTCTACTTCGGTTGGCGAGCTTGGATATCTTCCGGTCACAATCCTCCGGCCCATCGGCATAATGTCGGTGTTATCGTGGAAGTTCTACGATCGGCTTATCACGCCCGGCGCAATGAAGACGCTGCAAGTGGTGCTGCTTCTCTCGTTGTTCATGAGCATGCTGGGTTACCTGACGCCTCTTACCACAAAGATTTCTGCCCTCCTCGTCATCCTTTACCACGGAGTTCTCCGAAGTTTTGGTTTTTTTAATCATGACGAAATAACGGGAATATACTTTCTCCTCATTCTTGCCTTTACACCATGCGGCGACGGTTTTTCTCTTGACGCCCTTCACCGGTCCAGCCACAAGCGAAAAAGCAGCGCCTACGGCTATCCGATTCTGCTAATGCAGATGGTTCTTGCCTGGTGCTACTTTACGGCTGGTCTAAGCAAGCTTCGCATCTCAGGTGTGGCTTACTTCGGAAGCGATAATTTGACGCTTCAAGCGATTGAGCGTTCACTTGGCAATATGCACGAAACACAATTCAAGGTGGCGTTCTGGCTACCGCAATTCCGAGACTATTTGAAATTTGCGATGGTAGGCGCCATCGCGTGGGAAATATTGTTTCCGCTTGCGGTTTTTTCGCGCCGGCTCAGGTGGTGGTTTCTCGGGTTCGGAATAGTGTTTCACATGGTGTCGCTATATGTTTTGAACGTCTTCTTTTCAAATTTAATGCTGATGTATCTGGTCTTCGTCGATTGGCCGGCAGTTTTCCATTGGCTTTCACAACGGCGTTTGTTTCAGAAGTTGTCCGCCTGGTGGCGAGGTTTTCGCAGCGTGCCGGAGTTCTTTCCAAATGCCAGTGCGCATGAAAATATCACCAGAGAAACGTTGCTGTGGGATGGCGACTGTGGATTTTGTTTAAGGATGGTGAAGCTCTTGAGGCGTTTGGGCAGACGATCTTTTAACGATCGTCCGTTTCAGGATCTGGAAGGATTATTGCCTCGCCGACGTTTGGCAGTCATCGAAATATCAGATGCTTTGGGTCTCTCCGAACGGAACAGTGGTTGGCGGCAGTCAGGCTCTCATCGAGGTAATTGAAGCCTCGGGTTACACACTACTGGCTACGTTACTGGAAAGTCGGGCTTTCCGACCTTTTACCTGGTTAGGGTATAGAGTTGTCGCTCGCAACCGAGCAGCCTTGAGTAAACGTTTCGAACCTGCATGTGCGGTGAAAGCCAACTGACGATATGTTGCGATCTTTTGCATCAAGAAAAAAAACTTATGCGATACGGACCCTCGTTGGTTTGCTGTTCACCGTAACGTTGGTGATCATTTTTTGGCCGCAGATCAAATCACTTACCAACAAAGGACCATTCAAAGGTCTACACCTGCGCTATTCAAAATGGAGATACGACTGGCGAAGTCCTTCAGATTTGGGAGACGGTAGGAATGCTCTGCAGGTCATTATTGAGAGTCCGATGGGAATCGCCGAGGACGCATCGGGGAACGTCTACGTAAGTGACCGGGCAAACAGGCTCGTCTGGAAAATAGACCCGTCTGGGCGAACCTCAGTATTTGCGGGAACAGGACAGACCACAGGCGCCAGGGGCCTACCGCGGTCCCCCGTCCTCGCGCGCGACATCGACTTCGCTTTACCGGAAGGAGTCGTAATCGATAGGGCCGGGAACCTACTATTGGCCGACTCACTAAATCATGCGATTCTGAAGGTCGACTCTAACGGATACCTCACGCACCTGGCCGGCAACGGTCAGCGTGGTTTTAATGGGGACGGGATTCAGGCAACCGAGGCATCCCTGAACGGTCCGTATGATGTCCGTGTTGATTCGAAAGGCAATGTTTACATTGCTGATATATACAATCACCGGATCCGTAAGGTTGATAACCAGGGAGTGATCTCGACTGTTGCCGGAAACGGCGTGGCGGGTTTCAGCGGCGATGGTGGCCCAGCCGTTAAAGCACAGTTGAATATGCCCTACGGAATCATCCTCGATAACGAGGATAATCTATTGATTGCCGACAGCGATAATAACGTGATCAGAAAGGTCAGTCGCGATGGCATCATCCGCACCATCGCCGGACGTGCCGAGCGCGGGTTCGAAGGTGACGGCGGTCCGGCATTAGCAGCAAAATTTGATTCCCCACAAGCGCTGGCATTTGATAAAGACGGGCGGCTTTACATAGGTGATGAGCACAACAATGCCATCCGTGTTATCGAGCTCGACGGCACAATTCGTACGCTCGTTGGAAGCAAAGGACCTGGTTTCTCCGGTGACGGAGGCCCGGCGACATTGGCTCAAATCGCCGATCCCGAAAATATCTGGGTGCGTAAAGACGGCATCAATCCTCATCAGCGCTCGCGATAACTCTCAGGCTGCGGATCATCTCTCCAAGCGGTATAATCAACACCTTCGCAGGCAAAGGCCCGACGAGTAGACACACTTACTTTGCGCCGATTAGGCTCCCCACGGTTGAGCCTTAAAAAATCTCCGCAAGAATTGACAGCGTAATTAGCAATCTCTCTAAGAGGGAGATTTATCCGTTTTTAGTCAGCGTGAACTTCATGAACATTCTGGGAATATCAGCTTTTTACCACGACAGCGCCGCAGCATTGGTGCAGGACGGCGTGATCGTGGCCGCAGCCCAGGAAGAACGCTTCACGCGGCGTAAACACGACGCTTCTTTTCCCGAGAATGCAGTTGCTTACTGCTTGCGAGAGGCCGGCATTACAACGGCTGGGTTGAACGCCGTTGTCTTTTATGAAAAGCCCTTAGTCAAGGCAGATCGACTGATCGAAACCTACCTAGGCGTCGCGCCCAGCGGACTCCGTTCTTTCGCGATGGCGATACCGACGTGGTTGCGCGAGAAAAACAATATTCCCGCGATCATTCGTCGCAAGCTGGGCAAAGAATACGATGGTCCGGTGCTTTTTACTGAGCACCACGAGTCACATGCAGCGAGCGCATTCTTTCCGTCACCATTCCAAGAGGCAGCAATTCTGACAGCGGATGGCGTTGGAGAGTGGGCCACAACGACGATCGGAGTCGGCGAAAAAAATAAGATAAACCTTCTGCACGAGATCCGTTTTCCGCATTCGCTCGGCATGCTCTACAGCGCGTTCACTTACTACACCGGCTTCAGAGTTAATTCCGGGGAATACAAAGTGATGGGACTCGCACCATACGGTGAGCCCAAGTACGTAAACCTCATTTACGATCACTTCCTCGATCTCGGCGAGGACGGCTCGTTCTGGTTGAATCCGGAGTACTTTAATTATTGTTCTGGTTTGACGATGACGAGCGAGAGTTTCCACAAGCTGTTCGGTGGACCACCAAGAAAACCTGAAAGTCAGCTAACGCAGAAGGAGATGGATCTCGCAAGAAGCATTCAGGTAGTCACTGAAGAAGCGATGATGCGAATGGCGATTCGTGCGCACGCAGAAACAGGCAAGACCAACCTGTGTTTAGCAGGCGGAGTTGCACTCAATTGCGTTGCGAATGGTCGCATTCTTCGCGAGGGTCCGTTTAAGAAACTGTGGATCCAACCCGCGGCGGGAGATGCTGGTGGCGCGTTGGGTGCGGCGCTCGCCGTCTGGCATCAGATGATGGACAAGCCTCGTGACAACCACGACCGCGACACGATGCGCGGAGCTTTGCTTGGTCCGGAATACACTGACGCAGAGATAGCGGCGTATCTCGAGAGCGTTGCAGGTGTTTCGGAGCGACTGCCGGATTCAGCGCTGGCTCAGAAAGTCGCGGAGTTGATTGCGGATGGAAAAGTTATCGGGTGGTTTCGTGGACGGATGGAGTTTGGACCACGAGCACTCGGTGCGCGCAGCATCATCGGAGACGCGCGCAATCCGAAAATGCAATCGCAGATGAATCTCAAGATCAAGTTTCGTGAGAGCTTCCGGCCGTTTGCTCCATGTGTGCTGCGCGAGCACGCGGCGGAGTACTTCAATCTGGATTGCGAGAGTCCTTACATGCAGCTCGTTGCTACCGTTAAGGAAGATAAACGACTGCCTATACCGCCGGACAAGCAATCGTTGTGGGGGATCGATCAACTCAACGTCCTTCGAAGTTCAATCCCTGCTGTTACGCATGTGGATTACACCGCCCGTATTCAAACAGTCGATCCTGAACGGCACGGGCTGTTTTATACGTTGATGGACCAGTTCTATCAGGCAACTGGATGCCCCGTTATTGTGAACACCAGTTTTAACGTGCGTGGAGAACCGATTGTGTGTACACCGGATGATGCTTACCGGTGCTTCATGTTCACACACATCGATGCCCTTGTGATGGGGAATCATTTGCTGCTCAAAGAGACACAACCGGAGATGCGCGGAGCAAAAGAACACCTCGCGCAGTTTGCATTGGATTGATGGGACTTTGAATGCCACAAAGAAGCACAAAAGGCTTAAAGGCTCTTCCATTCTTCGAGCACGTCAACTGGCGACCCGATGCCCGAGAGTTGCGGCGCTTTGCCATCGCAATGCTGATCGGTTTCACTGTCCTTGGATTGCTCTCGTTGTGGCGTGCGGGAGGAATCGGCACTGCTTCTATTGTCTTGTGGAGCGTCGGCGTCGTTCTGGCAATTGCCGCATTTGTCCCAGGACTCGGAAAAGTGGCCTATTTAGCTGTTTATTTACCTACAAGCATTATTGGTTACGTTGTGAGCAACGTAATCCTCGCTTTGATGTTCTTTCTGATAATTACGCCTTTAGGCATAATCCTGAAATTGATGGGAAAAGACCTTTTGCAGCAACGGCGGCAAAAGGATACGACTCAGTGGACACCCGTTAAAGGCGTCAAGACTGAAGACAGTTATTACCGGCAGTTTTGAAGTACAAGGAGGGAAAATGAAATCACCCGACGAATTCAAGAAGAACCCGAGTTTCTTTCGAGAGCTCGTGATGTTCATTCGGCACAATAAAAAGTGGTATTTGATCCCAATCGTTGTTTCCATCCTTCTATTGGGCGTCCTCATAGCGCTGGGCAGTACAGGAGCTGCGCCTTTTATTTACACACTGTTTTAGTTAATGGAATCAACTGCTAACCCCCAGAGCAGAAGAACAAAAAACTGGCCCTGGCTCTACTCAATCGCGGGTGTATTGCTGGCCGTAGCCTTCATCTACGTTTGGATCGTGCCGCTATTTAACCCTCGTGGTGAATTCCTTTGGGGCCACTATCGTCTCAAAGATATTTACGTCGGGATCCCGTTGGCCCTGATCGCTGTCTGCGTTCTGGTCGTGCTCATTGCTCCGGCGCGTTATAAACGATCACTCTCACTTCGCGTGACGACTTTAGGGATCGCGCTGCTCGTTGCGCTCGCGATTTGCGACGCGGTTTACGCCTTCGGAGTCATGGGTATCGGAAAACCAAATTACTGGTTGGACCAGGCGCACATTTCGCGGCTCTATTCTGTTGCCGATCCGGAGCTCGGATTTGTCAGGAAACCGCTTGTGTCCTGGCAAGGTTACGTGCCCGACGTAGATAGATTCGTCGAGTATCGTACCGACAAAAACGGATTCCGAAATTCGACCGAGCAACAGCGTGCGGACATCGTCTTCGTTGGCGATTCTTTTACCGAGTCAGCTACGGTCTCTGAAGAGGACACCTACGCGCGTCGCGTCGCGCAGTCAACAAAATTGAGCGTCATCAATCTCGCACGCGGCGCTTATGGTCCACAACAAGAGCTGATTGTTCTCAAGCGCTACGGACTGTCATACGAACCACGTTTCATCGTTTGGCAGTTGTTTGAAGGTAACGACCTGGCAGACGCTGAGGCCTACGTCGAATGGAAGAAGAATCCTGAGCAGGTGGTCCTGTCTTTGAAGGAACGCTACCGGGACAATTCTCTGTTGCAGCAGGTGCTCTCTAACACACGCGTGCCGGAACCAGTCGGGCCGAGGGTGACTTTACGATATCATGATGGAACTTCGAAACGGATCAGTCTTCGATACCGGTACGAGCCACACCAGCCTTCAACGATGCAGGCCGGGATGACAGAAACTCTGAGTGCAATTCAAGCGGGGCAGCAGTTGTGCCAATCACGTGGGATTCAGTTACTGATCGTGGTAGTTCCGACAATGCTCCACGTGATGGAGCCTCATATCAGTTTTGACCGTTTTGAAGAACGGCGCGATTATTTTCCCGAGCGGATCCCAGGTGACAAAGATTTCAGCGAGACAGTCGAAGAGTTCTGCTCACAAATTGGTTGTGGCTTCGTAGATACTTTCGACGCCATGAGGGAGGCCAGTTCCGCTGACAACCGTGGTCTTTACATTCCGAGCGACGAACATCTGGACATAAGGGGACACGAGGTAGTGAACAAAGTAATAGCTGACTGGATCTTGTCGAGGACGAAATCTGAAGTTCGATGAGCCCTTTTATTTCAGTAATCATCCCGGTCTACAACGGTGAGAAGTTTCTTCCCGGTTGTTTGGATGCGCTCGTTTCGGGTTCGTATCGCGACTACGAGCTGATCGTGGTCGACGATTGCTCGACGGATCGCAGCGTCGAAATCAGTCGCAAGAAAGGTGCGAGCGTTTTAAAGACGTCGCGCCAGTCAGGCCCAGGAGGGGCGCGCAACCTTGGTGCTCAGCACGCGCGTGGTGAAGTGCTTTTCTTCGTCGACGCGGATGTGGTTGTAAAACCCGACACGCTTGAACGAGTCGCGGCAAACTTTACAGACCATCCTGAAGTTGCGGCCGTTTTTGGCTCCTACGACGACGAACCGGCGGAGAAGAACTTCATTTCACAGTACAAGAATCTCTTTCACCGGTTTGTTCACCAGCAGGCACGTAGTGAAGCTGAAACTTTCTGGGCCGGCTGTGGCGCGATTCGCCGTGACGTGTTTCTCGCGGTTGATGGTTTTGACGCTGAACGCTACCCGAGACCCGCGATCGAAGACATCGAGCTCGGATATCGGATGCGTTCCAAAGGTCACCGCATCCTGCTCGACAAGCAACTACAGGCGAAACACCTGAAGCGCTGGACGTTGAAGTCGATGCTGCACGCGGATATTTTTTGCCGCGCGGTGCCGTGGTCTATGTTGATATTTGAGAGTAAGGGGATGGTGAACGACCTGAATCTTCAGACGACTGATCGGATCAGTGCAGGTTTACTTGGTCTATCTATATTGCTTTTGCCGTTCGCAGTGCTGATTCCTCAGTTATTGTTATTGATCGTTGTGCTGCTTGGACTAATCCCGATTCTCAATCACAAATTCTACCGCTTCTTCTACCATCGCAAGGGCCTGGTATTCGCGATCCTCGCGTTCCCTCTGCATCTGTTGTACTACTTCTACAGCGCCACCACATTTGTTCTTTGCTGGCTCAGCTTCAACCTGCGCCACAAAACCGCACAATAAAAATCATTTCAAAAGGTAGACGTAGTAGTCGGTGTCTCGGATCTTTTGCCAGCCACTAAGATCGATGCCCGCAGGCGGCGCTTCAGCGACCACTGCTTTCACGCCGGTACGACCGAATGCGTTTATGACGTCGCTCTTCACTGTCGGGTTAGCCTGCCAGAAATCAGGCACTTTATCCCTGCGAATTTCCGCGACCACTCGAGTTCCCAACAGATGCGCCCAGAAGGCGCGAAAAGAGTCGCCGATGAACGCGACGTTATCACTCGAGGTCACACCCAGCTCTCGCAAGCCTTCTGCAACTTGCCATTGCTCGTGTGCCGCGGGGTTTTCACCCTTCACCACTTGACGAAGAGTAAGCCCGATCTCTCGACTCGACGACGCGACCGTCGTGAGGATCATCAATGCAACCACGACAATCATGATTGACCTGATGAACCTCAGTGCGTTCGGTGTGTGATGCAGACGAACGGCCATGAACAAAGCAAGCCATAGCAACACGAGGAAAGAAGCGACATACCTGCCTTGCACATTTACGAGTGCATACAGTCCGAGCCCCGCGAGTGCTGGAACGATCAAACCCCACTGTTCGACCAAATCGTAGAAGAGCAGCCGTCCTTTTCCACTCATGACATAAAGAGCGACGACTCCAACTAACAGGGCATACTGAAGTCCCCAAAACGTAAACAACTCGTAATACGACTTCACCCCGCCGATAAACACGCGCACTTGTTGTCCAAAATCGAAATGACTGGTGCTTCCTTCGTACCAGTACGTGGGGTCATACCAGACGGGGTAAGTTCCTCCGACGGGCTCACTAAATTCGAAGGCCGGCGGGTTGTCGAATATCTTTCGCGTCGCGTGCTTTGGTACGCCAGAGCCCGGTTTGTCGCCTTGCCAGTGCGTATTCCTAACGCGATTGATGGCCCACAAGTAGTTCAGTCTTCCGGCTGCGGCCAGTTGTCAAAGTTCCTTTCGATTGCGACATCGCGAAAACGAATGGTCCAGCAACGACGAGAAACAACACGACAGCAACCGCGACGCGCGGCAAGGCACGACGGACATTACGAACAGCAAGCATCGCGGCGATGAGAAACACAGGCGTCAGCAACAACATCACTGACTTCGCAAGAAAACCTAACCCAAGAAAGGTTCCCAGCAGTGCGAACGACAACCAACTCGAGGGTTGCCGCGTGATTCGGAGCAGCATGCCCGTCGCCAAATAAACAAACGCCGCCACTAGCATGTCGGGAGATTCGAGCTGGACGGTCACTAGAAATAGACTGGACCAGATGAATAACGAGTACCCGACCGCCAGGAGCGTCCAGTCAGGCAATTCCACAAGATCGTGTTTGAGGAGATCATTACGCCGGCTTCGTTGACGACGAAGCATTTCGCGCAGCAGAAAACAAAAACAGCCCAGCGCAAACAGGTACATTCCGAAGTTTACAAGGTGCACGACAGCGAATTTCCAGTAAGGTGAGGGTTTCGCGATCGCAAGGCCCAGCGCAATGAGCCATGAATAGAGCGGGCTCCAGTAAGAGTTGACCGCGGTGTGCCAATCCCTGCGAAGATAGGCTTCAGCAATGTCGATATACGACATAGCGTCAGCGTTCATCAGGTAATGACGATCGGCCCAGACGTGAGCAAAGCCCAGAAGGATCGCCAACAGCCAGAACGCGAGCTCCAACCGTGTCAGATTGCGATCGCCGGTTTCAGCTATTGAAGTTTCAGTGGGTTTTGTAAGGTTGCGGCTGTCTCTCATTCGAGCTCGTCAACGGCTGACTCAAAAGCTGTTGCGACAATATCACAATCGCGCGAGACGTGAATGAAAACCTAGCCATGCAGCCGTCACCTCGGCTAGAATCCTCCGCCAACTCCAGGTCTACGTCACTCAAAGAAAAAGAGGGTTCAGGAACTGATGAAGAAGACTACCTTAGTCGCATCTTTAATCGTATTACTTACCGCCGCGGTGAGTGTGATCGTTCAGGCTCAAACTGCCGGCCATTGGCCACAATGGCGTGGTCCTTTCTTCAACGGCATGGCGCGCGGTGATGCGCCGGCCACCTGGAGCGATACCAGCAACATCAAGTGGAAAACCGCAATACCAGGACGGGGATTTTCGACGCCGGCGATCTGGGGCGACCGGATCTTTGTCACTACTGCAATCCCTACCGGCAAGCCCGCCGCGGCGCCATCTCCGACCCCAGAGGCTGCCGCACAACCGCAAGGTGGTGAGCGCAGAGGACGTGGATCAGGTCCACTTCTCGAACACAGCTTCGACGTGCTCGCGCTCGATCGCAAGACCGGCAAGATCCTGTGGCAGCGTACGGCCAAAGTCGCGACGCCGCACGAAGGTTATCACCGCGCCTACGGCAGCTTTGCGTCCAACTCACCTGCGACTGATGGCAGGTACGTCTACGCCTCTTTTGGTTCACGCGGTATCTACTGCTACGACTTCAACGGCAAACTGATCTGGGAAAAAGATCTCAACGTGCAGATGAAGATGCGGCTCGCTTTCGGCGAGGGTTCGGCGCCGCTAATAGTCGGCGATCGTCTGTTCCTGGTTTTCGATCACGAAGCTGGTTCGTTCATCGTTGCTCTCGACAAACGAAACGGTAAGGAGTTGTGGCGCGCCACGCGTGAGGAGCCGAGTTCGTGGAGCACTCCTTTGGCGATCGATCACGAAGGTCGTACTCAGATTGTGGTGAGCGCAACGAATCGAGTGCGCAGCTACGATCCGGAGACGGGAAAAGTGCTTTGGGAATCAGGGGGACTGGGTTCGAACGCGATTCCGGTTCCTGTTTATCAGAATGGGATGGTCTACGTGATGAGCGGCCATCGCGATCCTAAATTGATGGCCATCAAACTCGGAAAGCAAGGCGACTTGACGGGTTCGGATGCGATTGTGTGGAGTCATACGAGAGGTGTGCCTTACACCGCCTCACCCGTGCTTTACGACAACAAACTTTATGTCGTCACTGACAACGGGATGGTGAGTGCTTTCAACGCAGCGACCGGCGAGCCGTATTACTCGCAAACCCGACTGCCGAAGAGCGCCAATCTCAAGGCGTCACTTGTTGGTGCAAACGGCAAGTTGTACCTCGCGACTGAAGACGGCGATGTAGTGGTGTTGAAGATGGGTGAAAAGTTCGAAGTCATCGCCACCAACCATCTCACGGATCAGATCTTCATCGCTACGCCAGTGATCGCCGCGGGCGAACTGTACCTGCGCGGGCAGAACACGTTGTTCTGCATTAGTGAGAAAAAATAGACCTCAAGTGTAAAAATTGTCGTTGACATTGGACCAACGCGGTAGTAGAGTGCCGCTCCCTTGCCCTTCCCCCAACGTGGTTCGCGTTTAACGTCCCATCGTCTCCCCGTTTCTGCGAACGACCACTCAGGGTTTATCAGGCGGTTGCTGGGCTCCAACTCTTACCGGAGGACTCGCTATGTACCGTCGCGTTGCTCAGCGTCTCACACTGCGAACTGCTATTGCGTTAACAATCTGTATCGCTCTGCTACCGGCACCGGGCATTTCATTCCTGATATCCGGAGCAGCCCAGGGCCAACGCGAGGAGCGCAAAGGAAAGCCGAAGCCGGGGAAGCCTGAAGGTGTGTGGCCCGACCTGGAGAAAGCAAAGCAGCAGTCGCAGATTGAGCCTGAGGCGCCACCGCCCATTCCCTCGACGATTCGTTCAAAGAAGAATGCCGGCAAGCCCTGGGATGGACGACGTGTCGGCGATCCGCCAAACGGAACCGAGCGCGGTAGCGCCGGGTCAGACTTAGCCTCCAACAACCACCGGATAAGCGAGCGCCGCGGCAATCAGACGCGCCGGGCTCATGCGCGTGCGAGAATGACATTGCCACCACCACCTCCTCACGATCAATTCGTCTCGAACTTCTTCACTTACGCGTTAGTGCGCAGTCCCAGCAGCGAGGAAACAACTTACTGGTACGACCAGTTGCGCGTGGCTTATGCCAACAGTGCGACCGCATTGAAACTGGCCGGCATCGAGTTGGGCCGCACCCTCTTTGAATCGGCCGAATACGCGGCTCGCAATCGCGATGCTCACTGGTATGTTTACGATCTCTATAAGACCTACCTGATGCGCGATCCGGATGCTGGTGGCTGGGCCATGTGGGAAGCTCTGGTGCCAACGCACGGGCGCGAGTACGTGCGTCGTGGCTTTGAAGAGTCAGGCGAGTTTGCCACCTTGAGCGCGAACATCACGACCACTGGCGCGCCCTCGAGTAACGCTGCCTCGCTGATCTCGGCGCGCGTTGATGCGCGCAACCAACCCGGCCGAGGGATGCTCTCGCGCGATGCAAACTGGAGTGTGCCACTGCTGAGTCTGCCGGGACGTGCCGGGCTCGATCTCGGACTCGCGCTCTCCTACTCTTCAATGGTCTGGACACGCTCCGGTCCATACATCTATTTCGACGAAGACAACGGCTTCCCGAGCCCTGGGTTCCGATTGGGTTTCCCAACCGTGCAACGCAAAGTCTTCGATGCGCAAACCTCAAAGAATGCTTATCTCATGATCACCGCGGCTGGTCGGCGTGTGGAACTCAGACATGTAAGTTCGAACATCTACGATGCCGCTGATTCGTCATACCTGCGCTTAACTGAAGACGGCGCGCTGCTGCGAGTCCATTCCACAGACGGCACTCGCCTGACCTTACTCAGAAGCCAACGGCGAGTATCGCTGTACTGAGATCAAAGATCGCAACGGCAACTATCTGACCGTTAACTACAACAGCCTCGGCCAGATCACGACCATCACCGACACGCTTGGCCGGGTAATCACCTTCAACTACGACAGTAATAGTAATCCAATCTCCATCACCCAGCAGTGGGGAACGCAGACGCATACCTGGGCTACCTTCGGCTGGATTTCACACACCATGCAAGCCAGTTTCGGCACGTTACGAGTCGTCGGCACGGCTAACAATGCGGTGCTGCCGCTGCTCAAACAGGTCGGACTGCCTGATGGCGATCGTTACCAGTTCGATTACACCAATGCAGCCCAGGTGCAAGTGATCCGGCGCTTTCGTGCCGACAACACGCAACCCTTCTACAACGTCTTCCAGTACGAATCGACCACCACGGATGCGCCGCGCCTGACGCAAACACGCGTGGCCGCAGAGAATTGGACCAGCCTCAACGGCGTGCCTGGTGAAGTGACCACCGATTTCGCCGTTGATCCGGACGGCGCGTGTCGCCTGACGGCGCCTGACGGCACCATTTACAAGGAGTATTACGGCACTGGCTGGCAGAGGGGCCTCACGACGCTGAGCGAGGTCTGGTCCGGAGGTGTCAAACAGAAATGGACCACGACGGCGTGGACGCAGGACAACACCGCAGTCAGTTACGAAGTAAATCCGCGCGTCACCGAAACGAATGTCTATGATGTGAGTGGCAATCGGCGCCGCACCACCATCGATTATGGCAGCTATGCGCAGTGGGGCCTGCCCTACTCGGTGATTGACTATGCTGCTGACGGTGTCACTGCGATTCGGAATACGATTACGGACTACAACCTCAGTCAGGTTTATCTGGACCGGCGCATCATCGGTTTGCTGGCCGCGATTCACCAGACGGATATCGTCAGTTGGCAGCGCAAGATCGGTTTCAGCTACGACGATCCAGCGCGGCTGCAGTCAGTGCCTGCGGCAGCGACACAGCACGACAGTTCATACAGCACTTCATTCACCGCACGCGGCAATCTGACCGGAGTCGCACGCTTTGACGTGAACGATATCGTGAATCCGGCCAAGGCTTTGACCACCTACACAAACTACTACACCACCGGCACACCCAAATCGACCACCGATCCCGCTGGTCATCAAAACAGCGTGACCTATGGTGATTCCTTTTCTGACAACGGCAATGATCGCAACACCTTCGCTTATCCGACGACCATCACCGACGCGGACGGCTTCAGCTCGACCGTGCAATACAATTTTGACTTCGGTGGGACGACGCGAACGCAGGGTCCACCACCAGCAGGGCAGTCACAGGGCGCCATTCAAACGATCACCTATGACAGCATCGGCCGGGTCGAGCGCACCACGACGGTGAATAACGGCGCCTACACGCGCTACTTCTACGGGGCCAATTACGTGCAGAGTTTTTCGACCGTCAATAACGTTGCCGATGACGCGTACAACATTCAGTATTTTGACGGGGTAGGACGCGTTATCGCCACTGCCGCTAACCATCCTGGCAGCACTGGTGGTTATCGTGCGCAGTTGATGATCTACGACTTGATGGGACGCGCAATCAAGACCTCGAACCCGGCGGAGATCACAGCTCAATGGGCACCGGAGGGTGACGACGCCGCCGGCTGGCTCTACACGGAGCAGACCTACGACTGGCAAGGTCGCCCGCTGAGGACAACTCATCCCGATACCACCTACAGAGAAGCATCCTACAGCGGTTGCGGCTGCGCTGGTGGCTCGGTGGTAACGCTCACTGATGAGGGCACGAACCACGGCGGCGTGGAGAAGCGGCGGCAGCAGAAGATCTATTCAGATATTCTTGGCCGAGCAGTGAAGACTGAAATTTTAAACTGGCAGGACGGCAGCTGTTTATTCAGCCACAGTCAACACTTACAATGCCCGTGATCAAGTGACCCAGGTTCGGCAGTATGCAGGACCAGAAGGCAGCGGCACCTATCAAGACACCATCATGACTTACGACGGCTACGGGCGTTTACAATCTCAGCACGCGCCCGAACAGTCCTCCGGCACGGCGACAGTGTGGACCTATAACCCCGACGATACAACGAATACGATCACTGACGCACGCGGTGCTTCCCAAACGTTTAGCTACAACGCTCGCCACTTGAAAACCAGCATCACCTATGCCTCGGGCGGTTCGGGCGCTTCTGCTTCTGCCCAAGTCAGCTTCAGCTACGACGCCGCAGGCAATCGATCTACTATGACTGACGGTTTGGGAAGTAAGACCTACCATTACAATGAGCTCTCAAGACTCACGCACGAAACGAGACAATTCAGTGTCGGCACTTTTGGGATCAGCTATACCTATAACTTGGCGGGCCAAGTGACTGGCGTGACGGATCCGTTCGGTGCCAGCTTTTCCTACACACGCGATGTTCAAGGGCAATTGAAGGCTGTCACCGGCTCGCCTTTTGCCGGAACGACTACCTATATTACCGATGTCTTATACAGAGCCTGGGGCGCGCCAAAGAGTGTTAGCTACGCGGGAAGCAACTCAACAATCGCGTTCAATGCTCGCCTGAAGCCAACGGAGTTTCGGCTCACAAACAGTACCGGCGGTAGCATTATGAGGGAGAACTACTCCTACCATGCGGATGCCAGAGTCGCGGCACTGACTGATTTAGACGACACGGCTGGCAGCAATCCGCCGGTAAGCTTGCGTTTCCTGAGTCGGGCTTTCATATACGATCAGCTGGGCCGGGTGACAAACGGTTACGGTACCGGAAACGCGGGTCAGGGTGTGCCGTTTAGTCAGGATTACTCTTACGACGCGTTTGGAAATATGACGATGCGGGCGGGTCGCTACTACAATTACAACTTTTCCGGGCCGATAACTGATACCGCAACGTACATCAGTAATCGCCGCACTGGCTGGAGTTATAATTCTGATGGTGAGGTGACATCTACACCGCTTACCAGCACCGATCAACCGCGTACGATGACTTACGATGCTGCGGGTCGCATGGTGACCAGCGTCGAAACGGGTGCTTTCAATACCACAACTTACACCGCGTCTTACGACGGCGATGGCGAAGTTGCTTATGAGTCGAGCACTATCTCCCCAGGCACGTCAGAATCATCTTACCTCGTGCGCTCGAGTGTGCTTGAAGGAGAAGTGCTTACGCGACTGGACCAATTCGGAAACAAAAAAGTTACGCACGTACCCGCGGATGGTTTGTTATTTGCTACGCAGAACGCAGGTACATCTGGTCCTTTTGTGCTGCTGACAAAACGCAATCCATTCGGGACCAGCGAAACGACGAAAGCTGTCTACGATCCTCTCGGGAATTACGTTCCCTTTCAGGCGCATGGCAGCCCACAACCACCGCCGGGCAGCTTCAGTTCAGCCTCGATGCGTGGTTTAGCCGCGAGCCAGGCCAATCCTTACAGCTCTGCAGTGGGTTGTATGATAGATGGTCTGCCAACAACCTGTAATCGTGTACAGCAGGCCATTAATCGTGGTGAAGCGAAAAAGTTAATTATTGACGCGCGCGGACAGAATCCGAACGCGGCCTTGGCCACCATGGGGTGGTTCCTTGTCGAACATCAGGTGAAACCCCAGCGGCCATCTCGTCCCAAACGTTTGGGACCGAGTCGTCCCAACCCTTCACCGGGTAACAAAGATCCGTTTAATGTAGGTAGCAACGAGGTTACCACGTGGGGATTTAGACTTGTTGCTTTCGAACAACCGCAGAACACTTTAATCACTAATGATCCGTCAACAATCGACAACAAGGGTAGTGGGCAGGACTGCGATATTTCAGTTTCGTTCACTGGGGACTCAATAAACGGCATGAAAAATGGAGGGAATTACTACCTTGGTAACCCGGGATTGGGATTTACGGTCAGTATTTCAAAGTTGGGAAAAGGAGGAATCGCTCGTATTGGCCCGAACAAAGTTGATCCGAAAGGACGTTGGGTTCTGCAGCAACTCGTGAATTTAACGTACTGGACTGTGCGTGAGGGGGATACCGCACCGCAAGTTGGTCATGAGCCCACATTTGAAGATGACATCCGTCCGGCGTCTATTATTCGGCACGACAATAAAAGCGGAGGCTGGATTGACCATCCAGGACCTAATCTAAAGAATGCCGACGGTAAACTCATCATTGCTCACCATTCCAAATGGAATATCCTCATAAAAGCTATGAACGGCAAGAAGGAGTGCTATCTCGGCTTTCATGCGGAGATGACTTTCAGCAATGGCTTCTTTCGTGTGAATTGGGGGCCAGGTTTATATTAAGGAGCGAAAGTAATGATCGCAAAACTTTTATCACCAATGCTTGCGATGCTCGTGCTAGCGGTGTCCATAGACGATCGCAATACCAGAAACAATCTTCAACCAATTAGGCGATCCATTGAGTCGTTTAATACTGTTGCAAAGGACGACTGCAAGCATCAACTTGAAACCATTCGTATGGCGTTACACCATTTGTCATCGGGCGAATATAACCAGACTCAGCAGGCGAATCACAAACTCCGAACACTCGCATACAAGTCTAATGCTTGCCGACAAAACTTGATTCGCGCGTTAATGGAGCGAATGGACAAACCGGATCTCGATTTTGAAAAACAGCCCTCGAACTACTATCTCTGGCGAGAAGCTGCGCAACTCTTAGGAGAAATAAAAGCCACAGAAGCTCTTGACCTGCTTATATCACATCTCGATCTGACGAATGGCTTTCACAGCGCTTCTATGGTTTTCCAGCCTGCAGTTAGAGGCGTGTGTACGATGGGGGCGCCTGCGATACCTAAACTAGCCTTTGCAGTACGGGAAAATCCTAAAGCACGCATCCGGAAGGCCGCTGCGTATTGTCTAACCTCCATTGGAGGAGAAGCGGCAATGCAGGTTCTCAGTCAGGCCCGAGAAAAAGAGACAAATCAGTGTGTTTCCAACTTCATAACAGTTTCCTTGAACACTTTTAGTTACAAGTCAAAGGGTGTCACCAGATTTGATAATGAAGCTCCGCAAGCAAATACAGAAGCACGACGAACATGGCTGGTGGCCTTCCAATGCCTTGAATAGTCGGAGGGAACTCTACAGTATTTGAGCACTAACCCGAATTCTCGACGGTTTTGGTCTTAAAAAAATTCGGGCCGTGTTTGAGGCACCGCACTGCGTGGGAAGTTTTGAAAGACCTCGGTAGTAGAATGCGGAACTCCCGCCCCATTAAACCTTTCTTAAATCTGATCGGAACCCGGCGTTTGCGATTGTTTTCCACGCCGAATTGAGATAAGCTTCGTCGCGTTTGAATCAAGGTGGTTGTTTTTAGGTCACGTACGGTTTTCGCAAGGAAACTTGCCCTTTTCTAGCGAAATCCATCAAGGAATTCGGAATGAGTGTCGTCCCGGCCACTAAGAAACTGTGGCAAGGTATTGCCATCGGTTTCGCCATCGCTTTTGCCTACGCCACGGTCTTCGTGAAGCTTTTTCGCGACTGGTGGAACGATGAGAACTATTCCCACGGCCTCTTAATCCCCTTCATCATCGGCTACATCATCTGGTCGCAGCGGGACAAACTTGCCCGCGCGCGGGTCGAACCTTCCGTGCTTTTGGGAGGAATTGCGATTGTCTTTGCTCTACTCGCGCTCTGGGCCGGTGTGGCCGGCGCAGAACTCTACATCCAGAGGCTTTCCCTAGTCCTGCTGCTCGCCGGAATCGCGGTCTATTTCTGGGGACTGAGGTTGTTACAGTTCCTGCTCGTCCCACTCAGCCTGTTGTTTCTGGCGATGCCGATTCCGGCAATCATCTTCAACAAGATCGCATTTCCGTTGCAGTTGTTTGCTTCGCGTGCCGCGGTGTGGTCCATGAGCATGCTCGGTATTCCCGTGTTGCGCCAGGGAAACATCATCGAGCTTAAACCTCTGAACTCCTTCGACACCAAAAAGCTCGAGGTTGTCGAGGCGTGCAGCGGTATCAGATCGTTGATGACTCTCATGACGCTCGCCGTCGTGTTTGCTTACTTCACTCATAACCCTTCAGGAAATGGGAATCCGCCTGAGCAGGGAGGGCGTTTCGGTTGGCTCAAGAGCTACTGGTTCTGGCGCTCGACCATCATCGTGGTCTCCGCAGTTCCTATTGCCATTTTGACAAATGCATTCAGAGTGAGCGGTACAGGCGTCTTAGCGCACTATTACGGAACAGAAGTAGCCGACGGGTTTTTCCATTCATTTTCCGGATGGGCCATCTATATCGTGGCTTTCATCCTCTTATTCGGGATTGGCATGATTCTTGATCGCTTTAGGCCGGCTCAGGCTAAGGGCGACCAGGTCGAAAGGAAATCGCCTCAACCTGACACCTCTGTTTCCATCAGTCCAGTGGTATCAGCCGAAGGCTCGGAGCTATGAAATCGTCCCTACGTTTCGGCGTGCTGCTGGTCCTGCTCCTGTTAGCCGGGGTCGTTGTTAACGCATGGTCCTATCTTGGCGAAGCACGTGTCGAGCGCAAGAATTTGAGCGACTTTCCCCAAACTATCGGCGCGTGGCAACGAACAGGAGTCGATCAAATACTGGATGACGAAACTCTCAAGGTTTTGCGTGCGAGCGATTACCTGCTGCGCGATTTTCGAAAATCCACGACCGGACAGGCCGCTAATTTTTACGTGGGTTACTACGAGTCACAACGTACAGGCGCCACGTTTCACAGCCCACTGAACTGCCTGCCAGGATCTGGATGGACTTTGAGCGAGCCTGGAAAAGCCACGATTCCGCTGCCTGATGGGACGAGCTTTGTCGCCAACAAATATGTGATTCAAAACGGCGAGTACAAGAGTTTGATGATCTACTGGTACCAGGGAAGAGGCCGGAACGTGGCCAGCGAATACTGGGGTAAGGTCTACACAGTTTTGGATAGCGTTCGGTTGCGGAGGTCCGACGGAGCGATGGTTCGCGTCACCGTACCGATTGGAGACTCGGAGGCGAGGGCTGAGCAGGCGGCGATCGAGTTCGCTTCGGCTGCGTCAGCGGTGTTACCGGAATTCGTACCGTAAGAAAGAGTTTCGGAATTCGTAAGTAATTGAACCTATTTGAGAATTGTCTTGGGTTTAAGGGATCGACGGCATTGCCCGTCGTCGATCCTCGCGAATTCGAAAAGACAACAACGAAAGCCCGCTATTTCGCGGGCGACGATCACGGGAGCGAACAGGAATGAAAAGCGAGTGCCGCGGATTTACCTATCACATAAGCGTTTTCTGTCTTCTTTTAGCCGCCGTAGTTTTTCTGGCCGGCTGCACCAACCCCGAACAAGCCAAAGCTGAACACGTCGCGAGAGGCGAAGCTTACCTGAAAGATCAAAAGTTTCAGGAAGCTGCGCTCGAGTTTCGTAATGCGATTCAGATCGACGAGAAATACGCTCAGGCGCAATGGGGCCTGGCCCAGGCTTACGAAGGTCTCGAACGTTTTCCGGAAATGCTCGATGCGCTTCGGAGTACCGTTCGTAACGACAAAGCAAACCTGGAAGCTCGAGTCAAACTCGGCAACTACTATCTCGTCGGCAGCCGCGGCCGAGCCGACGTCATCGGCGAAGCAGAGCAACTCGCGAAGGAAGTTCTCCAAACGGATCCCAACCACATCGAGGGTCACATCCTGATGGGCGGCGTGTTCTACGCTCAACAACAGAAAGACAAAGCTTTTGCCGAACTGAATCGCGCCATCGAGATAGATCCGAAACGAGTTGAGTCGTACCTGAGCCTGGCGCGCTTCTACTCGATCAACAAGGAAAACGAGAAAGCCGAGGAGCTTTACAAGAGAGCAATTCAAGTAAACGCAAACTCTTCGGTGGCCCACACGGAATACGGTAAGTTTCTGACGCAAGCGAATCGCCCGGCAGAGGCTGAAGCCGAGTTGGTCAAGGCGGTCGAAGTTGGACCAACAGATCGCAACTCGCGTTTCGTGCTTGCCAGCTACTATCTCGTCAACAGGCGGTTCGACAAAGCTGAAGAGTCGTACAAGGCACTGGCTGCACTGCAAGCGGATAAACCCGAGAGCCAGGCAGTGCTCGCCGACTTTTATTCGTCGATCAATCGCACCGACGAAGCAGTAAAGATCTATCAGGACATCCTTGCGAAGTCGCCGGATTACACTCAAGGACGTTACCGCCTCGGCGAGATTCTGCTTACGCGTGGCGACTCGCAGGGTGCGAAAACTCAGATTGAAGAGATACTCAAGAAAGATCAGCACGACAGGCAAGCACTCCTGTTGCGCGCGCGCATGCGTGCTCAGGACGGAAATGCCCGACAATCTCAAGAGCGCAATTGAAGATCTGAAAACCGTTCTGAGACAGGAACCAAACTCGCGGACCGCGCTGTATTTCATGGCCCAGATGCATTTCTCGCTGGGACTGCTCGATCAGGCACGCACTTTTGCCGCGGACCTCGAGAAAACCTATCCAGACTACCTGCCGGCAAAGCTGATGCAACTTCAGCTCACGCTCGGCGCCAACGATTTCAACGGCGCGACATCACTCGCGAATGACTTACTCTCTCGCCTGGACAAGACCGCTCCCGATCGCGATAACTCGCCGCAATTGCTGGCCCAGATTCGCGAGAAGGCGCATCTCATGCGCGGCACTGCGCAGCTTCAGTTAAGAAACGTTGCCGGCGCTCGTCAGGATTTCGAGGCCGCAAGGGCCATGGTTCCGAACGATCCGGTTGTTTACAACAGTCTCGCGCTTGCTGCGCTCGCGGAGAACAACATTCAGGACGCGATCACATCTTTCGAAACAGCGCTCAAGGTGGATGCGACTAACTTCGACGCGCTCAACGGTCTGATTACTCTCTACGTGAAGAGCCAGCAGGCGGACAAGGCCCACGCTCAGATCGATCAAGCACTGAGCCAGTATCCAAACATGGCCGCGCTGCACTATTTGAAGGCCAACGTGTATGGCTACCAGCAGAACGCCAACATGGTCCAGGCCGAGTTGAACCGGGCCATCGAACTCGATCCGAATTACTTGCCGGCTTACTCCGCGTTGGCTTCTCTTTACATCAACACCAAGCAGCAGGATCTTGCAATCGCGGAATACCAGAAGATCATTGCGCGCCGGCCGGAGAATGCCACACCTTACACGCTGATAGGGATCCTCGAGTTTGAGAGAAAGAACTACGATGCGGCGATCGACAATTATCGCAAGGCTCTCGAGAAGGATCCGAATTCCGTCATCGCCGCCAACAATCTGGCGTGGCTTTATGCAGTTACCGGCAAGGGCAATCTCGACGAAGCGGTGAGGTTGGCCCAGGGAGCTGTGCAGAAGAACCCAAACGTTGCCGGATTCATGGACACTCTCGGCTGGGTTTACTACAAGAAGAACCTTCATACCGCAGCCGTCGAGCAGTTACGTAAAGCCGTCACAATCAACGAGGCAGAGGCTCGTGCGAGGAACGTCCCGGCGAGCGCAAGTTACCACTACCATCTCGGAATGGCGTTGAAGGAAACAGGTAACAAGGATGAGTCGCGACGCGAACTGCAAACCGCGATAAAACTTGCTGAGAAAGCTCCGTTCCGGAAATCGAAGACGCGAAAAAGGCGCTGGCTGCGCTGTAATTTGAACGGATCATTGGTCATTCAACAATAGGAGTGCGTTATGAGCGTTGAGTTTAGACAAAGAAAACCCAGTGAATACCTCAAGATTTTGAGGCGTCGCAAATGGCTGGTAATCCTTCCGGTGATTGCGGTTACTACGGCGGTTGCCTACGTCGTCTTCAGGCTCCCTGATGTCTACGAATCAACCACGCTCATCGTTGTCAGGCCATCTAACCTGCCGCAGGGCGTCGTACCTCAGCAGAACGAAGACACCATTACTCGCCAGTTAACTTCTATTAACCAGGTCGTGACGAGCCGTAGCTCGCTCGAGCCGCTGGTTGACAGGTACGAGCTCTACAAAGCGGAACGACTTCGCGGGATGCCGATGGAAACCGTCATCCAGCGCACCCTCGACGACATCAACGTAGCTGTTAACAGAAGTCGCAACGACATCACGTACGGCTTCAACATCAGCTTCAGATACCGCGATGCGAGAGTTTCGCAGGCCATCACGTCGGAACTGGCCAGCAAATACATAAATTTCCACACCCAGGAAACGCTGCATTCAAGCATCTCCGCCAAAAACTTTTTCGATCAACAAGTGAACGAGGCACGAGCGGCGTTGGACGCAGTCGATAAGCAGCGCGAAGAGTTCATGGCGGGCAAGGTCGGCATGCTGCCGTCGGAAGTCCAATCGCTCTTAAATCAACTCACCGGTCTTCGTGAGGAACAGAAGACTCTGATTTCTGAAACGGGCCGGCTTCAAGATCGACGCGCCGCCCAAGCGAATCAGTTAACCCTGATAAAACAAAGGGCAGAAACAAACATCGAAGACGTGGCCACTCAGCTTACCGATCCTAAAACAACCATGGGATGGTCGAATTTAGTAAGCCGCAAGGCTGCGCTGGAAGGCGATCTGACGCGCCTTAAGCAAGAGTACAGAGAAATTCATCCCGACGTGATTGCGAAGCAGAAAGAGCTCGACCAGGTCAAGAACGAAATGGACCAATTGGTGAACGAGCATAAGGAGAAGATCAAGGAGAAACAGAAGAGCCTTGCATCGAGACCTGATGTTCTGATCGGCGCCCACGAGCAAGAACTCAAAGTGATCGAAAGTGAGATCAAGCGGCAACAAAAGCTACTCGCCGATAACGAAAAAGCGATCGCGTCAATCGTTGACCGCTTAAACCAGGTTCCCGGTGTTGAAGTCGCGCTCGGCGCTATCGAACGCGATTATCAAACGAAGAAGGCTGCTTACGATGCGCTCGTGCAACAACAGCAAAGAATCACGCTCGGTGCGGCGGCGACAAGTCAACAACAGGGTGAAGGTATCGAGGTGATCGACCCGGCTAACCTGCCCGTGCAACCGGTTGCTCCGAAGCGCCTGATGTTGTCGACCCTCGGTCTCGCATTTGGCCTGGCGGTGGGACTCATGCTCGTGGCAGTGGTTGAAGGACCGCGCCTGCTCACGATTCAGAACACGGAAGACGCCAGGCACTATACCGGTCTGCCGGTTCTGCTTGCCGTGCCCGAATTGTTAACTCCCCAGGAAGCTCGTGCATTGCCTCGACGTCGCAAGTTGTTACTCGTGGCGGGAATGGTGGCAACGGTTGTGAGTATCCCGATGCTCGCATTAGCGCTCAAGCTCACGAACGTTTTTGATTTCTTTATTCAGGGATCAGGTTCGTAAAGCTGGTCGCGAAACTGGAGGATCAAACAGAGTGTACGCAGAATTTTACGGTCTAAAAGAGTTGCCATTCGCGCTGACTCCCGACCCGCGCTTCATTTACTTCACTCCGTCGCACACGGAAGTGATGGCCAATCTCCACTATGGCATTGAAAGCGGTAAGGGACTCGTGGTGGTAACCGGCGAAGTGGGTACAGGAAAGACCACGATCCTGCGCTGGATGATGGAGCGTTTGGATCGAACGGTACTCGTCGCCTACATCTTCAATCCGCGTTTGTCGGTGCCGGAGTTTTACCAGCACGTTGCGACTCTGCTCGACGTACAGAAATGGGAAACGAAGTCGGAGCTGTTGCTCGAATTGGGCCGTGCGCTCGAGTCGCGTCACGCGCGTGGTTTGCGCACCGTGCTGATCGTCGACGAGGCCCAGGGCCTCTCTCCACACGTGCTCGAGGAGATTCGTCTTCTTTCAAACTTCGAATCGAACACAGCGAAGCAGTTGCAGATTGTGTTAACCGGTCAACCCGAATTACGAGAAGTTTTGAATAATCCGGATCTGCGTCAGTTGAAACAGAGGATTGCATTGCGCTGCGTTATCAAGCCGTTGCCAAACGTTGAAGAGACGGATCGTTACATCACTTCGCGTTTGCTGGTGGCGGGCGCAGAACGCACAGACGTTTTCTCAGCGGAAGCGGTTGATTTCATATTCCGCTGTTCCGACGGGATTCCGCGCAACATAAACAATCTTTGCGATAACGCGCTGCTCGCAGGCTATGCATCGGGCGACGTGACGGTCGGTCGTTCGATTATCGAGGACGTTGCCGAGACGTTTGACATGCTGCCTCGATCGGATCGCGGCCGGCAGATGGGTGAAGAACGCGAAGCTCCGGCGAGGATTTTTTCATCAGCCGGGCGAGCTGAGTTATGGAACGCGGGAACAACGACCGGCGATAAGGATTAGAGTTCGTAGTTCAAACTTTGATCTTGCACTCGAAAGACACGGAAGACAAGCTAAAGCACAAATTCACAGACGAGGTGAATCGATGGGAAGAGTTTTTGATGCCATGAAACGACACAGCGTTACCGAACCCGGTAGTGCTGAAAAGGCAAAAGATACAAAGCGTCGCGAAGAGAGCCGAAAGGTTTCTTCACTGCCTTCAGCCCAGCAGATCGAGGAAGAATTATTGAGCGGTTCCTCAATCATGTCTGTTGGCGGTAAGACGGCGCGAAGTTCAGCGTCCTCTGCGCACACTGCGGATGTACCCGGCGGGTCGGCACTCCCCGGCGGAATTGCTTCGCGTGATGCTGGGGCAACTTTGGACGCTGCCGGTCCGGCGCGTGCTGGGGGATTCGTCACGTACGAAATCTCTCCAGCACGCGTCGAACCTCATCTGATAGCGGTCAGCCAGCCTCGATCCGCTTACACCGAGCAGTATCGCTCGTTGCGAACGAAGATCCTCGAGGCCGGCGAGCGCAGAGAGATGCGGGCCTTTGTCGTTACGAGTGCGGGCGTCGCCGAAGGAAAAACTTTGACCGCGCTGAATCTCGCGTGGCTGTTGGCCCAGACCGAGGGTGTTCGCGCGCTCATTATCGACAGCGATTTGCGACGGCCTTGTGCGACTGACTATCTCGGGATCGAAGCACGCCCTGGATTATCCGAAGTTCTCGGAGGAGAGTTGCGACTCGAAGACGCAATCATTCAGCTCGAACCCTCCGGTCTTCACCTGCTTCCCGGTGGACGTCCGCGTGACGACGTGGCCGAGTTGCTCTCAGGACCAAGCTATTCACGCCTGCTCTCTGAAGTACGAAGAATGTTTGACTACATCATCATCGATGCGCCGCCGTTGGGCATTTTCACAGACGCCAACGTACTTGATGTCGCGCGCCGATGGAGGCCTGCTCGTCGTGCGAGCCGGCAAGACTCGTTATTCAACAGTTGACAAGTTGTTGGAACAGATGCCGAAAGAGCGTTTGCTGGGTATTGTGCTGAATCGTACTGAGGAACAACCGGATTCTACGTCTTACTATTACCAGCACCGCTACTACAACCGTGAGAAACGAACAACCGAAATGGCTGTTCCCCCGAGCAGTAGAGTGGAAGAGGAGGTAGCGACCGTCAATTGAGAGTCCTGCGGCTCAACGGACGAACGGTATTATTGATTATCGCCGAGGCGGCCCTCGTCTACGGCGCGATCATTTGTGCCGTCTATCTGCGCGCCGGCGCAGAGGATGCGGCATTTGAGCTGGGAACTAAGAATGGTTACTGGAAAGCCGCGGTTGCAGGTTTCTTCTGTCTCGCCGCTTTTTACCTCTTCGATCTGTACGACTTTCTGGTGATGCACGACCGGCGCGAGCTGGTGCTCCGTCTGGTCCAGGCGCTCGGTCTTGCATGGATCGCGCTGGCGTTCTCGTTTTACATGTTCCCAGGGTTGATGCTCGGACGCGGCATCTCGCTGATCGCACTGCCACTCGCGCTTGGCTTGATGGTTTTGTGGCGACTCTCGATTCACTGGTTCCTGGGCCATCCCAATTTCGGCGAGCGCATCTTAATCGTCGGTTCCGGCAATCTTGCAGTCGAGGTCGCGCGTGAAGTGTTAAACCGTCCTGACGCCGGTTACCGGATCGCGGGTTTCGTGGGCACCGACAGCGAGCTGCTTGGTAAGAGCTTGATCAATCCGCGAGTGATTGGTTTGACGGAGCAACTCGACGAGATCGTTAAGAAAGAAAACATCGATCGCATCGTCGTTGCGATGGGCGAACGCCGCGGGCAATTGCCGACGAACAAGTTGTTGCAACTGAGCCTTGCAGGACAGGTGAACATCGAAGAGGGCGCTTCGTTCTACGAGCGGCTGACCGGGCGCGTGTCTTTGAACATGCTTCGGCCCTCATGGCTGATCTTCACTGGTCGCGGACGCCAGGCAAAAGCGACCGAACTCTCTCGCACGGTCGTTCACTGGCTCAGTCGCTCTCATCGGCACACTTCTTTCGCTGCCAATCGTGATCGTGACCGCCGTACTCATCAAGCTCGAGTCGCGCGGACCGGTTTTTTACAAGCAGGAACGAGTCGGAAAGAACGGTCGCACGTTTGTGCTTACAAAGTTTCGTTCGATGAGAACTGACGCCGAACAGGACGGACCAGTTTGGGCGACTAAGGGCGACGCGCGCACCACTCGCGTCGGACGCATCATCCGAAAGATTCGCGTGGATGAGATTCCGCAGTTCTGGAACATTCTGAAAGGCGAGATGAGCTTCGTTGGACCACGACCGGAGCGACCGCACTTCGTGGCCCAACTTGCGGAAGAAATTCCGTTTTACGAACAACGACATTTGATCGCGCCTGGATTAACCGGATGGGCGCAGATCAAGTATCCGTACGGAGCATCGATCGAAGACGCTCGGGAGAAGCTTCAGTACGATCTTTTCTACATCAAGAACCAGAGTTTGATTCTCGATGCGATCATCATGTTTGAGACCATCAAGATCATTTTGTTTGGGCGGGGAGCCCAATGAGTCCGGTTGGAGGTTGAGATGAAAAACAAGAGACGAATAGCGTTTGCCACTGCGGTGATGCTCTTTGCGATGAGTATCAACATTGCGGCTCAGTCCCCCCAGAATGACGGGCAAAAGGCCCGGCCAAGGACGACCACGACCGCGCAGGAGAAAAAGAAACCGGTTGTGAGCGACAGGCTCGAGCCGGATGAAACGTCACGCACGCCTTCGGACGTTTCTGATGAAGTGCAGGCCAACCGGCAGGAACTGATGTCGGAAGAAGCCGCGATCAATCCGTACTACAACAACTTCTTCAACACATACCGGCTGGGACCTGAAGACGTAATCTCGGTTGATGTTTTCAATCAGCCTCGATATTCGCGCGCGACTATTACGATCCCTCCGAGTGGTCGTATCTCGCTCTCGCTGATACCCGGCGGCGTTTTCGTCAACGGCAAAACCGTCGAGCAAGTGGCCGAGATCATCAAGAAGAAATATGACGAGTACATCATCGATCCGCAGGTGACGGTCTCGCTCGACAAGGCAGCGTCGTACCGTTACAGCATCGTTGGCGACATAGCTCAACCAGGCATTCGCTTGATGAATCACCGCATGACCGTGACCGAGGCAATTGCTGAAGCGGGTGGTGTGCTGAACACCGGCGACAAGAGCAAGGTTCTGGTATTGCGTCGCGGGCCTGATGGCAAGCTGGCGCAGATTCCGGTCAATGTTTCTGCGATTTACAAAGGCAAGGCTCCGGATAACACCTACCTTGTTCCGGGAGATCAGATCCTTGTGCCCGGCAACAAGCTGAAGAAGTTCCAGCAGATTATGGGGTTCACTTCAGTACTTAACTTCGCCCGCATCTTCGGCATTCCCATCGGATACTAAGAACTCTCTCCGTGCCTCTGTGTCTCTGCTGGTGCATAAGCAACCACAGAGACACAGAGGCACGAGCAGGAAACGCGCTAATGACCTAAGCTGCTTTCTACTCCTGTTGCTTATTTGTCTCACCCGCGTTGGCCCAATCCGGCACGTGGGCGCGCCAGCCTGCGGGCACGATGGCATGGCTACGCGCCGTTTTCTTTCTCGACCAAAACCGCGGTTGGGCAGTGGGCAGCAAAGGCACTCTCCTCCAAACCACAGACGGCGGAAACACCTGGAAACCGCGCAACGCGTCGACTGACGACGTCGTGCGCGACATCTTCTTTATCGATGAACGGAATGGCTGGATCGTCTGCGAGGTCAACGCATATCAGCTCAAAACTGTAGACGAACCGCGAGCCTATTTGATGAAGACCACTGACGGCGAGAAGTGGAACCGAATCGAGATCAAAGATTTCAACATCGACTCGATTCTCGTTCGTGCAGTTTTCACTCGCAATGGACGTGGTTGGACGTTTGGCGAAGGAGGAGCGATCTACGCTACTCGCGATTCAGGCGACACCTGGGTCAAGGCTGCGATCGCCAACACGTCGCTTGCTGCTCGGCGGCATGTTCGTAGACGACGATCGAGGTTGGATCGTCGGTGCGGGCGCCACGATCATACAAACATCAGACGGCGGTGACACCTGGTATCAATCGCAGTTGCCGCAGGTTGAAAAGACAATTCGTTTCACAGCCACATCGTTTGTCGACAATCGCAAAGGATGGGCAGTCGGCAGCGCCGGCAGTGTCTATCGCACCGATAACGGAGGTCGCACCTGGCAACGACAGAGATTCGACAGTTGACGTCGATCTGTTTGATGTGAAGTTTGTCGATGCACTCGAAGGATGGGCCGTGGGTGCGGAAGGAACGATTATTCACACCACCGATGGCGGCGAGCATTGGACCACCGAAAGAAGCGGCACGCCACACCAGTTGGAACGACTCTTCTTCGCTGGCAAGAATCGTGGTTGGGCTGTTGGGTTCGGAGGAACAGTAGTGGCTTATCTGCGATAGAGGGTTTAAGAACAATGAAAAAGATAGTCTTCTTTTTAATCCTGCTTTCAACTGTGAGTCTTAATACCTTCGCTCAAACGAAGGACGAGAAAGACGTAGACAACACAAAGGATCCCGTCACGAGTTTGCGTGAGCAGATCGAAGGCGCCGGCACGCCTGTCGGACCGAATTCGCTTGCAACTCAAACTCGCCGACCTCCTCGTCAGCACAGGACACAGGCCCCAGGCGCTCGCGGAATTGAAACTCATCGCAGATTCAAATGCGTTCGATCCAGCCGGTTTCTACAATCTCGGAAACTCTTACGCTCGACTAGGCGAAACCGAAGCTGCGATCAACGCCTACAACGTCGCCATCGAGCAGCGCAAAGGCCGATACTCTCGTGCGTACAACAATCTTGGAGTTGTCTTGCTGCGTGCGGGACGTTGGGATGATGCCCAGGACGCTTTGTTGTCTGCCTTAAAGGTCGAGAATTTTCGTTACGCTGAAGCGAGCTACAACCTGGGGCGTGTTTATTCAGCTCGCGGTCAAAAAGATCTCGCTGCGCGTGAATGGCGCAGGGCTTTGACAGTCGATCCGCAACATGATGCAGCAGCGTATGCGTTGTCGCGTGTCGGAACAGAAGACAAGATCGTAGTCGAGTCGCAGCCGGCAAAGACTGCTGCCCTCTGCGCCTGCTCCTGCCCCTGCTCCTGCTCCGGCTTCTGCTTCTGCGAGTGCGCCGAAGTCGCTTTCACTGGACCAGGCCAGTTTCGATTTTATGCAACGGGCGCGTAATGCGGCTGAACGCGGGAAGATGGCGGAAGCGGTCGACAACTTTCGACGTGTGTTGAATCGGCAGGATGGTTACTTTCCGCCTGCGAACCTCGAACTGGGTTATGCGCTGCTTAGTCTCAAGCGTTACGACGAAGCGTTGCCACATCTGCTTCAGGTCTCACAGCGTGATGGTTCGCGTTATCCGATCAGCTATTTCCATCTCGCCCGGTTGTATGAGTTGAAAGGTGACCTGAAACTCGCCGAAGCCGCTTTCGTTCAGGCTGCCCCAAACAATCCGCAGTTTCTGCTCGACGTGAGCCGCGTGCGCGAAAAACTTGGCGACTTCAAAGGCGCGCTCGCAGCCGTCGAACAATACCTCAAACTCATGTCAGACCAGGGCGAGAAGCCAGCCTGGTCCGACGAACGCATCGCCGAACTTCGCCGCAAAGCCGGGCAGTAAATAGCCACAAAAGGCACATAAAAGCACAAAATCATTTTTGTGTGTTATGTGCCTTTTGTGTACCTAATCACTCTTTGGGCGCATGTGAGGGAAGAGGATCACGTCGCGGATTGACGGCTTGTTAGTCACCAGCATCACCAGACGATCGATCCCGATGCCGATGCCCGCGGCCGGCGGCATGCCGTACGAAAGCGCGCGAATGTAGTCTTCGTCCATCAGCATCGCTTCGTCATCGCCGCGTTCGCGCTGTCGTCCCTGGTCCAGGAACCGTTCGTATTGTTCGACCGGATCGTTCAACTCAGAAAACCCGTTCGCCAGCTCCATTCCGTTGATGTACAACTCGAAACGCTCGGCAACATTAGGATCGGCAGGCGAACCCTTCGACAACGGCGAGATCGGCTTCGGAAAGTTTGTAATGAACGTCGGTTGAATCAATCCCGGTTCTACATGCTCCTCGAAAAGCCCAACGAGATTCTCATTCGTAACCTGGTCCAACTCAACTGAACCGGCCAAACTCTCCTTCATCCCCACGCGCCGGAAGGGCGCACCAAAATCAATGCTGTGTTCGCCGTACGGCACGTGCGTGTGGCCTATCACCTTGAACACAACTGCGCGAAACAGCGCTTCACAAAAATCCATCATCGCGTTCACGTCGGCATACGCCCAGTAGAATTCGAGCATCGTGAACTCGGGATTGTGACGCGTCGAGATGCCTTCGTTGCGGAAGTTGCGATTCAGCTCGTACACCTTCTCAAAGCCGCCCACCAAAAGACGCTTCAGGTACAACTCAGGAGCGATGCGAGCGTACAAGTCGATGTCGAGCGCCTTGTGATGAGTCTTGAACGGACGTGCCGCAGCGCCGGTCGGCAGTGGCGTTAACATCGGCGTCTCGACTTCAACGTACCCGTGATCTTCGAGAATCCGCCGCATCTCGCGCACGACAGCGGCGCGCCGCTCAAACACTTCGCGCGGCGTTAATGTGTCGTCCTTTTCGAGCTTCAAGCTTCCGGCGATCAGATCCGCATAGCGCTGGCGTTGTCGAATCTCCGGATCGTGAATCCCGTGCATCTTGTCGGGCAGCGGCAGCAGTGCTTTCGACAAAAACTGAATCTTCTGCACGTGCACCGAGAGTTCTCCCGTCTTGGTGACGAACAGGTAGCCTTCAACTCCGATGAAATCGCCGTGGTCCAACAACTGAAAAATGGGCCACCCTTCGACCTCGCCGCCTTCGCGACTGTTGCGCACTCCTTTCACGTCGTCTCTGCGCACGTAGATCTGGAGACGAGAAACTCCATCAGACAAGTGAACAAACGCGGTCTTGCCCATCGCTCGCGGTGGCGAAGCAAGACGACCCGCGATGCGAACGACAAACTTGTTCAGCTCTTCCTTCGGTTCGAAATCGCGAAACTTCTCGACGATCGCAGTGATCGTGTCTTCTTTGCCCGGTTCGACGATCTCGCTGCGTTCGAATCGGTTTGGATACGTGTTTCCGACAAGCTCGCGCAGCGCCTCGAGATGCTCTCGCCGCGCGATGGTTTGATCGTTATCTTCGATAAACGGTATAGACATAAAGGGCTGATTATACAGAAATACCGAGACGGCATTACAATCTTTAACGATGATCGACAAGATTCTAACCCCCGAGGAAATGCTCGGGGAGCGCGAACGTCTGCGTGCCGCCGGCGCGCGGCTGGTTTTTACGAACGGCGTTTTCGATCTTTTGCACATCGGACACGTGCGCTATCTCGCGCAGGCGCGAGCACTCGGCGACGCGCTGCTGGTCGCAATCAATAGCGATCGAACTGTGCGTGAGTTGAAGGGTTCCGATCGACCTGTTTTCGATCAAGCCGAACGTGCGGAAATACTCGCGGCGCTCAGGTACGTCGATTACGTCGTCGTCTTCGACGATATTTCGCCACGTACTTTGATCGCGAAACTCTTGCCCGATGTGCTCGTAAAAGGTGGCGACTATCAACTGGACGAGATCCATGGGCGCGAAGAAGTCGAGGCAGCCGGAGGCAAAGTGATTTCACTGCCGTTTGTACAGGGCGCTTCGACGACAACGCTTATAGAGAAGATGAAAAAATAGAAGTTTATCGAGGAATAGAACAAGGAAATAAAGGAACTTAAAAAGAACAAGTCAGGAAGGGTGGCTTGCCCCCGCCCGCCGAATTCCACAAGCGGGGGCAAGCCACCCTTCCTGACTTGTTTCATCCAACCTAGTTTTGATTTATCCACACTAGATCATGGCGACCACGCTGGAACAAACTTTAGGACAGATCACTGAGACGAGTGAGTACCAGAAGCTGCTCGCTGAGTTGCGCGCGAACAAGCGCGTCATCTCGATCAGCGGATTGGTGTCGGGCTCCGCGCGCGCACTCGCAGTCGCTGCGCTCCAGCGGGAGACCGGAAAAACGTTCGCTCTCGTATCGCAATCAACGCGCGATCTGGAGCCGTGGCAACGCGATCTGCGTTTCTGGTACTCCGCGCTTTCTGCAAAAGAAGACTCGGAAGACGAAGTTCTCGTGCTTCCGGCGTCGGAGATCGATCCGTACGCGGGCGTGTCGCCGCATGCGCAGACACTCGAACGACGCGCGTTTTCGTTTTGGCGATTGCAGCAACGAGCGCCGAGTTTTTTGCTGTTGACCGCTCGAGCTCTGGCACGTAAGACCGTCAGTCCTGACGCGATCCGGAAAGCCGGAGTCGTGCTGCGGCGAGATGAAGATCACTCTCCGGAATTGCTCGTCGAGAAACTGATGGCGACGGGTTACGTGCGTGAAGATCCGGTCGGAAGTGTCGGTGAATTCTCGATGCGTGGCGGAATCGTCGACATCTGGCCGCCCGGACGAGAAGCTCCCGTTCGTCTCGAGTTTTTCGGCGACACGATCGATTCACTGCGTGAATTTGATCCCGAAAATCAACTGTCTACGGGTCAGCTCAGGGTAGTTGAAGTGCCGCCCATGCGCGAACTCGCCGTCACTCCCGTTGATTTCCAGTTCTGGAGCGAAGCGGCGAAAGAGCGTTGGGGTGATGAACGTTATGCGCGTTCTTTGCGCGACCGCACTGCTTTTGCGGATGAAGGTGAAGCGTTTGCCGGTTGGGAATGGCTGATCCCGCTCGCGATCAACTGCGCGTCGAATGTTTTCGATCATCTCGGCGATGCGGTTTTGATCGTCGACGAGCCGGCGGGCATCGAGTCGTACCTGAGTGAGTTCTACGAACGTTTGTCAGAACGCTTTCGCGAGATTGATGAGGCTGACGACATCGCGCTCGCGCCCGAAGAACTCTTTCTCACCGCCGAAGAACTGCGCGAGCTGATCTCAGCGCGCCAGCGACTCGAACTGCGCACTCTCGGTCGTTCAGCCGCCGAGACAGATCTCAACCTCTCATTGGAAGCTGAAGCGCCGCAGGTCCAGCTCGGCCGCGCGCGCGGCACGCGCCAGCCAGTGTTTTTGTTTCCGGCCGTCGAATCGGGTCTGGAAGTTGAATGGCAGTCGCAATCAACTTTGCGTTATCACGGACGCATTGCGGATCTCACTGCCGAAGTTAATCGATCGGTCGAAGAAGGGAAGACCACGCTGTTCGTGATGCCGAGCTTCGGCAATGCGGAGCGAATTGTCGAGATCCTTAACGAGTACAACATCGAAACTCGTCTCGCGTTCCCCAGTGAAACTTCCGACGCCGCCAGCTTCCATCCAGTGGTGGTAACCGTCGGCCGTCTCAGCGGCGGTTTTGAACTGCCGCAGTCGCGATTGCTCGTTCACGTTGAAGCAGACGTGTTTGACGAAGCCGTTGACTCGGTTGAACGACAACCCACTGGCGCCGAGAGATACCAGAGACCCGAGAAGCGCAAACGCAAGTTGAAATCGGCTGCGTTTCTTTCTGACTTTCGCGATCTTAAGCCGGGTGATTTCGTGGTCCACATCGATCACGGCATCGCACGCTTCGGTGGTTTGCAGACTCTCGATCTTGGACCACGCACCGGCGAGTTCATGTTGCTCTTTTACGCTGACGAAGCGAAGCTTTACGTTCCTGTCGAACGGCTCGATCTCGTGCAGCGTTATTCGAGTGCGGAAGGTCATCAGCCGCAACTCGATCGACTTGGCGGCATTGGCTGGCAAAAGACAAAAGCCAAAGCCCAGCGCGCCATGCGCGACATGGCGGACGAGTTGTTGCGTCTTTACGCGGAACGAAAACTCGTGGGTGGCTACGCGTTCGCTGCCGACACACCATGGCAACAGGAGTTTGAAGACGGCTTTCAATTCGTTCTCACTCCCGATCAGGAAACCGCGATTGAGGACGTGAAGAAAGACATGGAAGAGCCCGTGCCGATGGACCGTCTGCTGTGCGGCGACGTTGGTTATGGAAAGACTGAAGTCGCAATGCGCGCTGCATTCAAATCGGTGATGGAAGGAAAGCAGGCCGTTATTCTCACGCCGACTACAGTGCTTGCTTATCAACACTACGACACGTTTCGCAACCGCTTCGCGCCGTTTCCAGTGAAAGTCGAATTGTTGTCGCGCTTTCGCTCGTCGAAAGAACAGAAGGAGGTTGTAAAGAAAGTCGAGACAGGCGAGATCGATGTAGTCATCGGCACGCACCGCATACTTTCAAAAGACGTTCGCTTCAAGGATCTCGGGCTCGTAGTCGTCGACGAAGAACAACGCTTCGGAGTCGCACACAAAGAACGGCTCAAGCATTTGAAAAAACGTGTCGACGTGTTGACGCTTTCCGCGACGCCGATTCCTCGGACGCTGAACATGTCACTCAGCGGCATGCGCGATATGTCGCTGATCGAAACACCACCACGCGATCGACTCGCGATTCAAACTCAGGTGGTGCAGTTTTCTGACACCGTGATCAAGTCGGCCATCGAGCTCGAGCTGTCGCGCGGTGGGCAGGTGTTCTTCATACACAATCGCGTCGAAACAATTGACACGGTCGCAGCGCTGATACAGCGACTCGTGCCGCAAGCGCGTCTCGCGGTGGGCCATGGGCAGATGAATGAGAAGGAGATGGAGCGGGTGATGCTCGACTTCATCGACTACAAATATGATGTTCTGGTTGCGACCACCATCATCGAGAACGGCATAGACATCCCGCGCGCCAACACCATCATCATAAATCGCGCCGATCACTACGGTCTTTCTCAGCTTTATCAATTGCGTGGGCGTGTGGGGCGCTCGAGCCGGCGGGCTTATGCTTACCTGCTGATACCAAGCGAACAGGAGCTTTCACCCATTGCCCGTCGACGTTTAGCAGCCATTCGTGAGTTTTCCGATCTGGGCGCGGGATTTCGTATCGCGGCCCTCGACCTCGAGCTGCGCGGCGCCGGCAACATGCTCGGCGGAGAGCAATCGGGCCACATGGAAGCGCTCGGATTCGACCTTTACACGCAGATGCTCGAACGCACGGTTGCCGAGCTTCGTGGCGACGAAGTCGAAGATGAGACGAGCGTTACGCTGAATCTGGGCGTCGATGTGGCCATCCCTGAAGAGTACATTTCTGACATGGGTCAGAGGTTGAGAACGTACAAGCGGGCATCGTCGGCGAAGGACGAGGCTACGTTATCGAGCATCCGAACTGAGACTGAGGACCGCTACGGGCGCATTCCGGAGTCGGTTGAAAGGCTGTTTGGTTATGCCCGTTTGCGCCGGTTGGCGGAAGAAGTGGGCGTATTCGCGATCGACAAGACGCCCGAGGGAATCGCTATTAAATTCAGTGAAAAAGCGCGTATTTCGCCTGAAAACCTGCGGGAATTTGTTAGCAGTCATGAGGGAGCGGTCTTCACGCCCAACGGTGTTTTGCGGCTTGTTTTGACTGAGGACGAGCAGGACGACGTGCTGAATATAGCTCGTGACGTGTTGCTCCAACTTCGCGCGAGCGATTAGAATTCCAAGCCATCGCACAGATTACACAGATTACTTAATATAGAATCTGTGTAATCTGTGTAATCTGCGGATGAGTATTTTTTTAGGAGGTACATTTGTGAGATTCAAATACTTTGCAGTCTTAGCATTTTTAGCCTTGGCAATTTTGCCAGTGAACGTCTTTGCCCAGGAAGGCGAGATGACGGTTGTTGACGAAGTGATCGTACAGGTCAACGACGACGTCATCACACTTTCAATGTTGAAGCGCGAGACCAGGGAACGTATCGAAGCGCTGAAACAGCAAGGAATGACTGAGCAGCAGGCGACTGAGGAAGTCACAAAGAAGCAGGCCGAACTGATCGCTGTGCTAATCAACGAAAAGCTCTTGTTGCAGCGCGGCAAGGAAATGGACATGGCCTCCGACATCGAGGCCGAAGTAAACCGGCGAATGCTTCAGATTGCACGCGACCAGGGCATCACTACGATCGAAAAGCTCTACGAAGCAATGCGGCAAAGTGGCCTCAATCCAGAAGAGGTTCGTCGCACGATGCGAACAGAGATGATGAAGCAGGCAGTGTTGCAGCAGGAAGTCGATCGACGCATCTACCTGAATTTCACAGCTAAAGAAGTAAAGGACTATTTCGACGCGCATCCTGAAAAGTTTCGGAAACCGGAGAGCGTAAAGCTTTCTGAGATCTATCTCGGCCTAACCGGCAAGGACGAGGCTGCGGTTAAGGCCAGAGCTCTGGAGCTTGTTACTCAAATCCGCGCAGGCGCTGATTTCAAAGCACTTGCTTCCGCCAACTCAGAGCGTGAAAGAAATGGCCAGCGCACCGCTCCAACTGACGGCGGTTTTGTCGGCGAGTTTGACGTTCCGAATCTGCGTGAAGATCTGGTTGGGGCTCTGAAAGACGTGAAGGTTGGTGGTGTAACTGAACCAATCAGGACCGGCGAGGGTTATCAGATTCTTCGAGTTGATGAAAGAACTCCCGCTGGCACGACGCCGACGTTCAACGACAATCGTGTTCGTGAGGCGATGCTCGGAGAGCGTCAGGCGAAAGAGCGCGAAGCGTATTTGCAGAGTTTGCGTAACGAAGCGTTCATCAAGGTCACTGAGGCTTACAAACCCGGTGTCGAACCGCTCTTAAAGATCAAGGCGCCTGTCGCCGCGAAGGGCGATGCCAAGAGCGACGACAAGAAATCCAAAAAGCCTTAAAACATCCGACGCGGATTAACACAAATGACGCGGACAATCTCATTTTTGATCTGTGTCATCTGTGTTAATCCGTTTTCGTTCCAAAGCCCGCTCGCGTTGCCTGTAGAAAAGCCTCGCATCGTCGTCTACAAGAAAGAACGAAAACTCGAGCTCTATTCGGATCAAACTCTACTTCGCACTTATCGCATCGGACTCGGGTTCAGCCCTGTCGCCGACAAGCAGCGCGAAGGCGACGGCGCGACTCCTGAAGGCGACTTTTACGTGTTCGTAAAGAACAACAAGAGCGCCTATTACTTGTCGCTGGGTATTAGTTATCCAAACGCTGAAGACGCCGCGCGTGGATTGCGCGACGGCCTGATCACAAAGGCGCAGCACGACTCGATTGTCGAAGCGACTCGGAAGAAGGTTGGGCCGCCTCAGTACACAAAGCTCGGTGGTCTAATTTATATTCATGGACACGGCGCGAAGAGCGATTGGACATTGGGTTGCGTCGCGTTAGAGAATGCAGACATCAAGGAGTTGTACGACGCTGTTAGGGTAGGGACACCGGTTACGATCAAGCCATGATCAAACAGAAGAGCGCGGTAGCGCCGGGTAAGCAGATTAAGCCTTTCAAAATTCGTGACGTCGAGATCAATCCGCCGTTAGTGCTTTCGCCGATGGCGGGTGTTACCGATGTGTCTTTTCGACGTTTGTTGAAACGGCGTGGTGGGGTTGGTTTGTCGGTTTCGGAGTTCATCTCGGTTGAAGGTCTGACGCGAAACAATCCGAAGTCGAAACGGCAGATGCGTTTCTACGAGGATGAGCGACCTTTCGCGGTGCAGATCTTCGGCGGTCAGGCGGAGCGAATGTGCATGGCGGCGGAGATGGCCCAGGAAGTCGGCGCCGACATTCTCGACGTGAATTGCGGTTGCCCGGCGCCGAAAGTCGTCAAGCACGGTGGCGGATCGGGATTGCTCAAGGACCACAGTCGTCTCGAGCAGATTCTCAAATCGATTAAGAAGGTGATCACGATACCGCTGACAGTGAAGATCCGTGCGGGCTTTTACGACCACACGATCAATGCGGTGGAAACGGCGAAGCTCGCCGAAGATTGTGGCGTCGAACACATCGCGTTGCACGGTCGCACAAAGGAGCAGGGATATCGCGGGCTTGCGAATTGGGATCTCGTCAGGCAGATCAAGGAAGTGGTCAAGGTGCCCGTGTCAGGCAGTGGTGATGTGACGACGATCGAAGGCGCGTTCGCGAGGTTTCGTGAAACCGGTTGTGACGGCGTGCTGATCGGACGAGGCGCGATGGCGAATCCGTGGATCTTCCGTCAGATCGAAGATGCGATGCACGGCCGGCCGATCTTTGAACCGACGCTGGCAGACAAGCGTGCGATCCTGCACGAGTACTTCGACATGCTGCGCGAAGACATGCCTGAAACGCCTGCGATCAATCGCATGAAGCAGTTGGCAGGTCAGTTTACGCGCGGGTTGCAGGGCGGCGCATTGTTCCGGACTTCGATCTATCACTCACACACGGTTGAAGAGGTGCTCGATCGGATCGAGGAATACTTTGAAGCGATCGAAACAGGGCGGCCGTATTACGGTGAGGCCGGCGCCCCCATCGAAGAAGCGCCGGAACTCGACTCCTGCGAAGCCGCGACAGTGGGTTAGCCACAAGGAAGGCGCAAAGATACAAGAGTCTTAATGATTTGTTTTTCTTGTGCCCTTTTGTGTACGCGGTTTTCCCTGATCCATTGTCGAGATTCACCGGCGCTGGATAGCCCTTACCTGACAGAGCAGTCAATTCAATCACAACCTCTTTTTGACCTTTCGCAGGTTTCGTCTTTCCTGTTAACGCATCATTTATCTCAGTCCGTTGTTGCTCAGAAAGATCTTCTAACCGTGAGCCCTGCGCTTCCAGGACCTTTCGCAGGTTCTCTTCAGTATTCGTATTTTGCGCGTAGACGTCTTTGTAGATGTGTAGCTTCCCGTCTTCGAGGACGATCGTCTCGTACCTCAGTTCAACCGGGATGGTCTCGTTCAGCTTTACAGTCTTAGTCTCTTCTTTGTCCTGCAAGTAACTCGCAAGCGTTGTGTCGGAGAGGTCGGTACCCGAAGCTTTGCTCAACAGCAACGCAAAATCTTTCACCTGATTATTCGTCAATCCAACACACCCATGCGACGCAAACTTTCCGATCTTCGCGGGCGCCTTGCCTCCGTGAATCAACGACGGCAGTCCAATCGGAATCTTGATTGGTCCAAGTGGGTTCAACTTGCTCCCGGCTTCGACGGTTTCACCGGGAGTGATGTCCTTCATCTTTGCCACCCACGGTGAATCCGGCGGCGTCCACGTTGGATTGAGGATTATTGTCGACGCCTTGCGCAGTCCTTGCGGCAAAGGAAACTCAGGATAGCCAATGCCTACCTGGTACGACTTCACCAACGATCCATCCTGAAAAAGATCCATGCGAAATGCGGGAATGTTTACGACCACTCGCGTGTCGGTCGGGACAGCATTTGGTCCAGGCAGCATTTGTGGACCATTCGCCGTCGCTTCTGATGTATCTCCCTTGGACCAGTACTCGTTCGCGAACGACGCCAGCTCTTTCGCTTTCTGATCGCCGAGGATTTTATTTATCTGCTCGGAGGCACGTTCGCGTGCATCAACGGAACCGCCGTCGAGTTCTTCGGCATTTGCTTCCTGCAACCGAGCTATCTCTTCGTTCGACGCGCGCTTGAGCGAATCGATCTGTTCGTTCGTTAGTTTGAGACGCGAGCTCAATGCGTTGCAAAGCTTTCATCAGCGAGCAAGGCGTGCAGTAACGGCAGTGTTATTTGAGCTGAACTCTCCCGCGGCGACTCTGCCGGCGAAGGCGCTGTGGCCGGCGATGGCGCCGTGTTTACGTTGGCCGTGGTTGGATTATTCGGGGCTGGTGCGCAGCTAGTTAAAAAGCACAATGTGAAAATGAGAATCGAAACTCGCCGAATCATATCTGGCTCCTCTTTTTAATAGAATTCGGCGATTAAACGAGCAATGGGCGTTCCAGCGTCGCAGGGCCACTTTTTACGCCGTTTTCTGCACGATTAGCGAACAAACGACGCCCGCGAATGTACCGGTCGCGCGCGCGCCTCATCGTCGCAGCAGCGGGTATGGATTGATGTTGGTGCCTTCCCAATACCGTTTCGGATCGGACACGACGGCGATTGAGAAGTGAAGGTGGTAGTTGCCGGTTCCGGCGTTTCCGGTGTCGCCGACGTAAGCAATGACGTCGCCCTGTCGCACGTTGTTTCCTTCCGCGAGTCCCGGAGCGTAGCCCGCAAGGTGAGCGTAATAGAAGATCACTTCCTGATTTGGACCAAGCTGATAGATCGTCGTTCCACCACGCTCGCTTTGCCAGAGTTTCACGATTCGACCGTCAGCGGCGGCAAGTACAGGCGTTCCCGCAGGCGCTGCGATATCGATAGCATCGTGTAAACGGCCTTCCGATCTCGCGTCGCCGAACGTATCGATCAGTTGTTCTGGTCTAATTCCAGAAACGGGAATAACCAGATTTACCGTGCTCACGAAACTCGAAGCTGCCGGTGCAGGCACGGGAGCTGGTAACTCTTCTTGCGCAGGTGCAACGGGATCAGTGGGCGGTGGAGGTAGCGGCGTTCCAATCGCCACAGGTGCTGTGGGTGAAATCGGTTGAACATCAGCCGAGGGAATAACCGGCGGAACAACCGGCGTCATTCTGAAACTAATCGCAACAGAGACGAGGGAAACAATGGCCAGAAATAGAACAACGAGAAGAATTCTTAACTTCACTGTCCCCATGGCCATTTTGGAGACAATTAGCGTTCCAAGCCGAGGGGCAATAAGGGGCGCGGTTCCTTTCCTCCCAAAAACCAACTCGCGCCCACTCGCAGGCGGTGATGCCAGGTTGGCAGTCGAGACGTGTACAACGCGAAGCGCGCCTGTCGTGCTAATGCTCCACCGAAGGCCTTGCCACCCGTGAGTACGGCGGCGCGTTCAGTGCCCAAACTCAAAGCTTCACCTAACTCCTCAAAACGTTTTGTGCGAAGTTTCTTTCCCTCGAGAAACGCTTTGATGTTATCGCCCGCCAACTTTGATTCCTGAAATGCCAACTGGGCCGTGCCGGGGAGCGTGGGTTCCGCATCCGGATAGACTGCGATATCGCCGAGCGCGAAAGCATTGTTGTGTTGCGGCAACTGCAAAGTCCCTTCGACTATCAGCGCGCCTCGCCTGTCCTTTTGAACGTCGAGCTGTTCGATCAGCGGACTCATTTTTACGCCGCCAACCCATACAACACCCGCGGTGCGCAGCGTCTCACGTTTCCCCTGGTGCTCTAACGTGACTTCATCGGGTGTCACTTTCACGACTCGTGTTTGCGTATGAACTTCGACGTCCGATTCGCGCAGCGCCTCTTCAACAAACTCGCGGATCTGATCGCCCATTCCCGGCACGACTTTATCGCCCATCTCGACAACCAGCACTCGCGGTGCTCCCTGTAATGCACGGCGCTTGAACGCGTCTTTGAGCAGATCGGCCATTTTGGTTGAAAGCTCGCAGCCGCTTGCGCCTGCGCCGACGACCACGAACGTCAGTTCACGACGAACGTCCTGGGGCGGCATGTCGGGAGGAATGCGGTCGAGCGCGGCAACCATTCGCGCGCGCAAATTGTCGGCGTGGGCGAGCTTGCGGAAGGGAAACGAATGTTCCTGAGCGCCTTCGACTCCGGCAAAGTTTGAGATGCCGCCGGTTGCCAGAACCAAAACGTCGTAATTCAGACGTTTCGCCAGAGCCCTCGAGTGAAACTGTTTGCGCGTTGAGGTCGACAGCGGCCGCCGCGTTCTGGATACACCGGACATTTTCATCCAGCAATTCGCTGTATTTCGGGGCGATGTGCCACGCCTCAACCTCGCCACTGAGGTACTCGTAGAGCATTGGCGTGAAAAGGAAATGGTCGTCGTCACTTACGAGCGTTACGTTAGCGGAACCGGCCACATCGAGGGCCGTAAACAACCCCCCGAAGCCGCCGCCAAGAATCACGATATTAGGCTGGCTCATTTCCGGCGATAGTACACCTGAATTCCGCGCTGCTCTATGCACGTTGAGCTTTTGTAGGCATTTGTGCAATTTTGTGGCGCATGTTAAATTGAACGCGCTTTTTAAGTTTAGCGGTTGCCGCTTTTAGCGGTTTTACTGCGGTCTGGGAGGACCATTTAAGCAAGTGGCGTTAGCAAAACAAACGAAGGAACAGATAGTCGCAGATTTCCGCACTCATGAGGCGGACACCGGTTCACCGCAAGTTCAGGTCGCACTTCTGAGTAAGAGAATTAACGAGCTCACAGAGCATTTTAAGACCCACAAAAAGGACAATCATTCGCGGCGCGGCCTGCTGAAAATGGTCTCGCAACGCCGCAGTTTGTTGGATTACCTAAAGCGCATAGATATTGAACGCTACCACGAGGTGGTTAATCGTCTCGGTCTGCGTCGTTAGGTGAAAGAATTTTCCACGTTAGTGTTTGAGAGAGAGAACTTCGAATCTCTGATTGGTTAAAGCCCACGTCTATCGAAGAGCTTGTGGCAGTGCCGAACGTGACGGCGATTGACTGCAAACAAGTAGATGTGTACGGCCCATAGCTTCGAGCAATAAGGCGGCAAGAGCTTCACGGTTCAAGAGGCTCGTGCCGCCTTTTTTAGTTAGCATCTTTGCCTTACCCCGCATCACGTGGCGGCCCAGAATTCAAGCGAAAAACAGCAGCGTGCCCAAATGTTGGCGACGCCTGCGACCTGAACGTTCAGGCGCAATGTCTTAAGGAGAATAGAAATGTCAGAAAAGAAATACCTCAAAGAATCAATTAAGCTCGGCGATAAAGAGCTGACCGTCGAAACCGGTCGCGTCGCCAAACAAGCGGACGGATCACTGGTGATCCGTTATGGCGACACGATGTTGCTGGTTGCGGCCGTCAGCGCTCCAACCGCACGCGAAGGCGTCGATTTTTTCCCACTCACGGTCGAATACCGTGAAGCAAACTACGCTGCCGGACGTATTCCCGGCAATTACTTCCGTCGTGAAGGTCGCCCCAATGAAAAGGAGGTACTCACCAGCCGGCTGATCGATCGTCCATGTCGCCCACTCTTCGCTGAAGGTTACAGGAACGAAACGCAAGTTATTGCCAGTGTCATCTCAGCCGATGACGACAATAATCCAGACGTTATTGCGATAACAGGTGCATCGTGTGCCCTCTATTTATCCGACATCCCTTTCCTGAACCCGATCGCCGGCGTGCGTATCGGTCTGATTGAAGGACGCTACATCGTTAATCCAACTTACGATGAAGTGCGTGAGTCGCGTTTGAACCTGATTGTTGCCGGAACTGAAGAAGCGATAGTCATGGTCGAAGCAGGCGCGAATGAAGTTTCGGAAGAGATCATGGTTGAGGCCCTGATGGTGGCCCACAAAGAGATCAATCGTCTCTGTCGCTGGCAGAAAGAACTGTCCAAAGCCCTTGAGATTCAGAAGCGCGAAGTAAATCCAATCGAGCTCGACGCGGACATGGAGCGCGAGATCGGTGAGAAGTATTCCGACCGACTGCGCGCAGCGCTTGATACGATGAATCAGGACAAGCGTACGAGTTATGCGGCTATCGACACGTTGAAGCAGGACATCGTTGAATCATATCCGGAAGATCAACCTGAAAGACGAGCAATGGCCAAGCTGATCTTCGATCGCTTCAAAGAGACCGTCTTCCGTGACGATATTTTGAACAAGCGACGCCGTCCGGACGGACGAAGGTTTTCCGAGATACGTCCGATCACGTCCGAAGTTGGCTGGCTTCCACGAGTTCACGGTTCCGCGCTTTTCACGCGAGGTGAAACGCAGGCACTCGTAACTACAACACTCGGAACTAAAGATGACGAGCAGTTCATCGACGACCTGGAGAAAGGCGAAGTTAAACGGCGCTTCATGCTGCATTACAACTTCCCGCAGTACTCGGTCGGCGAAGTCGGTCGCTTTGGATCTTCGAGCCGCCGCGAGATCGGACACGGCGCATTAGCACGCCGAGCGCTCGAGACGGTCCTTCCTGACGATGCTGATTTTCCTTACACAGTCCGCATTGTTTCAGAGATAACCGAATCAAATGGATCGTCTTCGATGGCGTCAGTCTGTGGCGGAACACTTTCCATGATGGATGCCGGCGTGCCTTTGAAAGCACCTGTCGCGGGTGTTGCAATGGGACTCGTCATGGAAGGGAACAAGTATGCGATTCTGACTGACATCGCAGGTGCGGAAGATCATTACGGCGACATGGACTTCAAGGTCGCCGGCACGCGTAACGGCATCACGGCGCTGCAAATGGACATCAAGATCGCAGGCATCAACGCGCAGATCATGGCCGAAGCGCTGGAGCAGGCAAAGAAAGGCCGGCTGTACATTCTCGGAGCGATGGAGAAAACAATCGGCGCCCCGCGCGAAGACATTTCCGCCTATGCGCCGAGAATCATTCAGATCAAGATCAACCCTGACAAGATTCGCGACGTGATTGGACCAGGCGGCAAAGTGATTCGATCGCTCGTTGAGGAAACAGGTGCGAAGATCGACGTGTCCGATGACGGCACGATCTCGATCGCCACTTCGAGTGGCGAGGCGGCGGATGCTGCCGTGAACCGGATTCGCGGTCTGACGGCGGAGGCCGAGATAGGCCAAACTTATCTTGGCACTGTGAACCGAATCGTGGATTTCGGGGCGTTCGTTGAAATCTTTCCCGGCACCGATGGTCTATTGCACATCTCTGAGATCGCCGACCGGCGGGTGAAAGATGTGCGCGACGAGTTGAAAGAGGGACAGCAGATCCTCGTGAAGTGCATCGGTCGCGAAGGCAACAAGATCAAGCTTTCGCGCAAAGCAGTGTTGCGCGAAGAGAACCGCAAAGCCGAAGCAGCCAGCCCAAGCGGCGACGGCGAGATGTAAGATCTTTGCCAGTGCGACCGCGCGTTCAGAGTTCAACCCGGGTTCGGGTTCAAGCCCGCGTTCTGAGTTCAAGAGTTCAAGCTTTAGCTTGTCTTACTCGGTTTTCAGAGCTGCAAGCTAAAGCTTGAACTCAGAACGCGGGCTTGAACTCTGAACGCGCGCCCATTGGCCCATCTGGTCCAGTTTTCAGACAGTAATCCAAGATCCAGACGAAATCCCTCATTAACTGCCCAAATTCCCACAATTCGGACACTCACGACGCGGCCCTCGATTTGCACATAGATTTGGACCTTCTATGTGTCCCCTTAACGGCGAGAGCCATGAGAGGTCGTCGAGCTTTGCCTTCAAGACGCTCGCCCAATCCAGCAAACTCCAGCACCTTAAAGCTTTTGGCGCTGGAGTTTCATGGGCATTAGCAGTCTCCCTGTAATGGATAAACGACATCTCGACGCATCAGTAAGAGTGTTCAAAACGTATGAACTTAACTTTTGCCCAGTTTCTAAATAAAAGCCTCCTGCGCGGCGCGCGGCGACTGAGTCGCACGTTCCTCATCACGCTGTGCGTTTTCTTGTTGAGTGCGGCGCCAGCGCTGGCTGATACAGTCCGAATCAATCAAGTGGTCCACACCCTCTCCAGTTCTAAAGGCGCCCCCGACATCAAACTAAACTCCCTGTTGTCGCAGGATCCAGCTGCGCCCGGCACGAAAGGCTCTATTCAACAAAGTGGATCACGTGCTGACACGCAAGCTTCAACTCAAGGTGGGACCAAAACCGACTCGATCATTGCCGGTGTGGCGGTTGCGTCTGACCAACAGATCGGAGTCGACATTATTGAAGAAGGTGAAGTTGAAGGCACGATCTGCGACTGCGGAGAAATATTTGTAGCCGGAGCAGCTTTTCCAAAGTGGCCGTTCCTGTTTCTCGGCGCCATTCCGCTTATCTTCATAAGTGACTGCGACGACTGCGATGAGCCTCCGAGTTCAACGCCGACTCCAACGCCGACACCGCCCACGAACCCAACACCGACGCCGACTCCTCCCGAAGTTCCCGAGCCGGCATCGTTGCTGTTGTTTGGAAGCGGCCTCGTTGCGTTTGGCGCAGGTTTGCGACGGCGTTACACAAAGTCGAAACTCGCGGCGCAAACGAAAGGGCAGGAGGAAGAATAAGATGTCGATCCGCAAATTCATCCTCGGCAGCAAGCTTGCTTTCGCAACTTTGCTTGCGCTGACCTTTTTCGTGGCCCATCCGGCAGCTAACGTTTCGGCGAAACCGAAGAAAGCAAAATTCGGCACGGTCAAGATTCTTACCGCGCCCGGCGGTCTGATGCTCACCATCGATGGCAAGCCTCGCGGCGAAACCACTGTGGACTATCGCGCATTCGATCTCGAGCCTGGAATGCACCACGTAGAGATCAGGCTCCCCAATGGTACTTTCTGGAAACGTGACATCGAAGTTCCGGCCGGACGAGTTAAATGTGTTGTTGTGAATTACCGGCCACTGCCTCCGCTGCCGAAGTCTCCGTGCCCGTTCCCGGTGAATGTTTCTGCGCCGCAGCAGGTGAATGACGGTGAGATCATCACCTTCAACGCCGATGTGTCGTACGGCGGCACGGCTAACGTGAATTACAAGTGGAAAGTCAGTCCTTCGACTGCTCGTATAATCAGCGGCGCAAACTCGCAAACGCTTACAGTCGATTCGACTGGACTTGGTGGACATCGCATCGTCGCAACGTTGTTCGCCGATGATGGATCGTCAGATCCGGCATGTTCGCAAAGCGCGCAGGCCGTTGCACTCGTTGCTCCTCTGCCGAAGACGATGATTGTTGCCAGGGAGTTTGACGAGTGTAATAACTGCACCTTCGACGATCAGAAGGCGCGCCTGGATAACCTTGCCGTCGAATTGCAACACGATCCGTCGACGCGCGCTTACATCATCGCTTATGGCGGACGGATGAGTCCGTTGGGCCAGGTTGAAGTGTTGATGAGTCGTGCTCGTGATTATCTCGTTTCACAACGAGGCATCGATGCTTCGCGGCTTGTGGTTGTGAACGGCGGATTCCGTGAAGAGGACAGCGTCGAACTCTGGATGGTTCCGAGTGGCGCCACGCCTCCGCAAGCGACGCCGACAGTGAAGGTTAGCGACTTAATACCGTCGCCTGCAAAACGTAAACGCAATTGATTGATTAGTTGAACCATTGGTCATATATCATTTGACACTGATCATTTGTCATTTCGGAAGCCGTAGGTCTTCAATGACAATTGATCAATGTCAAATGATATATGACCAATGATTCGTTTTGTATATCCTCCGTTCGTAGTTTACATTTAACTGCTTCCCCGCTAATTAGCCCCCCGGTTTATCTCGTCACAAAATCAAAGGAGGAACCTTCATGGCCGAAGAAGGCGAAGGTGGCGGCAGCGGCGGTGTGGGAATTGTCGCCATACTGGTCGTTTTTGTGCTCGTCATACTCGTGGTGGTATTCATGTTTAGAGGACGATTGTTTGGAGGTGGTGGCAGACAAGACATCGACGTAAACATTCAAACACCGAGTAAATAGTTTATTCCATGTGGAGCGGGGGCAAGCTCCTCTTCCGACGTTGAGGAACCGAACATAGAACAAGTCAGGAAGGGCGGCTTGCCCCCGCTTAGTGAATTCTGATAATCCTGTATTCGTGCCTGCACCAAATATCGACACCATCGTATCCCTCGCAAAGCGGCGAGGCTTTGTTTTTCCCTCTTCTGAAGTTTATGGCGGACTGGGCAGCGCCTGGGACTATGGTCCACTCGGCGTCGAGCTCTGCAACAACGTCAAACAAGCATGGTGGCGCTGGCTCGTCTACGAGCGCGACGACATCGAGGGAATCGACTCTTCAATCATTCTCAATCGACTGGTTTGGAAGTACTCGGGCCACGAAGCGACGTTTCATGATCCACTCGTCGATTGCCGCGAGTGCAAGAACCGCATGCGCGCTGACAAACTCGAGGGCTATTTCCCCGAAGGAGCTGAGGGAAATCGCGAGGGTTTCGACGCCAACGCGCGGCTTCGTGCCGGTCTCGTTAAGTGTTCCGAGTGCGGTTCAACGAACCTGACGGACGAACGTCATTTCAACATGATGTTTCGGACGATGCTCGGCGCTGCTGCCGTTGAGGACGACCCGACTGCGCTTGCGTACCTGCGTCCCGAAACAGCGCAGGGAATTTTCATTAACTTCCTCAACGTGCAGACGACAATGCGCCGCAAGGTTCCATTTGGAATCGCGCAGGTTGGAAAGTCGTTTCGCAACGAGATTACGCCGGGCAATTTTATTCTGCGCACGCGCGAGTTTGAGCAGATGGAGATGGAGTACTTCGTCAAGCCGGACGCAGAGCACCTTAAGCTCGTTGACGAATGGGTTGAACTGTATCTCGAATGGTTTAAGGGACTCGGAATCGATGCCGGTAACTTAAACCTTCACGAGGTGCCGCAGTCAGAACTGGCCCACTATTCGAAGCGGACCGTTGACATCATGTATCGCTACTTTCCCGAACGGCCTGACGAAGAGCGGCAGTGGGAAGAGTTGATGGGGATTGCGTATCGAACGGATTTCGATTTGCGATCGCACTCGAGCAAGGCCACGGATCCAGAAGGCAATCGCGTCAATCCTGACTCGACCGAGGATCTCTCGTACTTCGACGAATCTACGAAGCAGCGTTTTTATCCGCACGTCATCGAACCTGCGGCGGGCGTGAATAGAACTGTGCTGGCGTTATTGATGGATGCATATTCGGAGAAGACGAACGACAAAGGTGAGACGAGAGTCGTGCTGAAGCTGAGTCCGCAACTCGCGCCGATCAAAGCTGCGATCCTGCCGCTCGCGAAGAATAAGCCGGAGATCGTCGGCATGGCGAAGGCGATCAAGCGATCGCTGCAACCGGTGCTGCGTTCGGTTTATGACGATACCGGTGGTATCGGAAAGCTTTATGCGCGCCAGGATGAGATCGGCACTCCGTTCTGCATCACCGTCGATCACCAGTCGCTTGAAGATGAAGCGGTTACTGTGCGCGACCGCGACACTTGGGAGCAAGAGAGAATAAAAGTTGCGGATCTTGCAGAACACTTGCAGAAGCGTTTGAAACCGTATCCCGTGACGATGCCTGAATCGCTTTGAGGTTTTATGCCGGTAGTAAAGAAGCGCAATCAGCAAACTGAGACTCGCCTTTTACTTGAATCGATCGATCCGGTTGAACTGCCGCCCGCCGAGATTGAGGATCGATCAGTGCTGGTCCAGTTTGAAAAATTCAAGCCTTACACACCGGAGTTGTTGGAAACTCTGCGGGCGGGAACGATCGCAGAGCCTGTTCCGGTGATGATCGACGGCTCTACGTTCGCGATCCACGGGCCGACGCGAACGTTTTGGGTGAAGCTCTGGCACGCCGCGGGCACCGAGATGACGAAGATCGATCGCGCGCAAGTGATCAGTTGTTTGCCCTCCACGCGTGGCGTGCAGGTGCTTGTCGAGTCGCCTGAAGACGAGTAGATCCATCCACAGATTACACAGATTACGCAGATCAATCTGTGTAATCTGTGGATGGCTTTACCCGAAGAAGTTATCGCATTAGCGCGAGCAGTTAACGTCGCCGGCGGTCGTGCTTTGCTCGTTGGCGGTTGTGTGCGCGATGCGTTGATGGGTAAACAGCCGAAAGATTGGGACCTCGAGGTTTATAATCTGGCGCCGGAAATTTTGCGCGAAGTGTTGGACCAGTTTGGTCCAGTGAATGCAGTAGGCGAATCGTTTACCGTTTACAAGCTCGGCCGCCATTTCGACGTTTCCATCCCACGCCGTGAACGTAAATCAGGACGTGGTCACAAGGCTTTCGTCATCGAAGGCGATCCCGTGATGAGCGTTGCTGAAGCAACACGGCGACGCGACTTCACAATCAACGCCATACTCCAGGATCCACTTACCGGAGAACTCATCGATCCGTTTAATGGACGCCGCGACATCGAGCAACGCGTTCTGCGTGCTGTTTCAGCAGAGACGTTTGCGGAAGATAGTTTGCGAGTGTTGCGTGCGGCGCAGTTTGCATCACGGTTTGAATTTGAGATCGACACTGACACGGTTGAGCTATGCCGCGCGATTGACCTAAGCGATCTTCCGGCGGAGCGGATCTGGGGAGAGATCGAGAAGCTTTTGCTCCAATCGTCGCAGCCTTCAGTCGGACTCGAGTGGCTGCGCAGGTTAGGTGTAGCGGAGAAACTATTTCCGGAGATTCAAAGCCTGATCGGAGTGCCGCAGGATCCGGAATGGCATCCTGAAGGAGACGTTTTTGTACATACGAAGCTGGTGATCGATCGCGCACGTGAACTCATCGATGACCTTTCGTACCCGAGGCAGGTGACGGTGATGCTGGCCGCGCTGGCCCATGATTTTGGAAAGCCTGCGACTACTGAATTTCTCGAAGGCCGTTGGCGCTCGCGCGGACATGAGGAAGCAGGTGTCCTGCCTACCGAAGGTTTTCTCGATCGCATCAACGTACACACGATTGACGGTTATGACGTTCGAAGCCAGGTTGTTGCGTTGGTACGGGAGCATTTGAAACCGGGTGAGTTCTACAAGAAGCGCGACGAAGTGGGTGAAGGTGCATTTCGCCGGTTGGCGCGCCGTTGTGAGCCGTCGCTTTTGTATCGCGTCGCGAAAGCGGACTCGCTGGGACGCAACGCTGATTGGGTGCCGCGGGAGCAGTGGTATGGATCGGAGGCGCAGGAGTGGTTTCTCCAGCGCACGAGAGAATTGGAAGTGGAGCAGCGACCGCCTGATCCGATCCTGTTGGGGCGTCATCTTTTAGAGTTGGGAGTTGAGCCTGGGCCGGTGATGGGCGAGATCACGCGGGCTGTTTATGAGATGCAACTGGATGGGCGCGTGCGTACGCTCGATGAGGCTGTTGCGGAGGCAAAAAAGCTTATTTGACAGGATTACAGGATTTTGGCCGGATTCAAGGGCTTTGTGGTTGTTGTTGGGTGACGCAGTGAATCGTGCCCATGCCCCAGACGAGTGGTTCGCAGTTGATTGGAATTACGCGGCGGTTGGAGAATACTTGTTGCAGGGTTTCGGCGGCGCGAAGGTCATTCGCATGACCAAAGACCGGAAGCAGCACGACGCTGTTTGCGATATAAAAGTTTGCGTAGCTCGCCGGTAAGCGCTCAAGGTCTCGTGTGCCGGTGCTCGTTCCGCCCACTATGCCCGGCATTGGCAGAGTGACGATCTCGAACGAGTGGTTAGAGGCGTCCGTCATCGATCTTAGTCGCGCGAGGTTGTCTTGCAGGATTTCGTAGTTTGCATCGCTGGGATCTTCTTCAACTGCGCACACGATCACATCCGGCGCGATGAAGCGGGCGATGTCGTCGATGTGACCGTCGGTATCGTCGCCAACAATTCCTTCGCCAAGCCATAAGACTTTCGTCACGCCGAGGTAATCTTTCAAATACTGCTCGATTGCTTTTCGATCCAGTTGTGGATTCCGGTTTGGATTGAGCAGGCATTGTTCGGTCGTCAGGACACAGCCCGCTCCATTAACCTCGATCGATCCGCCTTCCATCACGATGCCCGGTGAGAATCGTGGGACGTTCAAATTCTTTTCCAATTGACGCGGAATGTCGTCGTCTTTCTTCAGCTCCTCGTATTTGTTTCCCCAGGCGTTGAAGATCCAGTCGTTAAAAGCGCCCTCGCCGTTTGGACCAATCAGAAAGTTTGGACCATAGTCGCGAATCCACGAATCAACGGTTTGAATATGGTGAAAGCGAATGTTGGCGGCGGAAGTGAAGGCGCAACGTCGTCGCACAGCCTGCTCGGTTTCACGATCGTCAACCAGCAGGTTAACGGTTTCGTGTGGTGTGAGCGCGGAGATCATCTGAACGTAGATCTCCTCGACCTGTCCGACTCTACCAGGCCAAGTTTCCGGATCCTTGGGCCACGTCAACCACGTCGAGCGATGAGGATACCACTCTGCCGGCATGCGGAAGCCCAGTGCTGCCGGAGTGTTCGCCTGTGGTTCAGCCATCGAGAGTCTCAGAGCGGAGAGCTTTTAAGCGAAAGTATCTGTAGATTCCGACGAAGCTAATCAGGACCCAGAAGACTTCGATAACGAGGGCTGACAAATTGAAGTTGTAGAGGAGAGAGATGACGATCAATCCCGCGCCCGCGGCGTTAAGAACAGAGTAAGCGAGAGCGTCACTGCTGAGTTTGTTCAACTGCAACATCAAGTACGTTATTACCAGTATGACGACGCCGAGGTTGCCGACGAAGTCCAAAGGGCCGTAGTTCATAACGAGTCACCAAATCGAAAGCGCATCCCTTCATAGGCGTCGATGCGCCGGTCGCGCAGGAAGGGCCAGTTCTGGCGCGTCTCTTCTATCTTCGAAAGATCACACTCAACCACGAGCACTTCGTCTTTATCGTGCGAGGCTTTGGCAATGATTCGTCCGAATGGATCGGCTACAAACGACTGTCCCCAGAAAGTGAGTTTGCCTTCGTGGCCTACACGGTTGACGACCACTACGTAGATTCCGTTTGCGATAGCATGACCACGCTGAATTGTTTCCCACGCCGAGTGCTGCGCCTCATTCATTTCGGGATCCTCATCCGGTAACCATCCGATCGCTGTCGGATAAAACAAAAACTGTGCGCCGCCGAGTGCCGTCAGTCGCGCGGCTTCGGGGAACCACTGGTCCCAACAAACGAGTGTGCCGATCTTGCCGTAGCTCGTGTCGTGAGTCATGAAGCCGAGATCTCCGGGCGTGAAGTAAAACTTTTCGTAATACAGAGGATCGTCCGGAATGTGCATCTTGCGGTACTTGCCCACAATCTTTCCCGAACTATCAATCATCACCGCAGTGTTGTGATAAACCCCGGCGGCCCTTTTTTCGAAGAGCGAGGCAATGATCACCACGTTCTTCTGGCGGGCCACTTTGCCCAAAGCCTCTGTCGATGGCCCGGGAATGGTTTCCGCGAGTTTGAAGAGCTGGATATCCTCCGTTTGACAGAAGTACTGTGAGCGGAAAAGCTCCTGAAGGCAGACGATCTGCGCGCCGCGTTTTGCGGCATCCTTGATCCCGGCGATTGCTTTCTTGAGGTTAGTCTCAGGCTTCAGATCGCAACTCATCTGCACGAGACCGACCGTCGTCACGTTGCCCGCTCGATTTTTCTTCGGCATGTCGCGAAGTATAGCAAAAGGATTTAACTCTGCGGCAGAGCAGACTGTTTGGACTTTACAGTTTGGTGTTGGTTAAGATGTCCGGTCATTTTTAGCACCTTATTGGAAAGAGTAACGAAATGATCGATTTTGAACTGACTGACGACCACAAAGCGCTGGTGCAGACCGTGCGCGAGTTTACGCAGAAAGAAGTTGCGCCTTACATCAAGGAATGGGACGAGAAGCAGCATTTTGAACCTTCAGTGTTGAAGAAGATGGCGGCTTTGAACCTGCTGGGTGTTTGTATTCCGGAAGAGTATGGCGGCGCAGGATTCGATTACATCTCGCTGGGTTTAGTGTGTGAGGAGCTCGAAGCGGTCGACACCTTCATGCGCGTTGTTATGTCGGTCCACACCGGACTGAATTCATTAACGCTTTACACCTGGGGCACTGAAGAGCAGAAGCAGAAATACCTGGCGCCACAGGCACGAGGGCGAGAAGATCGCGACCTATGGTTTGACGGAACCGGGCGCGGGCTCCGACGTCGTTGGCGCGCGCTCGACGGCACGGAAAGAAGGGAACGAGTGGGTGCTCAACGGCGAAAAGATGTGGATCAGTTTGGCCAATGTGGCCGACAACTTTCTTTTCTTCTGCTGGACTGACGAAGAGAAGAGACGCCGTCGCGATCACACGGGAATGTCGTGCTTCATCGTTGAGCGAAGCATGAAAGGATTTTCCTCCGGAACGATTCACGGCAAGCTGGGCATCCGCGCCGGGAACACCGGCTATTTCTCTTTGCAGGATGTTCGGGTACCACAGGAGAACATGGTTGGCGAAGAAGGCGAGGGTTTCAAGATCGCGATGTTTGCTCTCGAGCAGGGACGCTACACGGTTGCTTCGGGCGCCACGGGCGTCATTCGCGCCTCACGCGATGCTTCGGTCGCTTATGCAAACACGCGCGAGACGTTTGGCACAAAGATCGGAAACCACCAGCTCGTGAAGCAGAAGATTGCCGAGATGGAATCCGATTACCAGATGAGCCATCTGTTATGGCTGCATGCCGGATACCTGAAGAACGAAGGCAAGCCAAACGCGAAGGCCACGAGCCTGGCAAAGTGGCAAGCTACGGTACGCAGCGAGAAAGCGGCCTCGATGGCGATCGAGGTCCACGGCGCGAACGGTTATGCAAACGACTATCCGGTTGAACGATACCTGCGTAACTGTAAAGCCGCGATCATCTACGAGGGCACGCGCGACATTCACACACTCATGCAGGCGGACTGGGCACTCGGCCTGAAGAAAGAGAAGCCTGCACGGAAGACGTTGCCACCGTTCAAGAAGTAGCCACAAAAGGCACGAAAGGCCACACATTGATATGTGTCTCTTGTGCCTTTTGTGTACAACTGGTTTTACACAAGCCAAACGTCCCAGGCCCAGCGGGCGATACTTCCATCGGTCGTGTCTTTCACCTTCGCCCGATACTTAAACTGGTTTCCGTACTGGTCCACCCGCTTGGAGTTTTTGAACTCCACCTCCAGGGCCTTGATATTCATTGAAGCCAACGTGTAAAGCTCTTCCGGTTCGGAGAGCCCATTGTGGTTTTTATCCTGCCACAAGCGAAGGCTGTTGAAGATTGGGTCGTGAATATCAATTACACCATCTTCATTGCCTCCATTCGCGGCCTTATCAAACTCCGCCAGCGCGAGAAACCCGTTTTTGTTAGTCGCTTCCGGTTGAGGCGTGAAATCTCCAAACAGTTCCGCGCCATTGTCGATAGTCCCATTCCCATTTCGATCGAGCGCCAGCCACGCATCGTCTGAATCAAGTCGAGTCCAACCCAGCCGTTCTCTGGTTCCATCGCTGTTGAGATCGAAGTCCACGCCCTCGGCAGCATTTGATAGTGCGATTCCGTTTCCCGCGACGTCGATTACGACTGGCGACCCGCCGCCGCAACATCCCGTGCAGGTACAGGTGAAGGGATCGATATCACCTCCATACATCAAACACTTACTCATCAGAGCGGTGCTGCAAGTAGTCGTAGTGGTAGCGCAGCACAGGCCCGAGCCATTCGGCGTCGTTCCTATCGGGCACGTGCCGTTGAAACCAGGTGTAGTGCAGTTACCGCCGGCCGTTGCGGCGGCCAGGTTGCAGGTAAAGTGTTCGGCATTCGAATCGCGCCAAAGATTGCCACCGTTCACAGTCGACGAGGCGGAGGCAATCAACACACTTAACGAAACACTCGCGGTGGCGCCGCAACTGGTTCCAATGAGACAGACTGAAAAGGCAACACCCGTTGCGGCTGCGCAAGCGACGGTAGTCCCGGTTGGACCAGTGCGGTTCTCTGTTTTCAGATCTTTCGTCCCGAAATGAGTAAACAGTGGCGTGACGTACTCCAACACACCAGCATCGAACGCGACGAACTTATCTATAGTTACACGGCAGCGTTGCAGATTGCCGGGCAGCCGTGAGCAAGTGCCGATGTATTCTGACGTGCCGCCGTGGAACCCCGACGCATGTTCGGTTCTGTCTACGCTGAGCCAAAACGGCAGGCCCGTGGAACTCGGCTCCGATACGTCGCCATCCACACTGGGTTCAGGCGGATCATCGAGCGTCAGGGAATCCGATCCCGCGGTCGCCTGAAAATCTGTTGGCGCAAAGGCCGTGGTTCCAGACGCTTCCGAGAGTGTCTCGCGAGTCTTGGATCTGTACGCCGGGCGTTTGTCTTTCCAAACGTCTCCCACGCCATTCACGATCGCATCCCAAAACTCCGGATACGCATCCTGTGATTCATGAAAGAGTGCGAGCGCGCTGGTACGTTCGCGATCTGCCTTCGAGTTTTACCGTTACCTGATACGAGATGTACGACTTCACGTCGTAATACCTGGCAGGCTCAAAGTGAAAAACGTCTGCGATGGTCCACACCGGATCAAAAACCGATGCATAGCGGCCGGGCTCCCAGGCGGCTGCGTAGGTCGCTTCCTGTGGCCCACCGTCAAGCGAGTGTCCACCGCGAGTGAGCGAAACGATATCGCCCGCCGGCAGTGTCACCAGATCCGCGTAACGTTTGTAGAGAATGTCGCTGACGTTACCCGAACGAAAGTCACTGAGTTCAAAGCTGAGATTGGCGTCAGAACGAAGAGACTTTTTCGTGTATTCGTTTTGAAAGATTTGAGCGGCGGCGTTGTAGTTCTCGAGTTTCCTGTAAGTTTCGCGGACCAACTTCTCGAGTGATCGGTCCTGCGCCAACACTGGCGTAACAGACAGCAAGAGTGAGGTAATAAAGCAAGCTATTCGGTTCATGAGGATCTCCTAATTGGCTGAGGATTGTGTTTGACCGGCGCGTTGGCCCAACTCGCGCTCGATGATTTTCTGAAACTCGGCAAAGCTGACGGCGCCTTTGATCAGCTTGCCATTGACGATAAAGCTCGGAGTGCTCTCGATGCGAAAGAGCCGCGCCGTTTCGATGTCCTTCACGACGGCACTACGCGAGTGCTCGGAGTTTAGACACGCGCGAAACTTCTCGATACCGAGGCCGAGATCCGTTGCGATCTCCTCGAACAACGCGGAAGACAAGTTGCGCGAAGCGAAGAGCGCATCGTGAAACTGCCAAAACCGATCCTGCTCGGCGGCGCAGTAAGCGGCACGTGCCGCAGGTAGAGAATTTCGATGGCCTTCCAACGGCAAGTGCTTAAACACCAGCCGCACGTCTTTGCCATAGTGTTCCAGCAACTGCTTCAGCGTAGTTTGCACTTCGCTGCAATACGGACACTCGAAGTCAGAGAACTCCACAATTGTCACCAACGGCTTCGCTGCGCCTTTTACTGGCGATATTCCATCGTCCAACTCTGTGACAAACAGCGGTGGCGGAAAACTCAATTTCACTACCCACTTCTTTCGCAACGCTTCGAGCCCCGCCCGGTAGTGTTTCATGCGAGCCTGGTTCTCGAGATCGAGACGCAATCTTTCTCGAGCCTCGTCAGGACTCATCGACGCAAAGAACGACGCATTCAGCGTGTAAGCTTCTTCAACCTGCGCACGCGTGACGTTGATCTCGCCGGCGGTAAGTTGTCTCCGCAGCTCATCGATTGAAATCCCGCGAGCAGCAGCTTCGTTCTCGAGCAGCTTTGAGGTCACAAGGTTTTCGAGCGTGGCTTTTCTGATCGCGTAGAGTTGCTGTTGCAGCGGATAGATCCGTGCTGCAACTGAATCATCCACTTGCTTCAATGTGATCTCGACGCCATTAACTGAGGCCAGACCCGTGTCAGGCGCCTGTCCATGAGCAGACGCGCCAAGCAAGATGGACCACACTACAAAAGTGAACAAACGTGAGGACTGGAAGAACATTTTCAATCGACTCCATTGTGTGAGTTATCCGAGCTGTTTGGTGGGGCAAGCGGCAATCTATTCCGATCGCCGATCATAGTCAACAACTGTTTCTTGTCGAAAACGGCTAAATTTTGCCGAAAGTGGCTACGACTTCCGTTTTCGCGTCTTCTTTGCTTTCGCGGCACGCCAGATCGTCCTGCGATATGCAGTCGGTGTCACTCCGTGCTTGTTGCGAAAATCGTGTACGAAGTGACTATTCGAAGCAATGCCCACCTGCTTCAGGATCTGCTTCACTGACAGAAACGTCGTGCGCAACATCTTCTCCGCTTTTCGCAGGCGAAGTTCCTTAAGATATTGAGCCGGGCTCGTACCCGTTTCCTGTTTAAAGAGATGACGAAAGCGCGATGGAGACAGAACTACGAGGCTCGCCAGCGTCGAAGTGTTCCACGCGGCTGAGATGTCGTTTTCTATCTTTGAAATGACGGTTTCTATTCTTCGATCCATCGTGATGAGGCCGCCGAAACGAAGAGTGGGCGTGAGAGTACTCGTTCGAACTTTGTTTGTCTACCGCTAAAAACTTTCGCGGCCTAATTTACGAAAATGCAGTTTGCTCTGCTAGTATGATCAGGCATTACCCTAACTACTTCCTGACCAGGAGACCTGAAACGAATGGGTGACAACCTGAGGACAGAGCGCGAGCTGTCTCTGGATTTCTTGCGCGTAAGCGAAGCCGCGGCGATAGCGGCGGCACGAACAATGGGCCAGGGTGATCGAAAGTTCTCCGATCAGGTGGCGGTTGAGGCGATGCGGGAAGTAATGGACACGGTGCCCATGCGCGGGCGCGTTGTCATCGGCGAAGGCGAACGCGACGAGGCGCCGATGCTCTACATCGGCGAGGAAGTCGGAGGCGGCTTCGGCGTCGTCGACGAGATTGCGGAGTCGTGCCCGGAGGTTGACATCGCCGTCGACCCGCTCGAAGGCACGAACCTCTGCGCGCTGGGAGCAAACAACGCGATCGCAGTGCTCGCTGCTGCCGAGCGCGGCGGTCTGCTCAACGCTCCTGACATTTACATGGACAAGATCGTCGTTGGACCATCATCACGCGGTGTCGTCGATATCGACGCTCCGGTCAAAGAGAACCTCAAAAACATCGCGCGTCGATTGGGACGCGATATTGAAGACTTGACTGTGATCGTTCTGGATCGTTCGCGTCACAAGAAACTGATTAACGACGTGCGAGCGGCGGGCGCGCGTATTCGTTTGATCTCCGACGGTGATCTTTCGGCCGGCATCTCCGCGGCGGTGGCAGGAACAAACATTCATGCGCTGATGGGTATCGGCGGCGCGCCGGAAGGAGTGATCACTGCGGCCGCAATGAAATGTTTGAACGGCGAGATCCAGGCGCGACTCGTCTTCGATCCTGACAAGCTCGGAGTTGATAAAAACAAAGTGCCGCCGAGGGAAGAAGTCCTGGATCGTTTGGCGACAATGGGGATCAAAGATCCGAACAAGGTTTACGACACAGACGATCTGGCGCCGGGAAAGAAAATTATTTTTGCCGCCACGGGTGTGACTGATGGCGCGTTGTTGAAAGGCGTCCGGTTCTTTGGTTCGGGTAAACGGACGCACTCAGTGGTGATGACGACTGAATCGCGCCACATTCGGTTTGTGGATACGCTGCACATCGAGGGTGGACCAGATACAGTAATACGTTTTTGAGCCACAAAAAGGCACATAAGATTCAAAAAAGAGCGCTAGTTTTCTGGTTGATTAGCGTCGTGGTGGTGCTGTTAGTGTTTTCGCTGATCGTGGTTGCGCCCGTGGCAGCGGCGACCAGCAACAGGGATTTGGCCCAGGGGATCTACGGCGCTTTTGCGATATTCTGTCATCAACTTCCTGAGCGTTCTTATTTCATCGGCGAACACCAGTTCGCAGTATGTTCGCGCTGCACGGGAATCTACGCAGGTTTCGCCTTTACACTTCTGCTGTATCCTCTGATCCGTTCATTAAAGAACCCGGTTATGCCGCGTCCGAGTTGGTTATTACTGGCCGCGCTTCCGCTCGCCATCGATGTCTGTGTCAACTTCTTTGGCTTTTGGCAAAACACGCACACGTCCCGTTTGCTGACTGGGGCAATTCTCGGCAGCGCCGTCGTGTTTTACGTCATGCCCGGAATCATTGAGCTGAGTTTGAGATACGCGGGCACTCCTCCAGCAACTGCACCACGCACCACGTTTACCCTTGCTTCCCCGGAAAGCATCGCGTCCGCTCCGAGCGATTACAGCGCCCCAGAACGCCGGATTCCTTGATTATTGCCAATTGCCAATTGCCGATTTCCAATTTATGTAATTTTCGGCGCCACATAATCGGCAGTCGGCAATTGGCAATTGGCAATAATCAAGGTTAGAATCTTGCGCCTTTGGATATAACGCAATTGATGCTTTTTCAGTCTCCAGCACCGACACCGTGGCCCAGCCCAACCGGCCCTGCGCCCGCGGAACTCTTCGAGCTGATATTTTCACGACCTGGTAGATAAAACCAGGGGAAATATCAGTCCTCTCTATCAAGCTCGACGCCTTCGACTGGGTCATCCTGATCGTCTACTTCTCGATTCTCGCCACGCTTGCGGTCTACGGCGCTTATCGCATCAAGCAGGTCATCGACTTCTGGCGTTATCGCAAATTCGTCCCGCAGCCAATCGCGAGATTTGCAGAGCATGAGCTGCCGGTAATCACGGTGCAACTCCCACTCTTCAACGAACTGTACGTCGTCGATCGCCTGCTAAAGGCAGTTACCGCGATCGACTACCCGAGCGAAAAGTTGGAGATTCAAGTTCTGGACGACTCAACTGACGAAACAGTGCGCGTCGCCGAAGCAGTAGTCGCGAAATACGCGGCCCAGGGTTTTGATATCCACTACATTCATCGTTCAGATCGCACTGGCTTCAAAGCCGGCGCGCTCGAGAACGGAAACAAGTTTGCGAAGGGTGAACTGCTCGCAATCTTCGATGCTGACTTTGTTCCGAAGCCCGACTGTTTGCGCAAGCTTGTCGACTTCTTCACCGATCCACTAGTTGGCTGCGCGCAGATGCGTTGGTCGCACATCAACGGTCAATACAATCTTCTGACGCGTTTACAGACGATCATGCTCGACGGTCACTTCGTCGTCGAACAGACCACGCGCAATCGCACCGGTGGATTCTTCAACTTCAACGGCACGGCCGGCATCTGGCGCCGCCGGGCGATCGACATGAGCGGTGGCTGGCAGCACGACACGTTGACTGAAGACACTGACCTTAGCTTCCGCGCGCAGTTGATGGGTTGGAAGTTTGTTTACCTGCTCGACGAAGAAGCGCCCGCGGAGATCCCGGTTGAGATCAACGCATTCAAAGCGCAACAGCGACGTTGGGCCAAAGGCGTGATGCAGGTTGGCCTGAAACTTTATCCGCGGATCTGGCTCGCTCCGCTTCCGCTTCGAGTAAAGCTCGAAATGTTCTTCCGGCTGACGGGCAACATCAGTTATCCGCTGATGATCGTCGCGAGCTTTTTGCAGTTTCCGTTACTGCTCGTCCGTTATAACCAACCGCTTTATCACTTGATGGTTCTCGACCTGCCTTTATTGTTCTTTTCTTCGATTTCGGTGGTGATGTTTTACGGTTCGGCGGTTTGGTATCTCGACAAAAAGCGCACGCCGCGTTTGCTGCACTTGCCGCTCGTGATGGGACTTGGCATCGGCCTGGCGTTCTCGAATGCGCGTGCTGTCCTGGAAGCGCTGATGGGCGTGAAGTCGGAATTTGTGCGCACGCCAAAATATCGCGTCGAGGAAGCTAACGATGCGACGTGGAAACGCAAGAAGTACAAACGCAAGCGCGGGCTGTTGCCGCTTCTCGAGTTGGGTTTCGCCGCCTATTTCTTTTTAGCCATCGTCTACTCAGCACGTCTGCACATGTGGGGAACGATCCCCTTTCTGCTGCTCTTCTTTTTCGGTTTTGGTTACATGGGTTTGATGAGTTTGCTGCAAACAGCGAGCGGTAAACGCATCTCCGCGCTGTGGCGCCCCGTGAAGACTTAACTGCCTGATCTCTCATGATGTCTCAGTGTTTAGCTGTGGTTAGAAAACAACCAGCCAATGACTCAGAACATCACTGAGATCGCTAATAAGGAAGGAAATCATGTCTAGAGTCCCCCTGCTTCTCGCGCTCTTTTTGTCGATCTCTGTCACCACCTTCGCTCAATCACAAGCGAATACCGGAAACATCGAAGGCCGCGTCACCGATCCAAATTCGGCGTCAGTCCCAAACGTCACCGTCACGGCGACGAACCTTGCAACCGGTCTCCAGAAAAATGCAGTCACAAACGACGAAGGCGTCTACCGCATCGTCTTTCTCCCGCCGGGCGGATACAAAGTTGAAACCAGCGGCGCGCAGGGATTCACGCCCGCGACTTTCACAAACGTGATCGTTACAGTCGGCGGTCAAACACCGCTCGACATTCAATTGTCAGTCGGCGATGCGGCCGTGGCGATGGTCGATGTTTCCGCCGAAGGACAAGTCGTCGAAACCGCTCGAACTTCGATCTCTTCAGTCGTCAACGAACGAGCAATTCAAAACCTGCCCGTCAACGGCCGCAACTTTCTCGACTTCGCCACACTGACGCCGAGTGTTGTTCGCGATCCAACGCGACAAGGCGACCTCGCGGTCGGAGGTCAAAAGGGAACTCTCAACAGTCTTCAAGTCGATGGCGCCGACAACAACAATACGTTCTTCGGACAATCCTTCGGCCGCACCGGAACGCGGCCGCCGTACCAGTTTTCGGAAGAATCGGTGCAGGAGTTTCAGGTAAACCAGAACGGGTTCTCGGCTGAGTTTGGCCGCGCAGGCGGCGCTGTGATCAACGTTGTCACGAAGTCAGGGACAAACGAATGGCACGGCAGCGCGTTTGAATTCTTCCGCGATGAGTCGCTGAATTCGAACACGCCGATCCTGACCGCGCGTGGCGCGAAGCGGCCCAAGTCGCAAATCAACCAGTTTGGCGCGACGATTGGTGGTCCAATCAAAAGGGATCGCGCGTTCTTCTTCTTTGCGTACGACGGGCAGCGCTCAAACATCCCGAACGTCGTCGATCCGCCAAACTTTTTCGCGCAGCCGGCAAACATTCGCAACTTGCTGTCGCCGTTTCTGAACACATACCAGATCGGACGCGACCAGGACGTTTACATGGTTAAGTCGGATATTCGACTTAACAATTCAAACCAGCTTGTGCTGCGATTCAACCAACAGAACTTTACCGGCAACAACAACGAAAACGGTGGTCCACTCAGCGTTGAAGAACACTCCGGCAACAGCGTTGCAAAGACGACGACGTTTTCCGGATCGCTGATCTCGACGTTGACGCCAGCGCTGATCAACGAGTTTCGTTTTCAGTTTGGCCGCGACCGCGAACCGGGCGAAGCTAACACCGACGTAACCGAAGCGCGAATTCAAACAGGCGGTGGTTTTCTCCAGTTGGGACGAAACAATTTCAGCCCGCGCGAGACGACGATCAAGCGCGCGCAGTTTATCGACGTGGTCAGCTACACGCGCGGCAAGCACAATTTGAAGTTTGGCGCCGATCTGAATTTCGATCGTGTGTTCAACTTCTTCCCGGGTTTGTTCAGCGGTCAATTCACGTTCAACTCGTATGCGTTGTTTGCATCGAACACGCCCGCAGCTTTCACGCAGAACTTTCCGGGCGCCGGAACAAGCGGCGGAGAGACACATCCCGATCTGAATGAGTTAGGTCTTTTTGTTCAGGACGATTGGCGCGTGACTCCGAAATTCACGTTGAATCTCGGCCTGCGTTACGACCTCCAGGATCTCGCCGATCCGGCAGTCAATAATCCGAGCGCCGCTCTGGCTGCGGCAGGCTTGAACACGACGACTCCGGTGCGCGACAACAATAACTTCGGACCACGTTTTGGGTTTAGTTATGCGTTTGACGAAAAGACTGTGGTGCGTGGAGGTTACGGAATCTTCTTTGGACGCACGCCCGCGATCATGCTGGGCACCGCGCACTCACAAAACGGAATCCAGGTGACGGGCGTGAATTTGAATTGCACGGTCGTTCCAAATCCGTGTCCCATCTATCCAAACATCTTCAGTGCGCCACCCACAGCGGGAGGTGTGAATCCGAGTCTTTATCTGTTCTCGCAAGATTTTGCGCAGCCGTACATCCAGCAGGGACGTCTCGGCGTCGAGCGTGAGCTGGTTGCGAACACGAGCTTGTCTGTCAGTTATCTCTATTTCCGCGGCGTTCACATCGGACGCACGCGCGACATCAATCTCGGCGCGCCGGTTCCGGTAACCGTTACCGATCCGGCGGGTCAGACGTTTACTGTGCTGCGTCATCCGGCGGCACGGCCGATACCAGGCTTTGCGAGAATCAGTTTGTTCGAGAGCACTGGCGACTCGCGCTACAACGCACTCGCGATGGAATTGAAGCGCCGTTTTACGCGTGGATTCCAGTTCATCGCGGCTTACACGTTCTCAGACACGAACGACAATCGACCCGATCAGACGATGGTTGTTGTTGGCGCCGACGACGCGAAGGGTTTGCAGAACAATCTGGATATCAATTCCGATTGGGGTCGAAGCGATCTCGACATCCGGCACCGGTTTGTGTTCAGTCCGGTTTATGAGATTGGCGCCGTGCAGAAAGACAATGCGTTTGCGAGGCACGTGTTGAGCAATTGGACCTTCTCGGGAATCATCACGCTGCAGTCGGGTTTTGCGTATTCAGCGCTGATCGCGGGTGACGCGAATCGTGATGGTAATCCGAGCACCGATCGCGTGCCGGGAACTGAGCGCAACGGTTTCACCACGCCGAGCATTTATACCTTCGATACTCGCGTGACGAAGGCGTTCAAGTTTGGCGAGAATTACAGTTTGAGTTTCCTCGCCGAAGCGTTCAACTTATTCAATCGCTCGAACCTTGCGACCGTGAACACCGGGCGCTACGGGATCGCGAGCTCGTCGGCAGTCGTGTTAACGAACCCCGCGCCGGCGACTCCGTTCGGTGGTCCACGAACGTTCCTGGGCGAGCGCCAGATTCAGTTGGGCGTGCGGTTTAAGTTTTAATGCCAAGCCATCCACAGATTACACAGATTGCTTTTTAATCTGTGTAATCTGTGGATGGTTTTATCTCTCGAGAGCGGCGCGATCCCAGTTGGCCAAATTAGCGCCGGCTTCGTAGGTGCTCTGGAGGAAGTCCATCAGGGCGGCGTCGGGATCTGGAGCGGTGCGGACGTCGTCGTACAACAATAGATACTCGGAGAGATCGTTGCTGTAGAAGGCCTTCTCGGGAAGCAGTTTTGCGGCGCTTAGACCATCTGGCGCAGGCGCTGTGTAGGAGTAGAATGCGGGTTTGCCGAGTGGTCCATGGCCCGGCCACCAGCCGTGACTGATAACTTCATGTGAATACGCTTCACGCGTGATCACGTCTGCGTCAGGCCTCGGCGGTGCGGGCCGGCCTGAGAAGCGCGTCACGGCGAGATCGAAACTGCCCCAGAAGAAATGCACCGGACTGCTCTTGCCGATGAAGCGCGCTCGAAACTCCTGTAGCACGCGTTCTGACGAACGAAGAACGCGCCAGCACCTGTTCACATACTCCGGATCGTACGAGGCATGTTGATGATCCTGATCGAAAGGTATCGGATCGGGTATTTCAACCGGCATTTTCCAGATGTGAACTTCAAGTCCTAATCCGCGCAGCGCGGCCATAGTCTCGTGATAAAAAGTCGCGACGGACTTTGGTTCGAGCGCAACAGTCGCCGACGTTCCCTGGCTACTCGTGATCACAAGCTTGTGATCGATGAAGTCAAACTCCATCTCGAAGAATGTCTCGCCGTGAGGCATTGCGGTTGTGGTTAAGCCACGCGCAGAGACGTAAAGCGGCACGTTCCACCAGTGATTAACCAGCGGCGTTTGCGCCAGGCGAACCTTGCCTACGATCTGCGTCCACATGTGAAGGGTCGCACACGTGTCTTTCCACTCTTCAAGCGGTAACGACGGCCATGCATCAGTCATGCGTGACAGGTTAAATCAGTCGCGCCTTGACAGCAAATATGCGCAAGCCTATAGTTTTTGTGTAATGATGCAGGTCTGCGCATGTTGTCTCTGTTGTTGCTGCTATCGCAGCACGACCGTGACGCTGTGCGCAGGCGAGATTATTGAATAAGCTCTCCAGCAATTCACAGCCGAAGCGGTCGCACTTTTCAAAAAGTTGCGACCGTTTTTGTGTATGCACCCGGCGCTACCGCGCTCGGTTCTGTTTGGTGATTTATGCAACTGGACGTAATAGAAGAGATTGCCCCGGGCACAGTGGAAGCGAACGTCGGTCACACTCCGCTACTTCGTCTCCGATTATTTGACAACGATTTGCCCACGGGCGTTGAGATTTTTGCGAAAGCAGAACATCTCAATCCCGGCGGTTCGGTCAAGGATCGCGCCGCGCTTTCGATGATTCTCGAAGGTGAACGAACGGGCAGGCTTAAACCCGGAATGACGATTGTCGACGCGACCAGCGGCAACACCGGTATCGCTTACGCGATGATCGGCGCTTCGCGCGGGTATCGAGTCAAGGTCTGTTTGCCAAAGAATGCCGGTGCGCAGCGCAAGCGGATCATGAGAGGTTATGGCGTCGAAATCATCGAGACCGATCAGATGCTCTCGACTGACGGTGCGCAACGAATCGCTCGCGCAATCTTCGAAGCCGAACCTGATAAATATTTCTATCCCGACCAGTACAACAACGAGGCTAACTGGATAGCCCACTATGAAACGACCGCCAACGAGATCTGGGAGCAAACTGATGGGGGTGTCACGCACTTCGCCACCGGTCTCGGAACGTCGGGAACGTTTGTCGGTGTCGTGAGACGTTTGCGCGAACTGAACCCGTCATTGAAGGCTTTTGCCGTTCAACCTGAATCGCCTTTGCACGGGCTTGAAGGCCTGAAACACATGGCCTCGGCCCGCAAGCCGGGCATCTTCGACGCGTCGCTGGTGTCGGAGACACTGGAAGTCGCGACCGAAGATGCGTTATTAATGACAGGTAAATTAGCTCGCGAAGAAGGATTACTGGTCGGCCCGAGCTCCGGGGCCAATGTTTTTGCTGCCCGGAGATTAGCCGCTTCACTGCAAAAGCCTGCCGTCGTGGTGACGGTGCTTTGCGATGGTGGCGAGCGTTACCTCGAAGGTTAATTGCAAAATGACTGACGAACCAAAGCGCGACATAACAACCAGGCTCGTGCATGGCGGTGAGCGACAGCCACTGCCGGAAGGCAAGTCTGTTTCGACTCCGATCTACGCAAGCGTGACTTTCACGTACGACACGATGCAGGAGATCGATCAGGTCTTTGGCGGCGAGAAACAAGGCTTCATCTACACGCGCTACGGAAACCCGACGATCGCCGCCCTTGAAGAAGTGGTGCGCGATATCGAGGAAGGCGCAGTCGCATGCGCCTACGCGACTGGCATGGCGGCAATCCATGCGGCGCTGATCGCCTGTGATCTGAGATCGGGATCGACTGTGCTCGCGTCGCAGGATCTTTACGGTGCGACGACGAGTTTGCTCAATAGCATCTTTGCCAATTTCGGTGTTAAGACAGTCACCGTTGACTACAGCGACGTGAGCGTCGTGCGTGAGAAAGCGCGTGAAATTCGGCCGCAGGTCATGATTGCGGAAACGATCTCGAATCCGCTGCTGAAGGTTTGTGATATCGAAGCGTGCGCTGAGATCGCGCGTGAGAATGGCGCGCGACTAATTATCGACAACACGTTTGCGACGCCTTATCTCCGCCAGCCCCTGAAGCTCGGGGCTGACATCGTCGTGCATAGCGCCACGAAATACTTTGGTGGCCACGCCGATGCGATGGGAGGCGTTGTTGTTTCGCGCGACGAGATGGACCAGGCGGCGTTGGTCAGCGTGATGAAGCTGGTGGGCGGCGTGCTCGGTGTTTGGGATGCGCACGAGATCTTGCGCGGCTTGAAGACGCTGGCGGTACGCATGGACCGGCAGTGTGACAATGCGAAACGACTCGCCAGTCATCTTCGAGAGCACAAGGGCATTGGACGGGTTCACTATCCGGGCTTCGGCGCGCTTGTTTCGATTGAGCTGAAGGAAAGCACGAAGGACGCTGCGTTTCGTTTCATGGACCGGCTGAAGTTGTGTGTGCGTTCGACGAGCCTCGGCGACGTGTTTACGAGCGTTCTTCATCCGGCGACTGCGTCGCATCGCGATTTAACTCCGGCGAGAAGACGCGAGTGGGGAATAGTCGACGAGCTGGTGCGCATTGCAGTCGGCATCGAGAATATTGACGATGTGATTGCCGACATCGATCAGGCGTTATCCACATGATCCGCATCACGAAAAAGTCACTTAATGAGATTCGCGAGCACGGCGTGCGCGACTATCCGTACGAGTGCTGCGGGCTGTTGCTCGGGCATTATCGCGAGGATGGAAAAGAGGTCAGCGAGACGTATCCGATCTCGAATGCGCGCGAGGAGAGCGCGAAGCGAAACCGGTTTTTGATCGAGCCGAAAGAGTTGATGCAGGGTGAGCAGTATGCGCGTGATAAAGACCTCGAGGTGGTTGGTTTTTATCACTCGCATCCCGATTCAACCGCGATCCCATCGCGTTACGATCTCGAGCATGCATGGCCAACTTACTCGTACATCATCGTTTCGACAACGCCGGGCCAGTCTGGAGATTTGTATTCGTGGGAGCAGGAAGCTGATCGATCGCGGTTTAATCAAGAAGAGATAGTAATAGCGAAATAGAAGCTTTTAATCACGAGGTGAATTATGCCAGTCACAATTTCGATACCGGCGCCGTTACGCCAGTTCGCATCAGGACAGTCGCAAATCGTCGTCGAGGCAAACACTGCCGGCGAAGCCCTCGATCGCCTTACCTCAACACACGCAGCGCTGCGACGACATCTCTTCAACGATCAAAACGTCTTGCGCAACTTCGTCAACGTTTATCTAAACGATGAAGACATCCGACACGTGTCCGGGCCCAACACGCCCGTGAAAGACGGCGACACGATCATGATCGTCCCTTCAATTGCCGGTGGCGCTGTGATCGAGTCGGAGGTTGGCCAGGTGTTACCAGATCTCTCAAATGAAGAGATTATGCGTTACAGCCGTCACTTGATCATGCCCGAAGTCGGCATGCCGGGGCAGCGGCGTTTGAAAGCGGCGAGTGTCTTGATGATTGGTACTGGCGGACTCGGCGCGCCCGTTGGAATGTACCTCGCGGCAGCAGGCGTCGGACGCATCGGCATTGTTGATTTCGATGTCGTCGAAGAGTCGAACCTGCAAAGACAGATCATCCACGGCACGAAAGATCTCGGCCGGCGGAAGATCGAATCAGCGCGCGATCGTTTGCGCGACATCAATCCTCACATCGAGATCGAGACGCACGAAACGCGGCTGACGAGTCAAAACGCAATGCGGCTCTTCCGAAACTATGACATCGTGGTGGACGGCACCGACAATTTCCCAACGCGCTATCTCGTCAACGACGCGTGTGTGCTGAGTGGAAAACCAAATGTCTACGGCTCGATTTTCAGGTTCGAAGGTCAGGCCAGCGTGTTTTGGGCGGAGAAGGGACCATGCTATCGCTGCATGTATCCCGAACCGCCGCCGCCCGGACTGGTTCCATCATGCGCCGAAGGTGGCGTGCTCGGTGTGCTGCCGGGCATCGTGGGCGCGATTCAGGCGAACGAAACGATCAAGATCATTCTCGGCGCTGAAGATTTGTTGATCAATCGCTTCCTGTTGTTCGATGCATGGACCATGAAGTTTCGCGAGTTCAAACTGCGAAAGGATCCGAAGTGCCCGGTATGCGGCGAAAACCCAACGATCAAAGAGCTGATCGACTATGAAGAGTTTTGCGGAATGGCCGCGCACCAGACGCCGCCGCCCGCGAAGCTTGACGAAATCTCTGCGACTGAACTGAATGCGCGCCGCCTGCGTGGTGAGTCGATTCAGATCATCGACGTGCGCGAGCCACATGAGTTCGACATAGCGCGCTTACCCGGAACGAAGTTGATCCCGTTGGGCCAGGTTGTGGGACGCATGAACGAGATCGATCCGGAGGTTGAAACGATCGTTCACTGCAAAGGTGGCGTGCGCAGCGCGAAAGCGATCGAGGCGCTGAAGCGCGCCGGTTTTCAGGGCCGTTTGACCAACCTGAAAGGCGGCATCACGGCGTGGTCCGAGGACGTCGATCCGCGCGTTCCGAAGTATTAATTCGCAGAGCGGGGGCAAGCCGCCCTTCCTGACTTGTTCTTTTCCAGAGCACTCTACTTCCAAGAGCACTCTAAACCGAACAAGTCAGGAAGGGCGGCTTGCCCCCGCTGCATTTCATCACACCTGAACAGCGGTTCATGTTGCCGTTCAATCAACCGGTGGCAAAGTAAGTCTTGACTACGCCCGTCACGACTAAACTGCCGATGGAGGTAAATATGAAGCGAAGAGAATTCATGAACCAGACTGCGGGTTTGGGTGTCGTCGTTGCTGCCGGATCACTTGTACCCACTTTGTTATCAGCTAGCTCACTGCCATCGGCCGCTAAGAAACTGACTCCGCCCGCGAAGGGAAAAATCCCCGTTGCGTTTACGATCTCCGAAGGCGTTACGGTGATCGATTTTGCGGGTCCGTGGGAAGTCTTCCAGGATGTGATGGTCACGAGCCGCGGCAGCAACCACGACGATCAGATGCCGTTTCAGTTGTACACAGTGTCTGAAACTACCGAGCCTCTCCGCGGATCAGCCGGGTTGCAACTCGTTCCCGATTACACGTTCGACTCGGCGCCTCAACCGAAAGTCATCGTCGTGCCTGCTCAGCGAGGAGGCAAGGCGCTCCACGCGTGGCTGCGCAAAATGTCTGCGTCGACGGACTTGATCATGTCTGTCTGCACCGGCGCGTTTCAGCTTGGCAATGCCGGTCTGCTGGCAGGCAAGTCGGCGACTACGCATCACGACTTTTTCGATCAATTCGCCCAGTCGTTTCCCGACGTTAAGCTTAAACGAGGACTTCGCTTCGTCGAGGAAGAAGAAGTCTCAAGTGCCGGCGGGTTGACGTCAGGAATCGATCTCGCGCTGCGAGTCGTCGAGAGATATTTTGGACGCGAAGTGGCCCAGACTACTGCGACTTACATGGAATATCAGAGCAAGGGTTGGATCGTTTGAAGCAGCGGTGGGTGGCAATAATCGGTGCATGGGCAGTGCTCGGCTTGATCTGGGCCGGGCCTATCTATCTGGAGACGCACCTCGAAGAGATGGGCCATTCACCGTTCCGCGTCCTCTCGTGGGGCGTCCTGATATGGCTGGGGTGGGCGCCGCTGACGCCTGTAATAATCTGGCTCGCGCGCCGTTACTCGCTCATCGGCGGCGCGTGGAAGTCGAGTCTTCTCGTTCACCTGCCGGCGTTTCTGTTGATATCTATCGTTCACAGCGCCGCGGCCACAGCGATCACTCTGATCATCAGGCCTTTCGATGATATGGGCTCGAGCCCCGAGTTCTTTTTGCCACGTTTCCTTTCGCGCATTCCGGGATCTTTCGGTTCTGACCTGCTGGTCTATGGTGGCGTGATCGGTATTTGTTATGCACTCGACTACTATCAAAAGTATCGCGAGCGCGAATTTGTGACCACGCGACTCGAAGCACAACTTGCGCAAGCACAACTCGATGCACTGCGAATGCAGTTGCACCCGCATTTTTTATTCAACACTCTGAACAGCATCGTCGGTCTCGTGCGTGACAACAAGAACCACGCGGCCGTCAACATGCTTGTCGGACTCAGCGATCTTCTGCGGCACACGCTCGAGTACTCAAACCGGCAGGAAGTTGAATTGAGAGAAGAGCTCAACTTCATCAAGCTCTATTTGAGTCTTCAGGAGATGAGGTTTTCCGATCGACTCCAGATCGAGTTCAACATCGATCCGGCAACGACGAAGGCGATGGTTCCAAACCTCATCCTCCAACCGCTCACGGAAAACGCGCTACGTCATGGGATTGGTCGCACCGCTGATTCAGGCGTGGTCGGCATCAGCTCTGCCGCCGAAAATGGTCACTTGAGATTGACTGTTTACGACAACGGCGCCGGATTGCCTGACAACTGGCAATTGAACGGCAGTTCAGGAATTGGCCTGGCAAATACCTCAGCGCGTTTGCAACAACTCTATGACGACAATCACCAGTTCGACATTCGTAATCGAGATGGCGGAGGCGTCGAGGTGGTGATCGTGATGCCTTTGAGGAATTCGTCGTGACTGCGAAGATCAAGACGCTGATCGTCGACGACGAGCCGCTGGCGCGACGGAATCTTCGTCTGCTGCTCGAAAAAGATCCGCAGATCGAGATCCTCGAAGAGTGTCGCAATGGGCGTGAGGCAGTAAAAGCCATCAAGGCGTTGTCGCCCGATCTGATCTTTCTCGACATCCAGATGCCCGAGATGGATGGTTTCGACGTGCTCGCGCGGGTTGGGCCCGAGCACATTCAGGGGATCATCTTTGTTACCGCGTTTGATCAGTATGCACTCAAGGCTTTCGACGTTCATGCGCTCGACTACCTGCTCAAGCCTTTTGACGACGAGCGATTTGCGCACGCGTTGAATCGCGCGAAGTCGCAGATCGAAGCGCGCGAGATCGACAGGTTGAGTAAGCGGCTACTTGCGTTGCTCGAAGAGCGTGACAGCGAGCGCAGAGGAGCGCGGCAACAGACGAATTATCTGACGCGGGTGATGATCAAAGTCTCAGGTCGCGTGACGTTGCTGAAGGTTGATGAGATTGATTTCATCGAGGCCGACGGCAATTATGCGAAGTTGCACGTCGGTCGCAAGGCGCATCTGCTGCGTGAAAAGATGCACGATCTGGAGGCCAGGCTCGATCCGGCGAAGTTTGTGCGCATACACCGGTCGGTGATCGTGAACCTCGATCGGATCAAGGAGATGCATCCGCACTTCAATGGCGATTACATTGTGATTTTAGCAAGACGGCAGGAAACTCCGCCTCAGCCGCACGCGGCGGGAGAATTTGGAAGCCCGGTTAAAAGCAGTCTCGTGATTCCGGGAGCGGGGGCAAGCCGCCCTTCCTGATTTGTGCTTTCCCCAGCACTCTACTTTTCCCCAACAGGCTAAACTTTTAGCGAACAGCATAAAAAGAACAAGTCAGGAAGGGTGGCTTGCCCCCGCTCGCCCAAGTTAAGGAATATCTTCCTCGCTGACGCGATACTTCTCCTTCTCTTTCTCACGTTGCAGGAACGGAATGCCTTTCTCCATCCATTCCGGTGCGGGAGCGCCTTTCAGATAGTGATCGAAAAACTCCTGCAACCGTCGCGTGTAGTCTCTCTGATTTATCCGCTTGCGAAGCCCATGTTTCTCACCGTTGTAATTAAACATGTAGGCTTCTTTGCCGAGCCGTCGTAGCGCGAGGAAGTACTCGATCCCCTGGTACCACGGCACCGCATCGTCTTCATCGTTGTGAAGCATCAACAGCGGAGTCTCAACTCGATCCGCGCGGAAGATCGGCGAGTTGTCGAGAAAGCGCAATGGATACTCCCACAAACTTCCGCCGATTCGCGATTGCGTTCGTTCATACTGAAACTGCCGTGGCAAACCCGTCCCCCAACGAATTCCGCTGTACGCGCTCGTCATGTTCGCCACGAGGGCGCCCGGGGCTGCCGCCCTGAAACGATTGGTTTGGGTCACCATGTAAGCGATCTGATAACCGCCCCAACTGTGACCCTGAATACCAATCGCTTTCTCATTCACAAAGCCTTTATCGACTACCGCCTGAACTCCCGGCAACACACACTTCATCGCGCTGTGCCCCGGATACCCGATTGTGTAGGCAATGTCAGGCATGTAGACCAGGTAACCGTTGCTCACGTAGTAAGTCGCATTGATCGACGTGCCTGGTCCAGGATTGCGAAACTGGTGCAGTCCCTGCGAGAGTCGCTCGTAGATGTAAACGATCATCGGATACTTCTTCTTCGGATCGAAGTTATCCGGTTTGAGCAGCAGTCCTTTCAACGGCAAGCCATCGACACTCTTAAAACTCACCAGCTCGGCCGTGCCCCATGTGTGCGCGGCGCGTTGAGCGTCGCCATTGCTGACTCGCTTCAACTCTCTAAACGAACTGTTCGTGACCCAAACATCGGGAAACTGATCGAAGCGGGATGCGGTCATCACGAGCACGTCAGCATCTTTCGCTTTCGTTGGATTGTTGAAATCCTTCGCGGCCATCAACAGCTTCTGCGGCGCCGCATCGCTGTTGACTTTGTCGCGATAGAAACCCGAATCGCGCGTTTCCTGATTTTCCGCTTGCAGCAGCATCGGCTTATCAGGATCGATCCAGCGCTCTCTCGGATCGAGTCGAACATAGCGGAGCGTGGTCGAGTCTTTTCTGCCAACGCCGTCAGTCAGGTTCTTCGCGCTACTGCCGTCCGGCGCGATCTGCCAGATGTCGTAGCGGTCGTAGATCAAGACGTCCTTATCGTCTTTAGTCCAACCAGCCAGGCCGTACGAACCGGGAGTTGACGGTGAATCGTGCAGTTCGTTGTAGAAGCGCGCCTGGATGTTTTTCGTGAGGTTCGCCAGTCGTGCCTTCGGCAACGGAGTATGAATGCCAGTCTTTGCCGTCGAAATAGAGCGCGAACTTCGCGTTTGGCGACAGTGAGAAGTTTCCGCGTTGTTTCGCTGCCAGTGGCTTACGTGAACCATCGGATGTATTGATCAGGTAGTAGTCGCTGTAGCCTGGATCGTGATCTGCCATCACGCGGTACTTCCGGTTATCAGAGCCGATCGCATAGCTGCCGTCATTTGAGGGCGAAATACCTTCCATCGTCTCATCGGCAAGCTGGACAAATTTCTTCGACTGCAAATCGTAAACGGCGCGATAAGATCGATTTCGATCCTGTTCCGCGCGTACTCTCTGAATCGTCTGCACGTAATCGTCTTTCCAGTGCCAGAGATCGACGACCACTTTTTCGTCAGCGGGAATCTCATCTTGCGGATCTTTTTCCGGCTCAGGTGGCGGCGCTGTGCCGAGGAAGAGTCGACTGCCGTCGAGCGAAAAACTTAGATTCGCGCGTTCGCTGACGACCATCTCTTTGCGAAAGCCCGGGCTTGTGATCGAAACGACCTCGGCTGCTTCTGTGTCCTTGCGGTTCCAGTGATAGACACGAAACTTTGGTTGCTTGGCCGCGGCGTCTTCTTTGTCGCTCGTGAAGGCGAGTTGCGTGTTGTCTTCGTCCCACGTGAGTCGTTGATATTTTCCTTTGCCGCTTAACAAAGTGACAGGTGGACCATCGGTTGCGGTTGTTACAGCGTAGACGCCGTTTGTGTCTTCTTTTCGTGATGAGGTTGCGAATACGAGTGTCTTTGCGTCTTTGCTGATTGTGAAGTCGAGGACGTCGCTGAAGTTTCGTTCAGTTCCCGTGCTGGTGTTGCGCAGGACGAGGTCGGAGCCGTATTCCTTTTTCTTACCGCGTGGAGCACGTGATGATCCAGAGGGGCGTGACTCGGGAGATTGACCCGGCGCTACCGCGCTCGGTTCTGTGCTTGTCGGGGGCGCGCTTGGGGTTGCGCTGGGATCCGCGGGTTTTGGTTTCTCTTCGGGTTTGGGTTCGAGCAGGTATGCGAAAAAGCCTGGGCCATCTTCGGGCACGCGGAAATTCTTCACTCTTTCAACTCGAGTTACAGTGCCGTTAGCGAGGTCCATGATGCCGAGACCATTCTTCGGCATGTCTTCGGGTTTCTTTTTGTCTTTCTTCGCTTTATTCAGTTCCGCTTTACCTGGCTCAATGCCGAAGATTATGAACTTACTGTCTGCGGTGAACACAGGTCGCATCAGCCGCGCCTGTTCAGCCTGAAACTCCGCAACATTTGTACCCGGATCGTCCGGAGGCGGCGCGGGCGGGCGATACCCTCTCGACGCTCGCCAATCAACTCCGGTAGCGATGTTGCGCACGACGATCTCGCCGTCGCCGTCCTGCGGCACATAGGCATACGCCACGAACTTGCCGTCACGAGAAACTTGCGTGGCCACGATCGATCGCCACGAGTCGTAATCCTGATGCGTGATGGGTCGTTTGGCGGTAGCCGGCTGCTGCGCGAGCGATATTCAAAGGCAGCATCGTCGCAGACAAGGCAATGACGCAGAGCAAAGCAACACTTCGTTGGAGCTTCATGGGGTCACCTCAGTTTTTTAAGGAACACAGACAAGAACGCGGATGACGCAGATCAGAACAGATCTGTGTCATCCGCGTCAATCCGCGTTTAGCGTCTCAGAAGAACAGCGTATACAGCAGCCGGTTCGGTGAACCCGTTCCGGCATTTCCGACAACGTTGGTCGTCGCGTTGTTGACGAGCGCGTTGCGAATGGTTGTCGAGGAAGCTGATGGATTCGCTTGTTTATACAAGGCTGCCGCGCCTGCCACGTGAGGCGAAGCCATTGAAGTTCCGCTCAACGTTGCAGTAGCAGTGTTTGAAGTGACCCACGCTGACAGGATTCCCGAACCCGGCGCGAAGATATCGAGACAGGTGCCGAAGTTTGAGAATGAAGAGCGTGCATCACTCGTCGTGGTGGAGCCAACTGTGATCGCGTTTGCCGCGCGAGCCGGTGACGAGTTGCAGGCGTTGGCATTGCTGTTACCAGCGGCCACGGCGATCGTGACGTTAGCATTGTGAAGGTTATTCACTGCTGTATCGAGCGCACTCGAAGCCCCGCCGCCAAGACTCATGTTCGCAACTGCCGGGGCGATGTGATTCAGTCGCACAAAATCGACGCCCGCGATCACGCCCGAGTTCGAGCCGGAGCCGGAGCAGTTGAGCACTCGCACGCCACGAAGCAGAGCACTCTTGGCGACACCAAATGTCGAGCCGCCGACAGTTCCCGCGACGTGAGTGCCGTGGCCGTTGCAATCCTGTCCATTGCCACCAAACGCGTCGAAAACGTTGGATGCACGTCCACCAAACTGAGTGTGGGCCGTGCGAATGCCGGTGTCGATGATGTATGCACGGACGCCGGCGCCAGTCCAATTGAAGGTGTAGATAGCATTCAACGGCAGGTTGCGCTGGTCGATGCGATCGAGACCCCACGGTGGATTGGATTGCGTTGCATCAGCGGTGACGGTGCCATCCTCCTCCACAAACTTGACTCTAAAATCCTGGCTCAGCCGTTCAGCGTCTTCAGCAGACATTTCAACTGCGAAGCCATTGAGCGCGTGTTGATACACATGCTTGATTTTTCCACGGTGCGAGTTCGCAAGTTCGGAAGCGATATACGGCGCGATCGAGAAGATTCCTTTCTCGCCGACCACCGTATCGTCAAGCACCACGATGTAATTGTTCTCAATCTTATTTGCGTTTTTGCGAAGCTTGGCACCTTCGGCGCCAACTCCTTTCTTACCGTTGTTGCTGCTGACGGGCTGCGAAAGGAAGGTAACGCTGCAGAGGCCTGCAAAAATAAGGAACGCGCAAACTTTCTTCATAACTTTTCTCCTCCAGATTGAATGTAGGTGGGTGTCGGGGTGTTGAGCCGCCCGCTACGGCCAGAAATCGAGCGGGATACACAAGCATCGACGAATTCCATGAATTCGAATCGCATACGTTTCGGACTTGGGGGAGGAAAAACGCACACAAGAACAGAATCGGAGAATCTGTGCTGACCCTGATTGAAGAGTTTGTCTGGGACGGAGGGGACGCAGTATAGCACCAATTTTATGGAGCGCAAGTACAGAATGTAATGCTATCTTGTGAATCCTGTGAATCCCGAAAATCCTGTCCAAAAGCTTGCACTGTCGGTGCTGCTGCTTTTTGCATCGGCATCTAATCTCATCGCCCAAAACGGTGGACCGCACGACGTCGCTAACGCCCTAAGCGGCTGGATTCTCAACGACGCACCGCCAGGTCGCGAGCATTTGCTCACTGACATAATCATGCGTGAAATGCCGGGTTGGAAGCGTGATCAGCTTGGCAATCTGATTTTGCGCAAGGGCAGCGGCAGCCCGCGACGCGTCGTGGCGTGCGCGCTCGATCGTCCTGGATTTGCAGTTACGGAGATCACGGACGACGGATACCTGCGGCTGCGCGAAGTCGGCGGCGGACGGCAGCATCCGCTGTGGATTCAGTTTCATGAAGGGCAGCGAATCAGAGTTCTGACGCGCTCCGGAGTCGTGCCTGGAGTTGGCATTGTTAAGAGCACTCACCTGCAACGAGGAAGAGTTGCGAGTGCACCAGTGACAACACTCGACGATCTGTGGGTTGACGTTGGCGCTTCTTCAAAAGCGGATGTTCGCCAGCTCGGGATCGAGATGCTTGATTCTGTCGTACGCGACGTGCCGTCGTCCTACTTCGGGTACGATTTCGCATTCGGTCAACTCGCAGGTGTGCGCGTTGGCTGCGCAGCGGTTGCAGGAGCCGCGACAAGAGGAAACTTGATCAGCGGCGAGACGATCTTTCTTCTCACAACGCTACGAAGTTTTGGTCATGATGGGCTTGAAGCAGCATTGCGCACGCTGGGCCGGGTTGATGAAGTAACGCTGGTGGACCAAATCGCGGACGCAACAGCGGTCGATTCTGACGGCGTGTTGCGACGGAAAGTTGATAAGCCTCCTTACCTGCCGGAATCGACCGGACTGACTTCCCTGACAGTTCTTGCGCCGCAAGTGAAGTTTGCCGGCACGCTGGTTGAAACTGTTAAGCACACCGATGCACGGAAACTAAGGGAGGCTGTTTACAAGGCGGCTAACGTTGTCCGACCGAGTGAGCATTTCCCATGGCTCGGAATCCGCAACATCACCCTAACCGCGCAACCGTCGCGTCAGGATTCGTTTTCTGACACCGCAAAGCTGCTTAAATCATTGGCCGATGTTCCCTCAGTCTCCGGACATGAGTGGGAAGTTCGTAACGCAATTAAGAACGCGCTTCCCGAGTGGGCAAAGTCAAAAGCCCGCACTGACAATGAAGGTAACCTGATTCTCGAGGTTGGACCAGACCGCGATCCGGTAATGTTTATTGCGCACCTGGATGAGGTTGGCTTTGAGATCACAAATATCGCGACGGACGGAACAGTTTCACTGCGCACGCGTGGCGGACTCTTTCCGTCGCTCTGGGAAGGGCAGCCCGCACTTGTTGGTTTCGAGCAGATCAAGGCTCCAGTAACCGGAGTTTTTGTTCCGCGCGAAAGCGCAACTGCGAAACAGCCGGAGGCAGTGACTGCGTGGTTTGGTTATAACGGCGCTGAATTAAAGGAGCGTGGCGTTGCGGTTGGTTTGCCTGTAACGGCACTGAAGAGGGCGAGTCGTTTGGGCGCGACCCGCTTTACCGCGCGCGCTTTGGACGATCGAGCGGGATCGACGGCGCTAATTCTTGCGGCGCGAAGGATCGTGCCTGCGATGTTGAAACGGAAAGTTATCTTTGCGTGGTCGGTGAGGGAGGAGACAGGTCTCGAAGGCGCGATGGCTCTCGCGCGGCAGTATGGCTCGACCGTAAAACGGGTCTACAGTGTTGACACGTTCGTTTCTTCTGACTCGCCCGTCGAAACTACTCGATTCGCAAACGCGCCACTCGGTCACGGTGCGGTGATTCGTGGACTCGACAATTCTTCAATAGCACCGGTGACTGAGATCGACAGAATACTTCGTATCGCGCGCACGCAAAACATTCCATTGCAGGTTGGAGCAACGAACGGAGGCACCGACGGTTCGGATTTTGTTCGTTATGGTGTATTGCACGTGGGTTTGTCGTGGCCTGGGCGCTACAGCCATTCGCCGGTAGAAGTTTTAGATCTCAGAGATCTGCAAGCGCTCGAAAGATTAATCTACGCAATCGCTTTTCAGGAATAATCCTGTCAATCCTGTGAAACAACTCGTCAGCATCTCGGGCCTTATTATCTTACTTTCCGTTCAAGTTTTTGCTCAGCGAGATCTCACGCGTTACGTAAATCCGTTCATCGGCACAGCAGGGCATGGTCACACGTTTCCAGGGGCGATCGTCCCGTACGGTATGGTCCAACTCAGCCCTGATACGCGTCTCACCGGCTGGGACGGCTGTTCCGGCTATCACTATTCAGACTCGATCGTTTATGGATTCAGTCACACGCATTTAAGCGGCACGGGCATCTCAGATTACGGAGATATCCTTCTGATGCCGACGGCAGGGGCCATTACCGACTCCTACGCCTCACGGTTTCAACATCAAAATGAAACAGCCACTCCGGGGTATTACTCAGTCAAACTCGACGGTCATGACATTTTGGTCGAACTTACGGCCACAGCCCGCGCCGGAATGCATCGCTACACGTTTCCTCGAACAGACGAAGCGAACATCGTCATCGACCTCAACCACCGCGACAAATTGATCGACTCCGGTCTTCGAATTACCAGCAACACGATGGTTACCGGCTGGCGCAGATCGCGAGCGTGGGCAAAAGATCAGATCGTTTATTTCGCGCTCGAGTTTTCGCAGCCGTTTACGTCGCACGGAGGAGAGAACCTTAAGACATGGTTTCGCTTCGATGCTCGGCAAGGCGCGCCCGTGTTGGTGAGAGTCGGAATCTCCTCAGTTGATATAGACGGCGCATTGAAGAACCTGCGAGCTGAGCTGGACCACTGGAACTTCGACAAAGTCAGATCCGATGCGACTGCCGCATGGAACGCTGAACTCAACAAGATCACGGTTTCCGGCGGAACGAACGCGCAGCTAACAAACTTCTACACAGCTCTCTATCACGCGATGACTGCTCCAAATCTCTTCATGGACGTTGACGGTCGTTACCGCGGAAGAGATTTCAAGACGCACACCGCGCGCGACTTCGCGAATTACACAGTCTTCTCTTTGTGGGACACGTTTCGCGCCGCGCACCCGCTCTACACAATCATCGATCAGAAACGGACACGCGATTTCATCAAGACCTTCCTCGCGCAATACGAACAAGGCGGGCGCCTGCCCGTTTGGGAGCTTGCGGCAAACGAAACCGACACGATGATCGGATATCACGCTGTGTCGGTGATTGCAGACGCTGCTGTGAAGGGCATCGACGGTTTCGACCTGCGCAAAGCATTCGCTGCCATGAAGCACAGTGCTGAGTTGAGAGAGCATCGAGGACTGGGCGCGTATATCGACAAAGGTTTTCTCGAGATGCAGGAGGAACGCGAGTCAGTTTCGAAAGTGCTCGAGTACGCGTACGACGACTGGTGCATCGCGGAAGTTGCGCGCTTGCTTGGAAACACCGCGGATTACAAGCGCTACAGCGCGCGTGCGCAGTCGTACAAGAATGTGTTTGATCCGGTTTCAGGTTTTATGCGCGCGCGCAGCAACGGCAACTGGACTGAGCCGTTCGATCCGCGTGAAGTCACGTTTGGATTTACGGAAGCGAATTCCTGGCAGTACACGTTTTTTGCGCCGCAGGATGTCTCCGGGCTTATCAAGCTGATGGGCGGCCGTCGCAGGTTTAGTGAAAAGCTGGACCAACTGTTTGCGGCAGACAGCCGGACTACCGGTCGCGAGCAAGTAGATATCACGGGCATGATCGGTCAGTACGCTCACGGAAATGAGCCGAGTCATCACATGTCCTATCTTTACAACTACGTGGGCCAGCCGTGGAAGACGCAGTTTCGCGTTCAACAGATCATGAAGGAGTTCTACAAGCCTGAACCTGATGGTCTGATTGGGAATGAAGACTGCGGGCAGATGTCGGCGTGGTACGTTTTTAGTGCCGCGGGATTTTATCCGGTGACGCCGGGGTCGAAGATTTATGCGATCGGATCTCCGTTGTTTCCGGAGGTTCGTTTCAATCTGGAAAATGGGAAGTCGTTTGTTGTGCGAGCGCGTGGGATTTCGGATCGGAATATCTACATTCAATCGGCGACCCTCAACGGCAAGCGTTACGACAAGTCGTTTCTTCTGCACGACGATCTCATGGCCGGAGGTGAGATCGTTTTTCAGATGGGCTCACGACCGAATCTGAAATGGGGAACTGGAGCAGGGAACGAGCCGGTGTCGCGTATCGTCGGTCCTGAGCTTGTTCCAGTGCCGGTGATCAAAGCGCCGGCGCAGACATTTCGCGATCGACTTGCAATCAGCCTCGTCCCGATCAGCGGGAAAACAGTTCACTACACGCTTGATGGTTCAGAACCCGATTCAAAGTCACGAGGATTCACAAAACCGTTTGTGATCGATGGGAATGTGACTGTGAAAGCGTTGGCGATTGCCGCCGGCGGTATGCGTAGCCTCGTTGCAACCGCGAAATTTCATCGCATACCACACGACTGGAAGATCACGTTGGCGTCGAAGTACAGCTCGCAATACACCGGTGGTGGTGACTTCGCGCTGATCGACGGCATTCGAGGTACTACGAACTGGAGTGGTGGCGGATGGCAGGGTTATCAAGGCAAGGACTTCTTTGCCGTGATCGATCTCGGAAAGGTGGAGAGCGTTTCGAAGATCGGTGCAGGGTTTTTGCAGGATGCAGGCTCCTGGATCTGGATGCCGAGTCGCATGGATGTTGAATTCTCAATGGATGGCAAAGCATTTGGTCCAGCGGTGTCGATTGCGAATGACGTTTCCGATCGAGAAGGCGGGATCGTGATGAAAGACTTCGTCAAAACAATCCCGCCACAGAATGCTCGCTACGTTCGCATTCGCGCCGTGAACTTCGGAAAGATTCCCGTCATGGCATCCCGGCAGCGGCGGAGATGCGTGGATCTTCGTGGACGAGAATTCTGATTAACTGAAATAGGAGCAGGGAGCGATAAGACCTATTACCAGGTTAACTCAAACTCATACTCCGACGCGCCGCCCCTCGGATCCTTGATCCGAACTATCGCCGTGAAATCATTCTCGCGCGTTGGCTGTTGCTCGATAAAGACCTCGCCACGTCCTCTCTTGGACGCCAACCGAACTGTCACGCGGCGGTTAGGCAATGAATTATCAAAGTTGGGCCGGCTGTCATTGTAGGGCGTGCCGCCGATCGTCTCGACATCCGCAGAGCCGCCGCGAATCCTGATTCGCACGTCGTCGTCAACACGACCGCGCCACGTCATGCGCCCGCCGCGCCCGGTATCCGGACCCGGGCCACCGCCAGGGGACGAATCGGAAGAGACTTCGCGCGCGATATCCGAAATCAATCGTTGAATGTTGAACCACGAGTTTCGTTGCAGGTTATTTCGTTCCACGGCTCGCGCCTGGATCGATAGCAGATCAAATGCGTCGCGCAGTTCCTGATTGCGCCGGCGGTCGACCACCATGCGATAGAAGATCTGTGACGACGCTGCAAACTGTTGCGTGACCATGACGGCCTCGATATCGGTCCGATTATTGCGGAACGAGTTTGTGTAAGCGCTGTAATTCTGGTCAGCAAAATCGCCTGACTCACGCGAGAGGCGGGCGGCGAGGTCCGTCAGCCTGTTGTTGTTAGATTGCCCGAATTGGGTGAAAGCCGGACTGGCAAACAGCAAGATAGCAACCACGACAAAGACGCTTCTCGTAATCATAGGTCCTCCTGAAGTCTTCATTTTTGACTCGGGGCTCGGCGAATCAATATTACTGCCAAAAGGGCAACAAAAGAACACATGTTATAATGAGCGCGTTTGAAATAGTTGGGATTACCCGACAAGGAGTTAAAGATGAGTTGGAATGAATCTTCTTCGTATGTTCCGGCGGATGTTCGCGACGTGCGGGTTACCGCCTTTTTGAGCAAAGTTTACGGCTGGATGTTCCTGGGGCTCCTGATTACCGCTGGGGTCGCATTTGGTGTTGCATCCTCGCCGACGTTAATTGAGACCCTGATTCTAAATAGAGTTCTGTTTTGGATTCTGCTGCTGGCGCCGATCGGACTCGTGTGGTTCCTGGCCGCGAAGGTCGACACGATTGCGCCAACCACTGCCGCCGTGCTGTTTGTGGTTTACGCCGCCATGGTAGGAATAACGTCGTCCGTGGTGCTTCTGATCTACACGGGCTCTTCCGTTGTTTCGGCGTTTGTGATTACGTCAGGAATGTTTGGCGCGATGGCAGTGTTTGGCTCGGTCACTAAGAAGAGCCTGGCGGGTGTGGGCCAATTCATGCTTATGGGTTTGATTGGCCTGATCATCGCCATGGTTGTGAATATCTTTCTGCAAAGTGACGTGATGGGCTTTGTAATCTCAGTCGTGGGTGTGATCGTGTTCACTGGCCTCACTGCTTACGACGCACAGCGTCTGAAAGAGATGGCGGTGGCACTGCCTGACGGGCGAGTCGGATCGTATGCAATCGTCGGAGCGTTGTCGCTCTATCTCGACTTCATCAACCTCTTCTTCTTTATTCTGCGCTTGTTCGGTGGCCGCAGAGACTAGTTCACAAAAGGCATAAACAAGCCACAAAAGGCACAGAAGCTTAAATGATTAAATCAACATTTGAGCTTCTTGCGCCTTTTTGTGGCTAACTCTTAACTCTTCGTGGCGAAGCCGCGTTTCTTCATCAGCGCATCGATCTTCGGATCGCGGCCGCGGAATGCGCGATAGCCTTCCGCCGGATCAATCGTATTACCAATCGAGAAGACGTGCTTCCTTAACCGTTCTGCCACTGCGCGATCGTACGGTCCTTTGCCCTCGACAAACGCTCCGTAAGCATCGGCCGTGATCACGTCAGACCAGAGATAGCTGTAATAACCAGCCGAGTACCCATCGCTCGCGAAGACGTGAAGGAAATGCGGAGTGCGATGACGCATCACGATCTCCTTCGGCATACCAAGCTGTGCCAGCGTCTCGCTTTCGAAAGCGTCGGCGATCGATCTTCTTGTCGCCCGCGAGATGCAGTTTCATATCGACCAACGCGGCAGACAGGTATTCCACTGTCGCGAATCCCTGATTGAACGTCGCCGAGCGGGTAATCTTGTCGACCAGAGCCTGCGGAATCGGTTTCCCGGTCTGGTAGTGAAGCGCAAATTTCTGTAATACCTCGGGCGTCGAGAGCCAGTGCTCCAGGAGCTGCGAAGGAAACTCGACGTAGTCGCGAGCTACCGCAGTTCCTGCGACTGACGGATAAGTGACGTTCGAGTTCAAGCCGTGCAAGGCGTGACCAAACTCATGGAACATCGTCGTTGCATCGTCCCAGGAGATCAGCACCGGCTCGCCGGGTTTTCCTTTTACGAAGTTTGAATTGTTGGAAACGATGGTTGTGATCTCGCCGTTCACGCGTTCCTGCGACGCGGTACGCGTTCATCCACGCCCCGGATCGTTTTCCTGCGCGTGCATACGGATCGAAGTACCAGAGACCGATGTGTTTCTTTGAAGTCTTATCGGTTACTTCCCAAACGCGAATGTCAGGATGGGCCACCGGAACGTTTGTTACTGGTGTGAAGTTGAAGTTGAAGAGTTCGCCCGCGACCCAGAAGATGCCTTCGCGCAACTTCTCGAGTTGCAGATAGGGCTTGACCTCGTTCTGATCGAGATCGTATTTCGCTTTGCGAACCTTCTCCATGTAGTAACGATAGTCCCACGGCTCGATCTTGATCTTCGCGCCTTCCTTGTCGGCGAGTGCCTGCATGTCTGCGACTTCCTCGTGCACGCGCGCAACAGCAGGTTTCCAAACAGCTTCCATCAACTCCATTGCGCGTTCGGGTGTTTTGGCCATCGCGTTTTCCAGGCGCCAATGCGCGTGTGTTTGATAGCCCAACAGTTTTGCTCGCTCTGCACGCAGTTGCAGGATCTCTGTAATGCTGGCGTTGTTGTCTTTGTCCCCACCGTTGTCGCCGCGATTGACGAACATGCGCCACGCTTTTTCGCGCAAGTCGCGACGATCCGAGTAAGTCAAAAACGGATCGATCGACGAACGCGTATTCATGATCACCCACGTGCCTGGTTGCTTTTTCGTTTCGGCAGCGGCCGCGGCGGCATCGCGTAGCGATTGCGGTAGTCCGGCAAGTTCTTCTTCACTCTTGAGGACGATGAATTGATCCGTCTCTTCGGCGAGCACGTTCTGACTAAACTTCGTGAACAGTCCCGCGAGTTGCTGGTTGATAGCGGACAGGCGCTTCTTCGCGTCAGCGTTCAACCGCGCGCCGGCGCGAACGAAATTCGTGTAGTAGAGCCAGGTCACGCGCTGCTGCTCAGCGTTTAACTTCGCCTTCTCGGGCGAGTTGTAAACAGCTTCGATACGTTTAAAAAGCGCTTCGTTCTGCGTGATTTGATCGTTGAAGGCGGCGAGCCGCGGCGCCATCTCTCGTTGGACCACCTGGTATTCAGGGCCACTCATCGTCGCGCCCCAAACGGCATACAACGTTCCGACGCGGCTAAGCGTGCGGCCGGCGCGTTCGAATGCGGCGATGGTGTTTTCGAAATCAGGGTGCAGCCGGATTGGCGGCGATCTGCTCGATCTCTTTTAGTTGCTCGGCCATCGCGGCTTCGAGTGCGGGTTTGAAAAGCGGAATTTGAACTTTATCAAACGGTGGCACACCGCCGTACGGCCCTTCCCACTTACTTAATAAAGGGTTCTCGTTCGTGTTGTAGTTCATTGCGTTAGCGATCATCGCTGTGGCAAGAAGCAGCACCGAACTACGAAATATCAAGTCGCGCATAATCTTGCTTTCCTATCTGTGTAGAGTTACGGGAGAAGCATAGTATAGCCACAAAGAAGCATAAAAAGCACAAAGGGTTGGCTTAGTAAGGACAGTGACGGCAGCCGCTGCCGCAACAGTAACCGCGGCGTTGCAGGTAACTGGCGGTGAAGACTGTCAGGCCGTTTTCGTTGTAATAGTCGCGGCCTTCGGTGAGCTTACCTTGCAGCAAATCGACATCGACGGGCTGGACGAATTTTGAATCTGCTGCGGAATCAAATAACTGCGGATGAATCAATCGCGCCAGCAGCTCCGCGCCTTCGACGACGCGCGGGCCTGGACGCGCAAAAAACGAGTTTGCATCAACCGCATAGACGCGCCGGTTGCGTACGGCAGGAAGATCGAAGAACGGGGAGCTGCGATAACCCAAACACGCTCCAGACTTGTTTCATTGTCTGTTCGAGGTTGAACCCACACGGCATGATTGCGAGAACTTCCGGCGCCCATGCTGCGATCTGATCCCACGAGATTCGCACTGACTCGCCGCGTTCTCGTCCTAACTCGTCGATGCCGCCTGCGATCTTTACTAACTCGGGCACCCAGTGGCCGCTTGCATAAACTGGATCAAGCCACTCCATGCAAAAGACTCTCGGGCGGTAATCGACCGTGCTCGTCTTTGCTCTCAACGTGTCGAGCCGGCGTAGGCAGTCGTTCACTAAAGCGTCGGCTTCTGCGGTTCGATTGGTTGCGGCGCCAAGCTCCCGCACGTTGTCGAGAATCTCGCTGAGCGATTTTGGCGTGAGCCACAGAATTTGCGGAGCTTTCGGAAGTGCTTTAATGACTTGCGAGACTTCGTTTCCGGACGGCGCACAAACCTGACAAAGGTTCTGCGTGAGAATCAGATCCGGAGCAAGCTCGCGCAGGAGTTGTTCATCGATCTCGTAAAGACTCTGGCCTTCGCGGATTCGAGCTGCGACTGCTCGATCGATCTCACTCTGACTCATCTTTTCGATCGGCAACACATTGCGCACTACTACCGGCTTGCTCTTGATTTCAGGAGGATAGTCGCACTCGTGAGTGATACCGACGATCGAGTCGGCCAGACCCAGCGCGCATGCCATCTCTGTAGCAGATGGGAGAAATGAAACTATCCGAGACATGAAGTCACAATAAAGCACAAAAAGCACAAATGCGATCAAAAATCATTTGCGCTTTTTGTGCCTAATTGTGGCTAAAAGATTCTGTCTACGGTTCGCCGTCGCCTTTCTTGCCTTTCTTCTTCGCGGGTGGCTCGGCTTCGCGTGGTCGAGTTGAGGCTGGAGGTGGCGCTTCAACCTTTGGCGTCGCGGCTTCAGGCTTCGGTTGCGGATTTGCCGTTTCGTCGTCGGTCTTCGGCGGTGGCGGCATCGTCACCTGCTCGAGTTTTGGCTCGGTGGCCGTAGCAGGCGGAGCATTCTCGTCTTCGTTGTCCTCTGCCTCAGCCGTCAGTTCTGCGCGCTCAGCAGCCAACTCTCTTTGCCGCTGCCGGAAAAGTTCGCGCATGTCTTCCGGCATCGACGGGGCCTTCGGAAACTCTTCCTTCTCCTTGTCCTTGAGATATGTCTTCATGAACTCGATGAACATCGGCAGCGCGCCTTTGCCACCCGTCATGTCGTTGCCAAGCGGTTTCTTCTTTCCGGGATAACCCATCCACACGCCGGTGACGTAAGTGGGCGTGTAACCAATGAACCAAACGTCAGTGTGATCGTTCACGGTGCCAGTCTTACCCGCGACTTGAACACCGAGCGATTGCGCAGCGGTCGCCGTTCCACCGGTCACTACACCTCGCATCATCGAAACCATCGTCAAGGCAACGTATTCGTTCATCACCTTGTAGGTGGTTCTCTCCCACTCTTCGAGCGCTGCACCGTCGCGATCCAAAACTTTGCGAATCAAGTGTGGCTCAACGCGAATGCCTTTGTTTGGAAACGCCGAATACGCGGAGACCATTTGATCGAGCGGCACTTCAGTCGCACCAAGCGCCGATGGCAGGTATGGCGACATCGGAACTTTGACACCAAAGCGCCGGACCATTTGCGCGCCCGTTTGAATGCCGACTGTTTGCAGCAGATGCACCGCGGGAATGTTCATCGACTTCGCGAGCGCGGTCTTCATCGGCATGTCGCCGGAACCGAGTGAGCCGTCGTAGTTGTGTGGCTGCCAGTCGCCGATTCTGATCGGCGCTCCGCTGACAGGAGTTTCGGGAGTCATACCCCATTCGACTGCCGCGGTGTAGATGAAGGGTTTGAATGCCGAGCCCGTCTGTCGATACGCTTGCGTGGCGTTGTTGAATTTGTTGGTGTAGAAATCGTAGCCGCCGACCATCGTGACGATTTCGCCGTTCTTCGCGTTGAGGGTCATCATCGCGCCCTGCACGGCGGGAATCTGCGACAACTCAACTGTCAAACGACGGTTCTTTTCATCTACCTCCTTGATCTCAAACTCCGCGAGATGACCTGGCTTGAATTCGTCTCTTGGTTGGCGTTTTCCCCAGCCCATGGCTTCTAGCGTGAGTGTCGCGGTGAAGTTTCCGAAGCGCACTGAGGCTTCGTTTTTCGCGCGATCGACTTTCATGATCAGGCCCATCAAATACCGACCTGGTTCATACTCGTTACCGTACCAGTCAGGATGCTTGTAGTTCGTAAGTTCCTGTTGTGTGATCGGACCCTGGCCGTTGTTATTCGACGTCGGAATCATCGTGTAGTTCGAGCGCCATCCCGTGTGCGTGCGATCGTATTGCCTTAGACCGGCGCGAACGACTTCGTAAGCGCGCTTCTGCGCTTCCGCGTTGATGGTCGTATAAACGGCAAGGCCGCCCTGCGCTACGCGAGTCGTGTATCTGTCTTCGAGATCCTGGCGGATGTACTCGACCGGATAATCAAACGGCGATGATTTGCGTTGTCCCTGATAGTACGCAGTATCGGCGAGTTGGATCGGTTTAGCTTTGGCGGCGTCAGCTTCGGCCTGGCTGCAAAAACCGTTTTTGGCCATGAGATCGAGCACGAGATCGCGGCGCTCTTTTGCCTTGACCGGGTTTGAAGTTGGCGAATAGTCGCTCGGTGCTTTCGGAATGCCCGCGAGCAAAGCTGCTTCGGCGAGTGTCAGATCCTTTGCCTGCTTACCGAAATAGGTCTCGGCTCCGGCTTCCATGCCGTACGCGTTGGCGCCCAGAAACATGTGGTTGGTGTACAACTCCATGATCTGGTTCTTGGTGTAGTAGCGTTCGATCTGGAGCGCGAGAATCCACTCGTTGACTTTGCGCGTGTATGTTTGTTCCTTTGAGAGGAACAAGTTCTTGGTGAGCTGTTGAGTGAGCGTGGATCCGCCTTCAATCCTGTCAGTGGTTAGGTTTTTCCACGCAGCGCCCGCAATTCGAATCGGATCGATGCCGATGTGATCGTAGAAGCGAACGTCTTCAACCGCGAGAATCGCGTTTTTCAGAACTTGCGGAATCTCTTCGTACTTGAGTGGGATCCGTTTTTCGAGCGCAAACTCGCCGATCACCGTTTCACCGTCGTCGGCATAAACTCTCGTGACAACACTCGGACGATAAGTCGCGAGGGCCGCGACTTCAGTCGCGGCGCGCGAGTAGTTCAACTCATAGGCGGCGATAATTCCGGTCAGTCCGCCCGCGGCGAGTGCCAAAAGCAAAACTGCTGGTAACCAAAGCCGTGCCAGCAGGTGTCTACGTTGTTCAGGAGGTGTGTTGATTATTGCCGTTGGCGAATATTTCGAATGATTTAGAGCCATTAGTAGATTTTCTCCCGGAACAACTTGCCTCGATTCTGGGGCTGAGGGCAACGTGGCTACCCACAGAAACGGGGAAAATTATAGCTTACGGGAAGGCTGACACCGAGCGCGGTAGCGCCAGGGTCAACCAGTCTCTATAATGGCTCTGCACGCAAATGGGGGCGACAGGCTTCGACAGGAACCTGAGCGATCGTTGCGATGCATGCCGGGCTTCCTTATGCAGCTCGTTAAAACGCGTAGGGGAAAAACAACTGCCAATAACAATGAATTGGCTCTCGCTGCCTAATTAAGCACCGAGCGTCTCGCCGCAAGTTGCTCATGCGCGCGGAGGGAGATGTCACTTAGATGAGCTGGCCCGCTGCTTCGGTCCGTGGCAGTGGGCGAGACTAAGCCGGGCTAGCTCGTGTCGAGGTCTTGTCGCTTCACTGACTCGGCATTGAGCGAATTTTTATCAGGTTCGCCTGGTAAGAAAGAGAAGCGAATAAGCATGTAGAGTCCTTCGGCGTTGGTTTTTGGATCCGAGTTCAATTCTCGGCGCCTCCACCATAAATTTTCGGGAGCCCTCACTCCCGCTTAATTAGACCCAGAGACAGCCATGAGCACTACAACTCACTTAATGACCGCGGAAGAATTGATGAATATCGACGACGACTCACATCGTCACGAACTTATAAAAGGAGAACTCCTCACGATGCCTCTTCCGAAACGTCTGAACACGGGCGGGTTGCCGCCAACCTCATGATGTTTTTGGCCAATATGTCAAAGCCAATCGGCTTGGCGAAGTTTGCGCTGAGAGCGGGCTACAAACTTGAAAGCGATCCCGACACCGTTTTGGGACCTGACGTTTCATTTGTAACGCAAGATCGTATGCCAGCGCCCGGATGGCTATTATCAGGGCCCACCGGATCTTGCGGTTGAGGTGTTATCTCCACGGCGACCGCAGAGGTAAAGTTGAACACAAACTGTCGCTGTGGTTAGGGTCTCGGAACAAGATCGGTGTGGTTAGTGAATCCTCGCCGGCGAACAGTTGAAGTTTGCAAGCCAAATGGCGACAGGAAGCTCTTCCACGAAACCGACGAACTCGTCGACGACACTGTTCCCGGTTTTCGTGTCGCAGTTTCAGAAATCTTCGGTTAGAAACGACCCAGAGGTTGACATGAGCACGACAAATCAAACTCACTTGATGACTGCGGAAGAGTTAATCAAGCTAAACGACGACTCACATCGTTACGAACTCATAAAAGGAGAACTCCTCACAATGTCTCCACCAGGCGACGAACACGGCGCTGTTACCGTTAATTTGTCAGCGCTTCTCCATAACTACGTAAAGGCAAACAATCTCGGCGAGCTACGTATAGAGACCGGTTTCAAACTAGAAAGCGATCCAGACACAGTGCTCGGTCCTGACGTTTCTTTTATTTCGCGAGACCGAGTCGGTGCTCGCCTTTTAGGCTTTCGACCCGGTCCGCCGAATCTCGCAGTCGAGGTTAAGTCACCATCGGACACAAGACCGGAAGTCGAGCGCAAGACTGCATTATGGCTTGAGCTTGGCGCCAAGTCTGTTTGGAACGTGAATCCGCGAAAGCGAACCGTAGAGGTAGTTCGAGCTGACGGTTACAGAAAGCTCTTTCACGAAACTGACGAACTCGTCGACGACACGATTCCGGGTTTCCGAGTAAAAGTCTCAGAGATCTTTGAGTAGGCCGCTATCACTTGGACCGCAACCTTCCCATCGGAATCTTCGACAGCGGCGTTGGTGGCTTAACAGTCTACAAAGCCCTGCACGAGCGTTTACCAAACGAACGCTTCGTCTATCTCGGCGACACTGCCCGAGTTCCTTACGGAACAAAGTCACTCGCAACAGTCGAACGTTACGCCGTCGAGAATTCAAAATTTCTCGAAGCACACGGAATCAAGTTACTCGTCGTCGCCTGCAACACTGCATCGGCCTTAGCACTACCCGCCATTCGCTCAGCGATCAAGGTTCCCGTCATGGGCGTGATCGAACCAGGCTCGCGCGCCGCAGTCGAGGTGGCGCAAGGCGCGAACATCGGAGTCATCGCCACCGAAGCAACAATTCAAAGCAAAGCTTACGCAAGGGCAATTGCGGCAATGGGCGCAACGGGTCAGGTGATCGAGCGCGCTTGTCCCTTGTTTGTTTCTCTTGCTGAAGAAGGGTGGGCCGACAGCGATGTGGCGCGGATCGTCGCTCGCGATTATCTTAGTGAGTTCAACAAAACAACTTTAGGGGCACTGGTCCTGGGCTGCACACATTATCCAATCCTGCGAGAAGTGATCAGCGAAACTGTAGGAACAAACGTTAAACTGATTGACTCCGGCGCTGCGACCGCACGCGACGTCGAATCACTTCTTCAAAGCTCGGATCTCACACACGAAGACGCTTTAGCACTTTACCAGGAACGCCAACTCTGTGATGATTTAGACCACTTTTACGTAACCGACGCGGCGGAAAGATTTGCTAAAGTAGCAGAGAGATTCTTAGGATCGGCGCCGTCTGTTCTGGAGGCGGTGGAGATTTGGGGACACGATGAGCTTCGTACGCACTGACGGTCGCGCTCCGGATGAGCTGCGTCCCGTACTCATCACGCCGGGCTATCTTCCATACGCGGAAGGCTCGGTCCTGATCGAGATGGGAAACACGCGCGTCGTGTGCGCTGCTTCCCTCGAAGATCGCGTGCCGCCATTCTTGCGAAATTCGGGACAAGGCTGGCTCACTGCCGAATACGCGATGTTGCCGCGTGCAACGCAAACACGAACCGCACGCGAGATCGGTCGCGGCGGCGCATCAGGACGCACACACGAAATACAGCGACTCATTGGGAGAAGCTTGCGCGCGGTCGCAGACATGAGAGTCCTGGGTGAACGCACCATCACGATCGATTGCGACGTCTTGCAAGCGGACGGCGGCACACGCACCGCCGCGATCACCGGCTCCTATGTGGCTCTCGCATTAGCGAGTAATCATTTAATAAAGACTGGAAAGATCACGCGATCGTTAACGACCGATCAGGTTGCGGCAATCAGCGTCGGCATCGTTGACAACACCCCGCTTTTAGATCTCAAGTACGACGAAGACTCGCGCGCCGAAGTTGATATGAACGTCGTTTGTACTGGTGACGGCCGCTTCATCGAGCTTCAGGGAACAGCGGAGCGCGAGCCTTTCAGCCGAGCGCAAATGGATGAACTGGTCGCACTCGGCGTGCACGGAATTGAGCAGTTGGTCGCGATCCAGACGAGAGTTATTGCAGCGATCACATAGGAGACTTAAGCAACGACCAGGCTCGCCAGGGGCATCTGACAGCGCGGCAGCTTTTGGAGGAAAAATGCGACGGATTTTGATTTTTGCTCTGCTTTTGATCGGGTTGATGACGCCGTTGGCGTTCTCGCAACAGCTCTACACGCACGACAAAGTTGAGTACACCTTCGAGCTTCCCTCGGCCCTGTGGAAGTCGATTCTGGAGCCCGACGGCAGTCACCCTCACCCGGAGTTTGTCTACGGCGATCGCCTTGACGGGTATCTAACTATTCGCAAGGAAGTTGTCGATGCTGGAACCACTGCTTCGGCGCTTGCACGACGCGATCAGGATCTGACACTGCGTTTCCTGCCGGGTTTCGTCGAAGGCAAAGAAGAGAGATTCGCCGGCAAACTCGAGGGCGTCACAATAGCCTACGAATTCGTCAGAACCGGTAAGCCCATGCTGGGCCGCACGTATTACTTGCAGGCCGACAACCGCACGATATACGCTCTGCGCTTTACAGGTTTGCGCGACAAGTTGACTCGCATCCGTAATCAAACTGATCTCATAGCTCGCACATTCAAAACGAAGTAGCAATCCACCGATTACACAGATTGAAACTCTCTCCCGGACTCGCAATCAGGCCCTCGTCGATACACGGTCAAGGGCTGCTTCGCCACTGTATTCTTTCAAGAAGAGACACAAGATCGCCGAGTACACGGGCGAAAAGATCTCGAACGCTGAGGCTCGGCGCAGAGCACATCGAAAGATGCTACGAATCTGTGAGGTCAATAGTCGCTGGAGTTTGGATGGAAGTCGCGGAGGAAATGGGACTCACTACATAAATCACTCATGCATGCCAAACGCATTCATGCAGATCCTTTACGATCACATTCTCTTCATCGCGCTTGCGCGACATCGAAGCCGGCGAAGAGATCACGATCGATTACGAGTCGACACTGCATTCGGACGACAAGCGATGTATCTGTGGCAGCGAGACGTGTCGGGGCACTATCAATCGACAATGAGATCCATCACGTATGGCGGGGGCAAGCCACCCTTCCTGACTTGTCCTTTCTGAGGAACTTAACAAGTAAGGAAGGGTGGCTTGCCCCCGCCGTTGGTCTAATGGATTAGAGTCTCGGAAGCGTGAAACTGAATTTCGATCCGCGTCCCTCTTCTGAATCGAGCGCAACCTGGCCGCCGTGCTGTTCGACGACCTCACGCACAAACGACAATCCCAAACCCGTCGATTCTTCGTCTTTCTCCTGACCTTCACGGACCACGCGATAGAACTTGTCCCAAACGCGCTCTTTCGCCTCTGCCGGAATGCCGTAACCGCGATCCTCAACACACACCCGAACAGCTTCAGCTTCGAGCGCCGTTGAAACCGTCACCGTAGTTCGCTCCGGACTGTACTTGATCGCGTTGTTCACAAGGTTCTTCACTGCTTGCGTAATCAGGCTCCTGTCCGCAGCTACAGGAGGAATGCGATGCGCAGGTTGTTCGATCAAGCGGATGCGTTTTTTCTTTGCCACTGGTTGAAGCGACGCAATCGTGTCGCGCACGACCTCGTCGAGTCGAAGAGGAATCTTCAGTACTTCCTGCTTGTCTTTCCGTTCCAACTGAGTCACTGACAGGAATGTATTGATCATTCGCGACATGCGTTGAGACTCATTCGCGATGATCGACACAAACTCCCGCGCCTGCGCAGGAAGAGTTTGATCCGCGGTTAATAATTCGGCAAAGCCGTTGATGCTCGTGAGCGGAGTGCGCAGCTCGTGTGACATCAGCGAGATCATGTCGCTCTTTAGCTTTTCGTATTCTTTGGTGGATGTCAGATCCTTGACGTAAAGAGCGATGCCAACGGGCGCGTCGTCGCGCTCGCGGAGTAACGAGATGCGAAGATTGAGGATCTGGTCCTTCTGTTCGAAGTCGAGTTCGCCTTCATAGGCGACACCGGTTTGCAGCACTCGTCGCACCGCGATCTCCGGTTCGTCAAAAACATCGGTGCGAAACTTCTGCAGCAAGCCGAAGAGATCGAGCTCGAGGGCTTTGTTTGAAGTTAGTCCGGCAAACTTTAAGAGCGCTGGATTGACGAGCGCGAGTGTCCCGTCGAGGTAGGCGATGGCGACTCCGTCGTCGATGTGCGCGAGCGTGCCGGCTTCACATTTCTGCTCCACGGTTAGAGCTTTCAAAACGTTCAGCGCGTCGAGCTTTCGCTTGTTTCCAGTTTGCGAGAAGTAACTGAAGCGTTGCGTTCTGGCAGGGTTGTTCGAAAAACTCTCGCGTTTCAGGTTGCGAGCGAACTGCGAACCGACTGCTTCGAGCAACGGTGCATCGTCAGCGGAGAATTCTGAAGCGAGTCGCACGAGCAGCACACCGGCAGTTTCACGTTCGTGAAGGAGTGGCACTGCGACGGTCGCTGAGTTAGGACCATCGGTTGTTTGACTGACCAGTTCACCTTTGGTGGCTGCTTGTTGACAGAGTTGAATGCCTTCGCGCCAGACGTAATTGCGACGCGGATCTTGTGCGTTAGGGGCCGAGCCTTTGAAGCGCGCTACGGCTTCGAGGGAGTCTGACTCGACGTAGTGAAAGACCACTGCCTCGTTCAGTGGCAGCACCGTGTTCAGGAGTTTGAGACCACTCATGAGCCGCGCGTTGGCGGCCATGCGTGAGTCGCTTGTGCTGACTGGAGAGTTAAGCAGCGTGCGTGCGAACTGGCGGTCGAGCGACCAGAGGCGATTTATCTGGACGAGCAACAGCGACAAGCCGCCACTGAAGAGCAGTGGTACGAGCAGGAGATCGACGCCGACAAATTCCGAGCCGATGATGTAAATGATGATTACCAGAAGGACACTTGCGAGCGACGTAACTCCACGCGCGACGCAGACCCAGGCGGTTTATGGTTAGGCTAAGTGCGACCGAATAGCCGACGAGGCCTGCCCCCGCAAGGTCGGCTTCAAGACTCGTGAGGTTGACGGCTGGGGTTATGGGGAAAAATGCGGTCAGGTCAGGGAGGAAGCCGAGACGCCAGCAGCTGTAGCCTGTCAGGCCGGCCACGTAGCCGAGACCCGTCGCGGATAGGTAAGAATGTAGGGTTTTTACTCGAATCAAGCTCGGAGATCGCGTTGGGAAGGATTTCGGAAGAACTACGGCTCCGCTGCCAAAAAGCCGAATGGATTATACGACGGCCAACGGCGTTGAAGCCAGTTAAACAGGACCAATGAGAGCGATAGGACCTAGTTTCAGCAGTTGTTTCAGGGTTTCGCGAACTATTGAAAGCTCGTCGGAGAATACAGTGCGCAGATCGCAGAAGCACCCGGTCTTCAGAAATGCGAGCGATGATTGGTGGGGAGCCTGAGCGAAGCTACGTGTTCGAGCTCCGGAGCTGATTTCGCCGGATGAGTAAGTGCGATGAGCGACGGTGGGGAGGATGAGCGGAGCTGGTGTTCGATTTCCTGAGCTGACTTCGTAGGATGAGTGATCGCAATGAGCGTCGTTGGCAAGGTTGAGGTGGGCCGGCGCCTCCGCCAATCGCAGACTCGCCCGGCACCAGTTCGAGCTGGAGGTCAGTCTGCGGAACTGCTTCGATCAAATTGCGCGCGCGTTGCTCGAGTTCCTCCGCAGTGAGCGACAGCATCTGAATCACCGGCACTTCTTCACGAGCGCGATCCTTTTGATGTGAAACAAGCGTCGCCTCCAACGCTGCCAGTCGTAGCTTGTCGCTACGAAGCGCGCGATACAGCGGGTGCTTTCGCAGTCGTGAGACGATTGCGTGCTTACCCACGATCAACCCGGCCTGGGCCGATCCGAGCAGCTTGTCACCACTAAACGAAACTACATCAACTCCACTCTCAACAATATCGCGCACAATCGGCTCGTCAACTACGCCATATTTCCGCAAATCACTCAGTTGGCCCGAGCCGGCGTCTTCGTACAGCGCAAGCCCCGCTTCGTGCGCAAGTGTCGCAAGCTCAGCACTCGCAGGCGAACTCGCAAAACCTACGATGCGATAGTTTGACGGATGCACCCGCATGATCAGTCGCGTGTCTGCATTGATCGCGCGCTGGTAATCTTCGAGATGAGTCCGGTTAGTGGTGCCGACTTCAACCATGCGAGTGCCGGAACTCGCCATCACATCAGGCACGCGAAAGTCGCCGCCGATCTCCACCAGTTCTCCACGAGAGACGATCGTATCTCCGTCTCCAGCAAGCACTTTCAGGATCAGGAGTGCGGCGGCTGCGCAGTTGTTAACAACCAGTGCATCTTCCGCGCCGGTCAAGTCTTTCAGCAGCGACTCAACTCTCGCCGCGCGCCCGCCGCGCGCGCCGCTCGCGAGATCGTATTCCAGCGTGCAATAACCAGTGGCTTGAGCGATCGCTTCGCGCGCGGCTTGCGACAACGGAGCGCGGCCGAGATTGGTATGAAGTATGACTCCGGTTGCGTTGATTACACTCTTCAGACCAGCCTGACCTTCAGAACGAACACTCGCTTGCAGACGCTTAATCGCTTCAGAAAGCAAGCCCTCTGCGTCGTCACCATTCAACTGATCGCTGCGGACCAATGCCCGAACTTCGGCTGTGACTGCGCGTGCGATATTGGTCAACCTTCTCAGCCCGACCATTTCCCGCAGTTCTCGCGCAGCATCACTCCGCAGTAATTGATCAACGGACGGTACGTGACGCAGGCTCGCTTGTTTTTCAGGCTTTACCATAGGATTCAGGGGGTTGAGAATAAGGTGTTGACACACCTGTTTTCAACCTCCTATGCTGCTTGGGACGCGTCTTACCATCGACGCACCCCGCCTCAAGTTTCCTCGCTCAGGAGATCAATTCGTGGGATTACGAGATAACAAGCTACTCAGATCAAAACTCCAGGCGCAAGCCAAGAGCAAATTCACCGACAACCAGCCGACGCCTGACGAACAGCTCACGCGCCTCGAAGACGATATTCGTCGCCTGAGGGTGGAGTTTGACATCTTCTTCAACGGCGGTGCGAAGCGTCCGCCTTACGATACCAAAGGCCGCGTCGAAACTCTGCTAAAACGGCTCGCCGACGATCGCTCGTTAACCTACGCTCAGCGATATCGCTACAACTCTTTGGCCGCTCGCTACAACGCGTTTCGCGATCTGTGGCGGCGCACGATGCAGGGGCGTGAAGAGGGTCGCGACGCGATCTCGGCCGCGCGTGCGCACGTGAAAAAAGAAACAATGCCGCAGCAAATTGAACCAGTCTCGTTTGTTTGCGCCGACGCGCATCACGAAGTCGAAGTCCTAAAGAATCTCTACAATTCGCTTGTCGAAGCGAAGCGAAGCTGCGGCGAACCGACAGAAGATCTCTCCTTTCCCAAGTTTCATCGTTTGATAGCTTCGAAAGCAGATGGGCTCAAGCAGCAGTTCGGTTGCGATCGAGTCCGGTTCTCAGTCGCCGTGGAGGGCGGCCATGTGAGCTTTAAAGCCGGAGTGGAGAGAGAAGATTAGTTCAAAAGAACAAAGGCGACCACATGGTCGCCTTTGTTCTAGTGAGCTTACCGGACCCGTGACCGGAAGCAGTCAGTGGCTATGCAGAGCAAGCCGGGGAGACACTACATCTTCGTGACCTTCTCAGCCTGAGGTCCCTTTGGGCCCTGGGTTACCTCAAACTCGACTTCCTGGCCCTCTTCGAGGGTTTTGAAGCCGTCGCCCTGGATAGCGCTATAGTGAACGAAAATGTCCGAAGAGCCTGGTTGCTCGATAAAACCATAACCCTTCGAGTTGTTAAACCACTTGACCTTACCGGTTATTCTAGACATAACAACGAATCCTCCTAACGATTCGGTAAAACAGACGCGAACCCACCTGGGGGCTTTCACATCTACTGGTTAATGCTTGTGAGCCGGGTCGCGCCTTGAAGCGGCGCTCGACGGAAACACACAATCAACAAAAAATGCATGGTGAAAAGCGCGGGGAGCGCTATTTCATCATGCACAGACTTACGGGGGCAAAACTAACGAAACTCATTGACGTACTGCTTGTGGAACGGGAATGCGGGAACCAAAACTGCCGCCTCCTGCATAGAAACGACGGCGCATACTAGCGAAACGTGTCAAATCTGTCAAGACACAAAGTTCGAAAATTTGGAGGGCTAACTTAAAGTGAAAGCTTAGGTTAAACGTGCCACCGTGTTTTATTGCTTAGTTCGAACCTTTGCTCGCCGCCGACTTATTGCTCAGCAAAAGATACTGTTGCGGATTTACGGGCTGATCGTTAATGCGGACCTCGTAGTGAAGATGTGGTCCAGTCGATCGGCCGGTTGAGCCCACTTTCCCAAGCAGTTGCGCTCGGCTGACGGTCTGATTCAACTCCACGTCGATGTGCGACAGATGGCCGTATCGAGTCGTCAGACCGCCACCATGGTCCACTACAACGAGCTGTCCGTAGCCGTTTTGCCAACCGACAAACGAGACACGCCCGCTAGCACCCGCGACGACTGGCGCGCCCCAGGGCGCCTCAATGTCCTGTCCTGAGTGGAATTCATAGCCGCCACCACCGAAGGGGTTTCGCCGGCCACCGAATCCGGCTTCCAGTGTTCCGTCTACAGGCCAGACGGTCGGTGTATATCCGCGCTGGCGCAAAATCGTTTCATGCGCCCGCATGTTGTCTTCAAGCTTGCTCATCTTTGCGGCGAGGGTGGCGATTGCCATCTCGTCCATAGGCAATGCGGGGCCGCCAGTGCCAGGCAAGTTTGTACCTGCCTCTACGACGCCAGACTTCTCGGCGAGCTTGCGAGACGTGTCTTCAACTTTCTCGACGCGGTTGTTCAGTTTTTCCAGTTCCTGTCTCTGGCGCTCGTTTTCAGCACGCAGACGCTGGTTTTCGAAATGGGTCCGCCAGTAAGAGGCTTGTTGGGTCAGTCCGTAGAGTCCGTAGAAAAGGCCGACGGCAACCAGGAGGAGAACTGCGCAGAAAATAGTTACTGACCTTTTTTCGACTCGGATTCTCTGGACTCTTGCTCGGGAACGGGAAGTGTGGGCAATGATAAAGGCGTAAAAGCGATCTTCTCTGGCCATCTTGAATCGTGCTCCTGTTGCTGGCGCAGAAAAAGCGAACGCGCAACAACCGAAAGGCACAAACTCGCCAAGGGCGATTTGCGCGATTACGGGGAAAGTTGTTCTTTATTACCTTCTTTGAAGAATCTGCAGCGAATGGATTAAAAACCCCAAGGTCCCTCCGAGGTGAAACCCATTCGGCCGGTGCTGCAAGGCCACAGACCCTACCACATGCCACCAAACTGTTGCAACTTTGTCGGGAAAATGTAAGGAAGGTGCAGGAAGAAAAGAACCGAGCGCGGTAGCGCCGGGTCAAACATCCATATCAGGCGCGCTCAATAGGATGTTTGACCCGGCGCTACCGCGCTCGGTTCTGTCTAAATCTCGTCGCGCCTGCGGCGGCCGCGGAAGATCGCAAGCACGATCATCACCATCAAGGCCACAAAAACAACGACGATCGCAATCTTCACGAAGAAAAGCAGAAATCCAACGAGCGCGATCAGTTGCTTTAGCAGAGCGATCACCAGAAGGATTAACGCGATAATTGCTCCGAGTCCGCCAAAAGCTTTAAGAATGCCACAACTCATAAATCTATGATCTCCGTTCGAATGGAAGCGGGGTCACGTCTCTGCGTCCAAGCTGCGTCGTCTCACCAGTTCGAAACGTAGCTGTCTCAGCCTGTTTTGTCGTCGCGACCACTGACGGTGGTGGACGTCGCGAATCGAATCTAACAATCCGATCCGACGCTTTGCCGCGACGAATGTAATCAAACAACATGTAAGCGCCGAGTGCAACGAGTGCCACCGGCAGCAGTTCCTTGATCGGCAGCGTAACCCTCAGCAGCGTATGCAGCAGGAAGAGAGTTCCGATGACGATTAGTGTAGTACCCCATGCCAGTGGGTTACCGTAAAGACGTCGTGTAATCACATCGTCTTCCGTATCCGGCGCCAGTCCCGATCGCATCAACTGCGCTGTTCTGCAAGCATCGACAGCCGCGAACAGCCACGTGCCAAGCACGCCAAGAATGAAGAAGTGAACGCCCTGCGTCAATACCGCCATTTGAAAGAAACTGGCGAAGATTGCGAAGTGGACGATCGCTTTCGAAGTTTGCCCGTTATACGCCGCACCCAAACCTGGAACAAACGAAAGCAGCGTTGCGATGAACGGCGAACTCTTTCTTCTCAGAATGCTCGACGGATTTGCGTTTGAGTGATGCCGCAGAAGTTCAACTCCTGCGACTATGCAGTCCTGGCAGAACGGAAATCCGCGCACGCGGTGATCGCATGCAGGACACAACCAGCGCGCACACTGATTGCACTGAACGACGGCCGGATTCTTAGCATGGTAGCCACAGTACATCATTTCTTAAAACCTACTTCTCCTACCGTTTGTTCTGGCCATCGCCATCCGGCTTCTTGCCTGACGGCTCCTGCGATTGATCCGCTCCGTTCTTTTGTGTCTTTTGTGCCGGGGGTGGTGGAGGTTGCTCCTGAAGCTGCTTCTCGTCGTTACTGATCGATCTGGTCTGTGCTCCTGTTCGTTCAGCAAGCTGCAAACCTGCGGCATAGACACCGCCAATCGAACCGTCCGCCGAAACTGTACTCGTCAGCACGACCGTCGCGGCGAGCACCATTGTGGCGACAGTCGCCAGTTGCGGCGAAATAATCGGATCCAGCCACGAACGGAACCGAGAAGCGGCGCGTGACGTCCACGGCGCTTTGATCTCCTGCGGTGTAACCGTGCCCAACGTCGCCTGGAGAATTCTTTCGTTGAGACCTGCCGGCAGTGGCCTCTCTTCGGAAATGTACGTGTAGCAAGCTCCGATCGCGCGGACGACTTCACCGGGAAGTTCAGTGCAACGATCGCACAGCGCTGCATGACGTTCCCAACGGTGATAGAGATGCGCGGGCAGGAAGCCGTCGAGGTAATCGGTCAGACATTCCTCGAATTCCTCACACTGCATCGCCGTGTCCGGCATTGTCCTTTGCAGAATACGAGCTTCAAGCTCTCTCGAAGGCGTGGGTACCGTTCCCATCCGGCACGCTTCAACTGCGCTTTTCACCGCCGAAAGAGTTTCATGACAAACGGGGCACTTCAACGAGTGCGCAGCCATTAGTCGATTGGTTTCGGGACCTACTACGCCCTCAATGTAGTCGGTCAAAAGATTTTCGAAATCCACACAAAGCATCGTTTAGTTTCGCTTCCTGCCGCTTAATCTACCCGGCGCTACCGCGCTCGGTTCCGTTTTGCTCCTCTTTGGCCTGCCCGCCTCGAAGGAGCGTTTTAACCTATGCCTCGCTCATCGCAACAACCTTCATCCGCCGGAGAATCTTTGCCAATTCGATTCGGCCACGATTGATTCGCGACTTAACCGTACCTTCCGGAATCTTCAATAGATCAACTATCTCCTGGTAACTCAGCTCTTCAATATCTCTCAATATCACACACGTTCTTAAGTCGGGAGAAAGTTTATCAATGCCCGCCTGCACCTGAGCCCCAAGCTCGCGACGCTCCATCTCCTTCTGGACCGAGTTTGTCCGGGTATGAAGGTGATAACTGTGATCGGCGAGATCGTCGGCGAGGTTGTCGTGCGGGGTACGCTGGCGCTTCCGGTAATCGTCGATGATGAGGTTACGAGCCAGCCTCATCAGCCAGTTTTGGAGATCGCCCTGCTTGGGGTCGTACTGATCCAAAGAACGGTAAACCCTTACGAAAACTTCCTGAGTCAAATCCTCTGCTGTGTCGGAGCGCGAGGTAAAACGGTACGCGAGGTTGTAAATGCGGCGGGAATAACTCTGCACAATCTCTTCCCACGCCGCGCCGTCGCCCGCGCGACACCTGCGAACCAACTCGGCTCCTTCACTCACTGCCAAAGCCTTAACAGCTCCCACCGTATCCTTCTCCGGTACCTGGAGGTCGAATCGTCAAAGGCGCTTTACGACACTCCCTAAACTAAAGTTCAGCAAAGTTTACGCCGCTACATTGCCGATTTCCAATTGCCAATTGCCGATTTTTTCCAATCAGGTGGTTTCTAAATCGGAAATTGGCGATCGGCAATTGGCAATTACGAGTTCGCTGTAGTAGCCTTTGCGACCGGCCCAACATGTTGTGGTTTCCACGGTATCGCAAATACGTCGAGTTTGCCGCTCTTTGCCTGCTCGCATCCGTTCTCCTGTGGTGGTTTGGTCGAAATCTCGACTGGGTTCAAGTCCGCCAGGAGCTGGGCAACTCAGATCCGTACCTGCTCTGCGCCGCGATACTGATCATCTGCATCGCCTACGGTTTTCGAGCATTTCGCTGGGGCGCGCTGCTAAAACCGCTGAGCGCCGCGCGTTTTTCAGATCTGTTCGCAGCCACAACCATCGGCTTTAGCGCCGTGTTCCTGGTAGGACGAGCCGGAGAATTTGTGAGGCCGGTAGTGCTTTCAATGCGCGATCCTCGAGTGAGGCCAAGCGCGTCGCTGGTTACCATCCTCGTCGAACGTATTTACGATCTGACCGCAGTCGCGCTGATGTTCGCGATAAACCTGATCTGGTTCAGGCCACCCTTTGGGCTCGACGTCTCCTGGGACCGAGTTCGTACCGCAGGCTTTGCGCTCCTCGGTGCGATTCTTCTTGGAATCGTATTTCTAGCCTGGTTCAGAAGCAGATCGGCGACGGTAATCCCGTTCTTTGAGCGACTTTTATCGCGACGCTTCATTCCGCAGCGTTTTGGTGAACTGATGCTGCGGATACTCGAACAACTCGCGCAAGCTCTTCGCGTTTTAGTTAACGTGCGCGAACTGGCGGAAACGATCGGCTGGACGTTTTTACTCTGGTTCAGCATTGCCGCAGCGAACCTGCTTGTACTGCGTGCGTTCGACCTCAATGTCGGATTTACCGAAACGATATTCGTCCTGGGTTGGTCGTTGGTTGGTTCACTCGTGCCGACACCCGGCGGTGCTGCCGGCGCGTTTCACGCAGCCACTGCGACGGGCTTGTTGTTTCTCGGCGTAAGGAAAGAGACTGCGGCTGCGCTGTCGATCGTGTTGCACCTGGTAGATTTTGGTCCTGCAGTTTTGTTTGGAGTTTTTTATGTAATCCGCGGTGATCTGACTTGGGCCAAACTGCGCGCCCTCAAGGCGTAAAGATTTCCCCCATCCTTAAAGAGGTTTAACTAAAATGAAATGTCCATTCTGCGCGTATCTCGAAGACAAGGTGGTTGACTCGCGCGAGTCACGCGAAGGCGACGCTATTCGCCGCCGGAGAGAATGTCTGAGGTGTGAACGAAGATTTACATCGTACGAACGCATCGATGAGATACCCTACATGGTTGTCAAGAAAGACGGTCGCAGAGAAACTTTCGATCGCAACAAAGTGATGGCCGGAATGTTGCGCGCCTGCGAAAAACGTCCGGTGCCGTCGACAAAACTTGACAGCATCGTCAATGCGATCGAGAAGTATGTTCAGGAATCTCCGGAACGCGAACGCCCAACGAGTAAGATTGGAGAGATGATCATGCGACGCTTGAAAGAATTGGACAAAGTCGCATATGTTCGCTTCGCGTCGGTGTATCTTGAGTTTGAAGACGTTTCGGAATTCATGACTGAGCTAAAACACCTTGTGCGGACAAGGAGCAGCAAGTAGTACTTACGAACCGGGTAAATGGGAATGATCAAACCTATTCGTGCGACCGGACTTGAGCGGCTCGAACTGCAACGCCTGCGCGACCGCGTCGGACGTCTCTACGCCGCTTTGCAGGAAGCCACGGAAGCCGAAAACCCGCTGGCATCTGGAACCTTCGCGCCGCCCGTAGATCTCTGTGAGACAGAGGAAGCAATCTGTATCCGGATCGAACTTCCCGGTGTAACTGCGGAACAGATCAAGATCGGTGTCACCAATGACAAGCTGAGAATCTGGGGTGAGAAGAAAAGGCGACCCAACCGGCGACGAATTATTTCCTACCTCTGCTCTGAACGTAGTTTCGGAAAGTTTGGACGCGTGGTGCCGTTGCGCTGGACCGTATCTATTCGAACTGCGACGGCGGAACTGGCGAACGGAATGCTTTATATTCGCCTTCCAAAGATCGAGGATCGAAGAGGAGAGGAAGTTCTGGTGGCGGTAAAGGACGCCAGCAACGCGGATTGAATTGCCGATTTCCAATTGCCAATTGCCGATTAACTCCAATGGCTCGCAATTGGCGTTTGGCAATTGGCAATTGGCAATTGGCAATCACGAAGGTACACCATGGCCATAACAAAAGAACCAGAGTTTACTGAAGCGCTCGATACAGCAGCCGATACCGATCAGCAACTGCAGATCCCGAGCGAATTGCCGGTGCTGCCTTTGCGCGACATCGTGATCTATCCGTTTATGATCGTTCCGTTGTTTGTGTCGCGTGAGAAGTCGATCAGGGCCGTCGATGAAGCGTTAGGCGAGAACAGAATGATTCTCCTCGCTTCTCAGAAAGACCTCGATAAGGAAGAACCCACGGCTGAAGATCTTTACGCGGTTGGAACTGCCGCCGTCATCATGCGCATGCTCAAATTGCCTGACGGCCGTATCCGAATTCTGGTCCAGGGTCTTGCTCGCGCTCAAATCGAATCTGTTGATGCAACCGGGGAGTATCTGCGTTCTCGCGTCAGCGTGCTGCAGGAAGTGCTGCCTCCGGAGCGCTCGCTTGAAGTTGAAGCGCTCGTGCGCAACGTTCGCGCGTCGATGGAGAAAGCGATCAATCTCGGGAAGAACATTTCTCCCGAAGTCATGGCCATCATCGCCAATCTCGACGATGCCGGACGTTTGGCGGATCTTATCCGCGTCCAACCTCGAACTCAAAGTCGAAGACGCACAATCCGTTTTGGACATTGCCGACACCACTGCGCGACTTCGACGCGTCAACGATCTCTTGAACAAAGAGATTGAAGTTCTAACGGTCCAACAGGAAATTAACACCCAGGCACGCGCGGATATCGATCGTTCGCAAAGAGAGTTTTACTTGCGACAGCAACTCAAAGCAATACAGAGCGAGCTTGGCGAAGGAAATGAACTCGGCGAAGAGATTGCGCAATTCCGCGAAAAGATCGAAGCCTCGAAAATGCCGAAAACGGCCGAAGACGAAGCACTGCGCCAACTGAAGAAACTCGAGCGCATGCATCCTGACGCAGCGGAAACAGCGACGCTGCGAAACTGGATGGAGATCATGACCGATCTTCCGTGGTCCAGATCTTCAGTCGACAACCTCGATCTGAAAAAGGCCGAACAGGTACTGAACGAAGATCACTACGGTTTGGAAAAGGTTAAGGATCGAATCCTCGAAGCGCTGGCAGTTCGCAAACTAAAAGAGAAACCCAAAGGCCCGATTCTTTGTTTGGTCGGACCTCCTGGCGTCGGCAAGACTTCCCTCGGACGCTCAATCGCGCGAGCTCTCGATCGAAAGTTTGTGCGTCTCTCGCTCGGCGGCGTTCACGATGAAGCGGAGATTCGCGGTCATCGAAGAACTTACGTCGGCGCTATGCCTGGAAGAATCATTCAGGCAGTGCAACAGGCAGCCACCAACAACCCGCTGATCATGCTCGACGAGATCGACAAAGTCGGCGCTGACTTTCGTGGCGATCCGTCGTCAGCTTTGCTCGAAGTACTCGACCCTGAACAGAACAATTCATTTCGCGACAATTACCTCGGCGTCACGTTCGATCTGTCGAACGTGATCTTCATGACGACCGCGAACGTCCTCGACACGATTCAACCCCCCCTGCGCGACCGCATGGAGGTGATCAGGCTCGCGGGCTACACGGAGGAAGAGAAACGCGAGATCGCCATTCGCCACCTGATCCCGAAGCAGATGGAAGAAAACGGGGTCACTGCAAAAGATTTGCACCTCTCGAAGACCGCAATCACGACGATCATTCAGCAGTACACGCAGGAAGCCGGACTGCGGCAGCTCGAGCGCGAAATCGGAAGGATCTGTCGAAAAGTCGCACGCAAGATCGCGGAAGGTCACAAAGGCGCGATCAGGGTGTCGTTGAAGAACGTACACGAGTTTCTCGGTGCGCCTAAGATCATTCCTGAGGAAGTATTGAAGAAGGATCAGGTCGGAGTCGCAACCGGCTTGGCGTGGACAGCCGTCGGCGGCGATGTCCTCTTTATTGAGGCGTTGAGAATGAAGGGGAAGGGAAATCTTGTGCTAACGGGCCAACTCGGCGAAGTCATGCGTGAGTCGGCTCAAGCGGCGTACTCATACGCAAAGGCGCGTGCAAAGGAATTGGATATCCCCGAGGAAGACTTCAGTAACTACGATCTACACATCCACATCCCCGAGGGTGCGATTCCAAAAGACGGCCCTTCGGCAGGAATCACGCTGGCGACAGCGATGGTTTCCGCATTGTCGACGCGACCTGTTCGGAAAGACGTGGCGATGACGGGCGAAATCACGCTGCGCGGGAATGTGCTTCCAATTGGCGGTGTTAAAGAAAAGGTACTTGCCGCGCGGAGGGCTCGTGTGACGACTATTATTCTGCCGCAGCAGAACCGCCGGGATCTGGAGGAAGTGCCGAAAGAGCCTTTCAAAGATATTAGGTTTGTCTTTGTAGATCATATGCGGCAGGTCTTTCGCGAGGCACTGGGCGAGAAAGTTGTTCCTCCAGCCAGCCCGGGACCGCGGCCGCAGCGAATGCCGCAGGCCGCAACTGCCCGGCCTGCTTGAGTTTGATACGGTCACATTACAAGTGCAACCTCATACTGGTGTGTTGTATCTTAGTCACGACCGTCACGGAATTAATTTTTTAAGGAGTTTCTGAATGGTTTCAAAAAGTCGCAGCTATCTTTCTGTTCTACTCGCCGCTATCGCGTTAGTTCTTGCTTCTTCAGCCAGTGCATTTTCCCAGGAAGCCGAAAAGGCGCCTGCCAAAGTAACAATCAAGAATTTCGGGCAGATGGATGAGCGATTTTTCCGTGGCGCTCAACCCAAAGAAGATGAGTACGGCGAGTTAGCTGCGCTTGGAATCAAAACCGTAGTTGATCTCCGCGAGGACCCGGAAGAGTATTCGAAGGGGAAGGCGGAAGCGGCTGGATTGCGCTACGTGAACATTCCGATGATCGCGAAGAAGTATCCGGTAAGCTCGCAGGTCGAGGAGTTTTTGAAACTTGTTGACGATCCTTCCACCGGAAAATTCTTTGTACACTGCGCGGGCGGCCGGCACCGAACGGGCGTGATGGGGGCCGTTTACCGGTTTAATCACTACAACTGGAATTTCGACCAGGTTTACAGCGAGATGAAGAAGTTCGACTTCTACACTCGTTGGGGACACGGCGACTTCAAGAAATTCGTCCAGGATTACGCGGCGAGCCATCAGAACAAGGCCACTGCAACCGCAACCACCGAGAGCATAAATAAGTAAAAGTTTAAGTCAGGAATTTGTAAGGTTGGAAGAACAAGTCAGGAAGGGTGGCTTGCCCCCGCTCACCGAACAGCGGGGGCAAGCCACCCTTCCTGACTTGTTCTATTCTTGACCAGTCTTGTAAGCACCTACTGATACATGTACGAGTAGCTCTTCTTCTGATCCCACTCGATACCCTGAACGTTTTGCCCGTCGATCGCCAGGATGTCAGCACTGATCTCGTCAGTGCTGATCGTCGGACTTACATCAACTGAATACACGATGCTCCCAGGCGACTCCTCAGTCGCTTCACGATCTACAGCTCGCAGTTCCTTATCGAAACCGTGTGTCTTGAAAACTTCTCTCAGCGCTTTTTGTGTCGCGACCACATTCCTGGTCAACACCTTCAACTCCATCGACCGAAACACCTGTTCCGGCTCACGCCATTCCAACACCCAAAGCACTATCAACGAAAACAACGCAAGCACTAGTGCCAGATCCCAACGACCGACTCCGGAAGCAAGACCTAAGGCCAGGCTGATTAGTAGAACAGTAATTTCCTTAGGATCTCGAATGTTGGTCCTGAATCGCACCAGCGAAACAGCAGCGAAGATTCCAAACGCGCGCGCCGCATTATCTCCGACTACGATCATCAATGCCGCCGCGACAATAGCGAGCAGAATCTGAGTTTGCGCAACGTAAGGGTTGCGCTTGAGAGCAAGAATTCGCTTTCGTGGACGATACGCAAGGGCGGCACCCAGCAGCGCTGCGAGAAGAAATCTCAGTGAAATTCTGCCCATCGTTTGTAGCCAGCTATCACCAGCCAGGTAGGCTTCACTATGGCGGCTGCCAAACAGCCGGTCAATAAAAGTGTCGCCGGCCGAAGCGGGAGGCGCTGCCGGCGTGCGTTGATCCGGTAGCCCGAATACGGCATCGGGTTGTTGACCTGATGGCGTTGGTCTAACTGTTTCCGGAGTTGCGCGTTCTGGAGGCGTCCGACGGCCGCCGCTGAGGAAATAGACCACAGATGCGCTTAGCAGAACTACACCAGCAAAAACGACCACAAGCGTGATTATTTCTTGTCTTCTTTTCTTGTTGTTAGGCATGGAGTTGTCTTATTCGTTTCTACCGAATTGAATACTCGGCCTCAGACTCACCAGTTCGTTCGTCCTTTCGCGCACAGTTCGTGCGAGCAGGTCGATCTCGTCTGGTCGATAGTTCGCTGCTCTAAAAGCGTCGTGGAGTTGACGGTCGGTAAGTTGCGACAACCAATTGCCCATCCACTGGGCGTCGTTAATTGAAATGTCTTTCATGATGCCGCGATTTTTCCCGCCGAAGTGCAGCACCACACGATCGCCTTTCACCTTCTCGAGGAATTTCGACTTTGCGTATTTGGCTGGACTGTTACGGCTTCTCGTCAGACGCCACAGGAGTGGTGTGGTGCTCGCGTGGCCAAACGTCGCGCCGAGATCGCTGATGATGTAGTAGACGTTGTTGCTATTGCCGCCGCGGATCTCGACTGTTTCGTTGTTTGAGTCCTTCAGGTCCCAGTTGTTGATCAAGGCCATCATGATCTTCAGGCCCTGATATTGCGGGGTGCCCAGGAACGGATTGCGTTTCCACTTCCACTCGCCGCTCCGGTCCCAACGGTCCGGACGTGCTTCGAACCGGACGTTGCTGAAAGTTCCTTTCCCGGGGATCGTGACGCGCGGTATGAGATAGTTGATTTCGGTGATGTACCCGACGCCCCAAAGTAATCTCACCGCAGAAGTTTCTGACTGCGCTTCCTTGCCGATCTTTACGACCCACTCACGTCCTGAGCCATCGCGAACGCGATACTTTTTCGAGTAGCCGCCCTTCTCCTCTTTAATGAACGTGATGCGACGCAGATCCGGACGCATCGCTGCTCCGCCTGGGCCGAGAAAGAGATCGCGTTGCGCAGATATCTGAGGGAGCCTGCCAGAGGACTGGTGTTCCGGACGGATGTGCTTTTTTCTTTTTCTTCTTCTGCGCGAGGCTGGTATCTATCGAAGTGAGGCAGAGCAGTAGCGCGAGAACAATAAGCGTTCGCAACTTTTTTGTTGGCATGATGTCTCCACGGCAAGAGCTTTTACCGAGGGGGCTATTAGAGGGAAGGGGAACTTTGACAGGATTTCAAGATTTATCCTGAAATCCTGTGAAGTCACTCGATGCCGGGGCGGCCGATGAAGTATGCCTGAGCATTGGAGGCCTCAGTGCCCTGATCGATCGGCGCGTAACTACCGTCGGGTTGCAGTTCGCGGGCTTTAGTATTGTCGCTGAGATACGTCTCGAGCAACACGTCTCTCAAATAACGCTTCAACTTCGGTTCACTCACTGGCGCAACAACCTCGATGCGATGTTTCAGGTTTCGAGACATCCAGTCGGCACTGCCGATGTAGACCTGATCGTTCCCGCCATTTGAAAACCAGAAAACGCGGCTGTGTTCGAGAAAGCGGCTAACAACACTTCGCACAGTGATGTTCTCTGATAAACCCGGAACTCCCGGACGCAAGATACAAATGCCGCGGACGATCAGATCCACTTTCACGCCCGCCTGGGAAGCCTCGTAAAGCTTCTCCACGATCTGTAGATCGGCGAGACGGTTAAATTTCGCAATGATATGCGCTGGCCTGCCGGCGCGCTGGTGCTCGATCTCACGATCAAAGAGCGAATTGAGCTTTTCGCGTAGATCGACAGGCGCCACCATCAGTCGCCGGTAGTCAGTCTGTTCTGAAAAACCAGTCAGATAATTGAACAGCTCAGTCGCGTCGCGACCGATCGCGTCGTCGACAGTAAACATTCCAAGGTCCGTGTAGGTACACGACGTTGTCGGATTGTAGTTTCCGGATGCGATGTGGACGTAACGTTTCAGCGTATCGCCTTCACGCCTAACGACGAGGGTCAATTTGCCATGAGTCTTCAGGCCAAGTATGCCGTAAACAACGTGAACGCCGGCCCAATCCAGTTTGCGGGCCCACTCGATGTTGTGTTCCTCGTCAAAGCGAGCTTTCAGTTCGATCAGCGCCGTTACCTGTTTGCCCTGCTCGGCTGCTCGAATTAAAGCCGGTGGAATCGGTGAATCCGGACCAGTGCGGTAAAGACAGATCTTGATCGCAACAACATCAGGATCCTCAACTGCCTGGTTAATAAATCCTGTTACGCAGTCGTACGAATCGTAAGGATGGTGTAACAGACGATCCTTTTCTCTGATCGCATCGAAGATCGAATCATATTCGTCGTACCATTCGGGAATTGCGGGCGTGAAAGGAACGTCTTTCAAGTCAGGCCGGTCGACATCATACAAAGACATCAGATCCTGAATGTGAAGTGGTCCATCGAACACGTAAACGTCTTCCGGCTCGAGGTCCAGTGAAGACGTCAGATACTCGATCATATCTGCCGGCGTGTCCGAAGAAACTTCCAGACGCACGGGTGTTCCAAACTTTCGTCGCCGCAATTCTTCCTGGATCGAACTGAGTAGATCTTCAGCCTCCTCCTCTCTGATCTCTATATCGGCATCGCGCGTGACGCGAAAGAGGTGGCATGGACCAGGATCCATTCCCGGGAACAGTGCCTGGATGTTTGCTTCGATTATTTCCTCGAGCAACACGAAACGAGAGCTCGATGAGCCAACTGGTACAAGACGCGGCACAACCGACGGAACTTTGATTCGCACAAATCGCGACTCCCCGTCTTTTCGCCGGCTGATAGACCTCACGCCGTCCGGCGCATGAACCATCAATCCGATATTTACGCTGAGCGGAGATATATAGGGAAATGGATGGCTCGGATCGACTGCCAGCGGCGTCAGAATCGGAAACACCTTTCTCCATGAAATAATCTTTCAGTGTTTCCTTTTCATGGCGCGACAGCGATTCGTACGAAACGACTGCTATCCCGGCGTCCTTTAGCTGCGGGATGATCTCTTCTCGTAAACAACGAGCTTGCTCTTCAACCAGCACCAGTGTTCGTTCCCTGAGCTTCCGCAACTGTTCGGCCGGTCCCAGGCCGTCGGGAGACACGATGTTACGTCATCGAGTTCCTCTTTGAGCCCGGAGACGCGAATCATAAAAAACTCGTCGAGGTTCGAAGAGAAGATCGACAGAAACTTCAATCGTTCGAGCAGCGGATTCCGGTCGTCGAGCGCCTCTTCCAGCACTCGCGCGTGAAACTCCAAAAGACTGAGCTCGCGGTTGAAGAACAACTGCGACTTGGAAGTGACTGGCGCGACGTCGGCGCGCCTGGGGAATTCATGTACTGTGGTTTCTCGTTTGACAACTGTTGACATAGATTTTCTGGAATCGTTTATCGAAAGTTTGGGAGAGTCAAAAGTAACCACTCCGTCGCCTGGATTAGTCTGATGACTCAGGCGGAACATACCCACGCAATGGTTTGGCAAGCAGTGTTCCACCCGGGACTACGAGGGCATAGAGAGCCCGATAAGAGTTGCTCTTTTAGGAGTTTAGCTATTTTGTTGCGAAACAGATTCGGATTTGCTGTGTACGGAATCAGACCATGATCGCCGCAAAAAAGCACAAGGCTCTTCTACAAAAATGCAACGAGAGGTCGCGGTCGAAGCGTTAACTAGACCAGTCTGCGCAACCGAAGCTGAACGAGTCGCATCAGTAATCACGCAGCTCGAGTTTCAGTGGAAAAATTAACCGTTTAGGCGTGTATTTCAAGTCAGGCGTTTAATTGACACCCTAAAAAACCGTGTGGTAACCTCCAACCTGATTTGGCTCCGTCTACGCGAGTCCTTGTAGTATCCCAAATCATAGAGGAGCCACCAGCTACGAAATCAAGGAGTACGACGATTTGATGTCAGCGAGCTTCACTCGTTTGATGGCCCGTGTGGCTTTACTAACGGCGCTCGTCGCTTCAGCGGCAAGCACTTTCGCCCAGATTCCGGTAGCTTCGTCTGCCCGTACAATCCCAACCGAAGTTGAACAGTCTGAAGGTCGGATCGCACAGATCATGACGCGCGCGGAAGATCACTTCCGCAAAGGCAAGCTCAATCTCGAAGACAACAAGCGCGAGCAGGCGCGTCAGGAGTTTGATAAAGCAGTCGACTCCATTTTGGAGTCAGGGTTTGACGTACGAGCAAGTCAGCGTTTGCAGACGTACTATCTCGAGTTAGTTGAGCGTATCTATCGTGAAGAGGTGCCGCTGCAACAGCCGCTTGCACCAAGTCCGATAACACTCAACTCGTTGCGCAGAACACGCAGGACCAGACTCAAAAGCCTGCACCACCATCGCAGGTCGGTTTCCGCGATCAGAAGTTTGAACCTTCGCCGCTCGATGAGTTGAGCAAGCTGGTTCTCACCGATACTGAAAAAGAAGTTTCGGGTGAAGATCTTCTCGCGTTAGAGCAATCTCAGAAGAACGTCAATTTCTCGTTTACTCTTAATCCATTAATTCAGCAATACATCAATTACTACCAGGGTCCGCGTGGTCGAGCGACGATGGAAAATGGACTGCGTCGCTCCGGTCAGTTCATGAAACTCGCGCGAAAGATCTTCGCCGAGGAAGGCGTTCCGCTCGACGTCACCTGGTTGGGCCAGGTTGAAAGCGCGTGGAAAGTGAGAGCGGTTTCGTGGGCTTCAGCGTCGGGCTTGTGGCAGTTCATTCCGAGCACCGGCCGTATGTATGGCCTGCGACAGAATGCATACATTGACGAGCGCAATAGTATTGAGCAGGCGACTCGTGCTTCTGCTCGACACCTGAAAGATCTTGCAAGGCATTACAAAGGAAACTGGGAACTCGCGATGGCTGCGTATAACACGGGCCAGGGCAACGTCGATCGCGCGATATCCGCGTGCGGGCAGCCCCAACTTCTGGATGATCTATCCATTCATCGCCCAGGAGACGCGCAACTACGTTCCAAACATTCTCGCCGTTATCCTGATTGCTAAGAATCCTGAGAAGTATGGATTCAAGGGCATCAAATCGGATGCTCCATGGTCCTATGACGTGGTTCGTGTCCCGACAGCGACGAGTTTGCAGTTGATTGCCGATGCTACCGACACCAGTGTCGAGCAGATTCGGAACTTGAATCCGGAGTTGAGACGCGACGTAACTCCGCGGGGCGATACCTACGACGTGCGAATTCCTGGTGGCCGTGCGAAACAGTTTGCGACGTTGATTCAACGGATCGCGCCTGAGCGACGTGAGACCGCAAGGTTGATTCCAGTCGCGCCGGGTGAAGACTGGCAGAGCGTTTCGAATCGAACCGGCATCAGCGTCGCTAACCTTCAGGCAATGAATGGCGGCGTGGATCTGAAATCGACAAATAAGCTGGTCGCGCCGAGTAACGGTGTGAAACTCACGCGATGGATGAGATCAACGCCATCGGCAAACACTTCTGGCACCGTAGACGCTCCGGCAACTCCACCAGGCATCGACAAGGTTCGTGCTCGCAAGGGCGATACGATCGCGAGAATCGCCGCCGCGCGTAATCTCAACGCGAACGACGTTGCCCGGTTGAATGGAATTCCGGTTGACGCAGAGCTTCGTGCCGGTCAGGAAATAAGGATTCCGTCGTCAGCGACTGCACCCTCGCGCCGTCGCTAAGTCCATTGCCGATTTTCAATTTCCGATTGCCAATTTGCAGGAAGCCAATTGGCAATCGGCATTTGGCAATTGGCAATGATGTAAAATCTCAATCCTCATTCTCAAAGTTAGGAGCCACCTCACATGCTCTTCAGAACACTCTCCGCCGCCGTTTACGGCATCGACGCTGATCTCGTAGATATCGAAGTCAATCTAACTCCGGTTCGTGGTGACAGCGATCAGGCGCCGCCAGTCACGATTGTCGGACTTCCCGATGCAGCCGTGCGCGAATCGCGTGAACGCATACGCGCGGCAATTCAAAACTGCGGCCACTTCTTTCCATTTCAAAAGACCACGATCAATCTCGCTCCTGCTGACGTGCGCAAAGAAGGAGCAAGCTTCGATCTGCCGATCGCGTTGGGAATTCTCGGCGCCAACGGAGAACTGGCTGAAAGCCACAACCTGATCCACGTTCTGTGTGTCGGCGAACTCTCGCTCGATGGTCGTGTGCGAGCAATCAAAGGCGCGCTGCCGATCGCGATGCTCGCGCGTGAGGGATCGATTCGTCATCTGATACTGCCCGAGGAGAATGCGAAGGAAGCCGCAGTGGTTGCGGGAGTCAATGTTTATCCAGTTGCAGACTTGCGCGGCGCTGTGAATCTCATTGCCGACTTGCGTTCGTCCAATCCACCTGAGCCGATGAAGATCGATGTCGCCGGGATACTCGGACGCACAGGACATTACAAAGTCGACTTCAAAGAAGTTCGTGGTCAGATGTCGGCGAAGCGAGCTTTGGAGATCGCGATAGCAGGTGGACATAACATCCTGCTGATTGGTCCGCCAGGTTCCGGCAAGACGATGCTCGCGAAACGTCTGCCAACGATCATGCCGCCGCTCGAGTTTGAGGCGGCGCTTGAGTTGACGAAGATCCATTCTGTAGCTGGTCTGACTGGACGCGCAGGGCTCGTGACCGAGCGTCCTTTTCGTGCGCCTCATCACACGATCAGTGATGCGGGCTTGATTGGTGGAGGAAGTTTGCCACGGCCCGGAGAGGTTTCACTGGCCCATCAGGGCGTGTTGTTTCTCGATGAGTTACCCGAATTCGATCGCAGCGTTCTCGAAGTCTTGCGACAGCCACTCGAAGATCAACACGTCACAATTAGCCGCGCTTCTATGTCGTTGACCTTTCCAGCATCGTTTGTTTTGGCTGCGGCGATGAATCCCTGTCCTTGTGGTTTTTGGAACGACCCGACGCGCGAATGTCGTTGCTCACCAAACCAGATTCAACGTTATGTCGGAAGGATTTCTGGTCCATTGCTCGATCGAATCGATATTCACATCGACGTTCCCGCAGTGAAGTTTCGCGAGCTGCGAGGAGAAGCGACTCCTGAAACTGATAGTTCAGCAACAATCCGCGAACGTGTGCTGAAGGCACGCGAACGTCAACAGCGTCGTTTCACAGGCGAGAAGATCTTTTCAAACGCAGCGATGACACCGCGCATGATTCGCAACTTCTGCCAGATCGATTCACACAGTGAAAAGATGCTCGAAAACGCGATGCGACGCCTCGGCCTTTCGGCGCGCGCCTACGATCGCATTCTCAAAGTCAGCCGCACGATCGCTGATTTGGAGGGCGTCGAAGCGATCAATTCAAATCACGTTTCCGAAGCTGTTGGTTATCGTTCACTCGATCGCACTTACTGGACTTGACGCTTCGCCTTAAATCTTAGCCACAAAAAGCACAAGAAGCACAGTCGTCATGCAATGAGCGCCCCAGAACTGCTTTGCGCTTGTCAGTACGACACATCTAACCTATCCTGCAACCCAGCCGTACGAAAACTATTGATTCGGCTGGGAAATCACTATTTTAAGGTCGGGTAAGGCAACGACGTGCGCGAAGGACAGCATCACAAGCCGCGTTGAGGGTACTGGACCTCCGCACCGCTTCCCCACGCGGCATTCTGAGAACCAGTGCCGCTCCCTTGAAATTCGCGGAAGCGTGAGAATCGTGCCAACAAGCTCGAAGTTTTTGTGAGATTTCTTCCGAGCTTGCCCGAACGGACGACACGTGACCGCAGCCGAAACCGAGACACCGCAAACGACAGATTATGAGCTGGCGCAGAAAGCCGCCCAGGGCGATATGGGAGCTTTCGAAGAGCTTTACCAGCGCCATAATCGTCGCGTCTACTCGCTTTGCCTGAGGATGACGGGTAATGTGTCGGAGGCCGAAGACCTTGCGCAGGAGGTCTTCATTCAGCTCTTTAGAAAAATTGGTAGTTTCCGGGGCGAATCCGCCTTTACTACCTGGCTACACCGGCTCACAGTCAATCAGGTGCTCATGCACTTCCGGAAACGCGGAGTGCGTCTTGAGACCACCACCGAAGACGGTGAAACGCCGATTCAGATAGTTAAAGGGACGGAAAACCCCAATTCCATGCCCGTAGTTGACCGCATAGCGCTGGATAAAGCTATCGCTCAACTGCCGCCCGGTTATCGGACGGTCTTTACGCTTCACGACATCGAAGGGCATGAACACGAGGAAATTGCCAGGATGCTGGGGTGCTCAGTTGGTACTTCGAAGTCGCAATTGCACAAAGCCAGGATGAAATTGCGCGGGCTTCTGAGGCAACAGAAGACGAGTGAATAGCCTCGAAGCTAAGAGCCAGCAGTAAGTTTGTCGAAGCGTCAGGCTTCAACGCAGTCTTCCCTTGATTGAGACAACCGGAAAAGGTTCTGTCCGCAGACAGTTTGATTTCGGATTGTGCGCGTTTTAACAAGACAGAACGAAGGTAGTGAGCAATGAACTGCGAAATATGTCAGGAACTTATCCACGATCTAATCGACGGAACGATTAGCCAGCGGGATGAGTCCACTCTCAATACGCATCTGAAACAGTGTTTGGATTGCGAAAGCGTCCGCCGGGATTTGGCGTCCATCATCGGCTTCTGCCAAACGCAGCGAGGCCATTATGAAGCGCCGCCAAATGAACAGGCGATGTGGCTTCGCATTCGAAACGTCATCGAAGCGGAGCTACCGGCGAAGTCCATGGTTAACCCCGAACCGCGACGTTCGTTTTTTGGCAGGTTGATGGGACACACCTGGGAGCTTTCGTTACCGCAATTAGCAGCGTCCGCAGCCGCGATTGTTTTGTTCGTCTCGCTCGCGACCGTCGTCGGAGTGCGTCGTTGGGGTGGGTATCCGGTTCCTGTGCATCCTACTGAGGTGGAAGCGTCGAACATAAACGATCGTGTGTGGCAACGGCAGCAGGTAATCAATTACTGGAAGCAGCGAATTGAATTGAACAAGGCGCGCTGGAGTCGGGAGACGCGTGAAGAGTTTGATCGCGCCAATGCGCAAATCGACCAGGCAGTTGCCGAAGCGCTCGATGAATTGAAGCAAAATCCGCACGATGAGGTTTCCGAGCAGTTGCTTAACCAATGGTTGAATGACAAGGTCACGTTACTCAAAGATTATTCTGATCTGTAATCCCCTTGCGCTTAAGACTTGTTTTGATTAAAAGCCCCACACTGATGAAAATTAGGTTCTTAACTTGGCGCCCATCAATTCGCGCCGGCTTTATAGCAGTTGGCGCTCTCCTCGCGTTGGTGTCGCCCTCTCTCATTGTTCAGGCGCAGCACAAGCTTTCCAAACGCTTTCAAGCCTCGAAAAATGTTCGCATCGAGCTGCGAAATATTTCGGGCACGATCGTGGTCGAGTCGTGGGATAAAGAAGAGATTCGCCTGACGGCAACGATTGAATCGAAGAATGCTCAGGTCGTTCCCCGGCAGATCGATCAAAACATCGTCATTGATGTGATGAGCGACAATCGTGGGAAGGGCGACGTAGGCGATATTAATTTCAAGCTGCAAGTTCCGGTTAATTCGTCAGTGGACCTGGAAACGCGCCGTGGCAACATCTACGTCGCAAACATTCGCAGCGGTTTGGTTCGGGCGCACGTATCGTCTGAAGGTGATATCGAACTGACTAACATCACCGCTTCGCACGTGATCGCGCAAAACGTTATTGGGAACATCTTTTTTGACGGCGAATTTTCCCGCGGCGGCACTTACGAATTCAAGTCAAACAAGGGCGACATCACGATTCGAATTCCGGGAGATTCCGACTTTCGTTTAGTCGCGGCTTCATCTGCACGCCGAATCGCGCTGAATGATTTTTGGAACAACAATTTCAAGACGCAGGACGGCAGAAGGTACGTCGGCGATGTCGGCGACGGTCGCTCGTCCGTGTCAGTGACCAACTTCAGCGGTCAAATCACTTTTCTGCGAAGGTAATTACTTCGCATTTTATGGCAATCATTGGTTGGGGACGTTGCGGTCAGGCAACGTCCTTTTTTTCTTTTCGATTGTGTGAACGCGGGCTACTATGAGCACGATGACAAAGTTCAAGTTGCTGCTTCTTGCAATCCTGTTTGTTGCCCCGAGTGAGGTTCTTCCACAGACTGTCCCCGAGATTCAATTACTCACACGCACTTCGACTCGTCGTGAAACGCGTCGCTTTGCATATGGCGGCACGGTTACGCTGATTGGCGCGCCGAGGGGTTCGGTAACGGTAGAGGGTTGGACGCGCAATGAAGTTGAGCTCACAGCCAACATCGAGCTCAAAGCACCAACGGAGGCCGACCTGGACCAGCTCGCCCTCGTCAACACTTTCGTCTTCGATGAAGATTTAAATCATATAAGCGTGCTGACGACGGGCATACACGATCGCGTGTTCATGAAGCGCGCGGCTAAAAACTTCCCTAAGAAGCTTCTGAACCTGCCGTGGAAGATTGATTATCGCCTTCGCGTTCCGTCGAATACGGATCTCGAAATTAACGCGGGACATGGTCCAGTGAAACTCTCGGGTGTCGAAGGCTCGATGCGTGTAACTGCGACTGAAAGTGAAACGGCGGTGACTGCAACTGGCGGTGTTCTGTCGACGACGGTCACGTTCGGTGTGATCACGTTTATTATTCCTTCGCGAAGCTGGCGCGGCAGTGGGGCAGACATTCGCATCGCGTCAGGAACGATAAACGTGGATCTGCCACCGGGCTTCAGCGGCGACATCGATGCAGAGGTTTTGCGTACAGGAAAGATCGTCAACACCTATGAAGGACTTGTCTCGCGTGAGAAACCCGGAATCACTGAACGTGTCGTTCGCGCCCGCAGCGGCGCCGGTGGACCTTATTTCAAATTCACTGTTGGCGATGGGATGGTGAATATTCGGAAGGGTGGGACTTAGGTTTTTGGTCTTAGGTCTTTGTGCTTTGTACTTTGCACGCTTAGAATGAGCCTCTTCTTTAAGACCGAAGACCAAAAACCCAAGACCAAAATCAAATGAGTATCAAATCCGACAGGTGGATCCGCATGATGGCGAGCGAGTATGGGATGATTGAGCCCTATGAGGCCGGCCAGGTTAAAGAGGTCGAAGGCAAGCGAATCGTCTCTTACGGCACCTCAAGTTATGGTTACGACATTCGCTGCGCAGATGAGTTCAAACTCTTCACGAACATCAACAGCACGATCGTCGATCCAAAAGAGTTTGACGAGAAGAATTTCGTCGATATCAAAGGCGACTCAGTAATCATTCCGCCAAACAGTTTCGCACTCGCACGCACCGTCGAGTACTTCCGCATTCCGCGCAACGTGCTAACGATCTGTCTCGGCAAGAGCACCTACGCGCGCTGCGGGATCCTCGTCAACGTCACGCCCTTCGAACCGGAATGGGAAGGCTACGTCACCCTCGAATTCTCAAACACGACGCCTCTGCCGGCTAAGATCTACGCCAACGAAGGCGTCGCGCAAGTTGTGTTCTTCGAGTCCGACGAAGTCTGCGAAACCTCCTACAAAGATCGCGGCGGCAAGTACCAGGGCCAGCGCGGCGTGACGTTACCGAAGATGTAACCACTCATCCAGATTACGGCGAGTCTACCCGCCTTGGGCGCGTCAGTGTGATCACGACGTTGGCGGTGAAGCCAGTGCGCTCATCAGTTAACACTAACGGGGTTATGTCGGCTGGATTCTCGATCCGAAGCACTGCTTCGGAAGGTGAAACCTGCGTTAGTGTGCCAGCAGATGGCCGGAGAAACTCGGAAAAGCCAGAGCCCTCGAGCTTAACGATCAAGACAGCAGTTGGTGATCGGCGCGTCGCAGTTTTGTAACTAACGATCGTCACACTAGTAACTCGCGGGAGAGCCGGGTTGGGAATCGCCTTCGATTTGACAGCCCTGTCGTCGGCCCCTAATACCAACTGCACTGTTTCGTCCGGCGTAACGTCAATTTCGGCACGAATAAGGTTTCCTGTTATATGCGCGGTTAGCACCTCGACCCCATTAACGAACGTCGGTTGATCTTCGTCAAATCCTTTACCAGTTGCCACTACTCTGAGCCTTCTGCCGTCTGGACTTAAAAACGCTTCGATACCCTGGATCTGTACATCTGCGTCAGGATCCAGATTGAACATAGGATCGTGAGGGGAAGCACCTCTTTCTGCCAGTGCTTCAAGGGTTGTGTTGGGGCGACCATTGATCTCCATGCGCAATGCGTTTAGGTCGATAGCCTTACCTGGCGCCACCAGGGTGATGGTTGGCGTACCTGTAAAGTTCGGTGGCATTTCGAAGCTGAAGACGATTTGCTCCGAATCAATCCGTTCTATTCTACCGCGAACCTTCTCGCCTCTGAGGTCTTCAACGGTCCTGGCGCCGGTCTGGCTGTCGTCCCGTATCAAAGGTTGAGCTAAGCCGATGGCATGGGTTAGTGGAGACCCGTTGACTAGCACTCCAGTCTGTGCGGAAAAGTTAGTGCCATGCACTGACACTACTATGCGCTCCCCCTTATCGACCGTACGATAGAAGATGCGATTAGCAAAGAAGTCATTCCGTCCACTGCCACCTACTGGTATTGGTACGACGAACGCCTTCGACACGCCGCAATTGCGACTAGTTCGGTTCGCGACGTTCCAGCGGGAAGGATTGACCGTGTCGTTAAAGTCATTTGGCTGGTAGGCGTCCCGCGGGAAATAACATCCGTTCGCCTGAAGTAGAAGTGAAGTTGCCTCGGTTGGAACGACAACTACCGCATAGGTGGTCCGTACACCTGGAAGTAATCGTTCAGTGCCTGGCATGGGTGTGAAGGTCCACCCAAACTCGCGCGACCCTTTGCCGAATGCAGCAGAATAAAGCTCCTGCTGGACGAATTGTGAGAACTGTTCGCGCTGCCGCTGGATGTTCAAACGCGCGCCAAAGCCGAAGAGGAAGCTCGCGACCGCGGTGAACGCTCCGGACCGAACGCGCAATTTTAAATCATTGACATTAAGAGAGCTTTGACGCGGAATTAATTCAACAGTGCGCACCGTCTGATCGGTTATCGGCATCATCATAACGCCTTCGCCGCCCATCCAAACAGGAACTTCAGCCCGTGATCGCATTTGTAAATTAACGTATTCGTCATCGTCCATCAGCGGAGTGACTCTCGTATCTAAAAGAGTGTGTTCGCGCCTGCCCCTCATCCCTTCCAGAATCCTTCTGACCTTTTCTCCGGTTAACTCAGGCGCATTCTGATAACGCTCTTGGTCGGGGCTGGGGCTGGGACTTGCACCGGGGCTGGGGCTCGGACTGGGACTTGCACCGGGGCTGGGGCTCGGACTGGGGCTTGCACCGGGGCTGGGGCTGGGACTGGGGTTTGCACCGGGGCTGGGGCTGGGACTGGGGTTTGCACCGGGGCTGGGGCTGGGACTGGGGTTTGCACCGGATGGTGGGGCTGGGACTGACCGATGCGCGTCGTGCCTCGGCTGCTCGCTGCGCGGGCGCCCTCCTAAACTGCGCTCTGTTTCTCGTGTATCCTACGATGCGCCACCACGATTGCGCCCACTTGTTATTAGCCTCATGGTGGGTGACGTTGACAGTCTGCGGCAACTCGAGGAACAGCAAACGCTCGCCAGGACCCACTTCATCGCGTAGCAGCGTCAACTGCTTGGCGATGATCTCGTATTGCATCTGAAGAAAGTTCTCGAGCCGGAGCGAAGCGTTCAGCCTCGGCTGTTGATTGAACTTTTCAATCTGACTTGCAGCGGCCTGCTGAAAAACGTCATCGAAGATGCTTTTAGGTAATCTTTCCGGATCGAACTGAACCTCAGCCTCGGTTCTTTGAAACTCACCCGAAGGTGCAGAAAGAGTTCCCAGTTCTTGATCTATGAATTCCACTTCTTTGTCGAGCTCAGCCCGTACGGCTGTCTTCGCTGCAATTTCTGCGTCGATTCGATTACTCGTCTCTTCCGTGGTCGCGGCAGCCTTTGCAGTTTGCAAATTTGCAATCTCTCGCGTAAGGGTGAGCGATTCGTCGCGCAGACGCGCTCGACGCGTGATCAATTCTTCTCGACGCGCCGTGTTGAAGTTCATATTGCGTCGCAGCATTTGGTTGCTGACGCGATTTGCGTCGTCGAACGAGACGCCCAACTCGACCAAACTTCGCAGCACGTCGAAACGCAAACCAGCGATCTCGTTCGGATCCAACTCCTCGAGATTCTTGGTCCGGAGATCGAGGTTTCGCCGGTGCATCTGGGCCAGAAGATAGTGCGCTTGTTCCAGCGTCCAAACGTTTGGTTGGTCGGCGTTGATAATTAGGACGCGGTTCTGGTTCTGCGCCTGGACCGGTGTTAGCGCCAGGCTGAATCCAAAAAATGCGTTCAAAAGAAAAGCATTGATCAGGACCGTTCCGATTGGGAGGTGATGTATTGGCCGCCGGGATAGCACGTCGAGATTCTCCTTTTAGATTTTTAGCGAAGATCGAGCGAGGTAAAGTTAAAGTTTCGCGCAGACTCCTCGACTCTTTAGCTTTGCCTAATCGGATATGCGAAAAGCGGAAAAAACATTTCACCCGTACAGCGAAGGATCAAGTAGAATACGCCCTCCTCATTTGCCACGATGTCGATACTTCGATTCAAAAAATTGGATCAGCGTGCCGTGCTGCCACAAAGAGGAAGTGCGTTAGCGGCAGGTTTGGATATTTTTGCCATTGAAGATGTCGAGATCCCACCCCGGCAGCGAGCGGCGGCGAGGACGGGTTTGGCAGTAGCTATCCCGGCAGGTTTTTACGGAAGAATTGCGCCGAGATCCGGACTGGCTGCGAAGAAGGGGCTGGATGTGTTGTCGGGCGTGATCGATTCGGACTACCGCGGTGAGGTGCTGTGTTTGCTCTACAACACGAGTGATGAAATCATCCACTTGCCTGCGGGAAATAAAATTTGCCAGTTGATAATTGAACAGATCATTACACCGGATGCGGTGTGGGCCACGGAGCTCGATGATACTGCTCGCGGCGCGAGTGGATTTGGATCGACGGGATAACGAATGGAGTACTCAAAAGCAGTGCAACACAATAAATATTTTTCAGTTCTACTTGCCTTCCTGATCGCAACATCGACTGCGTTCGGTTGGACGCAGGCTACTGCGCCTGTAACGACGAAGGCACTGAGCGCGGTCGAACGCCAACTTGTTGAGACCATCAACGTCGAAGGCATCAAGCAAACAGTTAACGCGCTGGCGGCGCCGGAAATGCAGGGACGAGGAACTGCCCAACCCGGTGGTGATAAAGCAGCAGCATACCTGGCCGATCGATATGCGAAGCTTGGGTTAAAACCTCTTGGCGACAACAACACCTATTTGCAAGCCGTAAAATTCAAGGAAACATTGGTAACGACTGAGTCGGCGATCACTGCCGGCACGCAAACTCTCAAGCTGGGACCAGACTTCTTCGTGTTGCCGCCGTTCAGCGGTGACGAGAACGTAAACGGCGGCCTGGTATTCGCCGGCTACGGCGCGGCTTTGCCGAATCAGAAGCGGAATGATCTCGCGGGTATCGAGGTGCGTGGCAAAGTAATCGTACTCCGCGAAGGTCCGCCACCCGAGTTCGCCAAGGATGCATGGGAAAAAGGACAGGGCCAGCTCAATGTGATGCGCACCCTGATAACACGCGGCGCCGGAGGCCTGATTCTTATAAACAAGTACACGGAAGAACGTTCGTATTCTGAGTCAGCCGACTATCTCACGCGTCGCCGGGTCCAACTCGAATCCGATCCCGAGATGCCCGAATTCCTGCCGCCGTTCATCGCGGTCAGTGAAGCTGGTGCTGACAAGCTCTTTGCCGGTTCAGGAATCACAAAAGCGGAAGCGTTTGCAAAGGCTGACCGGGACGACTTCGCGCCCATCGATCTTAAACAGCAGGCCACGATCACGGTGCGTTTGAAGAAAGCCACAGGCACGGGCAGCAACGTTGTCGGTTTGCTCGAAGGCTCCGATCCGAAACTCAAGTCGGAAGCACTGGTCTATTCCGCGCACTACGACGCTTACGGCGTCGCACCGGACAATCGTATCTATCACGGAGCAGCGGATAACGGCCTCGGTGTCGCCGAGATGCTGGCAGTCGCGGAAGCAATGTCAAAAGCGGCGACTAAACCGCGACGCTCGGTCATCTTTATCGCAGTCACGGGTGAAGAGTACGGCGGCTTCGGATCGGATTACTGGGTGAAGAACCCAACGTGGGACATCAAGCAAGTCGCTGCGAATTTAAACCTCGACGGTATGGGCACCGAGATCTATGGACCCGTGAAAGTGATGGTTGGTTACGGGCCTGAGCACTCTACGCTTGGCCCTGTGATGAGCGAGGTCGCTGCGGCGAGCGGGATTCAGGTCATCCCCGATCCGATGCCTGAAGCGAAGGCATTCTACCGTTCGGATCATTACCTGTTCGTAAAGAAGGGCATTCCTGCACTGATGATCCTTGGTGCTCCTGATGGACCAACAAAGACGTGGACCGATCGTTTGAAGAAGTGGGCTAAGACTGACTACCACCAACCGACCGACGTCGTTAAGCCGGATTGGGATTGGAGTGGCCCACGCACGATAGCGTCGCTGATGTTGGTGATGGGGATGCGCGTAGCGAATGACGAAGCTATGCCGTCATGGTTGCCGACGTCAATCTTCAATCGCGAGCGAGGAACAAACAAGCCGCCCCCAAGCGAGCCGTAGTCGCTGCTAGCACAGAGCCGAGCGCGGTAGCCCCGGATCAACACCAAGATGGCGCCCGAGTGGAACTTGACCCGGCGCTACCGCGCTCGGCTCTGTTGCCATATTCCTATTGCGATATCCCAAAAGGTTGATCCGCCACCCCGGGTCAACCTTTTCCTTCACTTTCGTTAAACAACCCCCATTTGCCATGGGGCTTGCATACCTACATTGCAATATACAAAAGTGTGCGGTTTTGTTGGTGTTTGTTTCAAGGTCAGTCAGCCAGTACGTACGATTTTCAACCTCCCCTGTACTCGCTTGGCACAAAGTTTGAAATGCAGGCCAAAAGTCTGAAGGAGGCGACGAGATGAGTTCAATCAGAAAAACAATTTTCATGGCGTTCCTATTAACGTTGGTAACGGCCGGCATGGCCACGTCGGCCATGGCTCAGTTTGCTACCAGCGACGCTGCGACTAGAGATTTGGTGCGACGCATCCAGACGCGCACTGACTCTCTACAGCGCGCAGTGCAAAATGCTGCGGATCGAAACAACTATCGTGTCGATGATATCGATCGGATGATCCTTGATTTCGAGGCCGCGGTAAATCAACTCGACCGGCGCCTGGGTTCGCGCCGTACAACTTCGTCAGACGTGCAGACGGTGTTGGATCGTGCCGCGTTGATCGATAACTTCTTTGTGAATAACCGGCTCGGAGCCGGCTCACGCCGCGAATGGCAAACGATTCGCACCGATCTAGAGCAACTCGCAAGCAACTACAACCTCGATACGCGTTGGGGGGTGGTGGTGTCGGCAGTGGAAATAACGATTACAACATAAGCGATGTCCAGATGCGGCAGTTGATAGATCGGCTGAATGTCCGTTCGGCCACTTTCAGCCGCAACTTGCGACAGGATCTCAACCGCGACATCAACGATCGCTATTCCGCCGACGAGGTTCGCCGGCAGTTAAGTGATTTCGAGACGGCTTTGGTCCAACTTCGCAATCGCGTGAATAGCCGCCAGCTGGTGTCGTCTGACGTTCGCAACGTGCTCGAGCGCGCTGCATACCTGGACCGTTTCATTTCTGATCGGAACCTGTCGTATCAGACTGAAAACAACTGGACTGCAATGCGACAGGATTTCGACCGTCTGGCCGGCGCGTTCAATATCGCGTGGAATTGGTCGACGGTTCCTGGTGGCGGAGGCACTGGAACGAGTGGTGACCTGACAGGCACTTACCGGCTCAATGCGAGCCGTGGCGACGACGTGCGCCGGATTGTTGATGACGCGACACGAAACTTGTCTGCCGCTGAACGGCAGCGAGTTTACGACTCGTTGTTGAGGCGACTCGATTCGCCGCAGATGTTGGCGATCGATCGCCGTGGAAATCAGGTAACCATCGTTTCTACCCGTGCGCCACAGATCAATTTCACTGCTGACGGCCGTGAACAGGTCGAGACGACGCAAGGGGGTCGAACCGTTCGTGTCCGTGCTGATCTATCAGGTGATAGGTTGTCGATTACGCGGACCGGCGAACGTGCCAACGACTTCACGGTGACTTTCGATCCATCCAGTGATGGCCGGCAGTTGCTCGTGACGCGCACGCTCTACACCGATCGTTTGAATCAACCGGTTACAGTCAGGAGCTACTACGATACGGTTTCTGATGTAGCTCAGTTGAATATCTACGACACGAATCGTGAAGACTCGGGCGTTGGTGGTGGAGTTGGTGGTGGCGGAGGTTCCGGAAGCTTCGTCGTTCCGAACGGAACGCAGGTCGTCGGAGTCCTGAACAATGATCTGTCGACGCAGAATGTTCGCGAAGGCGACCGTTTCACGATGACTGTTCGCTCGCCGGGTCAGTTTGAGGGCGCGACGATCGAAGGTCGTGTGCTAAACGTCGATCGCGGTGGCCGGGTCACTGGTCGTTCGCAAATGACGCTCGACTTCGACACCATCAGGTTGAGAGACGGCAGATCACATGCGTTTGCCGGAATTCTCGAATCAGTACGCGAGCCGGATGGCGACGTCGTTCGTGTTGACAATGAAGGTGCGGTACGCGAAAACGATCAGACCAAACAGACGGTCACGCGCACGGCCATTGGTACTGCGGTTGGCGCCATCATTGGTGCGATTGCAGGCGGTGGTAAAGGCGCGGCGATCGGCGCTGTGATTGGTGCAGGCGCCGGCGCAGGTTCGGTTTACATTCAGGGTCGAAACGATCTTGAACTTGGCGCCGGGACTGAGGTGACGGTCAGGGCCACTGGTCCAAGAGGATAGCCACAAAAAAGCACATAAGGCACAGGACGATCATCTTGTGCCTTATGTGTACCTAATTAATGGTGATTGTGGCTGATTGTGGAAGGCGCTCAATTGTGAGCGTCAATTGCTGTCCGGAACTCACCGCGCGTTTTATCCGGAGTTTGAAAAAAGAGAAATCCCTGGCGGCGCGTGTCGCCGGAAGAGAGTGGCGTCTTCAGATCGATCGCATACGCGCCAAACTCTTTTTCAAATTGTTTGCGCGAGTTTGGATTGTAGAGGAAGACGCCGTTCGCCTTCAGAATTCTCGAAGCGGCGCTCTTCGCAGACAGCAGCTTCCATTCCCGATTTTGAGCATCCCGCAAACGAAACCTCGCGCGCTTCACTTCCACCGGCACTCCACTCTGAAACACTAATTCAACGCGCACCGGCAAGACGCCGCCGAGCGGCAGGTTCGCTTCGAAGAGTTCCTGGCTCTCTTCGTCCGTGAGCAGAGGCGCCACGCGAACCGTCACACCGCCTGCATCGGCGCTACGCGTGTTTGACGGCAGTGGCGGCAGAGCTGTTACGGGTTTTACCTTGAATAGTGAGCCCGTGCATGACGTCGACAGGAGAGCTAGTACGAGAATGAGTGCGAGTCGGGTCATAGACTCAATTTAGCACATGCCTGGTTCTTTGTACTTGTACTTTTAGTCGTGTATGAATCATCAAGAACAAAGCCCAAACACAAGCTCAAATGTGTATGTTACTATCTCGCCAAAATCATGATTAGACCGTTTCGTGGGGTTCACCCGCAGATTCACCCAACCGCGTATGTCGAACCCAGTGCCCAAGTCATCGGCGACGTTCACCTTGGCGAAGAAGCCTCGATCTGGTGTAACTGCACGGTTCGCGGTGACATTCATTACATCCGCATCGGCGATCGCTCGAACGTCCAGGACAACTCTGTGATTCATGTCCATCAGGGATCGCACCCGACGATCCTGGAGGAAGAGGTCACGGTGGGCCATAGTGCGACGTTGCACGGATGCTACGTCGAGCAAGGGTGCCTGATCGGCATCGGATCGATTCTGCTCGACGATGTGCGTGTCGGCGAGAGGTCGCTCGTTGCTGCCGGTTCGCTTGTCAGTCCTGGGACGATTATCCCGCCGCGATCGCTGGTGATGGGATTTCCGGCCCGAGTGAAGCGGCCGCTGACTGACGAAGAGGTCGCGAAACTCGAAAATTTTTGGAAGAACTACGTCGGTCTCACGCGTGAATATCGAGGCATGTGAGTAAGTTTTGGACGCAAAGAGCAAAGACGCAAAGGAGAACCAGACCTTTGCGTGCTCTAATCGCGGCTTGAATCATTTTGTGATCTACGCGGGTTTTTCGATTTTCAGGTAATGCCATCAGCTAAAACAAAACCAGCGCGCGGCATGCGCGACTTTCTACCCGAAGACGTTCGCAAGCGCGAATACGTGATTGGTGTGATTAAAGACGTGTACGAGCGTTATGGTTTTGAGCCGCTGGAAACACCGGCGGTGGAAAACATCGAGACCCTAACGGGCAAGTATGGCGAAGAAGGTAGCCAGCTCATCTTCAAAATACTTAAACGAGGCGTACACGAGGGAACTGGTGAAGCTGATCTCGCTCTGAGATACGACTTGACCGTGCCGCTGGCGCGCGTAGTTGCGGAGTATCGCGACAAGCTGCCGAAGTTTTTCAAGCGGTATCAAATTCAACCGGTGTGGCGCGCTGACAGGCCCGCGCGTGGCAGGTTTCGGGAGTTTTTCCAGTGCGACGTCGATGTGCTCGGGTCGCGTTCGATGGTTGTCGAAGCAGAGATCTGTGCAGCGGCGAGTGACGTGTTAAGAAGTCTGGGCTTTAATGATTTTTGTGTTCGACTTAATCACAGAAAAGCTTTAACGGGCATTCTGGCGGTCGCTGGTGTTCCGTTGGACCAGCACGAACCTGCGCTTATTGCGTTGGACAAGTTAGACAAGATTGGAATTGATGGAGTCAATAACGAATTTGCGTCGCGTGGTGTTAATAAACAGGCGGGCGACCGTTTGCTCTCATTCTTCTCAGGTCTGCAAACGCTGGAGCGCGCGGCAGAAATAGCGGCCGGCGATCACGCCGTGCAGGCATTGAACAGGGCGGTGCTCGGCCGGATCGTCGAGTTTGTCGGCGATAATGAGTTGGGTGCAAAAGGTGTCGATGACTTGCAGTCGATAATCGATTTTGCGGGCGCTACGGGGATTTCGCATCGTGTCAAGATCGATCCGACGTTGGCGCGTGGACTTTCGTATTACACCGGCGCGATCATGGAGATCAATGTGAAGGATCTTGCGGGCAGTCTTGGTGGCGGCGGGCGTTACGACGATCTGGTGGGGATGTTTTTGGGTCAGGATATCCCTGCGTGTGGGTTCTCGCTGGGGCTCGAGAGAATCCTCGTGGTGATGGATGAACGCAACATGTTTCCGCCGGAAGTGGCTTCATCGCCCGCGGATGTGATGGTCGCGATCTGGAGTGACGATTCAGTTTCTGACTCGATCGCCCTCGCTCGGGAGCTGCGCAGCGCGGGCTTGCGAGTTGATTTGTATCCTGAGCCTGATAAGCTCGGTAAACAATTCAAGTATGCATCTTCGTTGGGTGTGGCCTTTGTCGCTGTTATCGGTGAAGAGGAAGCGGCGAAAGGCCAGGTGGCGATAAAAGATATGCAAAGCGGAGATCAGCAGGCGATCTCGCGAGGCGATGCGGCTGAGTTTGTGAAACAGGTTCTCGCGCAAAGGCGCAAAGGCGCAGAGTAAGGAGTCGGGTTATGTCGAGCGAAGCGATTGTTCAGAACTATTTCGATGATGCGCTTTCGGCTTTGCGTGCTTACAAGAAACTAGCGGAGAAAGCGATCGCGCAACTGAACGATGAAGAGTTTTTCGTAACACTTGACGAAGAGTCGAACAGCGTTGCCGTGATCATGAAGCACATGGCCGGAAACATGTTTTCTCGTTGGACCGATTTTCTGACGTCCGATGGCGAGAAACCAGACCGCATGCGCGACATGGAGTTCGTGATCGAACCCCAGACCACTAAAGACGCCGTGATCGACTACTGGGAACGTGGCTGGAAATGTGTTTTTGACGCTTTGGAACCTTTGCGTCCCGAAGACTTTGAAAAGAAGGTCGCGATTCGTGGTGAAGAGCACACGATCGTGGAGGCGATCAATCGTCAATTGATGCACTACTCCTATCACGTTGGTCAGATCGTTTTTCTGGCGAAGCACTTCCGATCGGCGGAGTGGAAGTCGTTGAGTGTTCCGCGCAATCGTTCGGCGGAGTTTAATGTGTCTATGATGAATAAATGAACGCGAGCTTGCATCACGTTAACGTCACCGTTCCTCGTGCGCTCGAAGCGGAGGCGAAGCACTTCTACGGTGTCGTGATGGGATTGAAGGAGGTGCCGAAACCGGAAACATCACGTGGGCGTGGTGGAGCGTGGTATCAACTCGGTGAAATGCAACTCCATTTATCGATCGAGGAAGCGTTGGGAGAGAATTGCATCAGCAAGCGACACGTTTGTTACACCGTGAGCGATCTTGCTGACGCTGAAGAGCGATTTCGGCGCGCTGGTGTCGAGATCTTGCCCGACGATCTGCCGACCCCAGGTTGGTCACGATTTTACGTTCGCGATCCGGGCGGGAATCGTCTGGAGATCGCGCAGGGAAGTTGAGCTTTGTACTTTGAACTTAGTGACTTTGTTAATTGCGAGGCAGCGACCCCGTACAAAGCTCAAAGTACAAAGCACAAAGTTCTTAAGAACATAAATGTTAGATAACTTCGGAAATTTAGAACGCACGCATTCCTGTGGGGATCTGCGGTCCAGTGACATTGGGAAGCAGGTCGTGCTTATGGGATGGGTCGCGAAGCGTCGCGACTTCGGTGAGCTCACGTTTGTCGACCTGCGCGACCGCGCCGGCATCACGCAAGTAGTTTTCAACGCCGAAGTCGCGCCTGAAACACACGCGCGAGCAAAGGAACTACGCGGCGAATATGTAATCGCCGTGATCGGCACTGTCGTTGCCCGTGCTGAGAATACGCGCAATCCAAAACTCGCGACTGGCGACGTCGAAGTCCACGCGCACCAGATGCTGCTACTCAACGATGCGCGCACGCCACCGTTTCAACTCGACGCAGCGCCCGACGCGATCGCCAGCGAAGATCTCCGTCTGAAGTATCGCTATCTCGACTTGCGGCGCCCGCAAATGCAGGCAAACTTGAAGCTTCGTCATCGAGTCACTAACGAGATCCGCCGGTACATGACGGAGCAAGGGTTCACCGAAATCGAAACCCCGATCCTCATCAAATCAACGCCCGAAGGCGCACGCGACTACATCGTTCCTTCACGCATTTTTCCCGGCAAATTCTTCGCGCTGCCGCAATCGCCACAACTCTTCAAGCAGTTGTGCATGATTGGCGGCCTCGATAAGTATTTCCAAATCGCACACTGTTTCCGCGACGAAGATCTGCGCGCCGATCGTCAACCTGAGTTCACGCAACTCGACGTCGAAATGAGTTTCGCCACGCTCGATCAGGTCTACAACTTGATCGAGGGGCTTTTCGCTTCCGTTTTCAAACTCATCAACGTCAATCTGCCGACACCTTTTCCGCGTTTCAGTTTTGCGGAAGTGATGAATCGTTACGGTTCAGACAAACCTGACTTGCGAATTCAAGGCATGGAGTTACAGGATCTCGCACAGGCAGTCGAAGGCACTGACTTCGCACCTTTCGCATCGGCATTGTCCGCCGGCGGCCAGGTGAAAGGACTCGTTGTCCCCGGTGGCGCAAACCTTTCGCGCAAAGTGCTCGATGAGTTACAGGAGTTTGCGAAGCGTTACGGGGCCGGAGCGCTCGCGTGGATCAAGTTGGGTGACGAGATCTCGTCATCGCTTTTGAAAGCTCTTGGCGCCGATGTCGTCGGCCGGATGGCGGATGCGGCTGGAGCGAAGAAGGGCGATGCAGTCCTGATCATTTCAGGAAAGCCGAAGATCGTTGCGGCAAGTCTGGGAGCGCTGCGAAACGAACTTGCGAAACGAGAAAACCTGATTCCCGCAAACGTGTATGCACCGCTTTGGGTGACTGACTTTCCGATGTTCGAGTTTCACGAAGAGGATGGTCGTTACTATTCGATGCACCATCCGTTCACCTCGCCGGTCGACGAAGATTTGCAGTTACTGGAACGTGCGGTTGAGGGTGGTGAAGCGAACTTGCTCGGCCAGATCCGAACCAAAGCTTACGACCCCGTGATTAATGGCGTCGAGATGGCCAGCGGATCGATTCGTATTCATCGTCGCGACGTGCAACGACTCGTTTTCAAAGCGCTGGGAATGACCACTGAAGAAGCACGCGAGCGATTTCGGGTTCTTCCTCGACGCGCTGGAGTACGGCACACCACCGCACGGAGGCATCGCTCCGGGAATCGATCGATTGATGATGGTGTTGGCAGGCACTGACAACATGCGCGACGTGATCGCGTTTCCAAAAACAGCGTCTGCCGCTGACCTGATGATCGACGCTCCCGGCGCAGTTGATCCGAAGCAGTTGGAAGAATTGCACCTGCGAGTCGTTGAAGATTGACCATGCCGCCGATTCAACTCCGTCGCGAACTCGTGGACGCAATGATCGCCCACGCTCGCGAAACTGCTCCGGAGGAGTGCTGCGGCCTGATCGGTGGAACGTCTGAAACGCGGGCAGCGAGTCTGTATCGTCTCCGCAACGTCACATCACATCCCCAATCGGCATACGAAGCGGCGCCCGAAGATCTCTTTGCTGCGCAGAGGCAAATGCGCGAACGCGGTGAAGGTCTCCTCGCCATCTATCATTCTCATCCACGCTCGCCCGACCCCAGTCCGTCTGAAACTGATGTCCGGCTCGCCTACTATCCTTCCGCTAAGTACTTGATCATCGGCCTCGGCACGGTTGAGGCCGTTATAAAGGCGTTTTCGATCTCTGAACGAGATCAACGCTGGGAACAAGTTGAGTATGAGATCGTAGACTAGTACTATTGACGGGGCGTTATGGAGACGAAGAAGGGCAAATACGACACCAATCCTCTTGATCCGGACGTTGAGCAGAAAGCCGAAGAATCCTGGGGAGAGGGTGGTGCGCCGACGCAACAAGTAGGCCGGGCGACGCGAGAAGTCGGAAGATCTGCGAACGAGAATGCGCGTCAGAATGCTTACTCGGAAGCGCCCACTCGTCGCTATGACAATCCACCGCTCGAGGCTCCGTATCCTTCGGTGTTTGTTCCACCCACGTATTCGCCACCGGCGCAATATCAGCCGGGACGGAACATTTACCAGGCTCCGATCAGCGATGTTCCTACCTCACGACCAGTTCACGGTATCGGCATACCTGAGAAGTGGGCGGTCATGTTGCCTTACATGCCTGCTTACATCGGACTCGTCGTTTCACTGCTCGAGTTGTTTCTCGTACCACGCAAAGAAGTGAAAGTGCGTTTTCACGCGTCGCAGGCTATAGCTCTCCACATTGCTATTTTGGTGGTTCATACGATATTTGGCGTGATCAGCACTATTACCGACAGTTCGCTGGGCGGCACGCTCTTCAAACTGGCAACCTTTATATTTCTTATTATCTCGATGATTCGGGTTTGGAAGGGCGAGCCCCATCGAATCGCTCCTCTTCAGGAACCGGCACAGTGGTTTAACCAACACATCGAGCCTCGCAATCAAGGCTAAGCCCCGACAAGTGGCATTTTCGTTGCATAACGATAGTCAGGTGCGGGTTAGTCGGTAATTTGGGCACATCTCGAAGTGAAACCGGTCTTGCAGGCTGTACCTGCGTTTCGTTTTGGTGCATAGGTGCCGGAAATGGTATCGGAGGTAATGATGATTAAAAACTTGATGTTTAAACGAAAAAATTTGATTGCGTGGCTAACGCTCGTCGCAATAAGCGTGATGCCCTTATCGGCTATCGCGCAGACGCAGATCAAGCTTCACAGTAACAAATACAGTGTTCAGGATGATGTAAAGCTCGGGCGTGAAGCCGCCCGCCAGGCGGAAGCTCAGTTTCCGTTGCTAAGTGATAATGAGGTTCAGAGCTATGTCTCGCGTGTCGGCGAACGGCTGGCCAGCAGCATCCCATCTCAATTTCGACATCCCGAATTTGATTACTACTTCAAAGTCGTCAATGCGAGAGACATAAATGCGTTCGCGCTTCCCGGTGGTCCAATGTACGTCAACCGTGGAATGATCGAAGCAGCACGCAGTGAAGGTGAGATGGCCGGCGTTATGGCCCACGAGATCAGTCACGTCGCCTTGCGACATGGTACGGCCCAGGCAACAAAGGGTCAGAAGTATGGACTGCTTGCCGGTATCGCCGGCATCGCTGGAACGATCTTTGGTGGACCAGCGGTGGGCCAACTGGCCCAGGCGCCGTTTGCAGTTTACTTCCTGAAGTTCAGTCGCGAATATGAAAACGAGGCCGACACTCTTGGTGCTCAGATTATGGCCAATGCCGGTTACGATCCACGCGACCTCGCAAACATGTTTCAAACAATCGAGCGGCAAGGCGGCGGTAGTGGTGGGTTCTTGAGCTCCCACCCGAGCGCGAAAGACCGCTACGCGCGCATCAACCGAGAAGCGCAACTGTTGCGAGTGAATGCGGGCACGCGCGACACGCGGGAGTTCAATCGTATCCAGCAGCGACTACGCGGCTATCCAACGGCGCCAACGATGGCGGAGATACAGCAGAGTGGGCAGCGTTATCCGGTAGGTGAGAATACCGGTAACTATCCAAACAACCCGCCACGCGGGCGCGTTGAGTATCCGTCGAACCGCTTCCAAAACGTTTCCATCTTTAATGGCGCCGTGCAGGCGAGTGTGCCGAGTAATTGGCGGCAGGTTGGTGAAGGAAACTCGGTGTGGTTTGTACCCGAAGGTGGTTATGGCCAGGTCAACGGGCAACCTGTTTTCACTCACGGAGTGAGTTTCGGCGCAGCTCAGACGAGTAACCGCAATCTGCAGCGTGCATCTGAAGAGTTAATCAACAGTCTTGCGCAGGGGAACAATAACCTGCGGATGAGTGGTAGTTTTCAGCGCACGACGCTGGCAGGACGCAATGGTTTGTTCTCGACGCTCACTAACGTCAACGAAGCTACGGGACAACGCGAGGTTGTACGTCTGATCACGACCCAACTTCGCGACGGTCAATTGTTCTACATGATCGCCGTCGCTCCGCAGAACGAACGCAACTTCGAAGGTGCGTTCGACACCGTCATGCGATCGTTGCGCATCAACGACTAACCAAAAACCATCCACAGATTACGCAGATTAATCTGTGTAATCTGTGGATGGATTTATCTTTTCTTCGCTTCCTGCCAGAACGCTTCCAATTCATCGATCGACGTTTCGTCGAACGCCTGTCCACGTTCGTGCAGTGCGTTTTCAATATATTCGAAGCGTTTCCGAAACTTGCGATTCGTCAACTTTAGCGCTGCTTCGGGTTCGACTTGCATGTGCCGCGCTATGTTCGTCGCCGCAAACAACAGGTCGCCGATCTCTTCTCGCACGCGTGCATGATTCGCTTCGTCCTTGAGTGCTGAGTGATCTTTAATCGCGCTTCGCAACTCTTCAATCTCTTCGTGCAACTTGTCGAAAATGTCGTCGACAGTTTTCCAGTCGAAACCAACGCGCGCAGCTTTCGTCGACAACTGATGTGCTTCCATCAACGCGGGCGCTTTCGACGACACTCCCGTGAGTAGCGATGCATTTGTATCTTCAGTTTTGCCTGCCGCGCGGCGCTCTTCTGCTTTCATTGTTTCCCAGTTCAGCAGAACAGTCGCTGAATCATCGGCGCTGACGTCGCCAAACACGTGCGGGTGACGGCGCACCATCTTCTCGTGAATGGCGGACGTGACGTCGTCGATTGTGAACTCGCCGCGTTCTTTCGCGACCTGCGCGTAGAACACTATTTGAAACAGCAGGTCCCCAAGTTCGTCACGCAATTCTTCGGGCCGTCCCTCGCGCGCCTCTTCCACTGCCTCAAACGCTTCATACGCCTCTTCGAGAAGCATCGGAGCGAGCGTGGCGTAGGTTTGTTCGCGGTCCCAGGGGCAGCCGTTTGGCGAGCGCAGACGGTCCATTAGCGCTATCAGATCGTTGAATGTGGCAGGCATGGAGGTAGTCTAACTCAAAACCCTTCTGCGTGTTTTCGCGGCTTTGTGGCTTTGTGATTTAATAAACGACATGGACGAGGATCAACCAACTTTCAAAGTTACGGACCGGAGGCTGTTCAATGCTGATGGCAGCCCGCGAGATGTGCCTCCTGAGGAAAAACCACCTGAACCCACGGTAGCGGCGGCAGCGGCGGCACCGGAGCCTGCCGCAGTCGCAGCCGCTCCAGAGCCAGAGAAGCCCGAACCACCGACGACGACCGCACCTTCTGCCGACGAAGAAGAGTTTACGGCTGAAGAACTTGCCGACGCCCACGATCCCACGAGTTTCGTGAGCTTTTTGATGTCGATTGCTTCGAATGCCGCTTCCGCGCTCGGAATGATTGAGCATCCGGTGACGCACCAGCGCGAGGTCGATGTTGAATTAGGTAAACACTGGATCGACATTCTCGGCATGATCGAGAAGAAAACGGCGGGCAACCTGACTCCATCGGAGAAGCGGATGCTCGAAAGTCTGCTCAGCGACTTGCGGATGCAATACGTTTCGCTGATCAACTCGCCGCAGCAAGCGCGTGGATTCACAGGAAGCGACATTACCGGCGGGAGATGAACTTTGTTCTTAGTGCTTTGTACTTTGTTTTTGTCAGTCTATCAAAAAACAAAGTACAAAGCACTAAGAACAAATGAAACTCACCTTTCTCGGTACTGGAACCTCCACCGGAGTCCCTTCAATCGGTTGTGAATGCGACACCTGCACGTCAGATGATCCTCGCGACAAACGCCTGAGAGTCTCAGTTATCATCGAACACGCCGGACGCACCGTGCTCGTCGACACGTCTGCTGATTTTCGTCAGCAGGCGCTGCGCTTTGGTTTGAAGCATCTCGACGCGGTTTTGATCACGCATTGCCATGCCGATCACATCTTTGGTTTGGATGACATCAGGCCTTTGAACTTTCGTTTCGGAGCTTTGAGTGTTTTTGCTAACGAACGTGCGTGGGTGGATATTAAGCGCATCTTCAAATACATCTTCGAACCTTCGCACTTCGGCGGCGGCCTTCCGGAAGTGATTCCAAACATCGTTACGCCCGGCGCCGCTTTCTGTGTTGGACCAGAACTGAAGATAACGCCGCTTCAGGTTATCCATGGTCGATTACCGGTGATGGCTTATCGCTTCAACGATTTTGCTTATCTAACGGATCTCAGCGAGATACCACCGGAGACAATCGACTCGTTAAGAGATCTTGACGTGCTGGTGCTCGATTGCCTGCGTTTCCGCGAGCACCCGACGCACTTGTGGGTCGATAAAGCGCTCGCGTACGTCGAGAAGTTGAAGCCACGTCGTACTTTCTTTACTCATATTGCTCACGACATCAAACACGAACGCGATTCAGCCAAACTGCCCGCAGGCGTCGAGTTTGCATACGATGGATTGGTAGTAACGATCATAGAACATTGCCAATTAGCCATTGAGTTGGAAAGCCTAAAGCATTGATCAAATCGGCAAAGGCCAAACTTTTAAATGCGTCTTTTTCACGGAACTGACAACGCGAAGATTCAACGACCGACGGTGCTCACGCTCGGTGTGTTTGATGGCCTGCACCTCGGTCATCAGTTGATCATGCAAACGGTCGTCGAACGTGCACGCGCCGTCGGTGCGGTGCCGACTGTTATTACATTCGATCCTCATCCACGCGCCGTCTTGCATCCCGAGTCTGCTCCGCCGTTGTTGCAAACATTCGATCAGAAGATTGAAGCGTTTGGCGTTCTCGGAATCGAACAGACGATCGTGGTGCGCTTCACAAAAGAGTTTTCAGAGATTCGCGCCGCCGATTTTCTCCGTGACGTCGTGATGGATCGTTTACACGCGAAGGAAGTTTATCTCGGAAAGGGATTTGCCTTTGGTCACGACCGGGAAGGGAACATCGAGCTCCTCCAGCGGCTCGGCAGTGAGCTAGGCTTCGTTGCGGGCGAGGTGCCTGAAGTCAAACTGCGAGGTTGTCGAGTCAGCTCGAGTAAGATTCGCCAATTGCTCGCGGCCGGCCAGGTAAACCTGGCGAGGCGCATGCTGGGCCGTCCCTACGGCGTTGAAGGACGCGTTGAGCGCGGCTCGGAACGCGGTCACACGCTCGGTTTTCCAACGGCCAACCTGCACCCTCACAACCGCGTCATACCTCGGAACGGCGTTTACGTCACGGGGACATTGATTGAAGGACAATGGCGACGAAGCGTAACGAATGTGGGCGTGAGGCCGACCTTTGGCGATGCTTCGGAACCTTCGGTTGAGACCTTCGTAATGAACTGGGACGGTGATCTTTACGGCGATGTTGTGCGTGTTAGATTTTTATATCGCCTTCGTGACGAGCGGAAATTTAGCTCGATTGAACAGTTGAAATCGCAGATTACGAGAGACGTGGACCGCGCGAATAGTTATTTCGAGCGGGCGGGCACGAAGCACATGCTTTCAGTAATCTAAACGAGAAGAATGACTACTAATCAGGCACTTATAAAAAGACCGGTATCGAATGGAAACGGCTTGATGGCAGCGAGCCCTCAGCCGCCGAAGCAGACCGCGCAAGTTCGGCCTTTGACCGAAGAGATGGTCGACGAACTGCTCGCGGGACATGGGCTTTAGCGGCTGGTTGCGAGCGGCGCGAGTTGCGCGCGTGCTCGGACTCTTTTCGCTCTACTTATTTCTCGATACTTACGATGTGCGAGCCGACTTCAATCGCCGCGCGGTGACGAGACTTCGCGAACAGGCACGTGAAAAGGGCAGGCAAGCGCGATTCAAGGCATGGATCACGGCGCAGTTGTATGTAGCCTTCGATCGATTCATACGCGTGTTGCGTTACGTGATCTTTCGTGGCGCTGAAGGTTCCGCGAGAAAACAAGCACGACTCGGAAAGCAGGCGCTGTGGCTGCGCGAGTCGCTGATAAGTCTCGGGCCAACTTTTATCAAGATCGGTCAGGCACTCGGGACACGCGCCGACTTGTTGCCGCTCGAATACGTCAAGGAACTGGCGACACTACAGGATCAGGTGCCGCCGTTTTCAACAGCGGAAGCATTTCAGATCATCGAATCCGAGTTGGGCCGCAGTGTTCACGAGTGTTACCCGGAGATCGATAATGAACCGATCGCCGCAGCGTCGCTGGGACAGGTCTATCGCGCGCGTTTGGCTACGGGCGAAGAGGTCGCCGTTAAAGTTCAGCGTCCCAACCTCGAAGCAACGATAGCGTTCGACATCGCGATTCTTTTTCGCCTCGTGAAATTGACGAATCGATTCTTCCCGAAAGCAAACGAGAACGCTGATTGGGAAGGGATGCTGCGCGAGTTTCACTCAACCATCTTCGAGGAGATGGATTACGTCAAAGAGGGTCGTAACGCCGATAGGTTTCGCTACAACTTCCGCACGTGGCGCGCCGTGCGCGTTCCGAAGATCTACTGGTCACATACAAACACGCGAGTGCTTACGCTCGACTTCATTCGCGGTACGAAGGTCGTAGACATTGACGGTTTAAAGGCGAACCGGATATCGCCGGTGAAGGTCAACCGGCTGCTCATTCGCACGTACCTGAAGCAGTTGCTCGAGGATGGCTTCTTTCACGCCGATCCGCACCCCGGAAACCTGCTGGTGATGGACAGCGGGCACCTTGCGTTTTTTGATTTCGGAATGGTCGGGAGGATCACTCCGAAACTTCAGGCGCAGATGATCGATGCGTTCTTCCACGTCGTGGGACGTGACGTGCGTGGTTTGGGCCAGGACATCATCAATCTCAACTTCCTGAAGCCGGGAGTCGATCCTGAAACGGTTCGTCCGGTGGTGGAGAGTCTTTTCACACACTATCTCAATCTGCGGCTGGGTGAAGTTAACTTCAAAGAACTCACGTACGATCTCGCCGAAGTGATCTATGAGTATCCGTTCCGTCTGCCTTCAAACTTCACTTACATCATGCGCGCGCTGATGACACTCGAAGGCATCGGCGTCGCAACTGATCCGGGGTTCAGCTTCTTTGAAACGGCGAAGCCTTTCGCGAAGGAATTCATGCTGAAGCACGAAGGCAGGTTGTTCGGCAAGATGATCTTCGACAAGCTAACTGGCCGCGAGAATGGCGACAATCGGATTGCGTGGTCGAGGGTTTGGAAGCTGACGAAGATGGCCGCGAAGTTGTATTTGGAGAAGTGAGTTTAGCCACAAAAAGCACAAAAAGCCTTTTGAGTATGGTTTGTGCTTTTTGTGGCTAGCTTTTTTTACTTGCCTAGTTGTCCGCGAACTGCACCATCCGCAAATTCCGCGTTGTGAACATTCACGTAGAAGTTCGCTGGAGTTTGGATGATGGCCTTTATCTTCTCTTTGTCGAGCGCCACGCAGCCTTTGGACGAGCCGTTAGCGGGTGGCGTTAGGTTCGCGATCGGCGGACCTGCCTTGTCGACAGCACCCTCGTGGATGTGAGCGGCGTTTGCGGCCGCGATCTTATCGACGGTCAGTTCATAACAGACCTCGCCTTGCCCCAGGTTCAAAGTGATGCTTGCGGTACCGGTGCCATCAGTATCGCCTGGTCCAGGTACTTCTGCGGCGCCCGTGAGTGTCGTGGTAAGCGGGCGTCCACCCTTGTTGTGGGTCTTGCGCCGCGATCGACGAAACTGATGCCGGCGACGAAAATTATCAAGGAAATCAAACCCAGTGGTTGTTTCATTTGTCCCCCTTTGCTAGTTAAGACTTAACTGAAAGTGGGCAAGAAGCAGTTCCGATTGTCTGTCTTTTCTGTAACAGAGCGGGGGCAACCCCCTTCCTGACTTGTTACTATTTTGTTGGGCCATGGATAGAATTGTTGGGCCATGAATAGAACAAGTCAGGAAGGCGGGCTTGCCCCCGCTGTTGGGCCAAGTGTTTTTATCTTACCTTGTGCTTACCTTTTCCCCATTCGCGCTCGGCAGGTTCAACCGTTCGCGAAAGAGGTTCAGAAGCAGAAGCGTCCCGATTCCACCACTGCCTTCACCACCAGCGCCAGTCGCCATCACATCAGGAGTGATGCGAACGCCCTTCTCGCCGATGACCTTCAGAGTCTCGACAAGCGCGACGCCCTGAGCACCGAGAGCATTGACCTGTTCGCGATAAGCGACACCTTGCGCTTCACCCATCAAGCGAACTTTCTCAGCCTCAGCCCGACCGGTTTGCTGAATGTAATGGGCCTCGCCTTCGCCTTCAGCCTTCCGCTGTTCCGCGCGTTTGCTTGCGATCTCAACGCCGACCGTCGCCGCCATCAAGTCTTTCTGATTGTCGGCCTGCGACTTCGTCTTCTCGAGTTGAATGCGTTTCTCTTCCGCTTCACGCTGAGCGTTGTACATGTTCTGACGCTGCTCGGCGAGTATCTTCTCGGTCTGCGTTTTCATCAGCTCTTCGGGAAGATGAATGTGGCAGATGAGCACGTTCACTACGTCGACGTGATACTTGAGCAAGTGTGCGCGAACGCGAGCTTCAGCGCGTTCCTGCTCTTCGTGCCTGTTTTGCAGATAGGCCATCGCCGACGACTCAGACGCCTGGTTGCGGAAGATCGAGTCGATGAGCGGATGCATCACGTTTTGAATCAAACGCTCGATGCCGCCGATCTTTGCGACCATGAAAGGCGCGTCTTCAGGCTTAACGCGAAACACCACGCGCACTTCCAACTGCATCGTGAAACCGTCTTTCGAGATCACTTCGAAAGGATTGAACGTGTTTGCAACCTCACCCGCGGTCCATTCAACAGTCTGGTTCGTCGTTGGGATGACGATAGGACTGATCGCGAGTGTGTTCACGTAGTATCGTCCTGGTCCAACTACCGTTTCCTGAATACCTCGATAACCTTCCGGCACGACGTACGCTTCATGCGCGCCTTCGTCGAGACGTCGATCGGCGGGATCGCCCGTCATCAATTCGACTTTGATCTCTTCGACAGTGCGCGTGTCGTCCATCATATCGAGCCGCGCTGCCGATTCTTCAGCCTGCTCGAGCTCCTCTCGTTCCATTCGCTGGCGAACTTTCTCCGCCATCTCACGACGAACTTCTTCTGAAGGATCTTTACCGACGTTTGATACGACGACTGCGACTTCACCTGGTTTGATCTCCTTCGCCGTTTCAGGAATGACTTTGAAGAGCAGCGGATTGATGTAGTAGGTGCCAGGCAGCAGGATGTCTTTCTGCGGTCCGCGCTGGCCGCCTTCGCCGATGAACTCGTGTCCATCCTGGAAATTGTCGTGACCTTTGAAGGATTCGGCGACGTAGTCGCGCGGGTTTAGCGGCGCGCCGTCCAAGCGCCTCGACTATACCGACTGCGTTCTCATTGATGACGGTCGCGTCGAACAGCCGAACATTGAAGAGACCGGGTTTCGTTTCACTCGAACCCTCGATAATCCCGGATTGCACCAGGATGCGATAAACGCCGGGCGTAAGAATGTCGACTTGTGGTCCCTTCTGTCCGCCTGATGCGATGAATTGTTCAGCGTCCTGGAAGTTGCGATGGTCCGAAATCGCTTTGCCGAGCAGACGACCCGGATCGAGTGGATCGCCGTCCGCTGCTGTCACGACGCCGACTTTACCCTGCGGGACTAGCGTCGCCTTCGCAACGGAAACTCGGAACAGGTATGGATGGATGGGCCATAGTCCGGGAGGAAGTGTGCGCAGTTGAATGCCTTTCACGCCGCCGCGTTTGATGAACGCGATCGGATCCTGGAAGTTGTTATGAGCATTCTGCGCGCGGTCTGGCGCGAAGATGCGGCCCGGGGGCATCGGTTCACCGTCGATCGCTTCGATGATTCCCATTTCGTCGGCGCCGATCTCGATCAGGGGCACTTTGCGTACGACTTTTTCAAACGGAAACTTGATCAGGTGCAATCCGGGTTTTAATACGTCGGCTTGAATACCAACTTCGCCTTCGGTAGCCACCACTCTTCCGGGCGGCATCTTTGCTCCGAGGTATCTTCGTTCCTTGATGGCGATCTCACGCGCGCCGACGTTAACGAAAATACGCTTCACGATCGTGAGGAAGAGGATGAGTACAACGAGGGCTCCGAACAGGATAGGTAACACAGATGTAGGTTCAAAGTTTTGCATGGGCTTTCTCTTTCAGTTCAACTGGAGGCAGTTGATGGTTAGTTTTGGTTGTTGTTAGCACTTTCGAGTTCGCGATTTGCATTCGAGAGCGTGCGTTTCAAAACGAAGCCGGCTCCCGAGATGCGGGTGCGCGAAGACAGCACCCAGTATTCACTGTTGAATAACGATTGAAGCTCTTTCGCAGAGAGACCCGTTAAGCTACCGTCCCGCCAGGACATCAGCACGAGTTCGATTGCCCTGCCGTAGTTCTTTGCGTTATCGGACAGAGCTGCTACGTGCAGTAACTTTGCTGTTGATTCTCTGTTGGGAGATTGCTGCCAGATCCGGATTGCTTCGATCGCCTGCTCAAAAGTCTCTCTGGTTACTTTTGGGGTGTTTTCTGGAAGTGGAGTCTCTGCTGAAGTTCTAAGTTGATTAAGACGGAAGTCGGAAAAAAGTCCGCGTAGGTGTTGCGGCTGATCGATAGTTTGGGATGTCTTCGCGGGTTTCTGCCAGAAGTAAATGGCGATAGCGAGTAAAGCTAAGACCAGAACCGAACTGATAAGAAAGGTGACCATAATGGTCAATTGAGTTATACGCCTGTCGGTGGGGAAAGTTCAAGGTACCGGAGGGGAGGAAAAGCGGGGGCAAGCCACCCTTCCTGACTTGCCATATTTCCAAGGCGTTCAAGGAAAAGAACAAGTCAGGAAGGGTGGCTTGCCCCCGCTTCTGGAGGTGGTTTTTAATTCGAGGTCAGCGGAGTTAAAGAATAATGGGTAAGTCGCCTCTGATTGGGCTCGATACTGCGGGCGGAAACCAAAGAGAATTACTCGTCCCTTGCCCATCGTCACCTCAACCAACGCTGCTTTGCCTTTGATCTTGTCGCCGCCGAGTAGCCACCCTGACAGTAACGGATCCTTATCGGCTGCATAAGACGCGATGATGCGAACGTTCGACGCCGGCACGGTCGCCTGCGGATCATTTGTTACTTCAAACACGGGCGAATCCTCGGCCCACGCAATCGTCTCTTTCGGCATTCCTTGCGCGATTGGATGTGTCGTGTCGAGTTCAATGCGGAGAATCGATCCCGGCACGTAGAATTCAGTGCGCGGCAAACCTGCGACGACGTTGCGTACCGGCAGTTTGAACTGTTCGATCGCAAAGTTCGAAGCGCGATTCAAAAAGACGAGCGTGCCGCCAGTCTCCACAAATTCGCGTAGATGCCTGACGCCTTCTGGTCCCAGTCCGCCTGTGTATTCAGGCGGCATTGCGCCGTCTCGATAGCCCTCCAGGAGCGTGCGCGCGGGCTGATCAGGAATCAGGATCACGTAGTATTTAATCGTCACACCGGCTGATGGTTTATGGACGCTGATGCCGGTTCTCAATTCCTTATCGCCAAGTACGCCGTACCGAATGTTCTTCGAATCAAGGATCCACCTGGTCCAGCCTTCGTCGTAAGCTGGAACTGAAGACTTGTAGATCGCGAATAGGTCAGGAAGCGGAGTAATTGTCATTCGCACGTCCAAACATTTCGGCAGTCTCTGGAGGGGAGTGGGCAAAGGGCGCCTTAACCGGGTGTACTGTGACGCCCATCAACAACGGCAACGTGTGCGCGGTCACGTCGTAAGGCGCTATTGGATTACCGGCTGCGTCTCTCAGATTCGGATAACGTTGAATCTCCAGGAGCGTTTTGGCAAACCCTCCGTATGGCTGGTCCATTCTGACGAGCTTTGTCGCGTTCCGGAAAAGTCTGACGGCCGATTTTGAAAGTCGTTCCCTCTTTAGGCAGTGTGGTTTCCACACCACCTCTTTCAAGGATGCTCAGAAGAGATGCGGAGGCTGGGCCAGGTTCGATTAAGAAGCCAAAAAGCTCGCCCGGTCGACGCGCCCGCACGGCATCTTTACCGACCGCATAAAACCGCCGCAACCATTGCTCGCGATTTGTTGCCGCATGGTCCAACAACAGAAACGCAGCCGTCGTCATGTGATTAGTGATATCGCTTAAGCGCCACTCACCACCGGGCCAAATCGGTCCAAACTTCGGCGACTCCTTCTGCGGATCGTAACCTTCGCGCGACCGCAGTTCTTCAAGCTTCAGTGTGACGGGAGTCGCGATTCGTGCAGACGCTGTTTCAGAAAGAATGCGAGCGCCGGCGTGATAGTGCGAATACGCACGCGCCGGCGTCCATGCATCGTATGTTGTGTTGGTCGTGATTCCCTTGAAACCCTTTGCGCGCATTTCATTCGCGATCCAGTTTCCGAGTTCGGTATAGGCTGCCACGATTTGCCTGGGAACGTTTGGCTCAACGGGCGGCATGTACGGCGGGAGAAACAGGCGTGAACCGAAAGCGCCTTGCTGATGTATGTCGTGGACGATCTGTGGGTGCCAGGCGTTGTGAATCTTGTCCACCGTGATCCGCGTCTCAACCTGGGTGAAGGCATACCAGTCGCGATTGTTATCGTGGCCGGTGTACTTGTGATAGAGCTCCGGCGGATCTGTTCCTTCGAAAGGCGTGCCGAGTGTTTTGTCGTACCAGTTTTTGACGATGTCAACGCCGTCAGGGTTGAGCGACGGGACCAGGAGAACGATCGTGTTGTCGAGAACTTTTTGAATCTCCGGTTCGGTCGAAGAGGCAAGGCGGTGAGCGATCAGCATGCTCGAAAGGTAAGAGCCAACTTCCGTCGAATGAATCCCGCACGTGATCAGCACAATGGTCTTGCCGCGTTTGATCAACTCGGCTGCTTTGAGATCTCGCTTGGCGAGCGGGCCGAGTTTGCGTGGATCCGCGAGCTGATCCTGAATCTCCATGAACTCATTCAAACGCGCGAGATTTCCCGGTGAGCTGATGGTAGCCATGACAAATGGCTTGTTCATCGAGGTCTGGCCCAGCGTCTCAAAGACGACGCGATCGCTGGCGCGGTCGAGGCGATCGAAATAGTCGATCACCTGACTCCACGAAGCGAGCTTTCGATCCTCTCCCGGCGTGAATCCGAGAATTTCTTGCGGCGTTGGAATTTTTGCCTGGCCGGTCGCGACCGAGCACAAGCAGAGTAAAAGCAGGAGCGACAGAATGATTCGGGTGCGCATTGTCTTGCAGTTTAACTGATGGCTTCGCCAGCCACAAAAAACACAAAAACACCATTCGTTTCTTGCGGCTTGCGGCGCTGTGTGGGCCGTGTAAAGTAAACGCGTCAAACCCCTGCGCTCTCCTCGTTTAGAAGTTTTAGAAAAATTGTCGGAGGTCAAACCGGATGTCTTCTGAAAGCGTCGGTGCGAATGAGTTTCCGGATGTTGTCGGAGTCAAAGCTGCCCAACAGCAAAATCCTTTGCTTGCCACATTTCGACCTTATATCCCAGCCCACGTTCGGATTCGCGAACTTACACCACTCCCACTGATCGTCGGCACGTTGCTGGGAATGATCTTCGGCGCTTCGTCGCTGTGGCTCGTTTTGAAAGTAGGACTAACGGTTAGCGCGTCGATTCCGGTGGCCGTGATTTCAATCAGCCTGTTTCGACTGCTCGGAAAAATCGGAGTCCGCGAAGCGACGATACTGGAAAACAACGTCGTACAGACTGCCGGATCCGCCGGCGAGTCGATCGCGTTTGGCGTCGGCGTGACGATGCCCGCGATCATGATTCTCGGCTTTGATCTTGAGTTCACGCGCGTGATGCTCGTCGCGACGATGGGCGGATTGCTGGGCATCCTGATGATGATCCCGTTACGACGCGCGCTCATCGTGCAACAGCACGGCTTGCTGAAATATCCGGAAGGCACGGCTTGCGCTGAAGTCTTGAAAGCCGGCGCTTCCGAAGAATCTCGTGCTGCCGCGGACCCTGTTTACAAAGCAAGAGCAGCCGAAGAGTCGGACCAGGCTACCTCAGGCGCGAAGACTATCTTTACCGGTTTCGGAATCGGACTCGTCTATCAAGTCGCGATGGCCGCGTTGAAGGGATGGAAAGACGTGCCGAGCAAAGTGTTCGGCGCGCCTTTCAAAGCCGGATCGATCGCGGCAGAGATTTCTCCGGCGCTGTTGGGCGTTGGCTACATCATTGGCCCACGCATCGCTTCGATCATGTGTGCGGGCGGTGTGCTTGCTTACCTCGTGTTGATTCCCGCGATCAAGTTTTTTGGTGAAGGGTCGAGCGCCGTACTTACGCCGGGCACAGTTCCGATCAGCGAAATGTCGCCTGACGATATTCGCGGCGCTTACGTGCTTTACATCGGCGCCGGTGCAGTTGCTGCCGGCGGCATCATCAGCCTCTTCCGATCGCTGCCGACCATCTGGCACGGATTGAAGGGCGGCATTGCCGATTTTCGCGGAGGGCAAGCAGCAAGCTCGAATTTGCCGCGCACCGATCAGGATCTCTCGATGAAGATTGTCGTGGGCGGGATACTCGCTCTCATGGCGATGATCATGGTCCTGCCGCAGTTGCACCTTCAGTTTAATCTGCTCGGCGCGATACTCATCATCGCTTTTGGCTTCCTGTTCGTAACTGTCTCGTCGCGTCTTACGGGCGAGATTGGATCGTCGTCAAATCCGATCTCGGGAATGACTGTCGCAACGCTGCTCTTGACGTGTTTGATCTTTTTGCTCGTCCGCTGGACGGGACCGAGTTATTACGTGACCGCGCTCTCGATCGGCGGCATCGTTTGCATTGCGGCTTCGAACGGTGGCACCACTTCGCAGGACTTAAAGACCGGTTTTCTCGTCGGTGCGACGCCGAAATATCAGCAGATCGCGATTCTCGTTGGCGCGCTCGCGTCCGCGTTGATTCTCGGACCAATTCTGTTGCGGTTGAACGACCAGAGTACGGTTTACGTCCCGCAAAGCTCGTTCACAGCGGTTGCCAATGGTCCGCAGGTAGATGGCGCAGCATTGTCGGCCCTTCCGGCCTTTAATGAAACGACGAAACCCGCTGGCGCCGGCTACTTCAGGTTACTGAAAAACGATGCCGCAGCGCCGGTCATGGCTGGGCTTGAGCCGGGCGAGTATCTCGTCGACGATTCAGGAAAAGTCGTGCAGAAAGTTGAGCGTAACTTCCCATCAACGCTGCGTGCCGATAAAACCAACCTTGGACCACCGGAAAGCGCAAAGGGCGGACTCGCAGTTCCGGACAGTAACCAGTATGCGACGTGGCATAAGATCGATGAGAAGAACGGCCCTCCAGGGAAATACCTCGTCGATTCGAATGGCGTGCCGGTCTACTACGTCGATCCGGGAATCAACGGCACTCACAGGGTCGCTCCGGATGGTTCGTCTGTGACGAAGTACGACGCACCCAAAGCAACGTTGATGTCTTACATCATCAAGGGCATTCTCAACCAACAATTGCCGTGGGGATTGGTATTGTTGGGCGTGATGATCGCGATCGTGCTCGAGATGTCGGGTATTCCTTCGCTCGCATTCGCCGTCGGTGTTTATCTGCCGCTCTCGTCGTCGAGTCCGATATTCATCGGTGGCATGGTGCGTTGGCTGGTCGATAAGTATCTCCGCGTGAAGTTCCGCAACCGTGAAATGACGGAAGAGGAGTTTATCGCCGAGACTGACAAGAGCCCCGGCGTACTGATGGCGTCGGGTTACATTGCAGGTGGTGCGCTGGCGGCGGTGTTCATCGCGTTCTTCGCCGGTCTGTGGCAGGAGCAGAGCGCTTTGATCGAGCACTGGTCGAGAGATAACAATCCGTTCTTTGCGGGACCGTGGGCCGACGCGCTCTCGATGCTGCCGTTTGTGTTGTTGGTAGTGCTTCTTTACCTCGTGGGTAGAGAAAAACTGCTCGCCGGACGCAGACAAGCGTAAGATAATTGGGCGTGGCAAGGCGGGGGCAAGCCACCCTTCCTGACTTGTTCTTTTTTAGCAGCTCCTGGGAAAGTTACAGTTGTTGCTTTTAGGAGCGCTTGGGAAAATACAAGTCAGGAAGGGTGGCTTGCCCCCGCTTGCCGAAAGACCACCGGTCCTAATGAGGTATTCATCTTGATGCTATTCCGATCCCCAATGCTTTGCTCTGTCTTGCTGTTTGCCCTCTTCTTAACAGGTTCCTCAACCGCGCCTGGCGCAGGCGCCACGCACGCCGACCGAAACCATTCGCGAGTTTTACAAGATGATGCGCGAGAAGAAGTTTCGCGAGGCGTTTGGCATGTCCATTTATCGTCCGGCCCTTGAAGGCCTCTCCCCGCAGGAGTTTGAAGATCTGCGGCCGGATTTCGAGAGGGTCGCCATTGCGATCACCGAAAAAATTCCTGAGAAAATGGACGTCACCGGTGAACAGATCAGTGGCGATACCGCGACAGTCTTTATGAGAGTGCTCGACGCCGATGGCAAAGAAAAGGTCGAGCCGGCTACGCTGATTAAGGTCGACAACGTCTGGATTGTTGGCGATAGAGAGAACCTTGCACTCGTCAAAAAAGAAGGAAAAAAGTTCTTCTTTGAAGCCCGCATCAACGCCCACCACAACGATGTCCAGGACATGATGACGCGTATCTCACTCGCTCAGGTGGCCTATAGCCAAAGCCACCCGGGTAAGTTCGGCAACATGGCGGAACTAATCGCCGGCGGACTGATTCCTAAAGATATCGAAGGAACTGAAACGACGGGCTACCGCTTTCAGATCGTCCGAACAGCCGACGCCAAGGCATGGTATGCGACCGCAGAGCCTGTCCAATACGGGCGCACGGGCCGTCTTTCGTTTTATCTCGACGCTTCCGGAGTGCGAAGTGGCGATGTAGCCGGCAAGCCACTCGTAGTCAAGAATTAATAGTCAAGAATTAACTATTGCGTCGCTCAACCACTTTCCTAGAATGGCTTTTGCGATAGGCCCCCGACTCGCTTCCCGATCTGTGCCCCTCCTCAAGCGGTCCGAGAACACAAAAAATGTCGGAACTGCCCCGGAGATTTGTGTCGAGTTTACGCCGTTTTATTGGGAATCGGCGTACGTCGAGGCGTGTTCGGGCGCGAGTGAGCTTCACTTTGAGCTTGTCGGATCCGCGGGTTAATTCCAACGGTTCGCGCAAACTTCCTAAACTCGACGGTCACACACTTGATGTCAGCGCTACCGGATTGGCCTTAATCGTTCCGGCGATTCGGATTGGAGGACACTACCTGGCCGGAGGAGATCGCAAGCTGTACTTGACTCTGGAGCTTCCGACTGGACCAGTGGAAATCAAGGTCGCGAGCGTCAGGTACGAGGGGTTGGAAGACGAGAGTGGATACTTGATAGGGACGCGGATTCTGGAGATGAGCGACGCGGATCGCGCGAGTTTCGAGAAGTATGTGGCGAAGGTGATGAGGCACCAGCCCGAGGATTAAGAAAGCATTTGACGCAAAGGCGCAAAAGCCGCAAAGGAAAAACTAAGATTTCCTTTGCGGCTTCGCGCCTTTGCGTTAAAAATCCTCATTCGAATCCCAGCCACCCGAAGGCTTCGGGAACGTGGAAGTTGGGTTCAGGGGTTCTGGTGGGTCGCCAGGCCAGGTAGCGAGCGGGTGATTCCGGCCCAATGCAACGGAATAAGTTCACGCCCCAAACTGCTCCTGACCGCGGTTTCGGGAGAGTCTCACTCCACGGAATCCGCATTCCGACGAATAACTCGTCGTTCTCGACTCTCGCGGCAGTAGTAAAGCCGGAGGCAAAGTCCCAATCAGTCTCTCTTCCTGACGGCGTCAAAGTAATTCCCAGATCCACCCATTCACCAGTCGGCGCCCCCTCAAATTCAAAGTATCGCGAAGCATTGGCTGGGTCGGGTGCGAGGAAGATCTCGCACACGTCGCGGTCCCATAGTCCAAGTGTCTCTCGATCTATCACTGGATTCTCTAAAACCACGAGGGGCTCTTGTTGCGCGCCCACGAAACGAACGTGAAGCGCTTCATTCGACCAGCAAATCCGCGCTTCCGCATGCCGCGAAGCGGGCGCCGGCTCGCCTGACCAGTAGTGTTTGATCTGGATCGGCTGGCACGCGCGCCAGTGTTCATGTTCAAAGTCAGACTCAGAGACCGGGCTTTCCACGAACCGCGCAACAATCGTCGTATCAGAATCCATAACTATTCAAACAATCCTCGATCAGCCGTTCAGGATCTTCGTTGTGAAAGATTCGCGCAGTGCTGCGTTTCCCAAACTTTTGCAGCAAATACTCAGCCTCATCGGCGACGCCACCCGTTCCGGTCAGGCATCCGATGATTTTGCGCTCGTCGTGCGCGATCGTGAATTCGTTGAGAGAACCCATGGCTCCCGCAACGAACAGAACGATATCGCACGATCGCACCAGCACGACGTTTCGACCCTTCAAACCAAAGCCCGTGTAGACGATTGTGTCGCAAGCGTCGAGCGGCAACTTGTACAGTTCCACATGCTCGACCTCGTTACTTGCAGGCGAAATACCGACATGGAAACTGCCGGCGTCGTGGGCTGTCTTTCCAACTACGTACACGATTCCAGTCGTCGCGCCCGTAAAGAGCACAACGTCTTTTGCTGCGATGGCTCGCCCAAGTCGCTCAGCTTTCTCGACCAGAGCACTGCCCGTCTCCAGTCGCGAACTCTCGGGCGCCGCTGAGCCCATGACTCCCACTTTGATCCGCATAGCTTTCTTCACGGTCCCACCAACGCTGAGTTAAAAACCAGACAATTCCGGGCATTAGGAACACAATCCCGATACCGACAGTTACCCAACGTGGTGAAAAACCAAATCGATCGAGAAATTCACCAGCGACGTAATTGGATGCTGCCATTGTTAACGTCAGCAAAGCCAATTCCGCCGCGAACACCCGGCCGCGAAAGTTATCAATAACAGACCGTTGCAACATCACGGTCGAGAAAACCCACAGAATACTACCGCCGCAGTGTGCGATTCCCAGCACGATGAGCGCAAACCACAAATTGGTCGCACTGCCGAACAATATGTAAAAAACACCACCGATCAGGAACGAGATTCCGATCGACGCCTGCATGCGCCGGTTGCCTTCGCCCGCAATACGGCGCGCCACAATTGGACCGACGGCCGTGCCAATTCCACGCGCCGCAAAAAGGACGCCGATTCCGCCCGCCGCGCCCTTGCCGACCGGGAAGATCCGCTCACCAAACACGGCGAGCAGGGTCAGAATTCCGCCGCCCAGTCCCCAGGCGGGTTTGACAAGCAATAATGCGAGCACGCGCGGCCGATCCTTGACGTACCTGATCCCCTCGACCGTCTCTGTTATCCCCAGAATCCGGCCTAAAGAGAGTTTCTGGCGTTCGCGTTTCTTGCGCTTGGGCAGACGGATGCTGGCGATTAGCGCGGCTGATAACAGATAGGTTGCAGCATCGAGAACAAAAGCGACGTCAGTGCCGAACCAGCTCGTCATCAAACCGCCGATCGCCGCTCCTATCGTGAGCATCGCCGACCACGTCACCGACGAGATCGCATTGGCCGCGACTAATTCGCGATCCTCGACGATTGAGGGAATGGCAGCGGTCTTTGCCGGCTCAAAGAAAGTTGAAAGTCCCAACTGAAGGACCGTCAAAACATATAAGATCCACAACTGATCGGCGCGACGAACAAACAGAAACCCGAGAACCACGAGAGCCCGCAAGAGGTCGGACCAGATCATGATCCATTGGCGGCTGAACCGATCGGCGACCACACCGGAAATCGGTCCGAACAAAAAGCTGGGGACAAAACGAGCGACGAGAAGCAGACCGACGTCACGACCGGAGCCGGTAAGTTGAAGAATGATCGTGTAAAGCGCGATGGTATTGAACCAGTCGCCCATCTGACTGACGACCTGGCCAAGCCACAGCAGCCTGAAACTGCGATTCCTCTGTAACAGATCGATGTAGCCGACGGGTTTTTCCATTGCTGATAACCAATTTGCCAGATTGCCAATTTGCATGCTCGACTCGGACAATCTGGCAATCTTGATAATCTGAAATCTGTCTAAGTTTAACCCAGCTTGACCGAACTTCTCAATCTGACCTGTCAAAATGGAATGACACGTTGAGAAGATCGCGGATTCACGCATTTTTTAATCGGCACGCCAGTTGAGAATAGGCATAGCGCGGCGTGGAAGCCGAATGGCTTCGCGGATCCTCCGCACGGGGTCCGTAGCCGCACAAGTTCTATGACATTGCGCAGTAGTGACACATCCCCCCCAGCACGGCAGCCCTTCCGACAAGGGCTGCCACTTGCCCAGTTCGTCGGAGATGGAGCTGAGTTGCTCCCGGCTCTGTCTCCGACAATTCACCATTCGGTGGTGGGCAGTTCTCTGCGCGATTCACTCGCACACTGGTGGCACACAAACCAACTAAAAATTTCATGGGGCCTGCTCGTTGTACCGCTTGCTCTTGAACTGTTCTACGGTACGTTTCTTCTTCCGTATCTTGTTCTCGCTCCAATCTCGATTCTTGCAACTTACCTGATTTATCGCAGCGCTCGCACACGTGTGCAATCGAAGACGAAGGAAGTCGAAGCGCTGAGTAACCTCCACCTCGCGACGGCGGAAGCTTTGGCGACCGCGATAGACGCGAAAGATCAAACAAGCCATTGCCATGTTCGGCGCGTGCAGATTTACGCAGCCGGCATGGGCGAAGTATTTGGGCTCTCAGCCGAGGAAATAGCAGCACTAAAAGCGGGCGCGCTACTTCATGATGTAGGCAAACTCGCCGTACCACCCCACATCTTGAACAAGCCTGGGCCACTCACTCCCGCCGAGTTTGAAAAGATGAAGATTCACACGGTCGTTGGAGCGCAGATCCTCGGCCGTGTTGATTTTCCGTATCCGGTCATTCCAATCATCCGGCATCATCACGAGCAATGGGACGGCCGCGGCTATCCAGACAAATTGCGCGGCGAACAAATCCCGATCACTGCGCGCATTATTTCAGTTGTCGATTGCTTTGATTCAGTTCGTGAAGATCGACCGTTTCGTCGTGGTATGACGCTCGACGAAGCGACGGCTTTGCTTTTACGCGGAGCCGGCATCCATTTCGATCCGAAGGTGGTTGAGCAGTTCATCAAACATCTGCCACGCTTTGACGCCGAGATTGCAAGGCTCGGACTACAGCACCAAGCCGCAAACTATTCGACCGATCCTCCAATTCAACTTGGCACAGTCGACATGGCCCAGACACGCGAGCGCGGATCATTCATCGCTTACGATCAGATCAAGAAAGCGCATCGCGAGGTTTATGCGCTCTACGAGATTGCCCGTACGTTTGGGACATCACTGAACGTCGAACACACACTCGAGATTCTCGTCGATAAGGTCGGTCACGTGGTCCCATTCGACACGTGCGTCGTTTACATCTACGACGACGTCAAGGGTTACGCGACCGCACGTCACGTTGTCGGTAAGAACGCGCAGAAGCTGGCGCAGAGATGCATCGGGTTTGGAGAAGGTGTTACGGGGTTTGCGTTGGCGAATCGCAGTCCGGTCAACCAGCTGCATCCGAGTCTCGACTTCATTGACCTCAATCCTGAAGCAGGCATCAAGTATCGCTCGATGGCATCGTTGCCTTTGTTCAAAGACGACGTCTTGCTGGGCGCGCTTTCGGTGTATTCGAGTGACCTCGAACAATATACCGACGATCACATGCGATTACTGGAGACGGTGACACGGCTCGCTTCGGACGCGCTTGGAAATGCGATGCAGCATGCGGAAGCGGAGTCGAATGCGTTGACCGATCCGCTCACTGGATTGCCAAACGCGCGTTATCTTGCGTTGCGATTTGAGGAAGAGGCAGCGCGTGCGCGTCGCACCGATCGGGCGTTTCAAGTGGTCATGCTCGATCTGGATGAATTCAAGACCGTGAACGACACGTACGGTCACAAAGTGGGTGACAAGATGCTTCGCGAGGTGGCCCACATTATCGAAGGCCAGTTACGCGAGTACGATTTTCTGGCGCGGTATGCGGGTGATGAGTTCGTGGCGCTGGTCCAGGAAGTCGTCGGCGCGCAGGTTGAGGAGTTGTGCGCGCGCATCGAGCACGCGGTTTCGAAGTTCTCACTGGGAGTAGGAAAGAACCGCTCTGCGCGGGTCGGAATCAGCGTGGGGACGGCGACCTTCGGCATTGACGGAGAGACGCTGGACCAACTGGTGGTCGCCGCGGACGATGCAATGTATCGCATGAAATCGAGCCACCGGATGGGCCGCACCGTGCCGGTTACTATAGGTCCCACAGGTCCTATAAGTGATATTAGCAACTGAAAATCTTGACATCCTCGGCGCTCATCGCATTCAATCGATGAGTCCATGGTTGTTCCCGCCGAAAACCAAAGCGCAACACTCTTAATAGTCGACGATGATGCCGCTGCCCGCGAAAGGCTTCGCAACATCTTTGAGACTGCGCAGTATCGCGTCGTAACCGCTACCGAAGCTGCCTCGGCGCTGCGTGTGCTGAAGGGGGTTCGTTGCGATCTGGTCGCGCTCGATCTCGAGATGCCGGGCGTCGACGGTCTCACGCTTTGCAAGCTGCTTCGAGCACAACCGTTAACAAGCAAGTTACCAATCATCGCGCTGTCTGACAGTGATGACGAGAAGCGCAAGGTCCAGGCTTTCACAGCCGGCGCTGACGACTACATCACCAAACCATCGACACCCGGCGAGCTCCTGTCTCGCGTAAGTCTTCACGTCCGCACGTCCCAACGCGAATGGGCGCTGATCGGCAGCAATCGCGAACTCCAGTTTCTTTCGGACGTCGGTCGCGGATTACTTCGCGCTCTGGAACCTGAGCAGTTGGTCCGGCGCGTCGCCGGCGCGACTTACGAGGCGATCGATGCCAGCTTGTGCGCGGCGTACGTTACGGTGGGCCAGGACAAGCATGCGTTGTGCGTGTTTGATAGAGAAGGCGCTGCCGACGATCCTTCCTTACTCGACAGCAAAGCGCTTCAGGAATGGCTGCGCTCAACCGAGTCGGCAAACTCGCTATTCATCACTGAGAAAGACAAGTTTCTTCTCGACGACAGTAGTCATGCAGCCGAGTACGTCTCGCCCTTTCGATTTGCCGGACGCGCAAAAGGCGCTCTAATCGTCGCGTTCGATCTTCGCGAGCAGTGTGGTGAAACGGAAAGACGATTGATCGACGCGGCTGCGCAGCAGACTTCGCTTGCCGCGCACATTTGTTCGTTGTATCAAGCCGCGCGCGAAACGTCGCTGAGTCTCGCAAAAGAAGTTGAGCAGAGAACGGCGGAGACTGAAGCACAGAAGCGCCTCATTGAAGCGATCGTCGACAGTTTGCCGCTCTCTCTTTACGCGATCGATCGCGAGTATCGAGTGGTGGCATGGAACCGCAACCGTGAACTCGGCGAACTCGGTATTCCGCGTGGTTCAGTGCTGGGCAAGAACGTATTTGAAGTGCTCACTCGCCAGCCGCGCGACATGCTGGAAGAGGAGTTTGAACGAGTCTTCGAGAACGGAGAGATCGAGCGCATCGAACAGGAGACGCCATCGCCGAAGGGCGACATCCGGCATTGGGTGATCAGCAAGATCCCGATGTGGGCCGACAATACCGGCAAGGTAAGTCATGTCATCACGGTCGGCGAAGAAGTAACCGATCGCGTGGAAGCGAATCGGGCGATCGCGCGCGCTGAGAAGCTTGCCGCGGTTGGTCGACTGGCAGCCGGCGTCGTCCATGAAATCAACAACCCGCTCGCCACGATTTCTGCCTGTGCCGAATCACTCGAAGCACGCGTCAACGAAGGCGAGTTCGATGGTTCATCGTCTCTCGAAGATCTGCGTGAATATCTCGGTTTGATCCGGAGCGAGGCTTTTCGTTGCAAGAGCATCACCATGGGCTTGCTCGATTTCAGCCGCACGCGGGCTTCGGACCACGTTGCGATCGACCTCGCCGATGTAATTCGATCCGCGGTTCGACTGCTTTCACACCAGAAGCGAAGTCCTTTAGTTGAGTTCAAAGTTGAAATTGCGCATGACCTGCTTCCAGTTTCGGGCGATCCAGGTCAGTTACAACAAGCCGTGATCGCGCTGGCAACAAACGCGCTGGACGCGATGGCCGAGAGCGGTGTGTTGACGATTGTCGGTCGCAACGAAGGAGATAAAGTCGTAGTCGAGGTGAGCGATACTGGCGTCGGGATACCATTGGAAAACCTGCCAAAAATCTTCGAACCCTTCTTTACGACCAAGGAAATAGGCCGCGGAACAGGTCTTGGCCTCGCGGTGTGTTATGGTATCTTAACTGAGCACGGCGGCACCCTTGACGTGCAATCGACAGTAGGGGCAGGCACTACTTTCACGATCACCCTTTCCGCATTAAATTCAAGCGAGGAACAGACGGATTGAGCGAGCAGCAACAACAGGCAAGAATTCTGATCGCAGAAGACGAGGCCAACCTCCGCCTGGTTTTGCAGAAGGAATTGGAGCGGTTGGGCTATCGAGTGCAAGCGGCGCCCGACGGTGAGGCTGCGCTGCGTCGACTCGAAGAGAGCAACGTCGATGTTTTGTTGTGCGACATCAACATGCCGCGCATGGACGGGATGGAGCTCCTGCGTCGCGTTTATCAACGGCCCAATCCTCCTGAAGTGATCATGCTGACAGGCCAGGCCACGGTCGAAACTGCCGTGGAAGCGATGAAACTCGGCGCCTACGATTACCTGACGAAGCCTTACAGCATCACCGAGCTCGACGTTCGAGTTAAGCAAGCGGCGGACAAGCGAAAGCTGCGCGTGGACAATGTGCGGTTGCGCGAGCAGATCGCGAGACAGTCGCCGCTGCCTGAGATCGTGTCTGTATCGGAAGTGATGAAAGAAGCGATCCGTTTGATCGAACGCGTCGCGCCTTCCGAAGCGTCAGTGTTGATTACGGGTGAATCGGGTACGGGAAAAGAGCTCGTGGCCCATGCGATACACAGGCTATCGAATCGTGCTGACTCGTCGTTTGTTGATCTGAACTGCGCGGCGTTTCAGGAGTCGCTGCTCGAGTCGGAGTTGTTTGGTTACGAGGCGGGAGCGTTTTCAGGCGCGAAGGGTAGAAAGCTTGGTCTAATTGAACTCGCGGACGGCGGAACGTTGTTTTTAGACGAAGTGACTGAGTTGCCGGCGCAATTGCAGGCGAAACTTCTGCGTGCGATTGAGACGCGCACGTTCTTCCGAGTCGGTGGTGTGCGGAAGGTTGAAGTCAACGTGCGCATTGTCGCCGCGACGAATCGAAACCTCGATACGGTTGTTAACGACGGCGTTTTTAGATCGGATCTGCTTTACCGGATCAATGGATTTCAGATCAGTCTGGCGCCGTTGCGAGAACGACCGGACGACATCGACCCACTCGCGCGACACCTGCTGAAACAGATTGCGGGCACGCATCCACCTGAATTAACTGAAGAAGCTTTCACCGCGTTGCGTTTGTACGCCTGGCCCGGGAATGTGAGGCAGTTGAAGAATTGTTTGGAGCGCGCGGTCATCTTGTCGAACAACGGCCGGATCACGCTCTCGGAGCTTCCTCCCGAAGTTACCAGGCCGGCAGTTGCGGCGCCTGCGGTTTCAGGTGTTGTGCCATCAGCGAATTCTGGTGATGCGCCAGTCGCGCCGGCTGTTCCTCAGACACCCGGATCACTACGTGAAGTTGAACGCCAGCAAATCCTCGCAGCACTCGAGCAGACTGGTTGGCATCGAGGCAAGACCGCCGAAATTCTCGGCATCTCTCCCTCAACTCTCTACCGCCGCCTCCGCGACTACGACCTCGAAAGAAGACGTTAAGCCACAAAAGGCACAAAAAGCACAATAGTTCAGTTAATGCTTTTTGTGCCTTTTGTGGCTATTTAAGTTTGAGCTTTTTGCGATCGATCTTCCCGCGATCGTTCTTCGGCATCGAGTCGACAAACTCAACCCAGCGCGGATACTTGTAGATCGCGATGTGGTTTTTCACGAACTGCTTAATATCCTCTGCGAGCTGATCCGCCGCTTCGAATCCTTCACGCAACACGACAAAAGCCTTCGGCTTAACGAGGCCATCCGCTTCGTGGCCCACCACCGCGCACTCCAACACAGCCTCGTGCTGCAACAAACAATTCTCAATCTCCGCCGGCGCAACAAACACGCCCGACACCTTCAGCATGTCGTCCGTGCGGCCGTGATACCAGTAGTAACCATTCTCATCAACGTGAAACTGGTCGCCCGTTGTACACCAGTCGCCTGCGAAAGTCTCTTTCGACTTTTCGTGCGCATTCCAGTAACAGAGCGATGCCGAGTCGCCTTTGATCTTCAGCGTGCCCATTTCACCAGTCGCGACTTCGTTCCCGCCAGCATCAACAATCCTCGCTTCATAACCCTCGACGATGCGGCCGAGACTGCCCGGCTTAATGTCTCCGGGACGATTGGTGATGTAGATGTGAAACATTTCAGCCGATCCGATGCCGTCGCAGATGTCCACTCCATACGCGTTCATCCAGCGTTCGTATAACTCTTTCGGCAGCGCCTCCCCAGCGGAATAACAGAAGCGAAGACTCGAAAGATCTTCTGCCGTGGCGCCCGGCACGTTCAGCATCGCATTGATCATCGTGGGAACGGTCGTGAGAATCGTTGGTCGATATCGCTTGATGACTTCGAACATCTTTTCCGCTGTCGAACGTTCAGCGAAGAGTGCGGTTGCGCCACCAACGGCAAACGGAAAGAGCAGATTCGTTCCGGTGGCGTATCCGAAGAACAGCTTCGGTACTGAGACTGTCAGGTCGTCGGCGGAGACACCCATCGTCCGTTTCGCAAATACTTCCGTGTTGAACGGCAGGTCGTGCTGGAGGTGGACCGCGCCTTTCGGATGGCCGGTTGAGCCTGAGGTGAAGAGCCAGATCGCGATGTCGTCGCGACGAGTATCAGCAGGTACACATTCCGCGGAAGCGGAATTGACAGCCTCGCTGAAGCTGGTCCAACGCACGTTGTTGTCTTGCGGAACGTCCGGAGCATCACCTACCACCAACACGCCTCGTAAATAACGCGCGCCGCGCACCGCTTCGGCAAACGTGTTCAGCAACGAGTGATGAACAACCGCAACTTTTGCGCGCGTGTAGTCGAGATAGTATTCGTAGTCGGCGACGGGGAGCAGTGGATTGACCATCGTGATAACTGCGCCGATGCGCGCCGCTCCAAACCACGTCCACACAAACTCCGGACAATCAGGCAAAACGAGAAGTACGCGATCCTCGATCTCTACGCCCAGGTCACGCAACGCGTTGCCAACCTGGTTCGAGAGTCGAGCGGTTTCTCCATACGTCCAGTTCTGATCTTCAAAGTAAACACAAACTTTATTTTCGCGGCCTTCCTCGAGATTGTGATAGAGGAAGTAATCCGCCATGTTGAACCGCTCTGGGAAGGAAACCTGCATTTATGATTACTTCGAGGCTTGCGAATGAAAAATACTTTCTAAATACTTCGCCAATGCTTCTTCGTCTTCAGGACTGCTCGAGTTGAACTTCAACGCAAAACCGATCTCTGACGCCGCATCTACAACTTCGGCCCAAAAGTTTAGCGTCTGTTGTGGGGTGAGTTGAATCTCGAGCCAAACGAGTTCTTTCACTTCGACTTTGCCGCCCGTGAGCACAAAGCAACCGCTCCGGCTCAGATCCGTAACAGTGGCATTCTCGCGCGAGAGAACACCTTCCCAACGGGCCGGTAACTTGACCCTCACGCGCGGCGCCGATCTCCTGTCTTGTTCCATCACGAATTCTGCAACAGCGGGGGCAAGCCGCCCTTCCTGACTTGTACTTTCCTCAGTATTTGCGTTTTCCCGAGCGCTCCCAAAAAAGAGAACAAGTCAGGAAGGGGGGCTTGCCCCAGCTCTTGTCTCATCAATGAGCAAACGGGCAACCACCTTCGCCGTGCTTGATGTCGAGGTAGGTGCGTGCTTCCCAAAGCTCCGGGAAGAATTTCTTGTCGAGCGTCGTTTTCAGATAGCCAATGCCTTCCGAACCGCCGGTGCCACGCTTCGCGCCAACCATCCGCTCCACCATTTTTATGTGGTGCGAACGCCAGAGCGAAAAGTATTCATCGTGTTCGATTAGCGCTTCGGCGAGTTGAAACTCTTCATAGCGTTCCTCGAAGTGCGTGAGAATCTCGAGCACTGCCCGGGTGCGCTCGCCATACGCTTTCTTCTGCTGCGATGAGTCGTCATCCGCCGAACTCAACGGCGCTTTTAACCCACGACGCTGTAGTACACGAAAAAAACCTTCAGCGAGCGAGGGACTCGCCAACCGCTTCTGAAGTCGTTCATGCGCAAACTCGTCACTCGCAAACTCACGAACGATATTCTCGTCCTTTAACCCGGAAGTCAGTTCAATCTCGCGGAACTGCATCGACTGAAAACCACTCGCAGGGTTAAGTTGATCGCGAAACGCGAGAAAACTGATCGGCGTCATCGACTCGAGAATATGAATCTGATTGACGAGTAACTTTTCAATATCGACGATGCGCTTCACAGCTCGCGCCGCCGCGGGAACGCGATCTTCTTCCAACAATGCAATCGCAGCATCGAGCTCGTGCAGAATCTGTTTGAACCACAGCTCATAAGCCTGATGCACCGTAATGAAAAGCAGTTCATCATGATGAGCCGGGGTCGACAGGCAATCCTGAAGGTTAATTAGATCCTGGACGCGAAGGTATTTGTTGTATGAAAGCGGCGCATTCTCGCCGTAGTTGTTGGACATTTAGAAAGCAGCTCCCGCCGTCTCATGTTCTCGATAACTCTCTGACTCGCCGATCTTCTTCATCTCTTCGATCGCGAGTTCCAGCTCGTTATCGGTCGTGTAAAAGTGAGGGGAGATGCGAATCCCGGCGCCCGGCCGGTAGTCGATAATGATTTCGCGACGAATGAGTTCCTTTGCGACAGCACCCGCATGTTCGTGTCCCACGGTCACGGTGCCGCCGCGTTGCGCGGGGTCTTTTGGACTCGTCACTTGGAACCCGGCTTCCTCGGCCAGCTCGATCAGATAATTCGTTTGCCGCATGCTCTTCTCGCGAATCTTCTCGAGCCCGATTTCATTGATGATCCTGTAGCCTGACTGCGCTGCGAAGAGCGCCGGAATTGCCGGCGAGCCGTGCAGGAAACGTGTGATGTTGCCGGCGTAGGTAAGTTTCGTGTCGAACGCGAAGGGCGACTCATGGGCCATCCAGCCAGTGGTTTTCGGTTCAAGTTGAGTTTGCAAGTCTGGTCGCACGTACAGGTAACCCGCGCCTGGACCACCACAAAGCCACTTCACCGAACCACCCGTCGCGAAATCCACGTTCAGCTCTTTGACGCTGAAAGGCACTGTGCCGGCCGATTGATAAGTGTCGAGCACAACCATCGCGCCAACTTCATGCGCTCTGTCGGTGATTGCTTTTGCGTCTTGTAAAAAGCCGCTCTTGAAAAGCACGTGCGAGAAGGGAACGAGTAGCGTGGTCTCATCGATGGCGGCAAGCATTCGTTCCAACGGCACTGTGATTCCGTCGTCAGACTTTACGATCTCGATTTTCAGTCTTCCCTCGCGAGCGTGTGCCTCGTAGACGTACATGACCGAAGGGAAGTTGAGTTCCGAGTAAACTATCTTGTTTCGCTTGGGCGTTGGCTCAAAACACGAGAGGATGAGCGACTGGCAGATCGAGACGTTCTGGTGCATGACGACGTTGCCCGGATCGGCGCCTATGATGCGTCCCACTTCGTCGCCGACGGTCACAGGCATATCCCACCAGCCCTCGGCCCACGCGCGCACGCCGCGTGTCGCCCAGGCGTCCGCGTAATCTTGAAGACGGTCGTACGTTCCCTTCGGCATGGCGCCGAGGCTGTGCGAAATCAGGTAGACGGTCTTATCGAGAATCGGAAACTCGCTGCGCCACTTCAGTAACTCGTCTGACAAAAGAACCTCCTCCTACTCAGGGTTAATTTAACAGATTACGCATATCTGCGTAATCCGTGTAATCTTGTGTGACTGAACATGTGGAAGTTTGCGAATCCGATTAAGCACCCGATCCTCCAGACGCGCTGGCCGGCAGCCGAAGAGGCGGCGAGATCTCGACTATACAGTCCCATTGCCATTGGCAGCCTCGAAGCTCGTAGCCGCACGTGGGTTCCCGCGATGGTGCCATGGCGCGCCACGGAAGACGGGTTTGTCACTCAACAGAATCTCGATTGGTACGGAAGGTTCGCTGAAGGACGGCCCGGCGTTCTGGTGGTCGAGGCCACCGGCGTTCGCGACATTCCGAGTGGTCCTTTGCTTCGCATCGGTGACGATCGGTTTTTACCAGGGTTGCGGAAGCTCGTCGAGGTTGTGCGTGAAGCGAGTGAGGGGCAGACGCTGCTCTTTATTCAGATCATCGATTTTCTGGCGGTGAAGCGACGGCCTGAGAAGGCGAAGTATTTTCAACGCTTTTTGCGAATTGACGAACACCATCGACGTGCATTGGCGGAGGCTGGCGGTAACGAAGCATGGTTGACCGCGAGTGATTCAGAGTTAAGAGAGTTTCTGCTGAACGCGAGCGACGAAGTTTTGGACGCTGTTCTCAAACCGCGTGAGCTTGAGGCGTTGCGGTTTGGATATCGCGAGCGTGTTACTGACATGCACCTGAAGCACGTGCGTGATCTGCCTTGCGAACTGCCTGGCATTTTTGCTGACGCCGCGAATCGCGCGCGTGAAGCTGGGTTTCATGGAGTTGAGCTTCACTATGCGCACGCGTACACGATGGCTGGGTTTTTGAGTGCGCAGAACGATCGCGCCGACGGTTATGGTGGGTCGCGTGAGAATCGCGTTCGCTTGCCGCTCGAAGTTTATCGCGAGGTGCGAAATCGTGTCGGAGACGATTACGTGGTTGGCGTGCGGTTTTTGGCTGATGAAGTGATTGCCGGTGGGAGTCGGGTTGAGGACGCGATCTACTACGCGAAGGAATTCGCTGCGGCGGGATTCGATTTTCTGTCGCTGTCGAAGGGCGGCAAATTTGAGGACGCGCAAGAACCGAAGGTGGGCCAGGCTGTTTATCCCTACACGGGCCAAAGCGGTTACGAGTGCATGCCTACAGTGCTCTCTGACGAGACTGGTCCATTCGGCCGCACCGTTCCGCTCGTCGCAGCAATCAAGCGAGAAGTGAACAGCGCTGGGTTTAATACTCCGATTGTCGCGACTGGCGGAATTTCAACTTTTGAACAAGCCGAAGAGATTCTACGACGTGGTCAGGCGGACATCGTCGGCATGGCCCGCCAGGCGCTCGCCGATCCGGATTGGTTTGTTAAGGTCAGACTCGGTCGCGGTGATGAAGTGCGCCGCTGCACTTACACAAACTACTGCGAAGCGTTGGACCAGGCTCATCGCCCAGTGACGTGTAAATTATGGGACCGCGTCGATCTCGACGAACCCGGCATCGCTACAGTCGACGACGGCCGCCGGCGGCTCGAACCACCTCATTGGAAATCCTGAAATCCTGTTAACCTGCTTCGTACTGCCTGATGAACTCTGGAGCCCTTCGCTTCAAATCCTCATAACTAACTCTCCCGCTGCGCGTCATCAACGAGTAAGCAAGCTCCAACGGACTCAGGCCCATATACCGCGCGGCATTCTCAAACCAGACCATGCTTTCAAAAGCCGCCGCCTGGTAGTCCTGGATCACGGGTCGACGCTTCGAAGTAAAGTTCGTCAAAGCCTCGTCGACATCTGTGCTTTCCTGAAAAGCCTCTGCCAGCGCGATCGCATCCTCAATCGCCAGCTTTGTTCCCGATCCTATAGAGAAGTGCGCAGTATGGAGTGCGTCGCCAATAAGCACCACATTCTCAAAAAACCAGTTCTTGTTCTTCACGAGAAGAAAGTTGATCCACTTCGAATTGTTTGAAAGCAACGGGTGGCCATTCAGATCAGCAGCGAATACGTTCCCGAGATATTCGCGCGTCTGCTCGTCGCCGAGTTGCGCAAAACCAGCGTTGTCCCATGTCTTCGGATCGCACTCGACGATAAACGTGCTGGTGGATGAATTGAATTTGTAAGAGTGCGCGGCGAAGACGCCCGCATCATTTTCGCGGAAGGTGAGTGTCAGCCCGTGGAAGAGTTGATTCGTTCCGTACCAGATGTAGCGATTAGTACGAACATCAAGTTCAGGTTGAAACTGTTCCGCATAGCGCAGTCGAACTGTACTGTTAACTCCATCTGCGGCTAACAACACGTCGCAGTCATTTTTCAGCGACTCGACATCCTGAATCTCACTTCGATACTCAATCTCGACGCCCAATTCTTCCGCTCGCCGCTGAAGAATCTTGAGCAACTGGAGCCGCGCAATTCCGGAAAAGCTATTGCCGTGAATCGAAATCTTCGCGTCGTGGTGAACAACATCCACATTGTCCCAGGCTTCGAACTGTTTCGTGATCTCCGCATGCGATTCCGCATCGGCAGCCCTCAAATTCGCGAGCGTCTTGCCGGAAAAAACAACGCCCCAACCAAACGTATCATCCGGCCCATTCCTCTCATGGATTTTGATCCAGTGCGCGGCATTAGCCCTCTTCATCAGGATCGCAAAATACAACCCCGCCGGCCCACCACCAATGATGTTTATTTTCATACCTTGGTCACAAAAAGGCACAAAAAGCACATTCAGAGATACAAAACTACTGTTCCTTCAGGAGCTGACCGGCGATGACGAGTTTCTGGATTTCGGAGGTGCCTTCGTAGATGCGCAGGGCTCGTACGTCGCGATATAGACGTTCAACGACAGCTTCCAGTCACCAGACCCATGCCGCCGTGAATTTGGACTGCGCTGTCGATGATTCTGCCGGCGGCTTCAGTGGCGAATAACTTCGCTTCACTCGCCTCCCGTGTCACTCTTCCCGTGCTCGTGTCTCGCGCGTATGCAGCGCGGTACACGAGGAGACGAGCGGCGTCGAGTTCCGTGATCATGTCAGCGAGCCTGGCCTGGATCAGTTGATGTGCCGCCAACAGACGGCCGAACTGCTTGCGATGGCAAGAATAACGAATTGCTTCATCCAGAGCGCGCCGGGCCATACCGCAAGCCGCTGCGCCAACGCTGGCGCGAAACGTGTCGAGCGTCGCCATTGCCAGTCCAAAGCCGTCGCCTTCATTACCTACCATGTCTTCCGCGGGGACTCGGCAACCGTCGAAGACGATCTCTCCGATTGGATGAGGCGCCATCAAGGGCGTGCGTTGGGCCACGCTGAACCCTTGCATCTTCGAACCCACGACAAATGCAGAAAGCGAGGCCCGGCCGTCGTCGCGCGTCCCGGTTTTTGCAAAGACAGTGTAGAAGTCGGCGATACCGGCATTTGAAATAAAACGTTTTCGACCGTCGATAACGTATGTTTCGCCTTCGCGACGCGCGGTGGTCTGAATCGCGGCGACATCGGATCCTGCGTCGGGCTCGGTTAACGCGAACGCTGCGATTGCTTTTCCACTCGCAGCACGCGAGAGCCAGAATTCGCGCACGTGATCTGGAGCTGCCTGGCTGATCGCGTATGTTCCAAGACCTTGCATGACGAAAGCGAGATCGGCGAGCGCGGAGGAATACGCAAGCTCTTCTCGAACCAAACAGAGCGAACGGATGTCGAGCTTTGTCTCGGCGACGGCGTAGCTGAGAATGCCCGCCTGGGCCAACAGGCCAACGAACTCTCGGGCGACGCCGTCTACATCCTTTTCATCAGCAGCGCGTGGTTCGATTTTCTGTTCGACGAAGTGCGCGACACTTTGCGCGAGACTGCGATGTTCGGGAGTAAAGAAGGGGAGTTCGGAGATTAGTCGATCCATAATTTATTGCCGACTGCCAATTGCCAATTGCCGATTACGACATTCAAGACCAAAAGCGCACTAAATTGGCAATCGGCAATCGGCAATTGGAAATTATTTAAACTTTGCTTCTCGCTTGGCGACAAACGCTTCGTACGCTTCGCGGTAATCCGGGTGCTGCATGCAGATCGCTTGCGCCTGAGCTTCGCTTTCCAATGCAGTTTGCAAATTCATGTCGAGCTCGCGGTTTAGCATCTCTTTAGTTTTGCCCAATGCGAAGGCCGGGCCGCGCGCGAGGCGTACGGCGAAATCGCGCGTGACGTTCGATAGTTCTCCCGCGGGCACGACGCGATTGTAGAGCCCGATGCGTTCGGCTTCAGCGGCGCTGATGAAATCTCCGGTGAATAACAGTTCTGTTGCTTTGGAAAGTCCGACCACGCGCGGCAGGAGATACGAAGCCGCCATGTCAGTGCCCGCAAGACCCACCTTCACAAACAGGAAAGCAATCTTTGCCTCTTCGTTCGCAATGCGGAGATCGCAGGCGAGAGCGATGCACGCGCCTGCGCCGGCTGTTGTGCCGTTCAAACTCGCGATGACCGGTTTTGGGAGCGATCGGATGTTCTGAATGAGCTCACACGTCAAGCGAGTGAACTCGAGCAGCCCTTCCATGTTCCGGCTAAACAACTCTCCGATGATGTCGTGTACGTCCCCGCCGGAACAAAACGCCCTGCCCGAACCCGTGATCACTACCACGCGCACATCACTCTCGTCGCGCAGAGCAGCAAAGGTATCGGTCAACTCTCGATAAACTTCGAACGTCAGCGCGTTCAACCGCTTCGGGCGATTCAAGGTGATCGTCGCGATGCCGTGCTCGTCTTGCTCGTAAAGAAAGGTCGCCGGTTGTTTCATGCTGGTAACATCGCGATCCCTTCGATTTCAACTTTTGCAGCGTCGTCGAGGAGGCCCGCGACCTGGACCAGGACCATCGCCGGAAAATGTTTGCCCATGTGTTTTCGATAGCGCTCGCCGACTTCTCTACGGCGCTCGCGATACTCGATCTTGTTTGTCACGTAGATCACTAATCGCGCGATGTTTGCGGCCTCGGCGCCGGCCGCACTGACAACTGTGACCACATTCTCCAACGCTTTGTCGAACTGTTCTACAAAGTCGTCGCTAACGATCTGCTGGTTTTCGTTCGACGCTATTTGTCCGGCGATGAAGAGCAGTTTACCTTCTGCAATCAGGCCATTTGCGTAACCGCTCGGCGCACCGAGAGACTTCGGGTTGACTATTGTGAATGACATGCAGGCAACAGGTTAATTGTTGAAGCGCGATTAGGTCAAAAGCAAAGGGCCACCAAGTGCGGTGGCCCTAAAACGGTCTTTGGACTTTGGACTTCGGTCTTAGCAAAGGCCTAAGACCAAAACCCAAAGACCAAGAATTATAAAAGCTTGTCCAAACGTGTAGCGAGTTGTCCCGCGAGGTTGCCGCTTGGATCGAGTCCGCCGATTGGTGGACCAGCGGCATTGCCTTCTTTGTCGAGAATCACAATCGACGGAAGTTGGTCCACTCCTAGTTTCTTCGACACCACTCCATCCGGATCACGCAGCACAGTGACCTTCAAGCCATACTTTTGCGCAAAAGCTCGCAGTTGTTCGTCGCTGGCGTAATTCTTCGACTTCGAATTGTCGGATTCGGTGCTGACCCAGTAGACCACCACGCCTCTATTGCTGTATTCATCGGCGAGCTTCCGGACGCCTTGAAGCTGCGTTTTCGATAAGGGTAGCCAGGACGCGCCAAACGCCAGCACCACGACTTCACCACGCAGACTGTCAGACGTAACTGTCTGCCCGTCGATGGAGCGCACCGAGAAATCCACTCGGTTTTGCGCGAAAGCGGCACAGCTTGCAAGGATTACCAGCAACCCGGCCAGGACTCGTTTCTGAGTATTTCGAACCATCTCTCTCCTTCGCCGAACGCGTCTAGTGGCGTTCGACTTGGTGCATTAGATGAATGCGTCCAGAGTTTCGTTGGTCTGAATTTTAGCGGTCAGGCGCCGGTTCGCCTGTGGCTTCCCTGTGTAAAGTCAGGTAATCATCCCACGTATCCATGTCGCGAGCAATGAAAGGGGAGTCGAATTCGATGCGTTGCACCTCGTTAGAGTGGGCGTCGAAAAGCGCTCTTAACCCGCCGCTTGAGCCCAGGCTCAGTAGCTCAGGCTTGAAGTCCAGATCCACGAGCACGGGATGACCACCGCGCTGTTGCCAGGTTGGGATTACAAGACGAGCACCATTGGTCCATGCGTCGATGAGAGTTGAGACGACAGTCGAAGGCACTGCGGGATGATCGCAGAGGGCAATCAAAGTCGCCTTGGCCGTCTCGGGAAGTTCACGGACTCCGGCAGCGATTGACGCGCCCATTTCGCTATCTGGATCCGGATTCGATGCGAAGTTTACATCATGTTTCGCTAATACTTTTCGCACTTCATCCGCACGATGGCCCACGACAACGATGATTGTTTCGACGCCACCTTCCCGAAGGTAATCAATACAGCATTCGATAACGGTTTTCTTTCCGAAAGGAAGGAGGGGCTTGAACGCGCCCATGCGTTTTGACTGGCCGGCGGCGAGTAGGATGGCTGTACAGGATTTCACATGATTAGGTCGCGTAGTGCGCGAAGGGTGTAATGTCGCGCCATTTGTTTGCGCCATTGATAGACGAAGTCGGTGTTGTCGAGTGGGCGCGCTTTAACGTACGCAGCTTCGGCGGCTGCTTGTATCTGATTTTCTTCGAGCGGTTTGCCGATTAATGCGGTTGCGGCTTCCTTGATTTCGATTGGAGACGGTGCGATGCCGCCGAGAATGATGCGTGCGTTATCTACACCACGGTGATCGGTATGGATCCACGCTGCGACGCCCAGCACGGGAAAGTCAAATGCGCCGCGACGCCGGAGTTTTTGATACGAAGCGCGCCAGCCGTTTGTTGGCGGGAGTTGAATGTCCACGAGAAGTTCGTCAGGACGCTTGCGCAGGTAGTCGATACCGTCGTCGTTGTATAGTCCGGCCGCATCGATCACGCGTTCGCCGAGTGTTGAGGCGAAGCGTAACTTCGCACCTATCGCCACCATTACAGGTACGAGATCTGACGACTGGACGGCCCAGCACTTCGAACTGCCCGGCGCGACCCAGCACACGTCGCCATCTTTCTTCAGACAGAAGTTGATGCCTTTGCGCCATTCGTAATTCTGATCGTAGTAGTTGCAACGAGTATCGAGCAGCAGATTGCCACCGATTGTTCCCATGTTTCGCAGAATGGGTGTGGAGATAGTGCGCGCAGCTTTGGCGACGACCGGGTAATCACGATTGATAATCGGATGTTCGCAAACGTCCGTGAGTATCACTGACGCACCGATCCGCAGACCCTGGGCTCCGTCGCCCGTAATCTGATTCAGCTCGGCAAGCCGCATCACCGAGATCACCGTCTTCGGCATTTGCTGCCGCCGCTTCATGTTCGGATACAGATCCGTACCACCAGCGACAAACTGCCCCTCGGGCCCCGCCCCAGCCATAATCTTCACCGCCTCCGCGATTGTCTGCGGAGTGTGATATTCAAATTTGGGCAGTCGCATCATAGGAAGTCAGGTTGCGCATAACGCCTCATCTAATTCACGCAGCCTCGCGAACTGGTCGAAAACGCAGTTTCACAATCATAGAAGGATCGACGATATCAGATAGGGCCTGCGTGGCCCCCGATTCGTCAATAAATTCAACGACGAAGCCATGTGGATGATGACTCGTTGCGTCAAAAACATGGACTACAGTCCCAATGTCTCCACGCCGAAGTCCGTCCTCAGGTCGATCAACGAGTAGTGCTACAACGTCATTTTCGCGAATGTCGTCCATCGTTTCTACCTCCTACCTTACATAGCAACTTGTCAGCCGTGGAAAGTCGGTGCCAAATTCGATTATCCAGGAAAACCTGACTAAAGCTGTCATGCCTTTGTGAGTGATCCACGCATCTATCACATACTTATCGCCAAAAACGGATGGCGAACCTGGGACGGCCTCACCTGTTACGGCGATTTCAAGCGCTCGCTCCCGCAACCAATCAGCTTGGTATACAGTCAAACCGAGTGCCGCCCTAAAGACCCTCGCTTTGTGCCCACCGAGAGAATGGTTCAGATTCAAACTGTAGTCTCTTAACTTTTCAATCTCAACTACTGCCTTGTGAGGATTAGGCAATTTCATGTTTTGAACTTCTTTCTAAAACGTTGTTATGAATGTACCGCTACTCGAGGCATCTCCGTTCCGTCGCCGCCTTCAGAAGGCGTCAAGACTCTTAAAGGCTCGGGCCAGTCGACGGCGGGAACGGCGCCCGGGCCGAAGCGTCCCTCGCGGCCACGTGATTTGTCCTTTAGGGCGCGCAGGATTTTCTCGGGGGTGATCGGCACCTCGTCAATCCGAACGCTGACGGCGTTGTAGACGGCGTTGGCCACGGCGGGTGGCACAGGCAGCAGAGGTCCTTGCCCGACTTCCTTCGCGCCGTATGGGCCATTCGGATCCGGATCTTCAATCAAGTAGGTCTTGACGTCGCACATCTCCATCGTCGTTGGGCTCTTGTATTCCAGCATCGACGGAAACTTGTGGACGAGGTTCCGGTTCTCGCGATATGCCATTTCTTCCATCAGAATCTCGCCAAGGCCCATGTAGACGCTGCCTTCAACCTGTCCCATCACGAGCATCGGATTGATCGAACGTCCGATATCATGCGCAATCCAAACACGCTCAACTACGACAATGCCGGTATCAGGATTTACTTCGACCTCGGCGACTGCGGCTGAATAGCTGTAGGCAGGGGATGGTCCAACTCCGGAGCCCTTGTATTTCCCAGGCGAGCGTGGCGGTGTGTAAGACCCAATCGTTCCAATCGTACCAAACTTCGATTCTGCAAGAACGACCGCCTCCGCAAACGAAACACCAACTTCCGGATTCTCAACATCAAACACGCGGCGTTCAGCAAGCGAAAGATTCTCAATCGGAACGCCAATCTTTTCCGCAACAGCCATCACCAGCAGTTCACGCGCCCTCTCCGCCGCCTGTATCGCCGCATTACCAGTCATCAACGTGACGCGACTCGAATAACTTCCAAGATCCACGGGCGTCAGATCCGTATCCGCCGTCACCACTCGAATATCAAACGGATCGATTCCCAGAACTTCCGCGACGATGTAAGCGAGTATCGAATCAGAACCCTGCCCGATGTCGGTCGATCCGCACATCACGCAAACCCCACCCTGTCGATCCAAGCGAAGCTGCACACCGGATTGCGGCAGGTTGTTCCAGTAGATTGGCAACCCGGCTCCGCAGATATAAGAACTGCATGCGATACCGATGCCTTTACCGTACGGCAACTTGCGATTCTCCGGGTCCCAGGAAAAACGTTCACTCCAACGCGAGCCTTCGGCAACTTTGTCGATGCACTTGCCCAACCCCATGCTGCCGATGCGCAGGTAGTTCGCGGTTACAGAATTCGGCGCAACGAGATGCTGGCGTCTTATCTCGACCGGATCGAGTCGCAGTTGCTCGGCAATCTTGTCGAGCTGGACTTCCAAAGCGTAGCGCGGCTGCGGTGTGCCGTGCCCGCGCTTTGGACCACAAGGTGGCTTGTTTGTGAAAGCGCGGAGACCCTGGAATTTGTAGCGCGGGACTTCATAAGTAACCGTTTGCAGCGCGCCCGTGTAGAACGTGCTCGCGACGCCGTAGCTGCCATACGCGCCACCATCGAGATACGACTCGAAATGCATCGCGGTGATCGCACCATCGTTCTTCACCCCCGTTTTGACTCTCATCAATACCGGATGTCGACCACGGTGACAGTAAAAAACTTCTTCGCGCGTCAACGTCACTTTCACCGGACGTCCCGTGATCATCGCGAGTTTGCAAACAGCGACTTCGTGATTGAACGGATCACTCTTGCCCCCAAATCCACCGCCATTCGGAGTCGCAATCACGCGAATATGACTCGCCGGCAAGCCTAAAACTTTCGCCAGCGCGCGATGAACGTAATGCGGCGTCTGTGTCGAGCTCCACAAAGTTATCTTTCCATCCGAATCGAAGTGAGCGACAGCGGCGTGTTGCTCCATCGGCAAATGCGTGTTGCCTTCGTAGAAGAACAAGTCTTCACGCACGAGATCCGCTTCAGCAAAACCCTCTTCGACATCGCCGAACTCAAGCGAAACCTTTTTGTGTACGTTTCCACTGTCGCCATACTCGTGAATGCGCGGCTCGTCGATAAGCACTGCTTCATCGATCGTTGAGATCGTGTCGAGCGGTTCGTATTCGACTTCGATCAGATTCATCGCGTCAAACGCGACGTCTTCATCGATTGCGGCAACAGCCGCGACGGGATCGCCGATGAAACGCACCTTGTCGATGCAGAGCGCGTGCTCGTCCTGGCTTACAGGCAGAATGCCATACGGGATCGGAAGATCTTTTCCGGTGATCACCGCAAAAACGCCGGGCAGCGCCAGCGCTTTTGAAACGTCGATCTTCTTGATGAACGCGTGTGGCAGATGCGAACGAAGCATCTTGCAGAACAACATGCGCGGGAGGACGATGTCGTCCGCAAACTTCGTTTGACCGACACACTTCGCACGCGCATCGACCTTGCGAAAAGGTTTGCCGATAATGTTCAGGTTCTTATCCGTCATTGTTGTAAGAACAAGCTAAAGCTTGAACTTTGAACCGGGTGTCAATCCAGTCCGTATACACTCTCTTTCGGCAACTCAAATTCTTCTCCACGCATGCGCGCGGCCGCGAGTTCAACCGCCTCGTAAATCTTAATATATCCGGTACAGCGACAGAGATTACCCGACAGCGCTTCCTGAATCTCCGCGCGCGTAGGATTTGGCAACTTCTTCAACAACTCCTCAGCCACCAGCAAAAATCCCGGCGAACAGTAACCACACTGCGCTGCACCCGTGTCGGCAAAGGTCTGTTGCAATGGATGCAACTCGGCACCATTCGCCATACCTTCGATTGTCTTAACATCCCGGCCTACGGCGTCGAGGCCAAGCATCAGGCAGGAAAGAATTGAACGTCCATCGACGAGGACCGCGCAGGTACCACACTCGCCAAGCTCACAACCGTGTTTCGTACCGGTGAGATTCAGATCCTCCCGCAGAACTTCGAGCAGTGTCTTGTGCGGTGCGAAGGCGACCTCGGCCGGTTCGCCGTTGAGCGTGAAACGAATATGTTTCTTACTGTGGCCCTGCACCGTCTTTTTTCTTCACTTTATTCAAAATCGTATTATCGATCAGACGCGTCTTGCCGACGTACGCCGCCAGTGCGATGAGCGTGGGCCGTTCGTCGATCCTGTCAACTTTCTCCAGCGTTTCTGCGTCCGCGACAGTCACGTAATCCAAACGCGCGCGTGGTTCCGATTCTACAGTGGAGCGAATCAATTCCATCAATCGATTCGCATTTCGCTCGCCATCTTTAAACGCGTTCTTTGCCTGGACCAGCGCCTTGTGAATCACTGTTGCCGAGTTTTGCTCGTCATGAGTCAGATAAAGGTTACGTGATGAGATCGCCAATCCTGAGTCCTCGCGAACAATCGGTACTATCACGATCTCCGTATCGAACGCGAGGTCTTTCACGAGACGTCTGATCACCAGCGCTTGTTGCGCGTCCTTCTGACCAAAAAAAGCAAAGTCGGGTCTTACGGTGTTGAGCAGAATCGTGACGACAGTTGCAACGCCACGAAAATGACCGGGTCGGGAAGCGCCCTCGAGCTGGTCGGAAAGGCCTTCGACATTCACGTAGGTAGCAAAACCTTTGGGATAGATCTCTTCAACCGGCGGCGCGAAGATGTAATCGACGTTGTAGTCGGTTAACAGCGCAGTGTCTTTAGTCAGGTCACGAGGATAATGTTCGAAGTCTTCACCTGGTCCAAACTGCGCCGGGTTCACGAAAACCGAAACTACCACCACGTCGCACATTCTTCTGGCTTCGCGCACGAGGCTCAGGTGACCTTCATGGAGAGCGCCCATCGTCGGAACGAGTCCAACAGTTTTGTCCTGTTCACGGCGGATTTTGCGCGCGACGGAACTCATGCGCTGACGGCGGTTAATGATCTCCATAGTTTGAGGTTGAGATTAGGACTTCTCGGCCTTTGAGTCTCTCGATGGGATTTGTATATCCAGTTCCTCAGCAGTCTCGGCGGGCAGAGCGTACGATTCAGCTTCGGAGGGATACGTGCCGTTTCTCACGTCGTCGGCATACCTGGTAACAGCGTCGGTGATCACTTCATGCAAATTCGCGTAGGGCCGTACGAAGCGCGCCAGTTTACCAAACGATAGACCAAGCATGTCGTGCAGGACCAGCACCTGAATGTCGCAATGCACGCCGGCGCCGATTCCGATCGTTGGAATGCTGATGCTTTCCGTGATGAGTTCTGGCTATCTCGCGTGGAACGACTTCCAGTACCACAGCGAACGCGCCTGCATCTTCCATGGCTTTAGCGTCGTCGATCAACTGCTGAGCTGCCTTTGCGGTTTTACCCTGCACGCGATACGCGCCAAGTTGGTTGATCGATTGCGGCGTCAAGCCGATATGGCCCATCACACTGATTTCCTCATCGACCAGTCGCTTCACAAGGTGAACACGTTTGTGTCCGCCTTCAAGTTTAATTGCTTCCGCACCGCCTTCTTTCACGAGCCGCAGCGCATTTCGGACTGCATCGTCGTCGCCTGTATGAAAAGTTCCATACGGCATATCCGCGACCAGCAAAGCGCGCTGAACCGCTCGTCGCACCGCTTTCAAGTGAATCAGTATTTCATCGAGTGTTACGGGCACGGTGTTCCCGTAACCCAGAACCACATTGCCCAAACTGTCGCCGACGAGAATGATGTCGGTACCCGCTTCGTCGAGAATACGAGCGGTTGGATAATCGTACGCTGTCAAACAAACCAAACGTTCACCGCGCTGTTTACTTGCGCGCAAAGACGGTGCACTGACCTTTTCGGGTCTTTCAGGCTTCAGGTACGGCATTTTCAGCTCTCTTTACACCACGATTTGTGGACAATTGAATTGCCAGGAAAACGGAAAGTTTGAAGTTGTAGCGGGCGTGCTAACAAGTGGGACGCATTATACCGGGAAACGCTGGAAAGGGAAAAAGTCAGAGGTAGTTTGACGCCCTTGGGTTGTTTGTAGGGGCGGCCCTCCGTGGCCGCCCGCTTTTCGACAACGGGCTACATTAGGTTCCAACGAACCACGGTTGATCGATCTTTAGTTTCCGCCAGCAACTCCTTGATCGGTTTTCCGTGCACCGGGTGAACGAGGCCCGGCACCAGCTCGTTGAGCGGAACGAGTACAAACTTGCGCGCTGCGATGCGCGCGTGCGGAAGTGTCAGAAACTCGGTGTCAGCTCGATGATCTTTGAAGATCAATAAGTCGAGGTCGATCGTGCGCGGCCCCATCGCACCTCGCGCGTGCGCCCGAGCGCATATTCAATTCGCAGCAGTCGAGCGAGTGTTTGATCGGGTGAGGGAAGTGTCGAGCCGCGCAACTCTGCAACCATGTTCAAGAATGGCGGCTGGTTCTCATATTCAACGGGCTCCGTTTCATAAACGCTCGAGAGTCGAATAACATCCAAACCAGCGTCGAGCATTCCGCGTACGGCAAGCAAGAGGTAGCCGGCGCGATCACCGAGATTGGAACCAAGACCGACGTAAGCGTTCTGTATCATCTTAGAGCTTTGAATTGTGCTTAGTACTTTGTTCTTGAGGATAAGCAAAGTACAAGTACAAAGCACAAAGTACAAAATAATCAATGTCTCAACTGCTCACATTAATCTGGCTCAAGTGGCGGCTGCTGCGCAACTCGCTTCGCTCGTCGAAAGCCGTCGTTAACAAAGCCGCCTCAGTTCTCGGAACGTTGCTCGCACTTGCGTTGTCTCTGATAGTGGCGGTGATTCTCGGCGTGGCTTCCTACGCGCTGACCCATTCCAATCTTCTGGGCGACGCGTTTCGCCATCCGGCGGCGCGCGACCTTCCGATCCCTGCCTCGACAGAATTCATCTTCTTTTCGATGTTCGGAATTCTGTACCTGATGTGGGCCACTGTACCTTTGAGTATCGGAGGCAGCAAGCAGTTTGACGCCGGTAAGTTGCTGATGTACCCGATCACTCTGCGGAAGTTGTTTGCAGTCGACTTCGTCAGCGAGTTAACAACACTTCATTCCGTGTTCGCTCTGCCCGCGGTGCTCGCGATGTGCGTCGGCGCAGGTCTTGGGTCAGGCAACCTCACGAGCGCACTGATCGTTGCCATTCCGGCGATACTCTTCGGCATCGCTTTGTCGAAATGGCTTTCGACGATCATCGGTTCACTCGTTCGACGCAAACGCGCACGAGGCGAAACTATCGTCGCACTGATCGGCGCAGTGGCTGGTTTAGGCGCGGCAGTGGCCGGACAGGTCGCACCGATACTCTTACAGCACGCCGACTCGATTCGATATTTGCGTTGGACACCACCGGGCGCCGCTGCATTTTTGTTAGCGTCGAATCCTGCGGACGACGCATTTGCTTATGCGGGCGCGTTTATTGCGCTGAGTGCGTATGCGATTGCTCTGATTATTGCGACTTACTGGATCGCCAGTCGCGCCGCTCTCGGACTTGAAGGACGTCGAAAAAAGAGAGCCGCAGTCGATCCAGGTAACACAGTCGAAGGTTATGCGGGTTGGCAACTGCCATTCGCATCGACTGAGCTTTCGGCGATTGTCGAGAAAGAGCTCCGCTACGCAATGCGTAATGCGCAAGTTCGCATGATGGCGCTCATGCCGTTGATACTGATCTTCATTCGCGTGCTCAACGCAGATAGTTGGACCACTAAGCCTCAGGCCGCGACGGATTTTTTCGCCTACGGTTCCGGACTGCTTGCAGCGGGCGGCATTTTGTACGTCTTTCTGATTCTGGCTGGCCTTTCGTGTAATTTATTCGCTTTTGAAGAAGATGGAATGCGTACGTTGATTCTTTCCCCGGTCGATCGACGCAAAATACTTTTAGGAAAGAACATCGCGGTTACGATTATCGCGCTGATATTCTCGATCGCCTTGCTCACGCTCAACGCGATTGTGTTTCGCGATTTAACTCCTAAGGATCTGCTCTTTGTTGCGCTGAGCTTCATTGTCGTTCGCGGCAATTAGTTCTACAGTTGGGAACTGGATTTCGATGCGCTTTCCCAAACACATGCGCTTCGGCAAGCGAATGAACGTGTCAGGCATGGCCGGAATTCTGTTGATTCCGTTGGTAATCGTTCTCGCCGCGCCTCCGTTCGCTGCGACTCTCGTTGGATACTTCACTCAAAGCATGCTCAACGAGTATCTGACGCTCCTGGTCCTGGCTTTGGTCTCACTCGGGCTATATTTCGCGATCATCAATATCCATGGGCGCGAACTTGCTCAACGCGAGATCGAGATCCTCGAAGCAGTCCGCGAACCGATGGATGAATAGGACAGAACGGAGCGCCTTACTAAAATAGAACAGGTCAGGAAGGGCGGCTGGCCCCCGTTCATCGAAGAGCGGGGGCAAGCCACCCTTCCTGACCTGTTCTACTACTGCTACCGCACTCGGTTCAGTGTGCTACACTAGCCAGCCCCCAGGTATTTAATCTTGGCTACTCCAGCGATGCTCCGAGCATCCGGGCGGGTTTTAGAGCCCCGTCAATACACAAATGGCTCGCAGAAGATTTCGCAGCAACCAGCGTCACGAACCGACTACGGAGCGTTCCTTTCAGGAATACATCCTCTCTACTCCTGGTCCGCAAACTTCCAGAACAGAACTACTCCGGCTGATCCGCGGCGGTGAAGATACTTTTCTCGAGCTCAAAGTAAAACTCTCGAACACTGAGAAGATCGCGCAGGAGATCGTGGCCCTCGCAAACACCGGCGGCGGCGTAATTGTCTTCGGAGTGAACGATCAGTTGCGAGTCGAAGGCGTAGACGATCCGGAGAGAGTTCAGGAAGATCTCGTCAGGATCTGTCGTGAAGAGGTCCAACCTCCACTCGTGCCCTTCATCGATCGCATCGCGCTCGACAACGGTCGCCGCATCGTCGCGCTCGATATTGAAAGCAAACGGCGTCCGTATCGAACGCGCGACGGCCGATTTTATCTGCGCATCGGAGCTGAGAAGCGCGAAGCCTCGCGTGAGGAGATCTCCACGCTGCTGGATGAAGCGCGTCCAACTCGTTACGAAGACGTGCCTGCGTTAGGCGCAACGATGGCGGATATCGACGAGGCTCATCTCTGGAGTTACCTGCGTGAGTTTGAAGGAGGTGCGTTTGAGGAAGCGACCGTCGTTGGTTATCCCACTGCGGACGTGCTCGAGCGCGATCTTCTGTTGGCGAATTCTGACGGACGGGAAATAGTTCCAACAGTTGCCGGGTTGTTGTTGTTTGGTCGCGACGAGCGTGTTTCGGAATTACTGCCACGCGCTGCTGTGACGGCAGCGAGGTTCTCTGGCGATTCACCGCAATCGCCGGTTGTCGAACGCGTGAAGTTCGCAGGTAATCTGCTTACTGTTTACGAAGGATTGATGCGGTTTATCCGCCGCTATTGTGACTTGGCAGAAGTGCGACCGAAGAACGGGCACGCTTCGGAGGACGAGTCTCCGGTGCCGGCGCGGTCCAGTTATCATGAGCGGAGTTGTCGCTGAAGCGATCGCAAACATGCTGGCCCACAGGGATCTTGCTTTAAGAGATCTGCCGAGCCGGGTGCACGTTTTCGATCACTCACTTGAGTTTGTGAATTCGCGTCGCAGTGTGGGCTTTTCCCCTGTAGCGCAGAAGGCGATTCGTTATGGCATGCCCGAACGTTTGAATCCACGTTTGGCGGCGGTGCTGACGAGTTCTGCGTATGGATTAAAACTCAGCCTGCAAGGGGTTGCCGGCGTTGCTGCGCGAGGCGAAACGATTCTCAAGCCGCAAGGCGGAGATCGTTTCGTTTAATGATGAGTTCAGGTTGAGGCTTTACGGGGCGTGAGGACAAGTTTCTTCAACGCAAAGGCGCAGAGACGCAAAGGATGAAGCTCAATCTTCCTTTGCGCCTCTGCGCCTTTGCGTCAAATACTTATTTTTTCGCTCCGTCAGGCTTGGGTGAGTGGTAGTATTGCCGCGCCTGGATCACAAACTCTTTGTCGTCGTAAGTCCCATCGCCGTCGACATCAACCTTCACCTGTAGCTTGTGCTGTTTGCCGTCGCGCACGTCACCGGGATTGAAGGCGAGGCTGTATTGACTGCGCAGCAAGGCGTTGATGTTGTTAAGCACCTTCGGCAACTCACCTTCAAACGTCACTGGAAAGTAAGCGCCGCCTGTCTCTTTCGCGAAAGTATTCAGCGCGTTCCCAGCCTGATGCCAACTCATGCTGCCAGGCATTCCTAACAGACTGTCTGTCGGTGGCAGATAGTCACCGTATCGCTTCTTGAACATTTCTCCGGTGCCGATGATGTAGACCGGAATTCCCGAGCTCTGGAGCACCTTGCGAGCGTCGCCATAGTTGATCTTGCTAAACGTGTCGAGTCCCGAAGCCACCAGGACTACAGCGCGACGGCGTCCCTGAATAGATACGAGCCCCGCGTAATCTGCCTTGTCAGACTTCGAGTCTTCGAGCACCACTGCATCGCCCCGACCACCGACAAGCACAAACTTCAACGCATCAAACAAATTCGTTTCGCGAAACGCCGGACTGTTGCGTAACAGCAGACTAATCACTGCCTGAAGGCGGCCCGGATCGTTGGTGAAGTCAGTCAACGGAGTTGGACGAATATCAAAGGCGACTACAGACACGAAATCGTCCGGCGGCTTGATGAACTGCGAAAGAAACATCGCCACAGGTCGAATTACTTCGTAGGTGCCCGGCTCGTAGCCTCCACTCTGCGCATATCCAAAATATTCCGACCACTTGCTGTACTCAACCACCATCGCAACGGTAATCGGAGCTTCGGGGGTCGAGAAGTTTGTGATCTCCTGTTGCACACCGTCGGCAAAGATCGCGAAGTTTGGTTTCTTCAGGTTGGCGACGATCTGTCCACTCTTCTTGTGATACACGACCGCATCGACGTTAACGATCTGCGTCGAGATAGTGACTTTCTCAAGATCCTGCGGTTTCGTCGGCACAAGGTCCGGCGGAAGTGGGTCCTGCTTGTCGTCTGGTTTCGGGGTTTCGCCGGGTCGTTTGTTTTTCTTTTCGTTGCTCGTCGGCGGCTGCCGGCGCGACTGCGACAAGCCGGGACTGACGATCAATCCCACTAGCAGCAACGAAAGGAAGATACTAAAAAGCGAATATGAGCGATTAAATTTCATAGTTCTCGACTCCCGAAGGACATAAGCGAGGAAGATAAGCATTGCCGATTGCCAATGTCCAATTGCCGATTTAAGAGTCTGTGACCCAAAAAATCGGCAATCGGCAATCGGAAATTGGCAATGTGCTCAGTCGTCTGATGCGGGGGCGGTGGCGCGAGTTTACCACTAACGGCCGCTGGCTTCTGCTTCGATCACGATATCGTAGCTGCCCGTATTATCCGCCAAATCGCCTTCATTTACACCCAGAAACAGCACTCCATCGCGCTGGGCGACAAATTCCCGCCGCGGTCCGATCAGAATGAAATCGTCGTTATCGTCACCAATTACGGCGATTAGGGCACCCGTGGCTTCGTTTCGCATCAACTTGTCAGTGTCCTGGCTCGCGTTCAATCCGCCGGGTTGCGAGAAGCGTCCGCGCCCGAGTGACACGCGTCCCGAGGCACTGATGCGAAGCCGTTGACCCTGCCGGACGACCAGGCCGCTGTTTGTCCAACCATTGTTCGCTGCGTCGGCCCTTACACTGACTTTGATCGTGAAAAAAGTCGGATTGGCGGTCGAAGCAGGCGTCGTGGGTGTCGGTCTCGGATCTGAGACGCCCGAATCGGGTTGGTTATTCGGCGCAGGTCGCGACATCGGCGGCGGATTGTTTCGAGCGGTACTTTCCTCGCTGGCGGTTCCGGAGCCGGGGTTTGAGTCAAACTCGATCGATTCAACGTCCTCTACGTAGACAGTCGTCTGCCCGCGCCTGCCTCTTGCGTTGCCGCCGATCAGAATCGTGAATTGCTGGTCCTTAAATCCGATCACCTGACCGCGAATCACACTTCCGTCTTTAAGACGAATGGTGTCGGCAAGTAACGGAGTGGCTAATGAAACCAGCAGTAGAGTGGAGAGCAGAAGTCGAAATGTTTTCTTCATAATACTTCTCCCTTTTGGGGGCATTTCGTTGACGAGGTTTAGCAAGACTCGAATGCTTTTGCAAGCGGGAGAGCACGGAACAGAAGTCCGTGGCTCGGATGCGTGACGTTGCGGAAAAGGTTGCGGTAGGTCTTTAAGTCTTCGTCGCAACACCGTAGACCACGTTGGTTTCGACGGATTGCACGGAAGCCTGGCGGATGAAGTCGAAGTTTGCGAGTCGCACTCGCTCTCGATCTTCCGCGGACAGTTGGTCGACAGTTCCGCGATAACCGGAGCCAAGGACCATGGCCCACCAATCTTCCGGAGAGTTCACGGGTTGAGATCCGGGTTCGGCAACGACTTCGGTTTCCACGAAGCCCGCGGCATTTAAGAGCGCGCGCAGATCGTCGGGTTCAGAGATGCGGTCCCAGGGGTTGAAGCCTTTGTGGAGGTCCGGCCTGACTTCGCGAACTGAATTCCAAAATACCGTGTTTACGGGCTCGAATAATTTTGGTCCCCAGGTTGTGATGGCCAACGTGCCGCGTGTTTTCAGAACGCGTTTGAGTTCGTGTAAAGCAACCTCCATGTCCGGTACGAAGAAGATGCCGAAGACACAGATCACGGCGTCAAACGTGTCTCCTTCAAAACGCAGGTTGGTCATATCGCCGGATCGAAAGTCAGTGTTGTTGAGACCGAGATACTTCGCTTTCGCGCGCGCGAGTTCGAGCAGGTTTTCGGCAAGGTCCACGCCGACAACCGATCCACCTGGGCCAACAATTTCCGCAGCCGGAATTGCCGAAGCCCCGCTTCCACAACAAACGTCCAAAACCCGCGCACCGGGAGCAAGTCGAAGCCGCTCGACCGTTCGTCGTCCATACCGCTCCCAGAAAGTGTTTGCCGGATGATCGAAATAGTCGGAGGCAGCGTTGTAAGTAGTGGCGGCTTTCTGTTTGGCGTCCTCTAACGTGTTCATTGCCGCATAGTGTAGCCACAAAAGGCACAAAAAGCTCAAATCAGGATAGGTTGCCCGAGTTGGTGTAGTGGACGGCGGAAATGGGTGCAAAGCCGGAAAAACTCTCGAAGTTTTTCGCTGATTTCGATCCGGCACGGCCGTTGCTCCTTGTGGTCACATCGGCGCTGACCCCTCTCAGCGACCCTTAGCAAGGAGTGGTGAACCCATGAAGACCCGAATTAACAATCCGATTCATAATCCCTTCCATAACCGATTTCACGTTCCTGTGCATACGCGGCTTGATGAGATGCAGGCCTACACGCACATGGTCTGGCTGCGCAGTCCAGCGCCCTCCGACCAGCAGACAAAAACAGACCAGCACCCGCGACATTACGCTGGCGCACTTGCCGGCGCGTTTGCGCTGGTGCTGGTCGTTGTGTTTTCCGCGGCTCTGCTTTTTAACTAATTCTGCGAGCCGGACAAGGTTATCTTCAGTTCTGAAGCACGTCGCTTTTCAATCGACGTTCGCAATTCTTCAGGTGTCGCGAACCGGCCGTGTACGCCGTAGATTTTTTCAACAGCCAATCCCAATTTCTGCAAGTTCTCCGCAAAGCTAACCGTCGCGTCCTGCGCAATTGGAAATGTTCCGTTCGGCGCAGCGTTTAGGAGATCGGCCTGGAACAAAATCTTCTCCTTCGGCAGGTAAGCCACAAGGATCTGATCTGCATGAGGGTTTGGTCCAATGTCGTACAACTCCACCACATGCTTGTCGTCCTGAAAAACCCGCTTCTTTTCGATCGCTTCAATCGTTAACTTTTTACCCTGCGTAATCCTGGGCAGTAGCGACGACTCAATCGTTGCGGCTTTCTCTAAAGACTTCTTCGTCTCGGCAGTCGTGACGATCGTTGTGCCTTCTGCAGCGTACTCACGAAAACCACCCGCGTGATCCGAGTGATGATGACTCAGCACCAGGTACTTGATCGGTTTACCCGGAACTGTTTCTTTGATCTTTGCCATCGCCTGGACCGAATTGCTGTTGTATAGAATCTGTTCCGGGGCTTCAAACACCAGCACGTGATCGTTGAAGGCCACGAACAACACGTTGTGTGTGCCTCCTGCGAGCCCTTGAAGCAAGTAAACATCATCGGCGATCTTGGCTACCGCTGGCGGTGGCGGTGTTGCTGGCGGCGCGGCGAGTTTCTCGAAACCGTCAGGGCCTTGAAACAAGCTATCAGCCGGCCGCGTGTTCAACTGGAGATCGGTATACTCCGTTTCCTGAACAACTCCTCCCGAGTTGTAGAGAACGCGTCCGCTCGGAACTTTCAGTTTTCCGAGCGTGCGATAGCCTGTGTACGACTGCGCGATCTCGGAATCACCAGCTATCGGATCCGCGTAAAGATATCCATAGCGCGTTAACAAATTGGTCTGCGCGTCGAACGAAAGTGACAACACTTGATTGTCGGGTCGCAGGACGCTGATCACCTTTTGCTTCTTGCCACCGAACTCTTCTTCGCCTAAGTAACGAAGAGTTGATGCGCGATCCAAAGCCTCGAGCAACACGAATGGTGGCAGCCGACGAATCTGTCCGCGGAAGTTGTTGACGGATGGATTAACAACCGGCGTGACTGTCCTGGACCACATGTCGTAGTTATTACTGTCTGCGCCCTTGATCACAGTTCGGTTCCAGTTGTTGAAACCTGCATTGGCAGTCTTCAAATCGTTGAAGACAAATCCACGATCCATATCGACGATGAGGGTTTCCTCCGAGGTCCCTGTAACAAATTGCTCAGCCGCTGGACTTTGAAAGCGCGCGATAAGCTTTCCTTTCTCTTTGAGAGTGAAATCCTTGATTGCGCGCATGGCTTCGACTCCGCCATGGGCCTCGATAGCATCGTCGAGAACACGACGCGCTTGTTGGTATGAACGCTGCGGTGCGTTTATTTGCTGCGCGATAACTGATGTTGATGCTTGCAGCAAGACCAGAGTGGCGACGAGAAATAGTCTTCGGTGCATAGTGGTGCTCCTCTATCCATAAACTGGTAGGCATTCCAAAAAATTCGGAAACGGTGGTGTGCGCTGATGTCTCTGGGAAGACTGCTGGTCTAATACTGGAAGACTAGCAGAAAAGTTCGGCCAGGTTTGTAAAACCTTGTGAAGTTTTGTGAAGCTTTGTTAAGTAAAGAATTGGAGAACGATCCACGATTTTGGTTGAAGATCGTTGCGGCCCTCTGCGGCTCTCTGCGTTCGAGTGGGATTTAAACGCAGAGAACGCAAAGATACTCAGAGGGCCGCACAGATAAAGCTGTCTCTAAGTTCAGCTCTGGCGGAGCGGTGGCATTGGAATCGGAATGTTATACGTAGTCGCGCCAACCCCTACGCCGCCCTGACACGAATTCGGCGGCGTGGTGCAAACGCGTCTCGCCGAGGGACATTCGGCGGCCCAGAACATATAGCCCAACATCCCGCTCGTCGTCCCGGCCCCGTTTGGCAGTACTGACTGCACGTATGCTCCTGTTGAATTGATCAGCGAACTGCTGAAGCTCGTGCATTCAGGCGCAGCCCTGGTCCCGGTGACGATATACAACGCACCCGTAAACTTCGCCGGCGCAAGCGGCAAAATCGGCGGCCCGAACTGTGGCTTTCCATCTATGTGCTCTTGCCAGTTCTCCTGTGCTCCTGCGGCGTTATTAGCTTGCCTGCTCGTAACCATCGCATTCGCGTAATCCAACACGGGCGTCGTGGTGTTCAGCCAGTCAGCAGTCGCCTTGCGAGTTAAAGGAATCAACCAGCGATCACCAGCGGCCAGATCGATAGTCAATCGTGCTGCGTGATTGCTTCCTGATGCGTCGTAAGGGTGAACCGAACGATAAGCATTAATGAATGCCTGTAGTGCGGGCAGATTCGGGTTCATGTTTTCTTCGTAGTCGATCTCAATTCCGACACCAAAACGTTGGGCCGCTTCGGCTGCGTTCAAGCCCAGTTGTGTAGGGTTGGTCGCGAGAGCTTGATTCCACGCATCTGTATAAGTGATCCCTCCAATCGACAACTGCACGCGGATGCCTCGGCTCTTGAAATAATCCACCACGGCCTGATTCATTCCGTTGGGTATGCCTTGTGAGGTGGCAGCGTCGTTTGTTTTGTTCAGCAGTCTCAGTGGTTGAACAAAGCTCAGGACAACCAGGTTCACTGAAGGCCTGCCATCACCCCGGTCTACCAGCCATCGATTGCGGTTGTCGAAATCGGTCATGTTGCGGACGCTGGCCCAGGAACAAAATTCATTTCCACAATGCCACGCGCCGTAAACCGAGATGTTGGTCAAAGCGGCGACTGCTTTCGGCTTCGCGGATGATCCGCCGAAGAGTGCCACCCATATAAGCAGAGCCAGACTCAGCACAAACATACGTTTTGGCATTACAGTCTCTCCTTTGTTGAAGAAAAAGCGGGAGGCTCAGTTTTTCTGGGGCCGACATTGTACATTGAAGTGTTATTTTGCCGCGACAAAATCGACCCGAAGAGGCCGAACTCGGCGGCGAATCCCTGCCGGGTGGCTTTGCCTTTGAAGTCCGAGAGTGCTCTTGGACAAGGGTCAGTACCCTATCCAACAGTAATTCCTGGCGTTTGAGGCAAAGCCCTGCCGGATTGTCAGATCTATGTAAAACCCGCTGATTTTGTTAAAGACCCTTGCAACTTGCGCCCAAATAAGGCATCGTAGTACCCGTTAATCCTTCTCTCGCGCATCAACGGTGATGCGCCCCGCGCCGCAAATATCAGCGCCGGACGTTTGGATAGTTCGAGAGCAGGCTTGTTATAAACTTTGGAAGCCGCTCCTTAAGAGCACCGGAACCTGATCCTTCGAACGGCAACCGTTTCGCCGAAGCCAATCTGATTCGCAGCTTCTTTTTTACTCCCAAAGGGGAAAGGTATTTCTGTATGTCAACGAAACTTTATGTTGGAAATCTCGCTTTCGGAACAACCAGCGAGCAGCTCCAGGAGCTATTCGCTCAAGCGGGCACCGTTCAGTCAGCAAACGTGGTCGAAGACCGCGAGACTGGCCGCTCGCGGGGATTCGCGTTTGTCGAGATGTCAACCAACGCAGAAGCTGCGGCAGCTATTGACCAGTTTAATGGTAAGGAGATCGACGGCCGCGCACTGAAAGTCAATGAAGCCAAGCCACGCGAAAGTCGCGGTGGCGGCGGTGGACGTAACTTTGGCGGCGGCGGCGGTGGTGGCTATCGTGGCGGTAATCGCGGCGGTGGCGGTAATCGCGGCGGTGGTGGTAATCACGGTGGCGGTGGTCATCGCGAACCTCGCTGGTAATAGTCGTCCCTTCGGCAGATCTCTTCTATTTTCTTGCGTCAATGACACGCGAGGATAGAAGAGACTGCCCTCACAACATCACCATTGATCGTTACTTTCAATAACGTGGCGAACATCAAGGAACATTATGAATTTTTCACAACTGGGACTCGCGCCCGCACAAGTGAGCGCCTGCGAGTCTCTCGGATACAAAACACCTACACCGATTCAGCGTCAGGCGATACCCATCGTTCTCAGCGGTCGTGACGTAATCGGCTGTGCCGAAACCGGCACCGGTAAGACCGCTGCGTTTCTACTACCTATCATTCAAAGACTCAGCGAGAGTCGTCGACCCGGCGTGCGCGTGCTCGTGCTTGCGCCAACGCGTGAGCTGGCGCTTCAGATTCACGAGAATTACGCGGAACTAAACCAAACGAAGACGAACCGAAGCGTGATCGCGATTGGCGGCGCAAACATACGAACACAGCTTGCCGATTTGCGTCGTGACGCTGCCGTCCTTATTGCTACACCCGGACGCTTGCTCGATCTAATAGAGCGCGGAGCGGTCAGACTGTCGACCATCGAAGTCCTTGTTCTGGACGAAGCAGATCGCATGTTGGACATGGGATTCTTGCCGGCTATTCGGCGCGTGCTCGCGCTGTTGCCCACCAAACGTCAAACACTCTTGTTTTCAGCAACGATGTCCTCGAGCATCGAGCAACTCGCTCGTACGACAACAAAAGATCCAAAGCTGGTTGAAGTAAGCACTCGCGGTCAAGCACCGACACTGGTGGACCAGATTGCGTACCATGTGCCTCAGGAATCCAAGACAGCCCTCTTGTTGGAACTGCTGGAAAAGCAGCGCGCACCTTTTGAACGAGTTCTGATCTTTACCCGCACACGGCGAGGAGCAGAACGTCTGTCTCATGTTCTCCAAGCGCGCGACCATTCGGTAAAGCGCATTCATGCCGATCGTACGCAGCCGCAACGGGAAGCAGCGTTACGCGCTTTCAGCGATGGGCGTGCGCGAGTGCTCGTCGCAACTGATATCGCCGCGCGTGGATTGGATATTGATGCCGTCTCGCACGTCATCAATTATGACGTGCCGGCAGCTCCTGAAGATTACGTGCATCGAGTAGGCCGGACCGGCAGAGCAGGTAATCAGGGTCAGGCGATCTCGATCGTAGCGCCAGTCGATGAGTCGGCGATGCGCGCGATTGAGCGACTCACGGGCCAGAGCGTCAGGCGCATAGTGCCCGATCGCTTTGCCACACGCTCCCAAGCGCCCGCTACAATTCCAGTTAAAACGCCCCCTCGTTTGCCAGCCCCACGTAAATCAATTCGATCGTTTCGACCGCGCCGCGCCGCGTCGTATGCGTGATAAGCAATAGATCGCAAAAGAGGAAAACTAATGTCTAAACGAATAGCCACTGCGACGGCAACGCATAACAAAACTTTCCGCTGGGGCACCGGAATTTTCCTGGTTGCAAGTCATACTGCTGCTGTCGCAGCGCTTTTCTTTTGGAGCTGGCAAGCAATCGTCTGCGCAGTCATTCTCTACTGGATCGCCGGCAGTCTGGGCATCGGTATGGGGTTTCATCGACTGCTGACGCACCGCGGTTATCACGTGCCCAGGATCGTGGAATATTTTCTGGTAACGTGCGGCACGCTGGCCCTGGAAGGTGGTCCAATTCAGTGGGTCACCACGCACCGAATTCATCACGCGCATACCGACAAGCAGGGAGATCCGCACACGCCGCGGGACGGCGGCTGGTGGGCCCACATCGGGTGGATTTTGCGTGGTACTGCGCAGGACCATAGTCAGGCCACGATCGAGCGCTACGCGCCCGATCTAATAAAGCATCGCTATTATGTCTGGCTGGATAAATATTATTATGTGCCGATGCTCATACTCGCGATCGCCTTGTTAGCGTTTGGCGGTTGGGGAATGATGCTGTGGGGAGTTTTCCTGCGCGTTACGCTTGGACTACATTCCACATGGCTAGTGAACTCAGCAACACATCTTTGGGGTCGCCGGCGGTTTACCACGCTCGAGGATTCGCGCAACAGTTGGTGGGTGGCACTCCTGACATTCGGCGAAGGATGGCACAACAACCATCACGCGTTTCCCACGTCTGCTCAACACGGTGTGAAGTGGTATGAAATCGACATAAACTGGTGGGGCATCAAGGTATTACAACTCCTCGGCGTGGCTCGCGGGATCAAGCGTCTTCGCTTCAACCGCAGAATCCGCGATTGGCACATGGTCACCGAGTAGCAGTAGATATTCGAGAGGCTTTGCCCTAAAAGTCCAAGGAGTGCGCTTGGACAACGTCAGTACCGTGACGCGGTAGCGTCGGGTCAGTCTGCGCAATACGAATTCTTAGGATTTTAAGAGCCGTCACGCGTGACCCGACGCTACCGCGTTACGGTACTGACCTTGTCCAACAGTAATTCTTGACCTTTGAGGCGAAGACTATTCCAGATCTGGCCATTTTCTACAGCATACTGCCATTCGAATCGGCAGCTTCCTGCCTTGCTTCTATTGTTCCCGAAGGACTATAAACACAGACCCAAACCGCTAAGTGCAAAGGGGGTTCCTATGGCCCATTTAAATCCCAAGAAAGTTGTGTTGTCCTTATTCGCTCTGATCCTGTTGAGTGCGGCGACAGCCAAAGCGGATACCATCAATGTCGTTGGTGTTGACTCTGGTCAGTTTTCAACGGCAACAGTGGTCTGCGAGTTTAACTCGCAAACCAATACATTCACTTTTACGATCACAAACACTTCAGCAATCACGACGCCCGGATCCACTTCGGCAATCACAGGTATCGGCTTTGATTTGCCGCCGCTGGGGAATGCTAGTCCTTCGGGACTGAATGGCTTCACCGGAAATCAAGCACCAAGCGCGTCAGCGAATTTCGTATTCACTGATGCTGCCGCTGGGAATGTGCCTCACGGCTTCAACTCGGCAGTGCTGGACTTCGCGTTTATTACGGGTGCCAACTTCAATGGTGGTACTGTAAGTGAGGGGCTGACTCCTGGCGAAAGTGCGTCGTTTACAGTTTCCGGTGCGGCGTTTGCCGGTTTCACCGAAACACAGATCTGTAACGCGATTTTTGTCCGGTTCCAGAATGTGCCTCTGAACGCACCTGGTGGTGAAGGTAGTGACGTCGGTATACCGGGCAACGGCGGTGAAATCCCGGAACCGTCATCAATCCTGCTACTGGGATCAGCGTTGATCGGATTAGGTGGCTACGCGCGCAGAAAATTCAAACCTCGCAGTTGAGTGCCATCTCGTAAGTTGAGATAACGGGCGTTGCCGTGTGGGCATGACGGTGACGCCCTCTTTCTATGTATGGTCCTGTGAAGGTGTTATGTTAGCGTTGGGCAAGTTCTAGCGGCACCTACAAGAATAATCCATACAAGAGAATCCCTATTCCCATCACTAACGCGGAGATTCCGGCTAATAAAAACGCCGGTGATTCACCGTGCTTAAAACGTACAGGGCTAGTCTGCATCACGGCTTCACGTAGACCTCCGTGGAGCGCCAGAATGATCTCAACAATCCCGACCACCAAAAGAGTTAAGCCCAAAATATATTTCCACATCGTCATAGCATACTACTACAGGTTCAAGTCTCGTCGAGACCAGCAAAATAATCGGTGTCACGGCCTCTCCGCTCCAGTCACTGCCTGATAATGCGTTCTTCGCGCTCGTCTTTGCTTGAGTTATTGTTACTAATGGGCAAGATGAATGTGCCGGAACCGCTAAACAACTTAGGAGGCCGCTTACAGATGAAGTGCGCAGCATGTGGAAGTTCATCGCTCGTCGTAGGCACAATTATAAGCAGTGCCGACGGATCAACGCCTGGATTTTACCCGAGCGACATGCCAGCTTTTAAACGTATTTTTGGTATTGGGAGCAGAGCAATTCAAGCGTATGGATGCGTTCATTGTCGAAACTTGCAATTCACCGTTGAGTTTAGTGAACGCGATTTAGAGCGCTATCAGGAGTTTGAAGGTGAGCAGCCAGATGTGTTGGAAAGAATAAACTCAAATCCGAAGAAGATAGGTTGAACATCAACGTCGAACAAGTGCAGAGCGAAATCGATGAAATGATGGAGCGCTTTCGCGAAGATTGATATGGAAATTATTCCTAAGATTGGCATAGGTCCTCTTCGTTTTGGTATGACTCCAAGTCAAGTTCGTGCTCTTTTTCCGGAGCAGGAGGCCTACGAGGATTGGATGGGTGGAAATCTGAATGACTCAATTCTCTACCGAGGCCTTATTATCGGGTTCGATCTTTGTGATACCTGGGGACCCTTAGCTCGTAGTAAATTTCGAGAGGTACGCCTTCACCGAAGAGAAGACGTCATACTCTGGGGAAAGAGCATTCTGCATTGGTGCAAAGCTGACGCAATTGATTACCTGGAAAGTAACGGCTTTGAATATCGCCTCTCGAATTGGGGAGATTTATCTGTTCCCCAATCATCGCTAGTGCTTTCTTTTGATGACCTGGATCGATTGGCGTATCTCGAGATGTGGTCGGGAGATTTTGTTGAGACGGTTTGAGGGAGCCTTATTCGAAAGTTGCGTGGACGAGCCGCTGAAGCACAGCGTTAAATTGCCTTCCTACCGAGAGATTTCGCATCTCCACGTTGTGTCTACGATTCGTGTTTGGAACCATTAAATTGCCGAAAGTGCAAATTGGAACTTAAGTATTGCCGGAAGTGCAGCAGTGAAAAGAAACGGCAAGTCAGCGCTCGTTGAGAATGTGGTTTGGCTATCACCTATTATGAGTCTCGCTCATTTCACTTCATTACTAATTATTTCTCGGGTGCGAGAGCGAATAGATAACGGTTCCGATAGATTGAGCGTATGCAGAGCAATTCAATTTTTATTATCGGGTCCGCAGTCAAAACTCTTTTCCGCCTCCGGTACCAACCCCGAACCAACAGATTATGATACGCGTTGAGAGGCACTAATGAAGTGGCCCTAGACAGTCTGGGTAGTGCATGTTATGCTAGCCCTAGATTATCTAGGAGGTGCGCTTTTGGTGAGTAAAGCGAAGGCGGGCTTACTTCAGGGAACGCTGGACATGTTGATTCTGAAGGCCCTGTTTCTTGGCCCTCTGCACGGCTACGGCATCGGTCAGCGCATTGCCCAAATCTCCGGAGACGAGCTGAAGATCGAGGAAGGCTCGTTATATCCAGGACTGTACCGGCTTGAGCGGCGAGGGTGGATCGAGTCGGAGTGGGACGTCTCCGAAAATAATCAGCGTGCGAAGTTCTACAAGCTGACCCGCGCCGGTCGGAAACAACTAATCATCGAAGAGCAGAATTGGGAGCGACTCGCGAGCGCAACCATGAAGGCTCTACGTGCGAACTGAACACAGGCAACCATGTCCCGCGTCAAACCAACAGTAAATTTCATTCATGCCTGGCGACATCCCGATGAAATCGCGGACGAGGTCGAGGCAGAATTGCGCTTCCACTGCAGATGCGGACGCATTCCAACATTGAGGAAGGAATGACGCCAGACGAAGCCAAGCTTGCCGCCAGGCAAAGCTTCGGCGACTTCGACCAGGTCAAAGTCAGTTGTTGTGAAATCAAGCGAGGCTTCCCCTTCGATTTGAAGCGTTTAAGAATGGGATTGTACATTGCCATTGCGTGTCTCGCCGGTGGCGTTTCACTGTGGGCGGTCAACATGCCGCACCATAATGTATTTGGCGTTTTATGGCAGTTAGTCGCCATCGCCGTCTTGATGCGTTCGTTCCTGATCGGTCGCTAAACGTAATAACCCCCACATCGATTAAATAATTTACTGAAGGAGAATGGACCATGCGCCTTCGCATTGCGCCGAAGATCGTACTAGGTGTGTCTACAGTGCTGACATTGAGTGTTTGTTTAGTTAGTGCCTCAGTTTCCGACCAACGTCACGGAATGAACACTGGCAGCTCGTTTGCCAAACAGGAAACCGGACGAAATGTTGATGACCGGCCCTTGAGTCCTCGGCTGTCGGCTCTGCGAGATCGAATCAAATCGGGTGACCGTGAGGCGCTCGATAGTTTTTGGAAAGAGATCGAGGCGCGCGGTGCGCCAATTGTTGAGGAGGTGCCAGGCAACGACCGAGACGTGCTGGTGACGATTCTCTGGCGAGCAACAGCAGAGACGAAGAACGTTTTCGTTTTTCGCGTCGGCGAAGTTAATAAGCCGATGGTGCAGTTGCTCGACACTGACTTGTGGTACAAGACATTCCAGTTTCAGAAGGGCGCGCGCTTTATATATCAACTCGCGACGAACCTTCCCGATCCAAAAGAGTGGGGAGGCATCATCCGGTTCGCCGGCGCGCTACGGAACGACCCGCTGAATCCCCTTCAGTACGTCGAGCGGGCCAACGAGTTCAATCCGTACGAGGTAAGGACCTATTCCGCTCTCGAATTGCCTTCGGCCGACCCGCAGGTGTGGACCGTCGTCCAGCCTAAGGTTCCTACTGGACGAGTGCAACGTGACAAGTTCGTCAGCAAACTCCTCGGCAACGAACGTCCAATTTGGATTTACACTCCGTACGGCTACAGTGCCGACAAGAAGCCTTTTGGTTTGCTGGTACTTTCTGACGGTGGGCAGTACGTCAATTCAGCGCGGGTAGCGACCACCCTTGATAACTTGATCGCAGCGGGTGTGATACCGCCGCTCGTCGCGGTGATGGTAGATAATCCTGATCGCGGGCGCGAGTTGTCCTGCAATTCAGCGTACGCCGACTTTTTGGCTGAGGAGATTGTTCCGTGGGCGCGCGCCAACTACCGCGCAACCGACCGACCGGAGCAGACGATCATCGGCGGCGCGAGCTTGGGCGGGTTAGCAGCTGCTTTTGTCGCGCTCAAACATCCAGAGGTTTTCGGCAATGTGCTTTCCCAATCGGGCGCTTTCGACTGGAAGCCCGATGGCGAAAAGGAGTGGGAATGGCTGAATCGCCAGTTCGCCGCCAGCCCGCGTCTGGCTTTGCGTTTCTCATTCGAAGCCGGACTGTTGGAAGGGACTTGGTGGTGGCGTTCCCTTCCGCAACGCGATCCGTTGCCCCAGCCGCCGTTGCTCATGACTAACCGCAATTTGCGAGACACGCTTACAAGCAAAGGATACCCCGTCCACTACACCGAGTTTAACGGCAATCATGGTTTCCTGAATTGGCGCAGGACGCTGGCGAGTCACTTGATAGCGCTCGTTGGTATCAAACCTGAACAAAAGAATCTTGCGGAAAGGAGACAGCCCAGGCAATCCTCGATTTCCAGAAAAGCGATCGCAACAACTCCAGTCAAAGTGCCTACCGCTCTGTTGCGTCAGTATGTTGGCAGATACGAATTGGATCCTAAGTTCGCGCACGATTTTGTCATCTATGTAAGCGTCAAGGACGATTCTTTGTGGGTCAAGCCTTCATACCTGACGGCGCGACGGGTAATGGCGGAATCCGAGTCGAGGTTCTACGACAGCGAGGTTCCAGATCTTCACCTCGCCTTCATAAAAGACGAAAAAGGCAACGTCACTGGTCTAACTCTGAATAGTGGGACGGGAGATATTCGAGTGAAGAAGATGCCGCCTCCAGTACCGAGTGTCACCGGCAATACAACCTTTAAGCTGACTGGACACACGGACGCGGAAGCCGTGGCTATCTACGGATCGTTCAACAACTGGATCCAGACTGAGAACTACTGCGCGAAAGAAGTTGATGGATGGGTGTGTCGAATTGATTTCGCGCCCGGCAAGTACACTTACAAGTTCCTGATAGACGGCATAGGGCTCAACGATCCGACCAACTCAGCCACTGAAGATGACGGAAACGGACATATTGATTCGGTAATCGTGATCAAGCCAAATAAAGATGGCCGATTCGAAAGTCGCAAGCGTAGGGCTCACGTCACAGGGATTCGGACGTCGAACCAGCTTTTCGCCGAAAACTGTGAAACCCTGCTCAGGCCCCCACCTACCTATGACTCCGATCGCGCCATCGTGATAAGGTTGGCGAAATTGTGGTCACGCCTGCAGGTCAAGTCACCGAAGGACCAAAGTGGATTGTTAGACCGTTATGAGCGTGAAGCGAATCGGGATAATCGTCATCGGATTGCTGGCACTGGCAACCATTGCAGTAATCCTTCTGAAACGCCGCCGCTCTACAACGGCGCCACCCACCACGCCCGTAGCCGTACGCAAAACGCAGGCTGTGGGCAGCGTTTTTGGATACGAGATCGTTGGCGAGTACCCACACGATACTGAGGCTTACACGCAGGGCCTGATCTATATTGACGGATTCCTTTATGAAAGCACCGGCATCACCGGACGATCGTCACTGCGAAAGGTTCGGCTGGAGACCGGTGAAATCATTCAACAGCGCGCAGTGAATCCCGCCGACTTCGCCGAAGGCTTGACCGAGTGGCGCGGCAGGCTGCTCCAGTTGACTCCCAGAAGGCGGGGGAATGCGCCGATATGGCACCTGCGTAAATTCTTCGAGGACGTCAAACGACACTTCGGAAACAACATCGGCGTGATGTACGACATTGCGTCCTTCGAACCCCGGTCGATTTTCGAGTATCCAGGTGACGGTTGGGGCCTCACTCATGACGAAAACCGGCTCATCATGAGCGACGGCTCCGCTAAACTGCGATTTCTGGATCCTGAAACTTTCGCGGAGTTGGGCCGCCTCGAAGTTTTCGACGGAAACGAGCCTGTCGCATATTTGAATGAGCTGGAGTTCGTCGACGGCAAGATCTACGCCAACGTTCAGCGGCAAGATCGAATCGCAATTATTCAACCGGATTCTGGCCAAGTCACCGGTTGGATCGATCTCGCAGGACTGAAACCGCTCATCCCGCAGCTATCCACACAGCCTCTGCATCCGGCCTTGAATGGGATTGCCTACGACGCTGCGGGCCGCAGGCTGTTTGTGACCGGCAAACTCTGGCCAAAGGTCTTTCAAATTCGTCTGAAGCCGCGGCCGCCTGGAACTCAGTGATTCTATTGGTGCCCCCGCAGGGATTTCGAATCCCGAACCAACAGAATATGTGGCAAGCAGTAGTTCAGGACCTTTTTGTACTTTTCGAAAAATTGGAACCAATTAATTGCCGGAGGCTATTGGAACCATTAAGTTGCCGGAGCGCCAAATTAATGATTCAAGTTACAGTTTGAATCTATTTGGCTGGGAGGCAGGGACTCGAACCCCGATAGCCAGATCCAGAGTCTGGAGTCCTACCATTGGACGACCTCCCAGCAAGCGGGAATCTGAATTTACGAATCAGGACCGCGGTTGTCAACTTAACCACAAAAACCTAACCACGGACCAGCTAAAGATCCGGCCTTTTGGTTTGTCTTTGGAACGTCGACTCCAATTTCAGATTAGGACTACCTAAAAAACCAACAATGGTCAGTTTAAAATACACTATTGCGGATCTCAAACTGAAACCCTATCCACAAAAAACTAAATGCTTGAACTGGATACGTTCAAGATGCACAATGGGCCTTGCGGTAAAGTCGTTAGCGGCGCACACCTGTAACGAAAACAAAGACAATCGCTTTTACTTCAGTTTTCCGGTGACATGACGGAGAGTCGATGACTGAACACGAAGACCAGATTGCCCAATATCGTCTAAAACTCGAGGAGACTGCCGCACTCGTGGCCCGCATACGTCACGAGATCAACAACCCCCTTACCGGCGTGTTGGGCCAGGCCCAACTCTTGTTACGTGAAGATCTGAGCGAACGATCGCGTAAGCGAGTTCAGACTATCGAGGATCTTGCGTTGCGCCTGCGCGACGTGGTGGCCCAGTTGCGCGAAGTGCAAAGACCTGGCGGGGAGAATGAAGAATCAGCAGGCAGCAGCACTTAGCAGGAGCAAGGAATGTTTGCATGCTGGTCCTGTGTTCCGTCACTCGCGCGGCCGGCGCATGATCGTAATCATTTCGCCCCCGCCAAAAAAAGTCGCGCCCCAACAAAATCCGACAAACTGATAGCCCGCCTCCGCCGCTTCCATCACTTCTTTTTGCATCGTTGATGTCCTGCTGGTGGCGAGAAGTTTGTACTCCCACAATTTAGGCTTCGCATCGATCTCACGCTCGAGGATTACAATTACCTCGTTAGAGAACGTCTTTATATAAACTGACTGGCCGCGGTGCTCAAATCCCGCGTCTCCGGCTTCCTGAAGTTCCTTCTGCATAGTCGAAGTCTTGCTTGTCGCCAGCAGTTTGTACTCAAATCTTTGTTTTTGATCACCATTCCTCTCACGACCCATGAGGATGAGCGCCTCCTGACCTAAGACAGCTGTTGGGCCGTTAGCGACCTCAAGGAAACGGTAGCCAGCGCTCGCTGCTTCCTTCATCTCTTTTTCCATCGTAGTGACACGCTTTGTAGCGAGCAGTTTGTACTCAAACCCCGATTTGACCGGAGGGGCCGAGGATGCCTGAGCGCCCGCGATTACAAAGCAAGAGATAAGAAGCAGTGTGCTGGGGATAAGTTTGTACATGATAAGCGTCTCCTTAATGAGTGAACTATTCTGTTGAAGTGAGCAGGCGCTGGCGCAAAGAATCGTTGACGCGCCACGACACGCGGCCTTGCTTTTCGTTTATGCCAACGACAAGCTCGATCTCGTTTGGCGGTGTTTCCCAAATGCGCTTGCCTTGCTTGTCTCTCATCGGGAAGACCACCCAAAAAACGTCGTACCCATAGTCGCGTGGGCCAACTCTCGTCAGGGCTTTCACATGCCTTAACGCCGGCGTGCTCGTGCCGGCGATCGCCAGAGGTGAGTCGTCTGTGGCTCCTTTTGGACGAAGTGTTGAGCGCCAATCCAAGGGGATCACTCCGGATCCTTCGCGCGGGTTGAGCTCAATGTATACGACGAGCCCATCGACCTTTTCTGCTTCGGTTACGAGTTCACGTGTTTCGTCATCAGTGAGGTGCCTGCCCAGTTGTTCCAGTCGCGCGGCTGCGCGAATCGCTTCCGGAGTCATCATTGTTCCCCGAAGTTCGTAGTAATAAACTCCGGAGTAAAAGAGTTCAAATCCCGCTCGCCATCCGACGCGTCCGGCCACACGCCACTTTCTTCCGATCTGTGTGGCCTGCTGTTTGGTCCAGGTTAGGTAGTCGTCCTTTGGTTGAGCGGGCAAATCAGAGTGGAGAAGGAAGCACGAATACAAGGAAGAGCATTCTTGCTGCATGTGAAGTCTGTGACATGACTGGGCCTCGATTGGGTGGTCCGCACGGGTGGCCACGGAGGGCCACCCCTACAAATACCCACGGTGAATACTTAAATGAAAAAGTTTTTGTAGGGGCGGCCCTCTGTGGCCGCCCGCGCGTTGGAACTACAACACACGTGCCACATTAAAAGAGGGTAGACCACAGCTCAGGTTGGATTGTGACACCTTTTGAAGCGCCCACGGGCAGGTCAACTGACGGATTTTTTTGGCAGTGGGAATTTGAACGCTAGGCGGTGAGGCGCTTTACGGTTTCTTTGATCATCAACCGGCGGCTGCTGATAGTGGCCATGTGAAACGGGACCACGCAGCCGCAGCGATCGCAGTCAGCGTTGTCGCCCATCATGCACTTACCCTTTTGCTCTCCGGTTGGACCAAACGCAAAAGCCTTCAAACGAAACTCGCAATTGTCCGTTACCTTCTTCGCTTTCGTCGATCGCATCAACTCGAGCGTCGAGTCGAGCATGTTGATGTACCCGGGATACTTCTTCTTCAGCGAAAGAATCTGATCGATCAACCGATCGCGCGTGGGCCAATCGAGCCAGAGCGCTTCATCCAGGCCGGTGACCGGCGTGAAGAAGTCGAAGATGATCCCGCCGCGAGCGAGCGGTCCCCATTCCTTCACCAGATCTTCGACGCAATCTCTCGTGATGCTGGTAAGCACGCATGAGATCTGAATGTTCAGTTCCGGATGCGCAATTACATTCTGCTTGATCTTTTGGTAGATACCGGGTGCGCGCATTCGCGCGAAGGCTTCTTCAGTGCCGTCGATCGAAATGACCCAGGTGCAGTTGGGCCAGTTGGGCAACTCCATCGTTCCGTTCGTGACGATGGTGTTGTGTTTGAAGTATTGCCTGCCAACCTCGATCAGTTGCTTTCGCACCATCGGTTCGCCGCCCACCCACGTACACAACATCATCGGATGGCCCGCAGCTTTCATCGCCTCGAGTTTTTCGAGCCACTTCTCGATCGAGAGCTCTTTTTCGTTGTCGTGATCTTCGGCGAAGAAATAGCAGTGCTCACAACGCAGGTTGCAGCGGTTGGTGACGTCGATCGAACCGACGGCAAACTTCGGCAAGCCGAAAACGAATAGTTTGGTGATGTCGCGGAGCTTACCCAGTTTTCGACGGACGTTCATTTAGCGCATTATGCCCGAGATGTGATTTAAACAGAACCGAGCGCGGTAGCGCCGGGTCAATTTTCATCAAGAGATCGCGATTTGGAACTTGACCCGGCGCTACCGCGCTCGGTTCTGTAAACCTACACAGACTTTAGACGGAAACCGTTTCCTCGTCGACAAGATACGGACTTGCCTGAACCGGCTTCTCTTCTGCGTCCTCGGCCAGCACCGCCTGAATGATCGGCAGGCTCAGTGAGTGTTTGGTAGTGTTCAGCGGAACTGGCTTGCCCGCTGCATACACTTTATGACGGCCGTGCTCTTCGTACCATTCGGCGAGGTTCGCGGTCTTGTGCATGTTCTCGATAATCTGCCGCCAACCCACGCCCGTGTTGTAGGCGCAGAACGAAATCTCGCCTTCCTGCGTGCCGTAAGGAATCACGCACATTTCGGTGCGGCGGAAGTCGTAATTGAAGAGATCCTGGAACCACATGCCTTCGACACACAGCACGCGCCACATGTCGTTCGCATCCGCAGTCTTCTGGGCCATGCGGTCGTTGCGATCGGAATTGGAATTCGTCGACGAAGGTTTGAACAGATTGACGATCTGCGAAATCGGAAAGCCTTCCGGCGCGCGTTCGGCGCTGAAGTTTCGCATGATCGCCATGCCGAGCTGGGCGTAAGAGAGTTTCCGGCCACGCGCGGTGTCAGTAATTACCGCCACGTCTTTCATAAACTGTTCGTAATTGAAGAACTCAAACAGCGGCCTGAATTCTCCGGTGTGCCTGTTCACGACCAGCAACGTGAAGATGCCGCAGTTCGGGTGACAATTACACGACGACCAACCCCACGGAGCATCGGCGCCCTGCAACATGTCCATCACGCTTGTGAAAGCGGAGTAAGAAGAGAGCGGGAACCAGTCGCGCAACGGTTGAATGTTGCCGCCGAGCTGGGTCTTGAGATCGTGAGTCATGCCGGCGAGCGTGTAGCGCCATTTCTTGCGCAACTCGTCGGAGATGTCTTCATCGCGTCCGGTAAACGAAACTGGTTGGAAAGCGATGGTCTGAACCTTGTCGATGTTCTGCGCTGCGAATTCAACGATCTGACCGATGCCGTCGTTGTTGAGATTGTTGACGATCGTTACGACGAGGGTGACTTTGATACCAGCAGCAGCGAGATTCTCAATCGCACGCAATTTCACATCGAAAAGATTTCCAACACCGCGATGCTTGTTCTTCTCTTCGCTGACGCCGTCAAACTGTAGATACACACCGTGTTGTCCCGCAGCCTTTGCAGCTTTGCAGAACTCCAGATCTTCGGCGAAGCGAATGCCGTTTGTCGCTGCGAGAATTCGATAGAAGCCGATCTTCTTTGCGTAAGCGACAGCTTCGAGGTAGTAAGGCGAGAGCGTCGGCTCACCACCAGAGAAGAGAATGATGACTTGTCGTTTCGGTTTGAATGACACCGCGCGATCGAGAATTGCTTTTGTATCTTCGAACGTCGGCTCGTGAACATAACCAACCTGGTTTGCGTCCATGAAGCATGGATTGCACATCATGTTGCAACGGTTGGTCAGGTCGACAGTCAAAACTGCGCCGCGTCCAAACTTGATATTCGAAGTGCCGTGACGGTGTACGTCTTTATCTTCGGCGGCGCGGAAATCTCTACCAAAGAAGAGCGACTCGATGCGTTCGAGAAACGCCGGATCGGTCGACATCACGTCTTCGAACTCCCCGTGCTTCGGGCAGTTCTTCCGCATGACCACCTGCCCGTTGTCTTCAATAATTTGCGCTTTGATTTCGCCGGGATGCTCGTGCATTAACGTCTCGAGCGACACCTCGCCCGAGATCACGCTGTTTCGCACTTCTTTTACGCACGTTGGACAAAGACTGTCGGTTTCGCGCGGAAAGCCAAGCGGCGGAGCACTGCGTTCGTAGGATTTGAGAAGCGGACCCGGAGCCCACTCCGGACGAATCGATTCGCCTTCAGGAAGACGCTGGTTTACAGACTGAAACGCCTTCCAGGCGACGTCTGAGAGACCGGAAATCAGGCGGGAACCCTTTACCCCCGACAACTTACCTTTTTCTGATTCCCCACGGCGAAACTGGTCACTAAACAATGGCTCTCGTCTCCTCCTGCATCAATAAGGCCCAGAACAGCCGAGCATCATAGTGGCCTGAACAGGCAAAGGCAAGACCAAAAGCGGACCATGATTTACGGGAATCTCAAGATACTGAACGATTTCCGTGGAAATCTGCATACCTGAGGCTTTGCGCAGGTCTATTTCAACGAAAGCCTGCGAAGCGGGGCGATGCATCTAGCCTGGGTCAACGCGCGAAGTACGTGTGAGGGTGTAGCCTGGGTTCAACGCGCGAAGCGGGGCGACCGCATCTAGCCCAGGTTCAACGCGCGAAGCGCGGCGACCGCATCTAGCCCAGGTTCAACGCGCGAAGCGCGTGTGAGCGTGTAGCCTAGGGTGGAGCGAGGCTTTGCGAGCGAAACCCTAGGTAGGCGATTAGAAAAGATTCGGAGCCCGCGACGCGGGCGGCAGCGTCAGCAGTCGCCGCACTGCCGCCCGTTTTCACGGGCTTGCACCGTTGTTGTTGAAGGATCCTGGGGTTGCGCTCGCAAAGCCTCGCTCCACCCCAGGCTATACGCTGGACACGCGCTTCGCGCGTTTAAAACAACTAGCGAACCTGCTTTAAAAGTAGCGAAGTTGTATTCTGATGAAAAACCGACAGAGAGAAAAAGATCACGGCGCTTCGAACCGCCATTGCCGCGTATGAGAAGGCCCGAGTAGGATGAAAGCAGTTTGAAGTTCGACTCTACCGCGATAATCAGCTCCAAAGCATCGATTGGTGAACGTGTCCGCCTTGGGCCATACGCAGTTGTAGAAGACGACGTCGAGATCGGACCCGACTGTGAAATCGGAGCGCACGCAGTCATCAAGCGTTTTACAAAAATTGGCGCGCGCAGTCGCATCTTCGAACACGCGATTATCGGCGGTGAGCCGCAGGATTTGAAGTTCAAAGGCGAGCGGAGCTATCTCGAAATCGGCGACGACAATGTGATTCGAGAGTTTTGCACCTTTCATCGCGCGAACGGTGACGAAGAGACCACTCGCATCGGTTCGCGCAACTTTTTCATGGTCGGCGTTCATATCGCCCACAACTGCGTCATCGGCGACGACAACATCCTCGCTAACGAAGTCGCCCTCGCCGGACACATCACACTTGAAGATCACGTCTTTGTTTCGAACAATGTCGGCGCGCACCAATTTGTGCGCATGGGCCGTTACGCGATGGTTGGCGGAAAGTCGAAGATAGTGCAGGATGTGTTGCCGTTTTTTATAACCGACGGCAATCCTGCGCGCGTGCGTGGCGTGAACAGCGTCGGTTTGCAGCGGGCTGGTTTTTCCGACGACGCACGACGCGCGCTGAAGGATGCTTACAGGAAGCTCTTCAGATCCTCGGCGCCGGTCGCCGAGGCTTTGGAACAACTAAGTGATTCAGATGACGAGCACGTCAGGCACCTGGTGAGTTTTATTCGCGAGTCGAAGAGAGGATTCAGCCGATGACAGTGGACCAGCTCGCGGAGAGAGTTCAAGGGCGAGTTGTCGGCGATGGCGCTACTGTCATTGAACGCATTGCGGACCTCGAGCACGCAGGTGATGCTGAGATCGCATACGTCGAAAACGAAAGTTTCCTCGCGGCCGCGGTGGAAAGCAAAGCGGCGTGCCTCATAGTCACTGAACGTCTCAGCGAGAAATTATCTGACCGCACGCTGATTGAAGTTGCCAATCCGAAGCTGGCGTTTTCATTGATTGGGGCGGCGCTCCATCCACCGGTTACTCGCGATCCTTCAATTCATCCCACGGCCGTCGTTGCTGAAACTGCTGACATTGCGCTGACGGCTTACGTTGGTCCAAACGTTTGCGTTGGTGATTACGCGCGCGTTGGCGCTTACACGAGGTTGGAAGCCGGCGTGGTGCTTGGGGCAAATGTGACGGTCGGTGACCATTGTGTGCTGCACCCGAATGTTGTTTTGTACGACGGCGTTTCAGTCGGCAGCGGCGTCATACTGCATGCCGGCGTGTGTATCGGCGCGGATGGGTTTGGTTACGTGCGTCACGATCTCGGGTATCACAAGTTTCCGCAAATCGGAACGGTAGTCATCGAAGACGATGTGGAGATTGGCGCGCACTCGTGTGTCGATCGCGCTGCACTGGGACGGACACGCATTGGTCGTGGCACGAAGCTGGACAACATGGTCCACGTGGGTCATAACTGCGACATCGGCGAGCATGTGGTGATCGCCGCGCAGACGGGTATTAGCGGCAGCGTGGTGATTGAAGACGAGGCGGTGATTGGCGGGCAGGTTGGGTTTGGCGACCACACGCGGGTGCAGAAGGGCGCGATCATTGGATCGAAAGCGGGGATCTTGCCCGGAAAGATCGTGCGTCCGGGCGTTTGGTGGGGAATACCCGTGCAGCCGCTGGACCAGTACAAGCGCATGAACGCGCACATGAACCGCCTGCCGCAGATGCGTGAGGATATCAAGCGCCTCCAACAAGAGGTCGAGGAGTTACGGAAACAGCTAGGGCCACAAAAAGGCACATAAAGACACAAATAGATTTGAATTTCATTTTGTGCCTTTTGTGTTCGACAGGATGAGGTCCGCGGCGCGTTGCGAGGCGCCGGGATCGCCGAGCTTTCGGGCGACGTCTCGCAATTGATCGCGGGCGGCGTTGTTTCTTTGCGGTTCGAGAAGCTTCAAGAGTTCCTGGGCCAGGTTCTTACCCGTGAGCTGATCCTGCATCAATTCCTTCGCGATCTCTTTTCCCGCCACAAGATTTACCAACCCGAAATGTTGCACAGTGATCAGTCGCCCAAGCGTGTGCCAGTTCACGGACGACTCTTTGTAGACAACAACCATCGGTGTTTCGAGCAGTGCTGCTTCGAGCGTTGCCGTACCACTCGCCACTGCCGCTGCTTCCGAAGCCGCGAGCGCCTCGCGTGTTTGTTGTTGGACCACCGTGCCAATACCCGATTGGTTGCGCGACGACATCAGCTCGTACGTCTCCTGCGCGCTTCGGCTCGGTGCGATAACAACCACTGCCTGCACCTCGGGCCGCGCCCTCCGCAGCTCTTCGATCGCATCGAGCATCGGCGGCAGAATTCGCTCTACTTCTTTCTGCCGGCTTCCGGGCAGAAACGAGATGATCGGGCGCGCCGGATCGAGATCGTTCCGGCGGCAAAACTCTTCGCGCTCAAAACGCGCCTTCACTTCACCTGACAACGGATGACCTACAAACTCAACATGGTCCACTCCATGCGCTTTGTACCAATCGACTTCAAACGGAAGTATCGACAACAGCAGATCGACGTTCTCTTTGATCTTACTGACGCGACCTGGGCGCCACGCCCATAACTGCGGACTGATGTAGTAGATCACTTTCAAACCGCGGCGGTGCAGAGCTGCCGCGAGTCGAAGATTGAACTCGGGCCAGTCGACAAGGATTACGGCGTCAGGTGATTTCTGAATCGCCGCATCTCTTAGTTTGCGGAAGGCTTTGATGAACCTCGGGAACACGCGCCCAACTTCCACGATTCCCATGATCGCGAGATCGTCCGAGTTGACTGTCGTCTCGACTCCGGCCGCGCGCATTAGTGGGCCAGTGGCCCCGAAAAATTCGAAGCGGTGGTCTTTTTCGCGTAACGCCTTTACAAGAGCGGCAGCGTGAGCATCGCCTGACGGTTCACCGGCAACAATCATCAATTTGCGCACGGCGGTGATATTAGCATTAGACAGGATTAGCAAGATTTTCAGGATTTACAGGATTTCGTGCTAGCATCCACGCGCCCTTATGAAGCGTGTTGCTCTGGCAAACCTGATCCTTCTGCTCGTCTGCCAGCTAGTATCGGCACAGCAAACGAACCCGGTCGATCGGAAAGTCGCGAATCCGATGACCGACACTCCCAACGTCAATCCACTCCACACAGATCAACCGGTGCAACGTCGTCCAGGGTCGCAAGGCGGCGTGCAGGGTGTCGCAACGGATGAGATTACCGTCACCTCCGTTAAGCAGAGTGGCTCCGGACCAGAAAACGCGCGCATCGTTGTTTACGAAGGAAACGTCGACATCCGCATCGGCACTTATCGCCTTCAGGCTGACAGAGCGACCGTTTACGACGCAGAGAACAGGGTGGTAGCTGAAGGCAGCGTCGTTTTTGACCAGGCCGACATGCAGCGAATTACCGGCTCGCGCGCCGAGTGGAACTACCGCACCAAGACCGGATACTTCGAAAACTCAACCGGCTACACAAACCAAACCCAAGACGGCACGCGTATTTATTTCACGGCGGATCGCGTTGAGAAGGTCAGTCTCGACACGATTGTTGCCATCAACGTGCAGATCACGGCTTGCGATGAAGACGTTCCGAAGTGGAGTTTTCAGACGAGCAAGGCAACGATCAAGACTGGCGATCGAGTTTACGTTCGTTCGCCGACGCTGCGCGTGAAGAATATTCCGATCTTTTATCTGCCGTACGCATCGGTTTCGATCAAGCCTCGCGATCGCGCTTCGGGATTTTTGACGCCGACCTTTGGTGGATCCGGTGCGAAGGGCGCGCGCTTGTCCACTGCTTACTATCAAACACTTGGTCGCTCCGCCGATTTCACTTTTCGCAGCGACATCTACACCGAGCGCGGGCTCGGATTCGGCGGCGAACTGCGCACGCGCGCGAACTCGCGATCGTATCTTGAAACGGGTTTCTACACGGTCAAGGATCGCATCTTCGGACCAGAAGCCGACGCAACTCATCCGGACCAGGGTGGCTCGAGTTTTTACGCAGACGGCGTGCACTATTTCAAAAACGGTTTCATCGCTGCGGCTGATGTGAACATCACGTCGAACCTCGCATTCCGGCAGGTTTTCTCCGACAAAATTCAAGATGCAATCTCTCCCGAGGAGACCTCGCAGGTTTTTGTAAACAAGAATCACAACGAATACAGCTTCAACTTCCTTGCGCGCACGCAGGTCACGTCGCTGGAGAATGCGCGTATTCGTATCCGGCAGTTGCCGAGTATCAGCATCGACAAGCGCCCCGGGATTGTCAGTTTCTTCAAGAACCTGCCTCTGTATTTTTCGTTCAGTGGCGAAGCCGATGGTGTCAGCCGCAAGGAAACGGTGGAAGATCAGGTGCAGTTTGTTAGCGACGTCGGCGGCAATCCGATCATCTCGCCGTCGATCGTGCAACGACTCGATCTGCATCCGCGGTTTGAGTTGCCGTTGAATTTCGTTGGTTGGACCATAACTGCTTCCGGTGCGGGGCGAGTGACGTTTTACTCAAACTCGCTGGATCCGACGACGCGCGATGTTCTCAGCCGCAACATCACGAGGTCGTATGGAGAGTTTGAGCTCGACGTCAGGCCGCCTGCGTTCGCAAAGGATTTTCGTCGCGGCGGTGGTGAGTTTTTCTTTCGACACGTGATCGAGCCGTACATGATCTATCGAAAGATTTCCGGCATCAATAACTTCGATCGGATCATTCGTTTCGACTACATGGACGCGATCGCCGATACCAACGAGATCGAATTCGGTATCGCGAACCGCTTTTTTACACGCCGCTCGACTGAAAACGTCAGCGATGTGCCGGTGCGCGAGACGGAAGGAGAGAACCGGCCGCTGCTTTCGAGCCAGCCGTATGAAGCACTGACGATCACGCTGCGTGGAAAATACTTTTTCGATCCGTTATTTGGTGGCGCGCTGCTGACGAACAACCGCAACCAGTTCTATCCAGTCAACACTCTTTCGGGCTTTGTTTATGGTGGTGTTCCGCGGCGCTTTTCTCCCGTCAACGTCGACGCGCGCTACCGTCCGAGGCGCGATCTCTTCGTCGACGTGCGAAGTGATCTCGACACGCACGGTGGCGGAATGCGCTCGCTGTCCACGACGTTCGGGCTGTCGAAACCGCTGTTCCAGGTCTTTCAGAGTTTTTACTACACACGCGCGATCGAGCTGGTGGGGAGTCTGGCGGAGTTTGTTGACGAGCGGGGCTTCGAACCGGGCACTGTGCGGGGTTCGCAATGGAGTCCGTCAGTTTTTCTTGGGAGACCACGAGCAAGGTTTGTTTGGCGGCGCGTCGTTCTTTTTCGACTTTCAGAAGCGGCCTGGAAGGGGTGACAGCTCGCTGATCAGTTCGACCGTGACGCTGGGCCATAGTTGGGACTGTTGCGCCGTGGCAACCCAGTTTTCGACCTTCAACGTGGGCCTGCGCAAAGAAAACCGCCTGGTTTTCAGCTTCCGCCTCAACGGCATCGGCAGTTTCGGCACGGAACAGTTCGGCCAGCGCTCAGCGGTGATGGCGACGGGGCGTTCGGAGACGGGTGTGCAGGAGCTCGGAGATTCTTGCTGTGTCTCCGATTTTTACACGTCTCGCGTGCTACAGTCTCCCGATCTCCGAATCGCCGCGTCCCCCGACTGCGTTCCAAAATTCGTGATTTCCGAAAGGTCGAAGAAGGCTATAATGCCCCGGTGGGCAACCGACCCCAGACTATGAGGCCTCATAGGTGCTGCCCACGCGACCAAGGCCCCTGACAAGGTTCTCCTCCGTGGCAAAACTCGCTGCGCAGCAGCGGGGTTAGAGACCTTCGGGTCTATCTCAATTCCGTCAAAGTTAAGAAAAACCAGTGAATACCCATCCTAAGCTTGTAGTTTGTGGTGCTGATAGCCGCAATCATCCTTTCGCTTTTACCTTATCCATCCCTCGCAATTAAGAGTCAGGGAACGACAGCCAAACCTCAGGACCCGCCGGTTTTGGTCACTCAACTCGTCCAGGACCGCACTCCGAACGAAGAGCTGTCGAAGCACTTCCGCAAATTTGACCTGATCAGAATGGACCCGGCGGCAGTCGCCGCGCAGGTCCGACGAAACGGAAGACTGGTGCTCAAGTCGTCAGTGCGAGACTTCGATCTTCAGATGGCGCCCCACGACTTGCGCTCTCCTGATTACTCGGCCCAGGTGATCGACTCGAATGGCGTGGCTCATCACACTTCCGAAGACCGGAAGTCACCACCTACAAGGGCTACGTCAAAGGTTTAGCCGGCGCGCAAGCCAGAATGTCGCTCACTGAAAGAGGCATCGAAGGCGCGATTTTCACCAAACAAGGTCGCTACTTCCTTCAGCCCGCCCGGGCCCTTTCAAAATCATCAGGCGCGGACGAGTTCGTTTTGTACGAGAGTGCTGATCTGCATAAGCACGACGGTACCTGCGGCGTAACACTGGCAGACGAAGTTGCCGCTCAGGAAGGGGCTGTGAAAGCCGCCCCGTCTGACGTGATCGAAGCCGAGGTTAGTGGCCCAGTCAACAGCATTACGCCGATGAAGATTGCGCGCATCTCGACGGACGCTGATGGTGAGTACGTCGCGTCTTTCGGTGGTGCTTCACAAGCTAACACGCAGATTCAGACTATTATCAATTTCGTCGACGGGATTTATGAGTCGGAGATCGGTTTAAGTTTTCAGATCGTTCAGCAGAATGCCTGGGCTGACGCGAACAGCGATCCTTACACCAGCACCGCTCCCAGCACTCGATTAGGACAGTTTCGAGATCATTGGAACGCGAATTTTCCGAATTCAGGCGTAAATGCTCGCAGCATTGCGCACCTGTTCACGGGCGTAGACCTCGACGGAAACACCATCGGTATCGCTTCATTCGGTGTTGCATGCAGAAACGCGAATTTCTCTTACGGTCTTTCTCAGCAGTTCCCGTTTGGATCAACCAGCATCGACGCACGGGCAGTTGTTTTGACCGCTCACGAGATCGGACACAACTTCGGTGCTTCACACACTAACCAGCCAACTTCCGACGTTCCTGCTGACCTTGAACGGCCTTGCGAGGGAACAATCATGGAAGCGAGTGTTGGCAACGGTTCCGCTTTTTGTCCATTCTCGCGCTCGCAAATTGCCGGACACGCTTTCGGCCATTCGAGTTGTTTGACCGATACCGTTACTCCTTCGCCAACTCTGCAAGACTGCGCCGTAACCCCACTCGCCGGATCTGCCAATGGCACTCTCGGAGCGGGTGATTGCCGTTCACCATCGCGCGGAGTCGAACATTTTGCAGACCGTTATTCATTCAGTGGCAATGCAGGACAGCGCGTGTCTATCACGTTGAACGCGACCGGCGGCGGACTCGATCCATATTTGTACTTGATTGGGCCGGATGGTTACGTTGTAGCGCAGGATGACGACGGAAATAGCGGCGTCAATTCCCGCATCCCGCACGAGCGTCGGCACCCTTACATTGCCGGACACTGGCACTTACATACTTGAGGCTACGTCATTCGGGCGCCAGCAAACCGGGTCGTACACCATTACTGTGAATTCCACCGGCTGCACGATCACAGCGACACCGACCGCCACGCATTTCGCGGTCAGGCGGCGGTAGTGGAACGATCAACATAACACTCAGCAATTGCGGCTGCAGATTCGAGTTACCAGTTCCATGTGTTTCCTTCAACTGAATCCTGGCTCACTGTTCAATCGTCGACAGGCTCCGGAAACCAGTCGATCAATTATCTCACTTACTTCGAACTCGAACGCAGCCGGACGGCGAGCATTCCTGGTTGTGGGTGCAGTCACGACCGGTGGTGGTCCAGTTGATGTTGCGGGTGGCGTGAAGATTCCGATCACGCAATCGGGCTCGGGACCGGATTGCGCCTCGACGCCGATAGCTTTTGGGCAAACGCTCAACGGCAACTTGTCGAGTGGTGATTGCCATTCGCCGGTTCGAGGCAATAGCTTTTTCGCGGATCGATATACCTTCAACGCAAGCTCCGGCCAGCGAGTTGTCATTTCAACGAGTGCATCTCCAGGCAATCCTGACACATTCCTTACGTTGCTTGGTCCAAACGGAGTCGTGCTGATCACTGACGACGACAGCGGCGGTGGGACGAACTCACGAATTCCTGGTGGTAACCGGGGACTCACGTTGGGCTTGCCAGGGACTTATACGATCGAGGTGACGCCGTTCTCCGCGAGCGGTACCGGGTCATATTCTGTAACTCTAACCACTGATACACCTGTCGCTGACACCGTTCAGTTTTCGCAGTCGTCTTTCAACGTTGGCGAAGCAGCCGGCACGCTCGACATCAACGTCACGAGAGGTGGAAATACATCATCGGCAGCGACCGTGAACTTTGCGACCACTGACAACTTTGGTGTTCAGTGTAATCAGTTCAACGGCCAGGCATCAGCCAAGTGTGATTTCAACACGCGGGGTGGAACGTTGCGGTTTGCGGCGGGAGAAACAACCAAGACGATTACGATGTCGATCGTTAACGACGGTTACGTGGAAGGAAACGAAACCTTCACGTTGACCTTGAGCAATCCAAGCGGAATGACTTTGGGATCTCCAACCACAAGCACGATCACGATCGTGGACAACGATTCGAGCGCTACGAATCCGTTTGACAACAACGCATTCTTCGTGCGGCAACAGTATCTCGACTTCCTGTTGCGCGAGCCCGATACGGCTGGCTTTAACGACTGGTTGAACGTGCTGACCAACTGCGCGCCAAACCAGGGTGGACTGGGATCGAATCCAGCCTGCGATCGTGTTCACGTCTCATCCGGGTTCTTCCGTTCGACTGAATTCGGCGAACGTGGTTACTGGGCCTACCGCTTCTATCACGGGACGCTGGGCAGGCGGCCGCAGTTTACTGAGTTTATGCCCGACATGCGGCGGTTGAGCGTGGCTCCGGCTGAAGAAGAAACCGCGCGAGCAGCGTTTATCGCTGACTTCATGCAGCGCGCCGAGTTCACGGCGATCTATGGTGGGCTAACCAACGCCGCCAACGCCGCGCAGTTCATTGCGACACTGGAACAGAGGGCGGGGGTCACGTTGCCGGCAACAAACACAACCCTGCCTGGACAGCCACCGCAATTTGGTCGTCAGGAGTTGATCAACAAGATGGCGAGTGGCGAGTTCACGGCCGCGCAAACACTGCGGGCGTTCATCGAGCAGAAAGTTGTGTTTGACGCGTTCTTCTTCCGCGCGTTCGTGGCGATGCAGTACTTTGGCTACCTGCTGCGCGATCCGGAAGATGCCGGTTACAACGACTGGGTGGATGTGCTGACCAATGGTCGGGGCAACATTCCGCCGGGAGACTTCAGACACCTGATCTTCGGGTTCGTCTGGTCGGTCGAATATCGCCAACGCTTCGGACCGTAAACTGAAACTACTGCGGCTTTGGGCTTATATCTCCTCTATCAGCCCAGTTTCTATTAACGTACATGTTCAGGGGGAGTTCTCCATGCTTAATTCTCTGTTAGGGCTTGGTTTGCGCAGGCGCTTCGCGTTTGTCGCTCTTGTATGTCTCGGTCTGCTTTTATTCTCGTTCACTCTGTTGCCCTCGCGCTCGGGCGCTAAGGTGCAATCACCGTCAAAAGGCAAAAGCTCACGCCCGCGATTTGTGCCGGGCGAGGTGCTGGTGCGCTATCGCAGTGAATCGACCGCCCAAAGCAAGACCGGCAGGATCGTCATGGCGACGCGAGAAGGCCGGCAGCTTTCCGCGCAGGTTGAACGCTTCGACGGCTCGGATCTCGTTAAAGGCTTGAGACTCGTCAAAGTCGCTCCCGAGAACACGCTGAACGCAGTCGCAGCATTGAGAAATCAACCGGACGTTCTTTACGCCGAGCCAAATTACATTCTGCGCGCCACGGTCGTTCCTAACGACGAACACTTCCAGGCAGGCAGGCAGTATGCGCTCGCCAAAGTCGCCGCGCAGCAAGTTTGGGACAATTTCACAACTGGTAGCTCGAGTGTCGTCGTCGGCGTGATCGATCAAGGCATCGACATCACTCACCAGGACTTACAACCCAACATGTGGACCAATCCCGCCGAAGTCGCCGGCAACGGCTCCGACGACGACGGCAACGGATTCATCGACGACATTCGCGGCTTCAACTTCGTCAATAACAACGGCACAGTTTTCAGCAACACAGATCCCGAAACGCATGCGAGCCACGTCGCCGGCATCATCGGAGCGCGTGGCAACAACACGATCGGCGTCACCGGCCTTAACTGGACGGTCGGCCTGATGTCTTTAAAGTTTCTCGATGCCGAAGGATTCGGTGACACTGCTGACGCGATCGCAGCGTGCAACTACGCGAAAACAATGCGCGATCTTTGGGTTGCGAATAGTGGTGCCAAGGGCGCCAACGTTCGCGTGCTAAATGCGAGTTTCGGCGGCGCAGCTTTCACACAATCATTTTTCGACTCAATTAACGCGCTCAATTCATCCGGAATTCTGTTTGTCGCAGCCGCCGGCAACGTGGACAATGGCACAATTGAACCTAACAACGATCTGGTCCCGCATTTTCCTGCGGGCTTCAATGTGTCGAATATTATTTCCGTGAATTCGACCAATCAATCCGACAACATCCCATCGTTTTCACACTTCGGTGCGACCAGCGTCGATCTTGGCGCGCCGGGCGAGAGCATTCTCAGCACTACGCCCAATTGCACCGATCCTGGTCCATTTCCGGATTTCCCGTGCGAGCCTTCGTTTCCAGTCGGAGCCACGCCGGCTCAGGACACCTACACGTTCTTCAGTGGAACGTCGATGTCGGCGCCGATGGTATCCGGAGCGGCCGCACTTCTGTGGGCGCACAATCCGAACCTGACGGTCCAGCAGGTCAAGAATCTTTTGCTCTTCAACGGAGACGTTCAAGCAGCTCTCGTTAATAAATCGCTGACTGGACGTCGCTTGAATGTCGCGAACAGTTTTCAATCGCTTCAGGAAGCAGATTCGACCGCACCGGGAACAGTAACGAGTCTGCAAATCACTTCGCAGGCTGGGCGCACAGTGAATCTGAGTTGGAACGCTGCGGGCGACGACGGAGTGGCGGGCGGCGCGGCGGCGTTGTATGAAGTTAATTTCGTCGACGGCGTTTCGAGTGCGGTTATTCCTTTGAAGGGAGTTATACCGGCTTCGCCGGGCGCATCGCAGAGTACACCGGTCACGATTCCTTACCGGCACACAACCGGAAGCATTCGCGTGCGCGCGTTTGATAACAAAGGGAATGAGGGCACGCCCGCGAACATCTCGGTGACGATTCCTTTAGTCGACGGCGATCCATATACGACCAGCGTTGGCAGTGCAGCCGCGCTCTCAACTGGCGGCACGCTTATCGACGTCAACGGCGACGATCGCTACATCGATCAGTTGTTGCCGGTCGGTTTCACGTTTCCATTCTTTGGAACGACGTTCACTGAGCTGGTGATCTCGTCGAATGGAAATCTGTATTTCTCGCCGCCACCGGAACGCATCGGTTTGCCACCCGGAAACCTTGATATCGCCGACGATCCACCGGGTTCGCCACGTATGCTTGCTGGTTACAAAATGATTGCAGGCCTCTGGGAAGATATCGATTTGACCAAATCCAAACGAGCTGACGCCGGAGTCTATGTAGTGCAGCCCAGTGCTTCGCGACTCATCTTCCGCTGGCAGGGAGTGTTGTGCGAGTTCGACGGGAACGTTTGCACGGGAACTAATGCGAATCCAATAAACTTCGAAATCGAATTGAACACAAATGGAACGATCAAGACCCGTTACGGCACTGGTGGTCCTGGCAATTCAAACGTGTTTCCTACCGTCGGCATTAGTGGTGGAAGTCCCGATCCGTACGTGATCAATTCCCACACGTCGGAAGAAACGCCGATTAGTTTGAACGCAGCGGGTGAAGTGACTTTCTCGCCGCGTGCCACGTCGACGGGCGGTGTTCAGTTCGCCCAAGCGACCTTGAGTGTTAATGAGAGTGCCGGCTCGTTCAATATCAACGTGACCAGAGCTGGTGACACGTCTGCCGCAGGTACGGTGAACTTCGCAACGACTGACAACTTCGGTGCGAACTGTAGCGTGGCGAATGGCGTCGCGTCTGCAAATTGCGACTTTAACAGCGCGGGTACGACGTTGCAGTTTGCGGCTGGAGAAACAAGTAAGACGCTGACGCTGTCGATCGTTAACGATGGTTTCGTTGAAGGAAACGAGACTTTCACGATGACTCTGAGCAGCCCGACCGGAATGACTTTGGGCACGCCCGCGTCGACAACAATCACCATCCTCGACAACGATTCAACCGCCACGAATCCGTTTGAGACCAATACGTTCTTCGTGCGGCAGCAGTATCTCGACTTCCTGTTCCGCGAGCCCGATACAGGTGGCTTTAACGACTGGATGAATGTGCTGACCAACTGCGCGCCAAACCAGGGTGGACTGGGATCGAATCCAGCCTGCGATCGTGTTCACGTCTCGTCCGGGTTCTTCCGCTCGACTGAATTCGGCGAACGTGGTTACTGGGCCTACCGCTTCTATCACGGGACGCTGGGCAGACGGCCGCAGTTTGCTGAATTTGTGCCTGACATGCGGCGCCTGAGCGGGTCGCTGACTCCGGAGCAACAAGAGACCGCGCGAGCAGCGTTTGTCGCTGACTTCATGCAGCGCGCCGAGTTCACGGCGATCTACGGTGGGCTAACCAACGCCGCCAACGCCGCGCAGTTCATTGCGACACTGGAACAGAGGGCGGGGGTCACATTGCCGGCAACAAACACAACGCTGCCTGGACAGCCACCGCAATTTGGTCGTCAGGAACTGATCAACAAGATGGCGAGTGGCGAGTTCACGGCTGCGCAAACACTGCGAGCGTTCATCGAGCAGAAAGTTGTGTTTGACGCGTTCTTCTTCCGCGCGTTCGTGGCGATGCAGTACTTTGGCTACCTGCTGCGCGATCCGGAAGATGCCGGTTACAACGACTGGGTGGATGTGCTGACCAATGGTCGTGGCGCCATTCCACCGGGAGACTTCAGACACCTGATCTTCGGGTTCGTCTGGTCGGTCGAATATCGCCAGCGCTTCGGCCCGTAAGCATTGCCACAAAAGGCACAAAAGGCGCAAATGATGGAGAACATTTGTGCTTTTTGTGCCTTTTGTGGCTACACGTTATTGATGAGGATCGCACTTGATGGTATCCCCCTGGCTTCAGCGAAGACAGGCATCGGACACTACACTCTCGAGCTCGCGCGCGCCCTTGCGACAATCGATCCTGACGACGAGTTTGAACTGATCTCACCGTTTGCGTTCAACTCGTCGTCGCTCAATGATGAACTTCCTGGCAATCTCAAAAAAGTAGAAACGCGAAGACGAAAGTTCTGGTGGGCAGTGGGCCTGCCACTGTACGTGCGCAGTAGTGCGACCTCACTTTTTCACGGTACAAATTACGAGATTCCGCTGTTCAGCAAATGCCCGACGATTCTCAGCATTCACGACTTGTCAATGCTGCTATACCCCGAGACACACCTCCATCAATCAGTTCGCCGTGCACGTTATCGTTTGCCGTTGATGGCGCGTGCGGCGACAAAGATCATCACTGCGACCGAACACGTTAAGAAAGAAGTCGTTCAGCATTTGAAAGTCGATCCGGCAAAGATTGCTGTAACACCGTACGCGCCGCGTCGCACCTTCACTCCGCTTTCTCGCAGCGAGACTGACGAGACACGAACGCGTCTGGAGATCGAAGAGAAGTTTGTCTTATTCGTCGGAACAATCGAACCGCGCAAAAACCTGATCACACTTCTGCGCGCCTTTGCGGAGGTCTTGAGATCGACTGACCTGCGCCCGCAACTGGTGATAGCCGGACAGAAGGGTTGGTTGACTGGCGAGACTATGGACTACGTTGAGAGCGAAGGCCTCGGCGAGCGCGTCAAATTCACGGGATACATCACGGATGACGACTTGCGCGCGCTTTACGCCTGTTGCACCGTCTGTGTTTACCCGTCGCTGTACGAAGGGTTCGGATTACCGCCACTGGAAGCAATGGCCTGCGGTGCTCCGGTGATCGCCAGCAATGTTCCGAGTCTCGCCGAAGCCGTAGGTCACGCCGCTCTCCTTGTTTCACCGACGGATGTTCACGCGCTTGCCGGCGAGATCGTGAAGATCTTCCGTGACGAAGCAGTGCGATCTCACTTTTCTCGCGCCGGCCTCGACCATGCATCGCAGTTCACGTGGGAACGCACCGCGCGGTTAACGCTCGAGATCTATCGAGAAGCTCTAGGATGACCTAAGACGCGGGACTTCGCAAAACGCCGACTCGATTTCGTGGTCGAACCGGCGACACGCAGAGTTTTTGGTCCAACCTGCGACACAGAGCTTGGTGGTCCAACCTGCGGCGCGGAGTTTGATGGTCCAACCTGCGAAGCGGAGTTTGATGGTCCGACCTGCGAAGCAGAGTTTGTGGTCCAACCTGCGACACAGAGTTTGTGGTCCAACCTGCGAAGCAGGTGGAAGCATATAGCCTGGGGTGGAGCGAGGCTTTGCGAGCGTAACCCCAGGATCTGTCAACGAGAAAGGTGCGAGCCCGTGAAACGGGCGGCAGCGCGCAGGTTCCTGACGCTGTCGCCCGCGTCGCGGGCTCGAAGCTTATTTCAAAATATCTACCTAGGGTTTCGCTCGCAAAGCCTCGCTCCACCCTAGGCTAAATGCTCACGCCTGCTTCGCAGGCTAAACGCACCGTGCTTTGCCAACCTATGGTGAAGGCCAGTTACCCGTCGGAGCATTTGCCGCAGCACCTTCTGCGCCATCTACATCTGCCCCAACATCACGACCATCGCTGGCTGCGTTCTTCCACGTGCTTCCGGAGGCAACGCGGTAGTTCCCGTCCAGTCCACCATTGAAATTAATGAGTTGTGGTCCCCAGGATGTCACCCATAACTGGCCTGCCGGGTAATTCGGGCCCGGGCCGGCAGAACGCATGATGCCGTTGTTGGTGAAAATCCATCCTGTGTAGACGCCATCCAAAGATGCAGTTGCATTGTTGCCGTTAGAGCCTCCTCCAGCGACGCCGCATCCTCGATAGTCACTGATGTTGTCCCTGAATATGAATCCGGCCCACTTTGTCGTTACCGGATCTCCCACCAACATCAACATGCCATCCGAGAAGAGTGAGGGAATACAACCGCCCTGCGTCGGGTTTGCGTTGATGGTTGTGTTGTGAAGAACATGCAAGTCTTCGGTGCCGCTGAGACTCCAGCCCGTAGCATTCCAAGTTCCTGATGATGCATCGGCCTCCGGCGTCCAGGTAGCAGCATCGAGCTCGAACACATTGTCGCGCACGAGCACCCTGTCGGGCTTGTTCGTGCATCCCTGCGCCGGGACTGTCCGCCCGACCACGTCCACTCCAGCATGCATATTCTTGCCGAAGTTCTTGTAGATCGTGATGTCTTCCATCAATTCGCAGGTAGTTGGACCAGAAGAATTCTGCTCGAGCTTGATGTTGATGGCCTTTGATTGCGCATCCGGCCAGTAGCCACCCTGCGCGTCAGTGGTCCCTCCAAAGTAGTTACCAAAGAGCAGGATCCTGGCGGCCGTTTTTAGCTCAAACAGGTTCTTCTCAACCCAGTCCTGGCCCGCAAAGTTTGGACCGTTTTCCTTCCACTCCCGGGGATGGTACATGTGGTTGCGGAGGTACTCCACGTCCCCTACCACATATCCTGGTATCGACAGACCTGCACCACCCCACATGAAGTTCTCGCCGGAGCCAATCAGTGTGCAGTTCAGGATCTTGCCCCGTTTCACGTCGAGGAACAAAACAGCTTGCGCGTCAAAGCCGTTGCTGTGGAAGTCGCTAATGTAACTATCAATAATGAACAGATCCTCCCCATGCGCTTGAATACCCCGGTTAGTATTTTTGTTGGGGTGCCCATGAACATAGGAACGGTCAATCCCGATGAACTTCGGGAGGTTTGTGGCCGAGCCACGCGATGTTTTGCCCAAACCTAACCAGACCGCCCTGAAAACCGTCGGGGTAGTCAGGCATTGCGGCGGGATCGATCGTGATCTCTGCCCCGATGATGCGTATGTGGTTAGAGCCGGCTGCGAAGATGATCGGCGCGTCAACGTTGCTGTTTTGGATCTTGAACATGTTCGACGCGTTAGACGGAAAGACACGCTTGCCCTCCGGCAGACTGGCGTGAGCCGACGACCGAATGAGGATCCAGTTCTGATCCGCATTTGCCGGCATGGTCCACTGACCAGTGAGTGTGAGACCCGCATCCACCGTAATGATGCGCTTCTCGTTAGCCGTCCCAGCATCGTTGAGTGCGTTTTGGAATTGCGCAGGCGTGTAGTCGCCACCGCTGGCCTTAACCGTCTTCTCCACGGCTCCAGTCATGCTTGGCATCCGGCTATCAACCTGAACCGGCAAGTTTGGACAGACACCTCCACTGGACGCCGTAGTGACGACCTGATCGGAACTCTGTGTGAGCCCGTTGCTGTTGGCGTTGATACGGAAGTGATAGGTGGTGCTCGGATTCAGTCCGGTTAACTGAACGGCATGCTCAGTGTAGAATCGCACCGTATCATCAAGTGTGGAAGTTCCGTAGCTGGTAGTCGGGCCATACTCGATGAATGCCCGTGATGGGGCACTAGTGCGGAAGTTGATCAACGCACTGGTATTACAGCTCACCACGACGTTGATGTTGGAGATTTCGTTTCCGGAACCAGGCGTAGCAGCGTGAAAGTTGTCGAAGATGACCTTACCCGGCGGATTTGCTTCTACCTGCCAGGTGCCGCCTTTGACCTCAAAGAGGATCGCCGACGTGGAGATTGAGGAGTGCCAGGTCTCAGTGAATCGCTGCACCCAGGTGCCCGGCGCGCCTCCGCTGCCCGGCGCTGTGTCCAAAGTCACACTATTCGTAGCCGCGTCGTGACGTATGCGCAGGAACCGGTGGTTGGTTGAGTCATAGGAAATTGAAAACAGGGTAGTCTTGGTGCCCCCAATGTTCCGCTGGCCAATGAGATTGCCGGCTGACACGTAAATCCGATAATAGGCAGTGACACTATTGCCGATGGTGAACATTGCATCGGCGGCAGTGTTGGAAGCGGGCGCTTGGACTAACTCAACATAGCTGTAAGCGCCGCTGAAATTAAAGGAATTGACCGAGCGAATACCGCGATAACTGGAGCCGTCGACATTTTGCAGCAATGGTCCAATCTCCAGCCGTTGCGCGGTTTCAGCTATCGGCACATCCAGGTTGGTGAAGCCACTGAACAAGTTGGTAGAGACCCACTTGTTGGTGTCGAGTGAATTGTCGTTGAAGTCATCTGACAGAATTACTGTTTCGGCCTGCGAGTAGGTATATCCATTACTCAGCGTAGCGTTCTGTGAATCAGGGTTGGTCACAACTACGTTAACCGTTCCCGCTGCGTGCGCAGGAGTCGTGGCCGTGATGGAAGTGGAGCTTACGACCGTGACGTTAGTGGCGGATGTTCCTCCAAAGGTTACAGTCGCCCCGGTCACAAAGCCGGTCCCGGTGATGGTCACGGACGTGCCACCACTCGTGGGTCCTGAAGTTGGTGAAATTGCGGTGACGGTCGGAGCGCTGTTGCTGGCGACTTCAAAGTTGTCGAAGATGACCTTGCCCGGCGGATTTGCTTCTATCTGCCAGGTGCCGCCTTTAACCTCAAAGACGATCGCCGCCGTGGAGATTGAAGAGCTCCAGATCTCGCTGTATCGCTGCACCCAGGTTCCCGGCACGCCTCCGCTACCCGGCGCTGTGTCCAAAGTGACCGCACCAGTAGAGGTGTGACGGATGCGCAGGAATCTGTGGTTGACTGCATCATAGGAGATCGAAAAGAGCGTCGTCTTAGTGGCGCCAATCTTCCTCTGGCCAATGAGATTGCCGGCCGACACGTAAATCCGATAATAAGCGTTGACGTCATTGCCGATGGTGAACATCGCATCGGCGGCAGTGTTGGAAGCGGGCGCTTGGACCAGCTCAACAAAGCTGTAAGCGTCGCTGAAATTAAAGGAATTGACTGTTCGAATACCGCGATAACTGGAGCCGTTGACATTTTGCAGCAATGGTCCAATCTCGAGGCGTTGCGCGGTTTCAGCCAGCGGCACACTCGTGTTGGTGAAACCACTAAACAGGTTGGTGTCCCACTTGGCTGTGTCGAGTGAATTATCATTAAAGTCATCGCTGACAATCGGTGCTGCCAGCGCACTTGGGAATGTAAGTAGGGTGCAGATCGTCCCAACGACGATGAGAGAAAAAATTATGGCCACCAGAGTTTTCGTCTTGATTGTGTGTGAGAAGAAAACTCGGCCATGCGGTCCGGACATAGCGACCTCCTTGAGTGGAAAGAAATCGTTTTTATGGGGAGTGAGTTAAAAACGAAGTTAAGGTTTTAAGGTTCTTCGCGGCACAATTTACCCCTGAGATTTTCGGCTGTCAACAGATTAGAGTTCTGACACAGAATAGTTCTAACTGCGCAACACCTCTGCGTAATTTCTGCGTTCTCTGCTACTAACCCCGGCCGGATCCAGCCACTCGATGTGAACTCCATCCTTCAACGATCGCATCTGGATCGTGGTCAACGACGACGTTCGGTTCGATTCCGTGCTCGATAAATACTTTCAGAGCTGCGAGCAGGAACGTGAAGCCTCCAGTTGAATCAATCGCCTGCGCCACGACTTTATCGTCCGTCCCCTTGAAACCCCAGTTCTTGACGACGACGAAGGTCGTGTCATTGCCTTTATTTTCGAATATCCACTCGACCGTGGTCGGATTTTCAGGGCCGTCCCATTCGATGAGAATTCGCTTATTCAATTCAATCGCCTTGACGTCGACGTACGTATGGTGACCATACATCTCCCAATCCCACCTGATCCGCTTTCCGGCCTCGAGTCGACCGCTACCTTTTGAGAACCAGAAGCGGGATGTAATAGCTGGATCTACCAACGCCTCGAACACCTCTGCAACCGGCTTGCGAATCGACATTTGTGCCCTGGCTATTGGCGCCTCAATCTTGTGTGTCATCGCGTCACTCCTTCCTTTCATGCCCTGCGTTAGTACACAAAAAGACGCAAAGAAGAATATGAGTTCTCCTTTGCGCCTTTGTGTAAAAACTCTGTCGTTAGAATTTCACGACCTAACTCCGACGGTGCGCTGCGTCACGTTCTTTTAGGAGGGGACCTGCGTGAACTCTTATCGCCTTTCCTGTTCAGGGTAACCTCAAATTTACTGTCGTCTGTTCTGTTACTGAGTCTTGAGCTTTCATTGGGCTAAGCGGACTGGTCGAATCAACCGACGAAGTCAGAGCCCGTGCACCGCGAGAATCATCGCCAGACAATTGAGCCTGTTTGTTTTTCGGATGCAAGACTCGATTTGCGCGTCGCATGAACACTACGCCCGTGGTCATGAGCGGAATCGCAAAACTAAGTCCGAGAATGAGGTTGACCAGGACAGGCAGATTCCAACCCGGATTGAGAACGCTGTTTGCGATGGCGGCGATGATGAATATCACTAGTGTGATCCCGCCGCTGCAAAAGAGAGCTTCTCCTCCCTTGTGCTTGGTGAGGGCTTCGTCAACACCTCCTTCAAGCGACAGCCTCGCACCAGCCAGGTGTAAGCCGCAATGACTGCAATACGTCTGTTTCCGGCTATTCTCGGCGCCACACTGGGGACAAAACATAGGTGCCTCCCATTTTCGATCACTGCTTTTACGACTCGATTCCCATAATGTTCTCTGACTCTGACTCGACTAACCGCTTCAGGTCGGCTGCATGCTAGGGTTGGACTCACGTTGGTTTTTTCTTGATATCGATCCAAAATGGAATGGTCTACGCAACGGAACTTGCGTTTCAAAACCTTTAGTACGTGGACAAGAGAGGGAGGAAAAATTGGCTATAACTAACACACTAGCAGGTAAGAATCTCGGGATGGTCCTGCTCGCTATTTGGTTAATTCTCACCGGGCTCATACCACTACTTAATGTACGAATTTCAGCGACCGTCAATACTGTACTTGCAGTACTTGCGATTGTCGCCGGTCTACTGATCCTCCTTCGGCGATGAGATGTGGGCGACAGTTCGAACTTCCTGAAACGCGGCGCATAAGTGTCCCGTAAGCGCACTGCAAAGATTGAGCCTTGGTCACCTCTCGCGTGCTTCTGACCCTCACGCCCAGGGATCAAACTCCTTCTCATGTGGAATCTTGTTCTCCTCTATCCATTGCTTCACCTCAAAATAATCTGTAAATCGCTCCAGAATTAGCTGGAGCAACAGATCATCCTCCTGGGACTCATCAAGCATTTTATTCTGCCCTCCCAGCAGACACGACAACATTTTACTCTTGTCGCTAGCGGAGACTTTGAGCAGGAAAGCGACTTCGTTTCCCAACCATTTTTCAGCTTCACTGCTGAAATCATATAACTCAATGATAAGGGTGCCATCGCTTTTGATTTGGGCGGAGGAAGTTGTGTGTTTCAAGCCTCCTTTAAGGTCTACTAGTTTTTCTGTTTTCACAAATACATAGGTCCCCTTAGAAGCCTCAATGTTTTCATTGGAGAGGGGGCGCGGTACGAACAAGGAAGAAGCCATTAAATGATCTGTTCCATAAGACAGCAATTCCTTTATTCGGCAGTTTAATTCAGAACAGACCACCTCCGCCAAACTGATTAAACTAATTCGTTTTTAAAACTAACCGCGCAATCAAGCAGAGATAAGCCCTTAGATAATAGTTTGGTAAAAAAAATTGAGGCCACCTTCGCGGTGGCCTTGTCTTCGAGATGTTAAGAATGAATGCTCCCCACAGTGGACAATCTTCGCAACTTGTTTTTGATGCCAGCGATGGAAATGCTCAGTTTCTTGCTACAGTTGCGAGAAGCGCACTAGTCCAGGCAAGCGGTCCACGTTCTGCACAGAGTTTTCAATCGGCTTGCTGTAGCCCACAATGGACAATCTTCGCAACCCGTTTTTACGTCAACGCCAGAAATGCCGTCTTGCGGGCAGCTAACGAGATCGCCGTCTCGCAACCGATCGGCGCTTAAATTCGAGCAACTCTTCAGGTCAGCAGCGGAGGCGAGTCTGATGTTAGCTATTAGTCGTTATCTCCCGGTAGCAACCCGTTTTTTCTTTCGAAGACTTGTAAAAAGGTGTAAGCTCACGCTTCGGTTCATTCAGTTCTTTGCAGTTTGACGATCTTAATGGAGCCTCATGCTTTGATTAGCCTTAGCTTTCTTCACACTTAATCCAAATACAAAATCACTAAACCCGTAATGATGTTTGAGGTATTTTGAGGTGAGTTCATATCTAAGCCCTGACAACTTTGAACGGTTTCTCGCGGTATTAGATCCTGACCGTGAGCGCGCCGGGACTAAGTACGAGCAACTTCGTGCCCGGCTGATCAGGTTCTTCGTGTCAAAGGGGTTTTCTTCAGCTGAAGAGCTTACCGACGAAGTGATTAATCGAATGATCCGAAGGATCGAAACTGTTGAAGAAATCGATGACGTGAACCGCTTCAGTTATGGCGTGGCCAGAAATGTCTTAATGGAGTCGACCAAGAAAAAGCAGCAAGATACTCCAGTTCGTGCAATTCCTGACATTGCTGAACGCGATAGCGAACTACAATGTCTTGAGCGATGCATCGGACAGCTTCCTTCCATAAAGCAGATTTAATTCTCGACTATCACCAAAGCAGCGGACCAAGCAAGATTGAGCAACGACGCACGCTAGCACAGGAAATGCGCCTAAGCGAAAACGCTTTACGAATTCGAGCCCATAGAATCCGACAAGCGCTTGAGAAATGTATTGGTGAGTGCCGGAAACAAGATCGCGGTAAAAACTAGCCACGCTGAAACTCAACTCGAGGACGATTGACGTGGAAGACCTGCAAAATGGAAAGACTAAGATTCAGTATCTCCTTGGAGAACTAAGCGCAGAGGAACAGCGTCACATTGACGAACAGTTATTTGTTAATGACGACTATTTCGAGCGCTTAATGGCGACCGAAGATGAGCTCATTGAAGACTACTTGCGCGGTCGCCTTTCTGCCACAGAACGCCAACAGTTCGAGCGGAATTTCTTAAATAGCGCGGATCTTCGTAAAAAAGTAGACCGGACAAAGTTACTGCTGACATATATTGATGATGCCGTTAGAAGATCCCAACCCCCTCGATTTCAAAACCCGAAACTGGCAGCAGTAATTTCTTTACCCAGGGCCTAAGCGCATACCAGACATCCCTCCGGATAACCGCTCTATTCAGGGTGGCTTTGCTGGTGACATTCTGTTTGCTTTTTTATTTTTTGTCCTCAACGAGCAGCGTGGCAAGCCCGATCGTTTTCGGTCTTTTCATATTTCTAAGTGCGGTGTATGCCCTGCTGGAAGTAATAAGTGTCAGGCGCTCAGTTAAGGTTGTTCAGCTCGCTATTGCGGAGACCCAGTCCGAAGAGTGATCCTGGTGAGCTTTAAATTGGACATCATCAGCTTCCTACGTTCATTAAGTTTCGGCGGCCTGCTCGGATGCGGGGTCGCTTATCTTGTTTTCCTATCGTACCCTCACCTCTTTGTCGGCCATGTCAGAGTGGAAGCTGTAGTGATATTCGGCAGCTTGCTTGGGGCCTGCTTGCATCGACTCATCGATGTTTGTCTCGTGAAAGGCATTCTTTCGCCATTTGGGCGCTTCCTTGAGTATTACGGAAAACTGGTGCAACTAACGGTGCAGAAGCGAACCGAGCTTATGGACGACGATCGGTACAAAGAGCTTAAGTATGAGTTGGATATAGACTATTTTCTGGCCCTGCTGCTCAGCTTAGAACCGACAAACCAGTGTCACCCGCAAAAACGAAGTTAATTCTGAAGTAGACCGCAAGCTGCTAAGATAAATCCCGAAGAATGGAACCAACATATGTGGACGACTTTCTATGCAGCCGTAGCCCTCGAACCATCCTTGCCGAATGCGCAGTCACTTGAAATCGAGATGGTCAATTGATACCCACTTTTCGCTGATCAACTCCGGCAACCTCGCCGATCACAATCGCCCATAAGGTACTTTCTTCTGAGCGACGATGGTGCTTACAAAACTAAATAGAATCACTCCGACCAAAGTGTTGCTTTCATAAACTTGACTCGTCATCAATGTGGGATATGGTTTAGGTGTCTTGTTCTATCGTGCGTCTCTCACAAGCCGAGCTCTTCGCAATGTCGCTTCGAAGCTACTAAGCAGCATCCTTCTTATTATGAATTTATACCTCTTCTGGAAACTATGTCGTATTCTACGAGTCGTGAAGCGACTCGTGGCGGGGAAGGGTGTCGTGGTGGCGAAGACTGTAACCCCTTGGATGTTCTGGATAGGAGCCTACGATATCGATCCAAAGTATCTCTTTTTTGTCATCGGCGCGCAGACAGACAGGGAACGAGACCGCCTACGGGCTGATCAACAGTTCAGCGAACAACTCATGCAAACCTTGTAACAGTTGACTGGCCGGAGCCGCGAGACCGCACGTCAAATTTGAAATAGAGTCATACGACACGTCAAAAGAGAGAGCGGGGGGCAACTGGTATGCTCACTACAAATAGGTTCGTTTGTTCCATTGATGCGTAAGCTCGGCGTTAAAATGTAAAGCCCAATTGTGCGGTGGCCTTTTTCTTTTGTTTCGATAAGAATATGACTCTCCCCACAGTGGACAATCTTCGCAACTTTTGCCTGATGCACGCTGAAGGAAATGATCGCTTCTGGCTCTGCGTATGCCATAACCGATACTCGACTCTCATCGGTTTGCAAGCCCGGAGTTGGCTATGTGGCGTTAACGACTTAGAGCCTTTGGACAGAGATCAAACTATATGCGGTGATGCGTCAAACTTGACTTACTGAGGCGCAGCCCGCAGTCATTATCTGCGGGCTGCTTTCGCTGCTCACTCCTTTTGGAGTTGCGCAGGAACTAGACTGTGTTGATACTAGCACAAGGCGTGCATCACCCCCTCCCACAATGGAGGGGTTCCCCCTACCCAATTCTGACCACCAAATAAAGATAAGGATATAGAGTTACTACGAATTAAAGATAGCACTCCTCCCCTAAATAAAAATCGTAAAAAGACTTGACTGGCACTTTAAGGAAAACGCTTTTTTATAAGTTGCTAACCCACTGAAGTTAAATGACTTTGCAAAATTCCTTGCGGGAATCTCGGCTTTGAAAATAGGCCAAAAACAAGAAGGAATGCCGAAAGAATCCGCAATTTGAGAATGCTATACTGCTACCTGTTACTGCGATAGGTGAGTCGTTGCGCAGGAACTAGACGCCCTCCAACATCCCAGCTATCGCCACAAAACAAAATAGGATAATTGCATTTGGGGGTGAAGAATGTCCGAATCACTTCGATTTGAAGGCTAACGTCCGTCAAGAACGTCGCAATAATTCTCAGTTGGTCGACCGAACTGACCCTGTCACACCGTCAAGTTCACCAATTGCTGAGCGCTGGGGATCCGACGAGGTTCTTCACGACGGTTTTGTGGCTGTGCCGATTTTTTTTCTGAAGAGCTACAGTCTGCTAAAGCCATATCCATTGACGACAGGCGAAGCGATGTTCGCGTTGCAAATCATGAGCTTTAGGCGGACGAACTATAGTAGGCCGTTTCCAAGCTACAAGACATTAGCGAATCGCATGGGGGTTAGCGAGAAAATGGCGAGGCGCTATGCAAAGCAGCTAGAGGAAAAGGGCTATATTATCAGGATTCCTCGAACGAGTAAGACGAATGAGTTTGATGTGAGTGAATTATTAAGGGTGCTGGCTCGTGCTGCGAAACAGCAACTGCTGAAAAGTCATTCCAAACCTGGAACTATAGATAGTGCACAAGGAGAACATGACTAATGGGCACCCACAGACCGAGCCACAATGACGAGCTGCGACCATTTGTGATTTTCTTGTTAACCGGCGGGGTGGTTACGGGATTTGTTTTAATTGGCGTTGAGCGCTATTCGTTGGGAATAGTGGTTGGCATTGCCGGCGTTATAAGCGCTATCTTAGTGGCACTTACATCAAAGATGTTAGACCGAATGTGACTGTAAAGTTAAACGAAAGAGATGACCGACCCGCGTGAGCGTTGGTGTCCAGGGTTACATGAAATCAAGCTCTCTGTGGGTCGATCCTGAAGGAAGTAAAAACCACGTAGGTTTGGGTGCAACGCACCAACAGTACTGTCACAAGCTTGAGGCCACCTTAAAAGGTGACCTCTTTTTGATTTATCACAGATTATTCCTCCCCAAGTAGGATTCGAACTAGGACGCTTCTGCTAACCCATTGAGTGAGGAGTCGTAGGTCTTTGGTAACGCAAACGCAAAGGCGCAAAGAAGAATATGAGTTCTTCTTTGCGCCTTTGTGTAAAAACTCTGTCGTAGAAGTTAGAACTTCTCGCGATACTCGACCGACCAGACGAAACCGAAGATCAAGTGTCGGAAGTCACCCGGCGGGATGGCGCCGCGGCCGTTGGTCAGCACGTCCACCCAGTCGTTGTAACCTGCATCTTCAGGGTCGCGGTTCAGGTAGCCGAAATACTGCATTGCTACGAAAGCCTTGAAGAAGAAGGCGTCGAACACTACCTTCTGCTCGATGAACGCGCGCATTGTTTGCGCGGCGGTGAACTCGCCACTCGCCATCTTGTTGATCAGCTCCTGACGACCAAATTGCGGTGGCTGTCCGGGCTGCGTCGTGTTTGATGCCGGCAAGGTGACGCCTGTTTTTTCTTCGAGCTTCGCGATGAACTGCGCAGCGTTGGCAGCGGTGGTCAGTCCCGAATAGACACTCGTAAACGCTGGTCGCGACATAAAGTCAGCGATGAACGCCGCCCGATTGGCCTCCAACTCGGCTGGTGTTTGATTACCATTGAGCCGGCGAATATCAGGCTTGAACTGCGCCAGAGTTGGTCTTAGGCCAAGCGGACCGTGATAGAAGCGATAGACCCAGTATCCGCGTTCACCAAACTCTGTCGATCTAAAAAAGCCTGACGAGACATGGACGCGATCGCAACCGATAGGCGAACCCAGCTTTCCCTGGTTCGGCCCGCAGGTGTTGAGAACGTTCAACCAGTCGTTGAATCCACCCGTGTCAGGCATGCGGCCGAGGAAGTCGACGTATTGCTGGAACACGAAATAGTCGTTGTCTTCGAAGGTCATGAGCTGGTTCGTGCCAGGTCGCAACCTCAGTGGCTTAACTTTTATGTTCCCGTAGAATAGCTCGGAAGGTAAATTGGGGTCCTCGGTGACGATGCGCAACGTTGGGGGACTCTGGGCGAATACCGCACCCGATGCTGCGATCACAATAGTGAACACTATCGCTAATAACTTCATTTCCCGGCTCCTTGGCTGTGAAATCGACGGTAAAAGTTTGTGAGGCGCAGGTTTTTACCTCGGGGCGACCTTACTCAGGAGTACGCTAATTCCTAAGCAGTCGCGATTATAGCGATGTGCTGTATACCTAGTCAACGAAATGGTCAGAATGATTGATCCTCTATACTTCCACAGCTTCAACGGACGGTTCCGCGGGCCCCATGTCACCTTTAGACGTCCCTAAACGCCGAACGGCTCAAATTGTTGACTGGCTCGTGGTCATTGCCATTGGCCTCCTCGGGCTTTGGCAGTTTCATATTCCGCAATTCGCCTCGAATTTCGATAAATTCCCGGGCGATCGGGGCGACGCGAGGCTCGTCGCCTATCTTATGGAACACTGGTATCAGGTGTTCCAGGGCGCAGTGAACTGGCGTTCGCCGGCAATCTTCTACCCCGTCGAGGGCACGATCGGCTACGCCGACCTGTTGCTCGGCTATGGAATCGTTTACTCGGGCCTGCGGGCAGTCGGAGCTCGGGATCTTCGAGGCCGCCGAGTTTACGATCATCCTTTTCAACTTCCTGAACTACCTCGTCTGTTTCGTCCTGCTAAACAAAGTGCTGCGCTTTAACTTGTTCGCCTCGATTGCAGGCGCCGCTTTCTTTGCTTTCAACAGTCCGAAGCTGGTGCAGTTGGGGCATCTGCAACTACAGCCAATTTTGTTCCTGCCACTAGCATTGATCGGGATCGTCATTCTGTTTCAGAAACGAGAAACGCTCAGCCAGAAACAAGCCTTTGGGCTCATCGCATTGTCGGCGCTTTCACTGGCTGTCCAGTTGCTGACCGGTTTTTATCCCGCGTGGTTCTTCGTTTTCTGGTCTGTGTTGTTTCTGATTCTGACCTTGCTCTTCACGCAGACAAGAAACGTTGTTTTCGATCTTGTGAAAAGATTCTGGCCCTCGCTGATGGGTAGTGTCGCAATCTTTTTCGTCGCGCTCATTCCGTTTGTGTTGGCTTACTTGCCGGTCTTCAGATCGGCTGGCGGTCGTCCATACAAAGAGATGCACGTTCTCATTCCGGTGCCGATGTCGTTTTTGTTGATGGGCTACAGAAACTACTTTTGGGGCGGCATCTCTTCGGCTCTAAACCCTAATTTTTCACTGAGTCCGGAACTTCAAATCGGCATCGGACTCATTCCAACAATCGCATGGTTAGGTCTGTTCATGTTCGCGCTTTGGATTTTGATTAAAAACTTCCGAAGCGGTGTGAAACGTGAATTCCTATTTCTGGCGCAGTTGATCCTTGCCACATCTCTGGTCTACTTGCTTGGGCTGCGATACTGGAACGGCTTCAGTCCCTGGCAGTTTGTTTACGCTTACTTTCCCGGCGCACAGGTGGTCCGTGCCGTCGCGCGCTATGCCCTCGTCCTTGCGCTGCCGATGGCGATCGCATTTGCGTTCCTGATTCATTACCTGCTCAACAAGATTTCTCAGCAAACGCATCGGAAAATCTTATTTGCCGTCCTGTTTGTTTTGACAACCTTCGGGCTCGTGGAGCAGTTTGGAAGAAAAGAAGGTTTCAACGGCTTCTCGATCAGCGATGAAAACCAGTATCTCAATCAGCTTGCGCAGTCGTTGCCAAACGACTGTTCATCGTTTTACGTCGAGCTTGAACCGCCAATCATTCACAATGAGTTTGAATATCAACTGGACGCGATGTTCGTGTCAGTTCTGAAAGGCCTGCCGACATTGAATGGTTACAGTGGTCATCTGCCTCCAGACTGGCCGTTGTGGGAAGTCGGCGGGCCGGCATATAAAAGCCACGTCAAGAAGTTGGATCGACGATCGACAGATTAAAGGAAAGGTCTGCCGGTTGTTCATACACGAGCCGAAGCCAATCATTAACATCGATGACCCGGCGACTTTTGTTCGGCAGCAGTATCTCGACATCCTCAGGCGCGAACCCGATCCGGCGGGTTTACAGGCGTGGGTAACACAGCTCACTGACTCGGAAGGTGGAGCCAATAAGGATTCTGTTCGCGTAAATGTATCGCTTGCGATTCTCGACTCGCCCGAGTTTCACGACGGAGGTTACTTTGTTATACGGCTCTACCTCGCGACGCTCGGAAGGCCTCCGCTGCGCGAGGAGTTTGGTAGAGATCACGACGCTATCTTCGGCGCCTCAACCTCCGAACTCGAGTCAAAGAAAGCCGCGCTGATTGCTGAATTCGTTGAACGACCAGAGTTCAAGTCGAAATACGGCGGGCTTAGTAACGATCATTTCGTGAAGGTGCTGTTGGCTACTGCGACATATCCGTCGCCGAAGCTTGCCGAGGAGCTCGTATCACAGCTGGAATCGAAACAGCAGACCCGTGCGCAAGTGGTGCGAGGAGTTGTCGACCACACGCAAACGATCCGCGCTTTTCGAAATCATGTGTTTGTGCTGATGCAGTTTTTCGCGCACCTGGGCCGCGACCCAAAGACTTCGGAATACAACGATCGATTGAAAACGCTCGACGCCACCGGCGACTATCACCAGTTGATTTTCGACTTCCTCTATTCCGTCGAGTACCGAAAACGCTTTGGCTATGTTAATTAGTAGCCGGAAGGAAAGTCTTCGTCCTCGTAAACTATGTCTAACGAGAAGCCCCAGTATCCCGACTGCCTTTCGGTTGTCATACCGGTATACAACGAGGAAACCTCACTAGCGGAGGTTGTGCGCAAGCTTCTGGTTGTTCCATAGCCTGCTGGAAATCATCATCGTCGACGATTGTTCAACCGATCGCAGTGCTGAGGTCGCGCGCTCGCTGGCCAATGCTGATCGACGCGTACGTGTTGCGGAGCAGAAGAAAAACTCAGGTAAGACTGCGGCGCTTCGAGCCGGGTTTGCATTGACGCAGGGCGAGATCGTGATCGTGCAGGATGCCGATTTGGAATACGATCCTTCCGAGATCCCACTCGTGATCAAACCGATTCTCGACGGACACGCGGACGTGGTTTTTGGTTCTCGTTTTCTTGTTCGCAGAGCAACGCGAGTTTTGTACTTCTATCACTACGTGGCGAACAAGTTTCTCACCTTCACTTCAAATGTTTTTACGAACCTGAACATGACCGACATCGAAACCGGTTACAAAGCTTTTCGCGGCGACATCATTCGCAACATGGTGATCGTTTCGCGTGGCTTTGGATTTGAAGTTGAAGCGACGGCGAAGGTCGCGAAGCTCGGTTGTGCGGTTTATGAGGTGCCGATTAGCTATTACGGCCGCACGTATGAAGAAGGGAAGAAGATCGGCGTGATGGACGGGCTAACGGCTTTGTGGCTTATCTTCAGGTTCAATCTCTTCTGTGGATTGTCGTCTTCGTATCGCGAGCTGCCACAACTTCGCGAAGTTCGGAGTTCAAGCTTTAGGTTGTCGTTAGACAGTTCGAGCCAGGACAAGACAAGCTAAACCCCTTCATAAAAAATGTCTGAGAAGCATGGTTACGCCGGCAAAGACCTCGAGGCGATGTCTTTTGCCGTCAATTACCATCGATGGATACTGTCGATCTTTGAACCGTATCTCGGGAAGAGAATCGTTGAAGTCGGCGCGGGTACGGGTTCGTTCTCGGAGTTGTTGCTGGAGCGGCGTTTGGAATCGTTGTCGCTGGTCGAGCCGTCGACGGCGATGCATCAACAGCTTTCCCGCCGGATGGAAGAGTTGCGACCACCGGTGACGGTGAAAACATATAACGATGTTTTTGAGAATGTTGCTGGGCAGATTCGATCGACATCGCAACCCGATTCAATTATTTACGTCAACGTGCTGGAACATATTGCTGACGACGTGAATGAGTTGAAGGTGATCAACGACACGCTTGATGCGGGTGGGAGGCTTTTCATTTTCGTGCCGGCATTGAGCTGGTTGCACGGCAGCATGGACAGGCAGTTAGGGCACTTTCGACGTTACACGCGAACCGAGATCGAGAAGAAGTGCGTTGCAGCAGGGTTCAGAGTGATCGTGTCGAGATATTTTGATGTGATGGGAGTGCTGCCGTGGTGGGTTAAGTACAAGTTGCTTCAGTCGGATCAGATGGAACCGGGCGCGGTGCGGTTCTACGATCAGAGAGTTGTGCCCGTAGCTCGGATGTTGGAATCGAGTGTCACGCCGCCGATTGGAAAGAACGTTCTGCTAATCGCGGAAAAAGATTGAACACAAATCACACAGATGAAACCACTTCCATCAGTGCTTCCCGGACTCGTTCGCGCGTATATCTCGCAAGCACATAATCCCGTCCAAGCTCACCCATCTGTTCGCGCTTGCGGTCATCGTGCAGCATTTCATTGAGGGTCGCCGCAAAACTTTCATAGTCGCGATAAACTCCGCCGGCCCCGCTATCAGTTACGTGATCCACGATCACCTCACTCACTCCGCTCGCCAGCACGGGAGCGCGTTGGACCATCGCCTCGAGCGTTACGATACTGAAACTCTCATTCCCCGAAGGCATGACAAACATCTTCGCTCCCGCCATCAACCTGAGTTTTTCCTCGTCGTCAACGAACCCGAGAAAATTAATATCGGGATGAGGCGGCACCGGAATGTCATCCTTGCCTGTGAGCAACAATTTCAAATTCGAAGGATATTGTTGCTTATAATCCTCAAAGAATTCGAAGAGTTCCAGACATCCTTTATTCGGATCGATCCGGCCGCAGTAGAGCAGATAAGGATTTTCAAGTTGCGCCGGTTCGCGTGTCTCTGTATCGAGGCTCATCGAAACTACCTTGCCCGGCAACTCTCCCCAAAGCTTCACACCGACTCGCCGCTCGGCCTTCGTCAACCACACCATCGATCGCGCACGATGCGCAGCGTGTTTGAAAGCCGTGAGATAAGCGGTCGGCTCGTCATGAAGCGTGGGTGCAAGGAGCGCGATCCCTATCGGCACCTGGAAAAGACCGAAATAAGTTGTCGGATACAGGTAAGTGGTAAAAATGATCGCTTTGTATTCACCCCATCGTTCACGCAGAAACTGCATGAGCGGTTCAGAGTACGGACCCTGAGTTCTAATGAACTCCTCCTGAAGCCCGATGCTCCACGGCAGGTGACGCGAGCCTTTGCCTGTGCCGTCTTCACGTTTCTCGAAGCGCTCAAAGTCTTTGAAGAGCTTGCGCAGGTAGCTGCCCCAGTAAGGAGTGCGTCCAATCGTCACGGGAAAGCGATTGATCGCAACTCCATCCCGCATTTCGACGCCGTCGGGAAGCTCGTTGGACCAGTCGGAAATGTCGACTGCTGTAGTCGTGAGGATGTCGACGTGATAAACGTCTCTCAGCAACGTTGCATAGTGCCACGCGAGAGACTCTGATCCACCGACGATGCTTTCATGGCAACGCTGAACAACAATTGCAACCTTGTTCATATCAACCCTGCTTGACTCAGAGCTCCGAGAAAATCTTGCGCAATCCGCCCGGTGCTGAAAACATGCTCGTACCTGTGCCTACCCATCAATCCGAGTGCAGCACTCACTGATTCGTTCCGATTGAGGTAATCGATCGATTCAGCAAGCAGGTAAGGATTGCGTTCCTGCCACACTAGTCCCGCTTCTCCGATTGTTGCCGGTATCGCCGAAGATGCATACGCGATGATCGGCACTTTCATGGCCATTGCTTCGACGAGTGGCACGCAAAAGCCCTCGTGCTCGCTAGTCAGCATGAAAAAATCCGCCGCCAGGTAATACGCTTTCAGTTGTTCATCGGAGACGCCGCCCTCGAAGACTACGGCGCCGTTTAGAGCCTTGCTGGCCGCCAACTGCCGAAGCCACTGCGAATAACTCGCGAGCTGAGGAGCTTCCTTTCCGACTATCAGTAGTCGCGCGTTCACGCGATAAAACTGGCGATAGATCGCGAGCGCCTCGATCAAAGCTCCATGACCTTTGTTTGGCGCAACGCGTCCCACCATCAGGATGTTGAGCGTGTGGTTCACATACTGGTCCAGCACGCTCGTGTCGGGTGCGATCTGCGCGAGCTTATCGATCTGATGAAACGGCGGCACAACAACGCATCTGGATCTATCGGCGCCCTCGCGGATCAATTCCTCCGCGTTGTATTGGGAGTCGGCGAGATACAGATCGCAATTGGCGGTCGCGATATCCTTGACCTGATCGCGTCCCTGACGGCAAACGGTTTCGTATTCAATACTGATTCCGGCGAAGAATTCCGGCGGCGTGATGTTGTGATATTTAAGTACCGTTCGACATTTCAGCTCCCGAAGCAACTCGAGGCCGAAACTCCAGCCCATCGAATAGTGATAGATCAAAATATCTTCCGGAGCCTTAAGAAAACTCTTAATTTTTCTTAACGGGAAAACCTCGACGGACGAAGTGCTTTCGTTTGCGAAGAGACGTGCATCATGTCCGCGGCTACGCAGTACAGCTTGCATGCCGTAAACGTCGTTACTGATAGCGTCGGCGATTAGGAGAGTTGGTGTCAGCAGTGCGATGCGCGGCAAGTCGATCTCCTACTGCGCCTTGCGCGCGGTCACTGCAACATCCCTGGGTCCGTAAAACCACATGTTCAATTGTTCAGCGCCTTCGCATTCCTTGAAGGGGCTTCCGTCTACAGGATGGAGAAACTGAAGGCCCAAATCGATGAAACCTTTCTGCCTCAGAACAAACATGAGCGTGTGTGGATTGACTGGCCTGTGATGAGTTGGATCAGCGTAGAAATTGCACGCGGCGACGACGAGGTTTTCCGAGCTTGGCGTTTCCATGAAAACGCGGCCGCCCGGTTTTAATATGCGTTTGATCTCGTCCAGCAGGCGAAAGAGTTTCTCCGGCTTCAAGTGTTCGATCAAATGGAAGGCGGTGACGAGATCGAGACTGTTGTCAGGTTGCCGGCTGAGGTGGACCATCATGTCGTCGTGAACTACTTCAAGTCCCTGTGTGCGTGAGTCTTCAGCAAACACTTCGTTGACTTCAACGCCGCAGGGTTTAAAGCCTTCTTTCTTGAGGAGCTTCAGCCAGTCGCCACGACCGCTGCCCAGATCGAGAATCCTGCTGTCTGGAGTTAAACTCCTTGAGGAAAGGCAAATAGAACTTTAAGCGCTCTTCGACTTCTTCAGCGCTGCCACGAAACTGATCTTCGAAAGCTGCGTAGAGGTTGTCCCATTCACGAAGCTCGTCGCCGGTTCTGCTTTCTGCCGCAACACTTCGATCGCCGCTTTGTACTCCGCTCGAGAGGCTATTGATTTGTTCGCGGGTTCGAGAAAGTGTTTCCGACATGCTGGCCAGACGATCATTCAACTGCAATAGCTTTGCTTCAGCGTCCTTCAATCTTTCCTTGTCGGTCATGAGGCGGGGCAGCGCCGTCTCATTCACACTGACTTCAAGCGCGCGCAACTGATCGATCACTGTCGAGCGATGCTGTTGAAACTCATGCGCGTTCACACGCCTGCCTTTGTTGACATGATTAACATAATCAGTAATGGCTACCTGTTGGGCCACAATGTATCCCTGAAACTCCCTCTGGCTCCGGACCATCACCGGTAGTCGCACGAGCGCAAGCACGAGTTGAAGCGCGTATCCAAACACTGGGACTCGTTCAAGAGTGCGAATAGTCGCCGGAAATCTTAGGCCATTGACTGTGACGCCGTTGACCTTCCCCTCATCCGAATATCGCAAGCTGGCGAGGATATCGATCTTGTTGAAAGCGCCACTTTGAAGCAGCTTCAGGTTGTGAAGAAATCCCGCCTCGTCCGGTTCGCGTTTGAGGATCGCGAGATACGCGTTTCGGACGAAATCGCGATCGTGATATTTCAGCAGATCGTTGATGTGATAGACATCATCCTTGTGACGCTTGAAGGTTGGGGAAAGATTTAGCGGATCGCGTTCGTTTATCTCCTCGTCTTCTTTTTGCTTCTGCTCGCGTTCTCTTATCTCTGAAGGTGCAGCAGCAAGCCAGGCGGAATTTGTTCGTGGCTGGTGTGCGTATCGAGGTCGGGGTGCTTTTTAAGCGCAGACTCCCGGATAGCGCTCATCAATTGCGCGACGTCGATTTCAGTGCTCGCGGCGTTCATAGTATTGATCTCTTGTACTCTGAGATCCTCTTCGTTTTACGAACTCTCCTGTAATCCTGTCTTTAACAATTTCCTGGTCGTTGCGGTTCCGTCGAGGTTTGCGACACCTTCCATCGGGCTCGCGCTTAAAGTCTGGAAGAATAACGCGCCGTCAAGCCAGTCGAAGCTGATCGCATCCACACTGTGCGCCGCGACTGTGATCGAATAGTTGTCAGGCGCGAGCCAGCAGTTAAACGAAAAGCTTGCCTCAACTACATCGCCTGCTTCCACTGGTCCAATACCGGCGTGTTGAATTTCGGTGTTGGTGCCGTACAAGTGAATGCCGTGCTTGTTGCGAATCAAAAAACCAAACACCGGCTCCTCGACTGCTTTGTGAAACACCACGTACATCCGCAGGAACAGTTGTTCACCAGTCTCAACAAGTTGGACCTTGCGTCGTGTCGTATCGAGTAGCTCGACTTTGACGATCTCAGCATCCCCGTTTCCGTGACGGAAAGTATAACTGGGCGCGCTAGTGAAATCCGTTTCCGCGAGCTCAGGCGCGTCCGGCGCTTGCTCCGCGGCGGGTTGGTCCAACGCCGCATAAGCTGTTTCACGCGCCATGATGATCTTCTGGTATCGATTCAGTACCTCGGTCGGTGCGCCGTCAGCTTCCATGCGACCGCCATTTAGAAGTATCGCGCGGTTGCAGAGCGCACGAATCGCGCCCGGATCGTGTGAAACGAAGAGAATCGTTGTCCCACTTTCCTGCATCTGCTTGATGCGACGCGTGCAGCGATGTTGAAACACTGCGTCGCCGACGGCGAGTGCTTCGTCGATGATCAGTATTTGCGGTGAGACAGCAATCGCGGCGGCAAAAGCGAGCCGGATGTACATGCCGCTCGAATACGTTTTAAGCGGCTGGTAGATGAAGTCGCCGATCTCCGCGAAGCTCGCGATCTCGGGAAGCAGACTTTCAGTCTCACTCTTTGAAAGCCCCATCAACGCGGTGTTCATGAATACGTTTTCAATGCCGGTGAACTCCGGATTGAATCCGGCGCCGAGTTCCAGCAACGCCGCGACACGCCCTTCGAGCCACACTGAACCATGCGTCGGTTCAAGTGTGCCGGTAATGATTTGCAACAACGTGGATTTGCCGGAGCCGTTTGGTCCAATGATGCCTGTGGTAGTGCCGGCTTCAACTTCGAAACTGACGTCGTTGAGTGCCCAGAATTCGCGATGAGCTTTCCAGCGGCCGCGTGTGATGGTTTCTTTTAGTCTATCGGCGGGCCGGTTGTAGATCCGGTATTGCTTGGATACAGCTTCGACGCGAATAGCAGCAGGCATAACGATCTAATGGACGCAAAGCCGCAAAGGCGCAAAGAAAGAAGATTTACGCATGAGTTATTTACCTTTCGAGTGGCACTCAGAGGAAATGATGCCACAAAGAGGCACGAAAAAGCACAATTTGTGTCTATAGAAGGTTAACCATGCTTGCGAAGCGAGGGGGTTCTGCTTAAAATGGCCGTTCTTTAATCGCCGGTGTCGGCAATAATACTTTCACCTGCGTGCGACGCTGCTCAGCTCCCCGAGGGCATCTAATCTGCTCGTAATCGCGTCTTTATTGCGGAGGAATCTGTGAAGCAAGTTTTCTGGTTCTTGTGCGCCATCATCGTGCCTGTGCTGTATGGTGGCTCGCTTGTATCGGTCGTGGCCCAAACATCGAGTCCGACGCCCGATCCTTTTACCGTCCAAATCACTTCAATCCCAAGTTCCGCTTTCAATACCGTAATTGGCGACGTCACCGCGAACGGCCGGTTCGCAGTTTTTGTTTCGAACGCCAACCTCTCGACTCAAGCAGGAAACAGGAACAACGCCGATGGGAATCGCGAGATTTTTCTGTACGACTATGCCCAACGTCGGATCTTCCAGATCACTAACACCAAGAACGTTCCCAATCCGATATCGAGTCCGAGCCCGACTCCCACACCGAGCCCAACGCCGACGCCTAGTCCGACACCAAGTCCGGCGCCAACACCTGCGAATCCATTGCTGGCGAAGGTCGAAATCGATAACCGATCTCCGATGATCTCGCTCGCGCCGCCACTGTCAGACGGCCGACGGGTCTACACGATAGTATTTAGTTCCAACGCGCCCGATCCTGAATTTTTTGACGGGACCACGCCGGAAAATCAGAATCTGCCTGATAACGAAACCAACACTGAGATTTGGATCTACCAGTTTTCCCCGCTCTCGGATGTGGATCTAACCCTGGGTGCAGATTTACCGCTTGACGATCTTTCCACAGGCGAGTTCGACAGGGTTACGACAACAAACGCCAGCCGTCCACCCAGGCCTGGTTCATCTACAGGCGCGCCGTTTTTTGCCGACGACAATCGCGAACCCACGATCTCCGACGACGGAAATATCGTGGCTTTTATCTCTACAGGTGGCGCCGGCAACACCGATCGCAATCCCGAACTGTTCTTTTGCAACGTCACCACCGATACACTCACGCCAGTACAGGCCACGACTACGCAAGATGCCGTTCCAGGTGTTGGACTAATCTTCCAAAGTAATCCCAATCTATCTGCGGATGGATCATTGGTGTCTTTTGTATCCAGCGCCAACCTCGCCGACCCCCAACTAAATGGGGACGGAAATGCGGAGATCTATCATGCCAACGTTGGTAGCGGCAGTTTGAGCAATATTCGCCAGGTTACTCGCACTCAGAACGGTGTCTTCAATGCGGTCGTCTTCAATCCCGGTCGGCGCATGAGTCGTAACGGAGCGTTGATCGCGTTCGAATCGCGCGCCACCGATCCGAAAGCAAATACGGCCGTCACTAATCAGTTTCTTGGAATGTTCGTTTACACGGTGTCGAGTGATACGTTCGTCGAGATTGGCACGCGCCCCAACTTCGACGACATCATCCGGTTCCCGACGTTTACCGACTACAACGGAGCACTCGCACCATCGACACTTGTATTCACTTCAGCAGTAAATTTCAGACCTGACGGAACACTCCCGGTCCAAGCCCAGGCTTCCGAAGGTTTGAACCCATCGAATGAATCAAACATATTCATCGCACCGCTACCGGCTGCTGCGGCTGGGCCGTTTACGCGGTTGACGAACATCCCGGATGGTTCTGCTCTGGGAGTCAGGCCGATACCGAGCGAGTCGCGCAAGCGAATCGCCTTTGTAATGAGTGCAGAACTCGGTGGAGGAAATCTTGACTCCTCGAACGAGCTTTTCTACACGATAACTCCACTGACCACCTCGACGTCGTCGGCAGCGCTGTCGTTCTTTACTGGCGCGAGCAACATGCCCGTCACCGCTGCGACGCCGGTCCCAAGCCCGTCTCCGAGTCCGACACCGGCGCCGAGCCCTGTTCCAGGTGCGCCGATCGCGTTAGCTCCGGGTGAGTTGACTTTCGTGCGTTCGACTGTTGCGCTTGCTCCTTCAGACGCAGTGGCTTGCCCGGGCATCCTTACTGATCCCTGTGCTTCGGAAACTGACCGCGCTCCGGCTTTGCCTGTCGAACTAAACGGTGTTTCCGTGAGTGTCAGCGGAGCTGCGGCAGGGCTTTACGCTGTCGACAATGAAAGCATGCAGATCAATTTCGTTATGCCTCTGTTGTCAACAGTCGGAGTGAAGACAGTAGCGGTCGCGAACAATGCCACATTACTGCGGGGATTGGTGCAGATTACGATATCGCAGCCCGATATTTTCACGAGCACCAATGACGCTGGAGGAAGAGCCCGCGCTTTCAATGTGACTAATCCGCTGGCACGATCGATGGAGCCTTTTACTGTGACATCACCACCGAGCCCGGGCGCAACCCCGGTCGCGACGGTTCTCGAACTGAATGTCACGGGCGTGCGATTCGCAGCGAGGACGGAAATCAGTGTAACTGTCGGAACTACTGTGATCACCGGTGATGGAATCGTGAGCGTGCAGCCGAACCCGGAAATGCCCGGCTTCGATATCATCAATTTCACGCTGCCCGCGTCTCTCGCGGGCGCTGGAGACGTTCCCGTTCAGGTAACGTTTACCAGAGGAACCGGAGCAACCGCCATCACGACCGTCAGTAGACCGGCTGCTACCGCGCCGCACATAACGATTAATTAACGGCACCAATTAGCGGCCCGCAAGAACGACAAAAAGCGCCAATGACTAATCGATTCATTGGCGCTTTTTTGTGCTTGCGGCTGTCTAAACCGTGGTACGATGCCTCCCGCCGAACTGTCGTCCTCGCCAGGAAGCTTCAGATGCAGGGTCCAATCGCAATAATCGCCAGTGTGGCTTTATTTCTAGCTCTCGGTTCCCGCGAGCGATTGGAAACCCGCGACTCATTCGAGTTCGAGCCCGCCGCACAACAGGTGCGCAGAATACGTTGGCCCAGAAAGTCCATTCCCGTAGCGTTCTCAACCTCTTTGCTCGCTCCCGGTGCAAATATGAAAGCCGATAGCGACGTGGTTGGCGCTGCAAACCGCGCGCTTGCTCGTTGGTCCAGCCTGACCAACATCAACTTCGTCGTGACGTGGTCGTCGATCGCTTCCGTCAGTCCGTCAGACTCCGGCGACGGCGTGAGTCTAATCACGATCGCAGTCACACCTGAAAACGAAGCGTTCAACTCCGATTCGACAACCGGACGCACACGCGTCTTCTTCGATCCCGAGACCGGCAACATCGCTGAAGCCGACATCAGTATCAATCCGCGTCCACGTGACGGCGATGGAACGGAGTTGCAGTTTTCAACTGACGGCACTCCGGACACATACGATCTGGAAGCGACTTTCACACACGAGATTGGACATCTGCTCGGGTTGGACCACTCCCCAGTCCTCTCGTCGACGATGCAGGGTCGCCAGGCGTTCAATGGAACGTTTGGAATGCCGGCTTTCAATGAGCGAACGTTGAGCGAAGACGATCGACAGAAGGTACGCAGTCTTTATGGACCGAAGCAGCGGCTCGGCAGAATCGAAGGACGCCTCAGCGACAACCGCACGCCCGGCGCGTTGACCGCGTTGAATGGCGTGAACGTTTGGGCCGAGAGTGTTGCTACGGGACGCGTGATCGCAAGCGACGTAACAGCTGAGGATGGAACCTACCGTTTGGAAGGTCTCGCGGCTGGTCAGTACCGCGTGATGGTCGCGTCCGCGGCGGAATTTGTAACGCAGAAGTTTCGCAGCTTTGAATTGTCGAGCCAGGTTTCGGTCAAGTCGGATCTGCCGACGCCGCTGAACTCCAGTTTGGTGCCGTTTCAAGCGTCTGCACTCAATCCAAAAGTAATCGGACTGAACGCGGAACTCTCCACAGTCGCGTTGCCGCTTGCGCCCGGAAAGCGCGTCAAGGTTTATCTCGGAGGCGAGGGCGTCGATCAGGTGCCGGGCACGAGCATCGCGGTCAACTCGCCGTTCTTTACCGTCGATCCGTCAAGTCTCACGCGTGAACAGATTCCAGCGCCGTTTCCAGTCGTCAGCATTGAGGTGCAGGTGGCGTCGAATGCGCCGTTTGGGGATTACACGATCCGGATGCAGTCTAACTCGGGTGAAACCGCGTACGTTCCGGGAGCGATCACGATCGATCCGGGCGTGATCTCGGGCGCATTGAATCCGGTTGATGATTTCCGGTTCTTTATTGCTCAGCAATACGCTGACCTGACCGGCCGCGAACCCGATCAACTCACTGTGGAAAAGCTGACGGCGCAACTTAACAACTGTAATTCACGCATGGATTGTTTACGCACGCGCAAAGTTGATATTTCGACGAGTCTGCTCGTCGAAAATGAACTGCCTGCCACGGGCGTGTTTCTATATGGGCTTTATTCTGCTGCATTCGGCCGCTCGCCGCGATTGGCCGAGTTTGAGAGTGATCGGGCGACGCTAGCGAACCAAAAAGGCGAATTGGAAGCTTTGCGAATGGCTCTTGCGCATGCTTTTGTCGAGCGACCGGAATTCAAGCGCAAGTATCCTGCGACGATGAAGCCGGCGGAATTCGTCGATACTATTCTTGCTTTGACCGCGCAGACCACGGGGCTCGATTTCGCATCTGAGCGAAATCTTTTGATCGGTTTACTCGAAGACGGCGCTAGCGGGCGTGCTGCCGTTCTTACGCGCTTAGCGGCAGATCAGCGGGTGGTTGATGCTCATTACAATCAGGCGCTCGTGACATTCCAGTTTTTCACACACTTGCGACGCAATCCCGATGAGGCCGCGTTCACCTCCTGGATCAACACGCTCAAGTCGAAACCGTTGCGCGACCCAGAGGCTGCGCGTTCGATGGTTTGCAACTTCCTTCATTCCGCCGAGTATCAGAACCGCTTCGGAATGCTCGCCACCCACCACAGTCGCGAATGCAATTAGCCCGCGCGATGTTATATTTTCCGGGTCTTGAAACAAAAACTACTCGAGTATCTTGTGTGTCCCTCGTGTGAAGGAACACTCGATCTCTCAATTACCAGATCTGAAGACGCCGAGATCATGGAGGGCGCACTGCGTTGCGCGTCGTGCGCGTCTTCGTTTCCGATCACCGGTGGAATCCCGCGTTTCGCGAATCTCGAACAAGTCGAAAGCGACAAGCGCGCCACTGCCGAGGGGTTTGGTTGGCAGTGGCAGCACTTCACGCAGGAAGATGAACGGTACGCTGAGCAATTCCTCGGTTGGATCGCGCCCGTCACGCCGGAGTTTTTCCGCGACAAGGTTGTGCTGGAAGGAGGCTGCGGGAAGGGCAGGCACACACAACTCGCTGCGCGCTGGGGAGCGCGTGAGGTTATCGGCATCGATTTGAGCGTCGCGGTTGAGACTGCATTCGCTGCCACGCGTTCATTGCCTAACGCGCACATTATTCAGGCCGACATCTATCATCTCCCGCTCGCGCGAAAGTTTGATTACGCGTTTTCGATTGGAGTGCTGCACCACCTGCCTGATCCGCGCGGAGGCTTCGTTTCGCTGGCGTCGAAGGTGAAACCTGGCGGACATCTCTCGGCGTGGATTTACGGAGCTGAGAACAACGAATGGATCACGCGCTTCGTCAATCCGGTGCGCAAGCAGATCACGTCTCGCATCGATCAACGCGCGTTGCTGCAACTCTCGAAGATTCCGGCGGCGTGTGTGTATCTCGCGACCAAGTTGATTTATGGACCACTAAACCGCAATGGCTCGGGGTTAGGGAAACATCTTTTCTACAACGATTACCTGAGTTCGATTTCGACGTTTGGTTGGCGCGAGCAGCACACGATCGTGTTCGATCACCTGGTTGCGCCTACGGCGTTCTACATCCCGCGTGAAGAATTTGAGACCTGGTGGCGTGATATTGGAGCGGATGAGGTGGTAATCAGCTGGCACAACAAGAATAGTTGGCGCGGCCACGGGTGATCAAGTAGTACTTTGTACTTTGTCAGTGGTCAGTAGCTGTGTGGCCACGAACAACTGACAACGAGCAAAGAACAAAGCAAACAAAGTACAAAGTACAAAGATCAAAATGCTTTCAACCCAAACAGCCCATCGCCGCATCTGGCAGCCACTCTGGCAATTGCCGAGTCGCGCTGAGCTGATCTTCTCGTTTGCGAAGCGAGAACTGTTAGGCCGTTATAAAGGTTCGGCGCTTGGCATCGCGTGGGCCGTGCTGACCCCGGTCGTGATGATTGCGATCTTTACTTTCATCTTCGCAGGCATCTTCGGCGCACGCTTCGGAGTAAATCACTCTCACTGGGACTATGCGCTCTACCTCTTTTGCGGTCTCCTGCCGTGGTCTATGTTTCAGGAGTCAGTTCAGCAATCGGCGAATACGATCGTAGTAAACTCAAACCTGGTGAAGAGAGTAGTGTTTCCACTCGAAGCGTTACCGGCAGCGCAAGTCTTCGCCGCGCTCGCCAATCAATTGTTCGCCACCGTCGCTTTGTTGATCGCGACGATCATCGTTCGGCAACGCCTCGAGCTGAACGGCCATCTGGTTCCCGGTGCTGCTCATTCCACAAATTCTGTTTGCGCTCGGCGCCGCCTGGCTCATCGCATCACTCGGAGTTTTCTTCCGCGACATTGCGCAGGGCATCACGCTGCTGCTAATGGCCTGGCTTTATCTCACGCCTATCATCTACCCCGAATCGATCGTGCCCGAACATTTTCGCGCCTTCATTGACCTGAACCCCTTCACTCACCTGGTCCGCAACTATCGCCAAATCTTCCTCGACGGCCTCGGCCCTGACTGGCGTGGCCTGGCGTATTTCACAGCCATCGCGGCAGTCGTCTTCATCTTCGGCTACTGGTGGTTCGCCCGCACCCGCAAGAGCTTCGCCGACGTGGTTTAGCCACAAAAGCACATCAGACGCGATAGTTATTCATTTTGCGCTTATTGTGCCTTTTCGTGGCTCTGATCTATGATCTTCTCCTCTGCTCCGCTCTAGAAGGAAACCTATGAACAACACAAAATCTATAACCCTCGTTATTTTTGTCTTTTTTGCGGCCTCGGTGGTGAGTGCGCAGGAGTGGACGCAGTGGCGTGGACCGGCCAGGGATGGGCTCGTTTCGGCGAAAAATGCGCCTGCCGCGTGGCCTGAGTCGTTGAAACGGAGCTGGCGCGTTGAGATTGGCGAAGGTTATTCATCGCCGGTCGTCGCGGCGGGCCGCGCGTTTGTTCACACGCGGCGCGACCCGGAAGAGATCGTCACCGGTATCAACCTTGCCGATGGCAAGGTCATCTGGGAGCAGAAGTACCAGGCCCAGTTCAAAAAGAATCAGTACGCCGTCGAAATGGCGAAAGGTCCAAACTCAACCCCACTCGTCATCGGCGATCGCCTGATCACACTCGGAGTGACCGGCATTCTGAACGCCTGGGACACAGCGACCGGCAAACAGCTCTGGACCAGAGACTTTTCAAAATCGATCGACACGACGAAGTTGTTCTGTGGCACAGCGGCCTCGCCGTTACTAGTTGACGGACGCCTGGTGGTCCAGGTCGGCAGCGATATCCACGGCGGACAGATCCTCGGTCTCAATCCAAAAACCGGCGCGACCGAATGGGAATGGAAAGGACTTGGTCCAGGTTACGCATCGCCGGTTGTGATTGAAGCCGGCGGCCAGCGGCAGATCGTGACGATGACGCAAGGCTCGATCGTTGGTATCGAAGCGAAGAGCGGCAAAGAGCTGTGGTCCGTCGCGTTTCCGGATGAGTGGAACGAGAATATCTCCACACCACTATGGACCGGCTCGCATCTGATCGTGTCGGGAACACGTCAGGGCACCCATGCCTTCACCCTCGCGCAAACCGGTGGCAAATGGCAGGCGACCGAGAGCTGGAAAAATCGTGACGTTGCGATGTACATGAGCTCTCCGGTTTTTGGTGATGGACTGATCTATGGCCACTCTTCAAAGAAGAAGGGACAGTTTGTGGCCCTGGATGCAAAGACGGGCGCAGTGCGTTGGACCACGGAAGGAAGAGAGGGCGAGCATGCGTCGCTGCTGCTCACGCCGCAACACGTAGTCTTTCTGACGAACAACGCCGACTTGATCGTCGTAAAACGTGATACGCCGGCGTTCGCAGTCGAGCGTCGTTACGAAGTTGCAGAAGCTTCAACCTGGGCCATGCCCGTTCTCCTGGGATCAAACATACTCGTTCGCGACGCGACGGGATTGATGCTACTCACAGCAGGGAAATAGTCCACCTATTACACAGACTACGCTGAAAACAGATTCCACGCTGCTGCTCACGCGACTGATCGACGCGAGCGTCGATGGCATGTTCGCGTTTGATCGCGACTGTCGCGTGATCGCGTGGAATCGGGCGATGGAGCGAATCTCAGGTCTCAAGCGAGAAGAGGCTCTGGGCAAGTCGGTGCTTGAAATCTTTCCGTTCCTGCGTGAAACAAATGTTTTAGAAGGAAAAGAATTCGATTGCGAGAACCATCCTTACGGCCCTTCTGAAACCGGCTTCTTCAAATCTCATTACTGGCCGTTGCTCGACGACAACAACAACCTGGCGGGCACCATCGCAGTGATCACTGACATCACGGCACGCAAGCAAGCTGAAGACGCAGCGAACACAGCGTATCGACAGTTGTCGTTTCACGTGGAGAGTTCGCCGCTTGCCGTCGTCGAATGGGACAGCGACTTTCGCGTCTCGCGCTGGTCTGAATCGGCGGAAAGACTTTTCGGTTGGAAAGCCGATGAAGTAATCGGCAAACACGTCAACGAGTGGCGGTTTGTTTTTACTGACGACGTCGATGCCGTTGCCCTCGTGACGAATCGTCAACGCGAAGGCGTCGAAGTTCACGGCGTGCAACGCAACCGCAACTACACGCGCGACGGTGGAATTCTTTTTTGCGAGTGGTACAACTCGGTACTCAGAGACCATCGGGGCAAGCTGGTTTCAGTACTCTCGCTCGTGCTCGACGTCACTGCACGACAAAGCGCGGAAGAAGAGAGAGCCGCATCGCTGCTCCGTGAACGTGATGCACGGCGGCACGCCGAAGAAGCAGATCGACTAAAAGATGAATTTCTCGCAACGCTTTCGCACGAACTACGCACGCCGCTAACGTCGATCCTCGGATGGGCCTCGATGATCCGTAACGGTGAAGTGGAAGGCTCGAGTGCCGCTCGGGCGATCGAGACGATTGAGCGCAACGCACGCTCACAGGCCCGCTTGATCGACGATCTACTCGACGTCTCGCGCATTATCACAGGCAACCTCAGGCTCGATCTGCATCCACTAAATCTTGCTCCCATCGTCGATGCCGCACTCGACGCCCTGCGACCGACTGCGGACGCGAAAGGCATCCGGCTTCAAACTCGCTTTTACCCCGAAGAGTGTTTGGTCAAGGGCGATCCGAATCGACTGCGGCAAGTGATTTGGAACCTGCTGTCGAATGCGATCAAGTTCACGCAACGTGGAGGCCGCGTTAACATCGAACTCAATTGCGTGGAGTTGACGGCACGTCTATGCGTCAGCGATACAGGTGATGGCATCTCGGCGGAGTTTCTGCCGTACGTGTTCGATCGTTTTCGTCAGGCCGAGGGTTCGATCTCGAGAAAGCAGGGTGGACTTGGTTTGGGTCTTGCGGTTGTGAGGCACCTGGTCGAGTTGCACGGTGGAACGATCAGCGCGGAGAGTGAAGGACTCGGAAGAGGTTCTATGTTCACGGTGGATCTGCCGCTTGCGCAGGAGCGAAGAGATCCCGAGCGGGCTGAAGAACGAAGACGAGAAGTCGAACGCCGGCACAGTCGCAGTGGTGCAGTCAGGCTCGATGGCTTGCACGTGTTGTTAGTTGAAGATGACGACGACTCGCGGAAGCTTCTTGGAACGATGCTGAAGCGCTACGGCGCGCGCGTGACTTCGACGAAGTCTGCGAAGGAGGCGCTGAGCGTGTTTGACGGAGAGTTGCCGGATGTGTTGATTAGCGATATAGGAATGCCTGACCAGGACGGTTATGAGTTGATTCGCAAGTTGCGTTCGGCGCCGCCTGACAAAGGCGGGTTGACTCCGGCGATCGCGTTGACCGGCTATGCTTCGCGGAAGGATCGCGAGCGCGCATTGACCGCGGGTTATCAGCAGCACATGGCCAAGCCGATCGAGCAGGCGGACTTGATTGCTGCAATCGCTGTGTTGGTTGGACGTGGCGATTAAGTATTGCCAATTGCCGATTGCCGATTGCCAATTTTGGAACCCGGGGCGTTTGGGTGAGCTGTAGATAAATTGGCAATTGGCAATCGGCAATTGGCAATGACATCCGGAGGTAAATATGAGACGACGAATTCTTATTCTTCCAGTTCTACTTCTCTTAATCCTCCCCGTTTATGCGCAACAATCGGATCCATCGCTTCTCACCGTGGATTCGCTTTTCACTTATCGAACGCGCCCGCTTGGGCCGGTGCAGTGGCAGGCAGACGGCAGCGGTTACTTCGCGCTCGAACCGGCGCCAAACCGGAGAGGCAGCGTCGATATCGTTCGTTACGACGTGAGCACAGGTGATCGCACCGTCAAAGTCTCCGCAGAAAAACTCATTCCGTCAGGAGCGACGAATCCGCTTGCCGTCGAAGAGTTTTCAATGACGGCAGACGAACAGAAGTTACTCATCTTCACTAACACCGCCCGCGTTTGGCGCAGCAACACGCGCGGCGACTACTGGGTGCTTGATCTCAAAGCAAACACGTTGCGCAAACTCGGCGGCGCAGACGCCAAGCCTGCGACACTGATGTTTGCGAAGTTCTCGCCCGACGGCCAGCGCGTCGGTTATGTCCGCGAGAACAACATCTACGTCGAAAATCTTTCCGGCGATAACAAGATCACGAAGCTCACGACCGACGGCTCGCGCTACATCGTCAACGGTACGTTCGATTGGGTCTACGAAGAAGAGTTGTTCTGTCGCGATGGCTTCCGCTGGAGTCCTGACAGTAAACAGATCGCTTACTGGCAGCTCAACTCCGAAGGCGTAAAGGAGATGCAGCTCATCAACAACACCGCTGCTCTTTACCCGGAGGTCACTTCGTTCCCGTATCCGAAGGCAGGTGAAACAAATTCAGCCGCGCGTGTCGGCGTGATAGACGCGAGTGGTGGTCCAACTCGCTGGATCGAAGTTCCCGGCGATGCTCGCAACAACTACCTGCCGCGCATGGAATGGGCTGCGAATTCTAACGAACTGGTCGTTCAGCAACTCAATCGTCGTCAGGATACGAACATCGTGATGCTCGCCGACGCACGCACCGGCAAAGTGCGGCCGGTACTAACTGAAAAAGACGAAGCGTGGGTCGACGTCGCATGGGGCGACATCGATTGGGACAGAACCGGAATCGCGCGTGGCGACGTTGAATGGATCGACGGCGGCAAGCGCTTTCTGTGGGCCAGCGAGCGCGATGGCTGGCGTCATATTTATTCGGTATCGCGCGACGGGCGCGACGTGAAACCGATCACGCCTGGCAACTACGACGTGATCACAGTCGAGCGGGTCGACACGGTAAATGGTTACCTTTACTTTCTCGCGTCACCTGAAAACGCAACGCAGCGTTACCTCTATCGCGTTCGCATCGACGGCGCCGGCAAGGAAGAACGACTCACGCCGGCGAGTGCTCCAGGTGCGCACAGCTACAACATCTCGCCACGCGGCGAGTTTGCGATTCACTCTTACTCGACCTACAACACAGTTCCTGTGACCGAAGTGGTCCGACTACCGCAACACACAGTCGCGCGAACAATGATCGACAATCGCGAGGTCCAGGAGCGATTGGCGAAGCTCAAGCAAACGCCTTCGGAGTTTTTCCAGGTCGACATCGGTGAAGGAGTGAAGCTCGATGGTTGGATGATGAAGCCGCACGACTTCGATCCGCAGAAGCGTTATCCGGTGATCTTTTACGTTTATGGTGAACCCTGGGGCCAGACAGTGCTCGATCTGTGGCAAGGGCGGAATCGTTTGTGGCACCAGATGCTTGCGCAGCAGGGTTACATCGTGATGAGTGTCGACAATCGCGGCACGCCCGCGCCGCGTGGTCGTGCGTGGCGAAAAATCTTTTACCGCAAGGCGGGAATTGTGAATTCGGGTGATCAGGCTGCGGCCGCGCGTGCGATTGCGAAGTGGCCGTTCGTGGATGCGTCGCGTATCGGAATCTGGGGTTGGAGTGGAGGCGGCTCGTCGACGCTCAATGCGATGTTCCGCCACGCGGACGTTTATGCGACCGGCGTGTCTGTTGCGCCTGTGCCGGACCTTCGTTACTACGACACGATCTACCAGGAACGATACGGAGGACTGCCGCAGGATCATCCGGAGGAGTGGAAACAAAGTTCGCCGATCACGTTTGCAAAACAGTTGAAAGGCAATCTGCTGATTATTCACGGGACTGGCGACGACAACGTTCACTACCAGGGGACGGAAGCGTTGATCGATGCGCTGATCGCGTCGAATAAGCAGTTTTCAATGTTTTCGTATCCGAACCGATCCCATTCGATCTCTGAAGGAGCGGGAACGCAGCGCCACCTTTTAGGCCTGATGACGCGGTATTTTCACGAAAAAATGCCGCCCGGCCCCGCCCCGGCGGTCACAAGCTCGGTGCGTTAGTGTGAATGTGAACAAGTCAGGAAGGCGGGCTTGCCCCCGCTCTCGCAACAGCGGGGGCAAGCCTCCCTTCCTGACTGCGCCTTCCAAAGTTGCGTCCAAAAATAAAGTAATTGATAAGCCGCCCCCTTCTCTGTTAGCCTAAGACCGGGTTGACGGCCAACCCGCTTGTCCTACTCACACCTCCGGAAACAGTCTTAATCTCTCTATGGAATCCAAAGTGGATGCAGCTCTGCGCCGTCTCGTCGCCACAAACCTCGTGGCCGTTCTCTTCGTCGATTTAGCCGGAAAAATTCTCAACGCCGACGAAAGTTTCCTGAACATGCTCGGGTACACTGCCGAGAACCTCCCCCGAAATATTCACGATCTCACGCCGCCCGAGCATCATCGTCTCGACGAAGAAGCGTTTGAAAAGCTGATGGCCTTTGGCGCCTGTGCGCCGTTTGAAAAGGATTTCCTCAAACCCGATGGCAGCGCGGTGCCGGTTTTGTTCGGTGCGGCGCTTCTCGATGATGAGATTGCGTGTTTCGTCGTCGACCTTTCACAGAACAAGCAGACTAAGGAAAAACTAAACCACCTCGCTTATCACGACGCACTTACCGATCTGCCAAACCAGGTCCTGTTCAAAGATCGACTCAAGCAAGCAATCGCACTCTCGCATCGCAACGATCAGATGCAGGCAGTGCTGCTGCTCAACCTTGATCGCTTCAAGACCATCAACGACTCTTTGGGATACACCTCCGGCGATCGACTGTTGCAGTCGGTGGCCCAGCGTCTGACGAGCTGTGTTCGTGAAAGCGATACGGTTGCTCGGTTTGGCGGTGATGAATTTGCTTTATTGCTTACGCAGATTCCACGCACTCAGGATGCGGCGAACGTGGCACGCGCGATAAAACAGTCGCTGGACCAGGCATTTATTTTCGATGACCAGGAAATCTTTGTATCGAGCAGCATCGGAATCAGTGTTTATCCGCAGGATGGACGCGACACCGCGGGATTGTTGAAGACAGCGGGCGTTGCGCTCGATCGCGCCAAAGTGCAGGGTGGCAACAACTATCAGTTCTACACCGCAGGCGGAACGACGCGCGCGCTGAAGCAACTGGTGCTCGAAAGTAATTTGCGGCCAGGGCTGGAGCGCTCGGAGTTTTTCATTCATTACCAGCCGCAGGTTGCGATTCACGATTTCAATCTCGTCGGCATGGAAGCGCTCATACGCTGGCAGCATCCGAGCATGGGTGTGATTTATCCGGGTGAGTTCATCAATATCGCTGAAGAGAGCGGTATGATCATCGCGCTCGGCGACTGGGTGATGCGAACCGCGTGCGCGCAAAACAAGGTCTGGCAGGACGCGGGCCTCGCGCCGATGCGCCTCTCGGTGAATTTCTCAGCACGCCAATTCCAGCAACCGACGTTCATTGCCGACGTAGCTCACATATTGAAGGAAACGAACCTCGATCCGCGCTGGCTCGAGCTCGAACTCACCGAGAGCTCGATCATGAAGGACCCGGAACAGGCAATCGAGAAGTTGCACGAGTTGAAGTTGATGGGGATCAAGGTTGCGATCGACGATTTCGGCACCGGCTATTCTTCGCTGAACTATCTGAAGCGGTTTCCGATCGACACGTTGAAGATCGACAAGAGTTTCGTCGCGGATGTTTGTAAAGATCCACACGACACAGCGATCGTGCGCGCGATCATCAACCTGGGCCACGCGCTCGATGTGACGGTGATTGCAGAGGGAGTTGAAACGAAGGAACAGCTTCAATATCTGAGCGCGCTTGAATGTGACGTCGTGCAGGGCTTTCTGTTCAGCAAAGCACTGTCTGCAAAAGCCTTTGAAGAACTATTGGTCGAGCAACGCCGCGTCGCTTCCGGAACAAATCCTGTCGATCCTGAAAAATCCCGTAATCCTGTCAAAGTTTTCTCGCAGCCTCTTGATCCAACATCCATTTCAACTCACCATCAGCCGGTTTAACCTCCTGCGCGGGATAACGCTTCGGCCCATGAAGCACCTGCTTCACGATCTCCGACTTCTCTGCTCCACTAACAAGAAACACCACTGACGCGGCATTGTTTATCAGCGGCAGCGTCATCGTAATTCGATTTGTGTTCAGCTTCTCGACCCACGGCGCAGCAACAAGCCGTTTCGTCTCATGCAACACTTCGGAACCCGGAAAGATCGAGGCCGTGTGCCCATCGGTCCCGAGTCCGAGCAGGATCAGATCAAATCGCTGCGGCACCGTCTGTTCGTATTGCTCAGCAGCCTCTGCGGCATTCGGATTCTCACTCATTATTCTATGCACGTAGTCACTCGTGACCGGCACATGCGCGAGCATAGCCTCGTTCGCCATTCGATAATTGCTCTCGGGATGATCGGGGAGCACGTGCCGCTCGTCAGCCCAGAAGAAGTGAATCCTGGGCCACGGCACTTGTTCGCGAAAAGGTTCGTTTGGATCGGCCAGGAGGTGGTAGAGGAGTTTTGGCGTTGACCCCCCGGACAACGCGATCGTGAAAAGCCCTCGCTGGGCAACAGCTTCGCTGCTCCTGGCGACGAAAAGCTGCGCAGCTGCCCGTGCCAAATCACGAGGGGTATCGAGCGTCTCCACGTTCATATAGGTCCAATCGGTCCTATAGGTCCTATTCTTTTACAACAGCGCGACGATCCGCAGCGGTCCACCACTCCCACCCTTGATCTTCATCGGCAGCGCAATCACCGAAAACCCTTTCAACGGCAGTTGCTCCAGATTCGCCACGTTCTCAAACGCCGGAATGTTCTTTTCAAACAAAGTGCGATGGCTCTCGAATAGCGTCGACTGCCCGTAATCAATGCTTGGCGTGTCCAGACCGATCGCTTTGATCGATCGATTTAGCGTCAACCAGCGCGCCGCCGCAGGATCTAATCCCGGAAAGTGCAACTTCGCCACCGCCTCGGCGCCGCGTTCTTCCGTTCCCAGATACTTCTTTCGATCCCCGTAGTACTTACCAAACCCTGTTCTCAGCAAGACGATCGTTCCCGGCGCGATCCGGCCATTGCGCCGCTCCCAATTCTGAAAATCAGCAACGCTAACCTGATAGTCAGGATTCGCAGCGCACTGGCTTGTCACATCCACAACCACCGCCGCGCCTATCAGTTGTTGCAATGGGATCTGATCAACCGTGTGACGTCCTTTTGCAAAGTGAACTGGGGAATCGAGATGCGTGCCACCGTGTTCCGCGGCCGAATAACGATACGCAGAATAGTAGTAACCCTTATCGGTCATGCCCTCGAAATCGGTCTCGAGTTTGAATGGCTCGGCAGTGGGCCAGTAAACCGAGCTGGCGTCAAAAGCATGCGTTAGATCGACAACGCGTCCCGTAGGAATAACCGGCGGTCTCTGCGCCACAACCGGCGCAACAAAAACGACAAACAAAAGCAGTCGCAAACACTTCATCTGGAGTGCTCCTTGGCTTCGAGTTTCTGTTATCTTCAGGTAAACACTGACACTTCGCAAGGAGCTTCGAATGCAGATTGGAATGATCGGACTCGGTCGAATGGGCGCCAACATGGTGCGACGCCTCCTGCGCGACGGCCATGAATGCGTGGTTAACGATCGCAATCCCGAGGCAGTGAATACGCTCGTCGACGAGGGTGCAATTCCCGCGCCGTCGTTGCAAGCTTTTATGGAGAAGCTCGAGGCCCCTCGTGCGATCTGGTTGATGATACCGGCCGCGCTCGTCGATACCATGCTTGATCAACTCGTCACGGTTGTAGCTGCGGACGACGTCATCATCGACGGCGGGAACTCTTTTTACGTTGACGACATTCGACGCGCGCGAGAATTAAAAGCGAAAGGCATTCATTACATCGACGTCGGGACGAGCGGAGGTGTTTGGGGACTCGAACGGGGTTACTGCCAGATGATCGGAGGCGAGACTGAGGTAGTCAAACATCTCGATCCGATTTTCAAAACGCTTGCGCCCGGGCGTGATGCAGTTTCGCCGACACCCGGACGTGATAGCGATTCAGGTACTGCCGGTGAGGGTTACCTGCACTGTGGTCCATCAGGAGCCGGACACTTCGTGAAGATGGTCCACAACGGCATCGAGTATGGCTTGATGGCCGCGTATGCTGAAGGGCTTAATATTCTGCATCATGCGAACATTGGGAAGACAGAAAGAACAGCGGACGCTGAGACAACGCCGCTTAAGAACCCGGAACATTTTCAGTACGACTTCAACATCGCAGAGATCACTGAGGTTTGGCGGCGCGGAAGTGTGATTGCTTCGTGGCTGCTCGATCTGACGGCGATTGCGTTGCATGACAGTCCGAAGTTGGAAGATTTTTCAGGTCGCGTGTCTGATTCGGGTGAGGGACGTTGGACCATCGATGCGGCGATCGAGGAAGGGGTGCCCGTACCGGTTTTGAGCGCGGCTTTGTTCCAGCGTTTTAGCTCGCGCGGCGAGGCTGATTTCGCGAACAAAGTTTTGTCGGCGATGCGGCTCCAGTTCGGCGGGCATCGTGAGAAATAATCTGTAGGGGCGGCCCTCCGTGGCCGCCCGTGTTCGGGGTGAGGCTAAGGACCATGTCATCAATACTCGTAGAACCTGATCCAGTTCAACTCGAGCAGCCGAGTCTGCCGCACGCTGAACCATGCGTCGTCGTGATTTTCGGCGCGACCGGCGATCTCACGAAACGCAAGCTCATGCCGGCGCTGTGCCGGCTTCTAGGTGAAGGCTGTTTGGAAGGCGTTCAAGTCCTGGGCGTCGGCCGGAGCGACATGACTGACGATATGTTTCGTGCCTTCGTCCGCGAAGCCCTCGACAACTCAAAGAAGATTAAACATCTCGACGAACAAAAATGGCGCGCGTTTGCCGAACGCCTGCACTACCTCCCAGGCGAGCTGGATAGCGACGAAACGTATCGCAAAGTCGCAGCGCGAGTAGATGAATTGGCGTCCGAAGGCGCGAGTAAGAATCATCTTTTCTATCTCGCAACGCCGCCGTCACTCGCCGCCGCGATCGTCAAAGGTCTCGGTAAAGCAAACCTGGCTGACGAAAACGAGCATTGGAGCCGGATCGTCATCGAAAAACCTTTCGGACACGACGTCGAATCAGCGAAAGCTTTAAACGCGACGGTCGCCGAAGTTTTCAATGAGCATCAGGTTTATCGCATCGACCATTACCTCGGCAAAGACACCGTCCAAAACATACTCGTTTTTCGTTTCGGAAACTCGATGTTTGAGCCGATCTGGAATCGCAACTACGTCGACTATGTCGAGATCACCGCGGCGGAAACAGGAGGAGTTGGTGGTCGTGCAGACTACTACGAAGAGGCTGGTGCGTTGCGCGATATGGTTGCGAATCACCTCTTGCAATTGTTGACACTGACGGCGATGGAACCGCCGGTTGCATTCGAAGCTGAAGCAGTCAGGGAAGAGAAGGTTCAGGTCTTGAAATCGATCCGGCGCATGAAGCCTGATCAGGTTGCTGAACGCACGGTGCGCGCGCAGTATGGACCAGGAGAAATCAACGGAGAAAAAGTCAAAGGTTACAAGGAGGAAGAAGGAGTGAAGCAGGGCTCCGCGACTGAGACGTACGCGGCGGTTGAATTCAACATTTCAAACTGGCGCTGGTCTGGAGTTCCGTTTTACGTGCGCACTGGAAAACGTCTCTCGCGCGACTTGACGGAAATCGCCGTCCACTTAAAACGCACGCCTCAAGCGTTGTTCGCGCGCACGCCTGATCAGGAGATCGAGCCAAACGTGATCGTGCTTCGCATTCAACCGAACGAAGGGATTAACGTGACATTCGGCGCGAAGCGACCGGGCTTTGAAATGCGCACGGCGACAGTTCACATGGATTTTTGTTACCAGCGCGCATTCGGCGTGCAATCGCCGGATGCTTACGAGATGTTGTTGTTGGACGTGATGCAGGGTGATGCGACGTTATTCATTCGCGGTGATGAAGCCGAGGAGCAGTGGCGGCTTATTACACCGATCGAAGAGGCGTGGGCCAATCAAGGCGTGCGTGAGTTGCCGAGTTTTACAGCAGGAAGCGATGGCCCCGAGGAAACTGATGAGCTTCCAGCGCGCAACGGCCATCGCTGGCGAAAATTATCCGAGAGCATCGCCGGCTGCGACTGAGGTCGCCGGGCTGAGGTCTGCTATGCTCCGGCGATCTCTGCGCGTTCAGCCAGACTTGCCACCACGCCTGCCAGTTCATAACGGTCGACAGGCTTTGCCAAGTGAACCTGATAGCCCTCTGACAGTGCGCGTGCGCGATCTTCTGTTCTCGCATACGCTGTTAACGCGAGCGCGGGCGTCAGCCCGCCACGTTCCCGGGGCAACGCACGAACTTTCTTGATCAACGCGTAACCATCCTCCACCGGCATCCCAATGTCTGCTATCAACACATCCGGCCGCCAACCCTGGAGCGAATCCAGCCCTTCACGCGCCGAGCCGACAGCCACTACCTGCGCGCCAGATCTTTCAAGCATCGCCGTCAACAACGTGCGTGCATCATGCTCGTCGTCGACCACGAGAATGCGCAACCCGTGCAGCGACCCCGGCTGATTCTCGCGCGCTTCGATCGCAGAGATCGCTGGTTGGCTAAGCACCTCGACAGGCTGGAGTTCACTTGTCGTCATCGATGGCAGGCGCACTGTGAACCTCGCTCCCTGCTCCTCGCCGCCACTTTCAGCCCACGCAGTTCCGCCGTGCAGCTCCACAAGATGTCGAACAATCGCCAGCCCGAGCCCCAACCCGCCGTAGTTTCTCGTAGTTGAACCATCAGCCTGGCGAAAACGATCGAACACGTGCGGCAGAAAATCTGACTTGATACCAACACCCGTATCGTTAACCACAATCTCCACGTGAGAGTTGATCCGCTGGAGTGTTACCTGGACCAGCCCACCCTTGCGCGTAAACTTCACGCCGTTCGACAACAAGTTCCAAACCACTTGCTGAAGCCGCTCATGATCGCCAAACACAGGCCCGACGTTCGGTTCGAGAAGCACTTGCAATCGCACGCCCTTCGCTTCGGCAGTTGGTCGTATACTTTCCGCCGCTGCTTCGATCACTGAGTGAAGTTCACAAGCCACAAAATCGAGGCGCAACTTACCGGTGATGATCCGTGACACTTCGAGCAGATCATTGATCAACTGGCACTGCGAATTCGCGTTGCGAAAGATCGTCTCAATAGCCTGCCGGCGTTTTTCAGTTTCCACTTCGTCGTGAAGCAACAAGTCAGCCCAACCCATGATTGCTGTTAGCGGTGTGCGCAGCTCGTGTGAGAGTGTCGATAAGAATTCATCCTTCACGCGGTTCGCGGCTTCAGCTTCCATGCGCGCTTCTTTTTCACGCTTCAACGCCTGCCGGCGCTCGGTCACATCATGGGCCATGCCGCGCACGATCGGCGTTTCAACGCCTTCCGTGCGCAGAGTGTTGTAATACTCCCACAGCCTGATCTCACCAGTGGCCGTACGAACCTTCATCACGCCGCGTGCGGAGCCTTCCGTTACGACAGTGCGGAGATACTCGTCAAAGCGATCGCGGTATTCAGGCAACAGCCCGCCGCGAATATTTTTCCCGATGATAGACCCCTGCGGATAACCCAACACACGCGCGGCCCAGGGATTGACCGAGAGCACACGCCCTTCAAGATCGTGTGTGCAGATGAGTTCGTGACTGTTGTCTACAAGATCGCGGTAACGATCTTCACTGATGCGAAGCGCTCTCTCAGCTTTCTTGCGCTCTGTCACATCCTGGACCAGCACAAACTCCGCAGGCCGGCCGGCGAACATAAGACGGCTGGCAGTGACATCGACATTGATGTCAGTTCCGTCCTTCTTGCGATGCAGCCACTCGCCTGCGTAATCCAAATCCGAATTCCTCGACGCGAGATGGTCTACAAGCACCTTCACTTCTTCAGGAGGACGAATGTCCTTGATCGTCATATCAAGAAACTCTGCTCGCGAGTAGCCATAATGGCGCACCGCAGCATCGTTCACCGCCAGGAAGCGTAGTGTCGCGAGATCGTAGACCCACATCGGCTGTGGATTCGATTCAAACAGCAGTCGATACTGAGCCTCAGATTTTCTCAGCGCCTCCTCGATGCGCGTTGCCACCGTGACGTCGAGCACGAGCGACAAAACGGAAACCAGCTTGCCGGCTTCGTTATAGAGCGCCGAGTTGTACCACTCGCAATGAAGTATCGAACCGAGCTTGGTGTAGTTACGATTGCGTGAAATGTTGTGATGTTCCTGACCCTGGTTCTGCCTGTGACCGACCTGGTTGACTACCTCGAGATCTTCGGAAACGACAAAATCCCACTCGCTGAAACGTTTCCCCAACACTTCCTCAGCATTCCATCCGAAAAGCTTTTGCGCCGCGGGCGACCAGCGCAACACTTTGAATTCGTGGTCCCATTCGATCACCGCCAACGGAGTGTTCTCGACGTGAAAGGCCAAACGCCTTTGTTCGTCGAGCGCTGCGGACTCGGTGACTTTGCGATCGGTAACGTCGCGAACGATCGCGACACCTCCGATCACCTCGCCTTTTTCATCGTGCCGCGGCGAGTAGTAGCCGTCGAAAAAACCGTTATTTCCGGATTGAGGAATCGTGTAGGGACGGTTTTCCGCAACCACACTTTTGCCCGCCAGCGCGTCAAAGTAAAATTTGTCTTCGCCCGTTTCCTTCAGGCAGGGAAAGAGATCGAACGCGCAGTTACCCAGCACCTGCTCGCGCTTCACGCCCGAGATGCGCTCCATCGCGCGGTTCCAGGTGGTGTAGCGGAATTCGCGATCAAACGCGAGTATTCCGTCGACGTTTGCTTCGAGCAGGCACTTCAGGAAAAGGTCTGGTTCTTCTGGTTTGTTGGTCATGAGGGTGTACTAAGAACTAAAACTTGGAACTAACTTGGAAAGTTGGGAAAGTCTAGCCGTTACTCGCAAATTGTACAACTCATTCTTATAATCCGCGATTGTCTGCCTGGAGGAGGTCAGTACCGGCGGGGGCAAGCCTCCCTTCCTGACTTGTTCTTTGTTGTTGGTCCGTAAAATTAGTACAGGTCAGGAAGGGAGGCTTGCCCCCGCCGGTACTCACCTCATGGCATCGTAGCTATTGTCTCAATGGAATTTCACCAGTCGCCCCCGTCACTTGGCAATCAATACGACGACGATCGCGTGCTGCGGTCGTACCTTTCGCGTGTGCTTCCGAAAAAGGTTTTGCGCGACATTGAGGGATCTTTGATGGAGATGGGTCGGCTGGCGGGAGGTGAGCTTTACGAGTTTCAGTTGGCCGACAGGCTGAACGAGCCGAAACTGACGCAGTGGGATGCGTGGGGAAACCGCATCGACAAGATCGAATTGACGCCGCTGTGGCGTTTGGCTGAGCGCATTGCTGCCGAGCATGGCGTGGTGGCGACAGCGTACGAGCAGAAGCACGGCAGTTTGTCGCGCGTGCACCAGTGCGCATTGGCTTATCTCTTCACACCTTCAACCGACATCTACAGTTGTCCGCTTGCGATGACTGACGGCGCGGCGCGGACGCTGCTAAGTTCCGGCAATCAGGCGCTGATCGATCGCGCTGTGCCGCACTTGATCACGCGCGACGGAAACGAGTTTTGGACTGCGGGTCAGTGGATGACTGAACTGACGGGCGGTTCTGACGTCGGTCTTTCAGAGACAGTTGCGAAGCGGGATCCTGACGACTCCAACAGTTTTCGTCTTTACGGGCGCAAGTGGTTCACGTCTGCGATCAGTTCTCAGGTCGCACTCACACTCGCACGCCCGGAAGGGAATCCACCGGGTGGACGCGGGCTCGCGCTCTTCTACCTTGAAACACGAGACGAGCATGGACGGCCACGCAACATCGAAATCAACCGTCTCAAAGACAAACTGGGCACGCGAAAAGTTCCGACAGCCGAACTGAATTTGAACGGGACCCCGGCGCAACTGGTGAAGGGAACTACCGACGGTGTTCGCAATATCACACCGCTCCTGAACATAACTCGTTTGTGGAATGGGATCAGCGCAGTCGCGCTCATGCGACGCGGGCTCGCACTCGCGTATGACTACGCTCAGAAGCGAGTAGCGTTTGGAGCCCCGTTATCTGAGAAACCTCTCCACCTCGACACGCTTGCAGGTCTACAAGCGGAAGCCGAAGCGGCTTTTCATCTCGCGTTCTACGTCGCTGAACTTACAGGACTGAGTGAGATGCGCGAGATTTCTGATGAAGACGCGATCTTGCTGCGACTGCTTACACCGGTGATGAAACTCACTACCGGAAAACAGGCAGTGACGGTTGCGAGCGAAGTGCTCGAATCGTTTGGCGGCGCTGGCTATGTCGAAGATACGGGGCTGCCGGTTTTACTGCGCGACAGCCAGGTTTTGCCCATCTGGGAAGGAACGACGAACGTGCTCGCACTCGATACGCTGCGAGCGTTGCGTGGTGGTGAGAGCTTGAAACAGTTCGAAGTGACAGTTGCACGTTGCCTCGAGAACGTCCACAATCCGCAACTGACCGACGCAGTTCGCATCGTTAAAACAACCCTGGACCACGCCACCACCTGGCTAACCGAGACCGAACGTCTCGGCCAACCAGCGCTCGAGGCTGGAGCGCGCCGCTTCAGCCTCACATTGGGCCGCTTGGCGGAATTAGCGTTGCTGATCAAGCATGCGCAATGGTCAACAGAGTATGAACGCGATAACAGATCCGCGGCAGCTGCCCGCCGGTTCGCGCGCTCGGGCGTTGATCTCATTTGGACAGGATTTCAGGATTCCCCAGATTCACAGGATTAAGAAAGGATAGCTCCATGAACCTCAAACGTTTTTCACTCGTCTTTTTGACGCTGCTTCTCTGTGTGTCGGCGGTTGGCGCGCAGCAGAAGAAAGTTGTGCCGGTGAAGGAGTACACGATCGAGCAGTTTATGAATACTGTTCGCATCGGTGGTAGCTCGTTTTCATCGGACGACAAGTCGATCCTTTTTCACAATAACAAGACAGGCATCTTTAACGTTTACTCGGTGCCGGTGACCGGCGGTGGCGGCGACGCAGTTGACGAACTCGACTAAAGAGAGCACCTACGCCGTTTCTTATTTCCCAAACGACGCGCGCTTTATTTACACGTACGATCGCGGCGGCAACGAAAACAATCACCTGTACTTGCGTGAACTCGATGGCGCCGAACGCGATCTCACGCCGGGTGAGAAGGTCAAAGCCAACTTCCTTGGCTGGAGCAACGATCGGAAGTCGTTCTTCTTCTCGACCAACGAGCGCGACGCGCGCTTCTTCGATGTCTTTGAAATGCCGATCGACAGTCTCAAGCCTTCGCTGATCTACAAAGATGAGACTGGATTTGATTTCGGCGACATTTCAAATGATAAGAAGTACATAGCACTGGAGAAGAGTGGCGGCTCGCCGGCTGACTCGGACGTTTTCCTCTACAACACGGCAACGAAAGAGTTGAAGAACATCACCGCGCACAGCGGCGACGTGGCCAACTCCGCGCAGACGTTCGATGTACAGTCCAAGTATCTCTACTATCTCAGTGACGCGGGCAGCGAGTTCAGGTATGTGGCGCGTTACGATCTGGCGACCGGAAAGAGTGAAGTCTTAGAGAAAGCGCCATGGGACGTCTTCTATACGTACTTCTCTTTTAACGGAAAGTATCGAGTCACGGCCGTCAACGAAGACGCTCGCACGAAGATCAAGATTTACGACACAGCCACCGGCAAGCTCGTCCAGCTACCTCAGCTTCCGAACGCCGACATCACGGGCGTCAACATTTCACGCAGCGAGAAGTTGATGGCGTTTTACCTGAACGGCGATCGCAGCCCGAGCAATCTTTACGTTTATGACTTCGCGACAAAGAAAGCGACGAAACTGACAGACAGTTTGAATCCGGAGATCAATTCTGCGGACCTCGTCGACTCGCAGGTGATCCGTTACAAGTCGTTTGACGGTGTCGAGATTCCATCGATTCTTTACAAGCCGAAACACGCGAGCGCGCAGAATAAAGTACCGGCGCTGGTGCTGGTTCATGGTGGACCAGGCGGTCAAACACGCGTCGGTTACAGCGCGCTCACACAGTACCTCGTGAATCATGGATACGTTGTTTTGGGTGCGAACAACAGAGGCTCGAGCGGCTATGGCAAGACGTTCTTCGCTTCTGACGACGGGAAGCACGGTCGCGAGCCCCTCTGGGATATCGTCGAATCGAAGAAGTACCTTGCGTCGCTTGGGTATGTCGATGAAAGAAAGATAGGAATCATCGGCGGTTCGTACGGAGGTTACATGGTGCTTGCAGCACTCGCGTTCAAGCCCGAAGAGTTCGCGGTTGGAGTTGACATATTCGGTGTTTCAAACTGGGTGAGAACGTTGCAATCGATTCCGCCATATTGGGAGTCGTTCCGCAAGTCGCTTTACAAGGAGCTTGGGGATCCGAGCAAGGATCTCGAGAATTTGCGGGCGATATCGCCGCTATTTCACGCCGACAAGATCGTTAAGCCGTTGATCGTGTTGCAGGGTGCGAACGATCCGCGAGTGATTAAGCCCGAGTCGGATGAGATCGTCGAGAGCATCAAGAAGAGAAATGGTGTTGTCGAGTATGTCTTGTTCGATAACGAAGGTCACGGGTTCACGAAAAAAGCGAACGAGATCCGCGCGTACAAATCGATCCTGGATTTTCTCGATCGATATTTGAAGAATGGCGACGCGGTAAGTAGCAGATAAATGATCTCAGCGGGGGCAAGCCCACCTTCCTGACTTGTTCTACTCGGCACTTCTCAAGGTCAGGAAGAGGGGCTTGCCCCCGCTGTTCGAAGCGACGCAAAGACGCAGAGTGCAACTCAAGGCGATTGCCCCTGCGTCTTTGCTTTTGCGGGGGACGAACTTACTTAATCTGAGACAAATGCGATCTGGTGGTAGTGCTTTGCGGAGGAGTGGAAACATTTTTGTATTGCAGCGTAGAGAATAGGTTGCGAAACGCTAGCATCTATCGAATAACGGCATGACAGAGGAAGAATTAGACCAGCGACGCTAGACGTGCGGCCTCGGCTGTAAAACGCGGTGTTTGACACTCGGCGACGAGCGCCTGGTAATCAACTAGTTTGCGCGCAGCTTCGTTGCGCTTGTCGAGAGCGAGCAGCACCTGGATGCGCAATGGTCCCAACCATAAACGACATAAACGCGATTCAGTTGGCGCGATGAATTCCTGGGCTTCCTGACAGATGCGTTCGGCCTCGTCCACCTCATTTCGACGAAAACGAACTTCGGCCAAACATCGAAGCGCTTCGAAGTGCGTGTAAATCAAGTTGTGAGAAGAGCCTTGCAAATTTGTTGTGGCAGTTTGCAATGCTTCGTCGTAGCGACCCTGAATAGCTTGTGTTACGGCGAGGTTTGGTCTCAACACAGACAACGCGCGCTTCTCACCAATGGATTCCGCGAGCTTGATGCCCTCGAGAAACTCCTGCTCGGCGAGTTCGAGTTGTCCAAGATAGAACCGGCATTGAGCGGAATAGCAACGAACCCACGCGCGGCGTTCGCGCGAGTGAAGCCGATCGGCAATCTCAATTTCGCGTTCCCCATATTCCAAACCCGCTTCATAGTTTCCCGCATGAACTGTATTCTCACCCAGATACTCATAACCTGCGGCCTGCGCGTACAAGATGTTGTGCTTCTCGCCAAATTCGAGCGCGCGTCGCGCCCAGCGATCCGACTCGTTATAGAGACCGTAGTGCTGATACGCGCCGGCAGTAAAGGCGTAGATCTGAGAAATAATCGGCGCTGCGAACGTATCGCGGCTATCCCGTCTGCTGTTGGTTGAATGAGTTCGTTCGCGCGTAGTAGCAACTCAATCGATTTCTTGTGCCGGCCAGCCAGGTGATGGAAGCGGGCGTCAGTGCATAACGCGTTTGCCGTTTCAAGCGGGTTCGTAACAGGGTCCAACACCTGCAAAGCCTCGCACGCGTACTTGCTTCCGCGCGGATCGGCGGTAATGACTAACGAGGCAGCAGCCTCGCATTGGAGACGAACACGTGTTGCCTGGTCTGTCGCGAGAGCGAGCGCTCTTTCGAAGTGCTCGGCGGCGAGAATCGTGTCTCCATGCAGCATGAAGGCTTTGCCTATCGCCTCCTCCTGCGCCAGTTGCTCTTCTGTCAGACCTAACGCTTCAGCACAGTCGCGCGCACGGCCGTAAGCGGCGATCGCTTCCTCGAATGCGAAGACGTGCGCTGCTTCTTCGGCAGCTTGTTTCGAATACTTGAGACCTTGTTCGTGATCGCCTGCCTGAATGTAGTGATGGGCCAGCTTCTCAACCGCACAGCAAGACTTTCCACGGTTACGCTCGAGTCCTTCAGCCACGTGACGATGCAGGCGACGACGTCGAATCGGATTGAGTTCTTCGTACAGGACTTCGCGGATCTTGTCGTGAGTAAACGTGAACGAGTCGTCTGAACCAGCGGCGATCAATTGTGCGTTAGTGGCTTCATCCAGCGCGTCGAGGAGAGCGTCTTCATTCTGTTCGGCTGCCGCCGCAAGTTCGTCGAAAGCAAAAACTTTGCCGAGGATCGCGCTGAGGCGCAGCACTTCGTTGCAGTCCTGGCTTACGCGATCGAGTCGATGGCCAATGGCTTCTTTCACGCTCTGCGGGATCAGCAATTCGGCCATGTCGCAACGATGCCACTTGCCACTCTCGCGTCGCACCGAGCCGCCCTCGATCAGCGCCTTCAGCACTTCTTCAACAAAAAATGGATTGCCTTCAGTCTCACGATGCACCGCGACTGCAAACTCACCGCTCACCCGTTCACCCAACAATGCGCCAAGCTGATCGCCGGTTTCAGATTCGTTGAAGCGACGGAGGACGATGCGTGTGATCAAGCGTTCGCGATTCCAGTCGACTAGAGATTTCGCGAGTGGATGCGCGCGATCGAGTTCCGTTTCGCGATAAGCGCCGACGATGAGCACGCGCTCTTCGCGCAGTTGTCGCATCAGGTGACTGAGCAGCCAGAGCGTGCCGCGATCGGCCCAGTGCAAGTCATCCGCATAGAAGAGCAGCGACTGCTTGCGCGCGATGTTCGAGAACACCTGGGCCACTGCGTCGAAGAACAGCAGCCGTTCTTCGTGCGGCGGCAAAGCTTGTCGCTCGGGAAATGGACCAAGACGGGTCTCGATCTCGGGAGCGAGTTTCGCGATTTGCGTGGCCGCATCGCCGAGGAGCTCGCGGAGTTTCTGGTCGTCGGTTTCCTCGCGTGCCCAGCGACGAAAAGCCTCGACGAAAGGCAAGTAAGGTGTGGCTGCTTCGTACTCGTAACATCCGCCAGACAAAACGAGCGCGCCCTCAACCGCGGCCTGGATCGTTATCTCGCGTGCGAGACGAGTCTTGCCGGCCCCTGGTTCACCGCTAAGGAGCACTGCATGACCGCGACCTTCACGAGCACGCCGCCACAACTCCCGCGCCTCCATTAGTTCCTCGTTTCGGCCGACAAGACGGCCGCGAGAAAGCGCGTCGAGAATTGCGATTGCGGGAGCGCCGTCGGTGGGCGAAGGTTCGTCTTTGTCGCTGAGTGCGTCGAGCAATGCCACGCGCGTTTCGGCGGCCGAGCTGTATCGTTGCGCGGGATCCTTAGCGAGAAGCTTAACGATGATCGCTTCGAGAGCGCGTGGAAGATCGGGACGAAGGACACGCGGCGGAACTACTGGCGCGTGCACGTGTTGAGAGACGATTGTCAGTGGATCGTCACCAGCGAAAGGTACGCGGCTGGTCGTGAGCTCATAGAGCAAAACGCCAAGCGCATAGAGATCGGTTCGCGCGTCAACAGTTTGGCCCAACGCTTGTTCGGGCGCCATGTATGCTGCCGTGCCGACAATCACACCCACTCTCGAGATGCGCGCGCCGTAAGCAGGTAACGCGAGACCGAGATCGGCGAGCTTCACATTGCTCGAATCGCTCGGTCCGGACAAGAGAACGTTGTCTGGTTTCAGATCGCGATGCACGATGCTGTTTTCGTGCGCATGTTCAAGCGCAGCGCAGATCTGAACGGCGATTGCGACGACGCGTGAGAGATCTGTTGGACGCGCGTCCGAGAGGCGTGGTCCACCGACGAGTTCCATTACGAGAAATGGGAACCCGGCTGATTCGCCAACATCGTGAATCGTGACGATGTGTGGATGATTAAGTGCGGCGGCTGCGCGTGCTTCTCGAATCAAACGTTCGTGCGCATCGGAACCCTGGCCCGTGGCTGAGATGACTTTGACCGCCACTTCGCGTTGGAGTTCGAGATCGGTAGCGCGATAGACGGTGCCCATGCCGCCTCGACCGAGTTCACTGTCGAGGCGATAACGCTCGCGCAGGATCGTGCCCGGTGCGGGAAGCACACTGGTGCGCAGTTCATCCGGGAGGATGCGCGTCTGCTGTGAATCGGGCATGTCGAGAGAATAACAGAGCCACAAAGAGGCACAAAAAGTAATTCAATTCTTTGTGCCTTTTGTGGCTAAAGATCTTATTGCGGCTTGAACGTATAGGTTATTGTGCCCTCGATTTCGCGACCGCGAAGTTTTTCGGGTGAGAAGGTTGATTTCATCGCGGCTTCGGTGGCAGCGCCTCGCATCAACCAATCGCCGCCCGAACCACTTGCCCGAGAAACCTCGCCGTTCCTGTCAATCCTAACGCTCACGGTGACAGTGCCGGTGAGAAGATCTGATCCACTGAGCGGACACTCTGCCTCAGGCAGTAAGACAGCTTTGCCAACCAGGGCCGGACCCAGTTCGGGAAATCCTTTTTGAATAGTCGGCGCCGCTGCCGTTGGAGCTGTTGCCTGGTTCGAGCGATAAAGGTAAGTCGATACGATCGTACCAATGACGATCGATCCACTGAGTGTGACCAACACGAGTATCCAGAACAGCGGCACAATCGACTTCTGTGGAGTGTCGGTAAGGATCGGCTCGTCAGCGTCTACGAGTGGAACGATGTGGTGCGCACAGTACGAAAGGAGATCGCCGTTATAGATCGCGTTGCATCGCGGGCATCGTTTGCGTTTTCCTCCGGTCGGCGGAACCTCAGCCGGCACTTCGAATATTCGTGCAACTGCCGGACGAACAATCGCCGGCTTCTCTGGCTCTGAAACTTGGACAGGCTCAACGGCTGGAATCTCAATCGCTTCGTTTCTGCTCGGCGGCCGCACTTCCTGTTCATCCAGCCTCTTTCTTAACCCGGCAAGCCATCTGCGGCTCTTTTCATCGTCGGAAACAGTCTCCTTGGTTTCTGTTTCACGTGCAGGCGGAATTGCTTGAGGAACGGGCTGAACCGGTTCTTCGACTTCAACTATTGGCGCTGTGGTGGATTGAGGAGTGCCGGTAAGGATCTCCAGCGCTTCTCGCGATCCTCTGCGCTTTGCCCACTCGATCGCGTTCAGACCGAGATTGTCGCGCAACTGTGGATCGGCGCCGGACTTAACCAGAAGCTGAACGAGGTGTGCATGCCCAAAGATAACTGCGAGGATGAGGGCAGTTTGACCCCCTCCCGTAGTCTCGTTTACATCCGCGCCTTTGGCCAGTAACGCGGTTACGGTACCTTCGTCGCCGGACGTAACGGCGTTGGTCAATGAAATTGTGGAACTCAACGCACAATCCCTTCAAACAAACACTCCGGGGGCTGTGCGATATTCTACAGGATTCAGGGGATTTTCAAGATAAGGGAACGCTTGAAAACCCCGTAATCCTCAAAAAGCTGGCGGGACGAAGGCGTTATTGAAGCCTAGCGGCGCCGGAAACTGAGCTGCCGTCGGACGCACGCCCGTGCGCACCCAGAGATCGATCGCGCCGATTGACGTCAGGATCTGAGGCCCCGTTAAGTTGCAGTGACCGACACCGGTTGTGAAGGTTTGAAACAGTAGTTCCTCTCTATTGACCGACGCATTCAGCTCTGCGTATGCCGACTCGTTTGCAACCACGAGCAACGGATCGATGATCGTGTGGACGCTCAGGATCGGGTTCTTGATCTTTCCGTTGAAGTCGGTGTTATTGCGCACGTAGTTTCGCGCTGACTCTTTCGCTTCGATGTTTCGTCGCGCGTTCATTTGAGCGAGCCATGCATCGACGACAGGAGTGGGCACTCCGATGCCGGCGAGATAAGCCTTTTCAGCATCGAGGACGGTGTACTCCTGATCGAGGTTTTGCACGATTGGACCACCGGCGCGTCGTTGCAGTTCGGCGCGTGCTTCAGTGATGAAGAAGAAATCGGTAAGCGCCCAGCCTGGGAAAAAGCCAGGCGGTGGCGGCGGCGTCAAACCACGACCCGGATTCCTGGCTACGAGTCGAAGGAATTCAAACTTCGGAAAGTTTGCGATGTTGCTGAGTTCCGGGACTAACTTCGCGAGGACTTCGGTGTCGAAATCGATGTCGCTTCTTACTTCACCAACAGTTCCCCACGACGGAGGAATTCCGAAGACGACGTCATAACCCAGATAAAGAGGCACGCCACTGTCCCAGAGACGAGTCGCGCCAGCGCCTGCGCTGCACAAGCAGAGAGCGCCGTCGTAAATCCCGTTGAACTGCTCCATGCTCTTGTAACCGACGAACGTTCCCAGGCTCGCTGCGACGATGATGGTTCTTTGGGGACGAGCAACATTCGCCTTGAAGAATAGCGCGAGATTCTTTGTATCCTCGATCGCATCCCCGACAGCCCAGCCGTTGTCTTTGTACGCACTGCCGGCGAGAGCAAAACCTTGGGCGAGTAACGGCGCTTCTAACGCTGCGTTCGGAGCGATGTCGGCATTTCGATTATCGATCTCGCCGGGATGATCGGCTTTGTCGCGATAACCGTGCGCGAAGATGAGCAGCGTTCCATTCCAAACTTCGGGCACGCGTATCCGGAAGGGCGCGCCGTGAAGTTCACCTGAAAGATCGAGTGGCGCGGCTTTCGCGACCGGGGCGCGATCGATCAGTGTGACTGAGAGAAGTAGAAGAAGAGATAGAGCGACGACGATTCTCGCTGTGATTTTCATTTGAGGGTCCCCCTGTTTGTTTCGAGCTAAGGAAGTGGACGGGAGACTATCATTCCGAGCCACGAGGCAGCAAGCGAGTTTCAGCCACAAAAGGCACAAAACCACAAATGTATTTTCCTGGATTGTTTTGTGACTTTTGTGCCTTTTGTGGCTAACGAGTGACGATTGTTTTGACTTGCGCCCGTTTGAGTAGGGTGACCATGCCGTTGCGGCGGTACCAGACACCGTCTTTGGTGCGCCAAACTTCGTCAGCCTCGATCTTCGCGCCGGTAGTCAGCACGATGACGGGTTTGCCGCCCTGGCGTTGACCAATACCTGGTCCACTCGTCGAAACGGGATCAGTTGACGAGCGCGAGTGCGAGGAGAATCCGGTTGGAGAAGGTTTTACGGATGGTGATGGTGATGGAGAAGGCGAGACTGTGGGCGACGGCGAAGGCAATACTACGACGGGTTGTACCGGAGCCGGCGCGACGATGTTCGGCGCGGGTATCACTGCTGAGGTGTCGTGTGAGTACTGGTTAAGAGCGTAGTAGATTGCGAACGCGAAGATTCCGAGGATCAGACCAACAGCCGCAACGATCGGCACGACTTTGCGTTTCGATGTCTTATTAGTGGCGGCATCGATCTCAGCCTCACTGACAGCCTCGAGCGCCGTCTTATCGAAGTCGCATCGTTCGTCCGAGTCCGGATAGAGGAAGAGACATTGGGGGCAGCGTTTCATTTTTTAGACAGGATTTCAGGATTTACATGATTAGAACTTTTTGAAAGGTTTCTTCAGGATGCGGCCCGTCTTTTTGAGAATGGAGTTGACTTTGGAGTCTTCTTTCTTAGGTTCGCTGGTGCGTCGAGTTTGAGAGGCTGTCGTGGTTTTCGTCGCTGGTTTTTTGACGGGCGCAGTCGATTGTTTGACTTCCTCTTTTACCGGCGGCTTTGTAGTGATCACTACCGGCTGCGGTTCCGGTGTAGCGATCATTACAGGCGCGATGCTTAACGCACTCGGCTGTGATGGCGGTGTGTAGCTCGGCTGACGAGTTGAGACGTAATAGACCATGCCGAGAACGAGTGCGAGCACCAGTGTTGCAAATGCAGGAACAGCGCGCTTCCGGCGTTGAGTTTTGGGAGCAGCAGGCACGGTCGCCAGCGCATGAATGTTCGGAAGTTTTCGAGAGTCAAAGACGAGCAGAACGCCATCCATGTCGCAAAGGCTTTGGTCGTCCTCGTAAATAAACTCACACTGCGGGCACCTTTTCATGCGAGTCTCCCTGGATATACCGTTTGTTGATGGGGCCTGCGGATGGTGGACGTTCGGAGTGAGTGGGCTCCGCAGGGTCCAGAGTACACCTAGAGGGGTGTGTAAAACAAGAGTTTAACGATTGGGGTGTTCGCGGGCCCAGCCCTTAACCAGCGATCCCGTACTTTTCTCGCAGAACCCGCGTGTGGTGTGCGACGTGACCCGCAATTATGTAGGCGAGCGCCCGAACGGTGAACGAGTTATCGCTGGCAATCCCAGTTCGAGACCACGCCTCGTCAGGCATATTTTTGAAGAACGAAATCGTCCCCAACCGTACGCTTCGAAACTCTTCCACCAGCTCTGACCAGGGCGTCTGATTGGCCTGCGCCGCCTGGACTGCCAGATCCTGTTCAAAACTCGGTAGCGGGTCCTGGAACCCCCGCGCGAACCAGAACGCACGATGCAAAAAGAGTCGCTCGCCGTCGTTGACGTGATTCAAAAGTTCGCGAATGGTCCACTTCCCAGGTTCGTAAGTCTGCAAACTCTGCTCATCTGAAATGCTCTGCAAAAACTCGAGCGTTTCGCCAAGTTGCGACTCCATATTCGGGACGATCTCGTCGCTGGTTATAAGGTCAATGTAGGGGAAATAGTACGAAGCAGCTTCGTTGGTTTGTGGTCGTGTCATTTGGCTGGAAATGCTACCAAAAATTCGCGTTTTTGGTAACCAACCCCACCATGCCGTTGTCTATCTAATCGCTATGAAACAGATGAAGATTTACAAATTGGCAATTGGGGTTTTTGCAACACTGTTGCTAACGATTGTACCTGCGGTTGCGATGGCGCAAGGGGCGATCGATCCGCAGCTTTCGAGGCGTGTGCGACGTGAGTTGGTGACGCTTCCGTACTACGGTGTGTTCGACAATCTCGCGTACAGCATCAACGGCGGTAACGTTACGCTGTATGGACAGGTTGTGAGGCCGTCGACACGTTCAGACGCTGAGCGCCGCGTTAGGAAAATCAACGGCGTCACGCGCGTGGTAAACAACATCAAGGTGTTGCCGCTGTCGAGATTTGACGATCAGATCCGTGCGGCCACATATCGATCGATTGCGAACATGGGCGGGCTTCATCGCTACTTGCGAGGAACAAACCCATCGATTCATATCGTGGTCGATCGCGGGCACGTGACACTGGAAGGTGTTGTATCCGGCAGTGGTGATCGCACGCTGGCGTACCATGCGGCGAACCGTGTCCCGGGCGTGTTCTCGGTAAGAAACAACCTGCGAGTTGAGAACGAAGAACCGCGGTAGTACACAGAATACACAAATTACACAGGTGCTGAATCTGTGTAATTTGTGTACACAGCAACGCCCATCAGGAACCAGAACAGCATCGCCACCTCAGCATCCCCATAGTTGTAGTTCACCAACGAACTCGCCAGAAAACTTGTAAGCGCACCCAATGTACCCAAAAGAATGCCGTAAGAGTTTGTATCGCTGAGATCTGCTGCGTCCCTTTCCGCTCGCGCGATCGTTAGCCAGAACAACAACATCAGCCAGAGCCAAAGCAGCAGCATCGGTAGGCCTCGATCGAAGGCCAGTTGCAGGGGAGTCGAATGCAAGTGAAGTATGTCATTCCCTGGAAAGCCCCACTCGTTCCAGTGTAACTTCATTGCGTCCATGCCATGCCCAAAGATCGGATGAATCAGAATGCGCGAAACGCCAACGCGGGCTATCTGCGTGCGTAACGATGAACTCGGATCGCCCAGCACGAGCGAATCCTGATCCCGCGTTTGCCACACGACGACCGCGCCAAAAGCGATCACAAAGAACAGCGCGAACGTGAAGACCTACCTTGTAAACACCGCGCAGCGATCTCCACGCGATCAGACTCGCGCCGATCACAAACGCGACGATCACCGTGCGCATCGCTGTCAAAACCAGCGCAGCCGTCAACAACGACGCCGCGGCGATCGCGACACCGAAAATCTTGTTTGGTCCGTGATTTCGGAGGTGTGCGAGCGCGAGGCCGAGTGCGAGCAGCGCGATCATCTGCATGATCTCGGCGAATGTCTGGTAGTGCCTGGTCCATCCCGAAGCGCGGAATCGATGATTGCGCTCGTTACCAACGATTCCTGAGCCGGACGGTTGCATCACCACCAGTCCGGCACGCTCGATCTGTTCACCGCGTGAAATAATGCCGATCGACACGGGCGTGTTCGCCGGAACAGCTTTCAACGCCTCGTCGAGATCCCCAACGGAATACACGCGACGACCATGCACGCGCCAAATCGTGTCTCCAGGTTGAATCCCGACGCGATGAAAGGGACTATTGAAACCAATCGTCTCAACCACCACTCCACGCCCGCGCACGAGGTCAAAAACACTGGCAAGCGTTCCTGCGCAACCCGAAAGAATCAACAACGCAACAAGCACGAGTGTCGATCGTTTATTCAGAACCGCGCGCGTTAAGTAGAACAGAAACACGGTCCACAACGCTGTAAGCTTTGCGATGCTGATCCGCGGCTCCTCGGAAAATATCGCCGATGCCACACTCCAAACGACCGACAACAAAATGATCAAGTCAAACCGCGATCGCCGCAGACCGAGGCTGCCTGTTCTGACAGTTCTGACGAGCCAGCCTATCCCGGCGAGTGCGACGCCGATAGCGCTGGCGGCTACTGAATGAGGCGCGAAAATAACGTAGATACCAAGTCCGGTGAGAGCAATCTGCTGCCCCAGCTTTGCGAGCGGAGACGGAGAGTCCGTGGTTGGAAATACCTGCGTTGACACCCTTTATTTACGCATGTTAGCGTATCTCGCGGCTATTCGCCGGAGTTGCAAGTGGAGTTTTGACAAGCGCTTATCTCGAAATGGCATTGTCCCCGCTGCCCGCTGCTACGATTAGAGCCGCCGAATCGTTTTAATATACCTAAGATTCCTGATGGCTTTCGATAAAGCTAAGGTCCTAAAAGCCGCTGAGAAATTCCTTTCACAGGGGAAGATCAACTCAGCTATCAAGGAGTATCGTCAAATCGTCGATAACGATGCTGACGATCTCACGACCTTGAACATGCTGGGCGATCTTTACGTCCGCTCAGGCAAAAAAGAGGAAGCAGTTTCGTGCTTCGAGCGCATCGCCGAACACTACGGCGCACAGGAATTTCATCTCAAAGCGATCGCGATGTACAAGAAGATCGAGCGTATTCGTACGCGCGATCCGATCATCGCTCTGAAACTTGCCGAGCTTTACGCCGCCCAGGGCCTGGTTCACGACGCGCGCTCGCAGTATCTGGTAGTCGCAGATCACTACACCCGAACAGGCGACAACAAGAGAGCGCTCGACATACTTCACAAGATCGCCGATCTCGATCCGAACAACACTGAGATCCGGCTGAAACTCGCCGACGGTTATATCAAAGAGAACATGCGCCACGAGGCGGCCGCTGCGTTTGTGCAGGCCGCAAATCGTTTTCACCAGACAGGCGTACAAGACAAAGCGCTCGAAGCTTACAACAACGCATTGCAACTCGTGCGCGACGATCGTGAAGCGTTGCGCGGCATGCTCGAAACGCACATCGTGAGAGGCACGGCTGATGAAGCCGCAGAGGTGCTGGAGCGTATCGTCGAAGGCCGTGAAGATGACAACGAGCTTGTTTCAATGCTCGCTCGTGCTTATCTCGAAGCCGAAGATGCCAAGGGAGCAGAGCGCGCCACGTCGATGCTGATGGCGCAGGATTCATCCAACTATCCGCAGTTCCTTCCTGTCACGCGACTTTATCTTAAGGCCGGCGAAGTAGACGAAACGATTCGCATTCTCTCGACGATCATCGAGCGCATGCTTGCTGGACGTGAAGAGCGAGAACTGCTGGAGCTCGTCAACCAGGTTCTGGATCGGAATCCGGATCACGTGGCGGCGCTGCGAATGCTCGTTCGCATTCACTGGTGGCAACGCGATATGGACGCGTTGCGTTCGTCACTCGAGCGTTTGGCAGAGTCGGCAGAAGCGTCGGAGTTGGTCGACGAAGAGCGTTATGCGCTGACGCAGTTAGTCCGCCTTGCGCCAGACGAACAGCGTTATCTCGATCGGTTGAACCTGCTCGGTGGTTTGCAGGAAGACACGGAAGACCTTTCTGCTCCAGCGGAAACAATAGAGACTGAAGTTCCGCAGTTTGACAGCGACGTTCCGGAGTTCGAAACGTTTGCCGTCGTGGAAGAGCAGGAAAGGATCACGCCGGTTGCGGTTGATGAATTCGAAACGAATGAGGTATCCGGTTCAACGTTCGCGGATCCGACCGCGTCGTTTGCCGATCTCAACGAAGATGAATCTTCCGGCCGCGTCTCGACTGATTTTCAGGAAGTTGACTTCAGCATTGTCGCACCGGATGACGTGCAGCCTGCTGTTGAAACAGCGACAGGTCCTGAAGAAGAAGCGCGTCGCGAAAACATGATGCGGCAGGAGCTCGAGAGCGTCGATTTCTACATCGCTCAGGGCTATGCGGACATCGCGATCGATACGCTCGAGATGCTCGAAAGGCAGTTTGGATCACATCCCGACATTCAGGCGCGTCGAGATAAGCTTGCTGCATCGCGAGACCAGAAGCCCGCGCCCGCAGTGTTTGAGTTCGGCGGTGCTGAAGAATTGTCGGCGACGCCTGTTCCCGACACCGTCGCGCTCGAGGCAGAAGCGGCTTATGCCTCACTTGCTGGTGACGCAGCCGAGCACGGCGGGAATAACGTTGGCACTGCCGCGCCAGTCTCTGCGGGAATTGATGCGGGACTTGCCGAACTCTTTGAAGAGTTTCGCGCGGCTGAAGAAGGCGACACGATTCAGGAAGATTTCGAAACTCATTACAACATGGGCACGGCTTACAAAGAGATGGACCTCATGGACGACGCCATCCAGGAGTTTCAAACTTCGGCGAACCTCGTGAAGCCGGCCGACGGCACGTCGCGATTTCTCCAGTGTTGCAACATGCTGGGTCACTGTTTCAATCAAAAGGGAATGCCGGAAGCGGCGGTGCTGTGGTTCAAGAAAGGACTTTCGGCGCCAGGGCACAGCGAAGACGAGTATCAAGCGTTGCGTTATGAATTGGCTTCAGCGTACGAGCAACTGGGCGACTTGAAACAGGCGCGTGAGTTCTACACGGAAGTTTACGGTGTCGATGTTTCGTATCGCGAAGTTGCGGAGAAGTTAAGCCAGTTGCGGCAAAAGCAGGACTAGCCACAAAAAGCACAAAATGAAGAATTGTAATTACTTAGAATCGTTTTGTGATTTTTGTGCCTTTTGTGGCTAAAATAGATGATCCATGTCGGCGAAGCTCAGCGTTATTTTTTACATCATCCTGTGCCTTGAGATCGGTGCGTTTCTCACGGTCGGGCCGTGGTGGCCGCATGGGATGTGGGGCATCAGCGATTGGGGCAACAACTACTTTCTGTTATATGCTGCGCGCGCGACTGGCATACAGGGAATACAGACAGTTGTCGCGTCGGGCTGGGTCCGTGGCGCCGTGAGCGGCATCGGGCTTTTGAATCTCGGCATCGCGTTTTGGGAAATCTTCCACTTCAAAAAGACAGTCGCGGCTTTGCAGGCCCAGACTGACTCTCCAAAAAATGCCGCTCGAACTGCCAACGCCGATCATTTACCCGATAACGAGCGGCGCGACGAGAACTCCTGAAGACATCCTTCCGTTAGTCGAAGCTGCGGTCGCTGCGAAAGTTCCCCTCTTTCAAATACGTGAGAAAACGTTGCCGGCGCGAGTTCTATATGAACTCACTGAACGTGCTGCCGAGATCACGCGTGGCAGCGACACACAATTGCTCGTCAACGATCGATCCGATATCGCGCGTGCTGCCGGAGCTGACGGCGTGCATCTGCACGAGCCAGTCGTTGCCGGCTGATGTTGTGCGAAAGACTTACGGTCCGGAGTTTTTGATCGGGGTTTCAACCCACTCACTCGACGAGGCGCGTGCGGCGCGAGTTGGTGGTGCAAACTTCGTGGTGTTTGGTCCAGTTTTCGAAACTGAGTCGAAGCGTGAATTCGGCGCGCCGCAGGGATTGAACCGGCTTGCAGAAGTTACGAATGAGTTGCGCGGTTTTCCTGTAGTTGCGATTGGTGGTATTACACTCGAAAACGCAGGCGCATGTTTCGAAGCGGGCGCGAGTGGTGTTGCTGCGATTCGATTGTTAAATGACGCTGAGCGAATGTCGTCGATCGTTGCGAGCTTAAGAAGTGTTTACCAGTGAAGCAAAACCAGTGGTGCTTACGATCGCGGGTCTCGATCCGTCTGGCGGGGCCGGAATTGTCGCCGATATCAAAACGATCTCGGCGCTCGGTTGTTTTCCTGCCGCGGCACTGACGTCGATAACTTTTCAAAACACGACGGGTGTGTTTGGCGCCGAACATCAGACAGCAGCAACGTTGCGCGCGCAGGTTGAACCGATCGTTCAGGACCTGAGTGTTGCCGCGGCAAAAACTGGAATGTTGCCGACCGCCGAGATCGTGGCTGAGGTTGCGAGGCTTTTTTCTGAAGGAAACTTGCCGGCGCCGGTTGTCGATCCGGTCGTGGTGGCGACTTCTGGTGACGTGCTAATCGACGAAGAGGCTTTTCAGATTCTGAAATCGCAGTTATTTCCGCTTGGCACGCATCGTCACGCCAAACATTCCTGAGGCGGAGAAGCTCGCGGGGTTCGCGATCGAGACTGAAGACGACATGCGACGCGCGGCGGAAGTTATTCAATCAATGGGCGCGCGTGCAGTGCTCGTAAAGGGCGGGCACAGACAGGTGCGAGCAGGTGAGGCGGTTGATGTCTTGTTTGGTGAGAACGCGATCTTCACGGAGTTTCGGAGCCCGTATCTCGATGTTGGTGAAGTACACGGCTCCGGATGCACTCTGTCCGCCGCGATCGCTGCATGTCTTGGAAGAGGATTAACGCTCGAGGATGCGGTAGGCGCCGCGAAAGAATACGTGAACAACGCCATTCGTTCCGCTCCTCGCATCGGTCACGGCGCCCGCCCTTTGTGATGATGCTGAATGCGCGCTGTCCGGACAGAGTTCAACACATTCAGGATTGCTGCTTCCGCTCAACGGAAGCAAGGTAAAGCTTGAACTCCAAACTGTGCGCTACGAATTTTACTTATTCGATCGTCACCTTCTCCATCTTCACATCCTCAACCGGTCGATCGCCGGGGCCAGTTTGTGTCGTAGCGATCGCGTTAACCACGTCCTGTCCTTCAGTCACTTTTCCAAAGATCGTGTAACTCGGCGGCAGCGCATAATCCACGTGCATGATGAAAAACTGCGATCCATTCGTGTTTGGACCAGCATTGGCCATCGCCATCGTGCCTGCCTTGTAACCTCTCTTATACACATCCGATCCCGGATTGATCTCGTCGTTGAACCGTCCGCCCCACGCACTCTCGCCGCCGCGACCAGTGCCTGTCGGATCTCCACCCTGGATCATGAAGTTCCTGATCACGCGATGAAAGATGATGCCGTCATAATATCCGCGCTCCGCGAGCGTGATGAAATTCTCCGTCGTCTTCGGTGCATCCGATTCCAGAAGCTCAACTCGAATCGTCCCTTTGTTTGTCTGAATTACTGCCGTTCGATTTGCCATGTTCTCTCCTTCACTGATTGATTAGTTCCGTACGGTTCAAGATGAATTGCTCGATCGCCAACGCGACACCGTCATCGCCGTTGGAAGCGGTCGGGTGCAAGCCTGCAATTTCACGCAACGAAAGCGGAGCGTTTGCCATCACCACACCTTTGCCCGCGAAGAGCAGCATTTCGAGATCGTTGTAGTTGTCGCCAATCGCCATGATCTCTTCGCGATCGATCCCCAATTCCGCTGCTGCCGCGGCGACTCCCGCGCCTTTTGACGCTGCCGGATTCACGACGTCCAATAAAGTGAAATCCTGTTCGAGATACTTCGTTCCAAGGATCTTCACGCTCGAGACCGAGCTCAGCGTGCAGTATCTCTTCAAGCTGGTCCATCGCTGCGCAACGACCCGAGAACGCGAGATGGATCGGTTCGTGGTCCAAATACTCTTCGAGTGCGCTTACCTGCTGCACTGCGTTTCCGCCCTCTTCGTCACCATGAATTCTTCGGGCCCACGCGAGGTAGCGATGCGCCGCCGTGTTGTCCGCGTGCAGGTGATCGTAAACAAGTACGCCCAAGCCTTCATAATCGTCACTCAACAGCGCATCAGCACCAGCATCGCGACCGATTCGCAAAGCCTCACGCGCGGCCGCAAGTGGCAACGGCAACACAGATACGGTTTGAAGTGTCTCGGCATGTTTTGTGAGTGCGCCGTTGTGCGAGATGAGCGGAATATCAAGACCTAACTCCAACGCGACTGGACGCGAATCACGAAAACGCCTTCCGGTAACCAGTGCGACTCGAACGCCCTGTTCACGGGCATTATCAATTGCGAGGCGATTGCGCTCAGAGATGCGCCCGCGGGAATCGAGGAGAGTCCCGTCCAGATCAAGAGCCAAAAGCCTTATCGCCATAAAGAACGAACAAGGTAAATGAAGAGGGGACAGAAGGCAAAAGGAGTTGGTCTTTGGCCGTTTGGGTCTTTGGTCTTTGTAGCTTGGTTCTTTGAATACCAAAGCCCAAAGACAAAAGTCCAAAGTCCCGAGCTCAGACCTTCCACCTTTTACGCCCTCGTGATATCATGCGCCCCCCATTAGCTAGAACAGAATATTAGGGAGGAAAAAGGGATGCGAAGACTAGTAATGTCTGTTGCAGTGATCGTCGTGGTGTCTACCTCGACACTCGCTCTTGCCCAGGGTTTTAAGAAAATCAGCGAGTTGCTGACAGGATACGAGGAGGTTCCGTCGGTTTCGACTACCGGTAATGGCACCTTTAATGCTCGGATAAGCAACGACGGATCACAAATCGAATGGGAACTCACCTATTCTGATCTCGAAGGCGCTGTCCAGCAGGCTCATATTCACTTTGGACAGAAGAGCGTGAACGGCGGCATCAGCGTGTTCCTCTGCACCAATCTCGGCAACGGTCCGGCAGGAATTCAGCCTTGTCCCGCGCCACCTGCAACAATATCCGGCACGATCCTGGCGGCAGATGTTAGTCCGAACATCCCGGCAACCGCTGCTGCAAGGACTCAGGGCATCAACACTGGCGAAATTGATGAACTGATCGCCGCGATGCGCGCTGGCGCGACCTATGTGAACGTCCACAGCACCCTCTGGCCAGGCGGCGAAATCCGCAGCCAGATCGACGGCAACAGCGGGCACGGCGGACACTGAAACAACGCCATAGCTTCCAAAATTAATTGATTGCTCCTAGTGCAATGGGTTTGCTGCACCTAGCAAACCCATTGCCCTTGCCTGAACCTCGCTTTCCCCGACTCACCGCGTTACCCGTAATTCCCATTTCTGGCGCATACTGACACCTGTTCGCCCCAATTTCATCGCAACTTGAGGAACGTCCGTTCATGAACGTCACCCATCTGGAATGTGGTCTCTGCGGACTCGAGCACGAGGCACGTCGGTTGCTCAATCTTTGCCGAGACTGCGGTAAACCTTTACTGGTTCGCTACGATTTGAATCGCAGCAAAACGACTTTGACAAAAGAATCACTGCCCTCCCGGCGCGCCGATCTTTGGCGCTATCGAGAGGTGTTGCCCGTCGATAACGACGACAACATCATTTCGCTGGGTGAAGGCTGGACGCCCTTGTTGCCGGCGAAAAGATTGGGCGAAGCAGTCGGGATTCGTGAGCTTTACATCAAAGACGAATCGCAGAACCCGACGCAGAGTTTCAAAGCACGGGGGATGGCTGCCGCGGTTTCGATGGCCAAAGAATTAGGCGCAACGAAACTGGCTGTTCCATCCGCCGGAAACGCCGCCGGAGCTTTGGCTGCGTACGCGGCTCGCGCCGGGCTCGAGTCGTTCATTTTCATGCCGCGTGATACGCCGCGCGCGAACGTTGTCGAGTGTGAACAGACGGGCGCGCACGTGACGCTGATGGATGGTTTGATTACCGACTGTGGCGCGGAAGTGGGCAGGCGGAAAGAAGCTGAAGGTTGGTTCGATGTTTCGACGTTGAAAGAACCATATCGCGTCGAGGGAAAGAAGACGCTCGGTTACGAAGTCGCGGAACAACTCAACTGGGAGCTGCCGGATGTGATCATCTATCCGACTGGCGGCGGCACGGGTTTGATTGGAATGTGGAAAGCGTTCGCAGAGATGGAAGAGATGGGTTGGATTGGTAACAAGCGACCGCGAATGGTGACGGTGCAGGCGGCTGGATGCGCGCCAATCGTGCGCGCGTTTGAAGAAGGGAAGCGCTTTGCGGATGAGTTTCCAAATGCTGCGACGACGGCTTCTGGTTTGCGCGTGCCGAAAGCGATTGGAGATTTCTTGATTCTCGATGCGCTGAGGGAGTCAGGTGGAACGGCGATCAGTGTTACGGATGAAGAACTGATTGCTGCAACACGCGAGATTGGTGCAGCGGAAGGTGTTTTTTGCGCGCCTGAGGGGGCAGCGTGTTTGCCTGCGTTGCGAAAGTTGATCGATCAAGGTTTGGTGAATGCCGGCGATCGAGTGGTTTTATTCAATACCGGTTCGGGTGTGAAGTACATGGAATCGTTTGAAAACTAAAATCCATCCACAGATTACGCAGATTAATCTGTGTAATCTGTGGATGGATTAATGGAGGATCGGAAGTGAAGTTTTTTGGTGTTTTGTTTTTGTTGTTGGCTGCCACGCTTGTCGTGCCGGCACAGCAACCTTCATCCCCATGGATAACTGACGCAGAACGCGCGCGCTTCGAAGAATTGAGACGCAGCGGTCTCGATGCGCTCTACAACATCGACTACGACAAAGCGGAGCGTGATTTCAAGGAGATCGTAAAACTGATCCCAAACCATCCCGGTGGTTATCAACTGCTCGCCGCGCGCGTTTGGATCAAAACGCTTTACGAATCCCGACGCTTGCAAGGTTCGCTTTACAGCTCCGAATCCTTTTATACCAGTGGCGACGATAAAGTCGACCCAAAGATCATAACTGAGTTTCGCAATCTCACGCGCGAAGCAAAACGCCTGGCCGAAGCAAAACTCAAGCAGGAACCAAAGAACGTTGAAGCACTCGACTTCCTCGCAAACACAGAAGGACTGAAAGCGTCTTTCGAAGAAGCCGTCGAACGCCGCCACTTGGCCGCGCTTCGCGACGGCAACGACGCCGTCAATCATCATCGTGAGGTGATGAAACTCGATCCGAAGTATATCGATGCGCAAATAACCATCGGACTTTACGAGTACGTCGTTGGATCATTGCCATTGCCGTACAAGCTGCTTGCCGGTATCGGTGGTTTCCGTGGTTCCAAAAAGAAGGGACTCGCGATGCTCGAACAGGTCGCGAAGGAAGGCCGTTGGGCGCAGGACGATGCGAAGACTGTTCTCGTGCTTCTCTATCGACGTGAAAAGCGTTTCGGCGATGTGCTGAAACTGGCGCGCGAGCTCAGCGCGAAGTATCCACGCAATTATCTCCTGAAACTCGAAACGGCAGATGCGCTGGTGTCGCTGGCCGGAGTGAAGAGAAAAGAGAACGATGTTGCGGGCGCCGAGCAGGCAGAGAAAGAAGCGTTCGCTACTTTCGAAGTAGTGCTGCGTGATAAACAAGTGCGCGAAATGGCAGCGCGCGCGCTCGATCTGATTCACTTCAAGTACGGCGAAGTGCTTATGAACGCGGGTCAACACGATCGTGCTGCGAAGGAGTTTCTCGCGGCAACGAAAGTTAATGGCGCGGAAGCGGGGTTGATCACGATGGCCCATCTTTACGCCGCGCGTTCCTACGACGTTGCGGGCAAGCGTGATGAAGCGCTGGCGCAATACAAGGAAGTGTTGGCTCGTCCAAACGTTTACGACGCGCACGACGAAGCCAAGAAGGGGTTGAAGCAAGCGTACAGGTCAGAAGTTGTAAAGGCGGACGAGGAACAGTAAATCCATCCACAGATTACACAGATTAACGCTGGAGTGACACAATGCAGGGAAATGGTGCCGGTAAATCGCGTCCTCGACGTTTGCTACTTTGTCTCGACGGTGTGCCTCACAAACTGATCGAGGCTGCCAAGGGGTCGTGGGCTATTCGATGGTTTTGGACCACCGACACGCCTTCTCTCACCGTTCCCGACGATGACCAACGTGGCGCTGTCGGCGATGCTCGGAGCGTCTCCGCCGGCGGGTTACGAGAGTCTCTATTTCGATCGCAGCGCTGGTGAACTGCGCGGCGGGATCAGGAAGTATATTGGCCGCCGCACGCCCGACAAGATCCCGTCGTCTTACATGGACGACCTCGACTACCAGGAGCCGCTGCCGTTTGAGTTTTTGATCTACGTCGCGCCCGAGAAAGTTTGGCGCACCGACATGCAACGGTTCCGCGAACGCTTCCGCGCAGCACCTCAAACTCGCGACTACTTTGCTTTTCTGAAAGCAACAGACGGTTTGCTGCACGCGCAGGGACCGGAGCGACTTTCCGTCGCGCTCGAATCACTGGACAAGATCTTGCGTGAGATTCAGAGTTACTGTGGCCAGGAGACTGAAATTGTGATGTTCTCGGACCATGGGATGAATCTCGAAGAGAATCGTCGTGCGGATCTGAAGTCGACGCTCGCCCGGCGGGGCTTTCACGCTGTAGTTCCTGCGTTTGGTCTATGCAGCTATGCCGCGGTTTATTGTCCGGACGATGAGCGTATTCCGGAGATGGCCCGCGTGCTCGCGGAAGTAAGGGGTGTCGATTTCGCGGTGTATAAGGATGGTGATCAAGTTGTTCTCGAGAGCGATCGCGGACAAGCGCGAATTGAAAGCCAGTCTGATAGTTTCCGGTATTCGAATCTGAGTGGAGATCCGCTTGAGTTAGCTGGTTTCGGAAGCGGATTTGCGACGGATAAGGAATGGTTCGAGAAGACTGCCGGACATCGTTATCCCGATGCAGTCCCGAACATCTACAAGTCGTTGTTTACTTCGCGAGTGAAGCATACGGCGGACATCCTCGTCAGTCTGAAAGATGGTTACTACTACGGCTGGTCACCCTTCGGCCGCCTCGTCCGCCTGGCCGCGACGCACGGCAACGCGCTTCAATCCAGTTCGAACGCCTTCCTCATGAGCACGCACAGAGAACTGCCGGCCTACGTTCGTGCTGACGACGCGAAGACCTTGTTGCGGCATTAGCTCGATAGAACGCAAATTGACCGGTTAGCGTGGCTGCCACGTACAAATCGAACATGTCGTCAGCAGCGCCCGCGGTGGAGACGTTTTCACTCGTCAAGCAGTTTGGTGACTTCGTCGCCGTCGACACATAAACCTGCGCGTTAACCGTGGCAGCTTCTTCGGCTTTCTCGGCCCCAACGGCGCGGGTAAATCCACCACGATCAAAATGCTCACCGGCCTGCTCGCTCCAACGAGCGGCACGTTGCGCGTGCTCGATCTCGATATCGCGACAACAACCGATGGAGGTGAAGCGGCGAATCGGCGTTGTGCCCGAGGATTTGAATCTCTTCGAGCGACTCACCGGCGCGGAGATGTTGTCGTTCACCGGACGAATGTACGGGCTGCGAAGCGAAGACATCGCGCAACGCTCAAAAGAACTACTCGAGCTGATGGAACTGCAAAACGAGCCGCGAAAACTGATCATCGAATACTCCCACGGCATGAAGAAAAAACTCTCGCTCGCCTGCGCGCTGATCCATCGTCCCGAAATACTCTTTTTGGACGAGCCGTTCGAGGGTATCGACGCAATCGCGTCACGGACGCTGAAAGATCTGCTTTCACGATTAACCGAGCGAGGCTTGACGGTCTTTCTAACTTCCCACGTGCTCGAGATCGTCGAGCGCCTGTGCACTGACATCGCCATCATCGCGCAGGGCAAGTTACTTGCTTCCGGATCGTTGAATGAACTGCGAAAGGGAATACGTGTCGAGGGCGATGGCGAAGGACCAGTGTCGCTCGAAGAGTACTTCATTCACGTCGTTGGCGGTACACGCAGCGCAGGTGAGGAAGAAGTGCTGCAATGGTTGACTATAAGTTAGACAGGAATTTACAGCGGGGGCAAGCCACCCTTCCTGACTTGTTCTTCCTCCGGCTGTTCTGAATAAATGAAGAACATGTCAGGAAGGGTGCTTGCCCCCGCTGTAAATCGATTGAGCAGGGGTTGAGGCAAAAGTCCTCAGCAGCTTGTAAGTCTAAGGCGTAGAACCATTTAACAAAACGCTTTTCCTCGCACCCTCTCGTCGGCTAGAATCACAGCCGGTGGGTCTGCTATCCCGTCTTCAAGTTCTAGACCTTACCGCCCAGAAGCTCTCCCGTTTGGTTTAGTCCCGGGTAAGTCATTCCAAACTCACCAGCCCGCGTTTCTAAGGCAAACTCGTTCTCCTAACGAGGTCCCTGTTTATGGATTCGAATGCCGGTCTCGCCATTCAGTGTGGTGGCGTCCTCCTAATTACCCTGCTTTCAATCTTCATGCGGTCATCAATCAAGAGCAATGCGCTCAGGTATTGGACTGCCTCGTGGGCCAGCCTCTCCGTGTCGCTCCTGAGTTTGTTTATCGGCTTTCAGCTTGCCCCGAACCAGACATTCTTTTACTCGGTCTACTTCTTCGGCGAATACATCTTCGGATTACTTTTCATCGCCGGTTGCCGCAGCCAGATGACCGGCAGCGTCGCTGACTACGAAAACACAAATACTTCCTGATCCCCGCTCTCGTAGTCGCGCTCGTACTGCCGCACGCATCCGCCGACTTCAACGATCTCTTCATGATTCACTCGGCGATCCTCGCGGTTCTGTTCCTCGTTGCATTTTTCACTCTACGCAGAGGTCAGCGATTGGAAGAACCGAGTCCGGGCATTCGTGTGATGTCAGTCGCGTTAATGCTGCTCGCGATCGGATTTCTTCACTACGTGCCCGTGTTCGGAGCGCGCAAGGGACTCTTCGGAATCACTGTGCCGTTGGGATATTTGCATTACACGTCGATTTTCGATCTGCTGTTTGAGATCCTGCTCGGCTTCGGCACGGTGATGGTGCTGATGGAAAGTGTGCGTCGCGAAGTTGAGATGGCCAACAAGAAACTGCTTGAGGCGCGCGATCAACTCGAGCTGTTGGTCCAGATGGATCCGTTGACCGAAGCTCTCAACCGACACGCGTTCCATTCACTGTTGCGCGGCCCCGAGACGGGTCAGGAGGTTGTGACTTCGGGCAGTGTTGCAGTGCTCGACATCGACAATCTGAAACCAATCAACGACACGATGGGCCACACTGTCGGCGACAAGGCGATTCGCGCAGTCGCGCGTGCGATGCGTTCCCTCGTGAGAGCTGACGATATGTTGTTCCGTTGGGGTGGTGACGAATTTCTCGTGCTGATGTTCAAGTTGCCACAGCCTGAGGCGAGCCGTCGCATTGCAAAGCTGAATAAGATTCTTGAAGAGAACGCCGAGCGCTGGATCGGAATGCCCGTCACCGTCACCGTCTCTTTCGGAGTAGCGGGATTTACTTCACTGACGGATCTTGGCCAGGCGATCGAACAGGCGGACAAGGCAATGTACGCGCAACGGAATCTCGTGAGAGGAACAGAACCACAGTAGCGCAGAATCAATTCGGTTCATGCGCTTCACTGTGTGATGACCTTTGTGCTGTTTGTGTTACGAGCCTCGATAATCAGTTCGCGGCCGAATTGGAAGTTCGGTTTCTTGCGGCCCTTCATGTACTTCGCGGCGGTCTGAGAGAGCGATGTGATTAGTATCGGCAGCGCGATCGTGGCGTCGCAGGGAACGTACGCCGTGTGCGCGCCGCGTGCGAGTTTCCCGTAGATCAATCCTTCGTCAAACGACACGGCATTCGATCTCCCGCCCGGGTGAGGAGCGTCGGTCGAGATCTGGATCGCGTACTTGTGCCCGTGGTGATGTTCCTTTTGCATGAACGACGACATCGTCGATTGTTGAATGAAACTCTTCGTCGTTCCGCCACCGAGATTGATGATCCCCGAAACGCGCGCGTGAATCATGACGTTCATCATGTCGAGCACATCCTGAATCACGTCAAACAGGAAATTGTTTTTCTTCTCGAAACGCGCGCCGGCGATCCCGACTGCAAGACCACTGTCGGCGATCGCAGGACAAAAGATCGGAACCCGCGCTTTATAAGCAGAGGTCAACACACCATCTTCCGACGCAATCTCGGCGAGCTCACGGCCGAGCAAATGCAAGAACTCACGCACCGAGTACGCGCGCGTCTGGTCCAACTGGTTTGTAAATCCGCCAATCCATTCCTTCGCTTCCCGGTATTCTTCGTCACTGGCAAGCAGATCCCACATGCGACTGATCTGCGCCGACTCCAACTCCGCATCCGTCATTGTCGGGTGCGCCTGAAAGTGATAACGCCCGAGTGTTTCGTGTAGATCGTGAAAGAGCAACGAGCCCGAAAGGACCAAAACATCGACGAAGCGATTCTTGATTACGTACGCGAGCAAACGGCGCATCCCCGCGGGAATCAGCGCGCCTGAAGCTGCGACCATGATGGTCGTGTTGTCGCCAAGCATGTCGAGCCAAATACGGTGAGCTTCGGCGAGTTGGCGCCCGCCGAACCCTGTGCCTTCCATCTTCTCAAGGAGTCCGGCCACCGAACGATCGCGGTCCACCTGGACTGGACGCGTGGGAGTAGTCAGATACTTCGATGCTTTTGGTTTTCGTTGAGTGACCATGCAGGTTGTGAACCTCTCGGACTTAACGTTTGGATGAAATTTCAAAATTACATAATTAATAATCGGTCCTGCGCCGCGAACGCTGCTTAACTCCATTCACCGCGAGATACGTATAAGCGTCGTAACGAGATTCGTAGAACTGGGCCAAATCGGCGCCGTCAGCCTCGCTCAACTCTCCGTCTTTGACGCGACGATTAATCAGACGGCGAAAACCGTCGTGCAACAGGCTGCGCTCGTAGCGCGCTCGCTCCGCGGCGGCCCCGACAGTCGTTCCTTTAATCACTTTCTTGATGAGAAAGCCTTCCTCGTCGATGTGTACGTGGGCTTCGTGAGGAGCACCGAAAAGATTGTGATTGTTTCCCATCGCTTCCTGGTATGCGCCAACCAGCAGGAATGCCAGGTAATAAGGCTCATCCGGGTTGAGGGCGTGAAGCTCCAGCACTTGTTTGACGTCGTGCAGGTCCACAAACTTGTCGACCACACCGTCTGAGTCACACGTGATGTCACACAGCGTCGTGTATTCCGTTGGCGGCTTGTTCAGATGATGAATCGGTACTATCGGAAACAGTTGATCGAGCGCCCAGTGATCGGGCACGGAGCGAAACACTGAAAAATTAGTCAGATACTTTGCGCATAGCAGACGTCGAAGATCGCCAAACTCTTCTGACACGTATTTCGCCTGCTGCGCATACTTGTCCGCGCGCTCGCAAATGTCCCAGAAGAGCACTTCACCTTTGGCCCGGTCCTCAAGCGAGATCAATCCGAGATTGAACAAGGTGAACAACTCTTCGCGGTGTTCGAGAGCGTCGTGGTAGTACTCGCGATAATTCTTAACGGTGATCGATTCGCGTAAGTCGCCGAGTTCGATCACTACTTGCGGATCGTCTTCATTGATCGCGATCGGCGTGATGTCTTCAACCACAGTTTCGATCTCGTCGAGCACGTTCGTCACCAGAATCGCGTGATAAGCCGCAAGGAAACGACCTGACTCCTGAATGATCGTCGGATGCTGAACGTTCTCATCGTCGCAGACCTGCTTGATCGTGTAGATAACGTCGTTCGCAAACTCCTGCGCCGTGTAGTTTGCTGAAGAATCGAAAGCAGTCTTCGAGCCATCGTAATCGACGGCCATGCCGCCGCCGACGTCGAGAAAGTCGATCGGAACTTTCATCTGAAAGACCTTCGCGTACACGCGAGCTGCTTCCTTCATCGCATTCTTGATGCGCTTGATGTCGGTGAGCTGCGAGCCGATGTGAAAGTGAAGAAGCTTGAGCATGTCAACGCGATCGGCTTCCTCGAGACGACGGATCACTTCCAACAACTCGGTCGTCGTCAATCCAAATTTGGCTGCTTCACCACCCGACTTCTCCCAACGACCCGAGCCTTTCGAGTAGAGCTTCACACGCATGCCGAGCATCGGCAGTGCTCCTTCGTGACGCTCAACGACGTTGAGAACGTGATCGAGTTCGTTCAGTTTCTCGATCACGATTACGACTCTCTTTCCGACCTTTGCGCCGGCGAATGCAAGCTCGATGAATTCCTCGTCCTTAAAACCGTTCAGGACCAGAAGGCTGTCACTCGGTTGTTCGAGCGCGAGAGCGGCGTAGAGCTCTGCTTTGGAGCCGGCTTCGAGTCCGAAGTCGTAGCGCGAGCCCTCGCGGAGATATTCCTCCACCACGGACCGCTGCTGGTTTACCTTCATCGGGTAAACACACATGTGCGCTCCCTGGTATTCAAACTCCCGAATGGAGCGGCTAAACGCGCGCTGAAGTTTTCTTACTTGCGCTGCAACAAGCTGTGGAAAGCGCAGCAGCACGGGCGTGGTAATGCCACGTTTGGCAAGGTCGTCAATGATCTCTTTGAGGTCGGCCGAGCGAGGATCTCCCTCGACAGGGCGGACGATAAGATTTCCCTTCCGGTTAACATCGAAGTAGCCAGCACTCCAGTTTTCGATTCCATAAGTTTCGAGCGTTTGCTCGATTGCAGTGGTCAATTGGCGGTCTCCTGCCTTAGAAGTAACACTTGATTGCGACACATTCCAGTAGCTGATACACAGATGTACATTTTCCGAATCGAGTTGCGGAGTTGTGTTGGGTGGAACGCTTTAGCCGCGCAATGTAACAGAAAATGGCCATTTCGGTCTATAACTTTTTATGTGCCCTTTATCCACAGATTTACACGGAAATCTGCGTAATCTGTGGACAGAGTTTTCGGGCGTTGGCAGGGTGCCGAGTTTACCCTTGACATCATACGGTACGTAACTATAATGGCGGTTTTTTACTCGTAGCCGTTCAATGCCGCACGACTGTTTTCTTAGAGTCGTTACGCACGCCAACATACTTCGCACCAACACCGCGCAGGGGCGAAGAGCACCCCCAACACTCCCTTAATCTGCAGGAGATCAAATGAACCCTAAGACTGTCTTGAAATACGCCACCGACCAGGGCGCTAAATTCGTCTCCGTTCGTTTCACGGATTTACCAGGCTCCTGGCAACACCTGACCTTCCCGATCGCCGAACTCGGAGAGTCCAGTTTGAAGATGGCTTCGGCTTCGACGCGTCATCGATTCGTGGCTGGGCCGCGATTCACGAGTCAGACATGCTGCTCGTCCCCGATGCGACCCGCTTTTGGATGGATCCGTTTGCGGAACAACCCACGCTTTGTCTGATCGGCAATGCTGTCGATCCGATAACCAAAGAAGGTTACGCGTTCGATCCACGGTCGGTCGCGTTGCGCGCCGAAAGTTATCTCAAATTCACCGGCCTTGCAGACACTGTTTTCTTCGGTCCCGAAGCAGAGTTTTTCGTCTTTGATTCAGTGAAGTTTCATAACGAACAACATTCTGCGGGTTTTTCTCTTGACTCCGATGAAGGACACTGGAACAGCGGTCGTGATGCAAACGAGTTTGCCGGTTCGAACCTCGGCTATCACATTCGTCCTAAGGAAGGTTACGTGCCAGTCCCGCCGATCGACTCGTTATCCGATTTGCGATCCGAAATCTCACTCACGCTCGGCAAATGCGGCGTTACTGTCGAGTGCCATCATCACGAAGTTGCGACAGCGGGCCAGTGTGAGATCGACTTCCGTTATTCCACGATGTTGGGGACCGCCGATAATCTTCAGATATTCAAATACGTAGTTCGCAATACTGCGCACCAGTTTGGAAAGACGGCGACGTTTATGCCGAAGCCGTTGTATGGTGATAACGGATCGGGGATGCACTGTCACCAGTCGTTGTGGAAGAACGAGAAGCCACTCTTCGCCGGCGATGGTTATGCGGGACTTTCTGATATGGCTCGGTATTACATTGGTGGGTTGTTGAAACACGCAGCGGCAGTCGTGGCTTTTGCTGCGCCGACGACGAACAGTTACAAACGACTCGTACCCGGATTCGAGGCGCCTGTGAATCTCGCGTATTCGGCTCGCAATCGTTCGGCTGCGATTCGTATTCCAATGTTCTCGACGAATCCGAAATTGAAGCGGCTCGAGTTTCGTCCACCCGATCCGTCGTGCAACGCGTATCTCGCGTTTTCGGCGATGCTGCTTGCGGGTCTCGACGGTGTGCAGAACCGGATCGATCCAGGTGAACCACTTGATAAGGACATTTACGATCTCTCGCCGGAAGAGTTGAAAGACGTTCCGACGTTGCCAGGTTCCCTGGATGAATCACTGAAGGCGCTGGAAGCGGATCACGATTTTCTGCTGAAGGGTGACGTGTTCAGTCCGCAATTGATCGAGCGATGGATTCGTTACAAGCGGGAACGCGAGATCACGCCGCTGCGCATGCGTCCCCATCCGCTCGAGTTTAGTTTGTATTACGACA